>JALOAI010000050.1 GCA_023228945.1 Pigmentiphaga sp. | reverse complement strand
CATCGGCCAGGGTGGAGCACGGTCGAGCTGGCCTGAGCAGGCTCCGCCTCGAGGCTCAAAAGCTCGAGCGCTCACCGATCCAGTGCACCGGAAGGGCGGAAATCTTCTACCGCCCGCGCTCCTAGGAGAAAATCATGCGTACCGTGCCTTATCCCACCCCTGGGGAAATCCTGCTGGAAGAGTTTCTGAAACCCATGGGAATTACGCAATACCGGCTCGCCAAGGAAATTGGCGTTTCACAACGGCGCATAGGGGAAATTGTCGCGGGCAAGCGTGCTGTCACGGCCGATACCGGGCTACGCCTGTCGCGCTACTTTGGTACCTCTGACGAATTCTGGACAGGGCTGCAACTGAGTTACGATCAGGCGCTTGCCAAAGACGCCCTGGCTGATGTGTTGGCGAAGATTCGGCCATTGGAACAGGTGTAGTCTTGCGGCGCACCATCATACGGCAGAATGCCAGCCATGTTGCCACGGCTGGCGTTCTGCTTTGTGTTGTCCGGCTAATGGAGACCGGACCGTGTGCGTAACCACCTACTTTTTCCAACATGGCTTCTGCCCGCCGCCTCACAGCGCGCTCGTAGATCAGCGTAGACCTCGCCCACCTCCGGTAGCAAGACGCCCATAAAACAGCGCAAGATGAAGAGAGTGAAAAACGACTGGGTAGCGGGCCGAGTGGGCTTTCTGGATGCTGGCCGGCTCCGGCTTGCCGCACGCCACGGTCGCGATCTCGCCGCGCCACGTCCCCACATTCAAGCCTTGCCGAACACCTCCAGCAATACCTCTCGGGCCTCCATCAACGCCGGCAAGCTCATCAGGGCCACCGACCGGTGCACCAGCACCAGGCGGGTGTCGGGCAGTTGCAAACTACGCAGCGCAGCCAGCCGCCCCGCCGCGATCTCGGTGCGGGCCGCCGACAGCGGTGCCACCGCCAGCCCGACGCCGGCAACGGCCAGATACATGCTAGCCAACAGCGCGGGGCATTCCACCACGGGCCGGGGCAACGGGCAACCCGCCACCGAAAATGCCTCGTCGATCGTGCGCCGGGTGTGCGTTTGCGCGGCCGGCATGATCCAAGGCAGGCCGGCCACATCGCGCCATGAAGCCGACTCGGTCAAGCCCTGGGCCATGGCCGCGGGCGCCACCACCACCATGGGTTCGTCCCGCAGATCATCGATCACCAGGCGCGACAAATCCAGCCCCTCTACCGCAGGCTGCGAATACAGTGTGATCACCGCATCCACCTCGCCTTCCAGCAGATCTTCTATCAACCCCCTGAGCCAGTTGCCCGGCGCAATGGCGTAACTGGTGCCAGGCCCCAGTCTGTCGAGCAAGGTTTTGAGCAGATCGGGGCCCACCGTCTCCATAATGTAGGGTGGCATGCCCAGCCTCAGGCGGCTGGCGGGTGCCTGACGGTTGCCGCCCAGGCCATCGAGCATGTGCTGCAACTCATTGAGCAAGAGGCGCACGTGCAAGAGCACGCGCGCGCCGTCCAGGGTGGGGCGCAGCCCTTTTACCGAACGATGAAACAGGGTTTGGCCGAACAGCGACTCCACCTCGGCCAGCGATTTGCTGGCGGCGGCCACGCTGATGTGCAGATCGTCGGCCGCAGCCGTGAGGGTGCCGCGCTCGGCGACCACTTTCAGCAATTCCAATTGATGAAAACGCAGCCGCCGCACCACCGAGGCAAGAGATGGGCTCATCACATCCTTAAATAAAAGTTAAAGCATTTTGAAATCATTGCGATGTACAAGGCGCTCGCCTGCCACCTATGCTGAAAAGAGCCTGAATTCCAAAGGCACCAAAAAGGAGAACATTCGTGAGCACGCAAACCCCTGGCGTTATACCGACTCATTCACCTCGCCAGCCGCGCAAGATGCCGAGCCTGCGCTGGGCCGGCCTATTGGCCGCGGTGTTGCTGCCGGTGGCAACTGTCTCGGCCCAGGCACAAACGCCATTTCCCATCAAGGGTAAGCCCATTACCGTGGTGGTGCCAGCGCCGCCGGGCGGTCCGGCGGACTTCGTGGCGCGCACCGTGAGCGACAAGCTCGGCACCCAATGGCCCGGCACCACCATTGTGGTGGAAAACCGCGGCGGCGGCGCCAGTATCCCGGCGGCCAACCAGGTGCGCCGTGCGACGCCGGATGGCCACACGGTGCTGATCAGCCTCAACACCACCCATACCCAGGTGCCGTATATGTTCTCCGAGCCGCCGTTCGATCCGGTGGCCGACTTCACCCCCATCGTGACCATCTACGAGGCGCAATCGGTCATCTCGGCCCACCCCTCGCTGCCGGCCAACACTCTGGCCGAAGCCGTGGAGCTGGGCCGCCGGGGGACTTCCATTCCCGCCGGTTCGGCCAGCCCGGGCACCAATAGCCATTTGTACCTCGAGATCCTCAACGCCAACCACGGCGCCAACTTCAACCACATTCCCTACAAGGGCGCCGCCCCCGCCGTGCGCGACCTGGTGGCGGGCTTTACGCAAATGCAGTTCGACTCGCCCAGCTCGGCGGTGCCCTACATCCAGGATGGCCGTCTGAAAGCCCTGGGCGTGACGGGCCGCGAGCGGATGCCGCAATTGCCCGACGTGCCCACCGCCGTGGAGCAAGGCTTTCCGGAATTAGTGGCGGCATCGTGGATGGGCATGTTCGGCCCCGCCGGCCTGGCCCCCGAAACCCTGAGCGCCTGGGAAGACGCCATGCATCAGGTGTTGAGCGACCCCGAAGTGGTGGAACGCTTCAATAACATGGGCATGACCGTGGTGCTGGAAGACTCGGACGACCTGGCCGGCCGCATACGCGACGACGGCGCCCTGTGGGGCGGCGTGATCCGCAGGCTCAACCTCACCCTGGAGTAAGACCGGGCAACCCGGCGCTTTATCAACCCCATACTGCTGCAATTCATGAATCCCGAACGCAACGAATCCCATCCGGAAGATCAGGTACTCGTCAGTCGCCAATGGCTGACGCAACTGGAGGAAAAAATCGCCAGGCTGGAGACGCGCATCGAGCGCGCCGAAGACATCGAGGCCATCAAAAAACTCACCCGCATCTATGGCTACTACCTGGACAAGGCCTTGTGGGACGAGATGCTGCCTCTTTTTACACCGGACTGCGCCATCGAGGTCTCGCACCTGGGCGTGTACGTGGGCACCGCGCAAGCCGAAGTGCTGTTCAAGAAAATCCTGGGCACCGGGCCCGCCAAGAGCGACGAAAACGGCCTGCTGCCAGGCCAACTGTACAACCATCTGATCCTGCAGGGCGTGGTACACGTGAGCGACGATGGCCAACAGGCCCAGGGCCGCTGGCGTACCTTCATGCAAATGGCCGAGTTCGGCCAGCGCGCGCAGTGGGGCGAAGGGCCGTACGAAATGACCTACCGCAAGATGGATGGCCTCTGGCGTATCCACAGTTTGCACTTCTACCGTACCTTCCACACGCCCTACGACGAAAGCTGGGTGACGGCACGCTCGCCCAAGGGCGGTATGCGCGAGAACTATCCGCCAGACCACCCCCCCACGGTGGACTACGAACCCTACCCCGGCGCCTTTGTGCCGCCCTTCCATTATAAGAATCCGGTCACGGGAAAGTAGATTTGGATCCGATCGGGCCGGTGGGCCTCTCCTCGCAACCTGAATGACGTGCGGTAGCTGGCCGCCTCAACCGCGCCAGAATCTCACCCGGCCGGTATCCACATGGACAAAATTGCTGCCGGGGTAGTAGCCCACCCCGCCCATCTTGAGGTCGAGAGCGGCGTCGCGCAGCTCTTTGAGAGGCACGCCGGGGATGCGCAGGTCTACCGCCTTGCCGTCCATGTGCAAGCTGCGCTTGGCCACGCCACCGCCTCGGGTGGTACGCAGGCGCTCATTGGTTTGCGGCGCACGGTAGCCGGAAATAATCTGGTAGGGCGAGCGGGCTCTCAACGACACGACCAGGGCATGCATGATGTCGTACAGACCGGGATCCATGTGGCCGACCAGGCCCGAGTAATGATCGCGCAGGAAGTGACCGAGATCCGCCAGCGCCTTGGGGACGTACCGCTTGCCGATCGCGTAGGTGAGTTCGATCTTTTCGCGGGTATGTGTGTGATCCATGGCCAGGTCGCGGGCGCTGGGAGCGCCGTGGGTGATGGCCCTGGCCACCGTGGGAAACGCGCAGAGCGTGGTGGCGCCCACGGCCGCGGCCAGGAAGCCCCGGCGCCCCGCTGCGGCGGCCCCAGCAGGCTCGCGCAGGTTTCGCCCCGCCCGGCCCGTTGGTGTTGAAAAGGGATTTTGGGCGCTAAGCGGATGATCGGTCTGGGTCATGATGAAAGCGGACGCACGCTGCGCAAGGCTTGCTCGAGCCTGGCGTCCTGCTGGTAGATATCGGGGAAAAAATAAACTTTACCATCGTCTTTCACCACCGCGGTGCTATAGGCGATGAGAACGGGCACCGGCTCATCCAGCCGCAGCGTGCGGGATCTGCCGCCCTCCATGGCGGCGGTGATGCGCTCCGCCGTCCAGTCGGGCCGGTTCTTCAAGACGAATTCGGCAAGCGCCACCGGCGCCTCGACGCGGATGCAGCCATGGCTGAAATCACGCCGCGCCCGCGAAAACAGCTGCGGCGCCGGCGTGTGATGCAGGTAGATATTCTGGTCGTTGGGCAGGATGAATTTAATGTCGCCCAGCGCGTTGCGCGGCCCCGGACGCTGGCGGATGCGCCACTCGCCTCGTTGCACCGCGTCGATGCCCTCGTCCGTCAAGGTGCCGATCACAGCGCCATCGCGGCTGACGAATTCGAATCCCTGCTGGGTGAAGTACGCCGGATCGCGCCGCAGCCGGGGGAGCGTTTCGCGCCGGGCAATCGAGATCGGCACGTTCCAGTAGGGGCTGAACTCGATGAAGCGCATATCTTCCAGGAAGATCGGCGTGCGCGTGTCGAGAGCACGCCCCACCACCACGCGCATCTCCAGTTGCAAGTCCACCTCTTCGCCCCGGAACTCGTAGGCCCGCAGGATGAACTCGGGCACGTTGACCACGATCATGCGCGGCCCGTACCGCAAGGGAGTCCAGCGCAAGCGCTCGAGGGTAAGCTCCATTTGCCTCACGCGCTGCGCCGGCGACACCTCGAGTGCGGCGAGGGTTGCCGGGCCGATCACGCCATCGGGCTCCAGGCCATGCCGCTCCTGGAAGCGCCTCACACTCTCCACAACGCTGTCCGCGTAATGAGTGCCGGCCAGCGTGTACGCGGGCAGATCGCCCAAGGCCTCGAGGCGGGCAACGACCTGGGGCAAGCCCGTGTACTCGTGGCCGGGCTTGAGCGAACGCGCCGGCAAGGGCGGCAGCGACGTTCGCCAGGCGGGGTGATCACCCATGGCGCGATAGGCACTCAGGGCCTCCCGCAAGGCTTCGTACATGGGCGCTTGCGGCCGGGCGTCGGTCAGCGCTTGGGCCAGGCGTCCCTCCTCGCGCGCCGTGATCAGGTAGCTGCGCGCATCGAAGGGCTCGGCCGCCGGCGCCTTGAAACGATACTTGAGCACTTCCGGGCCAAGCCGCCCCTGGTTGAGGTTCAGGAGATAGCGCTCGAGCGCGGCGGTGAGTTCGGCATCCAGTTGCGACATTCGCGCGAACGATGCGCCCGCGCGGGCAGCCTGGCCGAACGCTTGCGCCAGTTCGCCGGCCCGATAGTCGGCCGGCACCAGACCGTGCGAGGCCGCGTCGGCCAATACCTGCAGTGCCGCTCCGGCGTCCGCATGCGGCAACCCGTTGGCAAGAAACCACGACGGCATGAGCGGCGGAGACACCAGCGGCTGCCAGGTGGATTCCACCGAGAATGTTGCCGTGGGATGGGTAGCCAACACCGGGATTGGTGTACAAAGCGCCCCGATTGCGAGCCATCGGCAAAAAAAAGCAAAATTCCGGAATGCCATCACGATGAACCTGGGGATATCGCGCCTTGGTTGGCCGCAAGGGCTTCGCACGACTTATAGCGGAAACATCGCCTACGCTTTGGGCGACTCCCATAAGGCTGGCGCGGATTTATGAGGATTGGTTTGGTTATGGCCCGGCATAGCGCGGCAGCCGAGGCCATGCTTGCCCCACTCCGCACTATGCCGACAACGCCGTCGGCGAGTAGCGAACGCTATCGGGTAATAGACTCGCCGCGGCTTCATCGACCAAGACCCTGGCCCGCGGATGCCGTTTGAGAATGGTGAAGGGAATGGCCTGGGTGACCTCATTCCGATACCACTCGGCCACGATCGGCGCCTTGGCCTCGCCGGTGGCGATCAGCAGGATCTCGCGGGCCTGCATGATTTCGACCATTCCCATGGTAATGGCAAGCGTGGGCACCATGGCATTGCCTTCAAAAAAGCGGCTGTTGTCCAGGCGCGTGCGCTCGGACAACTCCACGACGCGGCAACGGCTATCGAAAGGCGTGCCCGGCTCGTTAAAACCGATATGGCCGTTACCGCCCACGCCCAGCAATTGCAGATCGGCGTCGCCGCACTGCCGCAGCCTGTCGGAATACTCCCGGCTATGCGCCTCCAGGTCGGGCGCCAGGCCGTCCGGCAAGTGCAGGCGCGAACGATCGAACCGCAAGTGCCGGAACAAATGATGCCGCATATAGGCGGAATAGCTTTTGGGGTGCTCTCCATCCAACCCAACGTACTCGTCCAGGTTGAACGACGTGAGGCGGGAGACATCCAGCCGGCGCTCGCGCGCCCGCGCCACGAAGCTTGCGTAGACCGGTTCCATGGTGCCTCCCGTAGCCAGGCCCAGCACCGCCTCGGGTTTGCGTTCGATCTTCTCGATGAGGGTGGCGCTCACGCACTCGGCGATGGACGCGGCGTCGGGAAAAATGGAAAACATAGGCGTAACCGTCTGGCGCTCCAGGACAAAGCGCCACTGATGAAGTGGCGCAAATCGTAGCATGGCGAGGTGTCGCCAAACTCGCCAGACGCGAGGCCTGGCGCACCGCGCAAGGCCGCCGCGTGGTGCCATCGGTGTGGTTTCGGAACGGCAGGGCTTGGGAGCGCGGCCCGTTTCAAGCGATACTAGAGCCCGCCGCCAAAAACATGAACCGGATCCGGGGAGCCTCGACGATGCAGAATCACAAGCGGTCTGGGATCCCGTCCCGCTGGCAGGCGGCGGCGCTGGCCGCTGCGGTACTGTTGGCCGCCTGCGGTGGCGACGGCGCCGTCAGCCTGGACGAAAAGCTGGAGCGGCAGTTCGAGCGGTTCGAGCAAGCCCGGGCCCTGGTGATCGAAACCTACCGCGATCTCTCGCCTCCCCTGACCGAACGCATGATCACCCGGGAGCGCTGGGAGAGCCTGCTGGCCCCCAGCGCCGAAGACGAATTCACCGAAAACGATCTGGCCGAACTGAAGCGGCGCCAGGCGCGCGAGGCCGAGGCCAGCCGGCAGCATGCCATCGCCATGTCGGCCATCGATTTCAGCCAGTTCCGCGCCCTGCCCGCGGCGCAATCGGAGCAACGCATCCGCGACTTCTGCGACGCCGTGCCCAAGGGCGCCATGCTGCACATTCACCCCTGGGGCACGCTCGACCCCACTACGGTGCGGGCGTTACTGGAGCGGAACGACCCGATCGTTCCGGCCGCGCAGTTTGCACGCGACCTGGCCGACCCCGCCGGCGAGGCCTGGCTGTACCCCGAGGAGCTCGACTGGCTGCGCAGCCTGCCGGCCGCGTCGCGCTACTCGGCGCTGGCGCCCGCCGATCAGGATCGCTTGCGGTCGCTGTTGGTGTTACCGCCCGGCGTGCATGAGTTTCCGCGCTTCGAAGCCATGTTTGCGTTCGTCGGCCTGGTCTTGGATGGCCAGTGGGAAAGCACGGTCAGGATGTACGAAGACTTCGCCAGTCGCGCCATTGACCAGGGCGTGTTCTACGTCGAGTTCACCGAAAACATCGATCCGTCCGAACTCCCCGCCTACGAAGCCCTGGGCCAGCATCTGCTGGATACCCATGGCCTGACGGTACGTTTCAATCACTCGTTTTTTAGGACGAGTCCGGCGGAATCGAATGCGGAGGCCGTGCTCACGCTGCTGCGCGATATTCACTCACCCTGGTTCGTCGGCATCGATCTGCTGGCCAATGAAAGCCACACGCCAGCTTTGGAAACCGGCCAGATCATCTACGGGCCGGTCTTGGCGAACGTGGAGCTGCAGGGCGGCACCTGGCGCCGGACCATGCATGCGGGAGAGCTGGGCGACGATCGCAACCCACGCGACGCCCTCCTTCTGGGCGCCGAACGGCTCGGCCATGGGGTACGCCTGGAGCACGATCCCGTCGTCCTCCAATACGCCGCCCAACGCCGGGCTCCCATCGAAATCAACCTCACCAGCAACCTCAAGCTCGGCGCGGTCGACGACATTGCCCAGCACCCGTACTTGAAATACCTGCGGCTGGGGTTGCCGGTAAGCCTGGCCACCGACGACGAAGGCATGTTCGACACCGACGCCGTCGGCGAATGCGTGCTCGCCGTGGGCAAAACCGATCTCACTTACTACGAATATCGCGAAATGGCGTTCAATTCGATTCGCACCGCCTTCGTCGATGACACGCTGAAGCGGAATTTCCTGCAGCGCTTGAGCCATGAGTTTGCGGTATTTGAACGTGAGATCGGCACGCAAAAAATCCGGGCGTTGAATTGATCCGCTTAACGGCCGGGGTTGTTGGCCAGTTCGATTGCGCGTTGCAGAAGCTGGGGATCTTGCTGGACGGCCGCGCCGATGCCGTTATATTCGTCGACGGTCAAGCCATCCGCCATAACGAGCTGCACCATTTTTTCATCGGCTTCGCGCATCATTTGCTCGCGCGTGCCGTCATCGGGTGATGCCTGCAATTTAGGTTGATACTCTTCGGCGACCGCGGCGACTTTCTGTGATGCCAGAACGAACTTCTGCAATTGCGCGTCGCTCGGTTGCACAGCGGGTGCGATAGGCTGAACAGGGGCTGGAGTTTGCGCTGGCGCCGTCGTCTGGGCCATCGCGGGCGTGGCGGCAAACGCTGCCGCCAGAATAGCTGCACTGAGAAACGCTTTGGGTGATCGATCCATGAGGAGTCCTGGTTCTGATTGAGGTGATGGCCATGGTGACAACCCTTAGTGCCGCTTACAAGTTTCCCCTTGTGTGATCTTGTGTCTTCATGCCAGCCACTTGCCCATTCCACCACTAAGCGGCAAGGATCATGATGGTTAAGATCAGTTAAGAAAATATTCTCCCCCGCCGCTGCCGAGCGCCCACCCCCTGCCCTTTGACTCCTGGAGGCACCTTTTCATGCAGATTTTCGTCATCGTATTGTTCATGCTGGTTTTGCCGATCCTCTCGATCGTTCGGGATGTCATCGGCGGAATCGGGCTGGTCGCCGCCATCGGCACCTGGTTTGTGTTTTGGGGTGTCGGCTGGCGGCTGGTGGCCGCCGGTTTTCACCAGATTACGCGGCCGGCCTTTACGGCCAACGACATCTTCAACATCAAAGACCCAAACGCAAGCAAGCTCGTCCTGGAAATCGGCTTCGGCAACCTGGCGCTTGGCATCCCGGCAATAACAAGTATCTATTTTCCGCAATGGGTGCCGGCCCTTGCGTTGGCAGGGGCGATTTTCTTCGGCCTTGCGGGTATCCAGCATATCCGGAACCAGGCCTCGAGCCGTGCCGAGATTGCCGCCCTGGTATCTGACTTGGGGATAAGCGCGGTTTTGGTTTTCTATCTCGTCTGGTTCTTCTTACTCTAAAAACATCTGGACACAACACGCATCAAAACGAGATTTATTGAGAGTAAAGTATTGATATGGTGGTGAGCAGATTGCACCCAAGCTCGCCACAGATCGCTTACGGGGCCGTGATGTTTTCCCGGCATGTTGCCATGTGCAATCGCTGTTCTTATCGCGAAAGCTCGGTGCCATTCGTCGAGGAGAAATTCATTATGGCCGTCGTTGTCGAATCCCGGTATTCCCAAGCCATTCATCCGCTTCATGAAGTATTTCTTGCTGGCAGCCTCTCACTCTTCCTGGGCGCCACGCTAAGTGATATCGCCTATGCCACCACTTATCATATTCAGTGGAATAACTTCGCATCCTGGCTCATCGTCGGCGGTCTGCTGTTTGCCGGCATCGCGCTGATATTCGCCATCGTCGACCTTTGTCGTGCCAGCCGCCGGGCCAAGGGCATCGTCCTGTATACCGCGATCCTGCTGCTCACCTGGGTGGTCGGCTTCTTCAATGCGCTGATGCACGCCCGGGATGCCTGGGCGAGCATGCCCGGCGGCTTGGTCTTGTCCGTCATCGGCACTGTGCTCGCGCTGGTGGCCACCTGGCTCGGTTTCCGCACCCCACGCATCGGAGGCACGAAATGAAGTATTCCAGCCTGCTCACGATAGCCACGGTCTCGACCTTGCTGAGCGCCTGTGGCGGCGATACCGGAACCATGCAATACGGCCCCACCGTGGAACTCCCCGAGCCAAAGTACGGGCTGCTGCCCGATATGAAGGTCGCCAAGCCGGCGGAATGGGGCGACCAGCGGCCAACGGTGCCCGAGGGCTACACCATCGACGCGATCGCCACGGATCTGCAGATCCCACGCCAGACTCTGCTGCTGCCCAATGGCGACATCCTGGTTGCCGAAGGCCGGGGCGGCAATGCGCCCAGCCTCAAGCCCAAGGATGTCATCGCCGGCTACATCAAAGGCAAGGGCACTACCTCGGTACAAAGCGGCAACCGGCTGACCCTGCTGCGCGACGCCGACGGCGACGGGGCCTACGAAACGCGTACGGTTTTTGCCGACGACCTCAACGCTCCGTACGGCCTCGCCCTGATCGACAACAGCCTCTACGTGGCCAACCAGGACGCACTGGTGCGATTCGACTATGAAGACGGCCAAACCCAGGCCAGCGGCCCTCCCGAAAAAGTCACCGACCTCCCTTCGGCGATCAATCATCACTGGACCAAAGCCTTGACCGCATCCGCCGATGGCCAGGTCCTCTACGTTGGCATCGGTTCCAATAGCAATATCACCGAACGCGGCATGACCGCCGAGGTCGACCGCGCCCTGGTCTGGGCGATCGACGCCAACACCGGCGCGCACAAGCCTTACGCCACGGGCCTGCGCAACCCCACCGCGCTTGCCATCCAGCCCGACACCGGCCAGCTCTGGGCGGTGGTGAATGAACGCGACGAGATCGGCCCGAACCTCGTGCCCGACTATCTCACGGCGGTACAGGAAGGTGGCTTCTATGGCTGGCCATACAGTTATTGGGGCCAGAACGTGGACACCCGCGTTCGGCCGCAGGATCCCGACAAGGTCGCCGCGGCGATCACGCCTGATTACAGCCTGGGATCTCACGTGGCGGCGTTGGGCGTGGCCTTCTCCAATCCCGCCATGGGCCAGGAGTTTGCCGATGGCGTCTTCGTGGGCGAACACGGCAGCTGGAACCGCAAGGATCCCGTGGGCTATAAGGTGGTGTTTGTCCCCTTCAGCGAAGGCCGCCCGGCTGGCCCCCCGATCGACTTCGTCTCGGGTTTTCTGGGCAGCGACGGTAAAACCCGCGGCCGGCCTGTCGGGGTTACGGTGGATCCGCGCGGCGCACTGATCGTTGCCGATGATCTGTCGAACACCGTTTGGCGCGTGACGCCGGTTCAGAACCGACCGTCGTAATTAGCCTAGAGCGGTCTTAACCTCTCCGCAAACCCGCATGGGTGCCGGGTTTGCGGCGGAAGGGTCAGTTCAAGAACACTTCAACCGATCATGAGCGCTCTCGACACGTTGCCCTTGGAAGCCTCTCGGCGGCTCCGCCGCGGGCGAAATGACAGCGCTTACAATACCAGGTTGTCGTGGCGGCCGTGATGATCGGCCGGCCGCGCCTGTCCGAGAACCAGGTACCCTCCCATGCTAGATCCCAATCTCTTGCGCAAAGACCTCGCCGCCGTGGCGGCGCGTCTGCAAACCCGTGGCTTCACATTCGACGCCGAGCAGTTCCACGCCCTTGAAGCCGAACGCAAAGCCATCCAGATCGAAACCGAAGCCCTGCAGGCTCGCCGCAATGCGCTGGCCAAAGAGATCGGTAGGCTCAAGTCCGGTGGCGGCGACGTAACCGCCCTGTTGGCCGAGTCGCAGGAAATCCCTGACCGCCTCAAGGGGCTGGCCGACGTGCTCACCAGCATCCAGCACCGCTTGGCCGACACGCTCAATGGCGTGCCCAACCTGCCGCACGACAGCGCGCCAGTGGGGCAATCGGCCGACGACAACCTCGAAGTACGCCGCTGGATTCCGGGCGGCGGCAGCGAGCCTCCCGCGCTGGCTTTCGCGGCCCGCGACCACGTCGATCTCGGTGAACCGCTTGGCCTGGACTTTGCCACCGCGGCCCGCCTCTCGGGCGCGCGCTTCAGCTTCCTGCGCGGCTCGCTGGCCCGTCTGCACCGGGCCCTCGCCCAGTTCATGCTCGACCTGCACACCACCCGCCATGGCTATACCGAGTGCTATACGCCGTATATCGTGAACGCCGCCACCTTGTTCGGCACCGGCCAGCTGCCCAAGTTCAAAGACGATATGTTCGCCGTGAGCAAGGGTGGCGAGGCCGAGGGCGAAGGCGAGGAAGCCTACCTCATCTCCACCTCGGAAATCACGCTCACCGCAAGCGTGCGCGATACCATCATTCCCGGCGACCAGCTGCCCCTGCGCCTCACCGCCCACACGCCCTGCTTCCGTTCCGAAGCGGGTTCGGGCGGCCGCGACATCCGCGGCATGATCCGCCAGCATCAATTCGATAAAGTCGAGATGGTGCAGATCACCCGCCCCGAGCAATCGTACGACACCCTCGAGCAAATGGTGGTCCATGCCGAGACCGTACTCCAGCAGCTCGAGCTGCCTTATCGCGTGGTGCTGCTCTGCACCGGCGACATGGGCTTTGGCGCCGCCAAAACCTACGATCTCGAAGTCTGGCTGCCCGCCCAGTCCGCGTGGCGCGAGATTTCCTCGGTGTCCAACTGCGAGGCCTTCCAGGCCCGCCGCCTGCAAGCCCGGTTCCGCAATGCCCAAGGCAAGCCCGAACTGGTCCACACCCTCAACGGCTCGGGTCTCGCCGTGGGCCGGACACTCGTGGCATTGCTTGAAAACCACCAGCAAGCCGACGGCAGTATCCGCATCCCGGAGGCGCTGCGCCCCTATCTGGGCGGGCTGGAACGCATTGCCGCGGAAAACTCCGCTGCAGCCTGACACGCGATTGAAAAGTTTGCTATAGTTGCAGTCTTCGCTTAGCGAGCCACACTTGGAAGGGTGGCAGAGAGGTCGAATGCGCCGGACTCGAAATCCGGTATACGTGCAAGCGTATCGTGGGTTCGAATCCCACCCCTTCCGCCAGTAGCATTAGAATCGATTACAAGACTCACCTAGAGAAACCCCGCAACTCATTGAAGTTTCGGGGTTTCTTTGCGTCTTTCGCCGTCTCATTTCATCTCATTTTGGCTCATACCGTCTCATAGCGTCTCAACTTTGCTGGTACGTTGTTGGCACGCTAGGCTTTTGGCTTGTGCGTACCAACAACGAGCCAAACCATGCAAAAACTCACCCAAGCGATCGCCCGAAACCTCCGCCCCGGGGCGTCTCCGATCAAGATAAGCGACGGCGGAGGTCTCCACCTGCATGTGCGTCCCTCGGGTGTCAAAACGTGGCGTTACTCGTATCGCCACGAAGGCAAACAGAAAACCGTGGTGCTGGGACGGTTTCCTGAGCTATCAATCGAGATGGCGCGCCAGCAGCACGGCGACCTCCGCGCTCTCGTGGCGTCCGGGGCCGATCCCGCTGAGGAAAAAACCGCGAACGGCCGCACCTTCAGAGACGCTGCCAGGGAATGGCACGCGTACTGGTCGCCAGAGAAAAGCGAAAAAACATGCAGTCCAGGTGATGACGCGATTGGAGGCGGATGTGTTTCCCGAGACTGGTGATCGGCCCATTGTGTCGCTGACCGCTTCCGATTTTCGGCGTACGGTCCAATCGATTGAGGCGCGCGGCGCGGCGGAGGTTTGCCAGGCGCAATCTAGGGGTCTGCGGCCAGATTCTTCGATACTGTGTGGCCCACGACTACCTCGAACGAAGCGTGGTCGCGGATCTGCGACCCTCCGACATCTTGCGGCCGCCAAAAAAACGAAACTACCCGCGCGTGACGCCCTCGGAATTGCCCCGGCTGTTGCGAGATCTTGACGCGTATGTTGGCGACGAGCGGACAAAGCTCGGCCTGCAACTGCTCGCACTGACGTTCGTTCGCACCAGCGAGCTACTAACCTTCTCGAAAGTAAAGTCACTCAATGACATATCGAGATTCTGGGTGTGAGAAGAAGGCCCGGATTTTGGCGGGCTGCTTTTGCAAGCTTCTGAGAGCGCTGATGGCCAGGGCCTTCATA
>JALOAI010000088.1 GCA_023228945.1 Pigmentiphaga sp. | reverse complement strand
ACAAGAATTGAGGAAGGAGTTGGACAATGTCCGAAGTAAACAACAAACAGATCGGCGGTGATCACTACCGCGCGCCGATCCAACACTGGGATTACGTGGAATACAACGGGCTGCGCTACCTGGAGGCCTGCGCGACGAAGTACGCGACCCGCAACCGCAAGAAGCACGAGGACCCGACCCAGGACCTTCAGAAGGCCGTCCACTACGTGGAGAAGCTACAGGACCTTCACCGCAACGGCGTCATCGAGCCCCGCACGGCCCCGACCCCGGTGAGCCCGGAGGACTTCGCCCGGGCGAATAACCTGACGCCGAACGAAGCCGAAGTGGTCCGGGCGCTGACCTTCTGGGAAGCCGACCCGGAGCTGACGGCGACGATTGCGCTGTTGAACCAGATGATCGAGGAGGCGAGAAGCTGATGCAATTCCCTCTGTTCACGACCGTCCAAAGCACCTGGACGCCGCCCGACCTGAACGCCCTCCCCTCCTGGGAGGGGGCCAAACGGGTCGCCATCGACTGCGAGACGCGGGACCCGGACCTGAAGAAGCTGGGACCCGGGGCGGGCCGTCGCCCGAACAGCTACATCACCGGCATCAGCTTCGCAATCGAGGACGGCCCGGGAGGATACCTGCCGATCAGGCACGAAGGCGGCGACAACCTCCCGGTGGAGGCGGTCCTGCGCTACTTCCGGGACCAGGCCAAGGTGTTCACCGGCGACATCGTGGGGGCGAACCTGCCCTATGATCTGGACTTCCTGGCCGGGGACGGGATCGAGTTCAGCCGCGCCCGGTTCTTCCGCGACATCCAGATTGCGGACCCGCTCATCTGCGAACTCCACGACAGCTACTCCATGCAAGCCATCGCCCAGCGTTGGGGCTTCGACGGCAAGAACGAAGCGATGCTGCGCGCGGCGGCGAGTGACTACAAGATCGACCCGAAGAAGGACATGTGGAAGCTGCCGGCCCGCTTCGTGGGGGCCTACGCGGAGGAGGACACCCGACTGCCGTTGAACATCCTCCGTCGCCAGGAGCGCGAGATTGACGACCAGGACCTGTGGCGGGTCTATGATCTGGAATCGCGCCTGCTCCCGGTCCTCACGAAGCTGCGCCGCCGGGGCGTTCGGATTGACACCGACCGCCTGGAGCAGATCGAGCGTTGGGCCTACGCGAAGGAAGCCGAAGCCCTGGCCCGGGTCCGGGCGGCGACCGGGGTGAAGATCGCGGTGGGGGACGTGTGGAAGCCGGAAGCCCTCGCCCCGGCGTTGGAGTACATCGGCATCCGCCTCAACAAGACCTCCACCGGCAAGCCCTCCATCGACAAGGAGCTGTTGGGCAGTATCGACCACCCTGTGGCCGACGCGCTGGAGCGGGCGCGGAAGGTGAACAAGCTGCGCACGACCTTCGCCGGATCGGTCCGCGATCATATGGTCAACGGTCGCATTCACTGTACGTTCAACCAGCTCCGCAAACAGAAGGACGATGAGGAGGGGACGGCGGGCGCGGCCTACGGTCGGCTGTCCTGCCAGAACCCGAACCTACAGCAACAACCGGCGCGGGATGACTTCGCGCCGATGTGGCGGGCGATCTATCTGCCGGAGGAGGGGGAGCTGTGGGCCTCCAATGACTATTCGCAGCAGGAGCCGCGGATGGCGGTTCACTACGCCTGCCTGGCCCGCGACCTGATTGGGCAGCACGCCTGGCAATCGGCTATCGCCGCCCGGGACGCCTACCGCAACGACCCGAACACGGACAACCACCAGATGATGGCGGATATGGCCGGGATCAAGCGCAAGGACGCCAAGGAGATTTACCTGGGCCTGTCCTACGGTATGGGCGGCGCGAAGATGTGCCGGAAGCTGGGCCTGCCGACGATGATGGCGGTTCGCGGCCCGCGCTTCCAGCTGTTCGACGTGAACAGCCCGGAGGGCAAGCGCCTGGTCGAGGAGGGCGCGCGCCGGTTCGAGGCCGCGGGACCGGAAGGCCAGCGCCTCCTGGACACGTTCGATAGCAAGGTGCCGTTCGTCAAGAAGCTGGCGAAGGCTTGCGAGGCCCGGGCGAAGGCCGTGGGCTACATCACCACGCTGTCGGGCCGTCGCTGCCGGTTCCCGAAGGACCGTGACGGGAACTTCGACTGGACCCACAAGGGCCTGAACCGCCTGATTCAGGGCTCCTCCGCCGACCAGACGAAGGCGGCGATGGTCGCCCTGGACGCGGCGGGCTTCGATATGATCATTCAGGTTCACGATGAGATCGCGTTCAGCATCCGGGACCCGAAGGAGGGCGAGGCCGCGGCGGAGATCATGCGCAATTGCGTTCCATTGGAACTTCCCTCGAAGGTGGACGTGGAGGTTGGGCCGTCCTGGGGCCATTCGATGGGTTGGAACGGGGAGCTGCCGGAATGAAGTATTGCTATCAATGTGACGCCCAGGTCACGTATCTGTTTGGGGACGGGCGCTGTGGCCGCTGTACCCGCTTGACCCCGGAGGAAGTCCGGGGCGAACCTC
>JALOAI010000087.1 GCA_023228945.1 Pigmentiphaga sp. | reverse complement strand
GGCCGCCCGGCCCGTACTTGACGCCGGTCGAGACCCACTCGCCGCTGCCGGGGCGATCAGCGCTCCAGAGATTGATCGTGCCATCGGCGGCGATGCGCAGCCCGTCCACCATCTGCCAGACATTGCCCCACAGCTCATGCAGGCCGCGCCACCTGGTGTTGCTCTCGCCCCCGCCGAGCACGCCACCACCATCGACGTTGCCGCGCGCGATCAGGGTCTGCATGTCCGCGCCGCCCTTCTCGATCATCATCAGTATCTGGATGGCCGAGAGGTCGTAGATCGACCACATGCGCCAGCCCGGCCCGATGGCCTCGCACTGCTCCTGGGCGGACGTGAAGTCGATCGAGGTCCATGGCTTGAGGCCGGCGGCAGTCACCATGGCATCGTCACGCCGGCCGGCGGCATAAGCCCCGACGCGGATGGCGCTGGCCTCGGTGCCGTCCGGGCAACGGAAAGCCGGGTGCAGGGTGAAGCCATTCACCGGCTGGTCGGAGATGGCCCAGGTAAGCAGCCCGCCCTCATGATCGACCCGGACATAGAAGGCCGGGATTTCCACCATGGCCTGGCCGTCCTGCTCGACGGGACGGATGCGCGAATAGACCGGGTGGCGATCGAAGTCGATCCAGTCCAGCTCACGGCCGCTGCCGTCGAACCGCTGCCAGATGCCGTCCATGGACACCATCACGCCGATGACATCGCCGGCCGGGCCGACGCCGCACTCCTCAATCACGTTATTGCCGTAGTCGATGAAGTCCCAGAGCTGGCGCGCATGGTCGAGTGCCTGCATCGGCGGGACGCCGGTTTCGAGAACCTTGCCAAGCAGCTCGGCGCGCATCTGCATTTCGTTCGTAAGCATGTCCGTTCTCCTGTTCAGTTGGGTTTGTCGGAATTGGCGGCGGCGAGCGCCGCGACCTGGGCGTCAATGGCCGGCTTCATTTCCCAATTGCTGGCGGTGATGCGGCCGGCGCTGTTCGCCATCTCGCGCAGGAAGGCTTCGGCCTGCTCGGGCGTATCGGCCGCGACGATGGCCATGCCGGCCAGCGTCAAGGTGACAGCATGAACGCTGTCATCGAGCCTCTCGCCGGACATCAGGAGGCCCAGCTTGGTGTGTAGTTCGTAGGCGCGCCGGGAGACCATCACGCGGCCGCCAGATCAATGGTGATCGGCTCCCAGCGGGCGCGGGCGTCCGCGCGGCGATAGAAGCGGACATACTCCTTGGAGCCGATGACGCGGATGGCATCGCCCAGCGCTTCCATGGCGGCCGCCCAGTCGGCATCATCAATGTTGAGGCGGCGCAACTGGAAGAGCGCAGCGCGGTTGATCCGGCCCTCCTTATCCACCTGGAAGGCGTGCTCGACCAGCGCCCGGATTTTGTCGTTCGCGCCCTCGGCCCAGGAGCCGATGCACTGATCGACCAGGTTCTTGGCGATCTGCAATTCCGGCCCGAAGGTCAGCTGCTCCTGCACCTGGACGGTAACCTTGAGCAGGCCATCATAGCTGGTCAGCGTCACATTGCCCTTCGAGCCGCCGCGCCGGGCGTTGTACTTCTCGGCCATGAGGTCGAGCGCGCTGGCGATGTCATCAAAGGTGTGACCCCGGAACCGGGCGATGCGCGCCGACAACTCCTCCGCATAGCCGATCATCTTGCGCACCGTCTGATCTTCGAGGCGATGCTCGGGCTTGACGACATCGACGGGCACGAGGCGGCCGCCCGCATCCTTCATGTACTGATCGCCCATCAGCTCGATCTGGCCGGTCTGGGCGTAACTATCCGCCTCCATGGCGGCGATGGTTTCAGTGCCTGACATGATTGCTCTCCGTGTTCAGGTGGTTTGAAAGGGCGTTCAAAGCGCGTTCGAACGCCTCGCGCTCGCCGCGCTCGCGCGGTGAAAAGCGGGCATTCTCGAAGGCGCGGTACGTCTTGAGCACGCGCTGTACCGGCATCGGGACGGCAGACACTGCGCCGGCCGGTGCGGCCGGAGGTGTCGGGCGCTCTTTCGGCGTCTCGGCTGGGACTGGAGCGGCCCGGACGGGTGCAACCTCATCCGGGGCGGGCCGGCGCAGGATGACCGCATGGGCGAGCGCGCGCAGCTCGGGGATCGTCACACTCCAGTCGGATGTCGGCGCAGCGACGATCCGGCTGGCGATCTCGAAGGGGTCGATATCAGGCTCCGGCACGATCAGATCGCGCGCCAGTGCGGCTTCCCGCTCAAGCACGAGGCTTTCGACATCGCGGTACTCGCGCCGGAACTCGGGATCGATCGCGCGCAGGCTCTCGATCTTCCGGCAGGCGTGCAGCACCGTGGTGTGGTCCCGGCCGCCGAGGCGGCGACCGATCTGCGGCAGCGAGAGGGTGGTGTGCTCGCGGCAGAGGAACATCACCACCTGGCGCGCGCGGACGATCGACGCCGTCCGCCGTACCGACGAAAGGTCGTTCCAGCCGATGCCGTAATAATCGCCGACGACCTGCGCGATGGATCTGACGGTCAAGCGATGATGTCTCATGCCGGCGCTCCGCTCTCGGCCGCCACCGGCCGGGCGCGGCGGCGTTCGTCCAG
>JALOAI010000049.1 GCA_023228945.1 Pigmentiphaga sp. | reverse complement strand
AAGTGCTGCGGGCGATCAATCCGCGCCTGGTGTATGCCAGCATCTCGGGCTTTGGCCAAGACGGGCCGTACCGGGATCGCCCGGGATTCGATTCGATCGCCCAGGGCATGGGCGGGCTGATGTCGATCACCGGCCAGCCCGGCCAGGGGCCGTTGCGCGTGGGCATTCCCATCGCCGACCTGTGCGCGGGCCATTTTTGCGCCATGGGCATTCTCGCCGCCTTGCACGAGCGCGAGCGCTCAGGGCAGGGCGACTGGGTGCAGACCTCGCTGCTGCAGGCGCAGATCGCCATGCTCGACTTCCAGGCGGCGCAATGGACCTTCTCCGGCGTCGTGCCCGCACAGATAGGCAACGAACATCCCATGACCGTACCCACCGGCGTGTATCCCACGGCGGATGGCCATATCAACGTGGCGGCCATCGGCAACAACATGTGGCGGCGTTTGTGCCAGGCGCTCGAGCGGCCCGGGCTTGCAACGGATGCCCGATTTGCGGAGAACACGGATCGGGTGGCCAACCGTGACGCGCTCAATGCGGCGATTACGCCCATCCTGCGTACTCGTTCCTCGCAAGACTGGACCGAACGCCTGCTTGCCGCCGGTGTGCCTTGCGGCCCGATCCATCAGGTTGATGAGGTGTTTGCCGACCCCCAGGTTCGGCACCTGGGGATGCGCTGGCCCATGCATCACCCCGAGGCGGGGGACGTCGGCGTGGTTGCGCAGCCGATTGACTTCGCTCGCCACCCCCGCGCCGAGGTGGCGCGACCCTCGCCGGCCCAGGGCGAGCATACCGACGCCATTTTGCGCGAGATCGGCTTGCTCGAGGCCCGCATCGCCGAACTCCGGCGACGCCATGTGGTGTGAGTTTCCCGCACAACCGGTCCGGCACATCGCCAGGCCGTTATTCCCGACTCCAGGAGGAGCAACCATGAGAACCTTCAAGCTATCGGCCCAATGCCTGCTGGCAGTGGCGCCGTTCATGTTCGGCGGCGTCCATGCCGCCGAGACCCCGCAGCGTGGCGGGGAGTTCGTGTACTCGGTGTCGCAGGGCGATCCGTCCACCTTCGATTGCCATGCGGGATCCTCGATCACCACCTTGCTGCGCGTCGGACCGCATTATTCCACGCTGCTCAAGGTGGACCCCACCGATTATCCCAAGATCGTCGGCGACGTGGCCAAATCCTGGACCGTCTCCGACGATGGACTGGTGTACACCTTCAAGCTCCACCCGGACATCAAGTTCCACGATGGCAGCGCACTGAAAGCCAACGACGTCAAGGTCACGCTAGATCGCATGCGGGCGCCGCCGGAAGGGGTGTTTTCGGCACGTCAGACGATGTACGAAGACATCGTCGCGGTGGAAACCCCCGACGCCGAGACCGTGGTGGTGAAGCTGGACAAGCCCAACGCCACCATGCTGGAAATCCTGGCCGCGCCCACCGGCTGCATCTATTCCGCCAAGTTGCTGGAGTCCGATCCGGATTATCCGGCCAAGAAAGTGATGGGTTCGGGGCCATTCAAGTTCGTGAGCTACACACCGGGCACCGAGTGGGTGGGCGAACGCTTCGAAGATTACTTTATCGAAGGTCGGCCATATCTTGACCGGGTGCGCTCGCTGTCGCTGGCCACCCCGGCCATGATCAACGCGATTGCCTCGGGCCAGGTGATGACCGATTTCCGGGGCATGACCGAGGCCGACGCCCTGCGTATCCAGGATACGCAGGGCGACGGCGTGAAGGTGTATCACACCGACGGCTCGCACAACCTGCTGCTGGTCATGCTGCCCAACGTCGAACGCCCGGCGCTGGCCGACCCCCGGGTGCGCAAGGCCTTGGCGTTGTCGCTCGACCATTGGGGCGGCTCGAAGCTGGTGGCGCGCTCCACCCACAGCAACGCGCCGGGTGGGCTGCTGCGGCCCGGCTCGGAGTTTGCCCGTACCCCCGAGGAACTCAGCGCGCTGCCGGGCTATCGCAAAGACATGAAGGCCGCGCGCGAAGAGGCCCGAGCGCTGCTGAAGGAGGCCGGCCAGGAAAACCTCAAGATCAGCTTTCTGAACCGGCGCTTTTTCCCGTATGTCGGCGTGTTCCTGATCGACCAATGGCGGCAGGTCGGTGTCGATGTCGACCACCAGCAGCCGGAGGATCCCCAGTTCTTCGCTCGCCGCGACTCGGGTGACTTCGATATCATCCTAAGCGCGTTCTCCGACTTTTCCGGCGATCCCACGATCCAGTGGAACAACCTCACGTCCTACGACACCACGCCCACCAACTTCGGCCGTTTCAATGATCCCAAAGTAGACGCCTACTATGAAGCGCAAAAGCGTGAGATGGACCCCGCCAAGCGCAAGGCCATTCTCCAGGAGGCCGAGGCCTACATCCTCGAGCAGGGCTATCTGATCCCGTTCATGTGGGGCAACCGGGTGATGGTGGTCGATTCCAAGGTACAGAACTACCATGTGTCTCCGTCGAACTGGGTGGGGCTCGACATGGGGCATCTGTGGATCAAGCCATAAGTCCGGCGAGGTAAACGATCATGGCCATATCCCGCGAAGAAAATGATCTATTGACCCGTGTGGAGAGTGGCGCGCCCATGGGCGAGATGATCCGGCAGCATTACTGGCTGCCGGCCATCCCGTCCGACAAGCTCGAAGCGGACGGTGCCCCCGTCCGGGTGCGCCTGCTCGGCAACAACTACGCGGCCTTCCGTACCACCGACGGCACGGCGGGCATCATCGATGAGCGCTGCCCGCATCGCCGCGCCTCCATGTTGCTGGCACGCAATGAAGACAACGGCTTGCGCTGCATCTATCACGGCTGGAAGCTCGACGTCCATGGCAGCGTGACCGAGGCGCCCAACCAGGTAGGCAACCAGCGGAAGTTTTGCGAAAACGTCCGGGTCAACCGCTATCGGGTGGAAGAGCGGGGCGGCATCGTCTGGGTCTGGCTCGGCCAGGGCGAGCGGGCACCGCTGTTTCCGGACCTGCCCTTTACCCGAGTACCCGCCGACCAGGTCATCGTCGGCTGTCAGGAGGTGGCCACCAATTGGCTGCAGGGCGTCGAAGCCTCGGTGGATACTTCCCATGTCGGCGTGCTGCATTCCACCAACGTGGCTCTGGGCGCCAAGAGCAGCGGCCGCGTCCACATGACCAAAGTGCAGGCGCCGGTACTGGAGTTCGAAGACCGTCCGTATGGCTACCGCTACGCCGCGCTGCGCGATCTGGGCAATGGCAAAACCTACGTGCGGCTCAACAACTTCGTCATGCCGTGGTTTGGCGTGATCTGTGCGCCCGAGGAAGGAGCCAACGCCAACGTCTTCTTTTCCACGCCGGTGGACGACACCACGCATCGCGCCTGGATCGTGCAGTGGAATCCCTCCCGGCCGCTGGGGGTTTCCGCCCTGATGCGAGGTTCGGACTCCTGGAACTGGCCGCCCTTGCCGCCCGGCGAGCCCGAAAACAACTGGGGGCAAGACCGCAAGCTGATGAAGATGGGACATTTCACCGGCTTTCCGCAGTCGTTCGCCACCGAGGACTTCGCCATGTTCCTGGGCCAGGGGCCGATCCACGACCGTACCGACGAGCAATTGTCGTCGGCCGACGGCGCGGTGGTGCGACTGCGGCGGCAACTGCTCAAGTCGGTGCGGGAGTTCATGGACGGCCAGGCTCCCGAACTGGCCGACAATCCCGAGCTGGACTACGCCACGGCGGTTTCGGTGGGCGGGGTCATCGAAGAGGGCGGCGACTGGCGCGGCCTTGCCGCCGATTGAGCATCGGAGCGGGGGTCAGTCGGCCTGAATGCCGGCGATCCTCGCGAGCTCTGCCGCATGACGGGTTTCGCGGGCCAACATGGCGTCAAATTCCGTTGAGTCCATCGAGAAGGCGGTGGCGCCCATGCCCTTGAAACGCTCCTGCACCTCTGGCCGCTTCAACACCTTGAGGGTTTCCCGGTGCAACTGCTCCACGATCCCGGGCGAGGTTCCCGCCGGGGCGAACAACCCCACCCAGAATCGGTAGGTGGCCTCGGGCAGACCGGCCTCGGTCAGGGTGGGCACATCGGGAAGCGTCGCGGAACGTTCGGCGGTACTCACCGCCAGCGCCTGCAATTGGCCGGACTGTACCAGCGGCAGGGCGGAGACCAACGGGGCGAAGAACCAATCGACGCGGCCCGCCAAGGTTTCGTTCATGGCGGGCGGCGTGCCCCGAAAGGGCACATGCAGCGCATCGATGCCCGCGGCGACCCGGAACTGCTCGGCATTCATATGCGTGGCCGAGCCGGTGCCGGCGCTGGCGTACGACAGCCCCCCGGGGGCGGCTTTGGCTTTGGCCACGAGATCCGGCACGTTCCTGAAGCCCTTGCCTGGCGCGACAACCAGCACGTTCGGAAAACTGGCCAGTGGCGTGATGCCGACGAAGTCCGCGAGGGCGTCGTAGGGGAGGCCGGGATAGATGGCGGGGTTGATCACATGCGCCGAACTATGGACCAGATAGGTATAGCCATCGGGATCGGCCTTGGCCACGGCGGCGGCGCCCAGTGTGCCCCCGGCGCCGGGCCGGTTTTCGACCACGATGGTCTGACCCAGCGCGGTGCCCAGTGTGTCGGCAACGATACGCGCGATGATATCGGTGCCGCTGCCCGGGCTAAATGGTACGACGAAGGTCAGGGGCTTGGCAGCGGGCCATGCGGGATTGCCCCGCGCCTGCGCGGGCCCTGCGAATGTGCTGAGCGACAGGGCAAGTGCCAGAGCGATGAAGGCTGGGCCAGCCATGAGAGCTCCCTCGTTGTAGCCGTGCGTCATTGCCTCGGCAAACGATAACCATACTGCCGCGGCCGTCATGAAGCCAGCGTAAATTACGCCGCCGGGCCCCGAAACGCGGCGATGCGCCTCGAACCGGGTCGTGGACCGGTGTGCTACGACTCGACTGCCCGCGCCATGGGGTCACGAGCAGCGATAGCTGGTCGCCTGGTTGGCGTCACCGCCTTCGTAGCGGGGCTGCTGCGGAAAAACGCACAAGGGCCGGCTCTTGGCGGGCGCGTCGGCGCTGGCCCGGGCATTGGCTGTGACCGTGCCGGGCGCCTCGCCCTGTTCCACCCACCGCGTGAGTGCCTGATAGAGCTGCTCCGGGTGGCGGGACGCGAGGGCGGCAGCCGCGTGGTCCACCTGGCATTCTCCCTGGTGGCGCGCGATAGTGCCTGAGCGCCCGTCGGCAGGTGTGCCTTGCGGCGCATGCGATTCTGGCGAGGCGGGGCGTTATGGTGCCGAGGTCTCCCGGCCCCGCCTGAAGCCCATGCCCATCATCCAGCATGGGCGGGCCAGCCATGTTGGCATGGTAGATTGTGCCGGCGCTGCTTGGGTGTCTCGCGCCCGCCACTCGATTGCCGGCTGAGGCTCCACGAGTGTCGCTCCCTCGCCAGGCCGCATAAATCCTGGCTTTGGCGCCGCTTGCGCCAGGCGCTGGCAGTATGCCCAGGGTGCCTTGGCGGAGCTGGGTGGCTGGCGCCGAACTTGCCGTCCGGCCTGAAATCGACGGATTCGTTCCTCTTTGGCCAGTATCAGCCGGTTCGGAATGTATTGTTTTTCGCGTCTTTTATTTTGAAATATCTTGGAGGCCGGCCGGAGGCGCCGGCTTCTCTGGACCAAAGGATCCCTGACCGGTGTCGAACACACGCATTCTGGTCGTCGATGACGATCCCGATATCCGAGAATTATTGTCAGCCTATCTCGGCGAGGCTGGCTTTGTCGCCGATACCGCCGCCAGCGGCGCGCAAATGTGGGACTGTCTCGAGCGATATCCCTACGATCTGATCGTGCTCGATCTCATGATGCCGGGTGAAGACGGCCTGGCCTTGTGCGGCCAGTTGCGGCATCGTACGGCAAGCGCCGTCATCATGCTCACGGCGCGCGCCGAGCCCGTGGATAGGGTGGTGGGCCTGGAGCTGGGCGCCGACGATTACGTGACCAAGCCCTTCGATCCGCGGGAGCTGCTGGCGCGCATCCGCGCGGTGCTGCGGCGGGCGGCGCCCGGCGGCTCGCCTGCCGCGACGGAAGCGGCCGACGCCAAAGAGATCGAACCCCTGGCCTATCGTTTTCTGGGCTGGCAGCTCGACATGCGGGCCCGCCATCTGGTGTCGCCCGAGGGCCTGGTGATCAGTCTGCCCGCCTCCGATTTCCGCGTGCTCGCGGCGCTGGCTTCCCAACCCAATCAGCCGGTGAGCCGCGACGTCCTCGTGCAGCGAGCTTTTGGCCGGCCCCAGGGGGCGATGGACCGTGCCATCGACGTCTGCATCAGCCGCCTGCGCCAGCACCTCGAGCCGGTGCCCCGGCAGCCCACGCTGATCCGAACGGTCCGCCACGAAGGCTATATGTTGTACTGCGATCAGATTGAGCGCCTGGAATGACGGACCCCGGCCGTGATCCACGGCGGCCGGCGGCACCGGTCGTCATGGGCAAATTACCGGCGGGTGATACCGGCGGTGAGCGCCGCCCCCGGCGCTGGTGGCCCGACAGTCTGTTCGGCCAGATGGTCTGCGTCCTGTTGGGAGGCTTGCTGGCGGCGCAGTTGCTGACCAGCACCATCTGGTTCGATATCCGCCAGCGCGAAGCGATGGAGATTCCCGCGCGGTTGGTGGCCGCCCGTACCGCGCATGCCATGCGGGTGATCGAAGCCATTCCGCCCGACGACGCGGCGGCACGGGCCGCGGCGCTGGCCGCGCTCCGGCAGCGTGACTTCGACCTGGAGCTGGTATCCCGGGCGGAAGGGTCGCCATATGCCAGTGGCTTGAGTGTGCCGCTGGCGCTGCGCGTGGATACGCAATCGCTACTGATTCGCGCCATCGAGGCCAGCCTGGGACGGCCGGTGCTCCTGCAATTGGCGGAAGCCGATCTGCAGGACGGCTACGACGACGAGGCGGGATTGCTGGCGCTGTTCGGCAATGAGCCCCTGGTGGCTTACCTGCAGTATGACGTGGCGCTGGCGCACGGCGGATGGCTGCGGGTTTCCGCCAAACAGGAGCAGGCCTGGAGTACCCGCGCGCCGGTAAGCCATTTCGTGGATTACTTCCTGCGCATCTACGTGGTCCGCATGGTGATTTTGGCCGCCATCGCGCTGCTCGTGGTGCGCATGCTGACCCGGCCGCTGAACCGCCTGGCGCGCGCCGCCGAGGCCTTGGGCAAGGATATCCGCAGGCCCTCGCTGCCGGTGCGCGGCCCGCTGGAGGTGCGTCGCGCCGCCAGCGCCTTCAATGTGATGCAGCGTCGACTGATGGATACACTGGCCGAGCGTACCCGCTTCCTGGCGGCGGTATCGCACGATCTGCGTTCGCCGATCACTCGCATGCGGCTGCGGATGGAATGGCTGGAGCCGGGCGCGACGCGCGATAAGCTCTATGACGATCTGGCACAGATGGAAGCGTTGGTGGATGCCACGCTTGACTATGTGCGCACCGATGAAACACAGAAGCCGGTGCAACGGATCGATGTGGACTCCCTGGTCGATAGCCTTTGCAGCGACATGCAGGACATGGGCCACGATGTCGTGCGCAGCGGCACCAGCCGCGAGCCTTTCCTCGGCTATCCCTTGAGCCTGCGCCGCTGCCTGCAGAACCTGGCGCACAACGCCGTGCGCTATGGCGGCCGGGCACGCATCGAAATCGAGGACGATGGCCGGGAACTGAGGATCTCGGTGCACGACGATGGTCCCGGCGTGCCTGCGGAACTTCTGCAGCGCATCAAAGAACCGTTCTTTCGCGCCGAGTCCTCGCGCAATGCGCAAACCGGAGGCCACGGCCTGGGCCTGAGCATTGCCCAGGCCGTGGCCGAGGCGCATGGCGGCCGGCTCGAACTCGACAACCGGCCCGAAGGAGGGCTGAGCGCCAGCCTGGTATTGCCGCGGGCATGATGCCGGCCCGTTCGCTGGATAATGGTTGTGTTCGGACTACCGGTTTTCGTGCTCCTCCGGCAAGAAGCCTCGACCGGTGCAGGCACGTTGCCGGCTGGTGAAAACGGGCCCGCCGATGGCCGCTGCGCCTTGCGCCGCCCGTGTATGATCCCTTTCCAGTCGGCCTGGGAGGCGACCGCGAGTGCCCGTCTGGGTGCATTCGCCCACCCCGGAGCCCGTCCGTCGTCCTTACAACCCGGCAGTTCCATCATGCAAGCACGTTTTCCTCTTCCAGAGCCGAGCGGGCTCACGCCCGAGCAGCGCCGCATCCACGATTCCATCTTGTCCACGCGCGGCAATTTGTCCGGTCCTTTCCTGGCTTGGCTGCAAGTACCGGGACTGGCGTCGCCGGCGGAACGACTGGGAGCATTCTGCCGCTATGGCACGTCGTTTGCCTTGGTGGAGTCCGAACTGCTCATTCTGTGCGTCGCCCGCCATTACCGTTGCGAAGGAGAGCGGCTGATCCATGAGCCCATCGCCATCCAGGCGGGCTTGCCCGCCGAGGCGGTTGCCGCGCTGCGCGCCGATCGCACGCCCGAACTGGCCGACGCCCGGCAAGCGTTGCTGGTGCGCCTGGCCGATACGCTGCTGGTGGACAAGCGCTGGCCCGACGAGCTCTATGCCGAAGGGCTGGCGACATTCGGCACGCAGGGCATGGTCGAGCTCGTGGGTATCCTCGGCTATTACGCACTTACCGCCTACACCCTCAATGCGTTCGAGATGCGGCCCTGACGCGCCAGGTCTGGCCCAGTTCATGCGTCTCGAGTGGTGTGAGCCTCGAGTAGCGTGAGCTTCTTGACAGGTTTTTTTTTCCGTTTTATAGTTGCGTTCTTGATCGATGAGCCGGGTATTTTTGGCTCAGCATCAACAGGCGGTTAGCTCAGTTGGTTAGAGCGCTACGTTGACATCGTAGAGGTCGTAGGTTCGACTCCTATACCGCCTACCAGAATATTGGCTGGCAACGCCACAAATTGCCCAGAAACCCGCATGAACACTCGTTCTGCGGGTTTTTTGTCGTCTGGCGTTGCCCAGCGTTTGCCATTGCCACCACCGTCAGCCTCACGCCGGCAGCTCGCGTCAGCTTCAGTACGGTGTCGTAGCGCGGCTTGGCTCCAGGGGCCCGGGCCTTGTACAGGCTTTCGCGACCCACGCCGGCATCCAGGCGGCGCATGCTCCCAAGTTGCGCGGCAGCTGCGCCAGCTCAACGATGCCGTGGGGCCGGATGACATGGACATGCCCGGCTGGCGGCTGCACCCTTTGAGGGGAGCCGGCCTACAAGGACACTGGTCGGTGTGGGTCAACGGCAACTGGCGGCTCACGTTCAAGTTCTAAGGCCAAGACGCCATCCTGGTGGACTACCAGGACTATCACTAGGAGATCCTCATGCGTATGTATAACCCTCCGCATCCCGGCGAGACGCTGCGTGAAGACGTCCTTCCCGCACTGGAGTTATCGGTCTCGGAGGCCGCCCGTCAGCTCGGCGTGAGCCGCGTTGCGTTGTCTCGCGTGCTGCACGGCCGTGCGGCGATTTCGGTTGACCTGGCGCGCCGCCTCGAAGCCTGGCTGCGTAAGCCGAACGGGCGTGGCCCCAGCGCCGAGAGCTGGTTACGTGGCCAAGTCGCCTACGATCTCTGGCAGGCGGAGCGCTCAGGTAAGGATCTGGCGGTCGAGCCCGCGCACGCATGAGCGACGAGTCGGGCGTGCCGGCCGACTGGATCACCGTCGAGATGGAGATCGATGCGGACGTTCTGGCTTACTGCCAGCGCCGGGGACCGGACTGGGAAGTCCGAACGAATGAGGCGCTCAAGCGCGCCATCGAGGTTGGGCTCGCGTGAAGCGGACTCAAAAAAAGCCCGCGGGGCGGGCTATGGCGTCGATCTGGAGATTACTGAATTTGTTGGGGGCGCAAGGGGCGATATAGGGCAAACCTGTATATCCTAAAACACTATTCTTGGTAATAATATGATAATGGATATATTTGGTTGGCAAGCGTCGCGGGTGTTTCTGGCCCGCCGCATCAAAGGAGTCGGCATGTTCGGAAAGATCGCATTAAAACTCGGCATTGGCTTGATGGCTTGCGCACCACTGATGGCGGCGGCGCAGGCGCAGCACGCGACCATCGTGGTGCCAGCGGCGGCCGGTGGAGGTGCCGATGTGCTGGCCCGCGTGGTCGCCGCCAAGCTGCAGCCGATCATCGACAAAACCATCGTGGTCGAGAACCGTCCCGGCGCCAACTCGGCGATCGGGATCTCGGCCGTGAGCCGGGCCAAGCCGGATGGCACAACCATGCTTCTGGTGGATCGGACCACCACCGTCGTGAACCCGTTGCGATTGAGCAATCTGCCGTACGACCCGGATGGGCTTCAGCCGGTCAGTGACATTGCAAAGCTGGATTTTCTCTTCGTCGTCGGCAGCGACGCCCCGTTTAAAACCTGGGAGGAGATGGTGGAGTATGCCCGGTCCAATCCTGGCAAAGTCGCGGTTGGGAACTCCGGGGTGGGCAGCGGTGCGCACCTGAGTACGGAACTGCTCGGCCGGCATCTGGGGATCGAGTTCGTCAATGTACCCTACAAAGGCATGTCCCCGGCGTTGCAAGACGTGATGGGCGGCGTGATCGACGCCTTGATCGCGGGCCCGACGGTCGTCCTGCCACAAATGGATAGCGGCAAAATTCGTGTCCTCACGCAAGGTTCGGACGAACGCTCGGCACAGTTTCCGGACGTCCCCACCCTGCGGGAGGTGGGCATTGCCGAGCCGCTGTTGCTGCCGGTACCGTTCACCGTGTTCGTGCCCAGGGGCACGCCGGCCGAGACGGTCGACAGCCTCAACGCCGCGCTGCGTCAGGTTACGGCCGACGAAGAGGTCCTGGAGCGGTTTGAAGCGATGGGCCTGGTGCCGGTTGCCAACAGCCCCGCAGACGTCCAACAGGACAGCGTCGAACTGAAAGAACGCTTGGATATCGTCATCCAGGAGACCGGCCTGCGGGAATGAGGCGGGCGGCCCGTGAGTCGCGGGAGTCTGGAAGGCGGTGGTTGCTCAGTGGAGCCAAGGCGCCAGCGCTCCGGCCGGCCCGGTCCGCGTTATCGAGCGGCGGCCGGGTCCGGCGCTTCTAGCCAAATCGGCCCGTGATGTAGTCTTCCGTCTCGCGGCGCGCGGGCTTGACGAAGATCTGCTCGGTTTCGCCGAACTCCATGAGTTCTCCCAGGTACATGTAGGCGGTGTAGTCGGAGCACCGCGCCGCCTGCTGCATGTTGTGGGTGACGATGACGACGGTGTAGTCGTTCTTGAGTTCGGCGATGAGCTCTTCGATCTTGGCCGTCGAGATCGGATCCAGCGCCGAGCAGGGCTCATCCAGGAGCAGCACCTCGGGCTTGATGGCCACGCCGCGGGCGATGCAAAGGCGCTGCTGCTGCCCGCCCGACAAGCTGTTGCCGCTCTGGTGCAGTTTGTCCTTGACCTCGCCCCACAGCGCGGCCTTGCTCAGCGCCCATTCCACGCGGTCGTCCATGTCGCTCTTGCCGAGCTTCTCGAACAGACGAACGCCAAAGGCGATGTTGTCGTAGATGCTCATGGGAAAGGGCGTGGGCTTCTGGAAGACCATGCCGATTTTGGCGCGGATCAGCGAGATATCGGTTTTGGTCGTCAGCAGGTTCTCACCGTCGAGAAGGATTTCACCCTCGGCGTGCTGGCCGGGATATAGCTCGAACATGCGATTGAAGATGCGCAGCAGCGTCGATTTGCCACAGCCCGACGGGCCGATGAAGGCGGTGACCTTCTTCTCGCGAATCGGCATGCTGACGTTGCGGATAGCCTGGAACTTGCCGTAGTAGAAATTCAGGTTCTTGACCTCCAGCTTGGAGCGAAGGGCGGGAGTTGCGGAAGCCTCGTTATCCATTAGGGATCCTGTGGTGAAAGTCATTGCCGGGTCGCCTGGATTGGTTTCAGGACTTGCGGAAGAGGGAGCGAGCCAGGATATTGATGCCCAGTACCAGCAAAGTGATCAGCGCGGCGCCGGCCCAGGCCAGGGTGTTCCAATCGCTGAAGGGGCTGGCGGCGTACTGGTAGATGACCACCGGCAGGTTGGCCATGGGCGCGTTCATGTTGAAGGACATGAACTGGTTGGAGAGCGCGGTGAAGAGCAGCGGCGCGGTTTCCCCGGAGATGCGGGCCACGGCCAGCAGCACGCCGGTGATGATGCCCGAGCGCGCGGCGCGATAACAAACCATCATGATCATGCGCCACTTGGGACAACCCAGGGCCGCGCAGGCTTCGCGCAGGCTGTTGGGCACCAGCTCCAGCATATTGTCGGTGGTGCGCACCACGACCGGGATCACCAGGATGGACAGCGCCAGCGCGCCGGCCCAGCCGGAATAATGTCCCACCTGATACACATAGACGGCATAGATGAACAGACCGATGACGATGGAGGGCGCCGACAGCAGGACGTCATTGAGAAAGCGCGTGGCCGGCGCCAGCCAGCCGGTCTTGCCGTACTCCGCGAGGTAGGTGCCGGCCAGAATCCCGACCGGGGTGCCGATGGCCGTGCCCACTGCGGCCATCAGCACGCTGCCCACGACGGCGTTGGCCAGGCCGCCGGTCTGGCCGGGCGGCGGGGTGATTTCGGTGAACAGCGTCAATGAGAGTGCCGCGCCTCCCTTGGTCAGCAAGGTAAGGATGATCCAGAACAGCCAGAACAGGCCGAAGATCAATGCTGCCAGCGATAGCGTCAGCATGATGCGATTGAGCAGGTATCTGCGGCGATAGACCGAGTTCTGCATGGTGATGACGGAGTTGACCGGCATGATGGCGATGCCTTCCTAAATCAGGTCTTGGTGCCTTCACCCTGCGACAGGCGAAGCAACAGTACTTTGGACAGGGCGAGGACCACGGTGGTGATCAGGAACAGAATCAGCCCCAGTTCGATGAGAGCCGACTTCTGCATGCCACCCGCCTCGTTGAACTCATTGGCCAGGGCCGAGGCAATCGAGTTCGCGGGCGCGAAGATGGAGTCGGGCATGCGAAAGGCGTTACCGATGACGAAGGTGACCGCCATGGTCTCGCCCAGCGCGCGGCCCAGGCCCAGCATGATGCCGCCGATGACGCCGGACTTGGTAAAGGGCAGTACGACCTTCCACATGACTTCCCACGTGCTGCTGCCCAGGCCGTAGGCCGATTCCTTAAGCATGGACGGCACGAGTTCGAACACATCGCGCATGACCGCGGCGATGTAGGGGATGATCATGATCGAGAGGATCAAGCCGGCCGTGAAAATACCGATGCCGAAGGGCGGCCCGGAGAAGAAGCCGCCGATAAGCGGCAGGCTGCCCAGCGTGGCGATCAGGGCGGGCTGGATATAAGCCTGGAAGATCGGTACAAAAACGAACAGGCCCCACATGCCGTAGATGATGGACGGAATGGCTGCAAGCATCTCGACGGCGGTACCCAGCGGGCGGCGCAGCCAGGTTGGCGCCAGCTCGGTGAGGAACATGGCGATGCCGAACGACACCGGCACGGCGATGATCAGGGCGATGATGGACGTCAGCAATGTGCCTACGATGGGCACCAGGGCGCCATAGACGCCGTTGACCGGATCCCATTCGTTGGTCCACAGAAAGGCCAGGCCGTAGGCCGACAGCGTTTCGCGGGAGCCGTAAACCAAAGAGATCAGGATCGCGGCAAGTAGCGAAAAAACCAGAAACGCGAAGGTGCGTGTCAGGTTCTTGAACAGCGCATCCATCAGCGCGTTGCGGTTGCGATTCTTGGGAGTGGGGGCGCCCGTGGCCACCGGCTCCGCCGGGGTAACCGGCACATTGTTATCCAGTACCGCGCTCATGGTTGGACGTTCCAAAGGTGTCGGGATGTCGATAAAAAGAGAAAGCGGCGGGAATGCGCCCGCCGCGTGCGGGCCATCGCTGCGCGGATCAGCCGCTGCCGGTGCCGGCTAGGCGATCCGCATGCGCAGCGCTGGTTCGGCTTATTGCCACACAGCCTGGCCGTTGGCCTTGACCTCCGTCTTCCAAACGTTGCGAACCTTGTCGGTCACTTCGTCGGGCAGCGGCACGTAGTCGAGTTCGGCCGCGGCTTCGGCACCGTTCTTCCAGGCCCAGTCGAAGAATTCGAGCACGGCCTTGCCCTGGGCGGCGTCGCTCTGTTCCTTGTGGATCAGGATGAAGGTGGCGGCGGTCACGGGCCAGGAGGTATCACCCGGCTCGTTGGTCAGAACCACGCCCATGCCGGGAGCGTTGTCCCAATCGGCGTTGGCGGCGGCGGCGGCGAAGGCTTCCTGCTCGGGTTGCACGAACTTGCCGGCCTGGTTGCGCAGTTGCGCCCATGACAGGTTGTTCTGTTTGGCGTAGGCATACTCGACATAGCCGATCGTGTTGCTCAACTGGCCCACGTAGGCGGCCACGCCTTCGTTGCCCTTGCCGCCCTGGCCCACCGGCCATTTGACGGCCTTGCCTTCGCCCACCGTGGACTTCCACTCGGGTGAAACCTTGGACAGGTAGTTGGTCCAGCCGAAGGTCGTGCCCGAACCGTCGGAGCGGTGGACGACGATGATGTCGGCGCTGGGCAGCTTCAGGTCCGGGTTCAAGCTGGCGATGGCGGGATCATTCCATTTCTTGATCTTGCCCAGGAAGATATCGGCCAGCAGCTCGCCCGACAGTTTCAGCTCGCCCGGCTTGACGCCGGCGATGTTGACGACCGGTACGGTGCCGCCGATCACGGCCGGGAATTGCAGCAGGCCGCTGGTTTGCAGGTCTTCGGCCGTCAAGGGATCGTCCGAAGCGCCGAAGTCGACGGTCTTGGCCTTGATCTGCTGCTGGCCGCCACCCGAGCCGATGGACTGATAGTTGACCGCGCTACCAGTGGCATCTTTGTAGGCCGCAGCCCACTTGGCATAGATGGGATACGGAAACGAAGCGCCCGCGCCGGTGATGTTGGCCGCCTGGACCGTCAGCGCCGCGGCGCCGAGAGCGGCGCCAAACGCCACTTGTTTGAAAACTCGTTTGAACATTGCTGATTCCTCTTGCTCGTGTACGGGTGGTGGAGCGGGGATGCAAGCCCGAAAGGCTTGTCCTGGGGCGCATCCTAGAGGCGAAAAATGACGGCATC
>JALOAI010000027.1 GCA_023228945.1 Pigmentiphaga sp. | reverse complement strand
TGCGCATAGTGGCGCGTTTCGGTTTCGTACTCGACGTGCGAAGTGTTGATGGTGATGCCGCGCGCTTTTTCTTCGGGCGCCGCATCGATCTGCGCGTAGTCACGAGCCTCGCCGCCGAACTGCTTGGACAGAACGGTGGTGATCGCTGCCGTGAGCGTGGTCTTGCCGTGGTCGACGTGGCCGATGGTGCCGACGTTCACGTGCGGTTTGGTACGCTCAAACTTACCTTTTGCCATGATAGTTTTCCTTCAGGGAATGGTGCTTCTGCGGAAATAGAATGAAGGCCGGGGAAACACCCCGGCCCGGGGTCTCGATAAAACGAATTACTTGGTGCGGGCGCTGATGATGGCTTCCGCCACGTTCTTGGGCGCTTCGGCGTACTGCTTGAACTCCATGGTGTAGGTCGCGCGACCTTGGGTCATGGAGCGCAGCTGCGTGGCGTAGCCGAACATTTCGGACAGGGGCACCTCGGCCTTGATGGCCTTGCCGCCACCGACCATGTCTTCCATGCCCTGGACCATGCCGCGCCGCGAGGACAGATCGCCCATCACGGTGCCGGCGTAGTCTTCGGGGGTTTCGACCTCCACGGCCATCATCGGCTCGAGCAGAACCGGGCTGGCCTTGCGCATGCCGTCTTTGAAGGCCATCGAAGCGGCCATCTTGAACGCGTTTTCGTTCGAGTCGACGTCGTGGTACGAACCGAAGAACAGGGTGACCTTGACATCGACCACCGGATAGCCCGCCAGCACGCCCGCCGGCAGGGTGTCGCGAATTCCCTTCTCGACCGCCGGGATGTATTCGCGCGGCACCACGCCGCCCTTGATGGCGTCGACGAACTCGAAGCCTTCGCCACCCGGCTCGAGCGGCTCGAGCTTGAGCACGACGTGACCGTACTGACCACGGCCGCCCGATTGCTTGACGAACTTGCCTTCGACTTCGTCGCAAGTCTTGCGGATGGTCTCGCGGTAAGCCACTTGCGGCTTGCCGACGTTGGCATCGACGTTGAACTCGCGCTTCATGCGATCGACGAGGATCTCGAGGTGCAGCTCGCCCATGCCCGAGATGATGGTCTGGCCGGATTCTTCGTCGGTACGCACGCGGAACGAGGGGTCTTCCTGAGCCAGGCGCGACAGGGCGATGCCCATGCGCTCTTGGTCGGGCTTGGACTTGGGCTCCACGGCCTGCGAGATCACGGGCTCGGGGAATTCCATGCGCTCGAGCGTGATGTGCGAATCGATGTCGCAAAGGGTTTCGCCGGTGGTGACGTCTTTCAGACCCACCACGGCGGCGATGTCGCCCGCCAGAACTTCCTTGATTTCTTCGCGGTTGTTGGCGTGCATCTGCAGAATACGGCCGATCCGCTCTTTTTTGCTCTTGATCGGGTTGTAAACCGTGTCGCCGGAATTCAGGACGCCGGAATACACACGCACGAAGGTGAGCTGGCCGACGAACGGGTCGGTCATCAGCTTGAACGCCAAGGCGGAGAACTTCTCTTTGTCGTCGGCCTTGCGCTCGACCACGTTGCCGTTGTCGTCTTCCCCTTGCACCGGCGGAATGTCGACCGGCGACGGCAGGAACTCGATCACGGCGTCGAGCATGCGCTGCACGCCCTTGTTCTTGAAGGCGGTGCCGCACAGCATGGGCTGGATCTCGCCGGCGATGGTGCGCGTGCGGATGGCCTTGACGATCTCGTCGTCGGTGAGCTCGCCCTCTTCGAGGTATTTGTCCATCAGCTCTTCCGAGGACTCGGCCGCGGTTTCGACCAGGTTCTCGCGCCACTTGCGCGCATCGGCTTCGAGCTCGGCGGGAATGTCTTCGTACTCGAACTTCGTGCCCTGGCTGGCCTCGTCCCAGATGATGGCCTTCATCTTGATGAGATCGACCACACCCTTGAAGTTGTCTTCGGCGCCGATGGGGATCACGATGGGAACCGGGTTGGCACGCAGGCGAGTCTTCAGTTGGTCGTAGACCTTGAAGAAGTTGGCGCCGGTGCGGTCCATCTTGTTGACGAAGGCCAGACGCGGCACGCCATACTTGTTGGCCTGGCGCCAGACGGTTTCGGACTGCGGCTGCACGCCGCCCACGGCGCAATACACCATGCACGCACCATCCAGCACGCGCATCGACCGTTCCACCTCGATGGTGAAGTCGACGTGCCCCGGGGTATCGATGACGTTGATGCGGTGCTCGGGGAAGTTGCCGGCCATGCCGCGCCAGAACGCGGTGGTGGCGGCGGACGTGATCGTGATGCCGCGCTCTTGCTCCTGCTCCATCCAGTCCATGGTGGCAGCGCCATCATGCACTTCGCCGAGCTTGTGGTTGACGCCGGTGTAGAAAAGGATGCGCTCGGAGGTGGTGGTCTTCCCTGCGTCGATGTGGGCAGAGATACCGATGTTGCGATAGCGCTCGATCGGGGTTTTGCGGGCCATGATTAACGGTTCCTTGAAACTTGCGACTGCGGGTGGGGTCGCCACGCACACCGGCCGAAGCCGGCGTGCCCTTTGACTCTGGCCAGGGTATTACCAGCGGAAATGGCTGAAGGCCTTGTTGGCCTCGGCCATCTTGTGCGTGTCTTCACGCTTCTTCATGGCGCCGCCGCGGCCTTCGGCGGCGTCCATCAGTTCTCCGGCCAAGCGCAGATCCATGGACTTCTCGCCGCGCTTCTTGGCGGCTTCGCGCAACCAACGCATGGCCAAGGCCAGGCGACGCACCGGACGGACCTCGACGGGCACCTGGTAGTTGGCGCCACCCACACGGCGGCTCTTGACTTCGACCAACGGCTTGATGTTGTTGATGGCGGCGATGAAGACCTCGATCGGCTCTTTGCCGGTTTTGGTCTGGACTTGGTCGAGGGCACCATAAACAATGCGCTCGGCTACTGCTTTTTTGCCCGACAGCATGATGACGTTCATGAACTTGGCCAGTTCGACGTTACCGAACTTGGGATCGGGCAGAATTTCGCGTTTGGGGACTTCGCGACGACGGGGCATGATATTTTCCTGTGTGTCGGTTCAGTTGCACATGCCAGCCCGGCGGGCGGCACGGCCACGGCAACCCATTTGGCACGAAGCCAGAATTGCCACTTACGTCTCGAGGACTGCGGCCCAGCGGCCCGCCCCGAGTGCACCAGACGCCCTGCTTGCGCAAGACACCGGCAACGATACAACGAATTTGTGAAACTTTTTGGCTGGCGGCTTGGGCACCTGCCGATACGGCAAACCTGAGGATCAGGCCTTTTTGGGGCGCTTGGCGCCGTACTTGGAACGGGCCTGCTTCCGGTCTTTGACGCCCTGCAGATCGAGGGAGCCGCGAACGATGTGATAGCGCACACCCGGCAGATCCTTGACCCGGCCGCCGCGCACCAGAACCACCGAGTGCTCCTGGAGGTTGTGGCCTTCGCCGCCGATGTAGGAAATGACTTCGTAGCCATTGGTGAGACGCACCTTGGCCACTTTACGAAGCGCCGAGTTGGGCTTCTTGGGCGTGGTGGTGTACACGCGGGTGCAGACGCCGCGGCGCTGCGGGCAGTTTTCGAGCGCGGGGCTCTTGCTCTTGAGCTGAGCGACTTCGCGCGGTTTACGCACGAGTTGACTAATAGTGGGCATGCTTTGAGGTCCTTGTGGCGCGAGCCCCGGCTGGCGGGGCCCCTTGGCGTTTATCGGCATCGCTGCCGACGAAGCGAACTCGGTTGCCGGCATCCCGGGCATAGGGGCTGCGAACAACCGAGCCGCGAGCAACCCGCCTGGCGCATCGGCACCACGCGGCACGCTCGCCACAAGCCTTAAAGAGCGTACCGCGCGCCCGTGCAGCAGGCGCAGTCACCAATAATTATAAAAGCCTCTGATTCTACCTTTTGGCGCAGCCGTGAGTCAACCAGGAAAACCTGGAACGTGGGCTGTGCGCCACGCCCCGGCGAACTCCGGGTTCAGCGCCGGCTCAGCCACTCTGCCGCACGCGTTCGATCAGGTCGTCCGTGACGTCGAGCGATTGCTGATACCCATTGGCCAGGGCCGGCGACGTGAGGTAGCGGCCGCCGACCGCCATGGCGGGCACGCTCTGGATGTTGTATGCCTGGATCAATTGCTGGGCCCGCTTGACCTTGGCGGCAACACCGAAGGATTTGTACATCGACTCGAACTCGGCACGATCCAGCCCTTGCTTGGCCGCCCAATCGAACACCCGTTCGGGGGAATTGAGCGGATTGCGCTCGGTTTGCACGGCATTGAAAACCGCCACCTGCAGATCGCGCCGGTCGAGGGCTTCGAGGCTGTAATAGAGGTATTGCCAGGGCGCCATGCTCGCATTGAACGCCACCGGCACGTGCCTCACCAGAACGTCGTCGGCCAGCTTGGGTTCCCATTTGAGCAGCAGCGGCTCCATGGCGCGGCAATGCGGGCAGCCGTACTGGAAAAAGGCCAGCACTTCGACCTTGCCGGGCGCGTCGGTGGCCTGCGGCGGATCGATAACCGCGAACGGCTGGCCGCCACCCTGGGCACGCGCCACCAGCGCCACCGCGGACAGCAGCAGCACGAACAGCAATTGCCAGGCGAACTGGCGATTAAAGACACGGGAGTTCATGAAACGACCTCGAACGGAAAGAAGGGGATCAACACGGCGACCGATAACGCACCGCCCATTATGCCAAGCCGCGGCGGGCCGCCGGCCCGCCATCAGTTGCGCACGACGGTGGATTCGACCTGATTGGCGGTCAGACGTTCACGCGCCTGGTTCATGGCCTCGACATTGGCATACGGCCCGACCTGAACCCGATTGACCAGTACGCCATTGACCATTGCCTGGTGCACCCGGGCCTCGAAGCCCAGCAGCGCCAGGCGCGCCTTCAAGGCTTCGGCTTCTTCGAGAACGCGATACGCCCCGACCTGCAGGATATAGCGCCCCGCGGGCGCGGTCGGGATGGGCGCCGGCGCGGACGCGCCGCGATTGCCCAGGCTGGCCACCAAGGCGCCCAGTGCGTCGGCCTCTTGTGGCGCGGACGGCGAGGCAGCGCCCGGACGGCCGGCGGCGCCGGCGCCCGGCGGTTGCCCCGCGCCCGCCGGTGGCGACGTTGGCACGGTGGGAGCCGGTACGAGGATCGACGGCGGCGGCGCGATACCCGCCGACGACAGCCCCAGATTGGGATCGGGACGCTGCCCCAGCGTGGGAATGGGATCGGGCCCGCGCGAGGCACGGTCGACGAATGGCACCGGCGCCCCGGATATATAGACAGCGACCGCCGCGGCCACCAGGAGGCCGAGCACGACGCCGGCCATCACCCCGAACAGCGCGCCCCCGCGGCGCTCTGTCCGGTTTCGCGAGGATTGCTTGCTTCGAGCCATGGACGGATTCCGTAATGATCAATCGCGCTCGAGGCGCTCGGGTGCGGTGACGCCCAGCAGGCCCAGGCCGTTGGCAATCACCTGGCGGGTAGCTGCCAGCAATGCCAGGCGGGCCAGGCGCAAACCGGGATCGTCGACCAAGACTCTTTCGGCATTGTAGTAAGCATGGAAGTCGGCCGCGCAGTCCTTCAGCCAATACGCGACATGGTGCGGCGCGAGCTCGGCCACCGCCGACCGGATCATTGCCGGAAAACCCGCCAGGCGCTGCAACAATGCGAATTCGGTGGGTGCCACCAATGGCGAGGTGTCGGCCTGCCGCAGGCTCTCGGGATCGCCACCCCATTGCTGGAGAATGGAGCAGATCCGCGCATGGGCGTACTGGATGTAATACACCGGGTTCTCGTCGCTCTGCTTGAGGGCGAGATCGATGTCGAAGACAAACTCGGTATCGGCGCGGCGCTGGATCAGGAAGAAGCGCACGGCATCGCGCCCCACCCAATCGATCAGGTCGCGCAAGGTGACATAACTGCCGGCCCGCTTGGAAATCTTGACTTCTTCGCCGCCCCGCACGACCTTGACCATTTTATGCAAGACGTAGTCGGGATAGCCCTTGGGAATACCCATCTCCAGGGCCTGCAGGCCGGAGCGCACCCGGGCGATGGTGCCATGGTGATCGCTGCCCTGGATGTTGATGGCGCGATGAAAACCGCGTTCCCATTTGGTAACGTGATAGGCGACATCGGGCACGAAGTAGGTATAACCCCCCTCCGACTTGCGCATCACGCGGTCTTTGTCGTCGCCTTCGCCAAGCTCCGTGGTGCGCAACCAGAGCGCGCCGCCCTCTTCGTAGGTATGGCCGCTGGCGACCAGCCGGGCCACGACCTCTTCGACCCGGCCCGTGGTGTACAGCGCGCTTTCGAGGGCGTAGTTGTCGAAGCGCAGATCGAAGGCTTGGAGGTCGAGATCCTGCTCGCGGCGCAAATAGGCCACGGCAAACGACCGGATCGATTCGAGGTCGTCGGGATTGGCGCTGCCCCGCACCGGGTCGCCATCGCTCGCCTGCACCGTGGCGCCCGCCATGAAATCCGTCGCGATCTCGGCGATGTAATCGCCCTTGTAGCCGTCGGCCGGAAAATCCGGGTGATCGGGCGCAATGCCCCGCGCCCGCGCCTGCACGCTGAGCGCGAGGTTCTGGATCTGATTGCCGGCGTCGTTGTAGTAGAACTCGCGCGTGACCGCATAGCCTCCCGCCTGGAACAGGCGGCAGATGGCATCGCCCAGGGCTGCCTGCCGGGCGTGGCCGACGTGCAGCGGCCCCGTGGGATTGGCTGACACGAACTCCACCAACACCTGTTCGCCATGGGCGGGAGCCTGGCCAAACTGTGCCCCCTCGCGGGCGATCTCGGCCACCACGGCCTGCTTGGCCGCCGGCGTGAGACGAAAGTTGATGAAGCCCGGCCCCGCCACTTCGGCGGCCTCAAGCAGGAGCGCGGCTCGCGGCAGCGGCAGGAGTTCGGCGACGATGGCCTCGGCCAAGGCTCGCGGATTACGCTTGACGATACGCGCCAGCGGCATGGCCACATTGCATGCCACATCGCCATGAGCCGCCACCTTGGGACGTTCGAGCTGGATGTCGGCCTGCGCCTCCGGCACGACGGCCCGCACGGCGCGGCCGATCAAGTCGATCAATTCGGTCTGTTGCTGGAGAAGCATGGTGGCGAGTACGGATGAAAATGGAGAGCTCGGACTCATGAGGCCCGAGCTTCGTCGCTGGGCCCGGAAGGCAGCGGTTCCAGTGTGGGACTGGTTTCGCTGAATCCGGTTCCGGAGAGCGAAGTTGGCGCTCAAGTGCGTGGTTAACCGTATATCTTAGCAGGCCGAGGCGCGGATCCGATGCCTGGCGCTATCGGGGCAGGCCCGCCAGCCAGCTCTCGTACGCCGCGAGATCGACCCGTGCCACCGCCGGATCGGGGTCTCCGAGCCACCGCTCGGTACGTTGCACCAGCGTCTCGGCGGTAAGCCGTTGCCCTGCGCCATAACGAGGGTGCTCCCCCTGCGCCGGCAGCCAGGCGGCGCCCGAGGCGTGGCGCACGGCCCGGTCGGACGCCGGCACACCCGGCAGGGGCCCACCGGCTGAATCGCGCTGCCAACCGGCCAGCCGCTGTACGGGCGTTCGGAAATCGTGCATCCGCGACCAGGCGCCGGCGGCCAGCGGATCGCCGTTACGGTCGAGCCATAGGCCGACCGCCTCGGCCTGCTCCGCCATCCAGCGCAGGCTGACGTCGGACAAGGCGGCTTCGTCGGGCGCCAGGTCGGTAGGCAACAGCAACCCGCCGCCGATGTCGCCATGCGCTCCGATGAAGGGCTGCTCCGCCCACCCTTCGGGCCAGGCCTGCCCGATCTGGTCGATGGACAGCAGGGGGAAGAAACTGCGCCGTTCGTGCAGCGCCACGGCGTGCGCCACCCCGCGCCAGGCGGAATCGACGGTGAAGTCGAAGACATCGTTGCGCGCCCCGAGCACGCCGAACTGCGCCACCGTATCGAATAGACCGAGAAAGCGGGTATCGACGCAGGCCGTGACGGTACCCAGCTCATGGTCCCAGTCCCAGAAGCGGCCTTGGCGCACTTTGCCGAGGATGAGGTTGGCGAAATGCCGGGCGAGGGCCGCTCCCCGCGAATAACCGAGCAGATCGAGCGCCACCGGATCCGGCGCGGCCTCGAAGGCGCTGAGATGCCGCAGCAACCGATCCCACTGGGTTTGCAGGATGCGATCGGCGGACCATCCCACCGCGGCATCGAGATCGATCATGGGCCATCCGCCGGGCCCGGCTTCGTAGTAGGCGGATTGCAGGCCGGCGGCGATGGCGGCCTGGTCGCGGTACCAAAGGCTCAATCGATAGACGTTGGCGCCGCTGGCCGCCGATTGCAGCGTGCCATCGAAGGCAAACAGCACCAGGCCGGTGGGATCGAGCCAGCGGCGCGGCTGGTGGCCGGCATAGCCGTAGGCGGTGTCGGAGCCCATGCCGGGTGCCAGGATACCTGGCGGTCCGGCCGGGTCGGGCTCCAGATAATGACCCCATTCCGGATGATAGGTGCGCTGGTAATTGTCGTGCCAGCCCGTGAGAGGGTCGGCCCACTGCCCCGGCAGGCGCAGGGCCGGATCCAACGCCCCACGGTTCCGGATCCGGCGGCCCCACGCGTCGACGTCGGCACTCCAGCGCAGCCGTCCGGCATCATCGGTAGCCGCCAGGGGGATTCCCATGGCATCGGCATGCAGCGTGAACAGATCCGGCCCCGAGGCTGGGACGCCTCGGCCATCCGGCTGGCGACGGCCATGCACCCAGCCACCGGGCAGTACCTTGCGCCCGCGATCCACGGGGCTGGCATCTTGCGCGGCCAGAGCCATGGCGCCGCGGCCGGTATCGGCAGCCCCGTATTCGATCCAGGCCACGGGCAACTCGTCGGCCAGCACCAGCCGGCGCAGCACGCCCCACGCGCCGCGCCGCCAACCCCATTCCGCCACCCGCTGGTGGCCGACGTACAGCATCTGACGCATGTCTTGACCATCGTCGCGACCGATGAGTTCGCCAAACGCGTTGCGAAAATAGCGAACCCGGGGCCCGCCGGGCTGTTCGGCTTCAGCCAGACGGCGATCCGCCCCATAGCGCAGCCGCCAACCGTCCGCCTCCAGTGGCAAGCCGGAGGGATCGCGGCGCGCTACCAGGCCCCCGGCGCTTTGACCACGGGCCAAAGCGTCAGCCCCGTCCACCTCGCGGGTGGCGGAGAAGCTCCGGCCGGGAGGCCGGAGTTCTTCACCCCGCGTTTGCCGTGCGCGCGCCTCGCCCGAGGCTTCCCAGGCCCGCCACTCGGTGCCCCCGGGCGTGGCCACCACCGCCAGCCGGCCGGCGGCGTCGTAGCCGAATCCGCGATGCATCGCCGCGCCTCCCGCCACCCGGATCGATTCGTGACTCGGCCTTCCGTCGGCATCGTAGGTTCGCCGGTGCGCCAATAGCGGCCGCCCATGATGGCTTTGCCACAGAAAGACCAGACGGCCTTCCTGGAACACGCTGCCCACTCGGCTACCGTTGGCCAGGAGCAGGCCGGTGGCCGTCTGCTGGTACAGCACGCGAGCCGGTCCCGCCGGCGGCAGCCAAGTGATGCGCCGCAGCCTTCCTTCGGTGTCGCGCAGATACTCCAGTTGGCCGCCCTCCGGCAGTTCGTGGCTCAGGATGCGGCCGGCGGCGTCGAGCCGGAAGGATTCTTCGTAGTGCCAGGCCGGGGCGCCGCTCAGGGCGGGCCGCTCGATCCGCCGCCGCGCCAATCCCGCCTCATCCGCCGGAAAGATCCAATCTTGGTTTTCGTGGGAGTGCTCGATGCGCAGGCGTCCCGGCGCCGGGATGATGTTCACGCGATCTTCGCTCCCCTGCCCCGAACGCCTCAGCCATTGCCGCAGCAGCCCGTGAGCGTCGAAGTGGAATGTCCAGACATCTTTATTGGCAAAATGCCACGCTTCGGCCGACGCGTCGTGTGCCACGGGTTCGCGCACGAACCGGCCGGTCACGGCGCTACTCCAGCGCCAGACGCCGCCGAGATCATCGCGCCATATCCGTAGCCCGGGCCATCCGTTCCCACCCGCCATCGCGCCCCGGGCTTTGCCGCCAAGCCCCACGGCAACCGGCGGCCCGCGCCGCGTCAGTTGCCAGCCGGTGCCCGCCTCGGCGCCCTGCGGCGGCGCCGGCGCGGGAGCGGTGCGCTCCCAGCTCCATTCGCGCCGCACCGGCAAGGCCGGAGTGGAGGCATCCGGCGGCCGCCAACCGGTTTCGACCACCCGCCAGGGCAGGCCGGGCCGATGGGCGGCGAAGTCGGCTGGCCCGCTCCAATCGAACTCCAGGTACCGGCGGCGCCCCGCCACCACGCTGGGTAGGGAGAGCCGCCGGGGCTTGCCGATCCCCCGGAGCCCGGCGTCGGCCGCCGGAGGCGGGCGGAGATCGTGCGGCCTCCAGGTATGCGTTGCCGGGCCGGCGGTGATGGCGACCTGCCAGGCTTCGGCACTCGCCGGATAATGCAAGGCCACGTGCCGGCCCGACCGCCGGCCGCCCGCGAACACCGCCACGACGCGCCCCTGCTCGTCGTAGCTCCAGGCCCAGCGCGGCAGCAACCCCTGCATTGGGTCCCACCACCAGGTAGCCGTTATCCGCGCGCCGGCCAGATCGGGCTCGCCGCCCGCTTGCCCGCCCTGGTGCCCAGCCTCGTAGGCATACAGACGGGCGCGACCCGACGGATAAGCCACCCCGCGCAGTTGGCGGGCGGCGGTATGCCAGTATTGCAAACGGCCATCGGGCAGCTCGATTTCCGCCAGCCGATCGTTGCGGTAATGCAAGAGCATTTCGCGACCGTGCGGATCGCGCACCCGCAACAATCTGCCGAAGTCATGGCGGCCGGGCACTGCGCCGTAGTGCAGGGATAGCGCCGCACCGCCGGCGGTCCGGATCTCCACCAGCCTGCCCTGGGCGTTGAACCGCAACTGGCGCCCGGTAGGCCATTGCCATAGATAGCCGCCATCGAGCTGCGGCCGGAGCTCGCCGGCGTCGGCCCCCACCGCCCGGCAAGATTCGCCCGGCGCGCCGGGCGGCGCAAAAACGAGACGGGAGCCATCGGCCTGGACGATCTGCCAGCCGCGCCCAACGGGATAGAGCCGGGTGTCGTACGACAACCGCCAGCCGCGCCCCAACCCGGTGTCGCGGAGATCGGCGGAATGATAATGGCGCACGACCTCGAGCCCCAACTCGCCGGCGTAGGCATGCCAATCGACTTCACGCTGGTATTTATGGCCGTTGGTCAAGCTGACCGGATTGCCCAGGCCGCTGGGCGTGCCGTCGCCCAAGGGCAGGGTGGCCGGCCCGCCCTGGGGGCATGGCGCGCCCAGGGCGGGAGGGCCACAGCTCCAGTCGGCCGCGGACGGCTCCATGGCATCAGCGGATGCGAGCAGCAGGACCAAGGCGACCACCACCGCTCCTGCCGCCCTGATGCGCGCCGCCCACGCCGCCGACACCCACACCCGGCTCCGCTCGGCGCCAACCCTGCGCCGCGCCCGCCGCCGCAAGCCCTTGCGCGCCTCGTTTCGACCCATAGGCCCGCCGCCCTCTCGGCCCATTTTCCACTCCAGACATTCAAAGCGTCAGTTTGGCTTGCCGCAAGCCCAGGCATCGTGAAGCGCGCCTCCAGGTATCCAGTTTCAGCCGCGCAATGCGAGAATGAGCCCTTCATCATTGCAGGAGAGCCTCATGCTTTATACGTTTCGGTCCAAGGCCGCGGCCGAGATCCTCATGCTTGGCAACCATGCCCGACCACTGCTCGAGGCCGCCGGCAAAAGTCCGGGGGTCGCCAGCGCAGTCCGCGGGGTCTTCACCGCGGACCAACTGGGCGACGCCATCGCCCGACTGGAGGCGCGCATCGCCGCCACGCCGCCCGCCAGCTTCAACGAAGACGATCCCGACGAAGCCGCCAAGGCGCGGCAGCACGTCGACCTCGACCAGCGCGCGTTTCCGCTGCTGGAGATGCTGCGCAAGGCGCAGGCCCGCCAGGTCGATGTCATGTGGGAGCGCACGGAGTAAAGGCGGCGCGCCGGGCCGCCGACGAGCGGCCCGCCGCGGGCGGGATGAAGCGCACGTGCGCGACGGCCACGGCGGGCGGATGACCCACCCAGAAATGAGAATCATTGCTATCATGAGCCTCTTTTGACCACCAGCCCGCTCTCGTCCGGGTTCCCTCATGTCCCGCCCCCGCCCTTTCGATAAAGGCTGGCTCGCCCATTATCGCGAACTGATCGGTACCTGGGCGCGAGGCAACCCGCTTGCCCACGATGCCAGCGATGCCGCCCAGGATTCCATGGCGCATCTGCTCGCCAACGATCCGGCCGCGGTGCTCGATCGCAAAGCCTATCTTTTTCGTTGCGCCCGTAACCGCCTGGTGAGCGAGATCCGCCGGCAGGCCCGCGGCAACTTCCTGTCGCTCGACACGCTGGCGGAAGAAGAACATCCCAGCACCGGCGATCCCGAGGCCACGCTGCGGGCGGACCAGTTGGCCCGGGCGCTGAAGGCGGCACTCGCCGAGCTGCCTTTGAAATCCCAGCAGGTCTTCCTCTGGAATAAGATCGAGGGTTACACCCAGGAAGAAATCGCTCAGAGGCTGGGGCTCACATCGAGCATGGTGGAGAAACACATGAAGCGTGCCTTGAACCACCTGCGCGACCGGCTGCAACAGCATGCCTCCCCTTGATCCGGATCGAGTTCCCGTCGACCCTCCCTGCCGCCCTGCAACGCTCCAACATCAAGCCCGCACCGGATCTTCGCCATGATCGATCCCGACACCGCCAACGCCGCCCAGACGATACGGGAACAGGCCGTGGATTGGTTCTCCAGGAAGCGACTTGGTCCGTTCGGGCCGGCGGAACAGCGCGCCCTCGAAGCCTGGCTGGCCGCCGCCCCCGAACATCGGCGGCAGTTCGAAGCGCTCCAGGAAATCTGGCAATTGACCGACCATTTGTCGCTCGAGGATGCCCGGGCCATCCTGCGGCGCGACGAAGGCGCCGTGCCGGCCCGTAACCTCCGGCGCCGCCTCTTGATCGGCGCCGGGGCCGGTTGCGCTCTCCTGGCCGCCGGTCTGGCCGGACGGCAAGCCTGGCAAGCGCCCCCGCAGTTTTCAGGCCGATTCAGCACCGCCCGCGGCGAGCGTCGCCGCATCACCTTGCCCGATGGCAGCGTGCTGGATCTGAATACCGCCAGCGAAGCCACGATCGCCTATTACGAGAATGGTCGGGTTGCCACGCTGCAAACGGGCGAAGCCTTGTTTTCGGTGCATGCCGACGCCGCGCGCCCCTTTACCGTGGTGGCGGGAGAAGCCTGTGTGCGGGTGATGGGTACCCGATTCAATGTGCGCCACGACCCGGATAGCGTGCAGGTCGCCGTCACCGATGGCGCCGTCAAGCTTTCCGCCGGCCCATGGTGGCGTCGCGGCCGAGAAGTCGTGTCGGCGGGGCAAGTCGCCGTGGCCACAAAAGCCGAAGGGGTGGTGCCGCCCTACCCCGATCACGTCGAGTCCATCGCCGCCTGGCAACGCGGCCGGCTGATGTTCCGCGATACGCCTCTAAGCCAAGTGGCCAGCGAGCTCAATCGCTACCTGCCCCAACCGGTGCGCCTAGCCGACGCCGGCCTGGCCCGGCTGCGTATCTCGGGCACGCTGAGCATCGACGCTCCCGAAGCCGCGCTCGACCTTCTGCCCCTCATTGCGCCCATCGTCGTGATCCGCGGCCTGGATGGCCGAGCAACGCTGGCGCCACGCTAATCCGCCGTTCAGCAACATCTCGTTTCAAAATGATTTTGAGAATCATTCCGGAAAATTTCCTTCCCGGACGTCTTTCTTTTTGAAGGACGGAAGGACCGTCGGACCCAGCCGGGCCGCGCGGCGCCTCCCGGAAACCGGGCGCTGGTGCGTCCAACCGATCTCATTTTCATAAGGTATTCATGGTGGGCGATAACGTGATCGACAATATCTCACATCCATCAGACGCACGACGCGCGCGGATGACTCTCCAGGCTCTCGCCCTGGCAATGGCGATGGCCTTCAGCGTCGTACCCGGCCTTGCCGGCGCGCAGGACGCGGCCATCCGCATCGATCTGCCGGCCCAATCCTTGGACAACGCCTTGCTGCAATTGGGCGAGCAGGCCTCGCTGCAAATCCTCTACCTTCCCGAAACGGTACGTGGCGTCCGCGCCCCGGCGCTGTCGGGCGAGCTCACGGCGGATCAGGCGCTGCAGCGGTTGCTGGCCGGCACCGGCATCCAGTTCCGGCGTGATGGCAGCCGGGTCTCGCTTTCGCGAGCCGCGGCCAGTGATAACGCCACCCAGCTCGCGCCCGTGGTGGTACAAGGCCTGGGCGACGCCCGTACCGACGGCAGCGGCGCCTATACCGCCACCGGCCCCAGCTCGCTATCGTCGGGCTTGGATTTGTCCCTGCGCGAAACGCCGCAGTCGGTCAGCGTGATCACCGAGCAGCGGATGAAAGACCAGAACCTGACGCAGTTGACCGACGTGGCCGCACAGACGCCGGGGTTGGTGGTAACGCAAAGCGGTAACGTCGGCTCCGATAGTTCGCCGATCTATTCGCGGGGCTTCTCGATCGACACCTACATGGTCGATGGCGTCAAGATGGTGTCCCCCTATTCCAGCATTTTCCAGAGCCAGGACATGAGCCTGTACGATCGCGTCGAAATCGTGCGCGGCGCCTCGGGGATGATGAACGGCGTGGGCACGCCGGGCGGCGCGATCAATATGGTGCGCAAAAAGCCGTTTCGCGACTTTCGCGCCTCGGCCACACTCGAAGCCGGCTCCTGGCGCTACAAGCGCGGCCTGGCGGACCTCTCCACGCCGCTCAACGAATCGGGCTCGGTACGTGGCCGCATGGTGGTGGCCCTGCAGGATTCCGACTCCTATATCGATCGCTTCAACGACAAGCGCAAGGTGTTCTATGGCGTGGTCGAGGCCGATCTGGGCGCGCGCACACTGCTGCGCGGCGGGATCAGCCACCAGCGCCACGACCTGAGCGGTCATTCGCGTGGCGGTCTGCCGGCCTATGCCACCGACGGCGAACGGCTGTACTGGTCGCGCTCGGATTCCGCGGCGGCCGATTGGGCTTACTCGCACCGCCGCGTGACGTCGATGTTCGCCGAACTGGAACACCAACTGCTCAACGACTGGCAGTTGAAGCTCAGCGCCGCCCATACGATCACCGACTCGGATGAGCTGGTCGGGTATGCCGGAGGCACGCCCGATCGCCTCACCGGCGCGGGCGCCCAGATCTGGGCCACCCGGTGGGTCTATAAGCCCAAACAGGATGCGCTGAACCTCACCGCCAACGGCTCGTTCACCCTGTTCGGCCGCGAGCACGAAGCCGCCTTCGGCGCCAACTGGTCGCGCACCCGTTACGACAGCCCCTCGTACACCAATTGGACACACGCCGGCTGGGACCCGATGATCCCCGATATTTACACCTGGGACGGCAGCTATCCCGCGCCGCCCGACAACCCCTCGGTGGGCAAGCACGGCATCGACGAACGCAACAACGGCCTGTATGGCTCACTGCGCCTGCGCCCCACCGACGCCCTGGCGGTGATCGTGGGCACGCGCTGGGTCGACTGGCGTCGCGACCAGCTTTCGTATCGCTACGATACCGGCGTCAACAGCGGCATCCTGCGCGCCGAACGCAAGTTCGTGCCCTACGCGGCCATTACTTACGATTTGTCAGATCATTGGACGGCCTATACCAGCTACACCACGATCTTCGCGCCGCAAAACTTCAAGACCATTACCGGCGACTACATCGACCCCTTGAGCGGCGAAAGCTACGAAGCCGGCCTCAAGGCCGCCTTCTTCAACAACCAGCTCAATTTCAACACAGCCGTTTATCAGATCCGCGAGAACAACAAAGCGATCGCGATTCCCGACACCTACGCGCCCGACGGCTCGCAAGCCTACGAGGCAAAATCGGGCACGCGCACCCGGGGCTTCGAGGTGGAATTGTCGGGCCAGCTGCAGCCGGGCTGGGAAATCGCCGCCAGCTTCGCCCATAACAGCACCAAAGACCGCGAAGGCAAGCGCATCGTCACCAACGTGCCGCAGTCGATGGCCAAGCTCTTTACCACCTATCGGCTGAACAAGGTGCTCAACGGCCTGACCGTGGGCGGCGGCGTGCGCTGGCAAAGCAAGATCTTCACGGAAAACCTGGGCCCCGCCAAAGCCACCTTCACCCAGCCCGCCTACGCCGTGGTGGATCTGCTCGCGCGCTATGACTTCAACGATTCGCTCTCGGCCTCGTTGAATATCTATAACCTGTTCGACAAGGCGTACTACACAACCACCGGCAATAGCTACTACGGTCCGCCGCGGGCTTTTCTGTTGTCGGTCACTGGCCGGTTCTGAAAACCGCCCGGCATAACGGGGGCCCGCCCACCCACGGCGGGCCGCCATGCCCTAGGGCGACCCCGCAAGGCGAATGGCCACCCCGACGTTTTTGCCTGCACATTCGGTACGGTCGTGACGCCGGCTAGTCTGGTTTAGGCCGGCCGCGCACCCTCGTAGGCATCCTGCAACAACGCCCGGATCTCTCCCCGCTGCTCCGCCCCGATGGGCCGCGGATTCCAGTAGGGATTGCTCACCGCGATCTCGGCGGCGCGGTCCAGGTCGGCCTCGCGCATGCCGAGCTCACGCAGCGCCACGGGCGCGCCGTTGTCGCGCGCCAGGTCGAAGACGGCCGCCGCCGCGCTGCGGCCCGCCGCGCCCAGCGCCTCGGCCATGCGCGCCATGGCATCGGGCGCCGCCGAGGCATTGAAGGCCAGTGCCTGAGGCAGCACCACCGTGTGCACGTCGGCATGCGGCAGATCGAAGCTGCCGCCCAGTGTGTGGCACAACTTGTGGTGCAGGGCCATGCCCACATTGCCCAGCACGCTGCCGCATAGCCAGGCGCCGTACAAAGCCGCGCCGCGAGCCTCGAGATCGTCGCCGCGCGCGCGGATCGCCGGCAGCGCATGCGCCAGGGCGCGAATGCCCTCGGCGGCCATGAGATCCATCACCGGATTGCCATCGCGGGCATACAGGCCCTCGGCGGCATGCGCGATGGCATTGATGCCGCTGGTCACGCTCAGCCCCACCGGCAGGCCCACCGTCAGCTCCGGGTCGTAGATCACCGTGCGCGGCAGCACCCGCGCGTCGCGACCGGTCTTCTTCAGGCCCGCCTCGGTGATGCCGAAGATCGGCGTCATCTCACTGCCGGCATAGGTGGTGGGGATCGCCAGGATGGGCAGACCCGACTCCAGCGCGATGGCCTTGCCCAGGCCAGTGGTTGAGCCGCCGCCGATGGCCACTGCACAATCGGCGCCCAGCCGGCGGGCCTCTTCACGCGCCTCTCGGGCCGTCTCGATCGGCACGTGCATCACGGCGCGGGCAAACACGCCCGCGGCGCGCCCGCCCAGTCGCTCGGCAACCGCTTCGGCCTGCGCGCGCTGCCCGGGCGTGGAGAGCACCAGCGCGCGCCGCGCGCCCAGCCGTTCGATCTCGCGCTCGAGGTGGGCCAGCGAACCGGCGCCAAACACCACCCGCGAAGGCTGGCCTTGATAAATGAAGTCCTTCATCTGACTCACTCCGCTTTGGCCGTGCCGCCCTGGGGATGGAGCACGAAATCGTACTCCACCAGATAAGTGCCATCCTCCTGGGGCAGCCAGTCGGCGATCAGCGACTGGCGCACGCCAAAGACGGCGTCGGCCTCCAGGTAGGGATCGTCACGGCGAAACACGTGGGTGATCAGCGTTTCGTAGCCCGGCGCCTGGATCATGAAGTGCAGGTGCGCCGGCCGCCAGGGATGGCGGCCCGTTGCCGTGAGCAGATCGCCCACCGGGCCATCGTGCGGAATGGCGTAGGGCACGGCCAGGATGGAACGGAAATGGAAGCGTCCCTGCGCATCGGTATGCAGGATACCTCTGGCCTGCGCCTGCTCCAGCCCGGGCTTCTGCACGTCGTAGAGCCCCGCCTCGTCGGACTGCCAGACGTCGAGCATCGCATTGGCCACCGGTTCGCCATCGATGCCGCGCACCGTGCCGCGCACCAGGCAGGCGATGCCCTGGGCGCCGTTGGCGATGTCGGCGCCCAGTTCGTAGTGCGGCGCGCCTTCCACATGAAAGGGCCCGAACACCGTGGCCTCGGTACAGCCCGCCGGCTTGTCGTGGTTCTGCGCCACCGTGAGCATCGAGAGACCCAGCACGTCCGAGAGCAGGATGAACTCCTGGCGTTTGTCGTCGGTGATGTGCCCACAGCGGGTGAGGAACTCGATGCCCTGGAACCATTCCGCCTCGGTGAGATGCACCTCGCGCGCAAACGCGTGCAGGTGCTTCACCAGGCTGTCCAGGATCTCGCGCAGGCGAGGGTCGGCCATGCCCGCCTGGCGCGCCAGCACGGCTTCGGTAATGGTGTGGTGGTCGAGATTGATCATCGTGCTCTCCTGGTTAACGATGGTCTATCGGCATCGTATCCGCGCGGCCGATCGACTGCGCCAGTACGGCCAGCGCGCCATCGGCATCCGCACCGCGCCAGGCAACGATCTGATCCGGCCGGATCAGGGCCAGTGGCGCTTCATACAAGGCTGGAAGGGAAGGGTCGGGCAAGCGTACCACCTGCAGGTCCAGGCCGAGTTCGCCCGCCGCCCGCTCGAACGGCTCCGTGGCGGGTGGCGCCTCGCCCAGGGCTAGCAGCGTCCACTCGCGATGGAACAAATCGAACAACGATCGCCCATCTTCGAGCCAGGCATGCGGCGGACGCCCGCCGGGGCTTGCGGTTGGCACGTACACATTGGCCTGGTCGGGCGGCAACGGGGCGCCGTCGGCAACGATGATGGGCGAGCCATCGTAGCGGCCTCCGAATGTGACTCCCGGAATATTGAACTCCAGCCGCGCGTGCCGGTTCAAGTGCTCCGCCGCCTGCTCGCGCGCCGCCTGGCCACACGGCGAATCCTCATCCAGCTCCGGCAAGGCCGCGAACAGGCCCACGGAGTCGGCAAAATGGCGCGCGTAGCCCGTGTTGCGCTCGGCCAGCGGCTTGCGCTCGGCCTCATAGCTATCGAGCAGGCCGAGCGGCGCCACGCCGCGCACCACGCTGGCCAGCTTCCAGGCCAGATTGACGGCGTCTTCGACGGCCGTGTTGTAGCCCAGCCCTCCCGTGGGAGTGAACAAATGCGCGGCATCGCCCGCGATGAAGACGCGGCCGTGCTGGAAGCGCCGCGCCACCAGGGCATGTCCGGCCAACCACGTCCCCATGGACAGGATCTCGATGGGCACTTCGCGACCCACCGCTTCGCAGAATACGCGGCGTGCGTCTGCTTCCGTCCAGTTGTCGGCGTCCTCGCCCGGGTGCAGCGCGGCATGGAAAGCGTACTCCGACTTGCCATCCACCGATGCCATGAAAGCCCGGCGCTGATGATTGACGGCCACATACATCCAGGCCCTGGGATGTTGCAGAACAGAGAGGAAGTGGGGCGCGCGCAGGTAGACGGCGAACATCTTGCCACCCATGAACTGCCGCCGGATGCCGGTTTCTCCGCCCCATTCGATGTCGAGTTCGCGGCGCACGAAGCTGCGGGCCCCGTCCGCCCCCACCAGGAAGGCGGCGCGCACCGCAACCGCCTCGCCGCCCTCGGTAGGCCGCACGACGGCGCTTACGCCGTTTTCGTCCTGGGTGAACTGCTCCAGCGTCCAGCCATAGCGCACGTCGGCCGCCGGCCAGGATTGCGCATGGCGGCGCATGGCGGCCTCGACAAACTTCTGCGACACCCGGTGCGGCAACTCCGCCGCGCTCCATGACCCCCCCAGACTCCGGATCTTGACCGTGGCCTCGGCCGCCGTAGGCAGTTCGATGCGCGCCAGCTCGTGCTCCGCATAACGCGTAAAGTAGGCGATGTCCGTGGGGTGGTCGGCAGGCAGTCCCAAGGCGCGGATCTCGTGCGCGAACCCCAGCCGGCGAAAATGTTCCATGGTTCGCGCCTGCGTGGCGTTGGCCTGCGGATTGAACGCAGTATCGGGTTTGGCATCGACCAGGAGGCAGCGGATGCCGCGACGGCCCAGTTCATTGGCCAGCATCAGGCCGCAAGGCCCGCCGCCAGCGATCAGAACATCCGTTTGCATCACGCCAGCCCCCCGGCCGGCGCTGCTCCGTGGCGTTTGCGCGGCTGCCGCGTGGCCGACCCTGGCGGTTTGGTTCTCCTCAGACATCCGCTATCCTTATTGGGTTAAGTGGATTTACTTAGGCTACCAAAGCATATTCATGAACGCAAGCCAAAACTCCCCGCTGGCGGCCACCCTCGATGCGCCGCCCTACGGCTGGCGTACGCACAACCCCGGCCGGGCGCTCAGCAACGCGCTACACCGGTTCGAAGAACGGGTCATGGAACTGATGAGCGCCGCGGGCCACTCGCATACGCGGCGCTCGCATGTGAACCTCACGCGCCATCTCGATCTCGACGGTACCCGCATCACAGAATTGGCGCGCCGTGCCGCGATGACCAATGCCGCGATGACGGAACTCATCGACCAATGTGTGCTGCTCGGCCTGGTGGAGCGGGTGGCCGACCCTTCCGATAGGCGCGTGCGTATCGTACGTTTCACGCCGGGCGGCCTCGCGTGGCTGGACGCCTTCGGCGAGGCGGTGTCGCTGGCCCAGCAGGAGATGGCCGATGCCATTGGCGGGAATAACCTGATCCGCCTGCTCGACGATCTCGGCCGCTACGCGGGCCAGCCGGCGACGGACACCGACTAAAGCAGGTCGCGGCGATTCAAGGCTGCGCCACCTCCATCGACTCCTCGGTAAGGCATTGTATGAACAAACGGGCCGCGGGAGTCAGCGAGGCCGGGTTGCGCACCACCAAAGAGACGCGCAAAGAAGGCAGGCACTCCTGGACCGGAATGCCCACCAATCCGCCGAACACGAGGGGATCCTCATGCAGCGCGCTCGAATAGAGCGTAAGCGTATCCGAGCCTCGCAGGATGGATAACGAAAACTGCAGCGACTGGCAAAGTATCAGGTCTTGCGGCGGTGGGGCGCCCAGTCGCCGCAGCAATCTGGCCATCAATTGTGGCCCGTAGCCAGGCATCACCCAGGCACAAGAACGCAGGTCGAGAAGCGAACGGGCGCCCGCCAGCGGATGACCCTCCCTCGCCGTTACCACCATGGGCGAAGTGAACAGCACCTGACGCTGCAGCCCATCGTCGGACTCGACATCGTCCAACTCACTGATGACCGCAAGGTCATAAACACCACTTTGCCATGGCTTCTGCCAACCGATGACAGTGATTTCGTGCAGTTCAAGATGAACACCGGGGCGCAGGCGCCGAAAGCGATTCAGGGTCGGCACCATCAAACGCATTGCCGCTCCCGAACTGAAGGCCACGCATAGGCTGCCGCCCATCCCCTCCCGCAGTTGTTCCAGCTCATCTTCGGTTCGGCGCATTTCCGAGAGCAGCAATTGCGCCCGGCGATACAAGGCCACGCCCAGCTCGGTGAGGACGATACCCTTGCTGCCCCGATGCAGCAGTTCGGCTCCGGCACTGCGCTCCAGTTCGCGCATCACATAGGTCACGGCCGGCTGCGTGAAACCAAGCTGGCGCGCCGCCGCGCGGATGCTGCCGCAATCGGCAACCACCTGGAAAACAGCCAGATGGTTCAGGTTCAACTTCGGCCGCTGGCCAGAATCTTGTGGCTCTCCGTTCATGGACCCTCCCGGGCCTTGCCCGCATCTGTGACACCGCATGACCAGGGTGAATAAATAATTTTATCGATACCCCTAGATTTTTGTCTTTTGTTTTTCTGCCTCGCTTCCTACACTCGGCCGCGCAGCTCTGCCTTCAACCCCGTCTGGACCCGAGGATACGCCATGCCTTTCATTGCCCCCCTTTCCTGGCTGAAACGCGGCGCCTACACCGTGGCGCTCGCCACCGGCCTGGCCGCCAGCACCGCCTGCTTTGCCCAGTCGTCCTCCGCCCCGGTGCGCATTCTGGTCGGCTTCGCGCCCGGCGGCGGCGTCGACGCCGTTGCTCGTCATTTGGCCGATGCCCTGGGTCGGGAACTGAACCAACCCTTTATCGTAGAAAACCGTGCCGGTGCGGGCGGCAAGATCGCGGCCATAGCGCTAACGCAAGCGGCGCCCGACGGCCAGACGCTGTTCCTCTCCAACGATCATACGGTGGTCATCATCCCTCTCACCACCAAAGACCCCGGCTTCGATCCCGCCGCGGATCTTGCGCCGATCGGCAATGTCGCGCAGATCGCCATGGGCTTTGCCGTCCACCCGTCCACCCGGGCGACCAATCTGCAGGAGTTCGCCGCCTGGGCGCGCCAGAATGCGCAACAGGCGAATGTCGGCGTACCCGCGCCGGCCAGCGTGCCCGAGTTTGCCGTGAACCTGATCGCCGACAAACTCGATATCGAGGCCAACCCGATCGCTTATCGGGGCGGCGCTCCTATGGCCCTAGACCTTCTCGCCGGCCAGATCCATGCCGGCATCACGGCCCCGAGCGAACTTCTACAGCATGAGCAAGCGGGCGGCATCCGCATCATCGCCGTCTCCGGAACCGAACGCTCGCCGCTACTGCCCAATGTCCCCACCTTCATCGAGGAAGGCATCGAGGGACTGGAGCTGTCCAACTTCCTGTCTCTGTTCGCGCCGGCCGGTACGCCCGAGGATGTCATTCAGCGCTACAACACCGCCTTGAGCCGCGTGCTGCAGGATCCCGGCCTGCGCGACAAACTCGCCGCCCTGGGGATGGAGCCCGACTACACCGGTCCCGACGGCGTGCGGAGCAATATCCGGCAGGCTTCGGAGACCTGGTCCTCCATCATCGAAAAAATCGGATTCCAGCCGCAATGAGCCCCGCTTTCGCCGCGCCCCGCCCCCAGGCGGACTTCAGCCCCAGCTATGCGCAGGCCCGCGCCAACTTCCTGCGCGTTGCCAGCCAGGCTACCGCCACGCTGGAGCATCATGTCCTGCCCGGCCACCTGGGCCGCGAGGGAGAGGAGCTGGCGCTGGACGCCGCCCTGCTGCCCAGCGAACAGCCTGGCGGTCCCCTGGTCGTGGTGTCTTCCGGAATCCATGGCGTCGAGGGGATCTGCGGCTCGGGTTGCCAAGTCGCGATGCTCAACGACGCCGATCTCCTGGCCAAGGCTTCGCGCCAGGGGGTCGATCTGCTGTTTCTGCATGCGCTCAATCCCCACGGCTTCTCCTATTGGCGCCGCGCCAACGAGGACAACGTCGACCTTAACCGCAACTTCCTCGATTTCGCGGCGCCACCGCGCGACGCCAACCTGGCGTATGCCGACCTGCATGACCTTCTGCTGCCGGCCACTTGGCCGCCCGCTCACGAGGTCACCCAGGCCCTCCAGGCCTATATTGCGCAGCATGGCGCGGCGGCGTATCGGCAAGCCGTTACCGCTGGCCAGCGCAACCACCCGGATGGCATGTTCTATGCGGGCAACCGACCCACCTGGAGCAACCGGGTGGTACGCGATCTTTTGCGCCGCCATGCCGCCGCACGGCCTGCTCTGGCCTGGGTCGACCTGCACACCGGTCTCGGCCCCTGGGGGCACGGCGAAAAAATCCACGCCGGCCCGCCCAACGCGACGGCCCTGGCCGCCGGTCGCGCCACCTGGGGCGCCGACGTCGTGGCGGCGTGGGAGGGCGGCTCGGCTTCGGAGCAAGTACTCGGCTTCCTGACCTTGAGCGCGCAGGAGGAATGTCCCGACACCGAGTTGCTCAGCATCGCCCTGGAGTTCGGCACCGTACCCTATGAGAATTTCCTCGATGCGGTGCGCGGTGATCACTGGTTGCATGGCCATCCCGAGGCCCCCCCCGACCTGGCCGACCGCATCCGTCAGGACATGGTGGCAGCGTTCTACCAGGATGACGACACCTGGCGCGGCATGGTGGCGGCCCAAAGCCGGGTGGCGGTCCTGCAAGCCTGCCTGTCGCTCGGCGCCCGAAACCGCGGCGCCCAGGGCTGAAAACGGGCGGCGTACGTTCCCGTAAGGCGCGATGGCGCTTGCTCCGGGCCAGGCCGCCAAGCGTCGGCCCCGAAATGGAAGCTACCCCGCCACCGCCGGCTGGCGCACCGGCACCGCCGGCTGCTCCATGGTGCCTTGCACCACCTCCGCAACCAGATCCGCGGTGGCGGCGGACAATGTCCAGCCCAAATGGCCATGCCCGGTGTTGTAGAACACCCCCGGCGCCCGGCCACGCCCCACTCGCGGCATCATGTCGGGCATCATGGGGCGCAAGCCGGCCCAGGGCACCACGTTGTGCGTGTTGACGCCCGGGAAGCAATGCTGCACCCATTCCACCAGCGGCCGGATGCGGTCGGCGCGGATGTCGCGATTGAAGCCGTTGAATTCGGCCGTGCCCGCCACGCGGAAGCGATCGGGCCCCAGCCGGCTGCTGACCAATTTGGTTTCGTCGTCGAGCAGGCTGACGTTGGGCGCGGCCAGCCGGCTGGCTTCGTCTTCGAGGTTGACCGTGATGGAGTAGCCCTTTACGGGGTAGACATTCACCCGATCGCCAAGGCTGGCCGCCAGTGCGCGGCTGGCCGTACCGGCGCAGATCACGACCCCATCGAAGGATGAGCGCGCCAGGCCATCGCCCGCCCCGACGGCCACGGTAATCCGCCCGCCGTCGCGGCGCACTTCCCGGACGTCTTGATCGTAGCGGCAAGCGACGCCCAATCTGGCGGCGGCCGCCGCCAGACCCATGGTGAAGCGATGGATGTCGCCGGTGGAATCGCTCTCGGTGTAGTAACCACCGTAGTAATCGCCCGCCAGCGTCGGCTCGATCTGGCGCATTTCGGATGGCGTGACGGCACGCCGCTCGAGCCCGCCACGAGCCAGCAACTGCGACACCCGCGCGGCGTGGTCGAAGCCGGCCTTGTCGCGATAGATGTGCAGGATCCCTTCGCGCTTCAGGTCGAAATCGATGCCCTCGGCTTCGGCCCAGGAAAACAAATGCTGCCGTGCCACGATGGCCAGGCGCGCGGTTTCCACGGTGTTGCGTTCATATTGCGGCAGCTTGGCGATGAATTCCGCGAACCACGACAGCTTGTGCCAGCTGGGCTTGGGGTTGACCAGCAGCGGCGCGTCGCTCTTGAGCATCCACTTGATGCCTTTGAGCAGGGTCGAGGGGTGGTTCCATACCTCGGCGTTGGAGGCCGACAGTTGCCCGCCATTGGCGAACGAGGTTTCCATGGCGGCGTAGCGATGCCGCTCGAACAAGGTGACGTCGAATCCGCGCCGGACGAGCGCGTAGGCCGTGGTAACACCCGTGATGCCACCACCGATGACTGCGAGGGATTTCATGAATAGGCTCCAACCGTCGGGGAAAGTAGCCCGCACACGGCTGTGTGACGGACACCCCCTCTGTTTGGAACCTGAGAGATTCACGAGGCGTGGAGGACGCCTCGCTTGCTCCTTCGGTGCGCTGGGCCGACGATGCCGCCCAGTTCTCTTCAGAGTGCGTTCGCTCGTGGTCCGGTCCATTGGCCTGAGAGATTCCGGGGCGGTTGCTCCTTCGGCGCCGGCCAGCGCAAACTGGCACGAACTCTCCCGATCCCACGCCGGCACTTTGCCGGACGCAATGTAGACGCTACGCTGTCTAGCGTATCGCCACAACGGCAATCATAACAACATCTCCCATATTTCGGTGATTCCGGGCACAAAAAGAGTCTGCTACCATCGCTGAGCTGGTTTTTTTGGCACGTCTTCTTCATCCCCACAAGCGAGGCACCCATGCGTGGCATCACCGCTCTGCTCGGTATCGTCCTGTTGTTCTTGGCCGGCTGCTCTTCCAAAGACGCCGACAACGTCATTCGGGTTGCCGTGACCCCGGCTTCGCCGCCCAATTTGTATGAAGAAAACGGCCGTACCGTCGGGCTCGACCTCGAACTCTTCGAAGGCTATTGCAAGGCTCGCGGCTGCACTTTGCAGATCACCGCCTACGATTGGCAAGGCATGCTGGGCGCGGTGGTCAGCAAACAGGTCGATGTCGCTTTTTCAGGGATTTCGATCACCGATGCCCGCAAGGAAGTGATGGATTTCTCCCAGCCCTATATGGAGAACACCTGGAACTTGGTCAGCCTGAACAGCCGCAACATCGAGCTGGACGACCTTTCCGAACTCAAGCAATACAGCATCGGCTATCCGCGCGGCATGGCCTACAGCGACTTCATTCGCAACGATCTGCAGCCCAAGGGCATCTACAACCTCGACCAGGTCAAGCTCTATCCCTCGTACAACGAAGTGCTGGCCGATCTGCAGAACGGCAACCTAGACCTCGCCTTTCTCGACGGCACGGTGGCCTCGGTGTACCGCAAAACGCTGCCCGTGCGCGACAGCTACGTGTTCACCGGCTTCGATCGTTTCGGCTTCGCCTTTCCCAAAGGCAGCAAGCTGCGCGAAGACGTCGACGAATACCTTAGCAACGAACTCAAGCCCGAAGACCGCCAGGCCCTGATCGACAAATGGCTCGATTGAACTAGCGCCTGAGATGAAACTGCCCCCACGCTCACTGCGTTCGCTGCCCCCCAAGGGCGCTTCAGCCTCCTTCGGGCGACCGAGCGGAAAGATAAAACTGCCCCCACGCTCACTGCGTTCGCTGCCCCCCGAGGGGGCTTCAGCCTCCTTCGGGCGGCCGCGCGGAGGCTGAAAAAACGACCACTGGACGATGGATTTCCTGCAGATCCTGGCGCTGCTGTTCAAGGGCACCGGCTATACGCTGATGGTCACTGTGGCCTGCAGCGCCACCGGTATGGTCGTGGGGCTGGCGATCGCCATGCTCTACCGCCTGGACTGGCGGCCACTCCAACCGTTGCTGCGCACCTTTACCTACGTCTTCCGCGGCCTGCCGGTGCTGGTGCTGCTGTTCATCGTGTTCTTCGGTCTGCCCAATCTGGGCCTGCGCGTGCCGCCCCTGGTGTCGATGATGCTCAGCCTGGGCGTGATCGCCGGCGCCTACCTGGGCGAAGTGTTCCGCGGCGCCTTCGATTCGGTCGATCGCAATGAGGTCCTGGCCGCCGAGGCCATGGGTATGAGCCGGCTGCAGGTGCTGCTGCACATCGAACTGCCGCAGATGCTGCGCTTTGCCGTGCCCGGCATGATCAACGAGTTCACCACCGTGCTCAAATATTCGCCCTTCGCCTATACGGTGGGCATCCCCGACGTCATGAAAGAAGCCATGGCGCTCTCGGCCGCCACGCTGCGCGGCGTAGAGATCTACCTGGGCGTCGGGCTGCTGTACTTCGCCATCTACAAGATCCTGGTCTCCGCGGTCTGGGCGCTCGAAAAGCGCTACCGCGTTCCCGGGCTGACCGGACACTGAAGAACCATGCCCCTGCTGACGGTGCGCAACCTGATCATGACCTACGAGGGCCGCAACGCCCTCGACGGCGTCGACTTCGATCTGGCGGAGGGCGAACTCAAGGTCGTGATGGGGCCATCGGGATCGGGCAAGTCCACCCTCTTGCGCTGCCTGAACCGGCTCGCCACGCCCACCTCCGGACAAGTCATTTTCCAGGGTGAAGACATCCTCCGCCCCGATACCGACGTTCGGGCGCTGCGCCAGCGCATCGGCTTCGTCTTCCAGCATTTCGCCCTGTACCGCCACCTCACCGCGCTGCAAAACGTCACCCTCGGGCTGCGCAAGCTGCGCGGCATGTCCGCCGCCGAAGCCGATGAACGCGCCCGGCAGGAGTTACGCCGCATGAACATGGTCGAGCATGAGCGCAAGTACCCCAGCCAGTTGTCTGGTGGCCAAAAGCAGCGCGTGGCGATCGCCCGCGCGCTGGCCATGGATCCCGCCGTGCTGTTCTTCGACGAGCCCACCTCGGCCCTGGATCCCCTGATGGCGCGTGAAGTCGTCAACATCCTGCAGCAATTGCGCCGCGACGGCGTGTCGATGCTCTGCGTCACCCACGACCTCTATCTGGCGCGGGCCGTGGGCGGGCGGCTGCTGTTCCTGGACCAGGGCCGCATCCTCCTCGAAGGCAACGCCGAGGACCTCTTTGGCGAGCATGCCGACCCGCGCGTGCGCGCCTTCTTCCGCCAGGAGCGCGAGGAACGCGCCCCGACCGAGGCCGCGCCGTGAGCAGCATGCTCGCCTTCCTGCAACGGATGGCCGATTACTGGCCGCAAGTGCTGTCCGGGCTCGGCAACACCGTGCTGCTGGCGGTGATCGTCACCATCACCGGCCTGCTGGGCGGCATTCTGGTGTTCTATCTCAGCCTCAGCGCCAACCGTGTCTGCCGCCGGCTCACCGAAGCCTACATTTCGTTTTTCATCGGCACGCCGCTGATCGTCCTGCTGTTCCTGATGTACTACGGCCTGCCGCAATGGGGCGTGCAGATGTCGCCGCTTACCGTGTCCATCATCGGCTTTACCATGAACGTCTCGGCCTATAACGCCCGCTATCTGGCCACGGCCTATCGCGGCCTGGATCCCGACGAACTCCAGGCCGCGCGCGCCCAGGGCTTCAGCGATGGCCAGGTGTTCCGGCTGATCACCCTGCCGCAGGTGATGCGCCTGTCGGTGCCGGCGCTGTCCAACCAGGCCATCCTCAACGTCAAGGATAGTTCGGTGGCCTTCCTGATCCAGTACACGGAGTTCTTCGCGCAGATGCAGGATCTCGCGGTGCGCAGCTTCCGCTTCTTCGATGCCTATCTGGTGGCGGGCGCCGTCTACCTGTTGCTGGTGTCGCTGGTGGTACTTGCGGCGCGCCACCTGGAACGGCGCTACGTGCTGCCCGGCACCCGGCGCCGGGAGCCCTGATTAAACGTCAATTTAGTCCAGTGAGATCCTGTTTTCTTCCACGACCGGTTTCCACAGCTTCAGCTCGTTCTGAAGATAGTCGGCGAACGCAGCAGGCCCCAAGCTGGTGATATCCATGCCCTGCGCTTGGTAATAGGCCTTCACCGTGTCGGATTCCAAAGCTTTGGCAATGGCTTCATAGATTCTCCCTGCGACATCGGCTGGAACACCGGCAGGGGCGGCAACGCCGAACCAACCGACGGGAGCAAAATCAAGACCTTGTTCCTGCAACGTGGCCAGCTCTGGCAACAAGGCATTGCGGCGCGGCCCGATCACGGCTACTGGTTCAATGCGGCCGGCGCTGATCAGAGGAGCGACCGCCAGCGGAGGCAAGGAAGCGAGTTGAATGTCATCCGCTACCATGGACGTCAGGATCTGTGGTGAACCCCCGTAAGGGACGTGTGGAATGGCAGCGTCGGCTTTGGAAACCAGGTACGCCATGGATAAGTGGCCCAAGGTGCCATTTCCCGCCGAGGCGTAGGCGAAGTCATCCTCACGGGCTTTCATTTCCTGAAGCAGATCGGTGATGTTCTGGGATTTGACCCCGCGGCTCTTAACAAGAACCGTGGGCGTTTCGGCCACGAGCGCGATAGGGGAAAGATCATTCAGGGGGTCGTAGGTCATCGACGAGTACAGCAGCGTGTTGGTTACCAGCGGCCCCGCGGCGCTGAGCAGCAGTGTGTAGCCATCGGGCGTTGCCTTGGCGACGGCGGCTGCACCAATCATGCCCGCGCCCCCCGGCCGATTCTCGATGATCGCCGGCTGGCCGGTGGTCGTGGAAACCTGCTCGAAGATCACCCGAGCCAACGCGTCCGGCGTGGAGCCGGGGCCATAGGGCACGACGATTTTGATCGGTCGTTCCGGCCACGCGGCTTGCGCCATTGTGGAGAAGGCCACAGGCACAAACCTTTGTCGCAAGTGGCCATGCGCTTCTTGTCGTTGTTCGACGCAAGTTGGGAGGAACTGGTGGCTACGCGCGAGCGCTAGATTTCCCATGTCAGGAGTCCGGCCCTGGCAAGCGCTCGCAAGACGGCATGTCGCCGCCCTCGTCTCTCTCGTCGCCGCCCAGCATCGGCGGCAGCAGGAGTTCGGCACAATGCTGCTCGGCGGTGAGGCGCAAGGCCCGCACGATCTGCTGGCAGGCCCTGGCGGCGCACTCGGGCAAGGCAACACCGTTGAGCCAATGCCCGGTCAGGGCGGCGCTGAACAGATCGCCGGTGCCCTTGGGCGTGACGTCCAGGCGCGCATGGGTGATAACGTATGCCTCCGCGCGAGTCACAAACACCACCTGCATCCGCCCACCGGGCCAGGCTTCGGGTGCGGCGCTGGTCACCGCGACCCACTGGGTTCCACCCACCAGGAGCGTGCGCGCGGCAGCCACCGTCTCCGCCATATTGGTGACGGTTCGGCCCGTCAGGTGCTCCAGCTCAAAGCCATTGGGCGTCAGGCCATGAGCGCGGGGCAAGAGATGGCGCCGGTAAGCGTCGATCATGCCGGGATCGACGTAAATGCCATGATCGTGGTCGCCAATCACCGGATCGATGACGATCCGGACGTCGGGGCGTTCGGCAAGCATCGCCTCGCACCAGCCCGCCAGCGCCTCGGCTTGGGCGGGGTTGCCCAGATATCCGACCACCACCGCCCGCAAGGCCCCCAAAGCGCCGCGCGCCGATAAATCTTGCAAATAGCCCTCGAACCACTCCAGCGGCATGGCGCCACCGTGCATCGTTGGATAGTGCGGTGTATTGCTCAGCACCACGGTGGGCACCGCGGCCACCGACAGGCCCAGCGCCCCCAGGGTGGGCACGGCAACGTTATTGCCCACCCGGCCGTAAACCACTTGCGACTGCACCGAGACCACATCGAAGGTCAAGGGCCGGGGTAAAAGCTGCTCAACTGCGGTTTGCGATGACACGGAAGACGACATGGCCGGACAGGCTCCGAAATCGATGGAGACGGTTTCTCCACCCATCACGTTATTGTAGGGACACCCGCGGCCACGCGGCGCATGGCCGCGCCAGAGTCTTCCTTTACCGGGCCTACGATCCCGGTGCGTACCTATCCCGGGCCGGAAGGGCCGGCACCTCCCGCTCCGTTTGACGACGGGCCACCACGTGCAGCCCTTCACGGGCCCGCGATAGCACCTCGCCGTCGTATTGGGCGGCATACACGACATACGCCGAATGGGAGAACTCGGGCGCCCCCCGGACCCGGAACAACACGCCATCACGAATCAAATCCGTGATGCTGCCCGCGCGAAAGTATCCCGTGCCGCCCACCTGCAGGAGATAGGAAAGCGCCAGCGGCCCCAGCGAAATCGCCACCGGCGGATTGGGGCGATCCGGAAAGGCCGCCTCGCGGTTGGCGGCGAATGCCGCGCCCCAATCCACGTCCACATACTCGCTCCAGCGCAACATGCCATCCGCGGCGGTGGTGACCATCACCAGCTTTTCTTCCAACAGAAGCTCGCACACCAGGCCCGGTCGCTGCGGCGGGCTGTAGAGCAGCGCCATGTCGAGAGAGCCGTCCTGCACGCCATCAAGCAGACGCTGCGGCGTCTCCACTTCGGTCCTCAGGGCCACCTCGGGGCACACGTGATGCATCCAGGCCAGCCAATCGGCCAGCAGCGGATGCCAGATACTGAATTCCGCTCCGAGGCTCAGCCCCGCTTCCCGGCCCGGCGGCAGCGCCACATGCTGGCGCGCCCGCTCCCAGCCCTGCACCAGACTGACGGCATAGCGCACGAAGCGCTCGCCCGCCGGCGTGAGGCGCGCCCCCGCCTTATTACGCACGAACAGCAGCCTGCCGAATTGCTGTTCCAAGGTGCGGATGCGGGCGCTGACCGCGGTCTGGGTCAGATGCAGGCGTTCGGCGGCCGCGATGAAGCTGCCGGCATCGACCACGGCCAAGAAGGTGCGGGCAAGCTCGATATCCACGATTTCATAACAATTATTTTGGTCTCAATTCAAATAATAATTCGTTTGCCAACCATGAAACCCAGGCCAAAAATAAGGCTCATGCCGAGGCCGCCCCCGCGGGCCTTGCGAACGCCGCCTGACCGGCGCCCCCTACCACCGCTTCATGAGGCCCGCCATGCCGCTACCCTCCGTCGACGAGCTCTCCGACGATCTGCTACACACACCGCTCTGCGATCTGCTCGGCTGCCGTTATCCCTTGATTCTGGCCGGCATGGGCGGCGTGGCCCGGGCGGAGCTGGTCACGGCGGTCACGCTGGCGGGCGCGTTCGGCTTCCTGGGCATGGTGCGCGAGCCGCCGGAGCTCATCCAGGAAGAAGTGGCCAAAGTCCGGCAAGGCACCTCCGCGGCCTTTGGCGTGAACCTGATTCCAGCCGCCACCGAGCCCGGACTCCTGACGCGGCAGGTCGAGCTCTGCATCGCCTTGGCGGTGCCGGTGGTGGGCCTGTTCTGGAACGTCTCGCCCTCGGTGATCGGCGCATTGCGCGCGGCCGGCATCAAAGTCGTCCATCAGGTGGGTTCCGTGGCCGAGGCCTTGCAGGCCCAGGAAGCGGGCGCCCACGCTTTGATCGTCCAGGGCACCGAAGCCGGCGGCCACGTTCGCAGTCGCCAAGGCCTTGACGAGCTGCTGCCGAAAGTCCTGGCCGTGGCCGGCATTCCGGTGGCAGCCGCCGGTGGCATCGCCGCGGGCGCGGATGTTGCCCGGCTGCTGACGCAGGGCGCCCAGGCGGCGGTCTTGGGCACCGCGCTCTTGGCCACCCGCGAGTCTTTCGCGCACGATTTCCACAAATTGCGCGTCGTCCAGGCCCGGGCCACCGACACAATTCTCACCGAGGCTTTTCACGTCAACTGGCCGCCAAACGCACCGGTCCGGGTGCTCAAGAACAGCGTCACCAGCGGCCAGCGCGGCGATCCGTTCCGCAGTCCGGCCACCGTTATCGGCCATGAGCTCGAGCGCCCCATCTATCTATTCAGCACCGACTCCCCGCTCCGGACGATGACCGGCGATTACGAGGCCATGGCGCTGTATGCGGGTTGCGGTGTCGAGCATATCCGCGAGATCGTGCCCGCCGGCCAACGCGTGGCCAGCATCGTGGCCGAGGCAGTCGCGGCTCGCGGTAAGGCGCGCCGAGCCGCGGTGGGAGTGGCTTCGCCGGTGTGCTACGCCGACGAAACGGGTGACGATCAAACAACGGAAGCGCTTCGGCCGCAGATCCTGGCCCGGCTCGACGAACTGCTGGAAGCGGAGCGGGCCGGCGCCCGCCTCACCTTGCGTACCGCCGCCGAGCTCCAGGATGACTCGCTGCGCGAGCTGGTCGACCTCGTCCATCACGACGAAGTCAAGTGGTGCGCCATGCTGGCTCGCCAGATCCGCAAACTGCATGGCACACCCAGCACGCGCACCGGCGCCTTCTACGACAAGGCCATCGGCATCGGCGATCTCCCCGAACGCCTGGCCTTCCTCAACCGTGGCCAGGGCTGGGTGGTACGGAAACTGCGCGAGCTGATGCCGATGGTGGCCGATCCCGAGATCGTGCACGAGCTGGGCGAAATGCTCGACGCCCACCGGACGAACATCGACAAGGTGAATGACAGGCTGGCGCACGGCGGCGACGGGCCGTCGTAAGGCCCCGGGCTTTTCGGCCGGCGCCGGGCTCCGCACTGGCGGTATTCGTTACACGCTGCCTTCATGTTGTCCGGTAACTAATGTATCGTAGAGCGGTTCGTTCTTCATCCACCGCTGGTCTTCCCCGCACCTGCATCATCTCAGAGGTACGTCATGTCAACTCCGAAAGACAGCGCCGCCACCGGCTCGACCATGGGATCCGGAGCTCCGGCTCCCAGCGATCGCAACTCGCTTACCTTGGGCGCCAACGGCCCCATCCTGCTCCACGATGTTCATTTTCTCGAGCAGATGGCGCACTTCAATCGCGAGAAAGTGCCCGAGCGGCAGCCGCACGCCAAAGGATCCGGCGCTTTCGGGGTTTTCGAAACCACCGCCGATGTCTCGGCCTACACCAAGGCCGCACTGTTCCAAAAGGGCTGTTCCACCGAAATGCTCGCGCGCTTCTCCACCGTGGCCGGCGAGGCGGGCAGCCCCGATACCTGGCGCGACGTGCGCGGCTTCTCGCTCAAGTTCTACACCAGCGAAGGCAACTACGATCTGGTCGGCAACAACACGCCGATCTTCTTCGTGCGCGATCCCATGAAGTTCCCGCACTTCATCCGCAGCCAAAAGCGCCTGCCGGATTCGGGCCTGCGCGACAACCACATGCAGTGGGACTTCTGGACCAACAATCCCGAAACCGCCCACCAGGTCACCTACCTCATGGGCGAACGCGGCCTGCCGCGCACCTGGCGCCACATGAACGGCTACGGCTCGCACACCTATATGTGGATCAACGCCAAGGGCGAGCGGTTCTGGGTCAAGTACCACTTCCATACCCAGCAGGGCATGGAGTTCTTCAGCAACGCCCAGGCCCAAGAAAAAGCCGGCCTCGACGCCGACTATCATCGCCGCGACCTGTTCGATGCCATTGCCCGCGGTGATCATCCCAGTTGGATCATGTCGGTCCAGGTAATGCCCTACACCGACGCCAAAACGTATCGCTTCAATCCCTTCGATCTCACCAAAACCTGGTCGCACAAAGACTATCCCCTGATCGAAGTGGGCAAAATGACGCTCAATCGCAATCCGGAGAACTTCTTCGCCGAGATCGAGCAGGCGGCGTTCTCGCCGGGCAATACCGTGCCCGGCATCGGGCTTTCTCCCGACAAAATGCTGCTGGGGCGCGCCTTTGCCTACGCCGACGCGCAGCGCAACCGCATCGGCACCAACTTCCACCAGTTGCCGGTCAACAAGCCCAAGGTACCCGTCAACACGTATATGTTCGACGGCCAGATGGCCTATGAGCACAGCGGCAACAAGCCCGTGTATGCGCCCAACTCCCACGACCGCAGCTGGGCCGACGAAACCGGCAAGATGGAAGACGGCTGGGAAACCGACGGCGACATGGTGCGCAGCGCCTACAACCTGCATGCCGAAGACGACGACTTCGGCCAACCCGGCGCGTTGGTGCGCGAGGTGTTCAACGACGCCCAACGCGCCCAGCTCATCGAAACGGTAGCCGGCGCCCTGCTCGGCGGCGTGCGCAGCCCGGTGCTCGAACGCGCCTTCGAGTACTGGAAGAGCGTCGACGCCGATGTCGGCCGGCGCATCGAAGAGAAGGTTCGCAGCGGCAAGGCGCCCGAGCCCGCGGCGGGAATGAGCGAGGCCTAAGCTGGCTCCCGGGCCGGCGCCATGTGGTGCCGGCCTTTTACCTTCCGCACCAACCGTTTTCCTCCCCCATCGCCAGGAGACGTAACCATGGCAAAAGTTCTGGTGCTTTACTACTCATCCTACGGACACATCGAAACCATGGCGTACGCCGTGGCGGAAGGCGCGCGCGAAGCGGGTGCCGAAGCGGTGGTCAAGCGCGTGCCCGAGCTGGTCCCGGAAGAAATCTGCAGAAAGTCCGGCTACAAGATGGATCAGCCGGCCCCGATTGCCACCGTGCAGGAACTGCCCGAGTACGACGCCATCATTTTTGGCACGGGAACCCGCTATGGCAACATGACGGCGCAGATGAAAAACTTCATCGACCAGACCGGCTCGCTCTGGGCCAGCGGCGCACTGGTGGGCAAGGTCGGTTCGGTCTTTGCGTCCAGCGCCACCCAGCACGGTGGTCAGGAATCCACCATCCTCACCTTCCATCCCGTATTGCTGCACCTCGGCTTCGTGGTGGTTGGCCTGCCCTATGCCTTCCAGGGCCAGATGGGAGTGGATGAAGTGATGGGCAACTCGCCCTATGGCGCCTCCACCATCGCAGCCGGCGACGGCTCGCGCCAACCCAGCCAGGTCGAGCTGGAGGGCGCCCGCTACCAGGGCCGCCACGTGGCGCAAATCGCCACCAAGCTCGCGGCGTAAGCGGCACGCGGTGCTCGGGCCTTGCGCCGGAGCACCGCTACCCTCTGCCACCCGGCAAGCGTCGCCTCAAGGCGCGAAGCCTGTGCTTGCGGCAGAATCATGCCATCGATGCGGGGCCATCCTCGATCGAGTACCCAGCCTCGCGCCAAGCCTCGAGGCCGCCCACTAAAGGCCTGACCCGACCATAGCCCTTTCGCCTCAGCCGGCGCGAGACCGCCGCCGCCGAAGCTTCGTTGGGACAATCACAATAAACGATCACTTCGTCCGCCTGGAGTTCCGTCATGGCGCCCCCCTTGGCCGTCACGGGAATCGCGCCCGGAATCCGGCCTCGCGCCTGCAAGCGTGCGGACCGCGCGTCGAGAATGGGCGGGTGGGCTCCGGATTGCAACAACGCGTGCAGCTCGTCCACCGTGATGCGATCCGTTGCCGCGGCCTTGGCGAAGCGCTGGCGCTGCCACCACTTATTGGCCAAGAACACCGCAAGCGCCGCCACCAGCAGCATCACGCCCCAGCGGCCCAGGCTTACCAGCACGCTCAACAGCTCATCGACCGCCGTGCTGAACAGCGAGCCAAGGAATATCGCGGAGCCGGCCCACAGCGCTGCGCCGATGACATCGAAGCACAGGAAGCTGCGCGTGCGCGTCCCCAGCGCTCCCGCCAAGACGCTCGCGATGGAGGCAAAACCCGGGATGAACTTCGCCACCATCAAAGACGGCGGCCCCCAACGCAGGTAGATCGATTCGGTTTGCTTCACGCAGGAATCCGGCGACAACGAAACCCGGCACAAGGTCGAGAGCATCTTCCCGCCATAACGGCGGCCAGCCAGGTACCAGCCATAATCCGCCAGCAACGCCGCGCAGACGGCGATGGCCAACAAGGCCAGCGTCGAATAGCCCGCGCTTGCCGACAGGGCGCCGGTGAGCACCAAGACCGGATAGGCAGGAATGGGCGCCCCGGCCTGTTCGACCAGCACATTGAGGAAGACGGCGATCAAACCGTATTCCTCGATCAGTTGCAGTACCGACTGCATCATAGGCACCCCTCCTCTAAAGAAATTCTGGCCGCGATCGGCGCACGGAAGTTTGCCGGCCCCCTCCGCAATCCCAATCGGCGATATCCGCCATGCTTGGCATGGCCGAGACCTGTGAAGAACCCCGACCTTTCGGCCTGGGCTTCTCCGCCACCATTAGGGGGAGCCTTCGGCTCCAGCAGATTGGGCCTCGCTGACCTCGCCGTGAACGACGAGGCTTGCGCTGGAGCCCGTGGTCATTCCACGCCGCGACCTACCGACGCCAAGAAGAACCGCGCGGGAGAGATGATGGGAACGGCTGGGAGCTGGCGCGGGTACGGCCAGATACAGTACCCGCCGCCGGAAAAACCTTGAGCGGCCGGCCTCTCGAAGGCCGGCCGCTCAAAGGATTACGGATATTCTATTGAATATATAAGTGGGTATAAACCCAATATATCGGATAACATTATACCATAAATGGGAAAATAAGGAAAGCCGGGTGCCAGCCATCAGTTTGCATGCCAATGATCTGATTCTCTTCGCCCACGTTGTCAGCGCAGGCAGCTTCACCCGGGCATCGGAGCAAACCGGCCTGCCTACTTCCACGCTTTCGCGCCGGCTCTCCGATCTCGAAAAATCCCTGGGTGAACGCCTGATGCAGCGCAGCACACGGCGCTTGGTGCTGACGGAATTCGGCGACAGCATTCTTGAACATGCCAAGCGCCTGGTGGACGAAACCGAAGCCGCCGCCGCGCTGGCTTCGCATCGGCAGATCACGCCGCGCGGTACGCTGCGCGTGTCGCTGCCTCCCGACTTCCAGGAATTGTCACTGGTGCACTGCCTGAGCGTGTTCTCCAAGCAGTACCCCGATGTTCACCTGGAGCTGGACCTTTCGGCACGGAGGGTAGACTTGATCGCCGAACGTTTCGACGTGGCCGTGCGAGTCGCCACCGAACTGCCCGACGACCGTACGCTGGTGGCCCGCCACATCACCACGCTGCAGAATGGCCTGTATGCCAGCGCTACCTATCTCGAGCAGCACGGGGTTCCCCGCGAACCCTCCGACCTGCTGCGGCACACCGGCCTGGTACTCGTCACCAGCGGCGGAGAGCGCCAATCCTGGCGGCTCTCCCGCGCCACCGAACGGTGGGAAGGACTGCCGCGCCACACCCTTGCCGCCAATTCGATGGGGCTGCACCAGGCGCTGGCGGCCCAAGGCCTGGGTATCGCCGCCATCTCCGCCCGCTTTGCCGCGACCCTGACGCAGCAAGGCGCCATCCAGCGCATCCTGCCCGATTGGAGCCTGCCGGTGACGACGGTCTGGTGCGTGACTCCCGGCCGGCGCCTGCTGCCGCAGCGCACGCTGGTGTTCATCGAAACCCTGAGGGCAACCCTGGCCGAGACCCCGCTCGCCGATCCCATGCCAGCCCCCTGAGGCTCGTTCACAACGACACGGCTTTCAGGCGGTTTTACGTCTCGGTGCGCGCCGCGCGCACGGCAGTTGCGTCCGACGGCAACATCAAGACCAGCGCCGCCGTGGCGGCCGCGATGACCGTCATGGCCAGGAACAACGAGGTGAAGCTCGAGGCTTTGACCACCGGGCCGAGCAGCCACACCGCCAGCGAACTCACCCCGAAAGACACCGCCAGCCGCATACCCGCCACACGAGAACGCACGCTGTCGTCTACGTACTTCACGATCATGGCATCGGTAAAGGGAATGCAGCCGAAAATGAACACCATCACGCCGAGCAGGGCGGCGAAGAGCCACCAGCCGCTGGCCACCGCCGACAGCGCCAGCCACGGGATCTGCGCCAGCACCATGACGAAATACAGACGCTTGAGCGGGATTCTGTCGATCCAATGCCCCACTACCACCTGTGTCAGTGATGCCAAGGTATAGATCACGGCCAACAGCAGGCCGATCATCGCGGGATTCTGGATCAGGCCGTCGAAGCGTTCGACCATGAACTGTGTGTTGCCGTTGGTGGTGAAGTTGAAAAGCAAGGCGCTCGTGATCGCCGCCGCCGTCATGACGAACAAGGCGCGCGCCAGGTCGGTGGGCGACAGCACCACTTGAGGCGGTTTGCGGGTGCGGCCCGGTGCCGGCCCCTGCGGGCCGCAGCGCATGGCAAACAGCACGCCGCACGCCAGCGACGCCAGCCCGGGAACGACAAAAGCCGCGCGCCACCCCCACCATTGAACCAGAAGGCCCGTGAGCAACGCCGCGCCCGCCACGCCAAGGTTGCCGGCCAGGCCGTTGATGCCGATGACCACGCCCGGCCGGCTGGTCCGCTGCACCAGCATGGGAATACCGACCGGGTGGTAGATCGCGGCGAAGAGGCCGATCAGCGCCAGGCCCCCGGCCAATTGCCAAGGCCCCTGCGCCAAGGCCGTGAGCAGCGCCGCCGCCCCCAGGCCGAAGAAAAAGATCAGCATCATGGGCCGCCGCCCCCACAGATCGCCGAGACGTCCGGCTGGCACGGCGCCCAGGCCGAACAGCAGGAAGGCTCCCACGCTGTACGGCATCAGGTCTTCCCAGTTGGAAAATCCGAACTCGGCGGCGATGGCGCCCACGGCGGTGGCGAAGATCAAGAGGAACAAATGATCGAGGGCGTGGGCGATGTTGAGCAGCAACGCCACATCGCGGGGATGGTCGGGGATTCCGGCATCTTGGCCGAGGCCGGCCGCCGGAACGAGGGCAGGCTGGACGGCGCCGGGTCCGCCAGGATCGCCGGAGGAGGACCGCCGCATGGCGATAGAGTCGCCGGCCAAGGCGAGGGGCAGGGTCGGCATTGCGTTCTTTGTCTTCATGCCGTTAGTCTGGCAAAGTTGGCGCTAACCGTCTTTCGATATTTTCTGCCATATCATCGCAAAATGGACATGCTGGTCGTACACGGCGGCCCGCCCACGGGCAGCCCCTTTCCCTTGCCGGCGGCCGATGAAGGACCGCTGCTGGTGGCGAAGCGCGAGGCCTTTCCTGCCGGCACCCACATCGCTCCCCACCGCCATCCGCGCGGTCAGTTTCTGTTCGCCACCGCCGGCACCATGTTCGTGCGGACCGCCGGCCACGCCTGGCTGGTGCCGCCCAGCCGCGCCCTGTGGATCCCGGCGGGGCTGGAACATGCGATCGATGCGCATGGCGAATTGCAAATGCGCTCGCTTTATCTGAATGCCGCCAGCGCCGAAAGCCTGCCCCGGCGCTGCGTCGCGCTCGACGTGACGCCGTTGCTGCGCGAACTGATCCTGCGCATCACCTCGGACGATCTGGCTGGCCATGAGCAAGCCGCCGATCTGATCGGACGCCTGACGGTGCTTGAAATCAGCCGGCTGCCCATCTGCGCGCTCGAGTTGCCCTTGCCCTCCAGCCCTGATCTGCTCGAAATGTGCGACAAGCTGATGCAACAACCGGCACGTCGCGGCGATGAAGGGCCGGCGGTGGCCAGCGCCCGGACACTGTACCGCCGGTTCCAGGCCGAAACCGGTCTCAGCTTCGTGCAGTGGCGCAAACAGGCCTGCCTGCTTCACGCGGTTCGCCGGCTCAGCGCGGGTGACGCGGTAACGCGCGTCGCCCTGGATCTCGGCTATGACAGCCCCAGTGCCTTCTCGACGATGTTCCGCCGCACCTTGGGCGTGACGCCACGCGCGTTTCTACCGGGATCCGGGGCCGAACCGAAGGAGGAGCCGGAGTCCGGCGCAAGGCCGCAGCCGTAACGCGGCCCTGGCCGCCCGCGCGCCCTCTCCTGCTCGCCATGGCGTCATGGTAACGTCGGCGCAAGCGCCAGGGTTCCACCGCTGGCGCCGGCTTCCCGCGGCACCTCGCTCCGCGTGCGTGCCGCGCCCTGCGCTGAAAGGAGTGTTCCCATGAAGTATTCGTTTTCCGGCAAAACCGTGCTGGTTACCGGTGCCGCCTCGGGCATCGGCGAAGCCACCGCCCGCCTGCTGGCCGCCAATGGCTTGAATGTCGTCGTCTCCGACGTCCAGGCCGATGCGGCGGCTCGCGTCGCCGAGGCCATCGTCGCCGCCGGCGGCAGCGCCGTGCCCAATGTGACCGACGTCGCCCGGGCGGCTCAAGTCGAGGCGGCGGTCGAGCTCGCGGTGAAAACCTTCGGAGCCCTGCACTTCGCCTTCAATAATGCCGGCATCGGCGGCGCCCTGCTCCCGGCGGGCGAACTCCCCGAGGCCGATTGGCAGCGGGTGATCGATATCAACCTCAGCGGCGTCGCGCACGGCCTGCGCTATCAGATTCCCGCCATTCTGGACGCCGGCGGCGGCGCCATCGTCAACATGTCGTCCATTCTGGGTGTGGTGGGCGACGCCCACGCCACCGCCTATGTCGCCGCCAAGCACGGCGTCACGGGGCTCACGCGCTCGGCGGCGCTGGCCTATTCCGCCCGGGGCATCCGCATCAACTCCATTCATCCCGGCTATGTGGAAACCCCGATCCTCGATGGCCTGGACGCCGATACCCGCGCGGGACTGGTCAGCCGCCACCCCATCGGCCGCCTGGGCCGACCCGACGAAATCGCCCATGCCGTCGCCTTCCTGCTCTCCGATGCCGCCAGCTTCGTGACCGGTAGCGCCTTGCTCGCCGACGGCGGCTACACCGCGGCCTGACCAGAACAACCGTAGCACCCGGGAGGCACAGCACCATGAATCCACAGCCCGATCCGCGGTCGCGTTGGCGCGCCGGCCATGGCCCCATCAGCCACGCGCCCACTACCGTGGAGCGCATCGAAGCGATGGTCGCCCGCCTGGCGGCCGATAATCGCCTGGGCGGCCTCGACGACGCCTACGCCCTGCTGGCGGCGGCCGATCGACTGGCCTGCATGGCGATGAACGTGGTGGCCCACATGACCTACGCCCTGCGCATCAACCTCGCGGGCGAACCTCTGACAGCCAACGACTTCAAACCCACACCCGAAGGCCACACCGGCGGCTCGCTGAACATGGTGCCGGCCTTCGTCGGATATTTGCTGGCCAACGCGCTTACCGGCCATACCCGCGGCTGGCTGATGGGCCAGGGCCACTGCGTGGCGGCGATCGAGGCCGTCAACGCACTCACGGGCGATCTCTCGCCGGCCCAGCGCGGCCGCTACGATCGCAGCGAGGCCGGCCTGTCGCAACTGATCCGCGATTTTTATTCCTATGCCATCGACAGCTTCGGCCATCCGGCCGTTCCGGTGGGCAGCCACGCCGGCCCCAACACGGCGGGCGCGATATCCGAAGGCGGCTATCTCGGCTTCGCCGAGTTGCAGTACATCCATATGCCGCTGCCGGGCGAGCGCCTGGTCGCCTTCCTCAGCGATGGCGCCTTCGAAGAACAGCGGGGCTCCGACTGGGCCACGCGCTGGTGGCGCACCAACGACAGCGGTTTCGCGGTGCCGGTGATGATTCTCAATGGCCGCCGGATCGAGCAGCGCACGCAGATCGTGCAGGAAGGCGGCGCCCCCTGGCTGGCCGAAGACCTGCGCCACAACGGCTTCGATCCGGTGATCATCGACGGCCGCGACCCCGCCGCTTTCGCCTGGGCCATCATCCATGCCGAGGAGGCCTTGCAGCGGTTCGCCAGTCATCCCCAGCGCCGATATCCGGCGCCCCTGCCTTATGTGATCGCCGAAACCGAAAAGGGCTTCGGCTTTCCGGGAGCGGGTACCAATGCCGCCCACAACCTGCCGCTGGCGGGCAACCCCCGGCGGGACGCTCCCGCGCGCGAGGCCTTCAATGCCGGCGCCCGCGCGCTGTTCGTCGCCCCCGCCGAACTGGACGCCGCGCTCGCGACCCTCGCCAACCATGCCCGGACCCAGCGGCGTCCCGAAAGCGCGCATCCCATGGCCCATCGCCATCCCGCCACCCCTGTGCTGCCCGAGCCAGCCTGGGAGCCGACAGGAGACGAGGGCAGCGCCATGGCTGCCCTCGACGGCTGGTTCGTCGCGCTGGCCCGGGCCAATCCCGCCCTGCGCATCCGTGTCGGCAACCCCGACGAACTGGCCAGCAACAAGATGGGAGACACGCTGGCGCTGCTCAAGCATCGAGTCAACGAGCCCGAGGCCGGCGTGCCCGAGGCCCTGGACGGCGCGGTGATCACCGCGCTCAATGAAGAAGCCGTGGCGGGCGCGGCGCTGGGCAACAAAGGCGGGCTGAATCTGATCGTCAGCTACGAAGCCTTCGCCATGAAAATGCTGGGTCTTTTACGCCAGGAAGTCATCTTTGCCCGGCGCCAGACCGAGATCGGCCAGCCGCCCGGCTGGCTGTCGGTGCCCTTGATCGTCACCTCGCACACATGGGAGAACGCCAAAAACGAACAATCGCACCAGGATCCCTCCATCGGCGAGGCCTTGCTGGGCGAAATGTCGGACACCGCGCGCGTGCTGTTCCCGGTGGACGGCAACACCGCGATGGCCGCGCTGCGCGACGTCTATGCGGGACGCGGGCAAGTGGCTTGCGTGGTGGTATCCAAACGCGACGTCGCACACCGTTTCGACGCCGCGGCGGCGCAGGCGTTGATCGAACAAGGCGCGGCACTCGTCGCCGGCGATCCCGCCCGGGCCGAAGTGCAATTCGTCGCCATCGGCGCCTATCAGTTGGAGGAAGCCCTCAAGGCGCATGACCACCTGGCACGGCTGGGTCGCGCGTCGTGCGTCAGCGTGGTGATCGAGCCCGGCCGGCTGCGCCTGCCGCGCGATGCCTGGGAAGCCCGCTTCGTGGATCGCGACGACACCCTGCACGCCCTGTTTCCGCCGGGCCTGCCACGAGTCCTGCTCAGCCATACCCGGCCCGAGCCCATGCTCGGCATCCTGCGCCGCCTCGACGACGGGCCGGCCAAGACCCGCGCCCTGGGCTATATCAGCCGCGGCGGCACGCTCGACGTTCCCGGCATGTTGTTCGCCAACCGCTGCACCTGGGCCCACGCGGTAGAAGCGGCGGCCGCCGTCGCTTCCTGGCGGCGGGACGACGTTCTCGACGCCGTCTTCCGGCGCGCCCTGGATGGCATCGGCAATCCGGCCGACATCGCCAGCGGCGCCTGACGCGGATTCCCAGTCCTCAAAGAAGAAACCTCATGCTCACCTTCACCAGCCTCGGCGGCGCTGGCACGGTCACCGGCTCCAAACACCTCCTGACCTTTAACGACACCCGCATTCTGGTCGACTGCGGACTCTTCCAGGGTCTGAAGAATCTGCGCGAACTCAACTGGCAGCGGCTGTCCGTGCCCCCGCGCGATATCGATGCGGTCGTCCTGACTCACGGCCACCTGGACCATTGCGGTTATCTGCCGCGCTTGATGCTCGACGGCTTTGCGGGCCCCGTCTTCGCCACTCCCGCCACCCGCGACGTGGCCGAACTGATCCTCCTCGACAGCGCCTGGCTGCAGGAGAAAGACGCGGAGTTCGCCAACCGCAAAGGGTTCTCCAAGCACCAGCCAGCCTTGCCCTTGTACCGGGTAAAAGACGCGGAGCGCACACTGTCGCGGTTCCAGGCCACGCCGTTGCATCGTGAAGCCGCCTTGCCCGGCGGCGCCAGGCTCTTGCTGCGCCGCGCCGGCCATATCCTGGGCGCGACCACGGTCCAGATCGACATCGGCGGCAAGCGCATCGTGTTTTCGGGTGATCTCGGCCGCTACGACGACCCGATCCTGCACGACCCCGAGCCTGTTCCAGAGGCCGACTACATCGTCGTCGAATCGACCTACGGCGATCGAGTCCATGATCGCTCCGACCCTGTCGAAGCCCTGGGTGAAATCATCGAGCGCACCGTGCAGCGCGGCGGCACGGTGGTGATCCCGGCTTTCGCCGTTGGCCGGGCGCAGTCGTTGATCCATGATCTCTGGCTGCTGCGCCAGCGTGGCGGCCTGCGCAATATTCCGGTCTATCTCGACAGTCCCATGGCCACCAGCGCCACCGAACTGCTGCATCGCCACGCCGCCGAACACAAGCTGGCCGCCCGCGACTACGAAGCCGCCTGCAATGCCGTTACCTATGTGCGCGACGTGGAGGAGTCGAAGGCTTTGTCGGCCAGCCGCTTTCCTAAAGTGATTCTTTCGGCCAGCGGCATGGCCACCGGCGGGCGGGTGCTGCACCATATCGCCGCTTTCGGGCCCGGCCACCAGAATACCCTGCTCTTTTCGGGCTTCCAGGCGGCGGGCACGCGCGGGCGCAAGCTGCTCGATGGCGCCCGCGAAACCAAGGCCTATGGCCAATGGGTACCGATCAATGCCGAGATCGCCGAGTTGCCCATGCTGTCGGCCCACGCCGATAGCAACGAGCTGCTGCGCTGGCTTTCGGGCTTCCAGCACGCGCCGCGGCGCGTGTTCATCGTCCACGGCGAGCCCACGGCCTCCGAAGCCCTGCGCGAACGCATCGGGCGCGAGCTCGGCTGGCCGGCTTCGGTGCCCTTGCAGAACCAGGAGTTCGAACTGTGAACGATAGGCCGCGGCCACCGCCGCCCCTGCGCGCCACCCGCTTGCGCCTGCACACCCAGCATCAGCCCATCGCCCTGATGCGCACCGATTGCCACGTTGGCCATGCCGAAGGGCTGGCCCCGCGCTCCCAGGTGCTGATCACGTCGGGCGGGCGCGAAGTGCAAGCCCTGCTCTATCAGATCGATGGCGAGCTGCTCGCGCCCGGCCAGGTCGCGCTGTCGGAAGCCGCCTGGCAGGCCTTGGCCCTTCGCGAGGGCGACAACGTCATGGTTCGGCACTCGCCGATGCTGCCCTCGCTGGCCGGGGTCCGCCGGCGGATCCACGGCCAGCGCCTGAGCGCGCAGGACCTCGACGCCATCGTTCGCGACGTCGTCGACGGACGATACACCGACGTCCACCTGGCGGCCTTCCTCACGGCCACCGCCGCCTTGCCGCTGGATGCCGACGAGACCTTCCATCTCACGCGCGCGATGGTCGACGTCGGCCAGCGCTTGCAGTGGCCGGTGCCGGTGGTGGTCGACAAACACTGTGTCGGCGGCTTGCCGGGCAATCGCACCTCGCCGTTGGTGGTGGCCATCGCCGCCGCCAACGGGCTGGTCATGCCCAAAACTTCGTCACGCGCGATCACGTCGCCGGCCGGCACGGCCGACACCATGGAAACGCTGACCCGGGTGGAGCTCGATACCGCCGAGCTGCGCCGGGTGGTGGAGGCCGAAGGCGGCTGCCTGGTCTGGGGCGGTGCGATGTCCCTGAGCCCGGCCGACGACTACTTCGTGCGCATCGAGCGCGAACTGGACATCGACACCGAAGGCCAACTGGTTGCCTCGGTGCTGTCCAAGAAGGTAGCCGCCGGAGCCACCCACGTCGTGATCGACATTCCGATCGGGCCCACCGCCAAGGTACGCAGCCGCGAAGCGGCCCAACAGCTCGCGGACCGCTTGTCCGAGACCGCGGCGCATTTCGGTCTGGCCCTGCGCTGCCTATTCACCGATGGCAAGCAACCGGTGGGCCGCGGCATCGGTCCCGCGCTGGAGGCCTACGATGTGCTGGCGGTGCTGCAAGGCGCTCCCGACGCGCCGCCCGATCTGCGAGAGCGCGCAGTGCTGATTGCCGGCGCGGTTCTGGAACTCGGTGGCGCCGCGGCGGCGGGCGATGGGCCGCGGCTGGCGAGCGACACGCTGGCCGACGGCCGCGCCTGGGAGCGCTTTCAACGCATTTGTACCGCACAGGGTGGTCTGCGCACTCCGCCACGGGCAAGCCATGTGGAGCCGCTGGCCGCCGCTCGCCACGGCCGCGTGACCCGCATCGATAATCGCAAGCTTTCACGGCTGGCGAAGCTCGCCGGCGCCCCCGAAAGCCCGGCCGCCGGCGTGTCGCTGCACATACGCCTGGGCGACACGGTGGTTCCCGGCCAGCCTTTGCTGCTCCTGCATGCGCAGTCGCCGGGCGAGCTTGCCTATGCGCTGGACTATGCGCGGGCGGCGGGCGACATCGTGTGGATCGAGTGATCGCCCGCGGACGGCCGCAGCGCTTACTCGGCGGGAACGCCCGCCACCGACTCCCGGTGCTTGGCCACCGCCGGCGCTTCCTGGGCCGGATCCAGCACGCGGTCGCCTCGCTCGTCGCGCACGCGGGTGACCAGTCCGATCCGGTTCATCAATTCGATGAACGGCTTGGGATCGAGCTCTTCGACGTTGACCATCTGGCCGACGTCCCATACGCCATCGGCGATCAGCATCGCCGCAGCCACCGCGGGTACGCCCGCCGTGTAGGAGATCGCCTGGCTGCCGACTTCTGCATAGCTCTGCTTGTGGTCGCAGATGTTGTAGATGAGTACTTCACGCGGCTCGCCGTTTTTCGTGCCCTTGACCAGATCGCCGATGCAGGTTTTGCCGCTGTAGCCCGGCGCGAGTGAAGCGGGGTCGGGCAGAACGGCCTTGACGACCTTGAGCGGCACGACTTCCAGGCCTTCGGCGGTACGCACCGGCTTCTCGGAGAGCAGGCCGAGGTTCTTGAGCACCGTGAACACATTGATGTAGTGATCGCCGAAACCCATCCAGAAGCGGATGTTGGGCACACCCAGGTTCTTGGACATGGAATGCAGTTCGTCGTGGCCGGTGAGATACGTCGTGCTTTTGCCCACCATGGGCATGTCCCAGTCTTTGCGGTGCTCGAACATTTCGTTGGCCTTCCACTTGCCGTTCTCCCACGACCAGACCGTTTCGGTGAACTCGCGGAAGTTGATCTCGGGATCGAAGTTGGTAGCGAAGTATCGACCGTGGCTGCCCGCATTGATATCGATGATATCGATGGACTCGACCTCGTCGAAATAGGTATCCAGCGCGAAACGTCCATAGGCGTTGACCACGCCGGGATCGAAACCCACGCCCAGGATCGTGGTAACGCCGGCCTCGCGGCAAGCCTCACGACGCTTCCATTCGTAGTTGGCGTACCACGGCGGCGTTTCGCAAACTTTGTTGGGATCTTCGTGGATGGCGGTATCCAGGTAGGCCGCGCCGGTTTCGATGCACGCCGTCATCACCGACATGTTCAGGAACGGCGAGCCGAGGTTGAGGACGATCTGGCTGCCCGTCTCGCGGATCAGCGCCTTGGTGGCCTCGACATCCATGGCGTCGAGTTGGTGGGCCTTGAGCTGGCCCGGGCCGCGCTGGTTGCCTTTTTCCTTGATGGACTCGATGATCGCCTGGCATTTGGCCAGCGTGCGCGAAGCGATGTGGATGTCGCCCAGCAGGATGTTGTTTTGGGCGCACTTGTGCGCCGCGACATGCGCCACACCACCCGCACCGATAATCAGAACGTTGCGTTTCATTGGATAACCCCCCAAGTTTTGTGTATGAGCAGTACTGCCCTCAGGACAGACTGTTGACGTAATCGTCAAAGGAAAATTCGCGCACGACGCGCACGGACCCATCGGCTTCCTTCAGGGCAATCGAAGGCATGTTGACGCCGTTGAACCAGTTTTTCTTGACCATCGTGTAGCCTGCGGCGTCGCCTATCGAAATCCGATCGCCGACTTGCAGGGGAGAGGCAAAACGGCCTTCACCGAAGATGTCGCCCGCCAGGCAGGTTTTGCCGCAGACCATGTAGGCATGATCGCCCGCATCGGCGCCCAGGGGCGCTGTCTCGCGGTAGATCAGGAGATCCAGCATATGGGCTTCGGTGGAGGCATCGACCACCGCCAGATGCTTGCCGTTGAACCCTACATCCAGGACGCTGACCTCGAGCGTCGCGCTATGGCGCACCGCCGCCTCGCCCGGCTCCAGGTAAACCTGCACGTCGTATTTTTGGGCGAATTCACGCAGGCGCTTGCAAAAGGCATCCACGGGATAGCCCTTGGCGGTAAAACTGATGCCCCCACCCAGGCTGACCCACTTCAGGCGCCGCAAAATCTCGCCGTAGCGTTCCTCGACCTGGCCGAGCAACACATCGAAGCGCTCCAGATCGTCGTTTTCGCAGTTGTTGTGGATCATCACGCCGTCGAGGCGGTCGAGGACGGCGAGGATGCGTTCCGGATCGCTCTCTCCCAGACGACTGAAGGCGCGGGCGGGATCGGCAAGGTCGAAGCCCGCGCAACTGACGCCGGGATTCAGCCGCAGGCCGATCGGCTTGCCCTGGGCAAACCGGGCATAGCGCTCGAGCTGATTGACCGAGTTGAAAATGATCTTGTCGCAATGCGCGACGACGTCTTCGATTTCGTGGTCGGCATAGGCCACGCTGTAGGCATGGGTTTCGCCGCCGAACTTCTGGTAGCCCAGCTTCACTTCGTACAGCGACGACGACGTGGTGCCGTCCATGTATTCGCGCATCATGTCGAACACCGACCAAGTGGCAAAACACTTGAGCGCCAGCAAGAGCTTGGCGCCCGACTGCTTGCGGACGTAGTCGATGATCTCCAGGTTGCGCTGCAGCGCCGGCTTATCGATCAGGTAATACGGTGTCGGTATGGTGTGCATCGTGGATCAGGGGCCCGCCTGGCTGTTGGAACTGGCGGATTTTTTATGTGTGTCCTTGGTGTAAGGGTTGGTTTTTTTGCCTAGCCGCTCGACCATCAGGGCCGGGCGGTCGGGGAAGGTGACGAGAATTCGCAAAGTGCCGCCGATGCCCTCTACGTAATGCTGCAACGTGGACACCAGCATGTCGTCGCGCTTTTCGATTCGGGATATCGTGCCCTGCCCCACGCCCATGGTTTCGGCCAGGTCGTCCTGGGTATGGTGCGTGGCCTTGCGCAACTCTTTGAGCGTGGCAACCTTGACGGCGGAGATCTCGGGCGGAACGACGGGATTGCTGTCGACTAATGTGGGATGAGCGGTGGTAGGTACTGTTTTCGTCTTCCTGGGCTTCTTGGGCATGGGAATCGTTTGCTGAGTGACGACCTGGAGTGGCGCAATGCCTGGGCATGACCCTTCCGGCCGAAAACACCTTGCTTGGCATCGCCTAAAAAAGGATGAGCCAGGCATGGAGCCCGCGCAACTGGGCTCCATGCCTGGCGAATCCGGCAGGTTTTAGCAACCGCGAGACGGACGAAGCTTTTGCCAGGACCTGTGGCCGCCTGCGACGGCCATCAATATATGCCTCCAATGATATATGCTTTCAAGGGAATATGCAACCGGAGGCATAATAACCAGGAAGCGACAACGCCTCGCCAGCGGCCACAAACCGGTCTTCCAGGCTATCGCGAGCCCGGCGCGGTGGCCGGGGCCTCTCCACTCCGCCCCCTATCCGTTCCGGCGCTCACTGCGCCAGCGGCGTCACCATGTCTCCGCCCTTCTTCTGCCCAGCCAAGTACTCATGCTGGAACAGATACATTCGGGTGGCATCGCGGTACTCGCCATGGATGAAGAACTCGTGCACCAGCTGGGCCTCGACTTTGAAGCCCAGCTTCGTGTAGATGTGGATGGCCTTTTTATTTTCCTTGTCCACGATGAGATACAGCTTGTAGAGGTTGAGCACGCTGAAGCCGTAATCCATCGCCAGCTTGGCCGCTCGCGCCGCCAGGCCTTTGCCCTGGTGCTCGGGGATGATGATGATCTGGAACTCGGCCCGCCGGTGGATGTGGTCGATCTCGACCAGCTCCACCAGCCCGACCTTCTCTCCATTGGACTCCACCACGAAGCGGCGCTCGCCCTGATCGTGGATATGCGCATCGTAGAGCGAGGTAAGTTCGACGAAGGTTTCATAAGGCTCTTCAAACCAGTAGCGCATCACGCTGGCGTTGTTGTCCAGCTGGTGCACGAAGCGGAGATCCTCCCGTTCCAGCGGTCGGAGTTTGACGAGACATTTTGACGACATGGTTTATCCCTGGACTCAAATAATGCAAGGGGCTTCATACCTTGAGCGGCAAGCCGGACGATAAAGCCTCCAGGCTTGCCGCTCGCGTGGCGGGCGGCCAAACGCCCGCGAACGCACTGCGCTTGTCCGGGGATGATCCGCTGCCTTTCTACATCCCGCAAGTCCACTTACAATCCGCAAGCCGCGAGCCATGCCACCGCGGCAGCCTTTTCAATGAGAATCCATAATCATGTCAATCCAGAGACGACGTCCCCTGCGGAACCTTGCCCTCGGCGGCCTCTTCACAGCCCTGCTGATGGCCGCCTGCGGCGGCGATGACGGCGACTTGCCCGAACCGCCTCCCGCTCGGAAAAGCGCCACCAGCCTCACGCCGCAAGAGCGGCAGGAGTTTGTGCAAACCTTGCACAAAATGAAGCAACTACCGTCGCAATACCACTCCAGCCTCAATGCCTACGATTACTTCGTAGATCTGCATGTGCTGGCGTTCGACGACCATCACAGCGGCGCCCATATGGCGCCCGGCTTCCTGCCCTGGCACCGCGAGTTCCTGCGCCGCTTCGAAGAGGAAATGCGCCGTGCCTCGGGCAACCCGAAGATGACCTTGCCCTATTGGGACTGGACCGAGCCGGGATCGATCGAACGGATCTTCAGAGACGATTTCATGGGTGGCGACGGCGATCCGAACGAGAACTTCTTCGTCAAGGCCGGCCCCTTTCGCAAAGGCCAGTGGACCATGGCCGAAAACTACGACGATACCGACGACGAATGGGACGACGAGATCGATCCCGACATGCAGCTCGACCCCGCCGGCCTGCAACGCAAGTTCGATTGGGCGGAAGAGCTTGGCGCGATGCCAACGTTGGCCGAAGTTGCAGACCTGCTCGCAACACCCCGTCTGTACGATGTGGCGCCCTACGACACGACGGCCGATCCTCGCCTGAGCATGCGCAACTACCTCGAAGGCTTCCGCGGCCCAGGCCAACACAGCGCCATGCACAATGTGGTGCACCTGTGGGTGGGAGGCCAGATGCAAACGGCGTCGTCGCCCAACGACCCCGTATTCTTCCTGCACCATACCAATATCGATCGCCTCTGGCATCAATGGCAGCAGAAGTACGGCAACAGCACCTATCCCACCATGGCGCAATCCATGCATGGCATACACGAAAAGCTGTTCATGTTCGGCGACCTTACCGCCGAGCAAACCTTTGATCTCGAACCGCACTCGAACGTGGTGTACGAGTAAGGTCCACAGTTGAGAGGCCCGTGCCCCACGGGCTACGCCCCGCTGTCAACCCAGCCGTCCCGCAGGATCACTTTCAGCACGATCTCTCCTTGATCATCATGGCGCCGCGCTGGCTGGGGCCGCCGGAGCGAAGCGGCGCAAGATCGTGCTCTTGAGGCTCGCCATCGTCAACTCGCCCATATGCGAGTGCACCAAGGCCCCGTCTGCATCGAAGAACAAGGTGGTGGGCAGGCCGCTCGACCGCAACTCGCGCATGGCGCTGGAAGCAGGATCGAGCAGCACATCCCGCAGCACCAGCCCTTCGCTCGTCAGAAAGCGCCGCGCCTGCGCCGCGCTTTCTCCCTGATTGATCATGACGAAAGCAATGTGCGGAAACTCCTCTTGGGCTTGCTCGAACACCGGCATTTCGCGCCGGCACGGCGGACACCAGCTGGCCCACAGATTGAGCACGATGGGACGCCCCGCATACGTCTGTAATGCCAAGGGCCGCCCATCGAGCGCCATGAGCTGCAGGTCTGGCAACGGCGCGGCGGACTGCCGCAGGTGTTCGAGCACGCCTTGCGCGGCTACCCAGGCCATGCCGCCCACGACGAGGCCGGTGAGGACCGGACCGCGCAGCAGCGGTGCCGGACGGCTGCGCCACCCCACATACGCCAGGGCCGCCAGTAGGCCGACCCGCCACGAAAACCCTCCATCGCCGATCGCGATCATGGCTCTGGGGGCAGCCGAGTATTCCTCCCACCATTGGGCAATGTAGCCCAGGCGAGCCGCCACCAGGCCCCACATCACGGCGTCGAGGACCATCGCGCCCGCCCTCTTGTGCGCACCATCGGGCAGGCCCCGCGCGGCCACCCGCGCCGCCAGCCAGGCCAGGAGGATGGCGGCAAAGATGATCACGGCCTGAATCGAAAAAGGACCAACACCCATCATGACGTATCGTTCGCCTTAGCGCGCCCCGTGAAACATTAGCCGCCGGCGGCATCGCGCGTCGTTCTGCGCATCGCCAGCGCAAGCGCCACCACCGACAGCGCCAGCGGCGCAAAAGACACCCAGAGCACGGTATCCCATCCGTACGCCGCCAGCAGCCCTCCGGACGAGAACGAGCCAATGGCCATCAACCCGAAAACAATGAAGTCGTTGAGCGATTGCACCCGCGTTTTCTCCTCGGGCCGGTGGCACTCCAACACCAGGGCGGAGGCGCCCAGAAAACCAAAGTTCCATCCCACGCCCAACAGGATGAGCGCCCACCAGAAATGCATGACGTCGATGCCCGCCAGCCCCACGGCGGCGGACAACCCGGTGAGCGCCAGCCCCGCCGTCGCCACGCGGCCGGCACCGAAGCGCGCGATCAGGCTGCCCGTAAAGAAGCTTGGCGCATACATGGCGATGACGTGCCACTGCAAACCCAGATTGGCCGACTGCTGCGAATGGCCACACATATACATGGCCAGAGGCGCCGCCGTCATCAGAAAGTTCATCAGCATATAGGAGACCGCGCCGCAGATCACGGCGGCGATAAAGCGCGGCTGCCTGGCGATGACGGCAAGCGGCCGGCCTCCCGCCATCTCTCGCTCGGTTGGCATGGGCAGCTGTACGCCCAGGAGGATGAGAGCCGACAGCGCGGCAACGGCGGCCTGCACCAGAAAGGTGGCGGCAAACAGATACGGCGGCCATAAATCCATGGTCCACGTCACCAATTGCGGCCCCACGATGCCGGCGGCAACACCGCCGGCCATGACCAGCGAGAGCGCGCGGGCCCTTCGCCTAGGCTCGACACCATCGGCCGCCGCAAAGCGGAACGACAACACCACCGCCGCATATACGCCGCCAAAGAACGTGGCCAGGCAAAATAGCCAGAACGACCCGATCATGACCGCGAGCATGGCCAGCAAGCCGGTCAGCACGCCAGCCCCGGTGCCGGACAGGAAGGCCGTACGCCGGCCGTAGCGCCTGGCGACCACGCCAACGGGAAGCGTGCAAGCCGCCATCCCCACCACGAAGATGGAGATCGGCAACGTCGCCAGCATCGGCGTCGGCGCCAAGGTGTTGCCGACGATGGATCCGGTAGCGTAAACCACCACCGAGTTCGCGCCCGCCAGCGCCTGGGCGATCGCAAGCCGTGCGATGTTGCCTTGCTGCACGTGCTCCGGCAAAAGCGAAGCAGCGTCGGTCATGGAGGCTGTGTTGTGGTTACCCATAAGAAACAAATTTTTTTGATTACGCACGTGGCACCAAGCTGACTTTTCGTTGCCGCGTTTGCTCTCGTGAGAGCGAATTCGCGCTTCAAGCTTGACATGACTGGCACTCGAGGACGTGAACCCCGCCCGGATTCTGGCCGATAATATTGCTCCGCACAAATGAGATAAAGTTTCCCGCTCGCAAAGAAAATCTTTATCACCATGAGCAATCCGGCGCACCTGAATGCTTTGCGCGCCTTCGAAGCCAGCGCCCGCCATCAAAGCTTCCCGGCAGCGGCGGCGTGCTGACCGTCACGGTCAGTCCCGCGTTTGCCGCCAAGCGGCTGCTGCCGCGTTTCGAACGCTTCCAGGCCGCCTGTCCCGATACCGACGTCCGCCTGGGAGATGTGGTGCAAAAAAGCAGGCCTCGCGGGCGTCGCCACCTCGCGCGGCCTGAAGATCAACAACTCGGCCGCCGTCTTGCAAGCGGTGATCGAAGGCCGGGGCGTGGCCCTGGCGCGCAGCGTGATGGCTGGCGACGACTTGGCGGCCGGGCGGGTGGTACGGCTGTTTCCCGAGATCCCATTGGTATCCGCGCTGGCTTATTACGTTGTCTACCGGCCCGAATGCGCTCACCTGCCCAGGCTGGTGGCGTTTCGTGATTGGTTATTGCAGGAAGCCGCGCCGGATGCCAGCGTCTGAATCCGGCGCTCCCGCGACACCACTTGTTGCACTACGATAGTCGGCAGCCACCCAGAAAGCCAGAATACTTGTGGCGGTCCGCCGTTTCCTTGAGAGGCCATCTTGCTCAGCTGGTTCGAACGTCTGCTCAACCCCTTCCCGCCCGAAGAGGCGCCCCTGCCGCCCACGGGCCTGATCCGCTTCCTGTGGGCGTGCACCCGCGGCTCGCGCCGCTATCTGGCAGTGATGGCGGTGTTGAGCGCCGGAGTGTCGATCTACGAAGCCTGGCTGTTCGCCTTCCTGGGCCAGATCGTCGACCTGCTCTCGACCTGGCAGGCGGGCGACCCGGCGGCGTTGCAGGAGCGCCAGGTGTTATGGACGATCGGCATCGTCCTGCTCGTCAGCATCGTCCTGGTGGCCTTGCGCACCATGGTCCAGCACCAGGCGCTGGCCATCAATCTGCCGCTGCGCTTGCGGTGGGACTTCCACCGCCTCATGCTGCGGCAGAGCATGTCGTTCTTTTCCAACGAGTTCGCCGGCCGCGTTACCACCAAGGTCATGCAAACGGCACTGGCCGTGCGCGAGGTGGTGCTGACCTTCATCGAAATCGTGCTGGGCATCGGGGTGTATTTCGTCACCATTATTGCGCTGGCCGGCGGCTTCGACCAACGCCTAATGCTTCCGTTCCTGGCCTGGATCACCCTGTTCGGCGCGGCCATGCTGTATTTCGTACCTCGCCTGGGCAAGGCGGGGCAGGCGCAGGCCCATGCGCGTTCCTCCATGACCGGGCGCGTGACCGACGCCTATACCAACATCACCACCGTCAAGCTGTTCTCCCACACTCGCCGCGAGGCCCACTTCGCCCGCGCCGCCATGGAAGACTTCAAGACCACGGGCTTTCGCCAGATGCGCCTGGTCAGCCAGTTCGAGATCGTCAATCAGATTCTGGTCGTGGGTTTGATCGCCGCAGCCGGCGGCTACGCCTTGTGGCTTTGGGAGGCGGGCGAGATCGGCACCGGCGCCGTGGCCGCGGTCACGGCCATGGCCTTGCGCGTCAATGGCATGTCGCACTGGATCATGTGGCAAATGGCGTCGCTGTTCGAAAGCATCGGCACGGTGCAAGACGGCATTGCCACCCTCACCCGTCCCGCCAAAGTGCAGGACGCGCCCAATGCGCCGGCGCTGGAAGTCACGCGCGGCGAAGTGGAGTTCGACAATATTTTCTTCAACTATGGCGGCGAACGCCAGGTGCTCGACGGGCTGAGCCTGACCGTGCGTCCCGGTGAAAAAATTGGCCTGGTCGGGCGCTCGGGCGCGGGAAAGTCCACGCTGATCAACCTCCTTCTGCGCTTCTACGATCTGGACAGCGGCAAGATACGCATCGACGGGCAAGACATTGCCCACGTCACGCAAGACAGTCTGCGCGGCGCCATCGGCATGGTGACCCAGGACACCTCGCTCCTGCACCGGTCGATCCGCGATAACATCAGCTATGGTCGGCCCGACGCCACCGAGGACGAGATCCGCACGGCGGCGGCCCACGCCCAGGCCGATGGCTTCATCCGCCAATTGAGCGATCCGCAAGGCCGCAGCGGCTACGACACCCTGGTGGGAGAACGCGGCGTCAAGCTCTCCGGCGGCCAGCGCCAGCGCATCGCCATCGCGCGCGTGCTGCTCAAGAACGCTCCCATCCTGCTGCTGGACGAAGCCACCAGCGCCCTGGATTCCGAGGTGGAAATCGCTATCCAGGAAAGCCTGGATGAAATGATGGAAGGCAAAACCGTGATCGCCATCGCCCACCGCCTCTCCACCATCGCCGCCATGGACCGCCTGATCGTCATGGACGACGGACGCATCATCGAAGAGGGCAGCCATGCCGAGCTGCTGGCAAAAAATGGAACCTATGCGCGGCTGTGGCGGCATCAAAGCGGCGGATTCCTGGGAGAGGAAACGGGTGACCCGGATCGCTAGGCGATGACAGCGAGGCCGACTGACCGATCCCCCCGACGACCGAATACCATGACGTGCCGCCAGATCCCGATCCGCGGCAAAGCGTCCAGGAGCCCCTCCCCAAGCATGAAAATTCCCAGCAGAATCCAACCCCTGGTTACCGATGGCCTTGTCGACGCCGTTATCCGCCAGTTGATGAGCGGCAAAGAGGCAACGGTATATGTCGTTCGCTGCGGCGACGTCGTGCGCTGCGCCAAAGTCTATAAAGAAGCCAACAAACGCGGGTTCCATAAAGCGGTCGATTACACCGAGGGCCGCAAGACCCGGAACAGCCGCCAAGCCCGGGCCATGGCCAAGGGATCGCGCTACGGTCGCCAGGAGCAGGAAGCCGCCTGGCAGCACGCCGAAGTGGACGCGCTGCGCGTGCTCGCCAACGCGGGGGTGCGTGTGCCCACGCCCTATGACTTTCATGAAGGCGTGCTGCTGATGGAACTGGTGACCGATGAAGCAGGCGAACCGGCACCGCGCCTCAACGATCTTGCGCTGAGTGAAGAGGAAGCCAATCGCTTTCATGCCGATCTCATACGCCAGGTGGTGCGCATGCTCTGTGCCGGCATCGTGCATGGGGATCTCTCCGAGTACAACGTCCTGGTCGACAGCGACGGGCCGGTGATCATCGATCTGCCACAGGCGGTCGATGCCGCGGCCAACAACAATGCCCGCCGCATGCTCGAGCGCGATGTCGCCAATCTGGCCACCTACTTCGGCCAGTTTTCACCCTCACTCCTGAGCACCGACTACGGCCGGGAGATCTGGTCGTTGTATGAGTCGGGTCAGCTTCGGCCCGATAGCACGCTCACCGGGATCGTCAAGGCGGAACATCGACCCGCCGACGTCGACGAGGTGATGGAAATCATCGAGATGGCGCGCCGAGAAGAAGCCGCTCGCCAGGCAGGCCGGGCGGCGGCAGACAAGCCCTGAGCGCAAGGCGTATCACCATGCGACCCCGTATCATCATTTCGCCCGACGACATCGAAATCACCGCGATCCGAGCCCAAGGCTCGGGCGGGCAAAACGTGAACAAAGTCTCGAACGCCGTGCATCTGCGCTTCGATATCGAAGCCTCGTCATTGCCGGAAGAAATCCGCGCGCGGCTGCTGCAATTGGGCGACCAACGCATCAGCAAAGACGGCGTCGTGATCATCAAGGCGCAGCAATTCCGCAGCCTGGAGAAAAACCGCGCCGAAGCCCTGCGTCGACTGGAAGAGCTGGTCAATCGCGTGGCGGTGCCGCCCAAGGCCCGGCGCGCCACCCGGCCGACTCGCGCCTCCGTGGCCAGGCGCCTGGAGGGAAAGGCGCGGCGTTCCTCGTTGAAGGCGGGGCGGGGGAAGGTAGACGAATAGATTCGGACAAAAAAAGCTACGCCGCAACGGCTTGGGCGAGCATCTGAATGGACAGCGGCGCACAACCCTCGGCATCGTTGCTGATCGTCACGTAGGCCGGCTGGCCCGCGCCCGTGATGCCGCGAATGGTGCGCGCCAGCACTGTCCGCGTGTGGAGGTCTTCACTGACGATGGCATTGAAGGGATCGTGCTTTTTCTGCGCGTCGGCGTAGCCATAGGCGCCAAAGATGCGATTCAGGTTCCAGCGGCACACGAGCGGCCCCGGCCAGAGCGCGCGCAGCACCGGAAGTTGTTCCTCGATGGGCGGCATCTTGCCATGCAGGCCCAGGCAGAAGGTGGCGCCGTGCGCCCTGAGGGTGTCGACCAGGGCCTGACCCAATAGCTCGGGGTCTCGGACCTCCACGGCGACGATCACGGAGGGATGCGCGGCCAAGGCGTCGCGGACGGCGGCCAGCATCTGATCGAGTCGATTCCACAACGAAGCGGGACGATGGATCATGCCCCAGGGCAGCGGGCTCAGCTGGAAAACCAGGACCCCCAGCTTGGTGCCCAGGCCCGCGAGCGTCGGTTGCACAAAGTGCTCGATGGCCAGGCGTGGATCGAGAAAATGCGGATTGAGTTCACGCGCCTTGCCTTCTTCGCCGCGAAGCTGGGCATCGGTGACGGTGGCGGGACATTTGACGACGAAGCGGAAAGCCTCATCCACCTGGCGGGCATAAGCGGCATACTGGCTTACCGTGAGTGGACGCCAGAAGGTACGGTCGACACAAACCGTACGCAGCAGCGGGTGCCGATGGTAAGCCTCCAAACCGAACTTCGACAGCGTGCCCGGATCGTAACTGCCGTCCCAGACCAGTCCGTGCCAGCCCGGGTAAGACCAGGTGGAGCCCCCGAACCGCAATTGCGCCGGTAGCCGCTGCGCCAGTTCGCGCCAAGCCTCCGCGGCGGGAGCGAGAAGCACTTTGGCCGTGTCCGGGTTGCCGGACGGCGCCGAATCCGCACGGGAAGCCGCCTTGGCCCGGGATTTGGCGACAGGCTGAGGGATGAGGTCTCCAAACAGATCGTCTTGCACGCTTGTCCAACTGGCATTGAGATACAGCCTCAAGCGTACTGCAATGCCAGGCTGGCGTCCGGGCCAGCGCGCTCTCGAACCCGACCACGGGATTGGGGTTCAGGGAGACTCCTGCTTCAGGGTTGGGTTGCGACATTCACCATCCAGGGTGTACCGAAGCGATCCGTTACCATCCCGAAGCCAGGCGACCAGAAGGTTCTGGCGAACGGCATGGTCACCTGGCCGCCCTCGGCCAACCCCTCGAACACGCGCTTGCCCTCGGCTTCGGTCTCGATAGCGATCGAGACCCACAGGCCTTGCGGCTTCCGGTAGCCCCCGCCGCAGACTTCGGGATCCAATCCCGGCATGGCAGGCAACGCATCCGATGCCATCAGTGTTTGGGCGCCGACTTTCAGCTGCGCGTGCATCAGGCGACTCTTGGCGGACTCCGGCAGCGCCGGCATGCCTTCTTCTGGCGGCATTTCGCCGAAGGTGGACTGGAAAACGATTTCGCCGCCAAACAGCTTGGCGTAGAAAGCCATGGCTTCGGCGCAATTGCCGTCGAAGTTGAGATAGGGAACGAATTGCATGTCGGGACTCCAGGTCGGGAAAAGTCTGTTCGGGCGCCGGCTCAGCGCCCGTCGAAGGCGGCTTGCAGCGCGCCGATGTCGAGCTTCTTCATCTCGTGCATGGCCAGCAGGGCACGCTGCGAGGCGGCGTGATCGGGCGCGTTCATCAGGCGCTCCCAGTCGCGCGGCGTGACTTGCCACGACAGGCCATAGCGGTCGGCCAGCCAGCCGCACTGCTGGGCTGCGGGATCACCGCCTTCGCTCAAAGCGTTCCAGTAATGATCGATCTCGGCCTGGCTATCGCAGAGGATCATCAGCGATACGGCGGGACTGAACTGAAACAGTGGCCCGCCGTTCAGCGCCAGCATCGCCTGATTCTCGAGCGTGAAAGACACGGTCATTACCGACCCCACGGGTTTACGGTGGTGTTCCTGCCCCGCTTCGCTGTAGTACGACACGCTGAGGATACGTGAGTCGGGAAAGATACCAACATAGAAGTTCGCGGCTTCTTCGGCCTGGGTATCGAACCACAGGCAAGGTTGAAAGCGTGAGACGAGGCGGGCCATGGCAATGATTCCGTTTCAGTGTGGACGATGTTCACATGCTAGGCGTTAAAATGAACACTGTCCACATGGAACACCCGGGTGGTTTGTAAATTTTTGTTTGCCTGCAAGGACTCTATGGCCTCGGCCCGCCGCACCCAGCCCCGCACGACCTACCACCACGGCGACTTGCGCGCCGCACTGATCGAAGCGGGCCTGGCGCTGGCACGTGACGGCGGACCGCAGGCGGTGGTGTTACGCGAGGCCACGCGCCGCGCCGGTGTGGCGCCCAATGCCGCTTACCGCCATTTCTCCGGCCACCAGGCGCTCTTCGAAGCGGTGCGCGCGGCGGCCCTGGGAGCGCTGGCACAGGCGATCGAAGCCGAACTGCAACTGGCCGAGGCGCTATCCGACCCGATCGAGCGCGCCCGCGGCATGCTGGCCGCCGTGGGCCGCGGCTACCTGAGCTTCGCACAAGCGGAAACGGGATGGTTCCTCACTGCGTTCGCCTCGGGCGCGTTCGACGTTGAACTGCCTCCCGATCCGGCGCGCACCGCCGACAAAGGTCTCAACCCCTTCGAGTTGCTGGGCTACGCCCTGGACGCAATGGTGCAGGCGGGAGCGCTGCCGGCGGACCGGCGGGCCGGCGCCGAGTTCCTGGCGTGGTCGGCGGTACATGGCATGGCGCTCCTCATCATCGACGGGCCGTTGCGCCGCGCCCCGCAGGCAGCGCGGGCGGCGCTGGGCGCGCGGTTGCTGCGGATGGTGGAGGATGGGTTGTGAGCCCCATGAGCCAATTGTGCGATTCTCAGCCTCGTTGGCCGCCAGTGTTGTTCCACATTTGCCGAACGTTTCCCGGTTCGCCAGTCGGATCGTCGAAGACTAGCCCGGCTATTTATGCCGGATACTCGCCGTCGCCCCGCGCAGGTTCTTCACCCGTACCACTTCAATTTTCCACCGAACCATCAGGGACGATGCCATAGACCGCGAAGCCACGGATTCGCTCATGATCCGAAGTCGTCCCGAAAACAGTCGAGTTGGTGCATTCGTTCGTGCAGGAGAGTGACGATGCCGTCGAAGGCCTCGAACAGGCCGGTGAGGTAGTGGCCGGCTTGATCCGTGCCCCAGCGGTCGCGCGTGTAGCGATAGATTTCGTCAAGCCGCCAGGAAGCGGCCTCCTGAATCAAGACTTTGGACACGCCATCAGCCTTCTTGGTTGCGCGCGATCACCTCGGCCGCCGTCAGGGGGCCGTACGGGGTCTCCGGTGCCGCGAAAGCATGGGTCAACTCGGCCTTCAGCCGATCAAAGGCTGCCTGCTCCTTGCGCTCCTTGTCGCGGCGGATCAGGTCACGCATGTATTCGCTGACGTTCTCGTAATCGCCATGCTCGCCCACGTTGGCGGCGACGAAATCGCTGAGCGGTCCGCTGAGGCGAACCGTCATGGTGGTGGTCGTAGTCCGGGGCATGTCTGGATCCTGTTGCGATCAACGTATTCAATATAATCAAAAGCGAATACCGAGACCAGCATTCGACTGTCCTTTCCGTGTCGGCGCATGACGCTCTGGAGGCTTCGTGTTGCGCCTATCCGCGTCGCTGGGGACAGTGCTGTAAGGCTGTGCCTCGTGCACCTGTTGCAGCACCACCGTGAACATCACTATCGTCTTTGCATCGTCATTTGTTCATCCTTGACACCGAGGATTGAATCAGCATCTTGGGCAAGCGTGACCACCAACATGCTGGAGGTCTGCGGCGGCTTCATCGCTTCGTCCCGGCCGTGGCGCACTTCAGGCGATCGGGCTTCGGGCGTCAAGCCATGTTATCTTCGCGCAGCACGACACGGGGTGCCGCCATCCGCTGACGGTGGGGCTGAGAACATACCCGTAGAACCTGATTCAGCTCGTACTGGCGTAGGGATGTCCGCATAGGCGAGGCCTGGTTTTCACACCGCGCATCGTCGGCATGAAAGCCGTCCCCCGGCCAGTCTTTTCCCTAAAAGGACGTTCACATGCCGCACAACACCTCCCTTTCCCTTCAACAGCAGGTTGTTCTGGTCACGGGCGGCGCGCGCGGCCTGGGCGTGGACATCTGCAAGGCGTTTCTGGCGCAGGGCGCCTGCGTCATCATCAACTACCACCAAAGCCGGGAGGCTGCCGAGGCGCTGGCCGCGCAATCGCCGGAGCGCGGCATTGCGCTGCAAGCCGATGTGCGTGATAGGCAGGCCGTGCAAGCCATGCTGCAGCAGGCGCAACAAACCTTCGTCAAGCCGGTGACCACCGTCGTCAACAACGCACTGCCCAGCTTCAGCTTCAACGGCGACGCCCGCCCGCATGCCGATGTGCTGACCTGGGAACATTTGCAGCAGCAACTCGAAGGCAGCGTGCGCGGCGCCTTGAACACCGTGCAGGCGGCATTGCCGGGTATGCGCGCGGCGGGTTTCGGGCGCGTCATCAACGTCGGCACCAACCTGTTCCAGAACCCGGTCGTGCCCTACCACGACTACACAGCGGCCAAGGCCGCGCTGCTGTCGTTGACGCGCACGCTGTCGCAGGACCTGGGTCCAGCCGGCATCACGGTCAACATGGTCTCGGGCGGGTTGCTTCGCACCACCGATGCGTCCGCTGCCACGCCCGAAGCGGTGTTCGACATGATCGCCGCCAGCACGCCACTGCGCCGCGTGACGACGCCTGCCGAATTTGCCGATGCGGTGTTGTTTTTCGCTTCGCCGTGGGCACGCGCCGTCACGGGCCAGAACCTCATCGTCGATGGCGGTCTGGTCAAGGGCTGAAAACAAAAGCTTCGAGCGGGGCCTTTGAAGGTCACTACGTGACACTACCACTCCGCTTTCTAACATGATCGAGTTGAGCTCGCCTCGCACGTTGGATCAGGAAACCTGATCTATCTTACCAAACCACATGACTCCCCATAATCCGATGAATAGTGAATTTTCACAGCCAACTTCTAGCGACGAATGGCGTCAAAGGATTGCACCACGCTTTCCGCCACCCAACACTGCCTGGCCACATCAGCGTGCCTCACCCCAAAAAGGATTTGGGTATTGGTCTGGTCAATAAGCTGCTGCGTCAAGCTGGGTTGAAATATGGAGACCACCATGAAATACCCTATCGCTATCGAGCCGGGCAACGACACCACTGCTTGGGGTGTCGTGGTACCCGACCTCCCCGGTTGCTTCTCGGCCGCCGACGAAGGTATCGACGAAGCCATCGAGAATGCCAAGGAAGCTATCGCTCTCTGGATCGAAGAAGCGATTGCCAGCGGCGAAACCATCCCAAAGCCCTCGAACATCACCGATCTGCAAAAGTCCGGCGAGTACGAGGGTTGGATCTGGGCAATTGCCGAGGTTGACCCGGCCTTGATCGACGACACCATCGAGCGGGTCAACATCACCTTGCCCCGCCGCATCCTGGCTCTACTGGATCATCGGGCCAAGGCTGCGGGAGAGAGCAGTTCAGGCTACATCGCTCAGCTGACACTGACGCACTGAGATGCTGGCTGGCCTTGTCTCACACCTGAACGAACTTGGTCAACCCATGCTGAGGAGCCCCATGCCACCCACGGATTCGCGTCGCCACGCCCCGGCCGTCGCCCGCAACCGCCAGCCCATCCTCGACGTATTGCAGGAAGTGCTGCCCGCCTCCGGCCGCGCGCTGGAGATCGGCAGCGGTACCGGCGAACATGCCGTTTTTTTCGCCCGGTCCCTTGCCGACTGGCACTGGCTGCCCAGCGAGGGCGACCCGGACGCGCTGCCCTCCATTCAGGCCTGGGTCGAACACGCCGGCCTGCCCAACATCGATCCGCCCCGCCTGCTCGACGTCAACGCGGATGATTGGAACATTCCCCCGGTCGATGCCATTGTCTGCTGCAACGTGATCCACTATTCACCTTGGACGACGACACTGGCGTTGCTGGATGGCGCCGCACGCGTGCTGCGCCCCAACGGCGTGCTGTATCTCTACGGCCCCTATCGCCGAAACGGCGCACACACTGCTCCCAGCAATGCCGAGTTCGAGCTCTGGCTCAAGGCAAGGAACCCGGCTTTCGGCGTGCGAGACCTGGAAGCGGTGCAAGTCCAAGCCCGGGAGCGGGGACTGGTCTGCGGTCCCGTGGTGCAGATGCCGGCCAATAACCTGAGCGTGGTGTTCCGGGCAGCAGGCCTGCAACATCTGGCGGATCCTGTCTGAACCTGAGGAGGCCTCATCGGCAGGCGCTTCTGGAGCATGCGGGCCACAAAGGTCCTCGGCCGGACGCGGATGGCGCGCAAGGGCGACCTTGCCCAAATCCATCCGCCAGGCCCTGGGTGCCGATACCGGCAGCAAGCTTGCGTTCGAGCTTCGGGGCGCAGAGGTGGTTGTGACCCGCGCCGATGCCGATCACGAAGACCCTGCCATTGCCGCATTCCTGACCCTGCTGGCGCGCGACAAGTGCCGTCAAGGCAATACCATGGGGCCGGTCTATCGCCACTGGCGGCGGGCCAAGCTCGGAAGGCGATACCGGCTGCTTTTCCGCTACGACTCGAAGGCGAAGATCATTGTGTACGCTTGGGTCAACGATGAGCAGACTCTGGGGTCATCGGGCAGCAAGTCGTACCCTTACGCGGTGTTCGAGAAAATGCTCGGACGTGGAAATCCGCCAGACGAATGGAGCGCCTTGGTAGAGGCCAGCAAACCGGGCTGGAGCCCACCGGACTAGACATTTCGGGCTGAAATGGAGCGGGTGAAGGGAACATCACGCCGCACTCAACCCGTTGATTGATAACGGGTTTCTTCCGTGAGCGCCACGGAATTAGACCAGATTATGTACCAGCCCCACGTGCCCGGCAACCCGGGATCGTCTGCCATCGCCCAGCAACGTCCATGCACAGCCACCAGGGTCATGTTCAGATGCGCCTGTGGGCCGAGACTGTGTTTCGCTGCTCCGATGTTTGGGGCGTACGCCATACCAACGTCCTCCAGATCGGCAGCGATTTCATCTGGAAAACGTCAGGTGTTCGGCGCGTTGTGCTCCTTCGTATTCGACGAGGCGAACATGATCGGCCCTCCATTCGGCTTTGCACGCTGACGCCTCCATCCCTTGTGGGCCTCGTGCTTCTCTTTCGCCGAAAGCCGAGGGTGTGCAGTGTGTGCAGGACGAGCCCGGTGTTTCAGTTCCCTGCACCGTAGCACGGCGTTCTCGTCGTCATGAGCGGAGAGCGCTTGTACGGCTGGCGATGCTGGCCAGCCCCAACCGCAGGAAAACCATAGAAAAACTGCCAGGCGCTGCTGCGCTCTGAGGTGCTGGGCACTCCCATCAAATAGCCCTTTGCTTCATGCGCAAGGACAGCGCCTCGGCGCTCTCCTTGCGCTCGCTGTAGCGATCCACCAGGTACGGCGCCGCGTCGCGCGTGAGCAGTGTGAACTTCATCAGCTCCTCCATCACGTCCACGATGCGGTCGTAGTAGGCCGAGGGCTTCATGCGCCCGCCCTCGTCGAACTCCTGGTACGCCTTGGCAACCGAGGACTGGTTGGGGATGGTCAGCATGCGCATCCAACGGCCCAGCACGCGCATCTGGTTCACGGCGTTGAAGGACTGCGAGCCGCCCGAGACCTGCATCACGGCCAGCGTCTTGCCCTGGGTCGGGCGCACCGCGCCGACCGACAGTGGAATCCAGTCGATTTGGGTCTTCATCAGGCCGGTCATGGCGCCGTGGCGCTCGGGCGAGCACCACACCATGCCTTCGGCCCATTGCGTGAGCGCATGCAGTTCCTGGACCTTGGGGTGATCACCCGGCGCATCATCCACCAGCGGCAGGCCGGAGGGGTTGAACATGCGCGTCTCGCCGCCGAGCGCGCGCAGGATGCGCGCGGCTTCCTCGGCGGAAAGTCGGCTGTATGAGCGTTCCCGCAGCGAGCCATAGAGCAGCAGAAAGCGCGGTGCATGGCTGCCGCGCTCGGGCGGCAGCAGCCGCGCTATATCCGGTTCCTGAAACAGCGTTGTGTCGATGTTGGGCAGGTCAAGTCGCGCTTCAGACACGGCGGCCCTCCGCGTCGATCACCGGCTCACCGTCTTCCTTGTTGAACGCGCCGCGCTGGGGCTGCGGCAGGATGTCCAGTACTGTTTCCGAAGGGCGGCACAGGCGCGTGCCCAGCGGCGTGACCACGATGGGTCGGTTGATGAGAATGGGGTGCTGCTCGATGAAATTGAGCAGCTGCTCATCCGTCCACTTCGGATCGCCCAGGCCGAGTTCGGCATAGGGGGTGCCTTTTTCGCGCAGCACGTTGCGCACGCCAAGGCCCGCATCGGCCAGCAGCTTGACCAGCGTGGCGCGATCGGGTGGCGTCTTCAGGTACTCGATAACCGCGGGCTCTTCGCCGCTGTTGCGGATCAGCGCCAGCGTGTTGCGCGACGTGCCGCAGGCGGGATTGTGGTAGATCGTGATGGTGCTCATGGGCATGTCGTGGTTATCGGGTTGATGGGTTCGGGTCGCCTTCGTACCAGCCGCGAGACCGGTTGACGACACGCACGACCAGCAGCATGACGGGCACTTCGATCAGCACGCCGACCACGGTGGCCAGCGCTGCGCCTGACTGGAAGCCGAACAGGCTGATAGCTGCCGCCACGGCCAGCTCGAAGAAGTTGGACGCGCCGATCAGTGCCGAAGGACAGGCGATGTTGTGCTTCTCACCCACCTTGCGATTGAGCCAGTAGGCCAGCCCGGAGTTGAAGAACACCTGGATGAGGATCGGCACGGCCAGCATGGCGATGACCAGCGGCTGCTGCAGTATGGCCTGGCCCTGGAAGGCGAACAACAGCACCAGCGTGAGCAGCAGCGCCGCGATGGACAGTGGGCCGATACGCTCCAGGGCGCGATCGAACGCGGCCTGGCCTCGCCGCAGTAAGGCGCGACGCCAGACCTGCGCGAGAATGACGGGGATGACGATGTAGAGCGCCACCGACACCAGCAGCGTATCCCACGGCACGGTGATGGCCGACAGGCCCAGCAGCAGGCCGACGATGGGGGCAAAGGCGAACACCATGATGGTGTCGTTCAGCGCCACCTGCGACAGCGTGAACACCGGATCGCCGCCCGTGAGCCGGCTCCAGACGAAGACCATGGCCGTGCAGGGCGCGGCGGCCAGCAGTATCAGGCCGGCGACATAGCTGTCGAGCTGGTCGGCGGGCAGCGCATCGGCGAAGACGTGGCGGATGAAGACCCACGCCAGCAGCGCCATTGAGAACGGCTTGACCGCCCAATTGATGAACAGCGTGACGCCGATGCCACGCCAGTGCTGCTTGACCTGGCCCAGCGCGCCGAAGTCCACCTTGAGCAGCATGGGAATGATCATGACCCAGATCAGCAGGCCCACCGGCAGGTTGACCTGGGCCACTTCCATATGGCCGATGGCCTGGAACACGCCGGACGCGAATTGGCCCAGCGCAATGCCAACAACGATGCACAGGAGAACCCACACCGTCAGATAGCGTTCGAACACACTCATGGTCGGGGTGGCCGGCATGGAGCGGGCCGTTTCAGTCGCTGCGGTCATGGGCGCCTCACTGCTTGCCGATGTCGCGCAGTTCGTGCTGCAAGGACATGGCGTCCAGGCGCTGCAGCGGCAGCGACAGGAACAGCTCGATGCGGCGGCGCAGGGTCAATGCGGCGTCCTTGAAGGCCTTGACTTGTTGCTCTTGGGAGCCTTCGACCGCTGCGGGATCGGGCACGCCCCAATGAGCGGACACCGGCTTGCCGGGCCAGAGCGGGCACGCCTCGCCGGCGGCGTTGTCGCAGACGGTGAAGATGAAATCGAATACCGGAGCGCCCGGTGCCACGAACTCGTCCCAGCTCTTGCTGCGGTAGCCTGCCGTCGGCATGTGCAGCCGCTCCAGCGTAGCGAGTGCCAGCGGATGCACCTCTCCCTTGGGGTGGCTGCCCGCCGAGTACGCGTGAAAGCGCCCCTTGCCCAGTCCGTTGAGGATGCCTTCGGCGAGGATCGAACGGGCCGAGTTGCCCGTGCAGATGAACAGTGCGTTGTAGGTGGTGTCGGTGGTCATGGCATCAGCAGTCGCAGTGGGAGGATTCGGTGACCTCGCACACGCCGCCCTGGCAGCAGTGTTCGGTCAGGTAGCCGAGCAGTTCGTTCATCTGGAAAAAGTCGGCGCGATAGATGAGGTTGCGGCCCTGCTGCTCGATGGTGACGAGGCCGGCATGGGCCAGCTCCTTCAGGTGAAAGGACAGCGTGTTGCGGGCCACGTCCAGTTGCTCGGCCAGCACGCTGGGCGTCCGCCCTTCGGGGCCGGCGATGACCAGGGCGCGGAACACGCGCAGGCGCTGGGCATGGGCCAGGGCACTCAGGGCGCAAACGGCTTGATCTTCTTTCATAGTTCGATATTACAACATTTATTGAATTAATGAGCGAATGCAAGGCAAACCGCCCAGCGTCTCGGCGTTCCGCCGCCGGGTTCGCGGGCCGCGCCCCGCGCTTCGTGCTGAATCGCAGCCATTCGGCATTGACCCCGCCCGCAATGGAACGCTTGCCGCTCTATGACTTGCCGGCGAATCGATGACATTCGCCCGTCATTCTTTGTTGATCTGAAAGAAGACCCGTACCGTCTGGCGTGATGCTTCATCGTTGCCCGTCGCGGCGGCATCGCCGCGCCCGGTGCCACCCGAACCGCGTCTGCTGAAAGACCATCGGCGTCCGACATGCGGGTGATGCCCAGACATGAGGGCGCAGAGACTGAATGCGTCTTTCGCCGCGATGGCATCTGTAGCAAAACCTCACTACCAAGCCTCCCCGTCATGGGCGAGAAACATCTTGAAGCATACCGCCACGCAGAGGCTCGGTGTTGGTGGAGAAGGTGCCACATCGACTGGTTGCTGGGGTGAGCATTGCAGCCATTCGCCGTCACTACAACCTTTCCACAAGCCAAGTCGCCACCGCTCCGCGCCGCGAAGGTGTGGGATGGCGTCGACCAGACCACGAGAAAAGCCGATGTCCTGAACCCGTTCACCAGGGAGTAGCCCATGAGAAAGTCATCTTCTTCCGGCGCCCAAGCCAAGGTCTTCTATCGTCCGATCGAGGCGGCCATCCAGTGGGCGGGGCTGTCACGCTTCGAGCGCCGTATCCTCGATGTCGCCGAGGGGATGAACCGGCTGCCGGAGCACGCTGCACTGGCGCGCTGGCCACAGCTTCGCCTGAACGCGGAACGGATCTACGACGCACTGGTGCATCTCGACCTTCCCTACGGCAAGGATGGCATCACGAGCAACGACCCCGCCTTGCTTGATGACCCCGGCCTCACGATCCGCCATGTCGACCTGAAGGCCTGGATGATTCGTTTCTATCCCGACCAGCGACCGGCCTTTTTGTTCGATGCCTTCGAGCGCCACCTGCATCCGGCCGTCAGTGTCGATGCCGTGCAGGCACTGATCATGGATCGCGAGGCGTTGAAGCTCCAGCTTGCCGACAGGGTGCAGGCCTGGGATGCGCTCTATGCCCAGTTCCAGACGCTCAGCCAGGAGCACCAGGCACGCGCGGAACGCGAGAAGCGCTCCGGGATGCCGGGCGCCCGCAGTGAGTCCACCTACCTGAACATCGTTGGCGGCCTTCTGACCCTGCTGTTGGGCAAGTCGCCCAATGGCGTTCCCTATTCGTCCTTCGAGACGCTGGAATCGGTCATCAGTGCGCTGGTTGCCCACTACGGCGACAAATCCGGAATCAGCGAGCGAACGCTGTGGGCGAAGTTTTCGGCAGCCAAGCGTCATCTCGCTACCCAGGACCGCTGACTGCAAGTGCAGACGGCGTGTCTGCACTTGCGGTGACCGCGCGGGAACCGCGCTATTGAATACGGGGCACTTCCATCACCGCCGCTACACAGCGCCAAGGAGTGTCCCTCGTGATTGCCCAGACCATCGCCACCGCGACGCCGAACGAACACCGCATCCTGCGCCGCGCGGAAGTCGAGGCCAAGACCGGCTTCAAACGCGCCCACATCTACAACCTGATCAAGGAGGGCAAGTTTCCTAAGCCCCTGCGCCTCGGGGTACGCGCCATCGGATGGGATTCGGTGGAGATCGATCAGTGGATCACCGATCGACTCAGGGAGCGGGCGTGAGCCCGCGCCCCCCGGAATCCCTTCCACGAGGAGTCGCACCATGCAGGTGGTATCCATCATTTCGACCAAGGGTGGCGTCGGCAAGACGACCACCGCAGCGAACCTGGGCGGCTTCATCGCCGATGCGGGACTGCGCGTGCTGCTGCTGGACCTGGACGTACAGCCCACCTTGTCGAGCTACTTCACGCTCGGCACGCATGCGCCTGCCGGCATCTATGAGATGCTGGCCTTCAATGAGCAGCGTATCGAGCAATTGGCTTCGCAGACCGCTGTGGCGGGTCTCGACCTGGTGGTGTCGAACGACCATCGCGGCGAACTGAACACACTGCTGCTGCACGCACCCGACGGTCGGCTGCGCCTGCGTCACCTGCTCCCCGCGCTGGCGTCGCACTACGACCTGCTGCTGATCGATACCCAGGGAGCGCGCAGTGTGCTGCTGGAAATGGCGGTACTGGCCTCCAGTCTGGCGCTGTCACCGGTGACGCCGGAAATCCTGGCGGCGCGTGAGCTGAGGCGCGGCACGCTGCAACTGATCGAGGACATCGCTCCGTATCGGCACCTCGGCATCGAGCCGCCACCGCTGCGCTTGCTCATCAACCGTGTGCATCCGGTTTCGTCGAACGCCCGACTGATCCAGCAGGCCCTGCGACAAGTGTTCCAGGCGCACGCTGGCATACAGGTCCTGAGCACCGACGTCCCGGCCATTGAAGCCTACCCACGTGCCGCAACACGGGGGCTGCCAGTGCATCGCGTCGAATACCGGCAACCAGTGGGCCGTACTGCGCCTGCGGCGTTGGAGACGATGCGTGCGCTGGCTGGCGAGCTGTTCCCGGCATGGCGGGAGCGCTTTGCATGCGTTACCGGCAGAGGCCGCGCAGGAGGAGCCAGTCATGGCGATCGCGCATGAACTGGCCCGCGGCCATGCGCGGCTACGCGCGCTGATCGAGTTCGCGCTGGGCGAAGGTTGGCACGTGAAACGCACGCGCGGCGGGCACCTGATGTTCACCAAGCCCGGCTGCGCCGCGATCTATACCAGCTCGACTGCGAGCGATCACCGCGCCAGCCGCAACGCACGCGCGCAGCTTCGCCGCGCCGATCGACAGGCACTGACGGCATCTCGGGAGAGCAGCGATGGCTGATCCGACGCCGCAGGACATGGCCACCAAGCTGCTGGCCAAGGGCTTCGAACGCAACGGTCCTTCGGCCGCGGCGTTGACCGACCCCATCGCCGACACACCGATGGTGGTGACGCTGGACGAGCTGCGCCCCTATGAACATGACCCACGCGTGACGCGCAACCCGGCCTACGAGGAAATCAAGACCTCGATCCGCGAGCGCGGGCTGGACGCACCGCCCGCGATCACGCGCCGGCCGGGCGAGGCGCACTACATCATCAGGAACGGTGGCAATACGCGGCTGGCGATCCTGCGCGAATTGTGGAGCGAAACCAAGGAAGAACGCTTCTTCCGCATCGCGTGCCTGTTCCGCCCGTGGCCGGCGCGCGGCGAAATCGTGGCGCTGACCGGGCATCTGGCCGAGAACGAGCTGCGTGGCGGGCTGACCTTCATCGAGCGGGCGTTGGGCATCGAGAAGGCGCGCGAGTTCTACGAGCAGGAAAGCGGCCAGGCACTGTCGCAGAGCGAACTCGCGCGGCGGCTGACTGCCGACGGTTATCCGGTGCCGCAGTCGCACATCAGCCGCATGAACGATGCGGTGCGCTACCTGCTGCCGGCGATCCCGACGCTGTTGTACGGCGGACTGGGCCGGCATCAGGTGGACCGGCTCGCGGTGCTGCGCAAGGCGTGCGAGCGCACCTGGGAGCGGCGTGCGCTGGGCCGCACCGTGGCCGTGGACTTCGCCACCTTGTTTCAGGACGTGCTGACGCAGTTCGACACACA
>JALOAI010000003.1 GCA_023228945.1 Pigmentiphaga sp. | reverse complement strand
TTTTATCAGCGTCTGATCGCCGCGGGCAAACCCAAGAAGGTGGCCCTGGTCGCCTGCGCGCACAAACTCATGCGCATCCTGAACGCCATGGCTCGCTCGGGGCAGCCTTGGAACGAACAATTGCATACCCCCGCGACTTGACTCAAAACACAGTTGCTGGGGGGCAGCGCCGCCGCGTAGTGGCAAGCGTGGGGACATTTTCAGATTCGGGTCGGCCTTGCCTTGCGGGAGCGCCAGGCTCGAGGCAGGCGCCATGCCAGCAGCGCGATGCCGATGGCGCCATAGACGATGACGTCGGCGAAGTCGTTTTTGCCGGCGCGGTGCAGCCAGAAGTGAAGCAAGGCCAGGAGCAGCACCGGATAGATCAGCCGGTGCAGGCGTTGCCAGTGGCGGCCCAGGCGCCGCTGCCAGCCCTGCGTGGACGTGAGCGCCAGCACCAGCAGCAGCGTCCAGGCCAGCCAGCCGATGGCGATCAGCGGCCGTTGCCAGGCGTCCTGCCAGATGGCGGCGGGGTCGAACCAGCGGTCCCACCAGAGGTAGGCCAGCCAGTGCAGGCAGGCGTAGAAGAAGGTGAACAGGCCGCACAGGCGACGCAGGCGGAGCCAGGCGGGGTTGCCGGTGAGCCGGCGCATGGGGGTGATGGCCAGGGTGACGAGCAGCGCCACCAGGGTGAAGGTGCCGCTGGAGCGGATGAGGAATTCGGTGGGGTTGGCGCCCAGGCCGCCGGTGAAGCCCAGTACCACCCAACGCAGTAAAGGGAGTAGCCCGAGCAGCCAGAAGCCGGTTTTGGCCCAGACCAGGGGACAAGGCCCCAGGCGCGGGCCGGGCCGTTTGCCCATCGGGACGGTGCTTGGCGCTGTGGCTCCGTGGTGGTGCGGCGCGCCGGGCTCAGTAGTTGGCACGCAGGTCCATGCCCTGGTAGAGGCTGGCGACTTGGTCGGCATAGCCATTGAACATCAGGGTGCGCCGCGGGGGCCGGAAGAAGCCGTCTTCGCCGATGCGCCGTTCGGTGGCCTGGCTCCAGCGGGGGTGGTCGACGTCGGGATTGACGTTGGCGTAGAAGCCGTATTCGTTCGAGGCGGCGCGCATCCAGCTGGTAACCGGTTGTTGTTCGGTGAGACGGATGCGTACCAGCGATTTGCCCGATTTGAAGCCGTATTTCCAGGGGACGACCAGGCGCAGGGGGGCACCGTTCTGGTTGGGCAGGACTTCGCCATATAGGCCGAAGGCGAGGAGGGTCAGGGGGTGTTGGGCTTCGTCGAGGCGCAGCGCTTCGAGGTAGGGCCACGCAATGATGCGGGACCGTAGGCCAGGCATGGTTTCGGGCTGCATGGCGGTTTCGAAGGTGACGTATTTGGCGTTGCCGGTGGGTTGTACGGCGCGCAGGAGGTGGTTCAGTGGATAGCCGATCCAGGGGATGACCATGGACCAGGCTTCGACGCAGCGCAGGCGGTAGACGCGTTCTTCCAAGGGGGCGAGACGCAGGAGGTCGTCGAGGTCGAAGTCGCGCGGTTTGAGGACTTCGCCTTCGATGCGGACGGTCCAGGGTCGGATTTCCATGCGGCCGGCGTGGCGGGCGGGGTCGCCTTTGTCGGTGCCGAATTCGTAGAAGTTGTTGTAGGTGGTGATGTCGCGGCGCGAGGTGGGGCGGTCGAGTACGCTGAAGGCGGGGTTGGGTTTGCCGGGCAGGGCCTGGCCTACGGGCGGGACGGGTTGCGCGCGGGCGGCGGGGGCAAGACCGGCTGCGCCGAGCGCGGCGCCGGCAAGGGCGGCCTGGAGCAGTTGGCGCCGCTGCTGGTAGACGGCCAGGGGGGTGATTTCGGAGGGCAGTGGGTCGTGGCGGGGGCGGACGCGGAAACGCATGGCAGTCTCCTGGGAGGTGGGGTGAAGAACTCCGGCCTTGCGGCCGGAGCTTCTCCGCCACGATTCGGGGGAGCCTTCGGCTCCGGCAGATTTGGCCTCGCTAACCTCGCCGTGAACGGCGAGGCTTGCGCTTAGGCGCGTGGTCATCTTACGCCGCGTTGGGGCGTCTCTGCCAGGGGGGTTGTCGGCTTCTGGTTGCCGGCTTCTTCTTGGAGTGAGAAACCTGCTTCTGGGTTCTTGAGGCACCCTGTGTGTGAGATGTCGGCTGCTAGTTCTTGAGGCGCCCTGGGCAGCAACGGCAAACGTGGGGGCACGTCGACGCTCGCCGAATGCCCCCACGTTTGCCGTTGCCGCCCAGAGCTTGCGTTGTCGGACAGGGGCGACGTCAGCCACGAAACGAGGGGCGCTTCTTTCCCCTTTCTGCCGGGGTTTGCATTGTCGAAGGCTTTGACACTTTCGTGCTTGCCCGGTGGAAACACAGCCTCTCAAGCGTTGGCGCTTTCGCTCTTGGGGGATCGAAGCCGGGTCGGCCAAGCCAAGTTGCCGGAGCCGCGCGGTGGCGGGGTGGGGTGTCCGCCTCTTGTGGAGCGCCTCGTCGGGTGCTGTGAGGGCGGAGGGGTCGGCGGGTGCTGTCTGAGCTCCGGCCCGCAGGGCCGGGCGAGTTCACCCGCCGCCGCCCTCGCAGTGCCTGGCGAGGGGCGTCCGGCCCACGGCCGGACCGCTCTACCGGGGCGGGCGCCCCACCCCGCCACCGCGTGGCGTCTGAAGAACCCGATTTCTCCCCATCCGTGCCGCGCCTCAAGAACTCGATTTCTTCCCAACCACGTGGCGTCTCACGAATCGCCTTCTCCCGCCACCTCGCGCCGTCTCAAGAACTCAATTTTCTCGCCGCCGCCATTGCAGCCAATGCGCGATCCCCATTCCCACCGCCACGAGGCCGATCAGGATCGCCGCGAGCGCATTGACTTCCGGTTTCAAGCCCAGCCGCACCCGCGAGAAGATCTCCAGCGGCAGCGTCGTGGAGCCCGGTCCCGACAGGAAGGCCGCGATCACGACGTCGTCGAGCGACAAGGTGAACGCCAGCAGCCAGCCGGCCACCAGCGCCGGCGCCAGCTGCGGCAGGATGATCGAGAAGAACACCCGCAGCGGCGTGGCGCCGAGATCCATGGCGGCTTCTTCCAGGCTGCGGTCGAGTTCGCGCACCCGGGATTGCACGATCACCACCACGTAGGCCATGCAGAACATCACGTGGCCCACCCAGATGGTGAAGGCGCCGCGGCCGGTGGGCCAGCCGATCAGGCTGCCCATTTCGACGAACAGCAGCAGCATGGCGATGCCCAGCACCACTTCGGGCACCACCAGCGGCGCGCTGACCATCGCGACGTACAGCGAGAAACCGCGGAAGCGGCCCATGCGCGCCACCACGAAGCCGGCCCAAGTGCCGATCACCACCGCAGCGGTGGCGGTGAAGAAGGCGATCTTCAGGCTGAGCCAGGCGGCGCGCAGCAGGGTGGCGTCGTCGAACAGGGCGCGATACCAGCGCAGCGAGAAACCGCCCCACACCGTGACGAGATTGGAGTCGTTGAACGAATAGACCACCAGGCTGAGGATGGGGATGTAGAGAAAGGCGAAGCCCAGGCTCAGGATGGTCCAGTGCAGAACGCGGTTGCGGGTGGCCATCAGCGACGCTCCTCGAGTTGGCGGACCTGGTTGAACTGGAACAGCGCCAGCGGCACCAGCAGCAGCAGGACCATGACGCAGGTCACTGCGGCCGCCATCGGCCAATCGGTGTTGCTGAAGAACTCCGTCCACATCAGGCGGCCTATCATCAGTGTGTTGGCGCCGCCCAGCAACTCGGGGATCACGAACTCGCCCACCGTGGGGATGAATACCAGCATGGCGCCGGCGATCACGCCGCCGCGCGATAGCGGCAGCGTGATCGACAAAAAGGCACGCCATGGCTTGGCGCCGAGATCGTAGGCGGCCTCGAGCAGCCGGAGGTCCATTTTCACCAGATGGGCGTACAGCGGCAGGATGAAGAACGGCAGGTAGGTATAGACCAGGCCGATGTAGACCGCGACGTCGGTGCGGTAGATCTCAAGCGGCGCGTCGATCACACCCAGCCACATCAGCGTTTGGTTGAGCAGGCCTTCGTTGCGCAGGATGCCGATCCAGGCGTACACCCGCAGCAGCAGGGAGGTCCAGAACGGCAGGATCACACCCAGCAGCAGCAGGCTGCGATAGCGCGGATTGGCGCGTGCGATGCAGTAAGCCATCGGGTAGCCGATCAGGATGCAGCACAGCGTGGTCACCGCGGCCATCTTCAGCGAACTGAGATAGGTGGCCACGTACAAATTGTCGGTGAACAGCAGGATATAGCCACGCAGATGCAGGCCGATCCGCACCATTTCGTCTTCGAAGTGCAGCAGCGGCCCGTAGGGCGGGATGCCGAACTCCATGTCGGAGAAGCTGATCTTGACGACCAGCAGGAATGGCAGCAGGAAGAACAGCACCAGCCAGGCATAGGGCGGCACGATGGCCAGGGTGCGGGCCTGGGGCCGCAACCGCCGGAGCGTAAAGCGCATCATGATCTCCGCTCAGGTGCGCAACACGGTGGCCGCATCGGCCGACCAATGGATGAAGACTTCTTCGCCCAGAGCCGGCGCGCCCTCCGCCAACAGCAGGCTGGGCAGGCTGGCCTCCAGGACCTGGCCCGATGGCACCGTGACCTGATAGAGCGTATGGCTGCCCAGGTAGGCGACGTGGCTGACCACCGCTGATGACCAGTTGTAGGGCACGGCGGGCGGAATGCGCGATAGGCTGAGCCGCTCGGGCCGGATCGAGACGGTGACGGTCATGCCCAGCGGCTCGTTGACGCCATGGTTGAGATAGAGGCGCTGCTGCAGGGCTTCGGACTCCAGCAGGACGTGGTCGGGCTCATCTTCCACGATCACGCCATCGATCAGGTTGGTGGAGCCTATGAAGCTTGCCACGAAGCGCGATGCCGGATATTCGTATACGGCATGCGGCGTGTCGCACTGCACGATCATGCCGTCGGTCATCACCGCCAGGCGATCGGCCATGGTCATCGCTTCTTCCTGATCGTGGGTCACCATGATGCAGGTGACGCCAACCTGTTCGAGGATGCGGGTGAGCTCGATCTGGGTCTTCTGGCGGATCTGTTTATCGAGGGCCGACATCGGCTCGTCGAGCAGCAAGAGCTTGGGGCGCTTGACCAGGCTGCGGGCCAGCGCCACGCGCTGTTGCTGCCCGCCCGACAACTGGTGCGGCCTGCGCCGGCCGTAGGCGGCCATTTGCACCAGGTCGAGCGCGGCGAACACGCGGTCCTGGATTTCGGCGCGCGCCACGCCTTCCTGCCGCAGGCCGAAGGCGACGTTGGCTTCAACCGACATGTGCGGGAACAAAGCGTACGACTGGAACATCATGTTGACCGGCCGCTGGTAGGCCGGCAGGCCGGTGATGTCCTCGCCGTCGAGCACGATGCGACCCGCGCTGACGGCTTCGAAACCCGCCAACATGCGCAGCAGCGTCGATTTACCGCAACCCGAGCTGCCCAACAGGGCGAACAGTTCGTTGCGTTCCACGCCCAGCGACACGCCGCGGACCGCGAGGGTGTCGCCATATTGCTTGGCGACATCGATGATCTGCAGGAAGTCGTCGCTGCGCTGCGCCGGCTCGCGAGCGGGCGCGGCGGCAAATCCGGGGAGGGAAGACATGGTAACGGCGGACTCTCGACAAGACGGCGCCCCCGCCAAGACGGGGGCGCCAGGGTTGGTGAGGGCGGAGGAGCCTTCGGCTCCCTCGGATGGCGGCCTCGCCCGCCAGGGCAAACGTTAGCGGCCCGACTTGAGCTCGGCCCAAAGCCGGCTTTGCAGGCGCTGGATGGCCGGCGGCTGGGGCTGGATCATGAACAGTTGCCGGGCCACTTCCGGCGGCGGATACAACATGGGATTATTGGCCACCGAGGGATCGACGAAGGCCTTGGCCGCGGCGTTGGCGCTGGGGAAGAACACCGCATTGGTGATGGCGGCGTGGACTTCCGGGGTTTCGATATAGTTGATGAAGGCGTGGGCCTGCTCCACGTTGGGAGCATCTTTGGGGATGGCCATGACGTCGAAGGCCGCGGGCGCCCCGCCCTCGGGCAGCACATAATCGATCTCGTAGTCGCGGCCGGCTTCCTGGGCGCGGCGCTTGGCAATGATCACATCGCCCGAATAGCCGAGCACCATGCACAGGTCGCCCACCGCGAGTTCGTCGATATAGCCCGACGAGCTGAACTGGCGGATGTACGGCCGGATCTTCTTCAGCAGGTCCAGTGCATCGCGGTAGTCTTGCTGCTTGCTGGAGTTGGGGTCGCGGCCCATGTAGTGCAGCACCGCCGGAAACACCTGCGAGGCTTCGTCGAGCACCGAGATGCCACACGATTGCAGCTTGCTGGCATTGGCGGGATCGAACAGCATGTCCCATGAATGAATGGGCGCGTCGGGGCCGGCCAGCTCCTTGACCCGCGTGAGGTTGTAGCCCAGGCCATTGGTGGCATAGCCCCAGGGCACGAAATACTCGTTGCCCGGGTCTACCTGCGCCACCAGCGCCATCAGCTCGGGATCGAGGTTCTTCCAGTTGGGAATCCGCGACTTATCGAGCTTCTGGAACAGGCCGCCCTCGCGCTGGCGTGCGGCATAGTGAGTGGACGGCACCACGACGTCGTAGCCGGAATTGCCGGTAAGCAACTTGGCCTGCAGGGTATCGTTGTTGTCGTAAACGTCATAGCGGACCTTGATACCGGTGTTTTTTTCGAAACCCGATATCGTGTCCGGGGCCGCGTATTCGGCCCAGTTATACACATTGACGACCTGGGCGGCGGCCGGTGCGGCCAGGCCGAGCATGGCGCTCACCACACCGGAAATCAGCCGGAATTTCACGATACTCGACTCCGAAAAAATATTGGCAAGAGGAAAACAACCGGCACGCCAGGCCTGTGGTGCGCCCGACGGCGGGCGGCGGATCGGGCCGGATCCGGCCCGCGGCGCGACCTTCGGCGCCGAACTCCAGCCCGAATAATAAAATCAATCGCGCCCGAGGTGAAATCGTTCCTCCTCAATACCGGCCGGCGGCGGGGTCCGGGCGTGGTTTGTACGCCACCCCGCGCCGACTTGCCCGGTGCCGAGGAACTTGTATCCGCCGCGGAGGTCAGCGCAGGTGCATTACGTTCTTGGCGTCGCCGGCGTCCGGCCGCCCTCTGTCCGCCCGCTCAAGCCCCAGCCTCGCCTGAAGGCCGGGCGGGACGTGAAGAACGCCGGGCGCCAGGCCGGAGTTCTTCACGAACCCACCACTCGAGGATCGTCATGAAGCCTGTCCAGCCGCTGTTTCGTCGCTTGTCCCATGCGTTTGCCGCCGCCCTCGGCACGGTCGCCTTCTCGGCCGCCGGTCTCGCCCTCGCCAGCGAAGCCGCCAACCGTCCCCTGGACGTGCCTTACGTCCCCACACCGCAGGCCGTCGTCGACCGCATGCTCGAAATCGCCAAGGTAGACGCCGGCGACTACGTCATCGACCTCGGCTCCGGCGACGGCCGCATTCCCGTTACCGCGGCCTCGCGCTATGGCGCGCGGGCGCTGGGGGTCGACCTCAATCCCGAACGCATCGCCGAAGCCAACGAGAACGCCGTGCAGGCCGGAGTCACCGACAAGGTCGAATTCCGCAAGCAAGATCTCTTCAAGACCGAGTTCCGCGACGCCACCGTGGTCACGATGTACCTGCTGCCCAACGTCAACCTGAAGCTGCGGCCTCGCCTGCTCGACGAACTGCGGCCCGGTACGCTCGTCGTCTCGCATGCCTTCGACATGCAGGACTGGGAGCCCGACCAGCGCGAGATCGTCGAAGGCCGTTCCGTCATGCTGTGGATCATCCCCGCCAAGGTCGACGGCGTCTGGCAGGTGGCGGGCAGCGATCCTTTCGTTCTTGAACTGGAACAGAACTTCCAGCGGCTCGAAGGCGCCGCCATCCGCGGCGACCAGCGGATCGAGATCAGCGACGGCAGGATACGCGGCGATCAAATCACCTTCACCATCGACGGCAACACCTACCGCGGCCGGATCGGCAACGAGGCCATCTCCGGCGACGACGGTACCTGGCACGCCTTGCGAGGCTGAAATGAAACTGCCCCCACGCTCACTGTGTTCGCTGCCCCCCGGGGGGGCTTCAGTCTCCTTCGGGCGGCCGGGCGGAGACTGAGATGAAACTGCCCCCACGCTCACTGTGTTCGCTGCCCCCCGGGGGGGCTTCAGTCTCCTTCGGGCGGCCCGGGGGCTCCCCAAGCGCCGGGCTTTGCGCCATACTGGCGCCCACCCAGCGCCGGGCCAGGCCCGGCGCTGCATGATACCTACACGAGACGTTCATGCATCCTTCCCAGAAAGCTTCCAGCCAGCTCTCCGTTCTCGACGGCGTCGCCATGCTCGTCGGCGTGGTGGTGGGCATCGGCATTTTCGGCTTTCCGCCCCTGGTGGCGATGAACGTCGATAGCGGTTTCATGTACATGGCCGCCTGGGTGGCGGGCGGCGTGATCATGCTGATCGGCGCCCTTTGCTACGCCGAACTGGGCTCCACGTATCCCAGCTCGGGGGGCGAATACCACTATTTGCAGCGGGCCTACGGCGGCCGCCTGAGCCTGCTGTTCGCCTGGGCGCGCGGCACGGTGATCCAAACCGGCGCCATCGCCGCCGTGGCCTTCATCTACGGCGAGTATGCGCACGCCATCCTGCCGCTGGGCCCCCACGGCGAAGCCTGGCATGCCGGGATCGCCCTGGCCGTGCTTACCGTTCTCAACCTGCTCGGCACGCGCGAGTCCAAGCGGGCCCAGGTGCTGTTTACCGCCCTGGCCCTGATCGCCGTCGTGGCGGTCATCGTCGCCGGCGTGATCGGCGCTCCCGAGCAAGCGGCGGGCGCCGCGGCGGCTCCCAGCGCCAGCAGCGGCGTGCTGGGCATGGCGATGGTGTTCGTCCTGCTGACCTACGGCGGCTGGAACGAAACCGCCTACCTGGCCGGCGAGATCCGCGACGTCCGGCGCAACCTGAGCCGGGTGTTGCTGCTGGGCACTCTGGTGGTCATGGTGCTGTATTTCTGCGTCAACCTGGCGTTCCTGCACATCTTCGGCCTCGAAGGGCTGCGCAATACGCATGCCGTCGGCGCCGACCTGATGAACCTCGTGGCCGGCCCGGCCGGCGCGCTGTTGCTCAGCCTGCTGGTGTGCTGCACCGCGCTCTCCACCATCAATGGCTGCATCTTCACCGGCGCCCGCGTGTATTACGCCCTGGGCCACGACGTGCCCACCCTGCGCTGGCTGGGCGCGCGCGACGAACGCCGCTCCAGCCCGGTCAATGCGCTGCTGGTGCAAGGCGCCATCACCCTGGGATTGATTCTGTTCGGCGCTTTCTCCGACGGCAGCGGTGTCCACACCATGGTTGCCTATACCGCCCCGGTGTTCTGGCTGTTCATGTTCCTGATCGGCGCCTCGCTGTTCGTCATGCGCCGCCGCGATCCGGCCCGCGAGCGCCCGTTCAAGGTGCCGTTCTACCCCATCACTCCCCTGCTGTTCTGCCTGACTTGCGCCGGTCTGTTCTACTCCAGTGTGCTGTACGCCGGCATCGGCGGCATCATCGGCCTGCTGGTGCTGGTCAGCGGCATACCCTTCATGCTTCGCTATGGCCGCAGCGCGGCCGCCGCCGCGGGCGCGGGTAGCTGATATCCATGAGGCGCTTCGCGCGTCGCGCCCTGATTCTGCTCGCGGCGTTGCTGGTGGTTCTGGCCGCGCTGGCCGCACTGGCCCCGCCGGCGCTGCAAGCCTGGGTGGGTTCGGCCGCCGGCAAGTCCTGGATCGAGCGCCGGCTCGGCGCCGCCCTCGACCGGACCGTGCGGATCGGCGGTGATCTCTCCCTGCAATGGCAACGCTCGCAAACCGAGGGCCGCTGGTTACCCGCGCCGCGATTCGACGCCGCCGACGTTACCGTGGCCAACCCGGAATGGGCCAGCCATCCCGACTTCGCCAGCGCCGGCAGGCTGCGGGTCGGCGTGGCCCTGCTGCCCTTGCTGACGCGGCAATTGGTATTCGAGCTCATCGAGCTCCAGGATGCCCGCCTGCAACTGGAGCGCGACGGGCCCGACCGCAACAACTGGCAGCTTGGCGGCGACGACGATACGCCCGGCGGCTGGACCGTCACCCTGGAGGCCCTGCGGCTCGGCCCCACCGTCCTGCGCTACACCGATCGCAACCTGGCTCTCGACCTGGAGGCCAAGCTGACGCGGGCCAGCGCCGATGCGCGCGATGACGCCACCGCCTTTACCGTCGGCGGCCGCTATCAGCAGGCCACGCTGCGGGGCGACGGCAGCGCCGGCTCTTTATTGGCACTGGCCGACCCCGCCGTGCGTTATCCACTGCGCTTATCGCTGCAGGCCGGCGACGTCCGTTTGTCGGCCGACGGCCACATCGGCAATTTGCGCGACGATCCCACGGTCGCCCTCCGCGTAGCGGTCAGCGGCCCCAGCATGGCCGATCTCTACCCGCTCACCGGCCTGGTGCTGCCACGCACCGCGCCCTTCCAGACCACCGGAAACCTGCAAGGCACCCTGGGCCTTCGGCAAGCCGCCTGGCACTACCAGGACTTCACCGGCCGGATGGGCGAGAGCGACATCGCCGGCAGTCTGAGCTATCAATCGCGCCATCCGCGTCCCCTGCTCACGGCCAAGGTGCGATCGAAGCAGTTGCAATTGGTCGACGTCGGTCCGTTGATCGGCCTGGATACCAGCGCCGAAGAGCGTCCGCCGCGACGCCCGCGCCCGGGAGGCGCGGAACGGGTGCTGCCCGACGTTCCGTTCCTGGCGGATCGCTGGCAGTTCATGGACGTCGACCTCGATTACCAGGCAGACCAGCTCCGCCACGGCCCGCGTCTGCTCACGCGCAATGTCGCCACCACCACTACCTTGCAGAACCAGCAATTGCGGATCGATCCGCTGGCGTTCGACCTGGGCGGCGGTCGCGTGGAAGCCCGGTTTGCGCTCGATGGCCACCGCGATCCGGTGGCCGGCGAAGCCCATGTCCAGGTCGTCAGGATTTCCCTGGCCGAAGTGCTGCGCACGGCCGGCGAGTCGGCCGCGGTTTCCGGCATCGTGGCCGGCCAGCTGCATCTCACGGGCCACGGCGATTCCCTGGCCGCCCTGCTGGCCAGCGGCAACGGCACTTTGCGACTCTCGCTGGACGATGGCCACATCAGCCGTTACCTGCTCGAACTCGTCTCGCTCGACCTACTCGATGCCGCCTTCACCCGCGCCTTCAAAGACTCGACCCTGCCCATCACCTGTGCCGATGCGGATTTCGACGTCGGCGCCGGCGTGGCCCGGGCCACACACGTGCAACTGCAAACATCGGTGGCCTATCTCGAAGTGACCGGCAATGTGAATCTCGGCCGCGAAAGCCTCGATCTCACCCTGCACCCTCACACCTTGGCGCCCCGCCTGTTCTCGCTGCGCAGCCCGATCCGGATCACCGGCAGCTTCCTTCGCCCCAAGGTGACGGTGGAAAAAGGCCCGCTGCTGCTGCGCGCCGGCATCGCGGCCACCCTGGCCATCGCGTCGCCAGCGCTGGCGCTGCTGCCGCTGACCACTCTGGGTAGTCATGCGCCGCCTTGCCTAGGCCGGGTGGCGCATCCCTGAATCGCGGGCCGGCCCGCCGCAGCCGGATGGCCAGGGGCCGTGTCGCGGTCTGTACCGCCCCCCGCTCCGCCGGCCAAGCCGACGCTTGCCACTACAATAGCGGCGCCATGCCCGCCCCTCTCCGCTCCCGCGCCTCCGACCCCAACGCCGGGCCCCGCCGCCTCGTCACACTGGGCTTGATCACCGCCATCGTCGGCAGCAGCGCACCCATCCCGCTGTATCCGATTTTCCGGCAGGCCCTGCAGCTCGACGCCTCGACCATGACGCTGATCTTCGTGGCCTACGTGGGAGGAGCGCTGATCGCCCTGCTGACCATGGGGCAGTTACTGTCGCGGCTCGCCAATCCCTATCGCCTGTTGGTGCCCTCGCTGCTGGTGGTGGCGCTGGGCGCCACGTTCATGGCCATGGCCAATGGCCTGGGCACCCTGCTGCTCGGCCGCCTGCTGGCCGGTCTGGGCACCGGCGGCGTGACGGTGGCGGCGAACGTCGTACTCATCGAGCTCAGCCCGCAACGCAGCCCACGGCATGCCGCCCTGCTGGCAAGCCTGTCATTCGGCGTCGGCTCGGGCCTGGGCCCCGTTCTCACCGGCGCGGCCCTGGAACTGGACTGGTGGCCCACCATCCTGCCTTTCGTCGTCATCGCCGCCAGCGCGCTGGTCTCGCTGTACAGCGCGGCACTGCGCTGGAACAGCCGGGATGGCGCCGTCCCGCGCTCGGCGGCGGCCGGCACCGCGGACGGCGCCGAACGTCCGCCGATTCCCTGGAAAGACTTTCTGCTCTGCGCGGCGGGGATCGTGAGCGCCTGGAGCATGGGCTCCATGATGATGGCCCTGGCGGCCTTCTTCGGCGATACGATTTTCGGCTTCGGCAACTATGCCCTCAGCGGCCTCGTGGTGTCGGGTTACCTGGCAACGACCACCCTGAGCCAATGGCTGCATCGTCAGCTGCCCCAGCGGCCGACCTTCGCGCGGGGCTGCTTCATTGCCGCCGCCAGCCTGCTGCTCCTGGCGCTGGCCGCCCACTGGCAACTGCTGTGGCTGGCGGCACTGGCGATGCTGACGACGGGCATCGGCAACGGTGCGGCCTTTGGCGCCGCGGCGGGGCTCCTCAACCACATCGCGCCGCCCCACCACCGGGCGCGCCTGGTGTCCTGGTTCTATACCGCGGGCTACTCGGTCAGCCTGACACCGCTGTTGATCGGTGTGCTCATCGACCACAGCGGCTCCATGGTCGGGCTCAACACCTATATCGCCTGCGTGACCGCCCTGCTGCTGTTCACCGGCATTTCGGTACGGCGGGCCACCCCTGTCTGATCGGCCCGCCGCCCCGGGGAGCGCGCCCCGGAAACATCACCGCCCGCCGCTCCGGACAGAACCCAGGAGAATGGGAGGTGACCCGATTGTCCCTCGGCCCCGCTCAGCGGCGCAGGCGGCGGAGGATATCCGCCTTGTACGCAACGAAGCGGGGATCCGTCCGGTCGCGGGGGCGCTCCATCTGAATCGACAAACGGGCCGCGATGCGCCCGGGATCGGGTTCCAGTACGACGACGGTATCCGCCAGGAACACGGCTTCCTCCACATCGTGGGTCACCACGACGACGGTAACGCGGCGGCGTTCCCAGATCCGTAGCAGTTCTTCCTGGAGGTAAACCCGGGTGAGCGAATCCAGGGCGCCGAACGGCTCGTCCATCAACAACAGCGATGGCTGCGACACCAGTCCGCGCGCAATCGCGGCGCGTTGCGCCATGCCGCCCGAGAGCTGATGGGGATAGGCGCCCGCGAAATGATCGAGCCCGACCAGTTCCAGGACTTCGGTCACACGCCTGGCACGCTCGGCGGCGGGCAGGGCATAGGCGGTGAGAGCCAGGCCGACGTTGGCTTCCACCGTCAGCCAGGGCAGCAGGCGATGATCCTGGAACACGATGCCGCGCTCCAGCCCTGGGCCGCGCACCGGCTTGTCGTCGAGCGACAGCTTGCCCTCGAAGTCGGCATCCAGTCCGGCGATCAACCGCAGAAGTGTCGATTTGCCGCAGCCCGAGGCGCCCACCACAGCGACGAATTCGCCGTCGGCCACGTCAAGCGAGATCTGCTCGAGCACCGGTAGCAACCGGCCATCCACCTCATAGCACTTGCTCACACCGTGCAACGCCAGCCTGGCCGATACGGGCGCGGATGCCACCGACCGCACGGTTTCCAAAACTTCCCTCATTTTGCTTCCTCTTGTTTCAACCAGGGTACGGCGCTTCGCGCCACGCCGCGCAGCGCGGCGAAACCGGCCCCGCCCACCAGGGCGAGCACCAGCACGCCGAGCAGGATGAGATCCATCCGGAACTGGTCTCGCGATGTCGCGAGGAAGGCGCCGATGCCCCGTCCCGTGCCGATGGCGTATTCAGCCCCCACGGTGCCGATCCAGGCGATCAATAGCGCCATTTCCAGACCCACCAGAATGGCCGGCAGGGCGCCGGGCAGTACCACTTGCCGGAGTCGAACCCGCCACGGCAGCAGCAGCGCAGCGGACAACTCCTGGTAGACGACCGCCCGGTCGCGCACGCCTTGCTCGGTGTTCAGGAATACCGGAAAGAAAGCGCCGAGCGCGATGAAGGTGATCTTGGCCGCTTCCCCGTTCCCCAGCCAGGCCGTCAGCAGCGGAATCCAGGCGAACAACGCCACTTGGCGCAAGGCGTGCAAGGTGGGCGATCCCACCGTTCGGGCGGTGGCCGAGAGCCCGAGCGCGACGCCGGCGACCACGCCCAGGAGAGCACCGATCGATAGGCCGGCCAGCATCCGGAGCAGACTGATTCCAGCGGCGGCCCAGATCTGCTGGCCCGCCGGGTCGTGCCAGGGGGCGGCAAGCGTCTGCGTCAACGGCACCAGCAGCGCGTGCGAGACTCGACCACCGTCCACGGCCCAGAACCACAACAGCAGGATCACGCCCGGCACCACGGCGCCGCGCCAGGGCAGCACGCGGCGCCGGGCCGCGCGGACGTTTCCGGCGTTGCGGCGCCGGCCTTCGGATTCGTTTTGAACTCGTGCCGGAACTTGCCGATCCTCGCCGGCACCCGGTTCAGCCCACGCCATAGCCACCCCTCCGCAACCGCGACATGCCATGCGACAACACGCGATCCAGCACAAAGCCAACCACACCGACCAGGATGATGCCGGCGATAACGACATCGAGCTGGAACAGCGTGCGCCCCCAGACCATCATGTAGCCAAGGCCTTCGGTAGCCGCCAACATCTCCACCACCACCAGCGCAATGAAGGCGCTACTCAGCCCCAGCCGCAATCCGTTGCAGATCACGGGCAGGGCCGGCGGACCGGTGACGTAACGCAGGCGAGCCCAGCCGCGCAGGCCCAACACATCCGCCAGTTCCAGGAAGCGTGGCGGAGTCCGGCCGATGGCGTCCGCGGTGTGCAGGGTCACCGGCACGGTGACCGCCTTGGCGATGATGAGGAGCTTGAGCGTCTCTTCGATGCCGAAAATCAGAATCAGGATGGGAATCCAACCGATCGTGGGCACCGCGAACAGGCTGCGCAGCGTCGGTTCCAGATAGGCTCGCACCGTGGCCGAGAACGCCAGGCAGGCTCCCAGGGCCAGGCCCAGCGCGGCCCCTCCCGCGAAGCCGACACCGATGCGAAACAGGCTGACCCGGATGTTATCGGCCAGCTCGCCGCTGGCGAACAACTCCGCCAGCGTCGCCAGCACCGCCCCGGGCGCCGGCAGCACTTGCGGCGAAACCCAGGCCAGACGGGCCGCCATGGCCCAGGCTAGCAATATGAACGCGGGCAAAAGAATCGCCAGGATGCGGCGACGCCACACCGGCGACACCGTCAGGCCGCGCACGGCGATGCCGGGCCACCAGGGCGCCGATAGCACGCCGGCGGCGGAACGCTTTGATAGTCTCATATCATGCACTCTTGACATGGATCACCGGGTATTGGCCCGTGCCGGCCGCGAGGGCCAGAACTCAGTCAATGCCAACTCCGCCACCGCCCTCTCGACCGGTTCAGCCAGCACCCAGTTTTCCACATCGACATCGTTGCGGATCAGACGCTCCTCACGACTGAAGGCAACGGCGTCCTCGTACTGGCCGATCAGAAAGGGATCGAAACGGGGGTTGAACAGTGAACGCAAGGGGACGCCCTCGAACTCCTCACGCAGATGCGCTTCCGACACCCCCGACTGCGCCCAGATGCGGATGGCCTCTTCTTTGTTGGCCTCGTCGCCCAGCCAGTGGGCAGCCTTGACCAGGCCCTTGGCCACTTTACGGGTAGCCTCGGGATACTCACGCCAGAAGCGTTCGCTGACCACGATGGCGCCAAAGCCATTGGCCTGCGGGCCGATCGAGTCGGAACGGTAGAAGATCTCGGCGGTCCCCTGATCGCGCAGGGTCAGCAGCGAGCTGGAGCCAATGGCGGCGTCCACACTGCCCGCCGTCAGCGCGGCCAACTGATCGGCGGCTTTCAGGTCGATCAGGTGAACGTCACCGAGCGTCAGGCCATTCTCGCGCAACGCCGACAACAACGCCCAATGCAGGATCGTGCCCTTGTTCACCGCCACGCGCTTGCCTCGCAGATCGGAGAAATTCCGGATCTCGCTGCCCTTGGCGGCAACACCGAAGATAGTGGTGGCGCCGTAGGAGGACAGCAGGCGCGTGGGTAACCCGCCCGCACGGCCAATGATGTTGGGCAGGGCGCCATACTGCGCGAAGTCCAGGCGATTATTGGCGAGCGCCTCATTGATCGCCGGCCCCACCCCGATAAAGTATTCGAACGTGAATTCCACTGGTTCACCCCGAAACTCTTCGGCAATGAAATTCTTGTTCTGGGCGATCGCCAGCAAGGCCAGGCCGGAGGGCTTGCCGAAACCTTGGCCGAAGCCGCCGAAGCGGATCACCTTGGGCACGGGCTCCGCCGCCAGCGCCGTGCCGGACCCCATGAGCGCCTGCGGCAATGCCAGCACCAGCGCCAATATCAACTTCATCGATTTTTTCATGTTGCATCCAAAAAAAGATCATGGCTCCGGAGTCGGAGCGTTCAATGCGCAAGTTTCAGCAAAAGATGGCTCATATCCGCACCGGCGGCGCTGGTCGCGCCACGCCGCCAGCCCAGCGCCTCGCGGTATCCACCCATCCATTGGCGAACGTCCTTCGCGTCCCGCTCCCCGGACGCAGCGCCTTCAGCCTCGGGCGATACGTACAGCGCGTCCTCGGGGCAGTACACCTCGCACATGAAGCAAGTCTGGCAATCCGCCTGCCGCGCTATCACCGGCGGTGCCCCCGCCACCAGTTCGAAGACATTGGTCGGGCAGGCCGACACACAAATATTGCAGGCGGTGCACCGCTCCGCGTCGATCACTTCGATCATGGTTTCACTCCAGAAAACGGCCTTTTCCCGGACCGTGTCGGGATTCTTGCGGCGTTGGCTCAGGCCGCGAGCGCGCCGTGATCGTGGGAGACCGCGACTGGCCGGATCTCGATTTCATCCAGGCCACGGGCGATCAGGCGATGCCGCAATGCCGGGTCGGGCATGGCGCGCTCGGCGCGGCGCGCCATGCCTCGCGTTTCGGGACGGGCCAGGGCACTGCGGTACATCCAGCGGGCGGTGGCCAGCATGGCCATCGCTTCGCGGGCACGCACGCGCGCACCCGGATCCTCCGGCGTTCCGCTCGGTGCTGACCCCGCCAGTTCGCGCCAGGCACGGTCGAGGCTCTGCAGCGATGCGTTCAGCCGGCCCGCCTCGCGGATCCAGTTGTTCTCGGTGGGGAACACTTCGGCCTGCACCGCCGCCACCAATTCGTCTGCGGGCTGCGCCAAGCCGTGCTCGCCCACCTGGGCTGCCGCCACAAGTTCGCTGGCCCTCCGCAGCGCTCGCGGGCCGCCGGCCTTGGCCAGCCTGGCCGCGCCCGCGCCCGCCCAGGCTCCGGATGCGATGGCCCAGGCCGCGTTATGGCTGCCGCCGCCGGTAAAGCCCCCGCAGATCTCCTCCCGGGTGGCGGCATCACCCGCGGCGAACAAACCGGGCACCGAGGTGGCGCAATCGCCGTTGATCACGCGGATGCCGCCCGTACCCCGCACCGTGCCTTCCAGGCGTAACGTCACGGGAAAATGTTGGGTAAAAGGATCCCCGGCGAATGAACGGCAGGAAGAAGTTGTGCTGCGTTTTACGCATCCAGGCCCGCACCTGCTCGTCGGCGCGATCGAGGCAGGCGTAAACCGGCTCGGTGCGCAGAGTACGGGCGATGATGCCCCGGCCGCGCGACGATCCGGCGCCCTCGATCTGCCGTCCCTGGCCATCATAGAACGTGGCCCAGTTGTAAAACAGCGACTTGGTCACCGACGAAAAGGCGGGCCCCAGACCATAAGCGTTGGAGAGCTCCATGCCCGACAGCTCCGCGCCGGCCTCGGCCGCCATCAGATAACCGTCGCCGGTGAGCACGTTGCAGCCCAAGGCCCGGCTGAGAAAAGCGCAGCCACCCGAGGCTATGACCACCGCGTTGGCTTGCACCTCCCAGTCGCGGTGGCGCTGGCGCTGTACACCACTCGCGCCAGCCACGGCGCCAGCGGCATCCTGCAACAGCGACAGCGCGGGGCTGTGGTCCAGAATGCGCACACCGGCCTCTTTGGCCTGGCGGCGCATCAAGCGCATGTAATCGGCGCCCTGCAGTGACACGCAATGCATCTGTCCGCTGTCGTCGACCGGAAAGGGGTAGCCCCAGGCGGCCAGTTCCGCGCAGCTCTCCCAGGTTTGCTGCAGCACGCGATCCATCCACTCGGGCTCGGCCAGGAAACCGCCCATCGCGAAACGACTGTTCTTCGCGGCTTCCCGCGCCTCGGCCGGAACGTGCCAGACATTGGTGCCCGCGGCCGCGGTAGCTCCCGAGGTTCCGCAGAAGCCTTTGTCCACCAGCACCACGCTGGCGCCTTGGCGGGCAGCATGGATCGCTGCCCAGGCGCCCGCCGGCCCACCGCCGATCACGAGCACGTCGGCGATGACGGCCAGCGCTTCGGCTTGCTGGCGACGCGCCACGCCCCGCGAGGCGGCCGCGACGGCCTCGCCCCATTGGCGGCCAGTTTCCGGGCTCCGCGGCAAGCCGCTCCGTACGTCACCCATGTTCTGCGTGACGGGATCCCGGCACCGGCCCGCTTCCGGAATGACATGTCCCTGCCCGGCCTCGTCCCGAAGGACGCGGTCGGCATCCGGGCGTGTAGTCCCTGCCTGGCTCATCATTGACTCCTGCGTTTCGAAAAATGATGAGGCGATGGTAGGGCTGGCCGACGCGTTCGCAAACCAACGATTTCTGCAAAGCAAATCGGCCAGCTCCAAGAAAGCAAATGCCCTTTCGGCATATCGCGGGCCTGGCGGCGACTGGTTTCGATTCTCCGCATTTGCTTATCAGCGATGGTTTTTAGAACCTACATTTCTATGCAAGCAATCAAAGGTTGCTTCCCATCACCACCGGCGGCCCGTACCATCGGCTTTTCGATCTACGGAATCGCGATGAACCTCCAGCAGTTGCGCATCCTGCGCGAGGCGGTGCGCGCCGACTTCAATCTCACCGAAGTCGCCAGCCGCCTGTTCACCGCCCAATCGGGCGTTTCCAAACACATCAAGGATCTTGAAGACGAACTGGGCGTCGCTCTGTTCGTTCGCAAGGGCAAGCGCCTGCTGGACCTTACCGAACCGGGGCGGGACATCCTGCCTCTGGTCGAGCGTATCCTGCTGGATACCCACAATATCCAGCGCGTTGCGGAACAATTCGGCAGCAAGGACGAAGGCCGCCTGGCGGTCGGCACGACGCATACCCAGGCCCGGTACGCCCTGCCCGGCGTGATCTCCCGCTTCACCCAGCGCTTTCCCGGTGTTCACCTCGAACTGCATCAGTGCAGCCCCACCGAGCTCACCGCGCTGCTGCACGACGGGCGGGTCGACATCGGCATCGCCACCGAAGGGTTGCGGCATGAAGCGGGCCTGGTCAGCTTTCCCTACTATCGCTGGCGGCACGCGGTGATCGTGCCGCGCGGCCATCCTCTGGCGCAACTGCCGGCCCCGACGCTGGCCGACGTGGCCGGCTATCCGCTCATTACCTACCATTCCGGCTATACGGGCCGCGCGAGCATCGATGCCGCCTTTGCCTGCATGGGGCTGCGGCCCCGCATCGTGATGTCGGCCCTCGATGCCGACGTGATCAAGTCGTACGTGGAAATCGGACTGGGGATCGGGATCGTGGCGTCGATGGCTTACCATCCCGAACGGGATTCGGGCCTGGAGATCCTGCCGGGCGACGACTGGTTCGAGACCAATACCACCTGGATCTCGCTGCGCCGGGGCCACTATCTACGTGATTTCGCCCTGGAGTTCATCGCCATGTGCTCTCCGTCATTGGAGCCGCGGACGGTGCGTGACGCCGTCTTCCCGCAGCCGGCGTAGGGCGCCACGGCATCCCAATCCGCGCATGTCCCTTCCGGCCAACCCGCGCGGAACAGCCACAAATTGATAAAGCTTCTCATTCAGGCATAATGCCGCCTTTGCCTTTCGTTTGCCGAGAGCCTGCGGCAGACTCTCGCCATGTCCCGCGCTTCCGCTTCGCAACGCCGTCGCCAGTTCCTGCTCGTCCTGCTGTTTCTGGCAGTCGCCGGGGCCGCCGCCTACATTTGGCGCCAGTTGGACCGCCCCACCGCCGCGCCGGTGGCCAGCCCCTACGCGGGGCCGGTGCCAGTCACGGTGGCCGAGGCGGCCCGGCGCGTGCTTCCGGTGCAACTCGACGCGGTCGGCACCGTTACGCCGCTCAGCGAAGTGACGGTCCGCAGCCGGGTCGAGGGCGAACTGCAGGAGGTCGCGTTCCGCGAAGGCCAGCGCGTTGCCGCCGGCGACCTGCTCGCCCGCATCGACCCCCGGCCCTACGAGATCAGCCTGGCCCAGGCCGAGGGGCAGCAGCGGCAGACCGTGGCCCTGTTGCGCAACGCCCGGGCCGACCTGGAGCGCTACCGCACCCTGCATCGGCAGGATTCGATCGCCCGCCAGCAGCTCGACAGCCAGGAAGCGCTGGTGCGGCAATACGAAGGCCAGCAGCAATCGCATCAGGCCGCCGTCGACGACGCGCGCCTGCATCTCGACTACACCCGCATCACCGCTCCAACCAGCGGCCGCGTGGGCCTGAGGCGGGTGGACGAGGGCAATTTCGTCCAGGCAGGCGACGCCGAAGGGCTGGTCGTCATCACCCAGACGCAACCGATCTCGGTGCTCTTCAGCGTGCCCGAGACCCGGCTCGGCGATATTCTGCCGGCGCTACGCGCCGGCCGGGCGCTTGAAGCCGAGGCCTGGGATCGCGAACAGCGCCGGCGGATCGCCAGCGGCATCGTGCGGACCTTCGACAATCAGATCGATCCGGCCACCGGTACGCTGCGCTTGCGCGCCGAGTTCGCCAACGACGACGAAGCCCTGTTTCCCAATCAGTTCGTCAACATCCGTCTGCTGGTGCGCGAGCAGGATGCCGCCGTAGTGATACCGCTGGACGCCGTGCAGTACGGCGCCCGCGGCACCTATGTTTATATCGTGGACGATAACGGGCGCGCACGGCCGCGCACCATCGCGCTCGGCACCGCCAGCGGCGGCTGGGTGGCGGTGGCCGAAGGCCTGGACGGTGGCGAACGGGTCGTGCTGGAAGGCCTGGACCGCCTGCGCGACGGCCGCGAGGTAACGGTGGTCGATACCGTGCCGCCGGCGGCGACATGAACCTTTCACGGCCCTTCATCCTGCGGCCGGTCGCCACCAGCCTGTTGATGTTCGCCCTGCTGCTGTCCGGCGCGCTGGCCTGGCGGCTGCTGCCGGTGGCGGCGTTGCCGCAGGTGGACTACCCCACGATCCAGGTGTTCACGTTCTACCCCGGCGCCAGCCCCGAACTCACCGCCAGCACCATCACCGCGCCTCTGGAGCGGCGCTTCGGCCAGATCCCGGGCCTCAAGCAGATGTCCTCGGCCAGCTCCGCCGGCGCCTCGGTGCTCACGCTGCAGTTCGACCTCGATCTGGATCTCGGCGTCGCCGAACAGGAAGTACAGGCCGCGATCGCGGCCGCGGGCAACTTGCTGCCTTCGGGCTTGCCCGCGCCGCCGATCTATCGCAAGGTCAACCCCGCGGATCTGCCCATCGTCACCCTGGCCGCCACCTCGGACACCCTGGCGCTCACCGAGATCTACGACCTGCTCGACACCCGGCTGGCCCAGCGGCTGGCGCAGGTGCCGGGCGTGGGCATGATCAGCCTGGCCGGCGGCCAGCGCCCGGCCGTGCGGGTGCAAGTCGACCCCAATGCGCTCACCGCCTATGGGTTGGACATGGCCACCGTCCGGCAGGCCATCGCGGCGGCCAACGTCAACCAGCCCAAGGGCAGCTTCGACGGCCCGGTGCGCACCGTGCTGATGGACGCCAACGACCAGTTGCGCACCGTGCGGGAATACCGCGATCTGGTGCTGGCCTGGAACCAGGATGCGCCCCTGCGGCTGGGCGACGTCGCCACGATCGAGGAGGGCCCCGAAGATCGCCGACTGGCGGCCTGGGTGGGCGCGCAGCCGGCCGTGCTGATCAATGTGCAGCGCCAGCCGGGGGCCAATGTGATCGAAGTGGTCGACCGGGTCCAGGCGCTGCTGCCGCAGCTTACCGCCAGCCTGCCCGCCGACCTCGACGTCGCGGTGTTCACCGACCGCACGCAGAGTATCCGCGCCTCGGTGCGGGGCGTACAGGTCGAACTGCTGTTCGCCGTGCTGCTGGTGGTGCTGGTCACCTTTGCCTTTCTGCGCGAATGGCGCGCCACCCTGATCCCCAGCGTGGTGGTGCCGCTGTCGCTCATCGGTACGTTCGGCGTCATGCTGCTGGCGGGCTTTTCGCTGAACAATCTTACCTTGATGGCGCTGACGATCGCGGCGGGCTTCGTGGTGGACGATGCCATCGTCATGCTCGAGAACATCGCCCGCCATCGCGAAATGGGCGCGAGCCGCCTGGCGGCCGCGCTGGCGGGAGCGCGGCAGATCGGCTTTACCCTGGTTTCGCTGACGCTGTCGCTGATCGCCGTGCTGATTCCGCTGCTGTTCATGGGCGATGTGGTAGGCCGGCTGTTCCGCGAGTTCGCCATCACGCTGGCGGTGGCGATCCTGATCTCGCTGGCCGTATCGCTGACGCTCACCCCGATGATGTGCGCGCGCATGCTGCCCGATCCCGATCATGGCCGGGCCCATCGCGCCGGTTTCATGGACCGTGTGCTGGCGCGCTATGCCGCCACCCTGGATTGGGCGCTGGCGCACCAGCGCCTGATGCTGGCCGCCATGCTGGGCACGCTGGCCCTGACCGCGCTGCTCTACGCCGCGGTACCCAAGGGCTTTTTTCCGGTGCAGGACAGCGGCATGCTGCAGGGCATGACCGACGCGCCGCAAAGCACCTCGTTCCAGGCCATGGCGCGCAGCCAGCAGGCTTTGGCCGAAGCCGTTCTGGCCGATCCCGACGTCGCCGGTGTCGCCTCCTTCATCGGCGTGGACGGCACCAACCCCACGCCGGCCACGGGGCGGATGATGATAGAACTGACGCCGCTGGCGGAACGCAGCGCCCCCTTGCGCGAGATCATGGAACGCTTGCAGCAGGCCGCCGATGGCGTGCGCGACATCCAGCTGCACCTGCAGCCGGTGCAAGAGTTGAACATCGAAGATCGCGTGGCCCGCACCCAATACCAGTTTTCGCTTACCTCGCCAGATGACGGCCTGCTCGATGCCTGGTCGCAGCGCCTGATCACGGCCTTGGCCGACCGGGCCGAACTGCGCGATGTGGCGGGCGACCGCCAGGCCGGCGGCCTGCGCGCCTGGCTGGACATCGATCGCGACGCCGCCGCCCGCTTCGGCGTGGGCATCGCCGATATCGCCGACGTGCTGTACGACGCCTACGGCCAGCGCCAGATCTCCACCTTGTTCACCCAGGCCAACCAGTATCGCGTGGTGCTGGAAGTGGCGCCGCGCCTGGCCGCTTCTCCCGCCGATCTCGACCGTCTGCAGGTGCGCTCCGGCAGCGGCGAACTGGTGCCGCTGGCCGCGCTGGCCCGCGTGCACCAGGAAGCCGCGCCGCTGCTGGTCAACCGCATCGGCCAGTTTCCCGCCGTCACGATCTCGTTCAATACCGCGCCCGGCGTATCGCTGGGCGAGGCGGTGGCGGCCATTGACGCCGCACGCTCGGAACTCGGCCAGCCCGCGGCCATCGAGTTCCAGCTGCAAGGTGCCGCCAGCGCCTTCCAGGCCTCGCTGGCGAATACGCTGTGGCTGATCCTGGCGGCGGTGGTCGCCATGTACATCGTGCTCGGCATCCTCTATGAGAGCACCATCCATCCCGTCACCATCCTGTCCACCCTGCCCTCGGCCACGGTGGGCGCCCTGCTGGCCCTGCTGCTGTCGGGCCGCCCCCTGGACCTGATCGCGGTGATCGGCATCATCCTGCTGATCGGCCTGGTCAAAAAGAACGGCATCATGATGGTCGACTTTGCCCTCGACGCCGAGCGCAGCGGCGGCCTGGCGCCCCGCGAGGCCATCCGGCAGGCCGCCCTGCAGCGCCTGCGGCCCATTCTCATGACCACGCTGGCGGCGCTGGTGGGCGCGCTGCCGCTGATGTTCGCCAGCGGTTCGGGAGCCGAGCTGCGCCAGCCGCTGGGCTGGGTGATGGTGGGCGGCCTGCTGGTGAGCCAGGTGCTGACGCTGTACACCACGCCGGTGATTTACCTGTGGTTCGACCGCCTGGGCCAGGCGCGCCGAACCACCGCCAGCGCCGCACCGCCAATGGCGGACGGCCAAGGCTGATGCTGGCGCGACGGTTCGTCACCCGGCCGGTGGCCGCCTGCCTGATGGCGCTGGCCATCGCCCTGCTCGGTGCGCTGGCCTGGCGGCTGCTGCCGGTGGCGCCACTGCCGGAAGTGGATTTCCCGACCATCGAAGTCACCGCCAGCCTGCCGGGCGCAAGCCCGAAAAGCATGGCCAGTACGGTGGCTTCGCCGCTGGAACGCGCGCTGGGCAGCATTGCCGGCATCGTCTCGATCACCTCATCGAGCAACCAGGGCTCGACCCGCATCCGCCTGCAGTTCGATCTCGATCGCGACATCCATGCCGCCGCCCGCGACGTGCAGGCCGCCATCAACGCCGCCCGCCCGCAGCTGCCGGCCAGCATGCCGGGCATGCCCAGCTATCGCAAGGTCAACCCCTCGCAAGCACCGATCCTGGCGCTGGCGCTGAGCTCCCCCAACCTGGCTCCCAGCGTGTTGTACGACCTCGCGGCCAGCGTCCTGGCCCAGAAGATCGCGCAGGTGGGCGGCGTGGGCGACGTCGCGGTGGGCGGCAGCTCGCTGCCCGCGATACGGGTGCAGCTCAATCCGCAGGCGCTCAGCCACCACGGCATCGCGCTCGATGAAGTCCGCCAGGTGCTGGTGGATGCCAACGCCTGGCGGCCCGCCGGATCGCTGGAGTCGGAACGCCTGCGCTGGGAGATCCGCGGCAACACTCAGTTGCGCACCGCGGCCGAGTATCGCGGCCTGATCATCCGCCACCGGGATGGCGGCGCCGTGCGCCTGGGCGACGTGGCCGAGGTCAGCGATTCGGTGGAGAACCGCTACAGCAGCGGCTTTCACAACCACGATCCCGCCGTCATTCTGCAGGTGAGCCGGCAGCCGGGGGCCAATATCGTCCAGACCATCGACGCCATCTACCAACAATTGCCCACGCTGCGCGAACTGCTGCCGGCCGATGCCACCCTGGCCGTGGTGATCGACCGCTCGCCCGGCATCCGCGCCTCGCTGCGCGAGGCCCACTGGACACTCGCGCTGGCCGGCCTGCTGGTGGTCGGCGTGGTCGGCGTTTTCCTGGGCAGCCTGCGCGCCGCGTTGATTCCCAGCCTGGCGATCCCGGTGGCGGTAAGCGGCACCTTCGGCGTGATGTATCTGTTCGGCTTTTCGCTCAACAATCTGTCGCTGATGGCGTTGATCGTGGCCGCCGGGCTGGTGGTGGACGACGCCGTGGTGGTGATGGAGAACATCAGCCGGCATCGCGAGCGCGGTTTATCGCCGCTGCGCGCGGCCTTGCGCGGCACGCGCGAAGTCGGCTTTACCCTGGTGGCGATGACACTGGCGCTGGCGGCGGTGTTCGTCTCGGTGCTGCTGATGGGCGGGCTGGTGGAACGCCTGTTCCGCGAGTTCTCCATCACCCTGGTGGCGGCGATGCTGATCTCGCTGCTGCTGTCGGTGTCGTTGATCCCGGCCTTGTGCGCGCGCGCCGATCCGGCATCGGCGCCGCGCGCGCCGCGCTGGCAGGCGGCGCTGGTGCGAGGCTATGCCCGCTCGCTCGACGCCAGCCTGCGCCACCAGCCCCTGATGCTGTTGGTGCTCTTGGCGGTGACGGCGGCCACGGTCTGGCTCTATCTGATCGCACCCAAGGGCTTTCTGCCCGAACAGGATACCGGACAGTTGCGCGCCTTCGCGCGAGGGGACGACGGTTTTTCGTTCCAGATCATGCAGCCCAAGAGCGACGCCTATCGCCGCATGGTGCTGGCCGACCCGGCGGTGGCCGACGTGATCGGCTCCAGCGGCGGCAGCTCGGGAGGCAGCAATGCGCAGATGATGATACGGCTCAAGCCGCTCGCCGAACGCGGCGTGTCGGCCAGCGAGGTGGTGGCCCGCCTGCGCGCCAGCCTGCCCCAGGTGCCCGGCGGCATGTTTTTCTCCAGCGTCGACCAGGACCTCAATCTGCCGCGCGCCTTCTCCAGCACCGGCGAGTATTCGCTGGTACTACGCTCGGGCGAACTGGAGCTGCTGCAGCAATGGGCGCCGCGCGTTTCGGCCGCCCTCATGGCGCTGCCGGAACTGGTCGACGTGGACTCGGTGGGCGACGAAGCCACGCTTCAGGTGCAACTGGAGATCGATCGCGAAGCGGCCAGCCGTTTGGGCGTGGACATGCGGATGGTGAACGAGGTATTGAACAATTCGTTCAGCCAGCGCCAGGTGGCAACCCTCTACGATGCGCTCAACCAGTATCGCGTGGTGATGGAGCTGGACCCGCGCCAGACCCGCACGCCGGATGCGCTGGGTCTGGTACACGTGATCGCCGCCGATGGCCGCCGCGTTCCGCTGTCGACCTTCACCCAATACCGCTACGACATGATCAACGACCGTGTCAGCCACGATGCGCAGTTCGCCGCCATCGATATCGACTTCTCCCTGGCTCCCGACGTGCCCCTGGACCGCGCCTTGGCGGCCATCGACCGCGCCCTGGCCGAGCTGCGCATGCCCACCCAGATCCACGGCGAGCTGGCCGGAACGGCGGGCAGCTTCGGCGCCGCGCTGGATGCCCAGCCCTGGACCATCCTGGCGGTGCTGGTTGCGGTGTACCTGGTGTTGGGGATCCTGTACGAAAGCACGCTGCATCCGCTGACCATCCTCTCCACGCTGCCGTCCGCGGGCATTGGCGCCTTGCTTGCCCTGCGCCTGACCGGCACCGAGTTCTCCCTGATCGCCCTGCTCGGCGTTTTTCTGCTGATCGGCATCGTGATGAAGAACGCCATCTTGATGATCGATTTCGCCCTCGGCGCGCAGCGGCGCGACGGCCTGGACGCGCCTGCCGCCATCCGCGCAGCGGCGCTGCTGAGGCTGCGGCCCATCCTGATGACCAACTGCGCCGCGCTGCTGGGCGCGCTGCCGCTGGTGATCGGCCTGGGCGAAGGCGCGGAACTGCGCCAGCCGCTGGGTATTACCATCGTCGGCGGGCTCGCCATCAGCCAGATCCTCACGCTCTACACCACCCCGGCCGTCTACCTGGCGCTCGACCGCCTGCGCTCGCTTACCGTCGGCTCCCTGCGGGCCGCGCATACCAAGGAAATTCAATGAGTGCGCCGAGCCGTCTCAAGCACGAATCCTCCCTCGGGGAGGCAGTCGCGCAGCGACCGGAGGGCAGTCCATTCGGTGCGCCGGGCCGCCCCAAGCACGAATCCTCCCTCGGGGAGGCAGTCGCGCAGCGACCGGAGGGCAGTTCAATGAACGCGCGGCCAGCCGTCGCTTCGACGCGATCGAAACGCAGCTTCGACGTCGGTGCGGAACACCGGCCCCGACGCCGGAGCTTCTTCGCCACCCTTCGGGGGCTTTTCGTCCCGGGCCCGCGCGCCCGTTTCGTCCTTCCGGGCCTGGCCGCGCTGATGACGGCCTGCGCCACGGCGCCCGTGCAGCCACCCCTGCTGCCGGAGCTGCCCGCCGCTTATCGGCAGGCGGGCCCCTGGCGGCTGGCCGACCCCGCCCTGGCCGCCTCGGGTCCCGCGACCTGGGGGCTGCTGGGCGACACCCGCCTGGACCGATGGCTGGCCGAACTGGACGCCGGCAACCTCGGCGTTGCCCAAGCCGAGGCTCGCTACCGCCAGGCCCGCGCGCTCGCCGACCGCTCGCGCGCCGCGCTCTGGCCCCGGCTGGATGCTGGCGCCAGCCTGAGCCGCGGCGCCAACGACGGCGCCAACGCCGCCAGTCGCTACGTGGCCGACCTGACGCTGGCCTGGACGCCCGACCTTTGGGGCAAGGCGAGCGGCGAAACCGACGCCGCCGGCGCCGACGCACGGGCGCAGGCGGCCGCCCGCGCCGGCGTGCGGTTGTTGGCCGAGGCCGAGTTCACCCGGCAGTACCTGCGGATTCGCGTCCTCGACGAACAGGCGGCGATGCTGCGCCTCACCGAAGAGGCCTACGAAAGGTCGCTGGCGCTCACCCGCAATCAATACGAAGCGGGTCTGGTGGCGCGCTCCGACGTGGCGCTGGCCGAGGCCCAATTGGCCTCGGTGCGCGTGCAACTGGCCGAACAAACCAGTACCCGGGCCACTCTGGAGCACGCACTGGCAGTGTTGCTGGGCCGCCTGCCCGGCGATTTTGCGCTGGAACCCGGCGCACCGGTACCCGCGTCGCCTCGCATCCCGGCGGGCGTACCCTCCTCACTGCTGGAGCGGCGTCCCGACGTGGTCCAGGCCGAACAGACCGTGGCCGCGGCCAATGCCCGCCTCGGCGTGGCGCGCGCGGCCTGGTTTCCCGACCTGACGCTGGGCGCCACGGGCGGCTTGCAAAGCGCCACCCTCGGGCAATGGCTGAGCGCTCCGGCCTGGGTCTGGTCGCTTGGGCCCGCGCTGGCCGCCATGCTGCTCGACGGCGGCGCGCGCAGCGCCGAGCAGGCGCGCGCCCTGGCCGTTTACGATGAAACCGCGGCCGCCTATCGCCAGACGGTACTGGTGGCGATACGCGAAGTCGAAGACGCCCTGGCCGCCCTCGCCACCCTGGATATCGTGATCGCCGGCCAGCGGCAGGTGGTCGCGCTGGCCGTGGAGGCCGAGGCCATGATCCGCAACCAGTACGCCGCCGGCATGGTGTCGTTCCTCGACGTCGCGGTGGCACAGAACAGCACGTTGGCGGCGCGGCGCGACTTGCTGGATCGCATCGGCGCCCGGCTGGATGCCACCGTGGCCCTGATCGCCGCCACCGGGGGCGGCTGGCGGCAGGACGAGGCGCCTTAGCCTGACAAGGCAGCCATCTCCGTGCTTTCGGGGCGGCGGCCTCGCCCTGGCGCCTGCAAGACAACAGCCGGCCCCTGCTCCGTATTTCCCCTAGGTGCATATCCGCCATTTTCGGCGCACTATTTACTACGTATTCGTAGTGTCAGTCGAAACCACACCGACGAGGAAAGACAATGTACGCAACATATTTAAGGGCGGCACTGGCCGCGATCACTCTTGCCTTCGGCATGAACGCCACAGCCGCGACCGATACCAAAAAGGTCGCCATTGCCATGTTCGGCCCGCATCCTTCGCTGCAGCAGGTCTCGGACGGCTTCAAGGCCGTCCTCGACAAAAGCGACCTGAAGATCGTCTACGACGAAGGCAACGTGAACTTCGATCGCTCGCTGGTGCCGCAATTCCTCAACCGCCTGGCCGCGGGCAAGCCCGATCTGCTGCTCGCCATTACCACGCCCATGGCGCAGTCGGCCAAACAGATGCTCGCCAAACGCAATTTCCCCATCGTGTTCGCACCCGTCACCGATCCCGTCCAGGCGGGGCTGCTGTCATCCTGGGAGGGTGGCACGCCATTGCTTGCCGGCGTGTCGAACGTGCCCGATCTCAACGCCACGCTGGATTTCATGCAGACCCTGCTGCCCGACATGAAGCGGCTCGGCATTCTCTACAACCCCGGCGACGATAGCGACACCGCCTTCGCCAACCGCCTGCAAAAGCTGGCGCCCGAACACGGCATCAAGATCACCCTGATCGGGGTCGACAACGCCAACGACATTCCGCAGCGCGTCATGTCGGCGCGCGGCCAGGTCGATGCGCTTTTCGTGCCCGCTTCCAGCCTGCTCCAGCCGGCGGCGCCCGCCATTGCCTCGGCGGCCGCGCGGATCTCCATGCCGGTGTTCGGCTCCAATAGCCCCTCGGTCGATGTCGGCCACGTCCTGGCGGTGTTCGCGGCCGACTTCTACCGCATCGGCGAGAAGGCCGGCGAACTGGCGGAGCGCTTGCTCCATGGCGCCGACGCGTCGACCATGCCGGTCATGGTCCTGGCGCCCGAAGATCACGTCATGCGGATCAGCCAGCGCCAATTGGATTCCCTGGGCCTGACCCTGCCCGCGGCGCTTCAGGAGTGCGATTGTGGTGTCGTCCCCTGACGCCACCCGCCCCGCGCTGCGCCTCGACAAGCTGCGGATCACCTTCCATGCCGGCACGCCCGACGAGCGGGTGGCGCTCGACGACCTGAGCCTCACGCTGGCCGAAGGCGATTTCACCGTCGTCATCGGCTCCAACGGCGCGGGTAAAAGCACCATGCTCAACGTCATCTCGGGCGCCTTGCAGCCCGATGGCGGCCGGGTGGAGCTGCACGGGCACGACGTCACTCATCTGTCCGTGCATCGCCGGGCGGCCTATATCGGCCGCGTGTTCCAGGATCCCATGCTGGGCACCGCGCCCTCGCTTTCGATCGAAGAGAATCTCGCGCTGGCCGAGCGGCGCGGCCAGCGCCGGGGCCTGCGCCTGGCCCTCGGCGCCGCCAACCGCAAACGCTATGCCGATCTGCTCGCGCCGTTCGGCCTGGGCCTGGAGTCCCGCATGCGCGTGCTGGCCGGCAAGCTCTCGGGCGGCCAGCGCCAGGTTCTCGCCCTGCTCATGGCCTCGCTGCGCAAACCACGGCTCCTGCTGCTCGATGAGCATACCGCGGCCCTCGATCCCGGCACCGCCGAACTCGTCATGCGGGCCACCCGGCGGATCGTCGACGACGACCGCCTGACAGTGCTGATGATCACCCACAACATGCAGCAGGCCATCGACTTCGGCAACCGCCTCATCGCCCTGAACGCCGGCCGCGTGCGGGTCGATCTCCACGGCGAGGACAAGACCGGCCTGACCGTGGATTCCCTCGTCCGCCGCTTCGCCGGCGCCTCCGACGAACATCTGCTGCGCGCCTGACGCCGAAACGCCATGGAAGTCCTGAACATGTTCTGGAACCTCGTGCCGGTCACGCTGGTGCAAGGTCTCATCTATTCGCTGATCGCCCTCGCGATCATGATCCCGTTCCGCGTGCTGTCGGTGCCGGATCTTTCCAGCGAAGGGGTGTTTCCCCTGGGCGCCGCCGTGGCGGCCGCGCTGATCACGCTCGGTGTCCATCCGCTGCTGGCCACGGTGGCCGCCGTCGTCGCCGGCTTCCTGGCCGGCATGGTCACCGCGCTCATCCACCTCAAGTTCAAGGTGCATTCGCTGCTGGCGGGCATCCTCACCGTCACCATGCTGTGGAGCGTGAACCTGCGCATCCTGGGCAAGCCCAACGCGCCGCTGTTCGGCTTCGAAACGGTGTACGACTGGATCAGCCCCGCCATCCTGGCCAGCCTGGGCGCGCAAGTCCTGTTCTTCGGCATCCTGGCCATCGCCCTCGTCCTCCTGCTGTGGTGGGTGCTGCAAACCGACCTGGGCCTGGGCCTGCGCGGCATCGGCGCCAACCCCCACCTGGCGCCGGCGCTTGGCGTCAATCTGGTGGCCTATACCGCCGGCGGCCTGGGCCTGGCGTCGGCCATCAGCGGCCTGGCCGGCGCTTTGATGGCTCAATCACAAGGCTACGCCGACGTCGGCATGGGCGTGGGCATGCTGGTCAACGGCCTGGCCTCCGTCATCATCGGCGAAGCGATCACCGGTCGCAGAACCTTGCTGCGGCAGCTCGCCGCTCCGGTGGTGGGCGCCGTCGTCTACTACCAACTATCGTCGCTGGCCCTGGCGCTTGGCCTCCACCCTTCCGATTTGAAGCTGGTCACGGGCCTGTTCGTGCTGTTCACGATCGGCTGGCCCTTTCTCATCGGCCGCAAAGTCTCGGGCACCGGGCTCTAGGCCCGGCCGCCTCAACGCTGTAGGAGACCCGTATGTCACTCCCGAAGAAAACCCGTATCGGCGTCGCCGGCTACGGCTTCATCGGACGCCATCTTTGCCAGGCCATCCAGGCCAGGCCCGACTGGGGCCTGGAGCTGGCCTTCGTCTGGAACCGCGATCCCGCCCGGCTCGCCGACCTTCCCGCCGGGCTGGCGCTGGTCAGCCTGGGTGACGCCGCACAGCGCTCGCCCGATCTGGTCGTCGAATGCGCTCATCCCGATATCACCCGCGACCATGGCGAAACCCTGCTGCGCGCGGCGGATTACCTGCCGCTGTCGGTCAATGCCTTCGCCGATGCCGAGCTCGAAGCCCGGCTCACGGCGCTGGCCGAAGCCTGCGGCCGCCGCATTTTCATCCCCCACGGCGCCCTGATCGGCCTGGACAACCTGGTGGAAGTGCGGGACATGTGGCAGGACGTCACCATCACCTTCCGCAAGAATCCGGCGAACATCGATTTTGCGGACAGCGGCCTGGATCCCGCCGGCATCCGCGAGGCCACCGTGATCTACGACGGGCCCGCGCGCGGCATTGCGCGGCGCTTCCCGCGCAACGTCAACACCATGACTACCTGCGCGCTGGCCACCGTGGGGCTCGATCGCTGCCGCGCCATCCTGGTGGCCGATCCGGCGCTGGAGGTGGCCATCGCCGAGGTCCGGGCGGTGGGCAGGGATGGCTCGGTGCACGAATCGCGCAAGGTCCAGCCCGTCGTGGGCGTTTCGGGCACCGAGATGGCGGCCTCCCAGCTGGCTTCCGTGCTGCGCGCGGCCGGCGTGCAGCTCCCCGGCTTGAATTATGTTTGAGGCCCTGCCCATGACCACTCGCCAAGGCGCGCGCGGGGCCGCCTCGCAGCCCGGCGATGCCGATAGCGAGCCTGTGGATTTCGAAGTCCTGGAGCTGCTTTCCCATTTGCTGCGGCGCGCGCACTTTTATGCCGAAGCCGAGTTCGCGCCCGCCTACCCTGGGCTGGATGTGACTTCTCGCCAGTTGGCCCTGCTGTTCGCCATCAACCGCGCACCCGGATCCAGCCAGACCGAGCTGGCCGAAACCCTGGGGTTCGATCTCAACACCCTGAGCGATCTGGCCAAGCGCAACGAACGCAAGGGCTGGCTGCGCCGCGTCAGATCCCCCGGCGACCGGCGCGCCTTCGGTCTGTACCTGACCGACAGCGGGCGCCACCTGGTGGCCACCGCCAACGAGCTCACTCCAGCCTACCAGCAACGCCTGACGGCCGGCCGGCTCTCGGCTCGCGAGGCCGGCCAGCTGGTCGCCCTGCTGCGCAAAATGCTCGGGCTGGGCAAGACGAAGCCTTGATGCGAAAGAGCTCCCGCGTGGGCTGTACCCGCCGGTATCCAGTAACCCAGCCAACAGGGCGGGCACGGTAACGTGTCCGCCACACTCCCGCCTCGCAGGGGGACTTTCCTCGGTCACTCAACAATACCAAAATGGTATAAAATAGCCGCCATGCATGTGATCGCCAAGCCGATCCTGGTCGCTTTCTGGGCCCAGCATCCCGCTGCCACTTCGGCTTTGCAAGCCTGGTATCGCCTCATGACCTCGCATGACTTCCACGATTTTCACAATCTGCGCAACACCTTCGCCAGTGCAGACTTAGTCGACGGACTCACCGTGTTCAATCTGGGTGGCAACAAGTACCGCTTGATTGCCTCCATTCATTACAACCGGCGCAAGGTATACGTCCGCCAGATACTCACGCACACGGAGTACGATCACGGCAAATGGAAAACCAGGAGACGCTAGAAATGGTGGCAACCACCTCTCAAGCTGCCGAACCCCGAACCATTCTCCAGGCCTGGCTACCTTTCAAGGCCGCTGTGGGTGTTACCGTGGTGCGCAATGACGACGACCACCTCCGGGTTTTGAAAACGATCGACTCCCTGCTCGACGCCATCGGCGACGACGAAACGCATCCTTTGCTGGAAGTCCTGGATTATCTTTCCGATCAGGTAGCCGCCTACGAAGCTACACACGTTTTCATTCCCCCGGCCAAACCCAGCGAAGTCCTGCGTTTTCTCATGGAACAGCACGGCCTGAAACAACATGATCTCGCGGAGTGCGCGCCCCAGAGCCGGATTTCCGACATCCTGTCAGACCGTCGGGGAATCAGTAAAAGCGTCGCCAAGAAGCTCGCCGCCCGCTTCAAGGTAGATGTTGCGGTTTTTCTATAACCCTTGGTCAGCCTGTCACGGGGATCGTCCCTTGCCGAGCGGCACCGCAGGGTCTTCCGTTTCGTCCATGGCTTCGCCCTGCTCCGCCTCGCTACGCAGCAATTGCAGAAAATACGAGGCGGCGGGAGTCGGCACGATATCCTGATTCCACACCGCGATCAGGTCGCGCGCCAGTTGCAGGCCGGGCACCGGCAGCGGGAGCAGATCGGGGTAGTGACGCAGGACGGACTCCGGCAGCAGCGTCACGAAGCCGCCCTTGCGCAGCAGCTCTCCCACGCACAGCATCGATACGCCCTGCACCGCCGCCTCGGGCGCCGGCAAGCCCAATTGTTCGAACAGCGCCACCAAGTGGGGCCGCAACACCCCTTGTTGCGGCGGCAGCACCCAGGGAAAATCCAGCAGACGCGGCACGCTGGCGTTGGGCGCCAACCCCGCCAGCGGATGGTCGGCCGCCGCCACCACATGGAAGGGATCGTGCGCCAGGCGGCAGGCCGCCAGTGACGCGGGCAGCTCCAGGGGGCCCGCCATCGCGAGGCTGTCCGACTCCAGCACCGCCGCCTCCCGATCGTCCGCCGCCGGCGGGTTCGGCTCCATGGGCGCGCCGCCTGGCCGCCGTTCGCGCGCCAGCGCCGGGCGGACGGCGGGGCGCGTCGTCACCGCGAGATCCAGGCTGCCGTCGCGTACCCCCATCACCAGGGGATGGTAAAGCCCCTCCTCCACGAATACCTGCATGCCCGGCCGTTCGCGAAACAACCGTAGCAGGGCTCGCGGCAATAGCGAGGCGGAACCGCCCAGGTTACTGCCGACGCGCACCACCCCGATCTGCGCTTCCGCCAGGGCCTTGAGTTCTTCCCTGGCCGCCGCGAACTGCACGCCCATCGCACGCACGTAGGGCAGGAAGGCATGCGCATACACCGTGGGCGCCACGCCCCAGGTGTGCCGGGTGAATAAGGGCACGGCAAGGCTTTGTTCGAGGTGGCGCAGGCTTTTGCTGAGTGCCGGCTGCGACATGCCGAGACGCTGGCTGGCCTTGCCCAGCGAACGGCATTCGTAGACCGCAAGGAAGTACTGAAACAGGCGGGTATTCATGGCAGCCCATATCCGTTGGTTATGACATCGACAGCCCTGAGACCCCTAGCGCGGCAGCCTTTCATCTTCCAGAATCATGGCTGATTCAGTGTTAGCAACGTATTTCCATCGCAAGCAGCAAGGCATGCCTCCAGGATATCACCTCACTCCCACCCCCATTCCCATCGCCTACGAAACCCACGGAGCCGGTGAAGAACTCCGGCCTTGCGGCCGAAGCTTCTCCGCCACCATTCGGGGGAGCCTTCGGCTCCGGGGAACGACTGCCTCGCTTGACCCCGCCCTGAAGGACGGGGCTTGCGCTTGGGCCCGTGGTCAACCCCTGGTTTTCATCCACGGCGTGGGCGGCAATCGGCGCAATTGGGATGATCAGCTCGATCATTTCGCGCCTGCGCATCAGGTCGTCACGCTCGATCTGCGCGGCTACGGCGACAGTGGACCGATCACTGGCGATCTTCGCTTCGAGCATTTCGCGGAAGACGTCCTGGCGGTCATGGACCATCTCGGCGCGGAGCGCGCGCACCTGGCCGGCCTATCGATGGGCGGGCTGGTGGCACAGGCGGTCTACGCCCACGCGCCGCACCGCATTGCCTCATTGACCTTGGCCGCCTGCCGGCCCGCGGATGCCCCCGTGGCGGCCGGCGAACAATTCGCCCGGGATCGGCTGGAACCGCTGCGCGCGGCCCAGCCGCTACAAGCCCTGGCCGATAGTTTGCTGCCGGCCCTGCACGGACCATCGGCCTCGCCGGAGCTGATCGGTCGGCTGCGTGATAGCCTGCTCCGGCTGAGGATCGACGACTATCGCCGGATCGTCACGGTTCGCACCCAGTTGCAGCCCTTCCTCGATCTGTCGTCCATCACCGTGCCCGCCCTCGTGCTTGGCGGTCGCGACGACCGCCTGGCCCCGCCGGCGCAGATGACGGCGCTGGCCGCCGCCATTCCCCATAGCCGGCTGGAGATTTTCGAAGATTGCGGCCATTTCCTGAACATCGAACAAGCCGCCTCGTTCAATTCGACCCTTGCCAGCTTCCTGGCCACCCACGCCACGGCGTAAGCCTTTGGCCCACACCGCCGTTTCATCTCAGGCGGTGGCGAACACCTGCGTGCGGCGCGGCCGGATGAGCAGATCCTGGCCTTCGGTCAGCGCCAGGTCGCGATAGAGGGTTTCCGGCACCTGCGCCTCGATGATACGGCCACTGGAAAGGTGGGCCAGCTCCAGGAAGGCGCTGGGCCCCGCCAGGTAGGCGTGGTTGAGCTTCACCGCGATGCCTTCGCCGCCGGCTTCGTAGCGCGCCACGTCGAACTCGTGCGGCCGCACGTAGGCCGTGGCCGCCACGCCTTCGGCCGTGGCGAATTCGGGTGCCGGCAACACGATGCCATCGGCGTGCAACTGGCCTCGGGTGATCTTGCCCTGGAATTGATTGACGTCGCCCAGGAAACCGTATACGAAAGGCGTGGCTGGCCGCTCCCAGACTTCGCGAGGCGTGCCCACCTGCTCGATCCGGCCGGCATTCATCAACACCACGCGATCGGAGACCTCCAGCGCCTCCTCCTGATCGTGGGTGACGAACACGCTGGCAACGTGAAGCTCGTCGTGCAGACGGCGCAGCCAGCGGCGCAACTCCTTTCGCACCTTGGCATCCAAGGCGCCGAAAGGTTCGTCGAGCAGCAGGACACGGGGTTCCACGGCGAGCGCCCGCGCCAGCGCGATGCGCTGCCGCTGGCCACCCGAAAGCTGCGACGGGTAGCGATCGGCCAGCCAATCCAGCTGCACCAGGTTGAGCAGTTCGTGCACCTTGTTGCGGATCACGCCTTCCGGCGGACGCTGCGAGCGCGGCTTGACGCGCAGCCCGAACGCCACGTTCTCGAACACCGTCATGTGGCGGAATAGCGCGTAATGCTGGAACACGAACCCGACCTGCCGTTCGCGCACGTGGACCTCGGTGGCGTCTTCGCCGGCGAACCAGACGCTGCCGCTGTCGGCGGTTTCCAGCCCCGCGATGATGCGCAGCAAGGTGGTCTTGCCGCAGCCCGAAGGACCGAGCAGGGCCACCAGCTCGCCCGTCTCGATGTGCAGCGACACATCCTTCAGCGCCTGAAAGCTGCCGAACTGCTTGGACAGGTTCTTGACTTCAATGCTCATCGCATTTCCTCATCGGCCGCGTACGGCCGGTTTTCGTTCAGAGTGTATCCATCGATCATGCCCGGCCTCCCGCCCCCGCGAGGGAAGGATCCAGGGCCACCGCCACCGGCTCTTCCGGCTGCGCCGACTGGCGATGGCTCCACCATTCGACCCCGCTCTTGACCACAAGGGTGAGCAAGGCCAGCAAAGCCAGCAGCGATGCCACGGCGAAGGCGGCGGAGAACATGTATTCGTTGTACAGGATCTCCACGTGCAGCGTCATGGTGTTGGTCAGGCCGCGAACATGGCCCGACACCACCGACACCGCACCGAACTCGCCCATGGCGCGCGCGTTGCTGAGAATGGCACCATACAACAGGCCCCACTTGATGTTGGGCAGCGTGACGCGCCAGAAAATCTGCCAGCCCGATGCCGCCAGCGTGAGCGCCGCCAGTTCTTCGTCGCTGCCCTGGGCCTGCATCAGCGGGATGAGCTCCCGGGCGATGAACGGCACGGTGACGAACAAAGTGGCCAATACCACGCCGGGCACGGCATAGACGATCTTGAAGGAGCTATCGGCAAACCAGGGCCCGAGCCACCCTTGCGACCCGAACAGCAGCACGAACACCAGGCCGGCCACCACCGGCGACACCGCGAACGGTAGATCGATCAGTGTAACGAAGAACTGTTTGCCACGGAACTGGAACTTGGTGACGGCCCACGCCGTGGCAACCCCGAACACCAGGTTGAGCGGCAGCGAGATCGCCGCCACCCACAGCGTCAGGCGGATCGCCGCCAACGCGTCGGGCTCGACGATGGCCGCCAGGTACAGCGCCCAGCCGCGACGCAAGGCTTCGGCAAACACGACCACCAGCGGCATGGCCAGGAACAGCGCCAGGAAACCCAAGCCCGCCGCGAGCAGCAGCCAGCGCACCCAGCGCGGCTCATCCAGATGCGAGGGAGGACTGCCAGCGCCCACTGGGCGGCCCGGCGCGCTGACAATGCCCTCCAGTCGCTGCGCGACTCCCTCCCCGAGGGAGGATTCGCGCTTGGGGCGGCCCGGCGCGCTGACAATGCCCTCCAGTCGCTGCGCGACTCCCTCCCCGAGGGAGGATTCGCGCTTGGGGCGGCCCGGCGCGCTGACAGTGCCCTCCAGTCGCTGCGCGACCCCCTCCCCAAGGGAGGATTCGCGCTTGGAGCGGCCCGGCGCGCTCATACCGCTCTCCCCAGGCCGCGCCGTGATTGCCACCACTGCAGCAAATTGATAATGAACAGCAGGGCGAAAGAGAACATGAGCATCACCGTGGCGATGGCCGCGGCACCGGCATAATCGAATTGTTCCAACTTGGAAATGATGAGCAGCGGCGCAATCTCCGAGACCATCGGCATATTCCCCGCGATAAACACCACCGACCCGTACTCGCCCACCGAGCGGGCAAAGGCCAGTGCGAACCCGGTCAGCAGCGCCGGCAGCACCGTGGGCAGCAGCACCCGCAGAAACGTTTGCAGGCGCCCGGCGCCGAGGCTGGCCGCGGCCTCCTCGAGTTCGCGCTCGATATCCTCCAGCACGGGTTGCACGGTGCGAACGACGAAGGGCAGGCCGATGAAAATCAGGGCGATCACGATACCCAGCGGCGTAAACGCGACCTTGATCCCGAACCAGCGTTCGAGCGGCGCGCCCAGCCAGCCGTTGCCGGCGTACAAGGCCGTCAGCGCAATCCCGGCCACCGCGGTCGGCAGCGCAAAAGGCAGGTCCACCAGCGAGTCGACGACTTTCTTGCCCGGAAAGCGATAGCGCACCAGGATCCAGGCCACGATAAAGCCGAACACCAGATTCACCAGCGCCGCGAGCGCCGACGCGCCGAAGGTCAATCGATACGATGCCAGCACACCAGGGGCCGTGACGACATCCCAGAACTGGATCCAGCCCAGTTCCGTGCTCTTGATCGGCAATGTCGCCAGCGGGATCAAGACCAGCAGGCCGAGATACAGCACGGCATAGCCCATCGACAGACCGAAGCCGGGCAGAACGCCGAAGCGCAATCGGCGGCGCACCGGGCGGCCGGCCTGCGGGCCGGGTGTGCAACCGCGCCGGCCGGCCCGAGCCACTTGGGTTTGGCCGGCCTTCACAGACGAAGCGACGACGGAATCCATGATCAGCGCTGGGGCTGGTAGATCTGATCGAAGTTGCCACCGTCGGCGAAATGCTCCTGCTGCGCCTTGCGCCAGCCGCCGAACACCTCGTCCACCGTGATCAGCTCCAGCGCGGGAAATTGTTCCGCATATTTGGCGGCGGCTTCGGCGTTCGTTGGGCGATAGTAATGACGGCCGATAATGTCCTGCGCTTCCGGGGTATAAAGATATTCCAGGTAAGCCTGGGCGGCCTGGCGGGTGCCCTTGCGATCCACCACCCGGTCCACCACCGTTACCGGCGGCTCGGCCAGGATGGACAGCGATGGCACCACGATATCGAATTTGTCCGGCCCAAGCTCATTGAGCGCCAGGAAAGCCTCGTTCTCCCAGGCCAGCAGCACATCGCCGATGCCCCGCTCGACGAAAGTCGTGGTCGAGCCCCTGGCGCCGGTATCGAGCACCGGCACATTCCTGAAGAGCTTGCCGACAAACTCGGCCGCCTTCCGCGCGTCGCCACCGCTGCGCCGCAACTCGTAGGCCCAGGCCGCCAGATAGTTCCAGCGCGCGCCACCGGATGTTTTGGGGTTGGGCGTGATCACCTGCACCCCTTCCTCGATCAGGTCATCCCAATCCGCCAGGTTCTTGGGGTTGCCCTTGCGCACCAGGAATACGATGGTCGAGGTATAAGGCGAGCTGTTCTTCGCCAGCCGGCCCTGCCAATCCTTCGGCAACACACCACGGTCGGCGATCGCATCGATGTCGTAGGCCAGCGCCAGCGTCACCACATCGGCATCCAGGCCGTCGATCACCGAGCGCGCCTGGCGTCCCGAGCCGCCATGCGATTGGCGGATCGTCAGGTCCACCCCCGTCCTGTCCTGGTAGTCCTTGATGAAATGCTGGTTGATCTCCCGATACAGCTCGCGAGTGGGATCGTAGGAAACGTTGAGCAGGGTCTGCGACTGGGACAGCGCGGATTTCAGGGGCCCGAAGGCGAGCAGGGCCCCGACGGCGGCGACGACGAGAACCCGGGAAAATTGCGGCATGACGGCTTCCTTGGAACAATGGGATGAACCGTCATCATGCGGATTCACGGCCGTAACCGGAACGAATCCTTTCTTGAATCCTCATGACCGCCACGCATAACGAGCGCTGCGGAACTCCGGCCTGTCGCATTGCCCCCCAGGGACGCCGCCGCTAACGCGCGGTGGGCATGACGAACTCCGCGCCCTTGTCGATGCTCTCCGGCCAGCGCTGCATGATGCTCTTTTGCCGGGTATAGAAGCGCACGCCTTCGGTGCCGTAGGCATGCATGTCGCCGAACAGCGACCGCTTCCAGCCGCCGAAGCCATGCCAGGCCATGGGCACCGGGATGGGCACGTTGATGCCCACCATGCCCACCTCGATGCGGCGGCCGAACTCGCGCGCGATGTTGCCGTCGCGCGTAAAGCAGCTCACGCCGTTGCCGAACTCATGGCGGTTGATCAGCTCGATGGCCTCGCCGAAGCTCTCCACCCGCACGCAGCCCAGCACCGGGCCGAAGATTTCCTCCTGATAGATCCGCATGGCCGGCGTCACCCGGTCGAACAGCGTGCCGCCCAGCCAGAAGCCATTCTCGCGGCCTTCGCCCGCGACGGCGGAATCGAGCGTGCGCCCATCCACCAGCAGTTGCGCGCCCTCGCTCACGCCCAGCTCGATGTAGCCGGCGATCCGTTCGCGCGCGGCGGCGGTAACGATCGGCCCCATCTCCGCCGCCGCGTCCATGCCGTCGCGCACCTGCAGCTGCCGGGTGCGCTCCACCAGGCGCGGCATGATGCGATCGGCCACGTCGCCCACCAGCACCGCCACCGAGATCGCCATGCAGCGCTCGCCGGCCGAGCCGAAGGCGGCGCCGACCAGCGCGTCCACGGCCTGGTCGAGGTCGGCGTCGGGCATGATCACCATGTGGTTCTTGGCGCCGCCCAGCGCCTGCACCCGCTTGCCCAGACGCGCGCCGGTCTCGTAGAGGGAGGCTGCCACCGGGGTCGAGCCGACGAACGACAGCGCGCGCACATCGGGATGGTGCAGGAGGCCTTCCACGGCCTCCTTGTCGCCCTGCAGTACATTGAACGCGCCATCGGGCAGGCCGGCCCGCTGCAGCAACTCGGCGAGAAACAGCGAGGGACTGGGATCGAGCGGACTCGGCTTGAGCACGAAGGTGTTGCCGGCCGCGAGCGCCACCGGACACATCCACAACGGCACCATGACAGGAAAGTTGAACGGCGTGACGCCGGCCACCACGCCCAGCGGCTGGCGCAGCGTCCAGTTGTCGATGCCGGTGGAGACCTGGTCGGTGAAATCGCCCTTGAGCAGATGCGGGATGCCGCAGGCGAACTCGACGATCTCCAGGCCCCGGACCACTTCGCCTTGCGCATCCGAGAAAATCTTCCCGTGCTCCCGGGTGATCAGGCGCGCGAGATCGTCCTTGTACTGGTTCAGCAGCTCCAGAAAGCGGAACAGGACCCTGCCGCGACGCAGCGGCGGCATCCGCGCCCAGCCCTCGAAGGCCGCCTGCGCGCTGGCCACGGCGGCGTCAACGTCCGCGGCGCCGGCCAGCACCACCTGCCGCTCCGCCTGCCCGGTGGCGGGATTGAAGACGTCGTGGAGCCGCTCCATGCCGGCCGGCGCCGAGAGGGCCCCCTGGATCCAGTGCGGCACGCGGGACATGGCGGCGGGCGCTGCGCCGGACGAGGTTGCAGGGATGGGGGAAGCGGGCATGAAGGATCTCCACAAGGCTGACGAGAATGCCGCCAACTATAGATCACGGCCGCCGGCTGCAGAATCCCCGGATGCTGATAACATTGTTTAGTATTTCAAACAATCATTACCGCTCCGCCATCCCGGGCAGCGCCCGGTCCCGCCACCGCCAGACCAGCGCATCCTCCATGAACCCCACCGCCCCGCCCGCCTTCGCCGACATCCACCTGCTCACCGTCCTCGCCGAGACTCGCAGCTTCACCCAGGCGGCCCACATCCTTCGCATCTCCAAGGCCTCGGCCAGCACCCGGATCAGCGAGCTCGAAAAGAGCGTCGGCATGCCACTGGTGCGTCGCACCACGCGATCGGTGGTGCTCACCGAGGCCGGCAGCCACCTCGTCAACCAGACCCAGGCCGCCTTCGCCCATATCAGCCAGGCCGTGACCGGCATCCAGGATCTCGCCGGCGAGCCGCGCGGGCTGGTGCGCATGACCTGTCCGGTGGCCCTGGGCCGGCAGGTGGTGATGCCCGAGCTGGCGCGTTTTCTCAAGCGCTTTCCCGAGATCCGGCTGGAGATCGACCTGCACGACCAGTTGACCCATCTGGCGCGCGCCGGCTTCGACCTCGCCATCCGCCATACCGACTCGCCTCCCGAGAACATGATCGCCTGGCCCTTGTGCGACACCCGGTCACTGCTGGTGGCGAGCGCCGACTACCTGCGCGCACACGGCACGCCCCGCCATCCGGCGGAGCTGTCGCGGCATGCCTGCCTGCTGTACCTGCGCGGCGGCCCCACCACGCACTGGGCGTTCGAGCGCAGCCGGGGCCGCTCGCGGCGGCAGCCGCCCGAACGTCTGAGCGTCCCGGTGCAAGGGCCCTTGCAGGTCAACAACAGCGAGGCACTGCGCGAAGCTGCCCTGGCCGGCCTGGGCATCGGCCTGCTATCCGACTTCTCCGCCGCCCAGGCCCTGGGCGAGGGACGGCTGCACCCGGTGCTGGACGATTGGCGGCCCGTGGACTTCTTCGGCGGCAAGATCTACGCCATCCGCCCCTGGAGCGCGCGGATCCCTCGTGCCGTGGAATGCCTGGTCGACCATCTGCGGCACGCCCTGGCCGCACCGGCGGCGCGGCCGGCGTAACCGGGTGGCGACGGCCGGTCGGGAATCAGCCCGGATTCGACGCGGTCGACCCCGGCCAGTCGGCATCGGCCAGCTCCAGCGCATGCTCGCGCACATCGGGTGGCCAGCCGGCCAGCCCCTTGCGCAAGCGGCGGGTGTCGTGGGCGAACAAGGCGCGCACCACCTCCGCATAACGGGGCAGGCCGACAGCGATCGTGGCCAGAAAATTGTAGGTACGTTCCTGTGCCCAGCGGCCCCGGCTACGCTCGGCATCGAGGCGGCGGGCTTCGTCCACCAGCCGCCTCAGGGTGACGGAGGCGCCGCCGCGCTGGCTCGCCAGCCATTCCCATTGGCGCTCCAGCAAGGTTACCTCGCGCGCCACCACCCCCAGCTTGGGCCGTCCCCGGCCGCGCCGCGCCGCCGGTGCCGGGGCTCCAGGGGCGGAGAGTTCCAGCCCCGCCAGCTCGCCGGCGGCATGACCGGCCACGCGCAGCGCCACTTCATCGTCACTCCCACGCAGATCGATCTCGACGGCGCGGCCCGTGGCATCGTCGAAAATGCGCAACGGCCCCTCGGCGCCATTGGCCCGGGCCGCCTTCAAGGCCATGGCGTTGGCCAGCAGCGAGCCGCTGACCAGCCGCCGATGGCCATCGAAGCTGGTGTATTGCTGCCCCGGCGGCTTGGCCATCGACACGCCTGGCGATCCTGGCTCCGCCCGCCTTATTGGCGGAACGACACCGCACGCGAAGGATGAATATCCAGCGAGTTGTCCTCCCAGCCTTCGAGGCGCGGGTTGACCAGATTACGCGAGGCATATTCGTAGATCGGCGCCACCGGCCAGGCTTCGGCCAAACGCGCCTCGGCCTGCTCCAGCAACTCCCGGCGCTTGACCGGATCGCGTTCGAGGTTGGCCTGTTCATACAAACGATTGAAGGTGTCGTCGCGGTACAGGCCGTAGTTATTCGTGGGCGTATACAACAGCTGCAGGAAGTTCTGCGGATCGTCGTAGCTCGATAGCCAGGCGGCGCGGCCCACGTCGTAATCGCCCGCGCGCAGGTTGGCGTAGTGCACGTTGGCCTCGGTGTTGGAAAGCTCGACCAACACGCCCAAGGGCTTCCATTGCGCCGCCACCGCCACGGCGATCCGCTGGTGTTCGCTGCCGCTATTGAAGCTCAAGCCCAGCTTCAGGGGTTTGTCGGGACCATATCCCGCCTCTTTCAGAAGCGCGGCGGCACGTTCCCGGCGCTGGGCGTACGGCGCGTCGAGACCGGCCTGGGGCTGCGCGGTGTACTGGCTCAAGCCCGTGGGCAGGAAGGAGTTCAGCGGCAATACCGCATTCTCCAGCAGTTGCGAGGCGATGACCTCGCGGTTGATGGCCAGGCTCAGCGCCTCGCGGACGCGCGGATCGGCGGTGGCCCGGCCATCGCGCAGGTTGAACGATAAATAATAGCTGCCCAGCCTCGGCGCCAGGCGGGTGGCGTCCGGCAGCTCCTGCTTCAGGAATTCATACTGCGAAGCCGGGAAGTCGCGCAGCACATCGAGATCACCGGCGCGAAACCGGGTGATGCCGCTGTCGCGATCCTCGATGGGGAAGAAGGTCACGCCATCGATCTCCACATCCGCCGCGTCGTAGTAATGCGTGTTCTTCCTGGTGTTCAATTCGCTCCCGGTAATCCATCGCGTCGGCACGAAGGGGCCGTTGACGACGATGTTATCGACCTCGCTCCAGGCATTCCCGTGGGCTTCGATGGCCTGCCGCGGCAGCGGGTAGAACACCGGCAGCACCAGCGTGCTCAGGAAATAGGTGGAAGGCTCGTTGAGCGTCACTTCCAGGATCTTGCCGCCGTCGAGCGAACGCACGCCCAGCGAATCCGGAGCTTGCTCGCCTTTTGCGATCGCCTCCGCATTGGCGATGGGGTACAGGCGGTGCGCGGTATTGACCGCGTTTTTCGGATCCAGCACATAGCGCCAGGCATAGACGAAATCATCCGCCGTCAGCGGCGTGCCGTCCGACCATTGCGATTCGCGCAGCGTGAAGGTGTAGGTTTTGCCATCCTCCGACAAGTTCCAGGCAGTGGCCACGCCGGGCACCAACTGGCCGTCTTTCGACACCTCCACCAGTCCCGCGAACAGATCCCGCAGTACGTCTTCTTCCCAGACGCCGCCTGTGATACGCGTGGGGTTCAGCGAGGCCGGATCGCCGATGATGCCGACTTTCAGGGTCTGTGCGTGCGCCGGCGCGGCCAGGACGGCGGCCGCCAGCGCCAGCGCGGCGAGAGAGAAACGCTTCATGATTCACCTCTTGAAACAACATAAGCAACGTTGAGGGCTGGACGCGCCGCCCCGGGCCCTGGCAACGGCCCAGGGGCGGCGCCACGCTTCGCAAGCTTGCGGGAAGCCCGGCGACGAAACACCTTAACCTAATTCCGCATCGCGCCGGACGCCGCACCGCCCTGTCGCCAGAAGGCCGCCGCCAGCAGCTCCCGCGTATAGGGATGGGCGGGCGCGGCGAATACCTCGGCCGCGGGCCCCCGTTCCAGCACTTCGCCCGAACGCATGACCAGCAGCGTATCGGCCATGGCACGCACCACGGCCAGATCGTGGCTGATGAAAACATAGGCCAGGCCGTGGCGCCGCTGCAGCTCTTGCAACAGCGCGAGCACCTCGGCCTGCACCGAGCGATCGAGGGCGGAAGTGGGTTCGTCGAGCAACAGGAACTCGGGGCGCAGGATCAAGGCCCTGGCAATGGCGACGCGTTGCCTTTGCCCCCCGGAGAACTCATGCGGATAGCGATTGCGCACCGCGGGATCCAGTTGCACCTCGGCCAGGGCCTGGGCGATCCGATGGTCGCGTTGCGCCCGGCCCAACCCCGGTTCGTGCACCCGCAACCCTTCGCCGACGATCTGGCCCACCGTCATCCTCGGCGACAGCGAGCCGTAGGGATCCTGGAACACGACTTGCATGCGCCGGCGCAGGGCCCGCCAGCCCGCCGCGTCGAGCCCGCTCACGTCGACCGCGTCGAATCGCCGGCTGCCGTCCGACGGCAGCAGGTTCAACAGCGCCCGGCCCAGCGTGGACTTGCCGGATCCCGACTCGCCGACGATGCCGACCGTCTCGCCGCGCCGCACGTCGAGATTCACGTCGTGCACCGCGACGAAGCGCGCGGGCCGCCGAAACGCGCCGCGCGGCACCGCGAAGCCGACGCTGACGCCGCGCGCCGACAGGATCACCGGCGCATCGGCCGCCACGGGCGGCTTCCCGCCCCGGGGCTCGGCATCGAGCAAACGCCGCGTATAGGGATGGGCGGGCGCTTCGAAGACTTGCCCGCAAGGGCCCTGCTCCACGATCCTTCCATCCTGCATCACACACACATATTCCGCCACGCGCCGCACCATGCCGAGGTCGTGCGTGATCAACAGCACCGCCAGGCCGTGTCTGCGCTGCAACTCGCGCAGCAACTCCAGGATCTGCGCCTGGACGGTGACGTCGAGCGCCGTGGTGGGCTCGTCCGCCACCAGCACCTTGGGACCGCAAGCCAGCGCCATGGCGATCACCACCCGCTGGCGCTGGCCGCCGGAGAGCTCGTGCGGATAACTGCGGTAGCGCCGCTCCGGCTCCGGAATACCCACCTGGCGCAGCAGCTCGATCACGCGCTCGCGGGCGGCCCGGCCGCGCAATGGCGTGTGGCGGTACAGCGACTCGCGGATCTGCAGACCGATACGGGTCATGGGGTTGAGGGCCGTCATGGGCTCCTGGAACACCATGGCGATCTCGTTGCCGCGCAGCCGGCGCATCCGCGCTTCGGGCCAGGCCAGCAACGAGGCGCCGCGGTACTCCACCGCACCCCGGACCTCGCTACCCTCGGGCAACAGGCGCATCGCGGCATAGGCGGTCACCGACTTGCCCGAGCCCGACTCGCCCACCAGCGCCACGGTCTGCCCGGCCCGCAGTTCGAAATCCACGCCCCGTACCGCGGGGACGGGGCCGTCCGGGGTCGCGAACGTCACCGACAGGTCGCGCACCTTCAAGAGCACTTCATCGTTTTGGGCCACAGCGGTCGTCCGGTTCATCGTCCGCCTCCCTTATCGACCGCGCGGATCCAGCGCGTCGCGCAGGCCGTCGCCCAGGAAGTTGAGGCAGAACAGCGTGATCGTGAGGAAGGCCGAAGGCACCAGCAGCATCCAGGGCGCGCGCGCCATCATGTCCTTGCCTTCGCTGATCAGCGCGCCCCAGCTCGTCAGCGGCTCCTGCACCCCCAGGCCGAGAAAGGACAGAAAGCTTTCGAGCAGAATCACCTTGGGCACGGTCAGCGTCAGGAACACGATCACCGGGCCGATCAGGTTGGGAATGATATGACGCATCACGATATCGCGGTTGCCCACTCCCAGGGCGCGGGCCGCCTCCACGAACTCCTGGCGCTTGAGCGCCAGCGTCTGGCCGCGCACGATGCGCGCCATGTCCAGCCATTCCACCGCGCCGATGGCGACGTAGATCAGCACGATGTTGCGGCCGAACACCACCATCATCAGGATCACCAGAAACAGAAAAGGCAGGGCATAGAGAATGTCCACGCCGCGCATCATCAAGGCATCCGTGCGGCCGCCGGCAAAGCCGGCGATGGCGCCGTACAGCACGCCCACCACCAGGGCCACCGCGCTGGCCACCACCGCCACCGTAAGCGACACCTGGCCGCCGTAAAGCGTGCGCGTGAGCAGGTCGCGGCCATTGGCGTCGGTACCCAGCCAATGGCCGCTCTCCCACGACGGCGGCGCCCGAAAGGCTTCCCAATCGACTTCGTCGAGCTCCCAGCCGATGAACCAGGGGCCCACGAAACAGGCCAGCGCAATCAGCACCAACAACACCAGGCTGACCATGGCGGCGCGGTTGGTGCGCAGGCGGCGCCAGGCATCCTGCGCCAGGCTGCGGCCGGCAGGCGTGGCCAGGGTGCCGGGGGCGGGAGACATCGTTTGCGGCATCTCGCTCATGCGTCACCCCTCGTAGCGGATCCGCGGATTCAGCCAGCCATAAAGCAAATCCACCAGCAGATTGAACAGCACGATGAGCACCCCATAGAAAATCACCACGCCCAGCACCAGCGTATAGTCGCGGCTCAGCGCCGCCTGGACGAAGTACCGGCCGATGCCGGGAAGACCGAAGATCTGTTCGATCACCACCGAACCCGTGACGATGCCCACCATGGCCGGGCCCAAATAGGACACCAGCGGCAACAGCGCCGGCCGCAGGGCGTGGCGCAGCACCACTTCGGCGGGCGCCAGGCCCTTGGCCCGCGCCGTGCGGATATGCGGGCTGGCCAAGGCTTCGATCATGCTGGCGCGCATCAGGCGGGCGATGTAGGCGACCTGCGGAAATGCCAGCGCCAGCACCGGCAGCAGCATATAGCGCCAGTGCCCGTCGCCCCAGCCGCCGGCGGGCAGCCACGCTAGCGTGACGCCGAATACCAGCGCCAATACCGGCGCGACCACGAAATTCGGCACCGCGATACCCGCCAGCGCCACCCCCATGACGGCATGGTCGGTGGCCCGGTTGTGCCGCAACGCGGCCCAGATGCCCAGGGGCACGCCGGCCAGCAGGGCCACCGCCATGGCCCACGCCCCCAGCCGCAGGCTGACCGGAAAGCCGGTGGCGATGAGGTCGTTGACGCTGCGGTCGCGGTATTTGAACGAGGGCCCGAGATCGCCGCGCGCCAGATTGCCGAGGTACAGCACGTACTGGGTGAGCAAGGGGCGGTCGAGATGATAGGCCGCCTTGAGGTTGGCCTCGATCTCGGGCGGCGCCTGGATCTCGCTATCGAATGGCCCGCCCGGCGCCAGCCGCATCAGGAAGAACGACAGCGTAATGACCAGCAGCAGCGTGGGCACCGCCTGCAGCAGGCGCTTGAGCACGAATGAAACCATGGAAGTCGCTCGGTGGAAGAGCCGTCGGCACGAGGCCAGACTATACAAAACCTCGCCGCCAGCGACGATCCCGCCGGCTCGGCGGCGCTCCGTGTGCCGTGATGGGCGGGCCCCCGGATGCGGGCGGCGCCCCGGGGATAGGCATATCCGGCGATAAGGCGTTATGGTGCCGCTGGCGTCAACCCGCACCGGCTGGCGACGCCCATGATAAAGCGCGCACCTCGCCGCCACCCCTGATACAGGAGACTCCACCCTCATGCTTTCCGCCTTTCGGTCTTTCTTGTCCTGCCTGACGGCCCTGCCGATCCTGGGCCTTCTGTTGCCTGGCCAGGCGCAGGCGCTGGATGTCCGGACCGTTCACGGCCCCGGCGGACAAGCGGTGTTCGAGTTGCGTTTTCACGAACCGCACGAGATCCCGGATCTCGACTGGCCCGCCACCTGGTCGCTCAGTGACGGCCAAAAAGACAGGATTACCGAAGTGATCGGGCGCTGGGCCGAGATCCTGCGCCCGCAGCCCGGCGCGCGGACCGGCATTGTCCATATCTACACCTCCGACGTCCGCACGGCCTACGCCTACAACCGGTCGATCGAGACGGACGGCGAAACCACCTCCGCCCTGCGTGCCGCGCTATTGGGCCTGCCCGATCCCCAATACCGGCCTGACGGCTATGACGTCGAGATCGTGTTCGGCGCGCTTCCCATGGATGACGGCCAGCATGGTCCTTCGCAACATTCGGCGACGCTCACCGGTTTCGGCATCGAAGGCATCGCCTTTCATGAGTTGGCGCACGGCCTGGGCCTCGCTTCCGACGTCGAGCTCCGTACCGACCCGGATGGCAACGCCATCCCCGAGCGTCCCTACTTCAGTCAAAACGAAAGCCCATGGAACCGCCATCTGCGCGACGACCAGGGCCGGCCAGCACAACCGGGGCAAGCGATCCTGTGCGCGGCCTGCGCCAATGAGCCGGAGCCCGGCGCCTTCGATGTGCGCAATGATCAAGGCTACTTCACGGGCCCCCACGTGAACGAGGTACTCGCGGGCGCCCTGCCCGGCGTACCGGTACGCATGCTCTATGGCGACGGCAGCCTGGACGGCAACAATATGAGCCATCTGGAGCTGGACAATAGCCTGATCAGCCACCAGTACTTCCGCAGCTACACCACTTTCATGGAAGCCGAGCTGGCGGTGCTGCAGGATCTGGGTTACGACATCGACCGCCGGCGCCTATACGGCCGTTCGATTTATGGCAACGGGCTGACGCTGGACAACCATGGCGGCTTCCACGACCGCAACGCTGCCGGCACCGCCTATCTGCCCGGCAGCTACAGCACCGCCACCCTGGGCATGGGGCTGCACGTCTATGGCAGCCACAACCGCATCATCCAGCATGCCGATCTTTTAACGCGCGGCGCGGGCGCCGTGGGGATCCGCGTGGACGGCGAGGGCAACCGGCTCACCCTGCCGGCCGGCGTGCGCGTGCATGGCCAGGGTACCAACGGCGCCGGCGTGCTGTTCGCCTACGGCCGCCACCACACCCTCGCCCACCAGGGCGATATCCAGGGCGCAGGCCCCGGCGGCGTGGGCATCCTGGCCGATTTCGGCAACAACGCCTATAGCAACGAGCGCATGGTGCGCGGCTCCTACCTCTTTTGCGATGGCGCCGACGAACCTTGCGCGGCGCCGTGGCAAAGCAACCGGCCCTTGCTGCCCGAACTGGACGGCGCGCTGGTCAGCCGGCTGGATATTTCCGGCACGGTCGGGGGCGAGCGCGCCGCCATCGCCGCCTCGGACAACGCCCTTATCGACCGCATCGATATCCTGCGCGGGGCACGGATCGAGGGCGATATCCGCTCCGATTATCGCCAGGTGGACGAGCAAGGCCGCCTGCGGCTGACCCGGCTCACCCTGGGGCGCGCCGTTGGCGCCGACGGCCTGGCGACCGAGGCGCCCGATCCAGGCTTCCGATTCGTCTACCAGTACGACATCCATGGCGACAATCTGTCGCTGCGCATCGCCGGCGGCGAGGCCGTCCTACACGGCGAGCACCAGTTGCATGATGCCCGCATCGATCCGGACGCCAGCCTGTCGGGTCGGGGCCGCTATCGCCTGACCGGCCCCGGCCAGGCCTTGGTCAACGACGGCCGCCTGGCGCCCGGCGCCAGCCTGGGGGAAATCCGCGTGGCCGGCGACTATCGCCAAGGCTCGAGCGGCATGCTGGAGATCGAGTTCGACGGCGCGGGCGGCCATGATCGCCTGCTGGTCGACGGCACCGCCTCGCTGCGCGGCGAACTCGCCCTGCGCGCCCTGCCCGACTGGTATGCCTCCGGTTGGCGCCTGAACCTTGACGACACACTGCAAGCCGGCAACATCCAGGGCGGCTTCGAGCGCACGACCGTGGCGCTGGACTCGCCCACGCTGCAAGCCAGTCTCGAATCCGCCGGGTCCGGCGGACCCAAGGCCACGCTGAGAATCTCGCGCGCCACCAACGCCTATTCCCGCTACGGCACAACCGCGGCCGCCGCCAGCGCCGGCACCGCGCTCGATCGCGCCGTGGCTTCCGCTCCTCCCGAACAACAAGGGCTTTACCAAGCGCTGGATTTCTCGGCCGCCGATGGCGGCGGCATCGCCGCCTTGACGACCCAACTGGCGCCCACCCCTTATGTCGCCATGGCCGCCAGCCAACTGGACACCTTGCGCGTCGTCGGCGACGGCCTGGCACGCCAACAAATGCTGGCCGCCGACCATGAGGCCGGCGATGGCTGGCGTGGCTTCGTCCTGCCCTTTGCCAGCCAGGCGCACCGCGAGCTGGATGACGGCAGCCGTTTCCGGCACCACAGCCGGGGGTTGTTGCTGGGCACCGAACATCAGTTGGGCGACTCCGCCTGGACGGCTGGCGCCCATGCCGCCTTCTCGGAGCAGCGCCTGACACTGCGCAGCCCCTTGCGTGGGCAAGGCCGCAACTCCACCTGGCTGGCGGGCCTGCACACGCGCTATGTGCCAGACCCGCGCCAAGGCCTGTTCCTGCAAGGCCAATTGAACCTGGCCAGCGTGCGTGCCCGGCTGGATCGCGGCATCGAGGGCGCGGGCTACGCCGCCAGCCACTCCGCCCGCTGGCGCAGCCATGGCCTGCATGCCCAGGCCATCGCGGGTTACCAGTGGGCGTGGTCCGAAGCCCTCAGCGGCGGCCCCGTGGCCGGCTTGGATTACCTTTGGCTACGCCAGCCCGGCTTTCAGGAAACCGGCGATCCGGCCACACGTTTATCCCGACATTCCACCCATCCGCAAAGCCTGCGAGCCAGCCTGGGCTGGCGGCTGGCGTGGCGAACCGCGCGCGGCGGCGCGATCGGAGCGGAGCCCCCTTCGGCTTCGGCGGGCCTTCCTCCCCTCGCCGCGACCGCCCGGCCTGAAGGCTGGCAAGCCCATCTCCAGTTCACCCGCGACCAGGAACTGATGCGCCATCGCCTGGGCCAATCCGCCGGCTTCGCCGTTCAGCCCGGCATCGGCCTGCAGGCAAACCAGACCCTCGCCGGCGGCGGCGCCTGGCGGCTTCAACTCGGCCTGTCGCACCAAACGCCGCGCCTGCAACTCTCGGCCCACCTCGAAGGCCAGTCGGCCTCTCGCGGCCAGCATCAGGTGGCGGGGCAAATCTCGGCGAGCTGGCGCTTTTAGGCCATTGGCCACCGCCATCGCAAGGGTCCGCGGCTTCGTGGCGGAGAGGCGCCCGCCGACAAGCCGGAGTGTTTCACGGCGTCTTGCCCGGGTAGGTAAAACCCAGCTGCTTCATCGCCCCGGCAAGCGCAACCGCAGCCTCACCATATCCTTCCCAGGGCTCATTGCCCTGCCGCAGCCGCTCGTCCACGGTGCGCACATTCCAATGGGCGCCACTGGTGAGCATGCCGAGCTCCTGCCATGTCACCGGCACCGAAACCCCCATTCCCGGCCGGGCCCGCGCCGACCAGGCGCTGACGGTGGTGGCGCCAAAGCCATTGCGCAGATAATCCACGAAGATCTTGCCCACGCGATTCTTCGGCCCGCTCTTGGCCACGAAACGCTGCGGAATGGTACGGGCCAGATGCTGTACCGCGGCCTGTGAGAAGCCCTTGACCTCGTCCCATTCGTACAAACGCTTGATCGGCACCACCACGTGCAGGCCCTTGCCGCCACTGGTTTTTAGAAAGGCTGGCAGGCCGAGCCCATCCAGCAGCACCTGTACCAGATGCGCGGCCTCTTGCACCTGTTCCCATGCCACGCCTTTGCCCGGATCCAGGTCGAAGGTCATCCGGTCGGGGCGATCGATGCGGTCTTTCCGCGCATTCCAGGTGTGGTACTCGATCACGTTCATCTGCGCGCCCGAGAGCAGGCCTTCGGGACGAGCCACCGCCAGCATCGGCGGGTGCTCCGGGTAAAGTGCCGGATCCAATTGGGCGATCCCGCTCATGGCGGCGGTATTCAGATGCTTCTGGAAAAACAGCTCACCTTTCACGCCGTCCGACGCGCGCACCAGCGCCACCGGCCTTGCCTTCAGATGCTCCATCATCAGCGGCGCCACCTTGGCGTAGTAGCGCACCAGATCGAGCTTGGTGAACTTCGTCGACGGATCGATCACCCGCTCCGCGTTCGTGACGCGCAGGGAAGCCGGCACGGCGATCCCCCGGCAGGCTGGCACCTTGGACGCTTTGGCTCCATTGGTCCCGTTGGCTTCGTTGGCCGTGGCTGGCATCCTCTTGCCGGTCGGGGTCTTGACCCTGGATGTCGGCGTCTTACTCGCTGCCATAAATTTAGGTTCCTCACGAATGATGGCCTTTACCGGCTTGTCGTCCCGAAGGCCACGGAATACGGAATGCCGGATGCGGTTCTCTTGGGTCCATTCGGCAAACGACACCTCCGCGATCAAGGCCGGCCGCACCCAGTGCGCCTTGCGCCGGATCGCGCGGGGATTGGCAAACGGGCTTTCCCCGGTAATCAACGGCTCGAGCTTACGGCGGAGTTCGGTCAGGGTTCGATCATTGAATCCGGTACCCACATTGCCCGCATAATGCAGGGCGCCATCCCCGCCATGCACGCCGAGCAGCAACGACCCGATTCCCGTGCGCGAACCACGCGGCTCGGTAAAGCCGCCAATCACGAACTCCTGCCGGTGGCTGCATTTGAGCTTGATCCAATCCGCATTGCGACGCTGCGCATAAGGCGCGGCCTTGCGCTTGCCGATCACGCCTTCGAAGCCCAGCTGGCAGGCCGACGCCACCAGATCCGCCGGCTTGGCCTCGAAGGCTGCGCTGAAGCGCACGCGATCCGTGGGTGACTGCTCCACCAGGGCGCGCAGCCACTCCCGGCGCCGCACCAAGGGCAGCGGACGCAGATCGCGCCCTTCGGCATAGGGAACATCAAACACGTAATACACCAGATCGCGGGTCGATTCGCCATCGAAGGCGTTCTGCAAGGCCTGGAAATCCGGCCTGCCCTGGGCATCCAGCATCAGCACCTCGCCGTCCAGCCAGGCCGACCGCACGGGCAAACGCCGCACCGCCTTCGCCAGCTCGGGCATCGTGGCCGTCCAGTCGTTGCCATTGCGGGTGACGAGGCGCACTTCGCCTTTCTGGATGCGGGCCAGCATGCGATAGCCGTCGAACTTCAATTCCCACAGCCAACCGGACGCATCGGCGGGAGCCGCTTCCACCAGGGTGGCCAGTTGGGGCGACAGCCTCTGGGGCAGCGGCGCCTTGGCGGCTTCGGACAAACCGCGGGATCCGTTTCGCTCCGAGCTTCCCGCGGCTTGCACAGGCATGGGAGGCGCCGGCAGCGCCGCCACGCTGTCGGGCATCTCGTCCACCACGCTGAATTCCGAGGCGGGCCGCTCGAAGGCGTCATGCTCCTTGATCAACAGCCAGGGCGGCTGTTTCTCATCGCCTCGGCCATGCATGCGGATCAAGGTCCAGCGCCCCTTGAGCTTGTGGCCGTGGATCTCGAACTTCAGCTTGCCTTTGCGGTAGCCGTCGGCGGGATCGCCAATTGGCGTCCAATAGCCACGATCCCAGATCACGACCTTGCCCGCGCCGTACTGCCCCGCTGGAATCTGGCCTTCGAAGGTGTTGTACGAGATCGGATGATCTTCCACCTGCACCGCCATGCGCTTGTCGGCCGGATCGAGGCTGGGCCCCTTGGGCACGGCCCAGCTTTTCATCGCGCCGTCGAGCTCCAGCCGAAGATCGTAATGCAGCCGGCTTGCCCAATGCTTCTGGATCACGTAGTGCAACGCCTCGATGCCGGGTTCCCCGCCTTCGGCGGGCTCGGGCGTCAAGGCAAAGTTGCGCTTCTTTTTGTAGGATGCCAGCGAGTCTGCCATACGCCACCTTCAGGATTGCCGTGAAGAGCTCCGGCCCATCGGCCGGAGGTCCTCCGCCACCATTCGGGGGAGCCATCGGCTCCCGATGAAGACCACCTTGCTCGACCCCGCCATCCATGGCGGGGCTCGCGCTTAATGTGAAAGAGCACCGTCTTTCATGATCAGGGGTGGCCGCAAGCCATCCCCGTTAGGCGCGTGGTCAGGCCGTGCGCCGGCCGGTCTTCTTGGCCGGGGCGGACTTGCTGGCCGCGCGCTTGCCGACTTTCTTGGCCGGGGCGGGCTTCGCTGCGCCAGCCGCGGTCTTGCGCGCGGCTGGCTTCTTGGCGGCGCCCTTGGCCGGCGTGCGCTTGGAGCCGTGCAAGGGGGTCACCGATGCCGGCGCCTCCTTGCCAGGTCGCGGCGGAGCGGGTTTTTTGCCGCCTTCCAGGCTGCGCTTGAGCAGGGACGTCAGATCCAGCACCTCGGCTCCCGCGGGAAGATCGGCGTCCGCTTCGACCTTGACCACCTCGGCGACCTCACCCGCCTCGGCCTTGGCTTCGATCAGCTTATGGATCTCGTCGGCGAATGAGTTACGGAAATTATCCGCCTCCCAGGCCTGGGTCATGTCTTCGATGAGCTGCATCGCCATCGTCATTTCGGCCGCCTTGATGCCGGCGGCTTTGGCATCCAGCGGCGGCAAATCGAGCTGCTCGAACGAACGGATCTCGCCGCCCCAGCGCAACAGATTGAGCACCAGGGCCCGGCCGCAGGGAATCAGCACCGCCAGATGCTGCTTGGTCTGGATCACCACCTTGGCCACGCCGACCTTGTTGCTTTGGCGCAGCGCCTCGCGCAGCAGCGCGTAGACCTTCTCGCCCCGCTTGAGCGGCGCCGTATAGTATGGCCGCTCCAGATACACGAAGGGGATCTCGTCGGCGTCGAGAAAAGCCTCGATCTCGATAGTCTGGGTGGTTTTTGGGAAGGCGGCGGCAATCTCTTCCGCCGACAAAATGACATACCGCCCGTCCTCGTACTCCACGCCCTTCACGATATCGGAGCTGGCGATCTCCTTGCCCGTTACCTTGTTGATCCGCTTATAGCCGACAGGCTCCATGGAGCGTTTGTCGAGCCAATCGAAGTCGATGCCCGAACTGGCCGTGGCGGAATACAGGCCCACCGGGATATGCACCAGACCAAAGCTGATGGCCCCCTTCCAGAGCGTGCGGGTGGAGGTCGGACTCTTGCCCTCGTCGTCTTTCATAAGCGCCTCCTTGACAGCACAAGGTAGCACTCCAAGCCCCGCCCGCCTACAGCGCTTGGCGGCATTCATGACAAAGCGCTTCGCCGGAGCGAAGAAATCGCAGATCGTTACAAATACCTTGCTTCCGGACGAACCTGAGCCTTTTTTATTATTCCATATATGGAAATATCATAACCTATTTCTAATATTTTTCTCCAATTTTAATTTCAATAGAATAGACCTCGTCAGTGAGCGCCGCGCCCCTCGCGGCAACCGGCTCCATTACTTCCCCGAGACAACCATGACCTCACGCTACACCCGTACCGCGATTTTCATGCACTGGCTGATCGCCTTGAGCTTGATCGGTACATTTTCACTGGGCTTCTATATGGAGGGCCTGCCGTTCTCGCCCGCCAAGCTGCAGTTCTATTCATGGCACAAATGGGCGGGCATGGTCTTGCTGGTTCTGGCGGTCGTCCGTCTGGCATGGCGCCTGAGCCATCCCGCCCCAGCCCTGCCGCCGACCATGGGGCCTCTGGCCCGCCTTGCCGCGCACGCCGGACATTGGCTGCTGTATCTGTTGATGCTGGCCATACCCTTGAGCGGCTGGCTCATGAGTTCGGCCCAGGGCGTTCCCGTCGTCTGGTTCGGCGTCTTGCCGCTGCCCGATCTGGTACCCAGGAATGCCGCTTTGGGAACGGCCCTGCAGGACGCCCACGTGATCCTGAACTACACGCTGGCGCTTGCCGTTGCCGGCCACGTGGGCGCCGCCTTGCACCATCATTTCGTCAAGAAAGACACGATCCTGACCCGCATGCTGCCCTTTGCCAGCCGGGCCTGAAACCGCCACACCCCGATATCCACCCATCGACATTCCCTGGAGAATCATGAACGCTTCCATCCTCCGCCCTCTCGCGCTTGCCGCGGCGCTCGGCCTGACTGGCCTGGGCAGCGCCGCCGCCGAATACACCACCCTGGATACCGCCGCCAGCAGCCTCGCTTTCGGCTACAGCCAGATGAACGTCAAGATGGACGGCAGCTTCAGCCAGTTGAAGGCCACCGAGTTCCGCTTTGATCCCGCCAATCCGGCGAACGCCAAGGTGGCCATCGAAGTCGCGCTCGACAGCATCGACGCCGGCTACCCCGAAGCCAACACGGAACTGCAGAAAGACGAATGGCTGGCGCTGGCCGCGCACCCCCTGGCCACCTTCACCTCCAGCCAGGTCGAAGCCTTGGGCGACGGCCGCTACCAGGTAAGCGGCGAGCTCTCGATCAAAGGCCATACCCGGCAGGTGACGGCGCCTTTCACCTTCCAGAAGGATGGCGACAGCGGCATCTTCGAAGGCGGCTTCACTTTCCAGCGCGCCGACTTCGACGTGGGCGAAGGCCAATGGCAGAACTTCGCCATCGTGGCCAACGACATCCAGATCCGGTTCCGTGTCGTCGCCACGCCCTGATCCCGAACATTGAACCTATCCCTTCCCACTACCTCCGCTTGAGTTCCACCATGAAAAAGACCTTGATTACCGCCCTTTTCGCTTCCGTTTTCGCCGCCACGGCCATGGCAGCTCCACAAACCTACACGCTGGACTCCAGCCATAGCTTCCCGCGCTTTTCCTATGACCACATGGGCATGTCCAAGCAGATTCTGAGCTTCAAGAACACCACCGGCACCATCGTGCTGGATCAGGAAGCCAAAGAAGCCCAGGTCGACGTCACGATCGACATGACTTCGGTCAACACCGGCTTCGAAGCCTTCGATGGCCACATCCAGGGCGCGGACTTCTTCGATACCGCAACGTTTCCCACGGCCACCTTCAAGTCGACCAAGGTCAATTTCGAGGATGGGCAGCCGGCCAGCATCGAAGGCAACCTGACGATCAAGGGCATCACCAAGCCGCTGACCCTGACCGTGACGTCGTTCTTCAATGGCCCGCATCCGATGCTGCAAAAAGACGCCATCGGCGCCAACGCCACCGGCAAAATCCTGCGCAGCGAATTCAATGCGGGACAATTTGCGCCCGTTATTGGCGATGAGGTGACGCTGGATATTGCGGTGGAGGCGTTGGCTCAGTGAGTCTGTTCCATACTTCCCGAGCAGCCTCGCCAATTGCGTTGGCGCCAACAAAACATCGCCTTGCTCATTTCCACCTTCGCCATCAAGCGTCGCAACGACGTTGACCGTGGACTTTCACCTCATGTCAAATTGACACTTGTTAACAATGGAAGGGGTTTTCCTTAATAGGGAAACCCCTTCATCCTGTATCATGCGCAATCAAAGGTTTCAACGATTCAGCAAAAAATATCCCGGCAATGCATATCGCTTCTCTCGAAGACGACGTCACGCAAGGCCAATTGATCCAATCCTTACTCACGGAAGCCGGCTACCGTTGCACGTTGTACTCCAGTGGCCGCGCCCTTTTGACCGCGTTGGCGCGCCCGCATGGCTACGATCTGCTGCTAGTCGACTGGGAGCTGCCGGACATCACCGGCTTCGACGTGCTCAGGTGGATACGGAGCAATCTGGGCCATGCCATCCCCGTCATCTTCGTCACCAACCGCTCCCAGGAAACCGACCTGGCGGCCGCCCTGCATGCCATTTTTCAGCTGCCTATACGGCAGCGAACTGGTTGCGCTGGGGGCTGCCGCAGCCATTATTTTTCTCAGCTGCCTATACGGCAGCGAACGCGCATATGCCGGTAGATAAACTCGCGCATCTTTTTCCCAGCTGCCTAGGTAATCCCCCCATTTTTAACGGTGCTCAGAAGTAGCAACGCTATGCAGCCATGGCCAGCCGCTGTTTTGGGGTGAATCCGCCCAATGCCATATTTGGGCGTTCGTGATTGTAAGACCACATCCATTCGGTTGCCGCCTGCTGAACGTGATCTAGGGTCTCCCAGTGGTATTGAGACAGCCATTCGTAGCGAACCGTGCGATTAAATCGCTCCACATACGCGTTCTGCTGTGGCTTCCCAGGCTGAATATATTCAAGCCGAATACCGCTGCGCAAAGCCCAGGAAACAATCGCCGCACTGAGGTATTCCGGGCCGTTGTCGCACCGAATCGCTATCGGACTGCCACGCCAATCGATGATCTGCTCAAGCGTACGAATCACTCGTTCCGAGGGTAGCGAGAAATCCACCTCTATACCCAATGCCTCGCGATTGAAGTCGTCAATCACATTCAGCAGCTGAATCGCCCCGGGAATCGAGGAGGCCGTTTGGTTAAAGTACAGCGTTAATCGGCACCGGGTCCGGGTGGGTACGGTGATAGAGTTCTTCAGCCTGTGCAGGAGGAATATAGCCGATGGACCCGAGCAGGCGCTGATGGTTGTACAGTGAACACCCCTTTTCAAGCCTTTTTCGACCTACTTATTTTCTCAGCTGCCTATCCGGCAGTGAACCTGCGCGTCATCGTGCCGTGGTCGCCGCATGGTTTCTCAGCTGCCTATCCGGCAGTGAACATCGATGAGCTTGGTCTCCCGCTGACAGTCCTTTTCTCAGCTGCCTATCCGGCAGTGAACCCGTAATCAAGCCGAGCGGCGAGCTGGCGCAGCGTTTCTCAGCTGCCTATCCGGCAGTGAACGCCGGAGGCTCGATGCTGATCGTTCTACGGCATTTCTCAGCTGCCTATCCGGCAGTGAACGCTTTCTTGGCGGGTGCCGGGCGCTTGTCGGCTTTCTCAGCTGCCTATCCGGCAGTGAACGAGCGGCCTACCGGATGACACGAATGGGGGGTTTTCTCAGCTGCCTATCCGGCAGTGAACCAGCTCGTCGAGCTTGCCCGGGCATGCTGCCTTTTCTCAGCTGCCTATCCGGCAGTGAACATGGCAACTTTGAATGTGTCGCGGCACTTCTTTTTTCTCAGCTGCCTATCCGGCAGTGAACGATTCCGTGCCGCTATTGCCGTCATTGCCGGTTTTCTCAGCTGCCTATCCGGCAGTGAACGCGCAGCGCGACCGACGCGGCCGCTGCAGTGCTTTCTCAGCTGCCTATTCGGCAGTGAACGGCGCCCCTCTTTTTCCTACTGAATATTGGGATTTCTCAGCTGCCTATCCGGCAGTGAACCATGCCGAATGGTGCGCTGCACACGGCCGGCCTTTCTCAGCTGCCTATCCGGCAGTGAACGAGGCAGCCCGCCACGACCTGGCCATGGCCCATTTCTCAGCTGCCTATCCGGCAGTGAACACTTGTATTGAGCGGTCATGGGCTACGGGCCCTTTCTCAGCTGCCTATCCGGCAGTGAACCGCGGGTGCGTGTACGGCAGCGCCAGCGCGGTTTTCTCAGCTGCCTATCCGGCAGTGAACCCGTGCGACTCGATTTCCGCCGCGAGCAACTCTTTCTCAGCTGCCTATCCGGCAGTGAACAGATAGATCGCACTCATTGCTCACCTCGCGCACTTTCTCAGCTGCCTATCCGGCAGTGAACGGCTGGTTGGGGACGTGTCGCTGGGGGGGGGGTTTCTCAGCTGCCTATCCGGCAGTGAACCTTGGGCGACGCCCAAGGCCAGCGATGGCACCTTTCTCAGCTGCCTATCCGGCAGTGAACTTGAGGGGCTGCCGTTACGCCGCATTGAGTATTTTCTCAGCTGCCTATCCGGCAGTGAACAGACTGGAAAGCCACGCTGCCGCCAGAACAATCTTTCTCAGCTGCCTATCCGGCAGTGAACAAGCGACGCGCGGCCGAGCGTGAGCTGTGCCTTTTCTCAGCTGCCTATCCGGCAGTGAACCAGCTTCGTGTACTCCCGCCTCAGGGCCTCATTTTTCTCAGCTGCCTATCCGGCAGTGAACCGGTCGAGGGTTTCAACGTTGCAAATCAAGCGTTTCTCAGCTGCCTATCCGGCAGTGAACAGGCGGGAGCGGAAACCGTCGCCAAGCTTCTCTTTCTCAGCTGCCTATCCGGCAGTGAACGGCGAGGAAATGCGCTGGGGTGTGCGCCCGCCTTTCTCAGCTGCCTATCCGGCAGTGAACTCGGTCAGCGATTGCAGCCAGCGCTCCCGCTCTTTCTCAGCTGCCTATCCGGCAGTGAACGCGAGTCTGCGGGCATCGCGACCGGCGCCGCATTTCTCAGCTGCCTATCCGGCAGTGAACCTGCATCCAGCCACCTATCAGCGCCGCTTACAGTTTCTCAGCTGCCTATCCGGCAGTGAACCCACCAATACACCCAAGGCCGCCGATCGGTTTTTTCTCAGCTGCCTATCCGGCAGTGAACGGCATCGCTCGGCGCTTCCTGCGGCACTGCCGTTTCTCAGCTGCCTATCCGGCAGTGAACGTTTGATGGCCGGTACTGGCAGGGTGGTGACGTTTCTCAGCTGCCTATCCGGCAGTGAACGATGGTCCGGTGTATGCGTGCGCCTCTTGCATTTTCTCAGCTGCCTATCCGGCAGTGAACTCATGCGACCGCCGCAGCAGGGGTCGAGAACGTTTCTCAGCTGCCTATCCGGCAGTGAACGTCGACATGGATGTCTCGGACGAACTCGCGAATTTCTCAGCTGCCTATCCGGCAGTGAACCATGACGCCTGGACGGGTGAGTACGCCAAGCTTTTCTCAGCTGCCTATCCGGCAGTGAACGCGCTCCAGGCTCTGCTGTATGCACAGAGCGATTTCTCAGCTGCCTATCCGGCAGTGAACTGGTGGTGTTTGACCCGCCACATTTGATGCGTTTTCTCAGCTGCCTATCCGGCAGTGAACGAACAGCAGCCACGCGATCAGCCCGGCCCAGCTTTCTCAGCTGCCTATCCGGCAGTGAACGCCGATATTGCCCGGCACCTGATGCTGTCGAGTTTCTCAGCTGCCTATCCGGCAGTGAACCGAGCATTGTTGACCTCCGGCATCGTCAGGTGTTTCTCAGCTGCCTATCCGGCAGTGAACCGGATGACCGGATCTCTCCGGCATTCCCGGATTTTCTCAGCTGCCTATCCGGCAGTGAACAGCGCAGCAACCTGCAAGCGGCGCTGATGGGTTTTCTCAGCTGCCTATCCGGCAGTGAACGCCATACGTACCCGGTTCACGGCGCAGTCGATTTTCTCAGCTGCCTATCCGGCAGTGAACTCTTCGGGACTCATACGCGCCCCAGCTCTGACTTTTCTCAGCTGCCTATCCGGCAGTGAACTTCATGCCACGCGGCAGGCATCCAGGCGTACTTTTCTCAGCTGCCTATCCGGCAGTGAACAGGAGCACCTTCATGCTGGCACCCCGACGCCATTTCTCAGCTGCCTATCCGGCAGTGAACTTTCACCAGCCTGCGAATGTCCTTCAGATCGATTTCTCAGCTGCCTATCCGGCAGTGAACTCGGAAGCCGCCCGCGCAGCGAAGCAGCTCAATTTCTCAGCTGCCTATCCGGCAGTGAACTTCGTGCCGGTCGATGCCGACATCGAGCGCGTTTTCTCAGCTGCCTATCCGGCAGTGAACCGTTCGCCGAGGCCTTGGCGGCCGCGGCGGGATTTCTCAGCTGCCTATCCGGCAGTGAACCCGACGACCTGCGCCCCTACACCCAGTGCCACTTTCTCAGCTGCCTATCCGGCAGTGAACCTGCATGCAGCGCACCCCGACGCCGCCAGCATTTTCTCAGCTGCCTATCCGGCAGTGAACGGCACCGAGAAGCGCGGGCGCGCCGACTACAATTTCTCAGCTGCCTATCCGGCAGTGAACAGCGTTTCCTCCCCGATCTTCGACTTAAGGCTTTTCTCAGCTGCCTATCCGGCAGTGAACATCAGGCGGGCGCCGCGAACGATCATGCCGTATTTCTCAGCTGCCTATCCGGCAGTGAACATCGCTTCGCTGAGGGAGCGGCGGCGCGCTTGTTTCTCAGCTGCCTATCCGGCAGTGAACGCCTCAGAAACCGTGTCGCGCCTGCAGTCCCTTTTCTCAGCTGCCTATCCGGCAGTGAACGATCTGCCCGCCGGTCGGGATGTCACCATGCATTTCTCAGCTGCCTATCCGGCAGTGAACGGAACTACGGGTTGTGACATTTTATGAACCTGTTTCTCAGCTGCCTATCCGGCAGTGAACAGGGGGAGATCGAGGAACCGAAGACCAAGGCCTTTCTCAGCTGCCTATCCGGCAGTGAACGCTTGGTTGGCACGGTGACCCGCTAGAGTAAGTTTCTCAGCTGCCTATCCGGCAGTGAACCTGCTGCTCGGCCCCGGAATGCTTGGCATATGTTTCTCAGCTGCCTATCCGGCAGTGAACGCCCCCTTCCGTACGATCGCGGGGTGGGACGATTTCTCAGCTGCCTATCCGGCAGTGAACGTGTACGAGTACGACGCGGACCTGATCGAGCCTTTCTCAGCTGCCTATCCGGCAGTGAACCTCTATCTCGGCAGCGGTGACAAGATCCCTCTTTTCTCAGCTGCCTATCCGGCAGTGAACGTGTAAACATTATCGGCCAGGTCATTGATCCCGTTTCTCAGCTGCCTATCCGGCAGTGAACAGACAGATAAAGCGCTCGAGGCATTGACAAATTTTCTCAGCTGCCTATCCGGCAGTGAACTGACCACCGTCTACCAACTCAAGATCGACGAATTTCTCAGCTGCCTATCCGGCAGTGAACGAGGCCGCCCAGCCCAGCGGACAGGCGCAGCAGTTTCTCAGCTGCCTATCCGGCAGTGAACATCTTGCGGAAGCGGCTGCGCTTCTCGGCTTTTTTCTCAGCTGCCTATCCGGCAGTGAACCGTGCGAATGTCGTAGGCGGCCAATTGGTGCTTTTCTCAGCTGCCTATCCGGCAGTGAACATGACGGCGGCCGCGGCGGCATTGCTGTTGACTTTCTCAGCTGCCTATCCGGCAGTGAACCCCAACACAGTGCCCGGCCCGGTTGCGATCGTTTTCTCAGCTGCCTATCCGGCAGTGAACGGCTGATACTGGCTGATCACAGGATTGCCCTGTTTCTCAGCTGCCTATCCGGCAGTGAACGTACCGGACGACGAGCACGCCGCCGTTGCGCTTTTCTCAGCTGCCTATCCGGCAGTGAACGACGAGGCTGGACGAAAGTACCTCGAGCGTCTGTTTCTCAGCTGCCTATCCGGCAGTGAACTTATTTCTCGCGGCACCGCCGCCGCCCCCAGGTTTCTCAGCTGCCTATCCGGCAGTGAACGCCTGCGCCTGTATTTGATCGCTGGCCTGGCCTTTCTCAGCTGCCTATCCGGCAGTGAACGCAGAGGTTGGTGCCCACATCCATGCAGCGATTTTCTCAGCTGCCTATCCGGCAGTGAACATCTGCCGCGCTACAGCTTCCTGCTCGGCCCTTTTCTCAGCTGCCTATCCGGCAGTGAACCTGAACCCGGTGCATCGGGCCGTTTTCGTCGATTTCTCAGCTGCCTATCCGGCAGTGAACAAGGGGCCATATCCGACGGACGAGCTGATAGATTTCTCAGCTGCCTATCCAGCAGTGAACAGATATTGCTCACCAAGGCGCCTATCAATGACTTTCTCAGCTGCCTATCCGGCAGTGAACCGTCGGCGAGCTCGCCCAGGACGCCGGGCATTTTTCTCAGCTGCCTATCCGGCAGTGAACCCGGCGGGTCTTCTTATTTCAGGGGTCGCTTCTTTCTCAGCTGCCTATCCGGCAGTGAACGCTGTGATTGCGGATCTCGGGCTGCCGCTCACTTTCTCAGCTGCCTATCCGGCAGTGAACGCTGCAGTAATGGTTTCGTCGATTCGCATTCTTTTCTCAGCTGCCTATCCGGCAGTGAACAGCGATGGTTTCTGACGGAAAGTATCAGTGCATTTCTCAGCTGCCTATCCGGCAGTGAACGGTGTCGAGGTCTGACGAAGCCGCATCGCTTTTTTCTCAGCTGCCTATCCGGCAGTGAACGGTGGACGACTCGCCAACGGCGGTGATGGGCAGTTTCTCAGCTGCCTATCCGGCAGTGAACGCGGTGGCGGTGGGGGCTGCGTCTCGCCGATTTTTCTCAGCTGCCTATCCGGCAGTGAACGTGTATTTCGGCATGTCATGACTCCCGAGAGGCTTTCTCAGCTGCCTATCCGGCAGTGAACCCGCCAACGCCGCGTCCGCCACGACATCGGCTTTTCTCAGCTGCCTATCCGGCAGTGAACAGAGGAATTCTGGCCATCATCGGCCTTTTTTTTTTCTCAGCTGCCTATCCGGCAGTGAACCTCATCGACATGCTGGGCCGCGAGGCCGAGTTTTTCTCAGCTGCCTATCCGGCAGTGAACTGGAAGCGCCTGGGCGGCGAGCGGGGCAAGGGTTTTCTCAGCTGCCTATCCGGCAGTGAACGCGTTACTGGCTGCGCAGCCGTGACGACCGACTTTCTCAGCTGCCTATCCGGCAGTGAACGGGATGAACCATATGTGGCTCAAGATGTCATCTTTTCTCAGCTGCCTATCCGGCAGTGAACGTTACGGTCGAAAAACGCACAGCCGAGGGGTGTTTCTCAGCTGCCTATCCGGCAGTGAACGGCCGCCGGGGCGGCTCAAAGTGCTGCCGCTATTTCTCAGCTGCCTATCCGGCAGTGAACTGCTGGGATGCGGATGGTGCCGCCCTTGCTCATTTCTCAGCTGCCTATCCGGCAGTGAACCGCGAGCAGCTCCGCGAGCCGTGCCAGGCTGCTTTCTCAGCTGCCTATCCGGCAGTGAACTCACTCTCAGCGCATGGCAGCGATGGGAGCAGTTTCTCAGCTGCCTATCCGGCAGTGAACGAGTCGCACGGGAATGGCAAAAAATAGGCCACTTTCTCAGCTGCCTATCCGGCAGTGAACTTCGCCAGACCCCCACGTCCAATTGCGCCGGATTTCTCAGCTGCCTATCCGGCAGTGAACTAGAGCAAAATTATGCTACTTCACTGATTTTTAAAGAACTTTCGTCAAAATCCCGTAAGACACCAAATTTTCATTGACTCCTATAAGCCATTGATTTATATAGAAATAAAATCGTCGCCAAAAAAAGGGTCAAAACCATGGCACAGTTGCGGTAGAACTCAGACCATAGGTGTTGAACTCTCCCTCCACCGCTTCGGCCTGGGGCTCGCTCAGTCTCAGAAATAAGCAAAATGCCTGCGCGGTGCTACGACTACGCAGTCGCACATAAGGCAGATCGGGGCGCCGCTCCACGTGATCAGGGATGATCTCCCTGAGCTCCTCCATCGTTTCGCCCTTACGTCGTGCCCGCCGACGGCGAAGGCGCTCGGCGTTGGTTTTGAACTGACACCGCTGCAGCCGCCGATGCTCTGTCTGAAGAGGTACCGCCGCTACCGGTGTCAACTCCGTATGATCACGCATCCCGCGCAACCAGTCCGTGGCAAGCAAACGTTGCAACGCTCCTTCATGTCCATGCAGGCGCAGAACGTCGCCGAGGCTGCGAGGCTGCAGGCAATACCGGGGAAAACTAACGCCGATGTCGCTGGCGTCAAGTTGCACCAATGTCCGATGCAGTTTGGCGTACAAAGCGCCAAGCAGGTGGGTTTGGGCGAACTCAGGATCCGGCAATAAGCGAATATCGATGAAATGCGTCGTCATACGCGTCAATTCCCGGCGTCGCCAAACACACCACCTCGAATCAGCACCGCCATAACGAAATGCTGCTGCTCAACGGGGGGAACCTTATCCTTCAGCAGCCAATCATCCAGCAGGTTGTAGAAGTCCTGCTTTTGCTTGGGTTGCCGATAGGCTTTGCCTTGCGTTGTGACAGACCCATAAGGCTCCACCGCGATGGGCCCCAGTTCGTTCGCCCCCTCGTACCAGTCATCCACCGTCCGAATGGCGTTCCCCAGCTTCTGCGAATGAATCGCCGCCACTTTATCGACGTGGTACAGCGTCTTGCTTTTGTCACCACGCCCCCGATCCAGGATCAGCTCCTGGGATGGGAAGACCTCCTGAGCAGCTCCCACACGCGCAAACGCAGTGATCTGCAACAGCACATGCCGTTTGCCAGCAAGGCCATCGGCGATCAAGGCGGCGAGAGCGTCGCGATCCGACTGCGCATCGCCAGCGTCGAAATGGCGCAAACTCAACTGCAAAGCGTCGAACGTCCAGCTCTTCGTTGCCGTGCCCTTCTCGATGAGGGCGACGGTCACCTCGACCTGCTCGGCTCCTACGCGGTTGCGCCACAAAAAGCGCCCCGTTGCCAGATTATGCGCGTAGCGACGCGCCAGCTCGCCAAAACCCTGGCTATCTACATAGCCCTGCACCGTTTGCAAGAGCTTGGCTTCGTAGTCGGCATTGTTGCAGGCAGACGGTTTGCCAGCGCCCGGCAGTACACGCAGCGTGAAACTCACCTTGAGCGTGTCCGCCTCGGCCGGCAATGTAGCGACGTCCACGGTCTGCAAGTTGGGGTTCTCGATCGCGGCATCGAGCTTGGCGGGATCCTGCTCCTTGGTCTTGAGGCGGTTGGAAATTGTGCCCCGGACGGATTTTTCCCGAAGAGCAATCGCCGGCCAGCGAGCCGCTTCGGCTTGGTCATCCCAGCGCCCCGCATGAAACAAGGCGTCGGACGGATCGAGTTTACGTTCGAAGGCAAGGACAGAAGCAGTTTTCAAAGACATGACGGAATCCTTTTCCAATAACGACAGATCAGTGTTCAGATGCTTGAGGTGTTCTCGAACGGCGGCATCGAAGATGCGGGGACGTCGTCCTCATTTGTCTCCGACGGCGTGTAACCATTACGGCAACGGTAAAGTCCGGCATCGGGTTGATAATCCGGCCACCAGAACAGATCCTGCACCTGCCGCAATCGGTGCGGACTGATCCATTGGCCAATGGAATACACACCTTCGACAAAGCGAAACGGCGTCTTGCCATCGCGCGCGTTGGCCACTTTCCCCCCTTCATACAACGGTGACAAAGCAGCGTATCCTGCCGGGATCGGTACGATCCAACCCCCGCCTGCGGGACGATCGTGCTTCCACTCGACCTTGCCTTGCTCATCCCTCTCGCTGCGGTAATTGAAACGGGAGAGATCCAACCAGGCATCCAGCACCGTCGAGGCAGGCTCCCGCTCCCGCAACGTCTGCCAGTGTCGTTGTAAGAGGTCATCACGGCTCACCAGCGCAAAACCGGGTAGCCAACGGCGGCGCAACTTGCGGAACTCCTTCGCTTGTTCTTCCGGCGTGTCGGGCCAGGCCAGGATCTGCGGCTGAGCACGTTTGCCCGGCGGCAGGACCGTACCGCCCGCGACCCGCATGGAGCCAACGATATCGCGCACCTGCCAGGCGACCTCCCGGCGTCGCTCATCGCTCTCTTGAAAAAGAAGATGATTCTCGCTGGCAGCATCGCCGCCATCAACCTGGAAGACCAGGGTGATGTCCAGGTGAATCCGGCCCTCCTCCACGATTGCCGCCGTGCTCCCGTCTTTGTCCACTGGGTTGCGCGTCAGACGAAACGTCCTGACGTAACCGTCGTTCACCTGTTCCTCGTAGCCATGGCAGATCACCCCGATCTTCTCGGGCACCAATGGAATACCCGCTGCGGCCAACTTGCGGTCCAAGGCCCACATCAGGCCCAGGAAAGCCGTCAACGACGGAAAGCCGTGCGTCATCGGGCTGGAAATCGCATTGGCATTCTGAATGCGGAGATAAGGGAGGATCAAAAGGCCCTGCGGATCTCGAGTAGCCGTCGTCATATCACCCCCATCCGCGTCGGAATGTAATGCGGTGCATCGAGACAAGTGCGCGCTTCATGCAGGCGCTGTGCCCAACCGTGTTCGGACTCATCCACCAAAAGCTCCCTGCGCCACTGGCGTTGTTCCGCCTCCCCCACCGGGAGCCGGCCAGACAATTGCGCATTGAGCCAATTGCCAAAACGATGTCCCACTTGCGCCGGCCAATCCATCTGCATCCACTGACGCCGGAAGACTTCGTCGTCTTCCGCCCTCGCGGGATCGAGCCAGAGCTGCTCCTCTGGCACCAGTTCGCAGCGAGCATCAGCCGTCCAGCCGTCGGGCCAGCCCTGCTGAAGCTCGGTTGCCATGATGACCAATTCGTCGATCAAGCTGGACACATAACCGTCTACCCGGTCGCGAGTATCGACATTGGACGGAGGTTGGGCGAGAAGAAATCGCAATAGCGCCCGCACCGTGGGGCGCACACCGTCCCGGTGTAACAGCATCTGGTCTATCACCGAGGTCACGCCCCAGGGCTGCCGTAGTTTTCGAGGACGCCATTGCGGAGGCAGAGAGGCAAAAAGGTAATTGACCCCGCCACGCTCCGAATTTAACTGCGAGATATTCTGTGGTTTTGTGCCACCAAATTTCCGTACAGCCAAGCCGGGATACTCGCGTAGTGCATCAGCGTGCTCCTCACCTGCTCGCCGAGCTGCACGGGCCGCCTTATTGGTCTCGCCAAAACGGTCTTCCTGCAAGACGCCATGCACGGCATGGGCCAGAGATGTGGCGTAGAGCGGTGCCAGCAAATGGTATTGCGCGTCGTCCGCAGCATCCTCGCCTGCCAGCCAATATACCTGCTTGGCCAGTGCATGGCTGGCCAGCGCCCCATCTTTGCCCTGTGTCAATCCGACGAATGCGATTTGCCACGCTTTAGCTTTTTTTGGATCGTCGCTGAGCGCCCGTACCACGACCGGATCATCGGCCAGCAAACCATCGAGCAGACTGCGGCCATTGATTTGCAGCCTTAGAAACTTATAAACATCAAGCGCCGCCGCATTGCCCACCACATCGCTGACAAACCCTTGACCCAGAACGTGGCTCCCCACCAGATCCAGCGACGGTAGTTGCGACGGCACCACGTATAAGTTGGTACCACGCGCATCGGGGTGAATGGGCTTGAGCGCATGGGTGACAGCCTGGATCTGGCGAACTCGCCGCGCGGCGTCTTCCAACCACATATCCGGCTCAAACTGCGCAATCAGTTCGGCCCGTTTGGGATCCTCGAGTGTCAGTTTGTCGAGTCTGGCTTGGAGACGATCTTGGAGAAACGTCGCGATCGAGGCTCGTATGCGACGAGTACCTTCGGGACCCAGGGTGTCTTGCATAGATTCTCCAGAGCCAAAATATAGTAATAAAACCACATTATTTGTAACTATTTGCGCATAATAATCGATAACTTCGAATAAGGCTATATGACTCCGCGACGACCCTCTCTTGCCAGGCTCAAATCTTTTGGGAGAACCCCAGTACCGGATGCCAGCGCCACCCTTGGTTGTTCTGCGGCAGGCTGGCGCGCGCGTATTTCCTGGCGAACACATCCAGCGGCAACTCCATATCGTCCGCTTGCGCAACCATCATCGACATCAGATCCATCTTTCCCCAAGGGGAGATTCCTTGGCCTCTTACCATTTCGTCGTCGATCCGATGATTGAGGCTGCCGTCGATCCTGACATAGAGCTCCTGCCATTTCCTCTCGCCTTCCGCCACTCGGCACAAGGCGTAGTCTTCGCCATCATCATCCGGCAGCAGAACAACCTCCACGTCTGGCCTCGCGTCCTCCCGAAAGGGCTGCACTTGCTGCAAAAAGCCGGTCAGGCTGGCCTGCTCACGGTGCCAGAAGCTACTGGCATTCAAGGTAGTCGGAGTGTCCGGCTCCGGACGCTGGGTTGCCAAGCGATTGCGTCGAACCGGAGCCGATGCCGGTTTGGGAAGCAGCATCTGGGCCTCCATCCTGGCATGTTCCAGATCCACCAAACTGCCACCCGGCACGCGCTCTGCCATTGAACGCGGCAGAATGCGCGGGCGGGCATCGACCGGCATCCGGCCCTGCCCATCCAGCCAGGGCGCCAGCAATGCTTCAAGCGTATGAGGACGCAAGGGGAACTCCTCACTTTCAAAACCAGGGCGACAGAATGCCGGCTTGTCCGGCTGATCGAAATGGCGAAGGTTGGTGTTGCACAGCAACAGATTGGGGCGTGCCACAACCTTATGCTGCCTGTGGCGCAGCACCCGCCCAGCCAACTGGATCAACGAGCGCATCGATGAAGGTTCGACCACGGCCCAATCGTAATCATGATCTCGTCCCACCTCGGTGACGGGTGAACCGAGCACGATGAACAACTGATCCTGCGCCGCCTCGGCGTCGAGTGCCAGGCGCACCTCCGGCAGGTCGAACACCGCGTTCTCATCGCGACGGTTCAATGTCGTGTCCAGCCGCTGCTCGATGGCCGAACGGATAAACAAGGGATATTGCGAGTGGTACACGCACAAATGAATATGAACGCCCTGCGACACCCCATGCCGGAACAGCGCCAGGGCCACGTCGAACAAGGGGTCGATGTTTGCCATGCGGATCAGCCCGAAGCTGACCCGCTTGCCGCTGTGCGGGTCCACACTATGGTGTTGAGCATGCAAAGACAGCGCCGCATCTCGCAGCACCCCGGCAAAGCGAGTGCGACGCTCGCTCCGGTCAACGCCCCCCAGCCCGTGAGGCAAGGGCAATAACGCAGCCCGGCGCCGCACGGGCTGAGCGCCCAGCTTCTCGTCACGCCGCCGAGCAAAAGTCAGATGCCGCTGGTGAAAGTCTTTGGCATCCGCACAATCGGCATGCTCTTGGCTAAATTCGTCCACCCAGAGGCAGCAGATATCGGGAACTTCGCCAGGACGCTGGCCACGGTTCTTCTGATACCAATGACGCCCTTCCCGATAAGCCAGAAATAAACCTTCGACCAACGCAGCAGGTAAGGTGGCCGACGACAACAACACGCGCGCACCCAATAGCCCCGCCCAATGGACCAGACGAGTCAGCGCCGGCAGATCGGCCAAGTCGAAATCATCTGGCTCGTCCAACACCAGATCGCCGCTGAGCAAGCGCAGCATGGGCGCAATCTGGCGGCCGCCACGCAGGCTCTCGGTAGCGGGAGTCAGATGATCCACCGTACAGACCAGCAGGGGCGCGGTCAGCATTCGGCGGGCATTGGCCTCATTCCCCAAATGATCCAGGACGGGATGCCGATCATTGCCCTCGAATACGACATGGGTGGTCTCATCGAGCAGACCCTGGCTCGAGGCCGAGCCGGATTGTTCCGCCAATTGTTCATAGTATTCAAATAACTCGCGACTGGCGGCCCCCCCAACCTGAATGGCCAACTCGTCGTCGCCCAAGCCCAGCGCCTGCTGAAAACTACGGCCAGTCTGCAAGGTCAGCGTGCGCAGACCAATCGCAAACGCACAACGCAGGCCCCGGGCCGGATCGGCCAAGGCATTCATGATGCGCGCATTGCCCAAGGTTTTGCCGCAACCGGTGGAAGCCATGTTGACGATGAAAGCGCCATGATCCACCGCCCGCCCACGCACGCCGGCAGCCAGATCGGCAGCCTTATCCTGCCACTGAAACAAGGGATTCTTGCTACGTTGCTTCAAGCCCCGATGCCGCACCAGATGAGGCAATTGACCCGCGAAGCTGGGCAGGGCATACACCAGGTGGCTGGCATGCAGCTCCACGCCCAGCAGGTGTTCATCCAGGCGCTGCAGGCGAGCGCCCGTCGTGCGATCGGTATTGGCAAATAGCGGGTAGTTTTTGGTTCCTCGCACCCGTTTCGTCTCATCCTTGAGACTGGAGTAATGGTGGTCCGCCAGCATCAGCGCCAGCCGCGACATATGCATGACAAACGGATCCCTCAAGCTGTCCCCACCAAGCCGAAGGCTTTTGAGCAGGCTTTGCGCAATGCGTGCCGCGCGCTTGCGCCACAAAGGAGTGCTCACCGGCAAGCCATGAGCGAACGTCCAATAAGGCTCGATATCGGTGCGACTCATGGCTGCAGGGCCCTGTATCCAAGGCTCGTTCCAGTCCGCATCCATTCGGTGGATCGCACCAGACAACTCCGCGCCGTTCACGCTGCCAAGCCGCCGACCATGCCAGAGCTTCGCTTCGCTGGTCTCGGTACTGCTGCGCGGTAATGCCGGAAGACGATGGTGCGTAAACACCAGCCAGGCGACAGCTCGCGCCAGTGGAGGCAGGCCATTCAAGGCAAAGGGCTTGTCCTGAGTGGCGGCGGCGTCGAGGCCATCACGCAATAAACGACCACTCGCGTGATCCCTCCAAAGCGCCTCATAAACCGCCTCGTCCACACTCTCGCCGCCACCATCGACCAACCGCTGCAACCAGGCCGCATCATCGTCTTGGCCAACGAAGGCTTGGAACAAGCGCACGGAGATCCACTCGTGTCGGTAACGGTTCTTATCATGCCGCCGGCCACCGTCCAAACGCGCTTGGAACGCCACGCAGGCCTTGCCAAGGTCGTGCAGAAGCGCCGCCAAGGCCGTCAGCTGACGTATGAGGGCCAGGCTATGCCAGTCGTTCTCGTCCTTGCGCCGCAGGACATCGCGTACCGTCGTATTGGTTGGCACCGCGCCTTCGGCGTTGAACTGCCTGGCATCGCCCACGATCCACAGCAACTCGCTATGGTTGATGCCGCGGATCCAGTGGCAAGCCACTGCCGTGTTCTTGCGTGCCGTTCTACGCAATAGCTTGCGCAAGGTATCCAGTCCCGCCTGCGTGATTGCTGTTTGCCATGTACGCTCGCCGCGCCGCTCGGCAAACTGGTCGAGGATCCGGCGCGTCTCCGTCAGGGCGCGCTTGTTGCACTGGGAAATCAGCAGAACATTCACGCCGCCCCGCCCTGGCCCTGGCCGTGCGCTTCTGCCAGGCGTGCCATGCCGACGGCCGTTTCTTTGACCGTATCGATCATGAAATCCAGAGACTCGCCACGCGTCAACGCCTCGATGCAGTTGCGACGGAACTGCTGCTCATCATCGCCACGCATGGCCGACAAAAAAGCCTGGGGCAGGATACTCGCGTCCTTCACCAGATCCGCTACGTCGAACACCAATCCGCCCCGCCGCGTTTTGCCATGCAGCACCGCCAGGCCGTGCGGCAGCCCCAGCACCCAGCAAGCCGTCGCTCCCAGGCCATAAGCCAGATAGTTGCCGTGATCCAGAAAACGGTTGGCTGGATCCGTGCCGGAACCCCGCTTGGCACGGGTGAATTCGCCATAACCGACCGTGTCGACCGCGAGCTTGAACAACAGCTTGGTCAACCGCGCCTCTTCCGTCAGCAAACTGGTCGTGTCCTCGGCCACCTGAATCTGGCGTAAGGTGCGGTCGAGCGCTTCGTCCAACCGGGCGGTCTCGACGTCGAAGCCAGCCTCGTGCAACTGACGATGCCGCCACTCCTGGCGCAAGCGCTGCACACGTGCTTGCTGTAACGCCTTGGCGGCCATCAACCTCAGTTCGTCATCGAACCAAAAGCGTACCCAGGCTTGCAGATACTCGGTGGGTCGGTATTCGCTTTGAGGACTCAGCCATGCCACCTCCACGTCCACTTCGTTGGCCGTGAACAAAGGTGTTCCACCCCCGCCGCAAAAGCCCACCAGCACACCGGCCTTTGCCAATTCGCGCATCGCGGCCTGGGTGATGGACGTGCCCGTGCCCAACAAGATACTGGTGGTGTTGGCAATGGGAATATTCCAGTACAACGAACGCTTGCCGGCGTCGGTTACATACTCGACGCGGCCGCCGTTGACCAGCACCCGGCAATGTTCCAAGTAATAGATATTGGCCCGCTTGGAGTGCAGGATGCTTTTTAGGTCTGAGGGGGCGATGTCGTTCATACAGAACGATTTAATCGAACGCTAGGGTCCAGCCTATTCGGGAAAACCTTAATTTCTCCATCATATGCGAGGGCGCAATAATTATCTTACTGCTGTAAAAGCAGCTTAGAAAATCATGTGCGAGGGCGCCAGCCAGATTCGCCTTTCTGCCGTGCAGGCAGTCGCCAAAGTGTCCGTTGGTTACACACTTTCAGTAACGGACAATTCATCGCGCTACCCTTTGAGACCCCCACCACAGTGTTCGCAAGGCCCCACAGACAGCGTTTGCGCGCCACAACACTTACCTGATACCGGTAAACGATATAAAATGGCGATCGTCTCCTTCAATTGCCCGGATACCGAGCGGCTGTTTACTACTGGGTACTCACGCCACTTCGCCAACATTCAACGAGTCGCCGAGCGAAAGCTGACTCAGCTGGACTCGGCCAACACGTTGAGTTTCTTACGAAGTCCGCCGGGTAACCACCTAGAGAAGCTGAGCGGTGATCGTGCGGGTCAGTACAGTATCCGTCTCAATGATCAGTGGCGTCTCTGTTTTCGATGGACCGACGACGGGCCGGCCGACGTCGAAATCGTCGACTATCATTAGCCGCCCACCCACTCGTGACTTGGCATGGCCTAGAGGTACCAAACCATGATGAAAAACGGTATGCGCCCCGTCCATCCCGGCGAGGTGCTGCGCGAGGATTACCTGAAGCCTTTGCGCATGAGCGCCAACGCCCTCGCCCGCCAACTCCGGGTGCCGGCTTCGCGGATCAACGATATCGTGCTTGAACGACGCGGCGTCACGGCCGATACGGCATTGCGCCTGAGCCGTTATTTCGGCGGCGATGCGCAGTCGTGGCTCACGCTGCAAACGCGCTTCGATTTACGCAGCGCCGAGCTTGACGAAGTCCTTCAAGCTACTCTGCGCACCGTGGAACCTCGACAGGGCGAACTGGAATCCGTCTAGCCCGTCCGGCCACGGAGCTCCTGGTGCCCAGCCCTCCGCCCCGGAGTATCAGATCACCGGGGTTTGGAGGCGCCGTGAAGATCTACTTCAACAACGGCTGCGGCTTGGTCAGCGCCTCGACACACAGCACAGCATCGAGCTGCTCCTTGGGCATCAGATTCCTCTCCAGCACCAGTTCATACACGCCGCGCCCCGTGCGATCGGCTTCGAGCGCGATCTCGGTGGCGTTGCGATAGCCGATGTAGGGGTTGAGCGCGGTGATGATGCCAATCGATTGTTCCACCATGGAACGAAGCCGCTCGCGGTTGGCGGTGATGCCGCGGACGCAATGCATCTCGAGCGTGCGGCAGGCCGCCGTGAGATGGGCGATGGAGCGCGACAAGCTATAAAAGATGATGGGTTCGAAGGCGTTCAGCTGCAATTGGCCGGCTTCGGCAGCCATGGTGATGGTCACGTCGTTGCCAATCACTTCGAAGGCCACCTGGTTGACCACTTCCGGGATCACGGGGTTGACCTTGCCCGGCATGATCGACGAGCCCGCCTGGCGCGCCGGCAGGTTGATCTCGTTGAAGCCGGCGCGCGGGCCCGAAGAGAGCAGGCGCAGGTCGTGGCAGGTCTTGGACAGCTTGACGGCCACCCGCTTCAAGACGCCGGAGAGCTGGACGAAATCGCCACAGTCTTGCGTGGCTTCCACCAGGTCGGTCGCGGTCACGAGGTCGACACCGGTAATGGCCGACAGCTTCTTGCACACCGTGGCCGCATAGTCGGGGTGTGCCGCAATGCCGGTGCCAATGGCGGTGGCGCCCAGGTTGATCTCGCGGATCAATTGCACGGCTTTGTCGAGCCGGACCTCGTCTTCCGCCAGCATGAGCGCATAGGTGCCGAACTCCTGGCCCAGCGTCATGGGCACGGCGTCCTGCAACTGCGTACGTCCCATCTTGAGCACATCCGCGAACTCTTCCGCCTTGGCGGCGAAGGCTTCGCGCAGCTTGCTCATGGCATCGATCAGCCGCGCGATGCCGACCCAGGCGGACAGCTTGAGGGCGGTGGGATAGACGTCGTTGGTGGACTGACTGAGATTGACGTGCTCGTTGGGATGCAGATATTGATAGGCGCCGCGGGGATGGCCAAGGAGCTCCAGCGCGCGATTGGCGATCACCTCGTTGGCGTTCATGTTGGTGGAGGTTCCGGCGCCGCCCTGGATCAAGTCCACCACGAACTGATCGTGCAGGCCGCCCTGCCGGATCTCCTGGCAGGCCGCCACGATGGCGTCGCCAAGGGTGCGGTCGAGCACGCCCAGCTCCATGTTGGCCAGGGCGGCCGCCTCTTTGATGGCCGCCAGCGCCACGATGAGATCGGGCCGGCTGGACAGCCGCTGCCCCGAGATCGGGAAGTTTTCGACCGCCCGCAAGGTATGCACCCCGTAGTACACATCCTGCGGGATGTCACGATCGCCGATCAGATCGTGTTCAAGACGGGTGCGCAGGGGCTCGATCGCTGCGTCGGGAGAAGACATCTTTACTACCTTATCGTCAAACCTGAAATGGAAGCAGCCCCGACCTAGGGGGCTGCGGAATCACTGCATGAATATCTCACGGGCGACATATTAATACCGTTATCGTCTTTTCGGCAGCGCCGCAGCCTGGGCGGTGCGCCGAAAACCGGGATTGAGGGCCAGCTCATCATACGCCGGTCACACCTTAGCGCGCCTGCAACAGGCGCGTCAGCTCGTCGGCCTCGTGCGCCAGCAGTTGGTGGACTTCCGCCCGCCGCTTGCCCTTCAGGCGGGAGGTAACCATCGCGACGCTGAGCGCGGCCACCGGAGCGCCGTCGCGCCCCGTAACGGCGACGCCAAGCGCGCACACGCCCGGGATGATCATTTCGCGGTTGTAGCCATATCCCAGGCGGCGCGATTCTCCCAGCATGCGCCGCACCGCTTCCATGCGCGGCGCCGCAAAGCGTTCCAGGTAGGGCATGCTGGCCGCCAGCATGGTGCCCACCTCGTCGTCGCTCAGCCGGCCCAGGATGGCCGCGCCGCCGGCCGATACGCACAAGGGGCGCCGGGCGCCCACCTCGACGGCCAGCGCCTTCAGGGGGTAGCCGCCTTCGCGGCGGTCGATGCAGACGGATTCGTGGCCGCTGCGCAGATTGAAGAAGGCGGTATCGCCCGTGCGTTGCGCCAAGCGGTCCAACGCGGCGGCGCCCAGCGACTTCCAGTCGTAGCGGGTGGTTGCCGCAACGCCGAGTTCGAACGCCAGCCGTCCCAGCCCATAGCGCCGCGTTACCGGATCGCGCACCACCATTTCTTCCTGGATCAGCCCCGCCAAGATGCGGTGGGTAGTGGAATGGTGCAGGTCGCAATAGGCCGCAAGCTCGGAAAGCCGCCAGCCCGTGCGGTGCCGCGCCGACAGCGCGCGCAGCACGCGGAAGGTGCGATGCAGCAACTGAGCCCCCTCGCCGCTCCGGGGGTCGGACTGCAAGGGCTTCGACGAGATTTTCATAGTATGAACAAACGGCATTACCAGCCAGCGTCGTGACGAATCGCCTTCAACCATAATCGTTTCGTGGATGGGCGGCGAGTCCCCGACTATACGACGGCCGCTCCGCCGCGAAGCATTCCGGCCCTCCGGCCGGAAGCCCAGGCCACGATGCAAGGCCCGCCTCGGGCGCCGCATTCGATAACCCTGGTCCGATCGCCGCGAGCAACGGCGCAACGGTGCCGGGGCACCTGTTCAATGTTCCATGGAGCCATCAATGAACGATCAAGCAGCCCCTGCCACTCTACGCGCCGACGTCGTGGTGCTCGGCGCCGGCGCGGCGGGCGTCTGCGCCGCCATCTCGGCCGCGCGCGAAGGCAAGCACACGGTGCTGATCGAGGCCGGGCCCATGCCCGGCGGCGAGCTCCTGACAGGCATGGCCGTTGATGGCGCGGTCAATGCGCATGGCGAGTGGGTCGTGGGCGGCGTGGCGCGCGAGCTCTTCGACGAATGCCGGCGCCTGGACGGATACATCGGCGCCTTGAACGACTGGCGTCTGATCCACTACGTTTGCTACGACCCCGAAGTGATGAAACTGGCCGTGTCCGGCCTGCTGGCCAAGCATGGCGTTACCCTGCTGCTGCACAGCTTCGTGTTCGGCGCCGACGCCCACGATGGCCACGTGAGCGCTGTGCACATCCTGAACAAAGCGGGCATGACGCGCGTCGAGGCTCCCGTTTTCGTCGACGCCTCGGGCGACGGCGATCTGGCCGTGCTGGCGGGCGCGCGCTATCAAAGCGGCGAGAAAGGCCAGTTCCAACCGGTGTCGATCATGTTCCGGATGGCCGGCGTCGACACTCCCCGGCTGCTGGATTTCGTTCGTTCGGCGCCGCAGCACTTTGCGCTCGGCGAGAGCGAAGCCATCCGGGGCGGACGCACCGATGCCCAGATCGCCGAAGCCTTGCGCGAACAAGGCCAGCCCACCGTTTTCCTGAAGGGCGATGGGCCGCTGCTGGCAAAGGCCATTGAACAACAGCGCCTGTATCCCACCGCGCTCATCATGATCCAGCCGACCTCGACCCATCGCGGCGAGGTGTGTCTGAACTCCACCCGGGTCGCCAATATCGACGCCACCCGTACCCTCGACCTGAGCGCGACCCTCGGCTCCCTGACCCAGCAGGTGGAGGTCTGCCTGGCGTTCATGCAGGCCGAAGTGCCCGGTTTTGAAGACGCCCGGCTCTCCGGCCTGGCGCCGCGCATCGGCATCCGCGAGACCCGGCGCATCGAGGGCGACGCCTCGCTGACCGAATCCGACGTCCTGCGGGCGCGTAAGCGCCCCGACGGCATCGGCCGCGGCTGCCATCACGTGGACATCCACCAGGATGGCGCGGGCCAGGTGCGCATCCCCGTCGATGGCGGCGGCTCCTACGACATTCCCTGGGGCGCGTTGCTTCCCGCCGGCGTCGCCAACGTGGTGATCGCCGGACGCTGCGTTTCCGCGGATCGCCCGGCCCATGGATCGGTGCGGGTGATGGGACCTTGCATGGCCATGGGGCAAGCCGCCGGCACTGCCGCCGCCATGCTGCGCGATACCCCCGGGGCAGACGACTTCCGGACCATCGACGTCAAACAGCTACGCCAACGCTTGCGCGCCAACGGCGCGATTCTTGAAGGGCCACGGTAGTGCAAACATGACCTGGTAGCCAGGCAATGGAAGGACGAGGAGACACTCATGACCACACGTTTTCAAACACGTCGGACGATCCGATTTTCCGCCGCCACCGCCTGCCTGGCGTTGGGAGCGCTATTCGGGGCGACACCGGGCGCGGCAAGCGCATCATCCCCGGCTGCGGCCTATCCCAGCCAGCCGATCCACATCATCGTACCGTTTGGCGCGGGCGGCCTGACCGATATTCTGGCGCGGCTGATCGCCGAGCAACTGACGGTCAATGAAGGCTGGCAGGTGGTGGTGGAGAACAAGACCGGCGCCGGCGGCAACATCGGCGCGGCCGAAGTGGCGCGCAGCCGGCCCGATGGTCATACCTTGCTGATGGGTTCGATCGGCACCAACGCCACGAACCCGTTCCTGTACTCCAAAATGCCGTACGACCCCACCCAAGACTTCGCCCCCATCACCCTGGCGGCCACCGGCACGCTGCTGCTGGTGATGAACTCGTCGCTGCCCATCCAAACCACCCAACAATTGCTGGACCATGCGCGCCGGCACCCGGGCTCGCTGCAGTATGCTTCGGGCGGCATGGGCGCTTCCCAGCATTTGGCCGGCGAACTGCTGAAATCGATGGCAAAGGTGGATATCCAGCACGTGCCTTATAAAGGGCTGGCTCCCGCCATTCCCGATGTGCTTGGCGGGCGCGTCGCGATGACCTTCGACATGGCCACCGCCTTGCCTTATGTGCAGCAAGGCAAGCTGCGGGCCATCGCGGTGGCCAACCCGGAGCGCTCCTCCGCCCTGCCCGAAGTGCCCACCATTGGCGAGACCGTGCCGGGTTACGCGGCCAGCGCCTGGTATGGTCTTTTTGCGCCCGCCGGCACCCCCGCCCCCGTGATTCAACGGCTCAACACCGCGGTCACGACGATTCTGCGTTCGCCCGAGATCAAGGAAAAGCTGGTGGCCCTGGGCGCCGAGCCCGCGGCCAGCACCCCGGAGGAGCTGGATTCGTTCGTCAAGGCCGAATCCAAAAAGTGGGGCGCGGTTCTGAAAGAGATCGACATCCAGCTGGATTAGCGCCGAATGGTTTCCGGCCTTCTGTGTGATAGGGCTATGGCTCACGACGCGGGACGATCCGCTTCGCAATAAAAACCTGGACCATTAGTCGCTACGGGTGAACGGCGCTCCGGACAATCGGGGAATCAGACGCACATACACGGGCAAGAAACACAACTCAACGATGGTTTGCGTCAGTATGATTGCCGGCAGCAACGGAACGCCCCCGGGCACGGCGAAGGCGAGCGGCAAAATGACCAGCGAATTGCGATAGGATGCCGAGAACGAGACGGCTCTGGCCGATATGGCATCCAGGCGCATGAGACCTGCTGCGAGCTTGCCGATCAGCGGCGCAATCAGCGCAAAAGCAATATAGATCGGCGCTGCACGCAAGGCCGCGTCTTGAGCCAGGCCGATTTTCGGCATGACCGAGGCCAACACAACGAACAGCACGAATGCGGTGGCTGGAACGGGCAGCAAATCAAGCACCTGGCCGGCTTTGGCCAGCTTTTGATGACGACGCATCAGCGCCTGCATGACCGTCGCCAATGCGAGCGGCACGACGATCAGCCAGATGAAGGCCTGAAGAAATGGCCCTGCCTCCACGATATTCGAGACCTCGCTCCCCAGCATGACATTCAGATAAACCGGCAGAAGCAACATCTGCAAAACCAGCAGCATGGGAGTCATGGCTAGCAACAGACGGGCATTGCCCCTGCCCACGTGAGTGAAGGTAATGACGTAATCGATGCAGGGCGTGAGCAAAACAAACAGCACGCCCAGGCGAAGCATGGGATCCGTCGGCAAAAACTGGATCAAGCCGGCGGAAATAGCAGGCATCGCCACGAAGTTCGCCATAACCAGCGCGGCAATAAAGCGAACATTGCGCAATGCCGCACCGATTTCCGCCAGCGGCACCTGCAAAAAGGTGGCAAACAGCATCACCGCCAAAGCGGGATTCATGACGCCCTCGAAAACACTGGCCGCGGGCACGGCCAGCCCAAACACGGCGCCGCCAAGAATCGCCAGAAAATAAATGATGACTTGGCGGGCTTCGAGTACGCCTCTCAATTTTTCCATACCTTCTTCCGCTCGAATAGCTCCAGGCCAAATGCCAAATGCATTTCACAGAAAGCACCGCAGCCTTATTCACCAAGCCACCAAAGCGTCGCAATGTGCGGCAGCGCTCTATTTATCGACGAAGGTAAAAACCTTGTTCGCCACGTCAGCCGGGCTAGATTCTATATCTACACGGTGGCTTGCGTGCGCTCGCCCTGCTCATTTTCGAACCAAAACATCCTCTCGCACGCCGCCCGAACGAGTCGTCCACGACAGAACCGGAGCTATAACGGCCCCGCCGGCTCCCAGTCCCCTGAAAGCGAGATAACCACACTTTGTCCACATCACCCCGGGTTTTGTCGTGATCGCCACTATGCGCGCAGCCGTTGTCGGGCGAACATATCGCTACGTTGATGATGGGTTCACCCTACAGGAGAAGTTCATGAGCAAGCGCGGCTTGATTGTTGTCGATCTGCAAAACGAATACCTGCCAACCGGCAAACTGCCCCTTTCGGGAATCGAGGCAGCCGCCGCCAATGCGGCGCGCGCCATGGCGGACGCACGAGAGAAAGGAATCCCGATCTTCCACATCCGCCACGAGTTCGCCAGCGGCGAAGCGCCCGTATTCGTTTCCGGCACCGAGGGCGTGGAAATCCAGCCTGCGGTAGCGCCCCTCGGCGATGAGCCCGTCATCGTCAAGAATTACATCAACTCCTTCCGCGATACCGACCTCAAGCCACAACTCGATGCGCACAACGTCGAAGAGGTGGTCGTGGTTGGGGCGATGAGCCACATGTGCGTCGACGCCATCGTGCGCGCCGCCGTCGATATGGGCTATCCCACCACCGTTCTGCATGATGCCTGCGCCACGCTGGACCTCGAATTCAATGGCGTCAAGGTGCCTGCCGCTCAGGTGCATGCCGCCATGATGGCCGCCTTCGAGTTTGGCTACGGCACGGTGAAGTCCACCGATGAGTATCTGGCGGCCTGATCACGGCAAAAGCCCTTTTTCCGACACACGCGGCCGCCGCCCGCGCGATGCTCGGCTCCTCAAGCGTGGTGGAAGCCGCGCCGCTCGGCCGCGCGCGCCAGTGCCCATGAGATCACAGACGCATGCCCAAGAATCCGCCGATTGAAATCGGGATCGTCCTGTATCCGAACGCTCAGATGGCGGCCGTGCTCGGCCTGACCGATCTGCTGGTGCTCGCCCAGCAACTGGCGGCCCGGCATGGCGAGGTACACGTGCCAACGCTGCGCATCAGCCACTGGGAACTGCAAGACGCGCAACGGGAACCTGTCCGTGTGTACGATTCTCTGCCCTCCAAGAGCGGCTGCCCTGAAGTGCTGATCCTGCCGCCCAGCCTCGAAGAGCCTCTCTCCTCGCTCTGTGCGCAGCCTTATCTGGCTTGGCTCCTTGCCCGGCATCAGGCGGGCGCCACGCTCGCCTCTGTCTGCGCGGGTGCTTTCCTGCTCGGCGAAACAGGGCTGCTTGCGGGTCGCACGATAACCACCCACTGGCTTTATGCGGAGAAGTTCATCGAACGCTTTCCAGACGTCAACCTGGACGTGGATCAACTGATCATCGATTCCGACGACATTCTGACCGCCGGCGGAGCCATGGCCTGGACCGATCTGGGCTTGCGGCTGGTGGATCGCTACCTGGGCGCCGCAGTGATGATCGATACGGCGCAAATGCTGCTGGTCGATCCGCCTGGGCGGCAACAGCGCTACTACAGCGCCTTTGCGCCACGCCTGTCCCACGGTGATGACGCCATCCTCGCCATTCAGCACTGGCTGGAAGAGACCGGCGCGAAGGATGTCTCGCTGGCCGACATGGCCAGGCGTGCCAACCTGGAAGAGCGCACGTTTCTTCGACGATTCCGCAAGGCCACCGGCATGACCACCACCGACTACACTCAACGCCTGCGTGTAGGCCGGGCGCGAAGGATGCTGCAAACCACCGTTGCGCCCATCGACACCGTCGCCTGGGAGGTGGGCTACAGCGATCCCGGCGCTTTTCGCAAGGTGTTCACCCGCATCGTCGGGTTGACGCCGGGCGACTATCGGCGCCGATTCAATGCGGATGAGCGAATGGCCCAAACGCGGGATGAGTCCGCGCAAACAACGGCGGTGAAAAACTGATGCCCAAAGACACGGCTTAAAGCAGGGCCCGACTCAGCGTTCTATCGCCTCGCCGATCGGCGTGTCGCCATCATAGAAGTTCACGGTCTGGCGTACAGCCGCATGGGTCTTGATGACATGCGCAATCACCTCGGCGACGTTCTCGCGCGAGGTGACACGTTTATCATCCGGCCAGTCGTTGCCCAGGGCTTCAGTTCGCTGGATTTTCCCGGTGGCCGGTTCGGTGGTGAGCAGGCCCGGGCCGAGGATGGTGTAGTCCAGCGCACTGTCACGCAGTTTCGCATCCGCATCGTGCTTGGCCCTGGCATAGGGATAGAACGAATGCGTGGCGTCGAGCCGATGGACATCCTCACCCGCCCCCGCGTAAGAAACCATGATGAACCGCCGGACCCCCGCCTGATCGGCGGCGGCCATGGCGCGAGTGGCGGCCTCATAATCCACGGCATGGGTACGCTGCGGGTTGCCACCGCCGGCGCCTGCCGAGAACACGACGGCGTCGGCGCCCGAAAATGCCGATGCCAGCTCCTCGACTCCCGCGCTCTCGATATCGAGCACGACGGGATTGCCACCCGCGTGTCGCACAGCGTCACCATGGCCGGGATTACGAACTATCGAATCGACTCCGTAGCCGGCGGCCTGGAGCTTGCCCGCCGCCAGCAAAGCCACCTTGCCATGACCACCGATAATCACGACACGTTTCGTATCAGCCATGAATACTTGCTCCTATCTCTCGTGAGGTTTCAAAGTTTTGTACCACGTCGAATCGTGGCGCAACGCTTTAAGCTTGCCATCATGGCGCTGACCTTGTTTGTGGGTCTGTCGGTCCTTCCGGCACAAGCACAGACGAGTGTTCGTCCATCCCCAACGAGGAACCGGAAAACCCGGCTGCGGCACTCGATGCCGTTCTCAACGAAGCCCAGTCGCTGGCGCCACTGCAGACCGTCATCCTGGCCCACCAGGGCCGCATCGTTGCGGAGCGAGGCTACCGAGGTCATACTCCCACCGCCGCGACCAATATCAAATCCGCCTCGACATTGGTAATCTCCGCCCTGGTCGGCATCGCGATCGACAAGGGCGTCCTCGACGGGCCGGATCAGGCCGTGGCTGCGCTGCTGCCGCAAGACTTGCCGAGCGAACCCGATCCCCGCATGCGGTGGTTGACCATCGGTCACCTGCTATCGATGCAGGCGGGGTTGGCGTCCACCTCGGGCCCTCAGTATGGCGCCTGGGTGACGAGCCGCAACTGGGTGCGCACCGCGCTGGCACGGCCTTTCGAAGATGCGCCGGGAGGCAGGATGATCTATTCCACCGGATCCCCCCACCTGCTCTCGGCCATCCTGACCCGCCTGACGGATCGTTCCATGCTGCAACTGGCCCGCGACTGGCTCGGCCCACTCGACGAACTCACGATTACGGCCTGGACCCGCGACCCGCAGGGCGTCTATCTCGGCGGCAACGAGATGGCCATGAGCCCTCGGTCGCTGCTGGCCTTCGGCGAACTGTATCGCCGAGGCGGTGTGATCGCTTCAGGCCAGCGCCTGCTATCTCGCGCATGGATCGAGGCCTCGTGGCAATTGCGTACGCAATCGCCCTGGACCGGCGATGGCTATAGCTATGGCTGGTTTCTGACCGAACTGGCCGGCGAGCAGGTGGACTATGGCTGGGGCTACGGCGGCCCGCGGCGGCATCCGAGAACGCCCCGCTCCCGTGACGACAGGCCGCGCCATTGAGCAACTCTCCGCCGGTGCCCTACAATCGGCCACCCTTACACGGCCCTCGTTGAGCTCGGGGCAGGCGCGCCCAGATCGGCCAAACACCCCGCATCCGCTCCAGAAAGGAAAGGAGATTGCCCATGTCCCAGCAGCCGGCACCTCGTGACAGCCTGTTCCGCGAAGGCCGGATGTCGGTCGGTCTTGTGCTTCCGATCCGTGCCACCGACACCGAGAATGTCGACTTTCGCGAGCAGGTCGAGTTAGCGGCGCTTGCCGAGCAGCTCGGCTTCGCCGCGGTCTGGGTGCGCGATGTTCCGCTGAACGGCCCCTGGTATCCCGAATCCTTCGGCCATCCGGATCCCTTCGTCATGCTGGGAGCGATTGCCGCCACGACTTCACGTATCGTGATCGGCACCGCGGCGACCGTGCTGACGCTCCGGCATCCGCTTCATATCGCCAAAGCGGCGATCTCGCTCGACTATTTGGCGCCGGGCCGCTTGGTTCTTGGCGTTGGCTCCGGCGATCGGCGCGAAGAGTTTGCGGCGTTCGGCGAGGACTCCAACCACCGCAGGGAGCTCTATCGCGCGCACTGGGCCGAGCTCGCCGCGGCGCTGGAGCAACCGTCACGTATCACGCGAGTCGTATCCGATCCCGCCGTCGACTTCGAGCTTCGGCCCTCCGCACAAAGCCGCATCCCCATGCTCGCTCTGGGCTCCGGTGGCCAGAGCCTCGACTGGATTGCGCGCAACGCGCCCGGATGGGCGACCTACCATCGCTCGCCTGCCGTCCAACAAGGCCGCCATGAGCTTTGGCGCACGGCGGTCGAGCGCTCCGCGGGCGGCCAGTTTCGTAGTTTCAGTGTGGCGCTGCGCATCGAACTTCTCGAAGATCAGGCGGCTCCGGCCGAAGACATCGAGATCGGCTATCGCCTCGGCTCGCGTGCGCTGGTCGATGTGCTGGAATCCATGCGGGATGCGGGCACCCACCACGCGCTTCTCAATATCGTGCCGAACGGCATGCCGGCTCGTGAAACCCTGGAGCTCATCGCCCGTCATGTTCTGCCGGAAAACCCATCATGACCCGCAGGATTGCGTTTGCCATACATGAGGGCGTACAGGCGCTGGATGTGGCCAGCGTGTTACCACACACTGGCGCAATGCCCAACAACTGGCAAGCGACTTCCCTTCCGCCAAGGTCGAACCCGACGCCATCTACGTGCGCGACGGCCGGCTGATCACCTCCGCAGGCGTGACGGCGGGCATCGACTTGGCTTTGGCCCTGGTACGCGAGCACCATGGGGCGCAACTCGCTCTGGCGGTTGCCAAAAGGCTGGTGGTGGTCGCGCAGCGCCAAGGCGGGCAGTCGCAGTTCAGCCCTTATCTCAGCACTCCAGCCCACCTCGCCTGTTGCTCGCATCGAAGAGCACGTCAAGGCGAACATCCGTGAACGTTATACGCTTCAGTCCTGGCGGATCTCGTTGGCATGAGTACGCGGCACCTCAGCCGGCATTTTGTGCAGGAGGCCGAGATCACACCCCACGAATTCGTCCTCCGGGCTCGTATTGATGCTGCCCGCATGGTGTTGGAAAGTACCGATCTCCCCTTGAAAACGGTCGCCTTCGACTGTGGATTCGGCACGGCGGATCGCATGAGGCTGGTGTTTCGTGAACGTCTTGGCGTCACGCCCGCCGAGTACCGCTCCAGCTTCCAGGGCCAGACAATGGCGGAAAACTGATCGGGCGGACGCGTAGCGTCTTGGCCAGAGCACGGGCGATGTGAAGCACTCCGTCAGGATGACGGGGACTTGCGCCTGGACGCGTGGTGAAGAAAAGCCGTCATTTTGGCGCGATACGACGCCTGATCCGCATTGTTCCCGGGGCTGCCACGGCCTATAAAAGAGAAGAGCGGAATCGCCTGCCAGATCGGTGCGCAAACGCTCACCACCACTGCAATGCCCTCCCCTGATGAATCCTCATCATTGGATATCCGAGTGCTTCGTTGTGTCTCGGCGGAGGCTTGCCTGACCCAGGAGCAAGCAACATGTCCGACATCATTGCCGGCATCAAGATCCCTGACAGCTTGCCCTGGTAACCGCCGGCGTGGAAATGGACGTGCTGGGCATCGCCTACCACGACTTCTCGCCCGAGCACCGCGCCCAGTTTGGGTTCGGCGTGGCCGAACTAAAGGCGCCTCGATAGGGATCCCGCGTGGGATACAACGCCCAGCCGAGCGGCATGCAGGCCGCGAGGTGCACCGGGGCTTGCGCTTTGGCCCGCAGTCAAAAAAGACCTCCTCGCAAAAACGCACCTCCACGGTATAATGCACGTTATTCTGTACAAAATAACAGCTTATGGAGTCCGTCATGTCCATCTCAGCCAGCGATGTCATCCCGCTGTCCCAAGCCAGGGCCAATCTGTCCGAGCTGGCCGACCAGGTGAAGGCCGGGGCCGAGAAAATCGTCACAAAAAACGGCGAAAGCTACGTAGCCATCATCGACGCCCAGCGACTGGATTATTACCACCAGTTGGAGCGCGAGCGCATCCATTTACTGTTGATCGAAGACGCCAGCAAGGGCTTGGCCGATATATCGGCAGGCAAGGTAAAAGACGCTCGCAGAACCCTGTCTGTCCTCAAGCACCACCGCGCCACCAGAACAGTCAGTTAACGGACCGCTGCGCGCCGTGACAGCCCGCCGTACCGTCAAACTCACCGCCAACTTCGAGCGCAACCTTGAAGAGGTCGAAGCGTTCCTGCTGCAAGCCGAAGCCCCGCAAGCATTCGATGCGCTGCTGGACGAACTGACAGAGATCGTCATCCCTAATCTGGAACGTTTTCCCGGCATGGGCCGGTCATTCCTCGAGCGCCCCGCCCGCTCCGTGGAGACAAACAACGGCATGACGCGACTGACTGAACAACTCAACGCCATTGCCCCAGGCAGCGAACTGCGCGAGTACGTAATGACGCACTACCTGCTGCTGTATGCGCACATCAAGGACACGGTGTATCTGCTCTCGATTCGCCATCAGCGGCAACTGTCGTTTGATTTGGCCAGTCACTGGCCAGCGTAAGCGAAATGGCCCTCCACGGGACAGCCCCTGTTCCTCCGCTACCGCCAGAAAGCAACGCAGATGTCGACCGCGTCAGAGCCCAATGGCTGGGCCCACAGATTGAACGCTACGCGCAGTCGTTGGATGAGCGTATCCGAGTGGGACTGCAAACCATAGCTAAAATTGCCCCAAATTTGCCCAAAAAGTTGGCAGCATGATTCCTAAGTAATTGACTTAATGGATAAACTAGACACTTCCGGTCACACCCCCATGATGCAGCAGTATCTCGGCCTCAAGGCGGAAGCCGGTCCGCTGCTGCTGCTCTACCGCCTGGGCGACTTCTACGAGCTGTTCTTCCACGACGCCGAGCGCGCGGCGCGGCTGCTCAATCTCACCCTCACCACCCGCGGCAACTCCAACGGCCAGCCCATCCCCATGGCGGGGGTGCCGTTCCATGCGCTGGAAGGTTATCTCGCCCGTCTGGTGGCGCTGGGCGAATCGGTGGCGATCTGCGAACAGATCGGCGACCCCGCCGCCAGCAAGGGGCCGGTGGAGCGGCGCATCGTGCGCATCGTCACGCCGGGGACCCTCACCGACGAAGCCTTGCTGCCCGCCAAGGCCGATCGCGCCATCGCCGCGCTGGTGAGCGCCAACGTGCGGCGCCAGCGGCGGCACGGCCTGGCCTGGCTCAACCTGGCCAATGGCGAATTTCGCCTGGCCGAATGCGAACCGGAGCAATTGGCCAGCGAGTTGCACCGCATTGCGCCCGCCGAATTGCTGATCCCGGAGCAGCAACCGCTGCCGCCCGATTGCGGCGATCTGCCGGCCACGCTGAGCACGGCGCCCGACTGGCATTTCGAGGCGGACAACGCCCGCCAGACACTGACGGCGCATTTCGGCACCGATACGCTCGACGGCTACGACGTGGAAGACTTGCCGCTGGCGATCCAGGCCGCGGGGGCCTTGTTGCGCTACGTCAACCGCACCCAGTCGCAGGTCCTGGCCCATGTGCGCCAGTTGCGCGCCGACCGTCCCGGCCAGTATGTGTGGCTCGACCCGGCGACGCGGCGCAATCTGGAACTCACCGAGACCCTGCGCGGCGAAGAGTCGCCAACCCTGTTTTCGGTGCTCGATCACTGCTCCACGCCCATGGGCGCCCGTCTGCTGCGCCGCTGGCTGCATCATCCGCTGCGCGACAATGCGCCGCTGTTGTCGCGCCAGGAAGCCATCGGCACCCTGCTGGCCGACGGCCTAGACGCTTTACGGAGGGGCTTGAAGCCGCTGCCCGATCTGGAGCGCATGGCGTCGCGCAGTGCGCTGCGTTCGATCCGGCCACGCGAGCTGGCGAGCTTGCGGGATGCCCTGGCCATCCTGCCCGAATTACAGGCACATTTGGAACGGATCGCGTCCGCCGCCGCCAATCTCACGAATGAGGGGCCTGGCCGGCTGGCCGAGCTGGGTCGCGCCCTGGCCATCGACCCGGCGCTGGGCGACTGGCTGCGGCAGGCCATCGCGCCCGAGCCCGCCGTGGCCGTGCGCGATGGCGGCGTGATCGCCGAAGGTTTCGACGCACAACTCGATGAACTGCGGCAATTGCAAAGCCATAGCGGCGAGTTCCTGGTTCGCATGGAGGCCCGCGAGCGCGAGCGCACCGGCATCGCCAACCTGCGCGTGGAGTACAACCGGGTGCATGGCTTCTTCATCGAAGTCACGCGCGGCCAGGCCGATCGCGTGCCGGCCGACTACCGCCGCCGCCAGACGCTGAAGAACGCCGAACGCTACATCACCCCCGAACTCAAGGAATGGGAGGACAAAATCCTGTCCGCCCAGGAGCGCGCCCTGGCGCGCGAAAAATGGCTGTTCGAGCAGGTGCTGGATGGCCTGGGCGCCCACGTGCCCGCGCTGGCCGAAGCCGCCGCGGCGCTGGCCGAGCTCGACGCCCTGGCCTCGCTGGCATGCCACGCCCGCGATCACGACTGGGTGCCGCCACAGCTCGACGATGCGCCGGTGATCGACATCGTGCAGGGCCGCCACCCGGTGGTGGAGCGCAGCATCGAGCGCTTCACGCCCAACAATTGCGAGATGCATGCCAGCCGCCGGCTGCTGCTGGTCACCGGGCCCAATATGGGCGGCAAATCCACCTATATGCGGCAGGTGGCGCTGATCGCCCTGCTCGCCCGCATCGGCAGCTACGTGCCGGCGCGGCAGGCGCGGGTGGGCGCGCTCGACCGCATCTTTACGCGGATCGGCGCCGCCGACGACCTTGCCGGCGGCCGTTCCACCTTCATGATGGAGATGACCGAGGCGGCCACCATCCTCGCCGCCAGCACGCCGGCCAGCCTGGTGCTGATGGACGAGATCGGCCGCGGCACCTCCACCTACGACGGGCTGGCCCTGGCCTGGGCCATCGCCCATCGGCTGTTGCAGCACAATCAGGCGCTCACCCTGTTCGCCACCCATTATTTCGAGCTGACGCGCCTGCCGCAAGACCGGCCCGAAGCCGCCAACATCCACCTCGCCGCCGCCGAAACCCCGGAAGGCGTAGTGTTTCTGCACGAGGTGCGCGAAGGACCGGCCAGCCGCAGCTACGGCATCCAGGTGGCGCAGCGCGCCGGCCTGCCGCCGGCCGTGCTGCGGATGGCGCGGCGCGAGTTGGAGCGGCTGGAGTATGGCAGCGGAGCCACGCCGCAACTCTCCCTCTTTGGCGGCGACGCCGGTGCGGAAGACGACGATGATCTGCCCTCCCCGCCGTATACGGCGCCGGAGCTCGGCGCCGAGCCCGAAGCCGCCGCGCCCGAATCCCACCCGGTCTTGGGCGAACTGGCGGCGCTGGACCCCGACAGCCTCACACCGCGGCAGGCGCTGGACGCCCTGTACCGCCTGCGCCAACAGCTCGACACCCACCAGACCTGACTCCGTCGCCGCGCCTGCGCCGGGCGGCTCAGCGCCGGGCCGACCTCTCCTTGGCACCACAGCGTCCCACTGGGCGGCGGGATAAGCTCCACCGCCAGTCGCGAGAACCCACCACCATGACCCTGCCCTCTACCGATCAATCCACACCCCTCCTGGGCGGCCTTAGCCCCGATCAGTTCATGCGCCGGCATTGGCAGCGCAAACCGCTGCTGATCCGCCAGGCCCTGCCCGCCTGGCGCTCGCCCGTGACTCCCGCCGCGCTGCGCCGGCTGGCGCGCAACGACGAGGTGGAATCGCGCCTGGTCTGGCGCGAGCAGGACGAGTGGCGGATGGCGAACGGGCCTTTTCTGCCGCCGGCCAGAAAATTGTTCCGCGCATCGCCATCGCGTCGCGGCACGCACGAAGAGCCCTTGGTTCGCCTGCCGCCCGCCACTCAATCCGACTGGACTTTGCTGGTACAAGGCGTCGATCTGTTCGATGAACGCATCGCCGCCCTGCGCGACCGCTTCCGCTTCATCCCCGACGCCCGCCTGGACGACGCCATGATCAGCCTGGCCAGCCAGGGCGGCGGCGTGGGGCCGCACTTCGATAGCTACGACGTCTTCCTGCTGCAGGCGCGCGGCCGGCGGCGCTGGCGCGTCAGCCAGCAGCGGGATCTCGACCTGCTGCCCGACCTGCCCCTGAAGGTGCTGGCGAATTTCACGCCCGAAGCCGAGTATGTGCTGGAGCCCGGCGACATGCTCTATCTGCCGCCGCACGTGGCGCACGACGGCGTGGCCGAGACCGACGACTGCATGACGATCTCGATCGGCTTTCGCTCGCCCAGCCAGGCGGAGCTGGCCCGGCTGGTGCTGGACCTGGCCGCCGAACGCCTGCTGGACGACGAAATGGCGGGCAAGCGCGCCGGCCATTATCGCGACCCGGGGCAGCCGGCCACCCTCACCCCCGCGGCCCTGCCGGAGCGTCTGTGCCAGGCGGCTCGCGATGAAGTGGCGCGCCTGCGCTTCGACGATGCCCTGATAGCCGATGCGCTGGGCCGCTGGCTGAGCGAACCGAAGGCCGGCGTGGTGTTCGACGGCCCCGAAACCGACATCGACCTGATCGACGACTGGCCCTCGGGCATCACGCTGGTCTTGGATAGCAGAACCCGGATGCTGTATCGCGGCAAGCGTGGCTATATCAATGGCGAGATCCTCGGCCCGGTCATGACGGCCGACCTCTGCCGCCTGGCCGATGAGCGGCGGCTGGTATGCGCCGCGCGGCCGCCTTCGGCCGGCGTGCGCGAGTTGTTGCAGGATTGGTTGGAGGGCGGCTGGCTGCATGCAGCCGCCAACCCTACAGGCTGACCGAGCGAACTTCCATCCCCGCCGTCAGGTTGCGCACCAAGAACGCCTCGTTGAGATCGATGCCCAAGCCCGGCCCTTCGTTGGGATAGGTCATGCCGTTCTCGAAGCGCGGCACATTCAGCGCAATATCGGCTCCGGCGGGAATGTCCTTGCTCTCCCACACGCCATGGATGCTCAGCGGGCCCAGCGACTCGTTGAGAAACTGCGAGGCCCACTGATTGGCCGTCCATAAATGCGCCGCCGGGCTGTGCTCCAGGCCCGAGCCGATCATGCAGCCACACATCACCGGCAGGCCCGACAGCCGCGCCAGGGTGAGCCAGCGCTGCGATTTGAGCAGGCCGCCCGCCTTCTGCAGCTTGATGAAGAGGCCATCGGCGGCGCGGCGGTCGATGAGGTCCTTGATGTGGTGCAGTTCCTGTGCCGCTTCATCGGCGTAGATGGGCGTACGCACCTGCCCCCGCAGGCGGGCCATGCCCTCGATGTCCCAGTGCGGCAGGGGCTGCTCGATCAGCTCCAGCTCCAGCGGATCCAGCTTGCGGATGGTTTGCAGCGCCTGTTCGTAGTTCCAGAAGCCGTTGGCGTCCATGGTGAGGCGCACGTGCGGGCCAACGGTCTCGCGCACCGCGGCCGCCATGGCTACGTCATCTTCCAGCGTGCCGTGGCCGACTTTCATCTTGAGCAGGGCAAAGCCGTGCGAGAGCGCCACCTTGGCTTCTTCGGCCACCTGATCGGGCGTGCCCGCCGACAGCACCCAGCCCAGCCGCGCGCCTTCGGTGGTGCGCCCGCCCAGCAATTCGTACACCGGCATCTGGTAGAGCTTGCCCTTGAGATCGTGCAGCGCAAAGTCCACCGTGGCCTTGGCCTGGTTGTTGTCGCGCACCAGCAGATCCATCTTGCCCACCAGCTTTTCTAGGTTGCGCGGATCTTCGCCCAACAACACCCGCGGCGCGATCACGTCGCAGATCATGCTGATCATCGTGCCCTGCATCTCGCCCCGATACCACGACGAGGTGTCGCCCGAATCGGCAAAGCCGACCGTGCCGTCGTCGGTGGTGATCTTCAGCACCACGCTGTCGATGCGGGTAATGTAGGTGTTGGGCATCACCATGGGCTTGGCCATGGGGCTGGAAACCGGGATGCATTCGACCTTGACGATTTTCATGGCGGGTTTCCGTTCAGAGCTCGACCGTGCGCGCCTGCTTGCCGGCGGTGAGGTTGCGGCGAAGGAATTCCTCGTTGAGGTCGATGCCCAGGCCCACGCCTTCGTTGGGATAGGTCACGCCGTTTTCGAATTTCGGTACATTCAGGGCGAGATCGGCACCGTCCGGGATATCCTTGCTGTTCCACACCCCGTGGATCATCAGCGGCCCCAGGGATTCGTTGAGAAACTGCGAAGCCCATTGGTTGGCCGTCCAGAGGTGGGCCGAGGGGCTGTGCTCCAGGCCCGAGCCGACCATGCAGCCACACATCACCGGCAGGCCCGACAGCCGCGCCAGGGTGAGCCAGCGCTGCGATTTGAGCAGGCCGCCCGCCTTCTGCAGCTTGATAAACAGGCCATCGGCGGCGCGGCGGTCGATAATGTCTTTGATGTGGTGCAGTTCCTGTGCCGCTTCGTCGGCATAGATGGGCGTGCGCACCTGCCCCCGCAGGCGGGCCATGCCTTCGATGTCCCAGTGCGGCAGGGGCTGTTCGATCAGCTCCAGCTCCAGCGGGTCGAGCTTGCGGATGGTCTGCAGGGCCTGTTCGTAGTTCCAGAAGCCGTTGGCGTCCATGGTGAGGCGCACGTGCGGGCCAACGGTTTCGCGCACGGCGGCGGCCATCGCCACGTCGTCTTCCAGCGTGCCGTAGCCGACCTTCATCTTGAGCAGGGCAAAGCCGTGCGAGAGCGCCACCCTGGCCTCTTCGGCCACCTGCTCGGGCGTGCCCGCCGACAGCACCCAGCCCAGCCGCGCGCCCTCGGTGGTGCGCCCGCCCAGCAGCTCGTACACCGGCATCTGGTAGAGCTTGCCCTTGAGATCGTGCAGCGCAAAGTCCACCGTGGCCTTGGCCTGGTTGTTGTCGCGCACCAGCAGATCCATCTTGCCCACCAGCTTTTCTAGGTTGCGCGGATCTTCGCCCAACAACACCCGCGGCGCGATCACGTCGCAGATCATGCTGATCATGGTGCCCTGCATCTCGCCCCGGTACCACGACGAGGTGTCGCCCGAATCGGCAAAGCCGACCGTGCCATCGTCGGTGGTGATCTTCAGCACCACGCTGTCGATCGCGGTGATGCGGGTATTGGGCATGATCAACGGTTTGGCCATGGGGCTGGAAACCGGGATGCATTCGACCTTGACGATTTTCATGGAGAACCTGCTGGTAGGAATGGCAAAAAAGCGGCGGCCGCGGGCCGCGGCCCGCGATCCCGGAAAGACTTACTGGGCGACGAAGTTCGACGCTTCGACCTGCTTGGCCCAATACTCGTTGCCGCGAGCCACGATGGCTTCGAGCTCTTTGGCATCGGCATAGCTGGCGATCATGCCGGTATTGTTGATGCGGGCCACCACATCGGGGTCGTCGAACATGGCCTTGGTGGCTGCCGTGATTTCCTTCAGTACCGCGGGCGGCATGGCCGGCGAGGCGAACACGGCGACGAAGTTGTCGGACGGCATCTTCAGGCCCTGCTCTTTGAAGGTGGGTGTATCCGGAAACAGATGGCTGCGTTCCTCCGCCGCGATGCCGAGCACGCGCGCATTGCCCGCCTTGACGTGCTCGGTGACGCCATCGCAAGGCACCACGATCACCGGCACGTGGCCGCCGATCAAGTCGGAGATGGCCGGCGCCGCGCCTTTGTAGGCGATCGGCTGCATCGGGATATCGAATTGCTGCGCGATCACGAAACCCACGAATTGCGCCTGGGAGCCCGGCGCGGGAACGCCGTAGTTGCCCTGGTTGGCGTCCTTGCGGACGGCTTCGACGTACTCCTGCAAGCTGTTGGCCTTGGACGCCGGGCCGGCAACCAGGCAGGTATTGAAGGACGTGAAGCGCGCCACCGGCACCGCATCCCGCTTGGGATCGAAGTTGGGCTCTTTGACGATCAGCGGCAGCATGATGATCTGGTGATCCATCGTCATCTGCAGGGTATTGCTGGCCGGCGTGGCGGTTTTCAGGGCGTGCATGCCCAGCAGGCCGCCCGCGCCGGGGCGATTTTCGACGATGGCCGGCACGCCGAGTTTTTTGGACAAGGCGTCGGCGTACACACGCGCCAGGGCATCGTTGCCCGAACCGGCCGGATAACCGGAAAGGACCCGGATGGGGCCATCCACGGCCTGGGCCGGGGCCGCCAGTGTCAGACCGGCGGCCAAACCAACAAGAGAAGAAAGGACGGCGCGGCGTAGCGAAAGCTTGTTCCGGGCCATGCGGTTGAACGGAATCATGAAGACGTCTCCTAGTGTGAGCAGGGAAAACCGGCCGATCGAGTGAAAGCTGGCAGCCATCGAGTCACTGCGAAAGCGACTTTAAGCATCTTCTTTCCAAATGTCAACCAACCAGTTGGTTGACATTAATCAAACATCTGTGGATACTTTCAACCGCACCGGCCGGGTGGTCACGGACCAGCAGCTCGGTACTTTTGATGAAGCAGTGGCGCCTCGCGGCGCCCGGGAGAAAATTCGTGTTCGATAACTACCGCTCGCCCTGGATGAACGAAGAACTGGACATGCTGCGGACCACCGCGCGCCGCTTCTTCGAAACCGAAGTGGTACCCCATGCCGACAAATGGCGCCGCCAGCACTACATCGACAAAGAGGTTTGGCTCAAGGCCGGCGAACTGGGATTGGTGGGCGTGAGCTTTCCCGAGGAATACGGCGGCCACGGCGGCACCTATGCCCACGACGTGGTCATCATGGAAGAGCAGGCGCGTGCCTGCGATACCTCGTTCGGCTACGTGCCGGGGGCGTTTGGCGCGCCCATGACCCTGCTGCTCACCGGCACGCCGGAGCAGATCCACCGCTGGCTGCCCGGCATCGTGCGCGGCGAGAGCCTGCTGGCCTTCTGCGCCACCGAACCCGACGCCGGCACCGACATCAAAACGCTGCGCACCTCGGCCCGCCGCGAAGGCGACGAATGGGTGATCAACGGCAGCAAGATGTTCATCACCCATGGCCTGCGGTCCAACCTGGCCATCGTGGCGGCGCGCACCAGCGGCCCGGGCGCCAAGGGCATCTCGCTGTTCATGGTCGAAAAAGACAAGGCCCCCGGATTCAAGGTCAGCAAGGTGCTGGAAAAGATGGGCCAGCATGGTCTCGACACCTGCGAAGTCTTCCTGGAAGACGTGCGGGTGCCGCACGAAAACCTGCTGGGCATGCAGGAGGGCAACGGCTTTGGCAAGATGATGGATTCGTTCGTGAAAGAGCGCCTCACCATCGCCGTCACCGCCATCGCCACCGCCGAACGCGCGATCGAGCTCACGCTCGACTACGTCAAGCAGCGCAAAATGTTCAACCAAACGCTGTGGGATTTCCAGAACACCAAGTTCAAGCTGGCCGAATGCTTCAGCCAGGCCCGCATCGGCCGCGTGTACATCGACAGCCTGATCCAGCGCATGGTCGATGGCGCCAACCCGCCCACCGCCGAAGAGGCCGCCATCGCCAAGGTGTGGTGTTCCGAGCACCAATGGAAGATCATCGACGAATGCCTGCAGTTGTTTGGCGGCTATGGTTATATGCAGGAGTATCCGATCTGCCATCTGCTCACGGATGCCCGCATCCAGCGTCTGTACGGTGGTTCCAACGAGATCCTCAAGGAACTCATCTCGCGCAAGCTGTAAGCTCGCCAGTGGGCAAGGCGTCTTTCGCCCGCCCTTGCCCTCCGGTTTCGGGGCTGCCAGACCAAAGGTGCGCGGGGCATTCGATCCCTCACACCGCCCACCTTCTGCTGTCTGCCCCCCGGCCGGCAGCCGCAGCCCGCAGCCGCCCTGCGATTCGCCTCCAGCGCCAGCTCGGGTCGCCCGGCAAGCAGACCATGGCTTACAATACGCGGTCGCCGGATTCGTTCCGGCGGCCTGCCCCGCGCCTCAAAAGCCACAAAAGCACCATCGGCCGTTGCCAAAATCGCCGATTCAGGCCATAATTATCTGTTTGATAAAGCTACCACCTGTGGTATCTGGATGGTATCTGGCTGGGGCCGTGAGCGCTCGCAGCCCAGAAATTCTAGGCTACCCAAGGCTATCTAGGCTACCCAGACTACCCGGCTTACCCGAAACCCAGGATACCGCCATGAAAGAAGGCATTCACCCCGAATACCGCGAAGTCGTCTTCGCCGATCAGCAAACCGGCACCAAGTTCGTCACCCGCTCCACGGTGCACACCCGCGACACCATCGAGCTCGACGGCAAAACCTACCCGCTGTTCAAGTGCGACGTCACCTCGGATTCGCATCCGTTCTACACTGGCGCGCAAACCCGCATCGTCGAAGCCGGCCGCGTGGAAAAATTCCGCGCCCGTTTCGCGCGTACGGCGGGCGCCCGTGCCGCCGCCGGCAAATAAGCCAGCGCGCTTTGACCGAGGTTTCGGCCTCAACGTCCAAGGCAGCCTCGGGCTGCCTTTTTTGTCTTTGAGCCACCCGAGGCGGAACGTTGTCCGTGCTAGGTAACCCTGCTCCCGTACGCGCCACGCCGGCCCGCCTCATTGCTTCGGCGGCCGTACGCCTGCCGCGCCGGCTCTTGCTGGCGATTTGCCTGATCTACATCACATTCGGGCTATTTCTGCGCGATCCCTGGAAAACCGAGGATGTGATCGGGCTGGCGCAGATGTGGTCGGCCGCGCATCTCGGCGGCCTGGCCTGGCTGACACCCATGGTGGGCGATACGCTCTCCGCCATCAACGGCCCGCTCACGGCCTGGGTGGGCGGGCTCAGCCTGCTCTGGCTGGGGCCGCTCACCGGCGACATCATCGCCGGCCGGCTACCCAACCTGCTGTGGTTTTCCCTCAGTTCGGCCGCCGTGTGGTACGGCACCTACCTGTTGGGCAGGCGTCCCGACGCCCAGCCGCTGGCCCTGCCTTTTGGCGGCCAGCCTTCGCCACGCGACTACGGCCGCATGCTGGCCGATGCCGCGCTGCTGCTCTGGCTGGCCACCCTGGGGCTGGCCTGGCCCAGCCACGAAACCTCCGCGGTGCCCGCCGCCCTGGCCAGCCAGGCCGTGGCCTTTTATGGCCTGGCTCGCCTGCGCGACCAGCCAGCCTTCGGCGCCGCTACTTTGGGCCTGGCCTTTGCCGGCGCCTACCTGAGCCGCGGGCTACCCGCGGTCCTGCCGTTGGTCCTGGCCCTGCCTCTGGTGCTGCGCTGGCGCTGGCACGAAGAACTGCGGCCCCTGCTGTGCCTGGCCCTGCCCCTTGCCCTGCTGCCCTGCGCGACGTGGTGGCTCGCCGCGCGAACCTGGCATCCGGAATGGCTGCTGACCTGGCAATACTGGCAACAGGCGCAGCTGGGCCTGCCCACCGCCGCCGGCGCCCTGAGCCTGCTGCGCAATCTCCCCTGGTTCCTCTGGCCCTTGTGGCCGCTGGCGCTGATCGCCGCCTGGCGCTGGCGCGGCTGGTACGGCGCTTCGCACATGCGCATCCCGCTCGGCATGGCGGTGGCCGCCCTGATCAGCCTGCTGTTTTTTCGCCGGCCCGACGAAGCCGATCTACTCGCCCTGGTGGCGCCGGGCGCCGCGCTCGCCGCGCTGGCGCTGCCCACGCTGCGGCGCGGGCAGGTGAATGCCCTCGACTGGTTCGCGGTCATGGCCTTTTCGGTGGCCGGGGTACTGGTGTGGTTCGGCTGGATGACCGCCCTTACCGGCTGGCCCACCCAGATCGCCAACAATATCGCCCGCCAAACGCCGGGCTTCCAGTTGCCGTTCAGTACCTTTGCCTTCGTCATGGCCGCCGCGGCCACGGCGGCCTGGTTCGCCCTGCTGCATTGGCGGCTGCGCACCCACCCCTCGGCGCTCTGGCGCGGCACCATGCTTTCAGCGGGAGGAGTCCTGCTGACCTGGGTGCTGCTGGTCACGCTCTGGTTGCCCTCGATCGATTATGCCCGCAGCTACCGGCCGGTCGCCAACGGACTCGCGCAAATCGTGGCCCGCCAGCCCGACGCTCCCTGCCTCGACAGCATCGGCCTGGGCCTGGCGCAACGCGCGTCTTTTGCCGTCTTCGAAGGCCTAGTCTTCGATCGCGAAGCCGATTGTTCGCTGGTTCTGCAGCAAACCACGCAATCCCAGCCCGAGCCCTTGCCCGGCGCCACGCCGGCGATCCTGCTTTGGCAGAGCTCACGCCCCGCCGATCGCCACGAGTTCTTCCGTCTCTACCGCCGGCCATGACATCCGCCACGCCCAAAATGGGCGCTTCGCTCCGCCGCCTTCTGCACCAGGCCTGGCCGGTCCTGGTGGGGCAATGGGCCGGCGTCGCTTTTGGCGTGCTCGACACCGCCATGACGGGCCACGCCTCGCCGCTCGACCTCGCGGCCATGGCGCTTTCGGTGTCCATCTACATCACGGTATTCGTGGGCCTGATGGGCGTGCTGCATGCCCTCATCCCGATCCTGGCCCAGCACTTTGGCGCCGGCCGCCTGCGATCGGTGGGCGCGGCCTGGGGCCAGGGCATCTGGCTCGCCCTGGGTCTGTCGGTGGTCGGCGCCATCATCCTGCTGCATCCCGACCCCTGGCTGCGCCTGGCCGGCGATGACATCGATCCCGGGGTACGCGAACGCATCGCCGCCTATCTCAGGGCCCTGGTATTCGCCCTGCCGGCGGCGCTGGTGTTCCGCACCATGCATGCCCTTGGCGCGGCCGTCTCGCGGCCCCAGGTGATCATGTGGATCAATCTCGGCGGCGTGCTGCTCAAGGGCTTCTTCAACTGGGTGCTGATCTTCGGCAACCTGGGGCTTCCGGCCCTGGGCGCGGTGGGCGCGGGCATCGCCACCGCGCTGGTCTTCTGGATCAGCGCCGCGGTGGGTATGTGGGTCATGTTCAGCGACCGCTACTATCATCCGCTCGCCCTGCGCCTGGAGCGGCCGCACTGGCCCACCCTGCGCGAACTGCTGCGCCTGGGCATCCCCATGGGCGGCTCTTACCTGATCGAAGTGGTGGCCTTCACCTTCATGGCGCTGTTGGTGGCCCGCGAGGGCGTGCTGGTCGTCGGCGCCCACCAGATCATCGCCAACCTGGCCGCCTTGTGCTACATGGCGCCCATGGCAATCGGCATTGCCACCGCCGCGCAAACCGCGCAGGCCCTGGGCGCCGGCCAAGTCGCGGCGGCCCGCCGGCTGGGGCTGGCGGGCTTCTACCTGGCAGCCGCCGCGGGTGTCCTGACCCTGGCCATACTGTTTGGCGCCGGCCGCTGGATCATCGACGCCTACACCAGCGACGCGGCGGTGGCCGCGATGGCGCTGTCGCTGCTGGCGATCATGCCCTTCTTCCATATCGCCGATGGCGCGCAAACGCTGGTGGTGTATTTGCTGCGCGCCTACAAGGTTACGGTTGCCCCCATGATGGTGCAGATCATCGCGCTGGGCGGCGTGGGCCTGATCGGCGGCTGGACGGTGGCCTTCGGCCCGGCCGCGGGGGCTCTGCGACCGATCCTGGCCTGGTGGGCGCCCACGGCGCCGGCCGGGGCCGCCGCCCTGTGGGTGATGGCGACGACCGGGATGGTCCTGTCGTTTCTCCTGCTGCTGCCGGTCTACGCCTGGGTGCTGCGACAGCATCCGGTGCCCGCTCCGGCCCCGGCCTGACCGCGCGGGAGACAGGCGTTTCGCCCTGGCCGGGACTCGCGCGCCAGGCCGGGCGCGCGGGCCTTACAGCCGGATGAAGTGCTCGCGATAGTATTTGAGTTCGGCGATCGAATCGTAGATATCGGCCAGCGCCTCATGCTTGGCCTGTTTCACATAGCCGCGATACAGCTCGGGGCGCCACCGCCGCGCCAGCTCCTTGAGCGTGCTCACATCCAGATTGCGGTAATGGAAGAAGGCTTCGAGCTTGGGCATGTAGCGCACCATGAAACGGCGATCCTGGCCGATGGTATTGCCGCAGAGCGGCGACTTGCCATAGGGCACGTGCTGCTTCAGGAAGGCCAGCAGTTGCTCCTCGGCCTCGGCTTCCGACAGCGTGGACGCCTTGACCTTTTCGATCAGGCCGCTTTTGCCGTGCGTGGACTTGTTCCAATTGTCCATCGCATCGAGCAAGGCATCCGGCTGGTGCACCACGAGCACCGGGCCCTCGGCCACCACCTCGAGCTGAGAGTCGGTGACCACCACCGCCACCTCGATAATGCGCTCGCGCTCCGGATCCAGGCCGGTCATTTCCATATCGAGCCACACCAGGTGGGATTCGTTGAGAGCCATATAATCTGAACTCCGCGTGATTCTGAGAGCCTGATATTCTCGCACATCACCCCTTTCGCGTTTGCTTCCGCCATGGCTTTCACCCTGCTGTTCGTCGCCGCCCTCACTCTCAGCGTGCTGCTGCGCCTGTGGCTTGCCAGCCGCCAGATCCGCCATGTCATGCGTCATCGCGAGGCCGTGCCGCCGGTGTTCGCCGACCGGATCCGCCTGGCCAGCCATCAGCGCGCCGCCGACTACACCGTGGCGCGCACCCGCCTGGCGATGATCGAGATCGTGTTCGATGCCGCCGTGCTCATCGTCCTCACCCTGCTCGGTGGCCTGCAGGCGCTCTGGAACCTCAGCCAACTGGCGCCTGGCGGTCCCTTCATCCAGCAGATGGTCCTGGTGGTTCTGGTGGTGGCGGTGCTGGGGCTGCTGGGCCTGCCCTTTACCTGGTATCGCCAGTTTCGCCTGGAGGCCCGTTTCGGCTTCAACCGCATGACCGGCCGTCTGTTCGTGCAGGACACCCTCAAGGGCATCATCATCGGCGCCGCGCTGGGCTTGCCGCTGCTGGCGGTGGTGCTGTGGCTGATGGCCAGCGCGGGAGCCTCCTGGTGGCTGTGGGCCTGGGTGGTCTGGACGATCTTCAACCTGGCCGTGCTGTGGCTGTATCCCACCGTGATCGCCCCCTGGTTCAACCAGTTCACGCCGCTGGCCGACGCCGAGCTGGCAACGCGCATACGCGCCCTGGCCGAGCGCTGCGGTTTTTCCCTGGATGGCCTGTTCGTCATGGATGGCTCCAAGCGTTCGGCGCATGGCAACGCCTACTTCACGGGCTTTGGCCGCAGCAAGCGCATCGTGTTCTTCGATACCCTGCTCGCCAAGCTCAGCGGCGACGAAATCGAGGCGGTGCTGGCGCACGAGCTTGGCCACTTCCATCATCGCCACATCCTGCGTCGCATCCTGCTCAGCTTCGCGGTGTCTTTCGGCTTCCTCGCCCTGCTGGGCTGGCTGGCCGGCAGAACCTGGTTCTATACCGGCCTGGGCGTCGCCCCGTCGTTGCTGCAATCCAATCATGCGCTGGCGCTGGTGCTGTTCTTCCTGATCATGCCGGTGTTCACCTTTTTCCTCACACCGCTGGCCAGCTGGTATTCCCGGCGCGATGAGTTCCAGGCCGACCGCTACGCCGCCCGTCAAACCGGGGCCGCCCCCCTGGCCAGCGCACTGGTCAAGCTGTACGACGACAACGCCGCCACCCTCACGCCCGATCCGCGGCATTCGGCCTTCTACGATAGCCATCCTCCGGCGGCGGCGCGCATCGGGCGCTTGACGGCGACATGAGCGACACCACGGGTCTGGTCATCGCCACCCACGGCCGCCACTACCAGGTGGAGATGGCCGACGGCAGCGTGCGTCATTGCTTCCCGCGCGGCAAACGGGCCGCCGCCGCGGCGGTAGGCGACCAAGTGCGGATCAGCCTGCAGGGGCAGACCGAGGGCGCGATCGAGGCCGTGCTGCCGCGACGCAACCTCCTGTACCGCAGCGATGCCCAGCGCAGCAAGCAGTTCGCCGCCAATCTCGATCAGCTCCTGCTGGTCGTGGCCACCGTGCCCAGCTTTTCCGACGATCTCCTCGGCCGCACCCTGGTGGCTGCGCACAGCGCCGACATCGCCCCCCTGATCGTGCTCAACAAGATCGACCAACTCGCGGCCCTGCCCGAGGCCCGGCGCCGGCTGGCGCCGCTGGCGGATCTGGGCGTGCCGGTCATCGAGGTGTCGGCCCATGATGCCGAACAAGCGCGCGAACGCCTGATCCCGCATCTGGCGGGGCGCGCGAGCATCCTGCTGGGCCAGAGCGGCATGGGCAAGTCCACCCTGCTCAACGCCCTGGTGCCCGAAGCCAACGCCGCCACCCGCGAACACTCCGAAGCGCTCGACGCCGGCCGCCACACCACCACCTCGACCCGGCTCTATCACCTGCCCGCCGAAAGCAGCGGCGGCACGGTGATCGACTCGCCCGGGTTCCAGGGCTTCGGCCTGCAGCATTTGTCCGATAGCGAAGTCACCCACGGTTTCCCCGAGTTCACCGATCCGACGCGCGACTGCCGTTTCTACAATTGCAGCCATCGCCACGAACCGGGCTGTGGCGTGCTCGCGGCGCTGCAAGAAGGGCGGATTTCGCCCGAGCGGCACGCGCTGTACCAACGCATTCTCGACGAGAACAAGGCCGGAGAACGCTATTGACCCCGCGCCCCACCTATCTGATCGCCGGCTGCGGCGATCTCGGCCTGCGCGCCGCCGCCCTGCTGCTGGCCGCAGGCCATCGCGTGTACGGCCTGCGCCGCTCGCCGCCGGCCGCGGCGCCAGCCGGCCTGCAGTGGCATGCCGCCGACCTCACCCGACCCGCGACCCTGAACACGTTGCCGGCCGACATTACCCACTTGCTGTACGCCGTGACGCCGGGCGGCCGCAACGAAGCCGCCTACCGCGCCGTCTTCATTGATGGCCTGCAGGCCCTGACCCGGCGCCTGGCCCCCTCGCTGCAACGCATCGTTTTCGCGTCGTCGTCCGCCGTCCATGGCGAACATCACGGCGGCTGGGTGGACGAAGCCACGCCGGTGGCGCCGCTGGGTTTCAATGGCCGCGTTTTGGCCGAAGCGGAACAATGGCTGGCAACCCTTCCTCTTGAAACGGTATCGCTGCGTCTCGCCGGCCTGTATGGCCCCGGGCGCCTGTCGCTGCTGGAACGCCTGCGCCGGGGCGAGGCGCGCGCACCCCGCGAACCCGTACATTGGGCCAATCGCATGCATGCCGACGACGCCGCGGCCGCGCTGGCGCATCTGCTGGCCTTGCCCAACCCCGCCCCGGTGTATATCGGCTGCGACGATACGCCGCTACCCCTGCGCGATTTGTACCAGGCACTGGCCGATCTGCTTGGCGCGCCGGCGGTGCCCGAGGGCCCGGCGCCGGCGGCGGTAGGCAGCAAGCGCCTGAGCAATCGCCGTCTCAAGGCCAGCGGATTCGAACTGCGCTGGCCCGACAGCCGGGCCGGCTACGCGGCCTTGATCGATACGCCCGGAACCTGACCATGCCCCGGCTACTCACAGCCGCCGAGGAAGGCTGATGCCGCCCTGTGCCTCCGGGCTGCCGCCTATGACGGCCGGCACTGGGCGCCGGCGGGAATCGCCTGGCCCAGCCAATCGACCTGCGGCTGGCGCGTGAGATGGTAGCGCAAGGCGGAATCCAGGTTGGCGCCTTGCGCGCCGGCATCGCCCCGCACCCGCAACTGGTTGTTGGAAGTCGCCTCGAGCTGGGCCAGCAGGTTGCCGTTGCCCAGCCGTAGCACGAACTGGCGCGGCGCCATGGGATCACGAGTCCAGCAGCCCTCGAGGGGTATGGGATCGCGCACGCTGCCGTCGGGGGCGATGGCGCTCACCCGGGCCCGCCAGGCCTGGTTGGCGAACAAGGTAAGCACCGCCTGCTGGCCGACGCAGACGTCGCCGGTTTCGAGGCAGGGCAGCACCCCGCGGAAGGTTTGGGCCACCGCCGGCGTGGCCACTTGCGGCAACTGCGGCAAGTCGGGTGCCGGGGCGGCGGGCGCCACGATGCCTTTTTCTTCCCAGCAGGGATCGAGCCAATCGACGCAGGCTTCGGCGCGCGGCAAGCCGCCCGTGGCGATCCGGATCTGGCTGGCCGAAACGATGGGCGATGGCCCACGCTGCCACAGGCGGGCGGCCTCGGCCTGGGTGACCGCCTCGGTGCTGACGGGATCGACTGGTGCGTTGGGCGCATAGAACTGGCAAGCCGCCACCCATGGCAGCAGCAATCCCGCCAGGCAAAACCGTAGGGACAATGCCGGAGATACAGAGCGGGACATGGCAACGGCTCCATAGTATGGTTGCAAGATGGAATCATACTCTGAGTCAATGGCGGCCCTCTCTCCGGCGGCCCCCTGGATCGTGGCGGTGCTGCTCGGCCTGGTGTTCGGCAGTTTCGTGAACGTCGTCGTCGCGCGCCTGCCCCGCATGCTCGAACGCGGCTGGCAGGAGGCCTATGCCGATGTGCGCGGCGAACCCATCGCAGCCGCCCCACCCTACAACCTGGCGCGGCCCGGCTCGCACTGCCCGCATTGCGAACATCCGCTATCGTGGCGCGAACTCGTGCCCGTCCTGAGCTGGTGCCGGCAGCGGGGCCGCTGCCGGCATTGCGGGGTTCCCATCTCATGGCAGTACCCGGTCATCGAGGCCATTAGCGCGGTCCTCGCGGCGGCCTGCTATTGGCGTTTCGGTGCGCATCCCTATGCCCTGGCGGCATTTGGCGCCTGCCTGGCTCTGCTCGCGCTGGCGGTGATCGATCTCCACACCTTGCTGCTCCCCGACGACATCACTCAGCCGCTGCTGTGGAGCGGCCTGCTGGTGGCCGTGGCGGGCTGGGGGCCTTTGGCGCCACACAGCGCCATCATCGGCGCCTCCGCCGGCTATGCCGCGCTCTGGCTGCTCGCCACCGTGTATCGTCTCATCACCGGGCGCGAGGGCATGGGCCAGGGCGACTTCAAACTGCTGGCGGCGCTGGGCGCGTGGCTGGGCCCGCTGGCGCTGCCCGTCGTCGTTCTGTCGGCTTCCGTGCTGGGCCTGGCCGCGGGCATTTATCTCATGCTGCGCCGCCGTGCCCATAGCCGTACGCCGCTGCCATTCGGCCCCTGCCTGGCCGTGGCCGGCGCCGTGCAATTTTTTTTACTGCCGCCGATTCGACTCTGGCCTCTTGGCTAGAATATCATCCGACCCATTCGCGGCCCGCCGACGCAACTTTTCATGAGCCAGCCCATGCTTCCCGAGGTCTCCACGCTTTCGCCCAGCCATCCTTGGCGCATCGGCCTGACCGGCGGCATCGGTTCCGGCAAAAGCCGGGTCGCCGATCAACTGGCCGACCTCGGTGCCGCGGTCATCGATACCGACCTCATCGCCCATAGCCTCACGCGGCCGGGCGGGCCGGCCATCGCCCCACTGCGCGCCCTTTTCGGCGCCGGCATCATCGCCGCCGATGGCGCGATGGACCGCGCCGCCATGCGCGAGCTCGCCTTCCAGGATCCCCTGGCCCGCCGCAAGCTCGAGAACCTGCTGCACCCCATGATCGCCACGGAAGTCCAGCTGCAGGCATCGCGCAGCCATGGCCATTACCAAGTGTTCGTGGTGCCGCTGCTGGTGGAATCGGGCCGCTGGCAAAACCGCCTCAACCGCGTCTGTGTCGTCGATTGCGACGAAGCCACCCAGATCGATCGCGTGGGCCGGCGCAGCGGGCTGGAGCCCGACGCCGTCCGCCGCATCATGGCCGCCCAGGCCAGCCGCGAACAGCGCCTGGCGGCCGCCGACGATCTCATCCTCAACGACGGCAACACCACACTGGAAGCCTTGAGCCAGCGCGTGCGCGACCTGCACGAGCAGTGGCTGATGCAAATGCGCGATTGGCGGCGCGGCGGAAAATAAACCCCTGGCGCCGGCGCCTGGCGCGTGGTTAGCTAGCGGGCTGCCGCTGGATGCCCGAGATCAGAAAATCACAGAAGCTGTCGGCGATTTCTTCGATGCTGTACGCGCCCTCGGGCTTGTACCAGCGCGGTACCCAGTTGAGCGAACCAAACAGCATGGCCGATACCATGCCGGGCTGGACGTCGCGCAGCGAACCATCCGCGATGCCCTCGGTGACGAGGTCGCGCACGATGTTGTCGAGGCGCCGCTGGAACTGCCGGATCCGTTCGCTGTTGTGATTGAGCGGCCGCGCGCCAACCAGCACATGACATCGGCCGAACTCGTTGTTTTGCGCGGCGGCGAGGCTGCGGGTAAAGATCCGCAGGCGTTCGGTGACTGGCAGGGACCGATCCTTGACTCGTTCGCTGATGGTGTCGAGATCCGCGAACGACGCCGTGAGCGATTGGTAGAGGATATCCTCTTTGCCCTTGACGTAATGATATAGGGTGGCCTTATGCATACCCAGGTGGCGGGCCACCGTATCGAGGGAAGTGGCTTCATAGCCGTGTTCGGCGAACAGGCCTGCGGCCGTACGCAGGATCACCGACAGGCGATCGGTATGCTTGGCGGATTTGGCGGCCCGCCGTTTGCGGGGTGGCGAACTGGCAACGGAAGCGTCGGTCATGAATGAACTGAACAAAGTATCGGGTAATTTTTCCCTGGGATCATAGCCCGCCGTGGCTCCGGGGATGCCGTACCGCTTCTTCCGGCCCGGGCTTCAGGTGGCGGCCGCCGGCCCGCGGCGGATCGCGCCGGCCTCGGCCAAGGCCGCAATGCGGTCGTCGTCAAGGCCATACTCGCGCAGGACTTCATCGGTATGCTCGGCCAGCAGCGGCGCGCGGCGGCGTACGCCCCCCGGCGTGCCCGACAGCTTGACCGGCACGCCCGGCACCCGCACCTTGCGCTCGATCCCGGGATGTTCGACCTCCGGCAACATATTGCGGGCCGCAAAGTGCGGATCCTGGAAAATATCTTCCGCCAGATAGATCGGGCCCACCGGTACCCGGCCCCCCAGCATGTCTTTGAGTTCGGCCTTGGTGTATTGGCGCGTGAAGGTTTCCAGTTCGGCCATCATGGCGTCGCGGTTGACCCAGCGCTGAGCCTCCGAGTTGTAGTCCGGATGATCGGCCAGTTCGGGGCGGCCCATGAGCGCCGTGAGTTCGCGCCACTGCGGATCGTGGGCGGCGGCGATGACCACGGTGCCGTCCCTGGTTGGCACCGTGCCGAAGGGCGCCAGGCCGGGCAGCGTGTTGCCGTTGGCAGCGGGCGACACTCCGGTATAGGCGAAGGTGCTGACGATCAGCTCGCCCATCGCCAGGATGCTGTCGACCATGGCGACGTCCACGTACTGGCCCTGGCCGGTTTCGCGTGCCTTGAACATCGCCGCCAGCGTACCAAAGGCGGCGAACAGGCCGGGCACGGTATCGCCCGGGCCGCCGCCCACCTTGAACGGCTGATCGGGCGACGGGCCGGTGATACCCATCCAGCCCCCCATTGCCTGGGCGACGATGTCGAAGGTGGGCCAGGCCATGTAGGGGCTTGCGCCGCCCGCGCGGTCGCCAAATCCCCGTACCGAGGTATAGACCAGGCGGGGATTGATCTTCTTCAGTTCCTCGTAGCCCAGGCCCAGCCGGTTGAGCACATCGGCCCGGTAATTTTCCACGAAGGCGTCGGCGCCGGCAATCAACTCTTTGAACAGCTCTCGGCCTTCCGGCTTTTTGAAGTCGATCGACACGCTGCGCTTGTTGCGGTTGCACGACTGGAACAGACCGCCATAGTGCCGATCCCGGTCGGCCTTGTCGTAGGGGCCGATGCGACGGAAAAAATCGCCTTCGGGCGGTTCGATCTTGATCACGTCGGCGCCATGGTCGGCCAATATCTGGCCGCAGAACGGACCCGCCAGCGCATGGGTGGCTTCGATGACACGCAGGCCCGCAAGGGCTCCCGATTTACCTGGGGACATAAATGACTCTCAACAAGAAAAAGCTGACAAAGCACGAAAGCTCGAAGAAATTGCTGGATAAGCTGCAGCGGCTTCCAGGGGTCCCTGGCTCCCCGCCGCGCGGGACGCTGATTCCGGCTTGCCTCGCGGCGCGCCGTCGTCACGCAGCGGGGCGGCCACCGGCGCCCCATCGATGCGACAGCATCCAGCCCCACCGCGAACGACAGCGGCGCCCATGGCCGGATGCTCAGGCAACCGCCTCATGCACCGCACCCTGGGCCAGCAGGCTGTCGATGGCGTCGGCTCCGAAGCCCGCCTCGGCCAGCAGCTCGCGGCTATGCGCGCCTGGGGCGCTGACCGGCTGGCAGGGCGCGGCCGGCGTGGCACTGAAGCGCGGCGCCGGCGCGGGCTGCACGACGCCGTCGACCTCGGCGAAATTGCCGCGCACCCGGTTGTGGGGGTGGTGCGGCGCTTCGTCCAGGTTCAGCACCGGAGCGAAGCAGGCATCGCTGCCCTCCAGCAATTCGCACCAGGCCTCCCGGGTGCGGGTGGCGAACAACGCCGCCAGGCGCTCGCGGCGCTCCTCCCAGCGGGATTTGTCCCATTGTTTGGCAAACAGGGGGTCATCGGCCAGGCCAATGCGTTGCAGGAGCTCGGCGTAGAACTTGGGTTCGATGGCGCCGATGGCGATGCAATGGCCATCGCTGCAAACATAGCTGTCGTAGAAGTAGGCCCCGCCATCGCCCATATTGCGGCCACGCTCGAGGCTCCACTGGCCGGTGCCGCGCCAGCCATACATCAAGGACGACAACAAGGCGGCGCCGTCGCAGATGGCGGCATCCACCACCTGCCCTTCGCCGGTGCCGCGCGCATGCCACAGGGCGCCGAGGATGCCTACCGCCAACAGCATGGCGCCGCCGCCGAAATCGCCCACCAGGCCGGGCGGCGGCGTGGGCTTGCCGCCGCGCGGGCCGATCATGGACAGCGCGCCCGACAAGGCGATGTAGTTGATATCGTGCCCCGCTGCCGGCGCCAGTGGGCCTTGCTGGCCCCAACCCGTCATGCGTCCGTACACCAGGGCGGGATTGCGCGCGAGGCAGGTCTCGGGGCCCAGGCCCAGCTTCTCCATCACCCCTGGGCGGAAACCCTCGATCACGGCGTGGGCCTTATCGATCAGCCGCAGGGCGACGTCGATCGCGGCGGGTTGCTTCAGGTCGAGCACCAGCGAGCGGCGGCCGCGGGCGAGCACGTCGCCGGCACGCTGCCGCGCCGATGGCGGCTGCGGCAGGGGCCGCTCGATGCTGATGACTTCGGCGCCCAGATCGGCCAGCACCATGGCGCAGAACGGCCCCGGCCCCAGGCCGGCGAACTCGACGACTTTCAATCCTGACAATGGCCCCATGGGCGACTCCTCAAAACGCTCACGCTCGCCGCGCTTATGGCGTCACTCCGCCCACCTGGGTGGTGAAGTACTCCAGCCTCTCGGCCGGAGCGTCTGCGCCAAGAGGCGGGGCCGCCTTCGGCGTCACCTCGGGATGGCCTCGCTTGATCCGTCATGCACGACGGGGCTTGCTCTTGGGCGCCTGGCCGAGGGAATCCCCAGCGGCGAGAACATCGACTTTTCGGGCCGCGGCGGCGTATCGCGTAGCGCCGCAGCGCCGCCGGCGGCAACAAGACCGCTTATAGCGGGTACTGCGGCGGCGTGTCGCGGTAGGTGGTCCATTGCCACTGGGAGAATTCATCCCAGTTGGCCGGGCCGCCATGGCGCGAACCATTGCCCGAGGCGCCACGGCCGCCCATGGGCATGTGGCCGTCGTCGTTGACCGTTTGATCGTTGATGTGCACCAGGCCCACGTTGAGCCGGCGGCCGATGGCCATGCCGCGCGACATCGATTGGGTCAGAATGCCGGCCGACAGACCATATTCGGTATCGTTGGCCAGGGCCACGGCCTCGTCGTCGGTGTCGAATACCGTGACCGCCACAACGGGGCCGAAAATCTCTTCGCGGAAGATCGCGGAGTCCGGTGCCACCTGGCTGAGCACGGTGGGATGATAGAAGTTACCCTCGGCCTTGCCGCCGGCCTCGAGGCGAGCGCCGCCGGCCACGGAATCATCCACGAGGCGCTTGACGCGCTCCACCTGCCTGGTGGTGATCAGCGGCCCGATCGCCACCTGCTGGGTGTAGGGGTCGCCCACCGGCAATAGCCGGGCTTTCTCGGCCATGCGCGAGATGTAGGCGTCGGCGATGCTGCGATGCACCAGATGGCGCCCCGCGCTCATGCAGATCTGGCCCTGGTGCAGCCACGAGGCCCACGAGCCGTTGGAGACGGCGAGATCAAGATCGGCGTCGTCGAGGATGATGAGCGAATTCTTGCCGCCCAGCTCGAGCGCCACCTTTTTGAGATGGCGGCCGGCCAGTTCGCCCACCCGGCGCCCCACCGCGGTGGAACCGGTGAACGACACCATGGTGATGTTGGGGTCGGTGCACAGGGCTTCACCGGCCTCGGCGTCGCCGGGCAGCACTTGCAGCACGCCATCGGGTAGCCCGGCCTCCTGGTAGATCAGGGCCAGCAGCACGCCGCCCGACACCGGAGTGCGGGGGTCGGGCTTGAGCACCACTGCGTTGCCCACGGCCAGCGCCGGGGCCACGGAGCGGTTGGACAGCAGCAGCGGAAAGTTGAAGGGCGAGATGATGCCCACCACGCCATGGGGCACGCGCCGCGCCAGGCTGACCACGCCATCGGCGCTGGGCAACACCAGGCCCTGCGGATGCGACGGCATCGCGGCGGCCTCGTGAAAGTGCGTGAGGATGGAGGTGAGCTCGAACATGGCTTTGGGCCGGATGGCGCCGGTTTCGCGTACGATCCAATCGGCGAACTCTTCCATCCGCTGCTCGACCACCGCGGCCGCGCGGCGGAACACGGCGGCGCGCTCCTGAAACGGCAACGCGGCCCATCCGGGCTGCGCCTGGCGCGCGGCCGCGGCGGCGCGGCCCACATCGGCGGCGTTGGCCAGGCCCACCTGCGCAAGTTCGTGACCGGTGGCCGGTTCGCGTACCGCCAGCGTGCCGCCTTCCATGGCCTGCCAGCCTTGGGTGTAAGCTTTGCCGTGCCACGCGGGTAAAGAAGCAGAGAGTTGCGCCATGATGCTCCACCTGATATTGGATTCGGATAAAAAAAGCCCCATGCCTGCCGCCAATGCGGTGGCGTTGCCCGGCGGCGAGAATACCGGCCAGGCCCGGTACGCCCGGGAAGAGACAGACACGAACTCTACGGAAGGGGTCTCAAAAAGTCAACCATACAGTTGGTTGATTTTTTAACGCGCGTGGCCATCCTCTCGCCAGCGTCCTGTCGTATCCTGTTGCGGCTTTCTCTCGACTCTCTCGTTACAATCCTGCCATAACCGCAACGCAAGCCTGCCGCGTGATCCTGTACGAATATCCTTTCAACGAACGCGTTCGCAACCTGCTACGTCTGGAAGACCAGTTTCAACGACTGTTCTTCTTCATCCAGCAGGACGACCCCCGTGCGCATCATGCGGGGCTGGCTACCTTATTCGAGATCATCGACGCCCTGGGCCGCTCCACCGGCAGGGCGGATGCCCGCGGCGAACTGCTGCAGGAACTCGAACGCCAGCGCCAAAGCCTGCTGGCGCTGCGCGAGCATCCCGGGGTCGCCGCGAGCGTGCTCGATGCCACGCTCTCCCGGCTCAACGACGTCATCGGCGCCCTGTCCTCCCAGACCAAACCGGGCGATATGCTGCGCCAGCACGAATGGCTCGCCAGCGTGCGCAGCCGGCTGGTGATTCCGGGCGGGGTGTGCGAGTTCGACATGCCTTCCTACTACGCTTGGCAATGCCGGCCCGCCGCCGAGCGCCTGGAGGATCTGCAGTCATGGTGCCAGCCGCTGCTGCCTCTCTATGAAGGCCTCTCCCTGGCGCTCGAACTGCTGCGCCAGAACCGGGAATCCAGCGAGGTCGTCGCCCGTGGCGGGCTCTACCAGCAGTCGCCCAATGGGCGTCCCTATCAGTTGCTGCGCGTGCACCTGCCCGACGAATCCCGGTTTTTTCCCGAAATCAGCGCCAACAAGTATTCGATTTCGATCCGCTTTTCGACGCAAGACGGCCAAGGCAAGCCCCAGCCGCTCAACACCGACATCAGCTTCCGGCTGGATCTCTGCACCAATCTCTAAGGCGGCCCAAAGCCGCCGGCCGCACCGTGGAACCCGCCCTGAGTGAAGAACTCCGGCCTTTCGTCCGGAGCTTCTCCGCCACCATTGACAAGCCCCAGCCGGGCTGGTGCTCGTCGCCACCCTGACCTCGCCGTGAACGACGAGGCTTGCGCTTGGGCGCGTGGTCAATCCAGCAGGTGGCGGATGCCCGCGATGCCATGCGCGCCATGTTGGCGGGCGATGGCCAGGGTGGCTGGCGATTGCCCGCCGATCGCCAGCACCGGCATGCCGGCTTCCTGGTTGAGCTCGGCAAAAGCCTCCCAGCCCAGCCCGGGATGGCCCGGATGGGTGGCGGTGGGCAAGACCGGGCCGATCAAGGCGAAATCGGCGCTCAATTGCCGCGCCCGCGCCAGATCGCCCCGCGAGTGGCAGGAGGCCCCCAGCAGGCCCACGTCGGGGCGCGAATCGACGCGGTCGAGATCGGCGGCGCGCAATTGCACGCCGTCGGCCTCGCGCCACCAGGATTCGGGATGCGCGCTGTTGACCAGCAAACGCGCGCCGGCCGCCTTGGTCAATGCCAGAGTCCGCCGCAGGATATCGAGCAGCGCGCCATCACTTGCCCCGCCCTGCCACTCCGGGGCGCGGAATTGCAGCAGGCGGACACCGGCGGCGAGGGCATGCTCGATACGATCCAGATGTCCTGGTACGTCGGCCGGGGAAGTCAACGGCAGAATCAGATAGCGATCGGGCAATTGAAGCCAGCGTACGGGGGGCAAGGTGGCGGGCAGAAGGTGGCCGCCGCCCAGGCCGGCCTCCAGCGCTTCCAGAGGCTGTCCGGGATCGACCCAGCGCAGGGCCTGGTTCTCGAGCCCGCGCGGCTCGCCCCGCCACCCGGTCACCCGGCAGAAAGCCAGGCGCACGGTGGCGTGCGGGTATTCATGGACGTAAGTGACCCAGGGCGTGGCCTCGGTCACCTCGATGCCCAGTTCCTCGTGCAGCTCGCGATGCAAAGCCTGCATCGGAGTTTCGCCCGGCTCCAGCTTGCCACCCGGCAGTTCCCACCAGCCCGCGTACGATTTGCCCTCGGGGCGCTGGCCCAGCAGCAGGCACCCATCGGCGTCGAGCACCAGGCCGGCGGCCACGTCCAGCCAGCGGTGTCCCTGTTCATTCGCCATGGCGGGCCACCCAATCCTTGGCGAACTGCCAGGCGATCCGGCCGGAGCGCGAGCCGCGCTCGATCGTCCATTGCAGGGCTTCGGTACGTGCGCGCTGGATTTCGTCGTCGGGGCAGCCCAGCACGGTCAGCCAATGCTGGACGATATCGAGGTAGTCGTCCTGGCGGAACGGATAGAACGACAGCCATAGGCCGAAACGTTCGGAGAGCGAGATCTTCTCTTCCACCGCCTCGCCCGGATGCACCTCGCCATCCGGCATGTGCCGGGCCTGCAGGTTTTCGGCCATGTATTCCGGCATCAAGTGGCGCCGGTTGGACGTGGCATAAATCAGCACGTTGCCCGAAGTGGCCGCCACCGAACCGTCGAGCACCGACTTCAGCGCCTTGTAGCCGGCCTCGCCTTCGTCGAAGGAGAGATCGTCGCAGAACACGATGAAGCGCTCGGGCCGCTCGGCCACCTGTTCCACGATCTCGGGCAAGTCGGCGAGCTCGCTTTTATCGATCTCGATCAGCCGCAGGCCATCGGCGGCGTGCGCCACCAGCATGGCCTTGACCAGGGAGCTCTTGCCGGTGCCGCGCGCGCCCGTCATGAGCACATTGTTGGCCGGCCGCCCCGCCAGGAACTGCCGGGTATTGCGTTCGATCACGGCTTTCTGCCGCTCGACGTGCTGGAGATCCTCCAGCCGGATCTGCGCCACGTGGCGCACGGGATCGAGAAAACCACGCTGGCCGCGCCGGCGCCACCGATAGGCGGTGGCGCTCCAATCATTGACGGGCGGCGCCGGCGGCAGCCAGGCCTCGAGCTGCGCCAGTACGCGGCTGGCCTGGCGCATCAGTTGAGGTAGATCGGGAGTATCGGGGTTCACGGTAGACATCCGGGCAAATAGACGGGCGCCCGCACCCATGGCCCGGACGCCGGCGCAACAGCGGGAAATCAGGATCGGTAATCGGCGTTGATGCTGACGTACTCGTGGGAAAAATCGCAGGTATACACCGTTTCGGCGGCGCTGCCGCGCCCCAGGGCGATGCGCACGGTGATCTCGGCCTGGCGCATCACGCGCTGGCCGTCTTCCTCGCGGTAATCGGGATGGCGGCCGCCCGCGGTGGCCACATGAACGTCGTCCAGCCAGAGATCCACGCCGGCAACATCGAGGTCGGCGATGCCGGCATAGCCGATCGCGGCCAGAATACGACCCAGATTGGGATCGCTGGCATAAAAGGCGGTTTTTACCAGCGGCGAATGCGCCACGGCATAGGCTACCTGCAGCGCTTCCCGGGTATTGACGGCGCCCTCCACGGCCAGCGTCATGAACTTGGTGGCGCCTTCGGCGTCGCGCACGATCTTTTGGGCGAGTTCGCGCGAGACTTCGATCAGCGCCGCACGCAACTCGGCGTAACCGGCGTCGGCAGCCGTTTGCACCGAGAGGCCCGACTGGCCGCTGGCCATCACGATGAAGGAATCGTTGGTGGAGGTGTCGCCATCCACCGTAATGCGGTTGAACGAATGATCGGCGAGCTCGCGCACCAGCGTGTCGAGCAGCGGCTGGGCAATACCGGCGTCGGTGGCCAGGAAGCCCAGCATGGTGGCCATATTGGGCCGGATCATGCCCGCCCCCTTGCTGATGCCGGTGATCGTGATTGCATGGCCGCCGATGGCAACGCGGCGCGACACCACTTTGGGCAGGGTGTCGGTGGTCATGATGCCGTGGGCGGCGTTAAGCCAGTTGTCGCCGCGCAGATCGGCCAGCGCCCGCGGCAGCGCCGCCACCAGGCGATCCACCGGTAGCGGTTCGAGGATCACGCCGGTGGAAAACGGCAGGATCTCGGTGGGCGCCGCGCCCAGTTCGGCCGCCAAGGCGTCGCAAGTGGCCTGTGCGGCGGCCAGACCGGGCTCGCCCGTACCCGCGTTGGCGTTGCCGGTATTGATGACCAGCGCGCGGATCGCCTGGCCCCTAGCCAAATGCTTTTCGCAGAGCTGCACCGGTGCGGCGCGAAAGCGGTTGAGCGTGAAGACCCCCGCCACCGTCGTGCCGCCGGCGAGGTCGAAAACCACCAGATCGCGCCGGCCGGCCTTGCGGATGCCCGCCTCGGCCACGCCGATGCGCACCCCCGCCACGGCATGAATATCGGCGGCGGCGGGGATATGCAGGTTGACTGCCATGTCGGCTCCTCGATTGAGTCAGTCAGGAAGCGCCCGGCGGCAACCGGGCAAAGTCGATGAGGAAAATGCGAATCAGGATGCCGCCAGCTGGCGCATGGCCTGGGCGGCGACGTCGATGGTGGCATCGATCACGGCGTCGTCGTGGGTGATCGACACAAAGCCCGCCTCGAAGGCCGACGGCGCAAAATACACGCCCTGCTCCAGGCAAGCATGGAAAAAGCGCTTGAAGGCCTCGGCGTCGCCACTGGAGACGCTGGCGAGGTCGGTGGGTACGGTATCGCGGAAATAGAAACCGAACATGCCGCCCACGTGATCGACCGCGAACGGCAGGCCGGCGGACTGCGCCGCCTGCCGCAGCCCGTTCGCGAGCCGGGCGGTCTGGCGCTCCAGGCGCTCGTAGAAGCCGGGCTCGGCCAGGCGGCGCAGCGTGGCCAGGCCCGCGGCCACCGCCACCGGATTGCCGGACAGGGTGCCCGCCTGGTATACCGGCCCCAGCGGCGCCACCTGCGCCATGATCTCGGCCCGACCGCCGAAGGCGCCCACCGGCATGCCGCCGCCGATGATCTTGGCCAGCGTGGTGATGTCGGGCATGACGCCGCTCAGGCCCTGCACGCCCTGCGGCCCGACGCGAAAGCCCGTCATCACTTCGTCGAAGATCAGTACCGCGCCATATTCGGTGCACAGGCGCCGCAGGCCGGGCAGGAACTCGGGCGACGGCCGGATCAGGTTCATGTTGCCGGCGATCGGTTCGACGATGACACAGGCGATCTGCTCGCCCAGCTCGCGGAAGGCCGCCTCGACGCCCGCCAGGTCGTTGTAATCCAGCACCACGGTGTGCTCGACGAACTCCGCCGGCACGCCCGCCGACGTGGGGTTGCCGAAGGTCAGCAAGCCCGAACCGGCCTTGACCAGCAGACTGTCGGCATGGCCGTGATAGCAGCCCTCGAACTTGACCAGCTTGGGCCGCCCCGTGTAGCCGCGCGCCAGGCGGATGGCGCTCATGGTGGCCTCGGTGCCGGAACTCACCAGCCGCACCTGCTCCATTGACGGCAGCAATGCCACCAGGGTTTCGGCCAGCTCGATCTCGGCTTCGGTGGGCGCGCCGAACGACAGACCGCGAGTGGCGGCGTCCTGCACCGCGGCGATCACCGCCGGATCGGCATGGCCAAGGATGGCGGGGCCCCAGGAGCCGACGTAATCCGTGTAGCGCCGGCCCTCGGCGTCCCACACGTAAGGCCCTTGCGCGCGCTCGATGAAGCGCGGCACCCCGCCGACCGATCGAAACGCCCGCACGGGCGAATTGACGCCGCCGGGAATGGTGCGGCAGGCGCGGGCGAACAAATCAGCATTGAGAGACATGGCGGCAACCACTCCGAAAACGACAATGACCGAAGCCCGCCATCATACCTCTTGGCTTGTCAGGGCTGCAGCGCCGAAGACGTCCCCGGCATCGGGGCGAGGACGCTCCGGCCGACAGACTGGAGTGCTCCACGATCTCCATGCCGTCCGTACAAGTCCGCATCCCATGTCCGCACATTCCGATCTGGCGGAGCTTGGCCACAGGCGGCATGCTAGCGACTCCTCCACCCATGCCTCCGCCATGCCCACCAAGCCATCGCCGCCCAGACACCCCGCCAAGCCTGCGCAGCCGGCCGGGAAAGACAATGCCAGGTTCACCCTCCGCGCCGTGCGCCAGCGCCACGATGAAACCTACCACAAGCTCTTCAGCGACCGGCATATGATGCAGCAACTCCTTCAGGACTTCCTGCCCTCCGCCCTACTCGACGGATGGAACCCGGACACCCTGGAGAGCCAGAACACCCAATGGACCAACGCACGCCTGGAGCGCCGCGCCAGCGACATCATCTGGCGACTGCGCCGACGCAATCCCGCGTCGAACAACGCGGCGGGACCCACCGCAAAGCCACCACCCGAATGGATCTACCTCTACGTCCCGCTCGAACACCAAGGCCGCCCCGACCCCCGCATGCCGCTGCGCGTCCTGGAATACGCCGTCCTCACCCTCAACGGCCTGCTCGACGCCCGGGAAATCCGCCCCGAAGGGCCTTACCCCTTTCTCCTGCCCATCGTCCTCTACAACGGCAAACGGCGTTGGAACACCCCCACCTCGCTGCGCCAGTACCAGCCCGACGTCCCCGAGGCCCTGCGGCAATACAACCCCAACATCGCATTCCTGCTCATCGACATCAACACCCTGGACCCCTTGCGCCTGCAAAGCCTCTCCAACCCGTGCGCGGCATTCTTCCTGATGGAGCGGCAAAACACCTTCCAGGGCGTGGTCGATCTCATCCCCCGCCTCGATGCGCTACTGTCCGAAGAGCACCATGCCGCCTTGCGGCGAACCTTCCTCAGCTGGATCTGCGAAGTCGCCATCCTCGCCCGTGGCGGTAGAATTGACGAGCTCTTACTCCAAGCCCAATCCCTCTCGGAGGTACACACCATGTTGGCGGAACGTGTCAAAGACTGGTTTGCCGATGCTCGGCAAGAAGGCCGGCAAGAAGGCCTGCAAGAAGGAGAATTCAAAGGGGCCATCCTCCTGCTGCAAAGCCAGCTCGAGCAAAAATTCGGCCCACTGCCCCACTGGGCCCTGAATCGCATCGCCCAGGCCGATACCGAAGCCCTGCGGCAATGGGCGCTGAACGTGCTACAGGCCGAACAGATCGAAGACGTGTTCGGTCACTGATCACCCGCTTCGGCGGGCCGGCCCGCCCACAGCGCAACTCCAGGGTTCCCGCCCCAACCCGCCCCAACCGAGGGCCGGCCGCGCGGCGCCTGAAGAACCCAACCGGAGTGAGGCACCGCGGAAAGGCTCGACGCGGCCGGCCCCTCTAGCGCGGGGCCATCGCCTGCGCCAAGGCGCGCGCCGCGCCTTCGATGTCCGGCGCCTCGAACAGGCTGGTGATCACCGCCAGCGCATCGGCGCCCGCCGCGGCCACCGGCGCCGCGTTGCCGGGGCCGATGCCGCCGATCGCGGTCACGGTGGGCCGCAGCCCGCCGCGACTGGCGGCTTCGCACAGCCGGCGGGCCTGGCGGATGGTGGCCAGTTCCACACGCACGGCATCCGGTTTGATTGCGGAGGGATAGACCGCGCCCAGCGCCACGCTCCCGGCGCCGGCGGCCAGCGCGATCTCGACGCGCTCGAGTTCGTTGTAGCAGGACACGCCCACCGTCAGGCCTTCGGCGCACAGCCGCGCCACGGTGTCGGCGTCGCCATCGTCGCGCCCCAAATGCACGCCGTCGGCGGCGACATCGAGCGCCAGCCGCCAGTCGTCGTTAACGATGAAGGCAATGCCCAGCTCGGTGCAGCGCAGGCGCAGGGCTTCGGCCTGGGCCAGGCGCAACGCCGCCGGCGCCTGCTTGCGCCGCAACTGCAGGGCCTGCATGCCGCCGCGCACGGCCAGCGTGACGGCGTCGAGCAAGCGGGCGGTATCGTCCCATTCGGGCGTCAGGCCATACACGCCGCTGACACCCCGCAAACCAGGAGATAGAAAGGTCATGGATATCGTTGGTTCTCAGGTTGAAGGGACCGGCGGCATGTTTTGCGCCTCGCCGGCGCCGGGAACAGCGTCGGGCAGAAAATGACATAATGGGGCGCGAGCCCGCTGGCGCCATTCCGGTGCCCAACGGCCATTTCTCCACCAAACGTCATAGTTTAATAATTCTTTCAGCAACCCCATCATGCGAACCTGGATGTGTCTCATCTGTGGCTGGATCTACGACGAAGCCGAAGGCCTTCCCGACGAAGGCATCGCCCCCGGCACCCGCTGGGAAGACGTGCCCCCCAACTGGGTCTGTCCCGAGTGCGGCGCACGCAAAGAAGACTTCGAAATGGTCGAGATCTGACCCACGCACACCCGGCATACGGAGCATGGCCATGACCGATACTCCCACGACCTCCACCGAACTGGATCTTTCCAACCAGTTCCTGATCGCCATGCCGGCACTCGGAGACTCCAACTTCGGCGGCAGCGTGATCTATGTGTGCGAGCACACCGCACAGGGCGCGCTGGGCCTGGTGATCAACCGGCCCACCGACCTCACACTGGGCTCGCTGTTCGAGCGCATCGACCTCAAGCTCGAGATCGCGCCGATCAAGGACAGCCCCGTGTTCTATGGCGGTCCGGTGCAAACCGACCGCGGTTTTGTGCTGCACGCGCCGATCGGCGACTATACCTCCAGCCTGAAGGTGGGCGAGCTCGCTCTTACCACGTCGCGCGACGTGCTCCAGGCCGTGGCCGCCGGCGAAGGCCCCAGCCGCATGCTGGTCACCCTGGGCTATGCCGGCTGGGCGGCCGGCCAGCTCGAATCCGAACTGGCCGAGAACGCCTGGCTCACCGTGTCGGCCGATCCCCGCGTCATTTTCGACACGCCGCCCGGCGAACGCTATCCGGCCGCCCTCGGCCTACTGGGCGTCGATCCCCTGATGCTGGCCGATAGCGCCGGCCATGCCTGATTCCCAGGCCGCCCGGCCAGGCCCGCAGCAACAGGCCACGGGGCTGCCGGCGCTTGCCGATGGCACCCTGCTGGGCTTCGACTTCGGCACGCGCCGCATCGGCGTGGCATTGGGCAACACCATTACCCGCCAGGCGCGGCCGCTGGAGATCCTCGCCAGCGAGCCGATCGCGCCGCGCTTTGCGCGCATCGGCGCGCTGCTGGCCGAATGGCAGCCCGTCTTGCTGGTGGTCGGCCTCGCCCTCGACACCGACGGCGGCGAACAAGAAGCCACCCGGCGCTGCCGACGCTTCGCCAACCAGCTGCATGGCCGCTTTCGCCTGCCGGTGATCTTGCAGGACGAGCGCCACTCCAGCCTCGAAGCGCAGGCGCTGCAGGCGCGCCATGCGCCCGACGACGCGCTGGCGGCCGCCGTGATTCTTCAACGCTACCTCGATGCCCACTGAGGCCAGGGCCCCGCTGCCCGCAGGGCCGGCGCTTGCCGCCACCCTCATGATCCTCCGCATGGTTCGGGGCATCGCGGCGGCCCGCGCCTTGCCTCGCCGGCGGGCTCGCGGCCCCGCCGGCCGGACTCTCTCCGCCACGCCGGCCCCGCGTGTCGTACACTGCCGCGCATCCCGCTCTCGTTTTTTCGCCCGCCTCCCATGACTCCTTTGCCCGATGCCGAAGCGCTCTACGGCGAGTTGCGCCGCCAGGTCGGCGCCGCCGTGGCCCAACATCCCGCCGATTCCGTTCATCTGGTCGGCATTCTGTCCGGCGGCGCCTGGCTGGCCGAGCGCCTGCAAACCGACCTCGGCCTGCCCGGCCGCGCCGGCGTCCTCAACATCAGCCTCTACCGCGACGATTTCGACCGTATCGGCCTGCACCATCAAACCCAGCCCACCGACATTCCCTTCGACGTCGAGGGCCGCCATCTGATCCTGGTCGACGACGTGCTCTACACCGGCCGCACCATCCGCGGCGCGCTCAACGAGCTGTTCGATTACGGCCGCCCGGCCTCGGTGCGGCTGGCGGTGCTGATCGACCGCGGCGGCCGTCAGCTGCCGGTGGCGGCCAGCCTGTGCGCGGCCACCTTCGAGGTGCCGGACGGCCAGCAGATCGTGCTGGGCCAGGATGATTCACGTTTCGTCCTCACGCTGGAGGCCGCCTAGCATGCGCAACCCGCAACTCAACCGCCATGGCGAGCTCACCCACCTGCTCACGCTCGACGGACTGCCGCGCGACATCGTCACCCACATCCTCGACACGGCCGAAACCTTCGTGCCGCTGGCCGAGCGCGACGTGAAGAAGGTGCCGCTGCTGCGCGGCAAAAGCGTGTTCAATCTGTTCTTCGAGAACTCCACCCGCACCCGCACCACCTTCGAGATCGCCGCCAAGCGCCTGAGCGCCGACGTCTATAACCTCAACATCAACGCGTCGTCGGCGAGCAAGGGCGAATCCCTGCTCGACACCATCAGCAATCTGTCGGCCATGCAGGCCGATCTGTTCGTGGTGCGACACTCGGCCAGCGGCGCGCCCCACCTCATCGCCCAGCATGTGGCCCCCCACGTGCACGTCGTCAATGCCGGCGACGGCTGGCATGCCCATCCCACGCAGGGCCTGCTGGATATGTACACCATCCGGCACTTCAAGAAAGACTTCACCAACCTCACGGTGGCGGTGGTGGGCGACGTCATGCACTCGCGCGTGGCGCGCTCCGACATCCTCGCCCTCACCACCCTGGGCGTGCCCGAGGTGCGCGTCATCGGCCCCATGACACTCCTGCCCGGTGGTCTGGAACATCTCGGCGTACGCGTCTTCCACGACATGGCCGAAGGCTTGCGCGGCGCCGACGTGGTGATCATGCTGCGGCTGCAGAACGAACGCATGCGCGGCGCCCTGCTGCCTTCGCCGCAAGAGTATTTCAAGCACTACGGCCTGACCCAGGCCAAGCTGGCCCTGGCCAAGCCCGACGCCATCGTCATGCACCCCGGTCCCATGAACCGCGGCGTGGAGATCGAATCGGCGGTGGCCGACGGCAAGCAGGCCGTGATTCTCAAGCAAGTCACCTTCGGTATCGCGGTGCGCATGGCGGTCATGAGCATCGTCGCCGGCGCCAGCAACGAATAAGCCAGGACTCTCCACGATGATCAAGCTGCACATTCGCGGCGGTCGGGTGATCGACCCCGCCAGCGGGCTGGACGCCTCGCACGACATCTACATCGCCGGCGACCGCATCGTCGGCCTGGGCCAGGCGCCGGCCGATTTCACGCCCGACCGGGCGATCGACGCCAGCGGCCTGGCGGTGTTGCCGGGCCTGGTGGACCTTGCTGCCCGCCTGCGTGAGCCCGGTTTCGAATACCGCGCCACGCTGGAGTCCGAAATGCACGCCGCGCTGGCGGGAGGCGTCACCAGCCTGGTGCTGCCGCCCGACACCGACCCCACGCTAGACGAGCCCGGCCTGATCGAGATGCTCAAGCATCGGGCCCGCCAGCTCAATCTGGCCCGCCTCTACCCGCTGGGCGCCATGACCATCGGCCTCAAGGGCGAACGGCTCACCGAGATGGGTCAGCTCACCGCCGCCGGCTGCGTGGCGTTCTCGCAGGCCGAAGTCGTGCTCCAGGACACCAACGTCCTGCTGCGGGCCATGCAGTATGCCCACACCTTCGGCTACTCCCTGTGGCTGCGGCCGCAAGACCCGTGGCTGGGGCGCGACGGCGTGGCCGCCAGCGGCCACTACGCCGCCCGCCTGGGCCTGGCGGGCATCCCGGCCGAGGCCGAGACCATCGCCCTGCACACGCTATTCGAGCTGCAGCGCATCACCGGCGCCCGCCTGCATCTGTGCCGCCTGTCCAGCGCCGCCGGGCTGGAGCTCGTGCGCCGCGCCCGCGCCGAGGGCCTGCCGGTCACCTGCGACGTCGGCATCCATCACGTGCACCTGATCGATCTCGACATCGGCTACTTCGACGCGCACTGCCGCCTGATCCCGCCGCTGCGCTCGCAGCGCGACCGCGATGCCATCCGCGCCGCGCTGGCCGACGGCACCATCGACGCCATCTGCTCCGACCATACCCCGGTGGACGACGACAGCAAGCTGCTGCCCTTCAGCGAAGCCGAGCCCGGCGCCACCGGCCTGGAGCTGCTGCTCTCGCTCACGCTCAAATGGGCGGCCGAAACCGGGACGCCGCTGGTCCAGGCCCTGGCCCGGATCACCCAGCGCCCGGCGCAGGTACTGGGCAGCGGCGTGCTGGCCTCCTGCGGCCGCCTGGTGTTGGGCGGCACGGCCGACCTGGCGCTGGTGGATCTCGAGGCCATGTGGCGGGTCGACGCCGATAGCCTGACGAGCCAGGGCAAGCACACGCCCTTTCTGGGCTACGAGTTGCCCGGCCAGGTGCGGCAAACCCTGGTGGGTGGCCAGGTGGTGTTTGCGCGCTCCTGATATCGGTGAATCCATGACCTTGCCTCTCGTCGCCCGCCTTGCCCTTGTGTCGGGCGGTCTATCCTTGTTGACCCTCACCGCCTGCGGCGGCGACGATTCCGCGGCGCCGGAACCTCCGGATCCGCTACAGCCCTACCGAACCCAGATCGTGCAATGGCGCGATTGCGATACCACGGGATTCGACGAAGACGAGCAGGAAGCGGCGCAGGCGCTGGGTGATCGAGTGCAATGCGCCGACATTCGGGCACCGATCGACTACGACAACCCTGGCGCCGGCGACCTCTCGGTGGCCGTGCTGCGGGTGGCCGCCGCGCACGGCGGAGCCCAGCGCCAGGCCCTGTTGTTCAATCCCGGCGGACCCGGGGGAGACGGGCTATCCATGCCGCTGTATATCGGCAACCTCTGGATGGATAGCACCGACGCCACGGAAACCGGACGCCTGCAGCAACAACTGCTGCGCACCTACGATCTCGTGGGCTTTTCGCCCCGCGGCGTGGGATCCAGCACCCAACTGCTGTGCGCATCCGGCGAACAATTGTTGCCTACCGATAACAGCCTCTCGGGCCGCACCCCCGAGAACATCGCGCTCCAGCTGCGGAATACCGAACTCATCGCCCACGCCTGCCGCAAGAATCCCCTGACGCCACATATCAACACCGAGTCCACGGCCCAAGACATGGATCTCATCCGCGAGTTGATGGGAGACTCCAGGCTCAACTACATCGGCTGGTCGTATGGCACCTGGCTGGGGCTCTGGTATGGCGGCCGCTTCCCCGACAAAGTGGGCCACATGCTGCTCGATAGTTCGGTGGACTACACCGCCACCTTGCACGACGCCTATCTGCAGCAGCCCCCCGCCCTCACCCGCGCCTTCAACGACGTGCTTGCGCCGTATGCCGCCCGCCACCCGGATGTCTTCGAACTGGGCGATGATCCCGACGCCATCCGCGGCCTGGCGGCCGAGCTTCACCCCTCGGTGCAGCAGGCGGTGTCCAGTCTCCTTTATGCGCCGCTGTTCAACATCGCAGAGGCCGAAACCACCTTCAATCTGCTGCTCGTAGGCAATGAGTTAAGCCGGGGCGCCTTCGTTTCGAGTCTGCCGACAGGCGTGGAAGGCGGCGACTTCGAACGCCTGAGCGCCCTGGTCGAAGCCCATGACTTCTCCCCCGACCCCGACCGGAACGAAACGTTGCGCGACGAGGCGCACAACGTGGTGGAAAAGATGCGGACAAACACCTTGCCCAAAGACCTGAAACTGGCGGGTGACGACGCCGTGTATACCGCCGTGGTCTGCAACGACACGCCGCCGCCCAGCACCGACGTGTCGTGGTGGACCGACCAAGAAACACAGGTTTATCGCGACTATCCGCTGGCGGGCATCGATGACTTCCGCTCCTGCCTGTACTGGACCCGGCCAGAGAGCGTGCGGCGACCAGCCATCAGCGCCCTGCAAGATGCGCAGATCCTGATGCTCCAATCGCAATACGACGGCGCAACCAACGCCGAAGGCGCCCGCAAGACCTTCGCGCTGCTCCCCGCCGCGCATCTGCTGTATGTGCCGGGCGAGATGACGCACAGTCTCTACCCCTACAACGATTGCGTGGATCTTACCGTCGCCCGCTACTTCCTGGACCAGCCCCCGGCGCAACGGGAGCTCGAGTGCCTGGCGACACCACTGCCCGAAGACCTCGAGGCGCAGGCCGGTCTCTCCCGTATGTCGATGGGCCCGCAAGGCACGTATGCCGATCCCGGGCGAGCCAAAGACATGATTGCGCAGATCAAATCGCGGTTGGGGCGGGCGGGGGCCGGGCGCTAGCCAGCCCCCCGTCCGGCACCCGTTTTTTGCGGTTAAGGCACGGATGTTTCCGGCGCAACGATGCGTCGGGTGATTTCATTGGCGGCATCCATCACCAGCCCCGCCAGATGCTCGCGTTCGATTGCATAAAAGCGTTCGGCGCGGCCCGCCAAGGTGAGGCTGCCGAGGATGCGCCGTTTTTCGTCGAAAATCGGCGCCGCGATGCCGCAGTTGCCCGGATCGATCACGCCTTCGCTCACGCAGTACCCCGCTTTGCGAATTTGCAGCATGGACTTATTGAACACCTTCCAATCGCTACCCACGTGCTCCAGCTCCGCTGGAGCGGCCTGATCAAACAATCGCCGCAGTTGGCGTGGCAGCAAATAAGCAAGAATGACGCGGGCGGTGGCACTGCGAAATAAATCCAGCGGCTGGCCCCGGCCGAAATGAAGGATCCGCTCGTTGGGACCCGAATACTGCAGGATGTTGATGACCTTCGAACCGTAACGTTCGCTGATCAGCAACTCGAGTCCCGTTTCGGCCACCAGTCCTTCCACGAGGTCGGTGCTGGCCGCCAGCAAGGGATCGAACTGCGTCATGTGGCGCTCCAGTTCGATCACGCGCGGCCCCACCGCATAGCCTCGCGGCAGGCGCACCAGCAGGCCGGCGTCCGACAATTCACGCACGTAGCGATAAGCGCTGGCGGGCGTGTAATTCAATTTTGTACAGATCAGTTCGACATCGATGACGGGTTGACTCGGCGTGAACAGGGTCAGGACGTCGAGCATGCGTTGCAGGCTGTTCATGGGCGATGGGAAAAAGCGGCAATCTCGGCAAAGTCCCTAAGATTAAACCAGGATGGCTGTGAAGAACTCCGGCCTTTCGGCCGGAGTTTCTCCGCCGTTCTTCGCATGTCCTCGCCGCGCCTGAAACCTCATCTCCTGCTACGACTCCGCCGCTGAACGAGCCCCTTCCGGCCCGACCCCACTCATTCAATCTTGATGCCGGTCTGGCGAACCCGCTCTTCATACTTCTGGCGGTCGCGCGCCAGATACTCCGCAAAAGCCTCCGGCGTGGAGATCGACACCGGTTCGAGCCCTGCGCCGGTGATGAAGCGCTCACGAAAATCCGGATCCCGGACGATGGCGCTGATCTCGCTCGCCAGCGTATCCGCCACAGTCTGTGGCGTGCCGGCGGGCGCCACCAGACCAAACCACGCCACCGACTCCAATCCCGGGTAGCCGACCTCCGCAATCGTCGGGATGTCGGGGTAGCGGCTCGAACGTTCCTCACCCATATAAGCCAAGAGCCTGAGCCTTCCCGACTCGACGTGTGGAATCATGGGATAGACGTTGGCGAACGTCATGCTGGTATGGTTGCCGACCAGCGCGCCAATGGCATCCGCCAAGCCTTTGTACGGTACATGCGTGATGTCCACCTTGGCGCGCTGCTTCAGCAGTTCACCCGAAAAATGCCCGTTGCTGCCCTGCCCCTGCGAACCATAGCTCAGGTGGCCGGGCTTCTCGGCGGCGAGCTTCACCAGCTCATCCACCGTCGTCGCCGGCACTTCGGACGACACCACGAGGAACGGCGTTGCCTGGGCCACCGGCACGACTGGCCGAAAATCCTTTTGCGGATCAAAAGGCAGCTTGTCGTAGATGAGCGGCAATACCGACAATGTGGCATCGGTGGCCATGAGCAAGGTATGGCCATCGGGTTTGGCCCGCGCCACCGCCTGGGCGGCAATCACCGTATTGCCGCCAGGCCGATTCTCCACCAGCACTGGCTGCCCGAATCTGGCCGTGAGGCGATCGGCAATGCCGCGCGCCAGATTGTCGGCGAGTCCGCCGGGCGGAAACGGCACCACGATGTGCACCGGCTCGGTGGGAAAGGCCGTGCTGGCGTGGGACGCCAGGGGCAAACATGCCAACATGACGGAGAACGTCAATTTCAGGGATACCTTCACAGTCGACTCCTGTTTGGATGTAGAGAGCGAACTCAATCGGAGGCCAGCGCCGCGTCAAGCTTTGGCGCCGCATCCAGGTACTGCAAAAGGTGGTATTGCCGCTGCAGCACGGCGGTGCGCATGGCCTCTGCATCCGCGCCGGGGTAGTCGTAGAAACCTTGCCCGGAGCGCAGGCCCAGCCTGCCCTCCGCCATGTAGCGCTCGACGATGGGCGCCAGGCGATAGCGCTCGCCCAGTGCGTCGGTGAGGTAGCGGTTGGCGTGGTACAGAATGTCCAGCCCGCCAAAATCGATGAATTCCACCGCGCCGATGGTGGTGTACCGGAAGCCGAAGCCGTATCGGATGGCCTCGTCGATCGCCTCCGGCGTGGCCACGCCATCCTCCACCATGCGGGCAGCCTCGTTCATGATCAGGGATTGCAGACGCGGCACCACGTAGCCTGGTGTGGCCGTGCAGCGGATCGGCCGCTTGCCCAGCCGGCGCAGGCAATCCGATAGCGCAGCCACCACGTCTTCACGAGTCCCTTGATGTGGCGACAATTCCACAACGGGAATCAGAAACGCCGGGTTCAACCAGTGGGCGTTGAGGAAGCGTCCCGGATCCGCCACCATGCCCGCCAACTCGGTCGATAAAATGGTCGAGGTGGTCGAGGCTACAATCGCTTGCGGCCCAAGATGCCTGCAGGCGAACTCGAACGCCGAGCGCTTGGCCTCCAAGGTTTCCGGCACACCCTCGAACAGAATCTCGACGCTCGCCAGGGCGGCTGGCGCATCGCCCCGCCCCACGACCTGGATTCGCCTCGCCACGGTCGTGGTGTGTTCCTCAGCCAGCGCGCCTATCCTTACCAGGGTCGTCAGGCCTGCAGCCACTTCGTCCAGCGCTTCCTGGCGCAAGCGTTCAAAGTCGGCAGACGGACGTTCCTTGATATCGATCAGCACCGCGGGATGACCGGCGAAAGCAAAGGCCAGCGCGATGCCGCGTCCCATCCGGCCAGCGCCCAGCAGCCCGATCAGGGGTGGTTGCGAGCCACCCGGCCCGAAAGCAGGCTTGGGTTCAATGGAAACCATGTTGCAGCTCCTTTTGCATGTCGGCAATCGAATGACCGGACAACCCTAGGCCGCGCCAACTGCGCGGCCCATCCTCGAAGTCCTCGTCACACACGGCACCGCCCAGGTTGAGCAAGCCGCGAGCGATAGGCACTGGAACTCGCGCCCAATCCGCCACCGACACCATGAACGCCAATCCCATGGCCACGTCCTCCCGCATATAGCGATGCGAGGTCAGATCGATCGGCTCGCGCCAATCGCCGCTTTGCACCAGCCCGGAGTGCGACTTCGGCCCGTACATCCAGTCCTTGCCCTCATAGTGGTCGCGCAACGGATAATGCGGTTCGCCATACCCCAGCGCGGCTCGAACGGCCATGCGCTCATCATCGAGACGATGCGTCACGCGGCGTACCAGCGGCTGCGTACCCTCGTTGTGGATATCGAAGTCGCGAGATCGATTCAGCGGACCGGCATTCATGAGGATCAAGGGCGGATGAATCACCGGGCCGGCGTTCATCAGCGCCGCCGACAAGGCGTCTTCCACGGCATGGGCGCAGGGGTAAGCCTTTTGGATCACTGCCAGGGCGTGGGCGGTATGACGCGCGGGAAAGACCCCCGTGGGCAAATGGGTGGCCCGGGTCGTGATGGCGACTTTGTTCTCGCCGTGCTTGCGCGCCAGATACGGCAGCGTGCCAGTCTCGGCAAACGCCACCTCGGCCCGGCCGCCCAGGTCGCGCACTCGCCGCGCCATCACGTAGGCTCCAAATGTGCCCGGGGTGAGATACACCACCTGGCCATCCCGCAGATGCGGCGCCAGCGCTGCCGCCAGGTCGTCCTGGGCCGTAGCGGGCAGCGGTACCAGAATCAGCTCGGCATCGGCCACGGCGGCGCCGAGATCCGCCGTGCAGTGATGCAACCGCACGGTGGCTTCGCCACCGGCATCCGCGATCGTCAACTCGGGCGCCTCAGCCAGCGCCGCCAGCGCGGCCGCGTCGCGTCGCCACAGCGTTACCTGATGGCCGTGATGCGTCAGGTCGGCCGCTGCCGCGTAGCTGCCATGGCCGCCACCCAGGACGGTAATGTTCATTGCAAACTCCTCTGTGTGAAACATCCGACGCCGGACCGCGCCGGCCAGAACGCCCCTTGTCGGCGGATGCAAGCACCCTCGACCGGAACGCGAGGTACCGACCGGTCGCCGAACAGGAAACGAAACACGGGGTGGGCCGCCAAGATGTCGGCGGCCGGGACTCAATCGGCTTAGTTCAATGCTGCGCGCGGATGCCTGTCTGGCACACGGCACGATGCCGACACCGGCCGTGAACGCTTTCGCCTATTGCTGTCTCCTTGCTATTTTTTTGCCAGTTTATCGAATAGACAAAAAATAGTCTAAATCAATATGATTCATTATTATTCTCTTTATGACTATTTGTGCGTATAAGCCCTGGCCTATCAGTCGGCGCGTCTCCACCACCATTCGGGGGAGCCTTCAGCTCCAGAGGATGAGCACCTCGCTCGACCCCGCCTTCAATGGTGAGGCCTGCATGTCTCACTTTTTCACTCTCCGCCCCGATCCACCCTACATTGCCATCTGCGTTTTCTCCCACCGCAGGATGGTTTCATGGCAACTCCGCCTCCCCGTTTTTCGGGGTGCAATGATGTCGTCTTCAAGGCGCTGTTCTGCCGCCACCCCGAGCTACTGTCGGATCTGATCAACGCGATCCGTGCCCCTGCTCCGCCCATCCGGGTCGAGCGCATCCTCAAGCCCAGCATCCTGCCCGAGGATCTGGCCGGCAAGCACGTCGTGCTGGACATCCTGGCGCAAGATGCCGACGGCCAGCGCTTCGGCGTGGAAATGCAGTTGCGCAACTACTTGCACTGGCCGCAGCGCAATATCTACGTGGCCTCGCGCGCGCTGGCCGATCAACTCCGGGCCGGCGAACACTACCAGCACCTGCATGCCGTCATCGGCATCAGCCATGCTGGCGCACGACCTGTTCACCGATCGGCCCGAGCGGGCCACCTGGCATTTCACCTTGCGGGATCGGGAGCTGGGGGAGGTAGAATTGGGCGAGACGCTGCAGATCCACCTGATCGAACTGCGCAAGGCCGAGCGGCTGGGGCGCTTGTCTCCCGCACTCTCCGCCTGGATCGCCTGCCTGTTGCACAACCTGGACGAGGCCGCCATGAACCCCATCACCCATCCTCCCGTACGCCAGGCCCTGAAGCGGCTTGAGGAACTGTATTCCGATGAGGAACTACGGCTGATCATCCAGCGCCGGGAGCAGGCGCTGATGGATGAACAGGATGCCCTGGCCTGGGCCACTCAGGAAGGCCAGCAGAAAGGCGCCGCCAGCGTTCTGGAAGGCTTGCTGGAACGCCGGTTTGGCGAGCTTCCCGCCACCCTGCGCCACCGCCTGCGACAAGCCAGCGCCGCGCAACTGCAAGCCTGGTCGCTGAACGTCTTCGACGCCCAGTGCGTGGAGGAGGTCTTTCGCTAGAGTTTCCCAGACCCCTTTCGGGGTCCGGTGTTCGCCAAGAGAATCAGCTCAAAGAAAGCCGAGGTGGCGTATCCCATCGCCCACGCTGGGCAGGGGCGAAACCACGAGGGAGCCGTTCGGCAGGATATCCAGTGTGATTCCAACCACATCGCAGATTCTCACGCCGAACTGAAACACATCCCCTTCGATAAGACAAATGCTGCGGTCACCGATTTTTTCAGGCAGCCCCGCCATTAGCCTTAGAACCGGATCTTCGAATTCGAACTCGGGATCAGCGATCCCCTCCAAGAGTTCCGCGGTGTTCATTCCCACCAGATTGTCCATTTCCTGAACCGTCGGATCCGGCCGCGCAAAATAGAGCAGACCGTCGGCGACACCCGTCAAAAGCAACTGTATAGGCATGGTTCTATGCGGAGTGGCAAACTCTTGGATACTCCTAAGACCAGTATTCATGGTCAGCCTCCTTGAGGTTGCCAATCGTTGGCCGATAAAAAAATTTCTCATCATATGGGCTTCCGCAGTCGCCACACTGACTCTCGCCATGTGCGCCGTCGTTTGCAAGAATCCCGGTATCCGACGATACAAAGCACGAACCGCCTGCCATTCAGCCGCCATCGAGCCGAGCGAAGCCACCGTGATCACCGCGCCAACCGTGGCGAGCCCGACTTCCACCGGGCGCCCCTGCCCTCCCGAGCCCAGCGTGATGAGTTCTCCCACCTCGGGATCCTCGGGCGACCAGCGCGACAAGGTCCAGGGTCCGCCGGCGGGATCCCGGATTTCGTAGTGGTTCCGGCTTATCACCTGGCTCTGGGCGTCGAGTAGCGTTATGACGAATCCCCGGCTTGATTTTTTGAACTTGCAAGACGCTCCGGCCGAGGTTTCGCCGCGAATTAGCGCCATCTCGACCTTTTCGCCGGCTCGCCCCGCCGGCAGTGAGATGGAAGTGTTGTCCATGGATAGCGTTTTTAGATCCGCGAGGTCGGAAATACCATAAACGCCCTTGAAATGCTTCATGTAGGGCTCGTGACCTGCGGGCGACACCATATCCATTCGAAAGGATTCTTCGTAGGCGTGCAGATCCATACCTTTGGTTTGCTGGTGCCACCAATCATGCCGATCGTACTCCGCGCCGGTGTCATTCCAGCAATCCTGCATCCCCCTGGGAAATTCGATCTTGGCCGTGTAGGGCGATAAATTGGCGAAGTGGGTCAGCACCTTCATGCCCGCCTGCGCCGGGCCGGTGCTCAGCGCGGCCAGAACCGCGGCGCCGGCCAGCCCGATGGAAAAACGTTGGAACATGATTTTTCTCCCCGTCGTGGTCAGTTTTCCGCCGGCGCGAACACCAGGCCTCCCGGGTACGTCAGGAGCCCCGGCGCAAACAAGGCCTCGCACGCCGAGATCCGGCCGCTTTCGCGCAGCTCGCACAAAGCCACGCTATAGCCCCACAGATTGGCGACATAGGCGTTGGAGCCGTTGACCGCGATATCCATCGGGGTACGCAGATTGACGGGGTCGGTGAATTTCTCGCAGCCCGACACGGCGGCCGCCTCGACATCGCACACCACGATGGATTCATCGCCGCTGTCGGTGACGTAGAGTCGCCCGCCGTCGATCGTCAGGCCGGTGGGGTTGGCGAACATGCCCTCGGAGGCGAACCGCTGGCAATCCATCGCTTGCGCCTGGTCGTCCAGGCGGCAGGAGACGATGGATGGCTCGCGCACGTTGCTGACGAAGAAATGGCTGCGCGAAGCCGCCACCGAGAAGGGCTGGCTCAATAGGCCGCCAGCGGTGGAGGTGACACAGGCCGTATCGGGCGAGGCGGTCTGGTTCATGTCGCAGATGCCCAGGGTATCGTCGTTGCCGGCCACGATGAGGTAGTCGCCCAGCTTGGCCTTGCCCATGGGCGCGGCCACGATTTGCCGCGGGCTGGTTTCGCAATCGACGACCTCGCCGTTGTCGTCCAGGCGGCATTCGGTGATCGTGCCCTCGGCCATATCGCTGAAATACACCCGGGAACCGTCGAGCTCGACGCCGCCGCCACCCGAACTGGCGGTGCTTGCCGGCGGAGCCAGCATCTGGCAGACACCGGGCTCGCCGCCGCCATCCACCTCGCAGCTAATGATGGATTCGTCGGCATTGAGCACCAGCAGATGGCCGGCGCGGTTGGCGGCCACCGGTTCTCCGGGATCGTCGTCACCACTGCCGCAGGCGGCCAAGGCCGCCCCCAGCCAGGCCAGCGCGATGAGGCGCTTGAAGGGCGCCGGACGAAAGACTTTCGTCTGCCCCATGTTTCGTCTTGCCATCATATGGCCTCCCATAGTATTGCGCAGCCACCATGGCTGAACATCCATGACGAAACGCCGGCAGGCCTCTGGATTGCGCCATCGATTTGCCAAAGGATCGAACCCCGCAAAAAAAAGCGGAGCTCTATTCTGGAAGCACAAATAAAAAGCCCCGCCGACTTATCGTGTCGATGGGACTATAGCAGTATTTTAATACAATACGAAAAATTTCGAATTTTATGAGATTTGTGATAACTGAAGAACAACATTCTCGATTCTCTCATTCATCTCAATGACAATCCTTTCTCATTCATCGATCGATGATGCCGAATTCGATTTTTAGCCTCGCCTCCCCCACGTATAGCACGGCATCGTCAATTCAAATGGCGTTTTGATTTACCACGGTCTCGTCCTGGCGCACCGATTCAATGGCGTACGATCAACGAGCCATCACCGACATTGGGCAGGGGCGAAGCTACCAGCGAACCGTTCGGTAAAATATCCAACGATATCCCGACGGCCGAGCACATCCTGGCGCCGAATAGCGACCGCGCCCCCTCGATGAGGCAGATATTGCGTTTGTCGATGGTTTCAGGCATGCCGCCCACCAAAGTGAGGATGGGATCGTCATAGTCGAAACCTGGCTCGGCCGTTTGGCGCAATAGCGCTTCCGTGCTCATCGCTACAACCGTGTTTTCTTGCGAGCCGCTCGAGTCGGGCCGCGCATAGTAAAGCAGGCCGTCAAACAGCCCAGCCATGAAAAAGGGCATGGGCGTGCCAATTAATTCCGGCCTGCGAACGAGCTCAACTGGGCCGGCAGGCGGTTCGGATAAGCTCACTGGACTACCCTCCGGTCGCTTCGCGACTTCCTCCCCGAGGGAGGATTCGCGGTTGAGGCGGCTCATCGCGCTCATGCGTCCGGCCAGCAGGAAGGTTTTCGCGAACGGCACCTGAGCCGCTGCCGGAACGTGGCCGGAATGGACGCCCCAGCTTGTTTCCGCTCCCGGAGCGCGAGCGGCGGCGCGGACCGACAGCGCTTCGGCTTGCCTCGCCGCGGGCGATGCCGACGTCGCCAATACTCCGGGGGCGGCGAACGCCACGATCGTGGCCAGGCCGTGGCGCCCCGTCCCCAGGACGATATGCTGGGCGGCCGCGTCGCCATGCGGCGACTTGCGCGACAATTGCCACTGGCCGTCGCGGGAACCCAGCATTTCGTAGTCGTACCGGCTCTTCACTTCGCCTTGTGCGTCGAGCAATGTCAGGGTGAACCCCCGACTCGCTTCCTGGTATGCGCAATGCGCCGCGGCCGATACCTCTCCGCGGAAAAGCGCCATGTCAGGCCGCTCACCCGCCTGTCCCGGGCCCAGGACCGCTGTCGTATCGTCCATGGACCAGGTCGGCAGATCGGCAAAATCCGAAACCCCGTAGGCCCCCCTGAAATGCTGCAGATATGGCTTATGGCTGCTATACCAGGTGAAGCCCTCTTTAAAATTACGCTCGTACACCAACAAAACCCTCCCGTCGGTGTGCGCGTTCCACCAAGAGTCTCGATCATACTCCGCACCGGTATTATTCCAGCATTCCTTTCTCCACTTCGGAAATTCGATCTTGGCCGTATAAGGCGACAAGTTGACGAAGTTCATCAGGACTTTTGTCCCGGCTTGCACCGGCGCGGCAAACAAGAAGGCACTCGCCGCAACGCCGGCGACTCCGCGGCAAAAACGCAGGAACATGACGTCTCTCCGTATCATCAGTGAAGAACTCCAGCCTCCGGTCGGAGCGCCGGTTCTTTTGGGTAGCGATGGCGAACCACAGGCAAACAAGGCCTCATGACGTGCGATTCACCATTCGCGATCCGATCTTTGTCGGCGGCTCAGACAGGCAAAAAAAAACCTGCCCGACATATTCTATCGGGCAGGACTATAACAGCAAACCGATTGCGTCATTAAAATTCAGATTCATTGAGAGATTCGCGACTTTCGTCGGGCGAAAAACTCTCAATACTCTTATTTATCTTGGCGCCTGTGGTTCTGAACTCTTTATTTTTCGCGTCCGAAACCCGAGACACACCGTTCCTCAGGCCCCGCCCATTTGATTGACGATCAGCAATACAAAAAACACGATCTGCGAAATCAGGCCCAGCAGCATGCCGCCCCAGAAGCCAGCAATCGGCCAACGCAAACTGAACGGCACTTTTTTTGGGTCGACGTGTTTGAGCAGCAGGTTAGCGTTACCGATGATTCCGCTGCGCACCCAGGGCAACTGCATATGCAGAAAAATATCGAGATAGATGCCCGACTGCGCCGGAAACGGAAGGGATTTGAAAGGATACCGCTCCAGCAGTGGATGCTTGTAATAGTCGTTGATTTCGCGCCAGCGAAGCACGAAAGCCACCAGCATCGACAACACCACCACGCCGAACGACAACAGCGCCAGCGTGAGCGAAACCGACACCGCAAAGGTAAAAGTGGGATGTGATCCGATCATCCGGTACGTCCCTTCATTTGGCGCGATACGCGTTCCAGGTCGGCCTCGACCATCATGCTGACCAGTTCTTCGAGCGAGGTGCGGGCATGCCAGCCCAACTGTTGCGCGGCCTTGGCCGGCTTGCCTTGCAGGATGTCGACTTCGGCGGGGCGATAAAAGCGCGGATCGATCTTGACGAACTCTTCGTAATCCAGGCCGACATGGGCAAAGGCCAGCTCACAGAAACGACGCACGCTGGTGGTCTGGCCGGTGGCGATGACGTAGTCGTCGGCCTGCTCTTGCTGCAGCATGAGCCACATGGCTTGCACATAGTCGCCGGCAAAACCCCAATCACGCTGGGCGTCCAGATTGCCCAGCCGCAGCTCCGGCTGCAGGCCGAGCTTGATGCGCGCCACGCCGTCGGTCACCTTGCGCGTCACGAACTCGATACCGCGCAGGGGCGATTCGTGGTTGAACAGGATGCCGCTGGAGGCATGCATGCCGAAGCTCTCGCGGTAGTTCACCGTCATCCAGTGCGCGTAGAGCTTGGCCGCGCCATAGGGGCTGCGCGGATAGAATGGCGTGTTTTCGTCCTGCCGCTCGGCCTGGATCAGGCCGAACATTTCGCTGGTGGAAGCCTGGTAAACGCGGGTTTCAGGCCGCACCAGGCGCACGGCTTCGAGCACGTTGGCCGCGCCCAGGCCACTGACCTGCCCCGTGAGCAGCGGCTGATCCCAGGAACTGCCGACGAAGCTTTGCGCCGCCAGGTTGTAGACCTCGGTGGCGGCGCTGGCCTGGATGCCGCGCACCAGCGAGGAAAGATCGGTGACATCGCCGTGGATCACCTCGATGCTGCTTTCGATGCCGAGTTCGCGCAAGCGCCAGGAGGTGTCGGTGGAGCGGCGCGGCATGAAGCCGTAGACGCGATAGCCCTTATCGAGCAGCAAACGCGCGAGGTAGGCGCCATCCTGACCGGTGACGCCCGTGATCAAGGCACTTTGACTCATGAAGAAGACCTTTCTGTGTTGTACCACCAGTCCAGCATGGCCTGGATCGTAGGATCAAGCGAAGGCTCGGGCTGCCAGCCGGTATCCTGCCGCAGCCGCGACGCGTCGCCGCACACCCGGCGTTGTTCGCTGGGACGCACGAGGGCGGGATCAAGGGTCTGCGCGGCCTCGACTTGCGCCAGTTCGAGCATGCGGCCGAGCAGATCGCCCAGGTATTGCTCGCGGCCCGAGCAGACATTGTAGGTCTGCCCCGGCACCCCTTTATGGAACAGGGCCGCATAAGCCTCCAGCACCGAATCCACGGAACTGAAATCGCGGCTGACGTCGAGGCTGCCCGTGATCAGCCGTGGCGGCTCCAGGCCGAGGCGAATGCGGGCGATCTGGCGGGCAAATCCCGACAGCACGAAACGGGGCGCCTGCCCCACGCCCACGTGATTGAAGGGGCGGGCCACGACGACGTCGAGACCCTCGGAAAAATGCCATTGCCGGCACAGCATCTCGGCGGCCGCCTTGCTCACCGCATAAGGATTGCGTGGCGCCGGAGCCCTGGCTTCCGCCAGGGGCAGTTCGTCAGCCCCGGCGGCGCCATAGATATCGGCGCTGCTCACGTACAGCAGCCGGCCGGCAAAACGGTGGCGCGCCAACGCCTGCAAGAGGTGCAAAGTGCCGTTGAGATTGACCGCCAGCGTACCGGCGGGATCGGCGAACGAGGCCGGGACGAAGCTCTGCGCGGCGAGATGCAGTACGGCATCGGGTCGAGCGGCGGCCACCAGGGAGTCGACCTGCTCCGGAACGCGCAGGTCGAGCGGCAACCCGGGCTCCACCCATTCGTAGTCGCGCTCCCACGGCGAACCCGGCCAGCGCCGACGCAAGGCTTGGCCAACGAAACCGCTGGCGCCGGTCACCAACAGGCGTCGGCGCTCGCCGGCGGCTCGTCCCACGACGCCCGAGTTCACGGGGTCGTCCTCCGGTCGCTGCGCGACTGCCTCCCCGAGGGAGGATTCGCGCTTGGGGCGGCCCGACGCGTCGAATGCACGGCCCTCCGGTCGCTGCGCGACTCCCTCCCCGAGGGAGGATTCGCGCTTGGGGCGGCCCGGCGCGTCGAATGGACGGCCCTCCGGTCGCTGCGCGACTCCCTCCCCGAGGGAGGATTCGCGCTTGGGACGGCCCGGCGCGTCGAATGGACGGCCCTCCGGTCGCTGCGCGACTGCCTCCCCGAGGGAGGATTCGCGCTTGGGGCGGCCCGGCGCGCTCATCACCGGGCCCGCGAGATACGGACTTCCGCGCCGCGGCGTTTGACTTCCAGCCCTTCGGACGGCAGGATGCGCAGGCCTTCGAGGCCCTTGATATAGCTCGAACCCTGCATCTGCATCACGCGGATCTTGTTGCGCATCACCGTGGGGCTGAACTGCGGCATACCGAATAGCCAGACTTCTTCGAGGAGCCGGGCCGAATTGAAATCGGCCGTGGTGCGGCCACCCGTGCCCAGGCAGAGCATGTGGCCTTCGCGGCCGAACACCGGCACCTCTCCATGCGGGCAGGGGAAGATCCAGGCCGTGCCGCCCTCGTAGCGCCAGCCGGTGGCCAGGTCCCACCAGGCTTCGCCCTCGGGGAAGTAGACCACGGTTTCGTCGCCCGACTCGAGCAACGGCGCCACCAGCAAGGCCGGCCCCAGAAGATACTGGTTGGTGTACTCGTACGCCTCGGGATCCTCGGGAAAGGCCAGGGCCATGCTGCGCTGCACCGGCAGCCCGGTGCGCGCGGCGTCTTCGATGGCGCCCAGCACATAGGGCACCAGGCGATATCGCCACTGCAGCCAGGTATCGATCCGGGCGCGGGTATCGTCGTCGAAAGCGTCCGGCAGCAGGGCCGGCAGGCCCTGGAGGCGCAGGTGGGCGCTGAACACGCCGACCGTGAGCCAGCGCAGGTAGAGCTCGGGCGTCAGCTCATCGACCGGGAACTCTTGCGAGCCGATCTCGTGCGACTGCATCGCCAGGCCGCTCGCGCCCGCCGTGAGGGCGGCGGTAAGCGAGGCCTCCAACCCTTCCCAGGTATTGGGCACGGCCGGCCCGGCCATGAGCGGGAAGCGATGCGCCACGGGCGACAGATCACGATGCCACACCAGACCTTCGGGCGGCACTTTGTGCCAGGCGGCGGCATCGAACAGATTGCGCGTGGCCAGCAAGGGGTACAACTGGCGCAGCCGCACCCCCGAAGCCCGATTGCGGGCCTCGATGTCGTCAGGCAAATGGGATGGCAGCAGACTGGCCATGGCGTCGACGCCTTCGTCGAAAACCTGGCGATTGCGCTCGCACCAGCTGTTGTAGACGTCGCGGTGGGTGAGGTCGAGCACGGCCGAGGCGCCGGTGGCGACGGCGTCGGTATCGATCGAACGCGCCAGGCCGTCGTCGCCGGTGAGCAGCCAACCGCGATCTTCGAGGTCGAGCATGGCGGGACTATCGTAGGGCACGCCGGGGTACACCGGCAGGCAGACCCTGACCTCGGCGGCCTGGCAGGCCTGGAGCCAAGCCTTGCTGTCGGGGAACCGCGTGGCGTCCCATTCGGAAGCCTGCTTGGCCCGGACTTCGAGCGCGGACGGCGGATCGATGCCCAGAACCTCGATGCCCACGCCCTGCTCGCGCAAGCGCTGGGCCACGGCCAGCGCTTCGGCAGGAGTGGCCTCGGGCGGCTGGCGCAGCCACAGCCCCAGGCTCCAGAGCGGAGGCTGGCCCGCGCGCCCGACGATCTGCGAGTACTGGTTGAAAATGTCGGCGGGCTCACCCGCGTACAGGAAGACGTCGAGCCTCGGGCCAGCCACTTCGATGAGGTAGGTATCGTCGTCGGTGGCAGCGGCATCGTGCACCACGCGATGCAGCGTGTTGACATGCACGCCCCAGCCCTGCGGGCTCCAGGCCAGCGGCAGTACGCGGTGGGAGGGATCGTCGGACACCAGCACGCTGCCACGGCGATCCTGGGACACGGTGGACTCGCCCAGGCCATGCAGCGCGGCGCCATCGAGCTGGAGGCTGAGGCACCAGCGCCCGTCGTCGCCGCCTGCGGCCTCGGCCGCGGCGATGGCGGGCTGATCCTCGGAGCCCAGGCGCAGTACCGTTTGCTGATCGCGGATCAAGGTCAGGCGCAGGGGCTCGGTTTCGATCTGGAGCACCACTTCGCCCTGGGTGAGCAGCCAGCCGCCATCTTGCGCCGCGAGCTCGGCTTCGCTCACGGCTTCGTCGCGCGCCAGCAGGGCCGCCGCCTGATCGATCGCATCGGCGCCACCGGCCTCGGGCGGTGCGATGGTGCAGCGGAATACCCCCGGGGCACACGCCTCGACGATCAGTGGCCACCCGGCAGCGGTGGCGAATTGAAACGTGGAGGAATTGACTTCGTGCTGGGTCAAACGCCCCAGATCGCGATACCGGGATCGCAGTATGGTCGTCGAGTCGCGCATTGTGCCGCCAGTTTGCTGCCAAAAGCGCTATTCTGACGGATTTATCGGGTGAAATAAACTGTAGCGCCGGTAAAAGGGGCGCAAACCACCCATCCGGCACTGGCGGATGGGCCCGACGGACAGGTTTTTTGGCCACGGAGTGGCGACTTTTTGCCTTTATAACGCGTTTAAGCCCGCTTGTGGATGGGGATGAGCCCGGATGTCGGGCTTGCCCTCAAGCGTGAGGCGACTCCCCCGCAAGAGGGCGCTGGGGCAGCAGGCAATCTCGCAGTTCGCGTTCGATCAGGCCGGGCTCCGCCGCCAGATCACCCGCCAGCAAATCGCCCGCCAGGCCGGCCCAGGCCAGGCCGCGCGAACCAAACGCCGTGGCCACCGCCACATCGCGCCCCAGCCAGCCGATGGTAGGCAGGCGATCGGATACCACCGCGCGCCAGCCGGCCCAGCCCCAGGCGGGCGCAGGCGGTTCCTCCTGGTGCTGGGCCAGCGGCAGCAAGCGGCGCAGCGCCGCCTGGTTGAGTTGGTGGCCGCTATCGCGCACCGGCGCCGGCTCGCCCCAGCGAGCGTCATGATCATACGTGCTGCCGACGACGCACCACCCCTCGAGGGCGGGCAAAACGTAGCCGTCTCCCGCCACGATGCATCGGGGGCCACCGACCTTCAGTCCGGTGGCGGCAAAGCCGCTGATCTGCCCGGCCACGTGATGCAACGGCGGCAGCCGCCGCCCGGGCTCGGCGAGCGAGTCCCCCCGTCGCGCGGATAGCGGGGCCATTCCCGGGCTAGCGCCGCTGCCGGCGGTCGGCGCCAGCCGCGCGCGCAGCAGCGCCGGCGTAGCGCCCGCCGCCGCGAAAACCAGCAGATCCGCCTGCAGGCTGACACGGCGCCCTTCCGGCAACTCCAGCGTCAATCGGCTGCCGCCGGTCGGCAATGCCTGCCATCCCGTTACGGTTGCCGCCAGCTCCCGTACGCCGGCGGCCTGCCGCCAGGCTCGGCACAAGCGCACCGGCCGCACCTGAAGTCCACCGCCGTAGAACACCGCCGGCCGACCCACCGGTTGGCCGGCCAGGGCCGCGGCTTCTCGCGCATCGACCCGGCGCAGCCAATCGCTAGGCCAATCCAGAGCCTGCAGGCCCGCCTGCCACGCTTCCGTCGCTTCGACGCTGCGGGCGGCTCGGCGGCCAGCCACCTGGAGCGTGCCGACGTCGCGCACACAGGCCGCGGGATCATTCCGGTCGGTCCACGGCCGCCAGAGCCCCGTGGCCCTCAACGCGCCGGCGCGTACCAGCCGGGCGCGCACGGTGTCGCGCGCATCCGCCGCCGGAGTGAGCGCCGCCGCCCAATGCCCCCGCCCCTCATCCCCGGCCGGCGGCGCCACCTGCGTCACTTGCCAGCCCCGCCGTGCCAGGGCGCTGGCCACGCTGCTACCCGCCAGGCCGCCGCCAACGACCACCGCGTGGGACGGCGCCCGCACTCGATCATCCATGGCGCGCGCCACACCGCCCGCGTGCTCCCGGGGCCAGCGACCCACCGTCATTTCCCGTTTGCCCGCAAAACCCGCCACCTTGCGGACTTCGCAACCCGTGGCCGCCAATGCGCGGCGCACCACGCCCGCACTGGTCCAGGTGGCGACCGTCGCTTCCGGACGCGCCAAGGCGGCCAAATCCGCCAGCAGTTCCGCCGACCACATCGCCGGATTGCGCGCCGGCGCGAAGCCATCCAGGAAAAACGCGTCGACCGCCGCCAAGACTTGGGGCGCCAGCAGACGGGCATCGCCCAAGCCCAGGGTGAGCGTGACGGCCCCGCCCGCCAAGTCGAGACGATGCAGGCCCGGCAGCGGCCGGGGCCAGGCGGCGCGCAATTCGGCGCCCAGCGCCTGCAAGGGGCCAGGCAGCAAGCGGCCGTGCCAATGAGCCAAGGCGTCGGCGGTAAAGGGATGGGCCTCGAACGACACCATATGCAAGCGGGCGCTACGTTGCGGGTCGTCGCGCCACGCCGCCCACAGCGCCAGGAAGTTGAGCCCCAGGCCGAAACCCGTTTCACACACGGTAAACGCGGGCCGGCCACGCCACCGCCCGGGCAGGCCATTGCCTTTGAGGAACACGTGCTGCGCTTGCGCCAGCGCCCCCGCGGCGGCGTGATAGACGTCGCCATAACGAGGGCTGAACGGCAGCTCCGAGGCGTCGGCCAGCGCATCGGCGGGCTGCAGCGGCTGGTAGGCGGGCAAAGAGTCATCGGTGTCGGACATGCGCGCACGATAGCGCATCGCAGGCCCTCGCCGCGCCGGGATCCCGCCCTCCGGCCCCACTTTCGGGCCCGAGGCCACGAATCGCCCCTGGCGGCTCGGCTACACTGCCTTCACGCCAACCCCATCCTGCCTCCGTCATCATGCCGCACCCGAACGCGCTTCCCGTTTCGCTTGCCACCGCTCTCGAAGCCGCCGTGACCGCCGCCCACACGGCAGCCGGCATTTTGCAAGCCTACGCCAACGACCGCAGCCAACTGATCGTGGATACCAAAGCCCGGCATGATCTCGTCTCGCAGGCGGATCACGAAGCCGAAGCCGCGATTCTGCAGATCTTGCGCGAACGCACCCCGCAATGCGGCATCGTGGCCGAAGAGTCCGGCGGCGAGCCCGACGCCCAGGCCAACTGGTATATCGACCCGCTCGACGGCACCACCAACTTCGTGCATGCCGTGCCGCATTATGCGGTGTCGATCGCACTGGTGGCTCGCGCCGGCACGGTACTCGGGCCACACCAGGCGCCCTTGCCCGAAACACCGCTGGTGGGCGTGATCTACGACCCCAACCGTGCCGAGCTGTTCACCGCCGTTCAAGGCGGCGGCGCCTGGCTCAACGGTCATCGCATCCGCGTGGCCCGCACCGCCAGCCTCGACGATGCGCTGCTGGCCACCGGCTTCCCGTTCAAGGATTTCTCGTTTGCCGGCGAGTACCTGCCCACCCTCGAACATGCCATGCGCAATAGTCGCGGCGTGCGGCGCTTTGGCTCCGCCGCGCTCGACCTCGCCTGGGTGGCCTGCGGCCGCTACGATGGCTACTGGGAGATGGGCCTCTCGCCCTGGGACGTCGCCGCGGGCACGGTGCTGGTGCGCGAAGCCGGCGGGGATGTGTGCGATTTGCGCGGACGAGACGACTGGCCGCGGGCCGGCAACATCATCGCCGGCTCGGCGCCCGCGGTGGCGGCCCTGCGCAAAGGCATCCAGCCCCATCTGCTGCCTTGAGGTGAAACTGCCCCCACGCTCACTACGTTCGCTGCCCCCCGAGGGGGCTTCAGCCTCCTTCGGGCGGCCGGGCGGAGGCTGAAACCGCCCCCACGCTCACTACGTTCGCTGCCCCCCGAGGGAGCTTCAGCCTCCTTCGGGCGGCCGGGCGGAGGCTGAAACCGCCCCCACGCTCACTGCGTTCCCTGCCCTTCATGGGGGCTTCAGCCTCCTTCGGGCGGCTGGCTGGCCAAGGCCTCGTCGCGCAGCGCGCGGCGCAGGATCTTGCCGACGTTGGTCTTGGGCAGCTCATCGCGAAACTCGATCACCCGTGGCCGCTTGTAGCCCGTGAGCCGCTCGCGGCAGAAAGCGCGCAGCTCGTCTTCGGTCAGGTTGGGATCCTTGCGCACGACATATAGCTTGACCGCCTCGCCGGAGTGTTCGTCGGGAATGCCGATCGCCGCCACCTCCAGCACCCCGGGATGTTGCGCCACCTCGCCCTCGACTTCGTTCGGATACACATTGAAGCCCGAGACCAGGATCATGTCTTTTTTGCGATCGACGATGCGCACATAGCCTTGTTCGTCGATACGCGCGATATCGCCGGTCTTGAAATAGCCATCGGCCGTCATGGCCTGGGCGGTTTCATCAGGCATGTTCCAGTAGCCAGCCATCACTTGCGGACCTTTGACGGCCAGTTCGCCGGCCTCGCCCTCGGCAACCGCCTGACCTTCGTGATCGACGAGCTTGACGTCGGTGGACGGGATCGGCACCCCGATCGTGCCGTTATACGAGGCCAGCGTAACGGGGTTGATGGTAACAGCCGGCGAGGTTTCGGAAAGCCCGTAAGCCTCGAGGAGATGCAGGCCGGTGGCCGCGTGCCAGCGCTCGGCCACGGCGCGCTGCACCGCCATGCCGCCGCCCAGGGCCAGCTTCAGTTTGGACCAATCGACCTTGGCGAAATCGGGATGGTTGAGCAAGCCATTGAACAGCGTATTGACCGCCGGCAGCAGATGCGGTGGAAACTTGTGCAGGTCGGCGAGCACCGCCTTGAGATCGCGCGGATTGGGAATCAGGAGATTGCACATGCCCATGTGCATCGCATACATGCCCGAGGCCATCAGGGCAAAGATATGGTAGAGCGGCAGCGCGGCCACGATGCGCAACTGCGGCCCCTCGCCGGCGCGGCCCAGGATGGGTGCGAACCAGAGCTCGGCCTGGGTCACGTTGGCGACAATGTTGCCATGGGTGAGCATGGCGCCCTTGGCCAGGCCGGTGGTGCCTCCGGTGTATTGCAGGAAGGCGAGATCGTCGGCGGTGGGCGCGCAACGCGTGAGGCTGAGGCTCCGCCCCTGGCGCAGAGCGTCGGTCAGGCTGTGGGCCCGGCGCAACTGGTAACGCGGCACCAGCTTCTTGACATGCCGCACCACCGTGTTGACCACGACGCGTTTGAGCGTTCCGGTGAGGTCGCCCATGGTGGCCACCACCACCCGATGCACCGAGGTCTGCGGCAATACCTCGGCCAGGACCGAGGCGAAATTCTCGAGGATGACGATGGCCTCGGCACCGCTATCGGCCAATTGATGGCGCAATTCGCGCGGCGTATACAGGGGATTGGTATTGACCACGACATAGCCGGCCCGCAGAATGCCGGCCACCACCACCATGTACGACAGCACGTTGGGCATCATCACCGCCACCCGGGCGCCCTGCGACAGGCCCTCGTGCTGCAGCCAGGCGGCGAAGTCCCTCGACAGGCGGTCGGTGTCGGCATAGCTTAGCGACGCCCCCAGGAAATGAAACGCCTGGCGGTCGGCGTAACGCGCGAATGCCGTCTCCATCAGATCGACCAGCGACGCCGGCCGCTCGGCCGGGATCTCGGCCGGTACGTCGGGAGGGTATTGGCTCAGCCAGGGGCGATTCATGCCGTGTCTCCTTTGGAGGAATGTGCTACAGGCGCGCTCGCATGGGCTCCACCGATGGAGCCGGCCCAGACATGATAACGTAGGCCTGTGCCAGCCGCGCATCGTGTCGTCCGCCGCCCCAAGGTCCCTTAGGCTTGCCGCAGACGCGACGGGCGCGCGCGTATCCCCGGAGCCCGTCATGCAACTCGTCGAACCCATTGTTTCGTGGCACCACGAAATCACCCGGATCCGCCGCGACCTCCACGCCCACCCCGAGCTCGCCTACGAAGAACACCGAACGGCCGCCCTGATTGCCCAGTTCCTGGAATCCTGGGGCGTCACCGTGCACACCGGCATCGGCGGCACCGGCGTGGTGGGCGAGATCCGCGGCAACCGCCCCGGCACTGGTGCCATTGGCCTGCGCGCCGACATGGACGCCCTGCCGCTGCAAGAAACCAATACCTTCGAGCATGCCAGCCGCCATCCCGGCCGCATGCATGCCTGCGGCCACGACGGGCACGTGGCCATGCTGCTGGGCGCGGCCCGCCACCTCGCCCGGCATCGCGATTTCGCCGGTACGGCCTACTGCATCTTCCAGCCCGCGGAAGAAGGCGGCGGGGGTGCGGCGCGCATGATTGCCGACGGTCTGTTCGATCGGTTTCCGATGCAGGCGGTGTTCGGCCTGCACAACTGGCCCGGCCTGCGCGCGGGCACCTTCGGCATGCGGCCCGGGCCGATCATGGGCTCGAGCAATGAGTTCGAGATCATCGTGCGCGGCCGCGGCGCCCACGCCGCCATGCCGCACCTGGGGGCCGACCCGGTCATGACGGCGATCCAGATCGCGCAATCATTGCAAAGCATCATCACACGCAATAAAAACCCGGCCGACACCGCCGTGCTCAGCGTTACCCAGATCCACGCCGGCAGCGCCGACAACATCATCCCCACCGAAGCGGTGTTGCGCGGCACCGTGCGCACCTTCGAAATCGCACCGCTCGATCTCATCGAAGGCCGCATGCGCGACATCGTGCGGCACACCGCGGCGGCTTTCGACATGACGGCGGATTTTCATTTTGCGCGCAATTATCCGCCCACCATCAACCACGCCGCCGAAACCGCGGTGGCCGCCGAAGTCGTGCGCCGCATGGTGGGCGAGACCCATCTCGACACCAACATCGTGCCGTCGATGGGCGCCGAAGACTTCGCCTTCATGCTGGCCGAGAAACCCGGCTGCTACATCTGGCTGGGCGCGGGCGACGGCGAGCATCGCACCACTGGCCACGGCCTGGGGCCGTGCATGTTGCACAACGACAGTTACGACTTCAACGACGACTTGATTCCGCTGGGCGCCAGCTACTGGGTGCGCCTGGTGGAATATTGGTTTGCCGAAGAAGCCCCGCGGCGTCTGGCTACAGCCACGCCAGCGCCAGGCGCGTGACGCCATAGCCGCCCGCCATCAGCCAGACGAACAATAACAAGGCCAGCAACAGCACGCGGGGGCCCGCCTGGCGCATGCGCGAGGCGCGGGTTTCCAGGCCGAGGGCGGCCATGGCCATGGTAAGGGCGAAGGTATCCGCGGCGTGGATGGCTGACATCCAGGCCATGGGCAGGATGTCGAGCGAGTTGACCACCACCAGGGCCAGGAAGCCCAGGACGAACCATGGCACGGGAGGCTTGGCCGCACCGGCCTCATTGGCGCCAGGCGCACGCCGGGCCAGCCACATGCCGAGAATCAGCAGCAGGGGCACCAGCATGGCCACGCGGGCCATCTTGACGATGGTGGCCGCATGCGTGGCGGCGGGATCGATGGCGCTGGCCGCCGCCACGACCTGGGCCACTTCGTGCACGCTGGCGCCGATGAAGATGCCCAGCGCGGTGGTATCGAGCGCAAACCAGCCGGCGTGATACATCACCGGGTACAGAAACATGCTGAGGGTGCCGAAGAGCACGACGGTGGCCACCGCCACGGCGCTTTTGTGCGGCGCCGCACGCGTGGTGGACTCGAAGGCCAGCACCGCCGCCGCGCCGCAAATGGCGCTGCCGGCGGCCGTGAGGAGTGCGGTTTCGCGGTCGATGCGCAACAGCCGGCCCAGCGCCAAGCCGAGGCCCAGGGTGCCGAGAACCATGGCCGCGGCCACGCCCAGCCCCACCGCGCCGACCGACATGAGCTCCTGCAGGCTCAGGCGCAGGCCATAGAACGCCACCGCGATGCGCAGCAGGCGCCGCGCCGCCAGGTTGACGCCATCGGCCCAGTTTGCCGGCAGGCCACCGGGCATCAGATTGGTATAGGCCGCGCCCAGCACGATGGCCACGATCAGCGGACTCACTCCCATTCCTTGCAGCCAGGAAGTCTGCGCCGCCTGGGTGGCGGCCAGCGCCAGCAGCAGGACGAACAGCAGGCCATCTGCCTTGCCCCGCCAGGCCGGCGGGGTTGAATCGAGGGAGTGTGCAACAGTGGTCATGGATCAAGGAAGAAGGGATGGAGCGCCCGGGACAGCCGCGGGGACGACCCCTGAATCTTATGCCTGCCAGTTATATATTAATAGTCGTAAATTATGATAAAAAATATAAGAAAAACCGATATCATGCTTTTTAATCCATCCGTTCGGCGTGGCTTCCCCATCCGGCCGAGGCGCCGGGCGCCCTGCCATTCCCAACCCCGCCAGGCCGCCTCATACGCATGACGCCCGATCAACTCCTCACTTTCGCCATCGTCGCCGACGAAGCCAACATCAGCCGGGCGGCCGATCGCCTGCACCTGTCGCAACCGGCGGTGTCCGGGCAGTTGCGCTTGCTGCAGGAGAGCTTCGGCCAACCGCTGTATCGCCGGGTGGGGCGCGGCATCGTGCTCACGTCGGCGGGAGAACGACTGGCCAGCATCGCCCGCCAATTGCAGCAAACCTACGACCGCGCCCAGCAACTGCAGGCGGCCCTGGCCGGGTTGCAGACCGGCAGCCTGATGCTGGGGGCCAGCACCACGCCGGCCAGCTACGTTCTGCCCCACCTGCTGGCCAGTTTCCGCACCCGGCATGCCCGCGTCGACTGCCATTTGGTCACGGGCAACACCAGCGATATCTGCGGCCAGCTGGCGCGCTTCGACCTCGCCTTCATCGAAGGCCCCATTCCGGCCGGGCTGCCGGCGCATGTCCGCATCGAGCCGTGGCATCAAGACGAGATCGTGGCCATCGTGCCGCCTGGCCATGCGCTGGCCGATCGGCCCGCCGACACCGCCACGGGTTGGCCCGCGCTGACGCTGGACGAGCTCGCGCCCTGGCCGCTTTTACTGCGGGAAAGCGGCTCCGGCGTACGCCAGCAGGTGCTGCGGGCCTTGGCGGAGGCCAAGGTGGAACCCCTGGAGTCCATCGAGCTGGCCGGCGTCGAGGGCATCAAGGAGGGTGTGCGCGCGGGGCTGGGCGTGGGTTTCGTCTCCGCCATGTCCATGCAACGTCAGGACCCTACCCTAAGGGCCCTGCGCATCACCCGGCCTCGATCGCTTGAACGCCATCTCACCATCCTCTTGCCGCATGCCGACGATCTCTCGCCGCCGGCCCAGGCCTTCCTCGACCTTTGCCTGGACGGCCCGGCATACAATGCGCCTTTTGCCTCGAGCCCGCCTTAAGCCTTTTCGCATCGCCTCGTCATGAACTCGCTCGCCGTCACGTCCAAGCCCGGCCGCCGTCTCGATCCTGAAGACGCCGAGCTGGCTCTCGGCCAGGTCCAGGACCTGTTGCGCCGCCAACAGGTCATTCAGGATCTCGTCCATCGCCAGGAAGAAGGCGATGCCCGGGCCACGCTGGTCGAGCAGGTCCTGCACCGCCAGCATGAGTCCGAGCTGCACGAGCTCATCAAGGGCCTGCATCCGGCCGACATCGCCTTCATCCTGGAGGCGCTGCCGCGCGACGATCGCCAGCATGTCTGGCAACTGGTGCAGGCCGAGCATGACGGCGAAGTCTTGCTGGAGGTGGGCGATAGCGTCCGCGAGTCGCTGATCGAGGTCATGGGCCGCGAGGACCTCGTGGCGGCACTCGAAAGCCTCGATGCCGACGAGCTGGCCGACCTGGCCGCCGAGCTGCCCGCCGACGTCGTCGCCGAAGTCCAGCAGGGTCTCACCGAGCAGGAGCGCGCCCGCCTGTCCACGGCGATGAGCTATCCCGAGGATACGGTGGGGGCCATCATGGACTTCGACATGGTGCGCGTGCGCGACAACGTCACCCTGGAGGTGGTGCTGCGCTATCTGCGCCGGTTGCAGGAGCTCCCCGACCACACCGACCAGATCTTCGTGGTGGATCGCAACGAACGGCTGCAGGGCACGCTTTATCTCACCCGGCTGCTCACGCGCGAGCCCGAAACGTCGGTGGCCGAGATCATGGACAGCGACATGCTCACGCTGCACCCCATGGACGAGGCCGACGACGCCGCCCGCGCCTTCGAACGCTACGATCTGGTGTCGGCCCCGGTGGTCGACGACCAGGGCCGGCTGGTCGGCCGCCTCAGCGTCAACGACGTGATCGACATCATCCGCGAGGCGTCCGACGAACAGGTCCTGTCGCAGGCCGGTCTGCAAGAGGAAGACATCTTCGCGCCCGTGCTGCATTCGGTGCGCAACCGCGCGCCGTGGCTGCTGTTCAACCTGGCCACCGCCGCTTGCGCGTCGTTCGTGGCCTCGCGCTTCGAAGATACCGTCAGCCACATCGTCATCCTGGCCTTCCTCATGTCCATCGTCGCCGGTATCGCGGGCAACTCCGGCAACCAGACCATGACGATGATCATCCGCTCGCTGGCCACCAATCGCATCAATCCCCGCAATGTGCGCCCGCTCGTTCAACGCGAGCTCCTGGTCACGCTGCTGGTCGGCCTGAGCGGCAGCCTCATCGCGGCGGGCTTCGCCGTCGCGATCTCCGGCTCCTGGTCGCTGGGCGCGGTAATGATGGCCGCCATTGTGTGCAATATGCTGGTGGGCGCCTGCGTCGGCATCCTGGTTCCCTTGCTGCGGGCGCGCTTCGGCAAAGATCCCGCGATCGGCTCCTCCGTGCTGCTCACCTTCGCCACCGACACCTTGGGTTTCTTCATTTTCCTGGGGCTGGCCACGGTCTTCCTGCTGTAACGCGCGATTACCCATCGGCGCATAACCTTCTGTTACTCTTGTGCGCCCCTGGAAACCGCAGGCGGACGCCCGCCCGCCATCGTTTGCCTTCGGCCCCCGCCGCTCTGGTTTTGCTTCTCTATGGCTAATTTCAGTTTGCGCGCCAAATCCCTGCTAGCCTTGGCGCTCGCATGCCTGCTGGTTCTGGTGCTCGCCTCCGCGATCGGCTGGGCATCCCTGCAGGGCATCCGGCAGCATTTCGCGCAGGCCTATGCCGACAATCTGACCCAACTCAATCGCCAACGCCTGCTGGCACCCGTGCTCCAGGATCTCGCCCTTTCGCAACGCCTGGCCAACAGCGAGATTACCCGGCGCTGGCTGCGCCACGAAAACGACCCCGCGCTGCGCGAGCTGTTCTTTCTGGAGGCCGAGAGCGACCGCCGCATCCTGCGCGATCACGCCTACTTCCTGACCCTTGCCGGCAGCGGCAACTATTATTTCAATAGCGACGCAGAACCACTGTCGCAGCAACCGCGCTACCAGCTCGATCCCAAGCGCGAAGCCGACCAATGGTTCTACCGCCTGCTCGACGCCGATCTCGACTACAGCTTCAACATCAACACCGACCGGCAACTCGGCATCACCCGGGTGTGGATCAACACCTTGATCCGGGACACCGACGGTACGCCGCTGGGACTCACCGGCGCCAGCATCGACCTCAGCCGCTTTCTTGGCCGGCTCGCGGAGAACGCCACGCCAGGCGTAACGCCCATGCTGGTACAAAGCGACGGCGCCATCCTGGCCCACCCCGACGCCAGCCGCCTGGCCTACAACACCGCGGCCAACGAGGCCGAACGAACGCTGTTCAGCATGCTGCCGCCCGCCGAGTACGACTCCCTGCGTCAGGCCCTCGCGGCGGCGCGCGCGGCGCCCGACAGCGTCCAGCCGGCCGCCTTCACGCTCGACGGCATTCCCCAGGTGGCCACCCTTGCCTACTTGCCCGATCTCGACTGGTTTGTGATTACCGCCCTTGATCTGCGCGTCGCCCATGTCGTCCAGCCAGCCTGGCTCTGGACCGCGGTCGGCGGCCTGCTGCTCCTGCTGGCAACCTTGATGGCGGCCTTCGGCTACGGGGTGGAACGGCTGGTGCTTCGGCCGATCCGACGCCTCCAATCGTCGGCCCACGCCATCGCCGCCGGCCAGTACTCCGTCAAGCTGCCGCCGCCCTCCAACGACGAGATCGGCGATCTCAGCCGGTCGTTCGGCGAAATGGCCGATCAGGTACGACAGCACACCGCCGAGCTGGAAGAACGCGTCCGCTCCCGTACGCGCGAACTGGAAGCGGCCAACCAGGCCATGGCCACGGCGCAGAAGAAAATCGGCGACTCCATCGATTACGCCAGCATGATCCAGCGAGCCACGCTGCCCACCCGTCAGCTCACGCGCTCGCTGGGCCGCAATCATTTCGTGCTGTGGCGGCCGCGCGATGTGGTGGGCGGCGACTTCTATATTTTCCAGGCCGACAACGACAACTATTTGCTGGGCATCATCGATTGCGCCGGCCATGGCGTACCGGGCGCGCTGATGACCATGCTGGCCAAGGCGGCCGTCGATCTGGCCATCCAGGAGTGCGGCGCCAACGATCCGGCCGCCGTGCTAAGCCGCACGGATACCGCCATGCGGGCCATGCTGCGCGATAGCCATCTGCCACGCGGGCTGGCCACCAATGCCGACGCCGGCCTGGTGTATATCGACCGACAACGCGGCAAACTGCGCTACGCCGGCGCCCGGATTTCGTTGTATGCCAGCGACGGCCGGAGCGTGGCCGAGCATCGGGGCGGCAAACGCACCCTGGGCGACCGCCGGCGAGGCGACTACGACAATCTTGAACTCCCGCTCGACAGCGGGACGACCTACTATCTCACCACCGACGGCATCCTGGACCAGGCCGGCGGCGAGCATGGCTACGGCTTGGGCAACCAGCGCTTCCTCGAGCTGCTGCGCCGCCTGGCCAGCCTGCCGCTGGCCGAGCAGGCCGACGCCCTGAACGCAGAACTGGCGGCCTACCAGGGCAACCGCCCCCAACGCGACGACATCACCCTGTTGTCGTTCCGCTTCGACGCTTTTACGGACCCCCATCGTGAACGCCAATGAACTTTACGCGCTACGCGAGCGCCTGCTCGAGAGCCGGACCCTGCTCTGCTTCAATGGCCCCATCTCACGCAGCCTGATCGAAGAATTCGGCAACGCCCTCAAGCGCTACCTCGAACTGGATCAGGTCAAGCCCGCCGAGGCCATGGACGTTTTCTCGGTCTATATCGAGATGACCCAGAACATCCGCCATTACACGCAGTCGCGAGCCTATTCCGACGCCGACTCGGCCGCCACCGTGGTGATTTCTCGTGAAGACGGCCACTATGTGGTATCGGCCGGCAACCTGGTCGAGAACACCGACGGCCTGGGCCTGGTCGAACGCATCCAGGCTCTCGCGGCGCTCGACAAGGCCGAATTGCGCGCCCTGTATAAGACGCAATTGCGCCTGCCGCGCGATCCCGCGCGCCCGGAGTCAGCGGGCCTCGGTCTGATCGAGATCGCGCGCCGCGCCTCGGCGCCGCTGCAGGCCTCGCTGGGCGCCCCGATCGGCGAGCGCGCCTTTTTCAGCCTCAGCGTCGTGATATAAGCAACCCATGTCAGGCTTTTTCATCATGAACGATCTTTCCATCCCGGGAACGCAGTCCACGCCCGCCATCGCCGCCGATACCAACGCCGGCGTCCTGCGCATGAGCGGCGAATCCTACCCGGAGAATGCCTACGAACTCTTCGCCCCGGTCTTCGAATGGGTCGAGGCCTTTCTCGCCGAAACCGACCGCCCGCTGCTGATCGAGCTCGAACTGCTCTACCTCAATACCAGCAGTATCAAAACGGTCATGGACGTCTTCGATCTTCTTGAAAGCGCTCATCAGCGCCAGCGCGACGTCGCCGTCCGCTGGTATTTCGACCAACAAAACGAACGCATCGGCGAGCTGGCCGAAGAGTTCCGCGAAGACTGCACCTTTCCTTTCCATGTGATCGGCAAGTGAAACCCGATGAGCTTCTCGCGCTGCAAGCGCGGATCCAGCCCCTGCTCGACGATCCCGAGCACGCCGGCCATCCCTTGCGCGAGGTGCTGGGTGAAGTCTGGCAACTGCTTGAAGAACATGTCGAACGCCTGGACCGGCTGACCCATCTGTCGGATTCGTTCCAAGCCATGGCGCGCGATCGCGAGCGCGGCATGGGCCAGCGCTACGAGCGCCAGTTGCGGCGCATCAACCGCGTCGTTCGCATCTCGGATCATTACCAGCGGATGCTGCGCGACCTCAACACCCAGCTCGAGGAAGCCTCGTATCGCGACATGCTGACCGGGGTCGATAATCGGCGAGCCTTGATGTCGCGCCTGCAACAAGAAGTTCAGCGCTCGCAACGCCAGTCCACCGGCTTCGTGGTGGCGATGGTCGATATCGATCGCTTCAAGCAGATCAACGATGCCTATGGCCACGAAATCGGCGATCTGGCCCTGATCGAAGTCGCCCGCGCGCTGGGCGCCGACCTGCGTGAATACGACGCCTGCGGCCGCTGGGGCGGCGAGGAATTCCTGCTCCTTCTGCCCTTTACGTCGCTCGCCGACGCCCACGGCATCCTGCAGCGCAAGCTCGAAGCGATCCGAGCGCTGGAGATCCCGGGGCTCGCCCTGACGGGCCAGCACTTGTCGATCAGCGCCGGCCTGGCCGAACACCGGCCAGGCGAGCCGCTGACACTGACGCTCAGCCGCGCGGATGGCGCCTTGTACGAGGCCAAGCGCCAGGGGCGCGATCGCATCGCCTGCGCAGCCGAACCGCAATAGCGCCGAATCCGCCGTCGACGACAAGAGCGGTAACGCACTGACGCGCGCAGCGACGGGCGGTACCGCCTCCCCCAGGCCAGGACTCAGCTAAGCGCGCCGTGGCAGTGCTTGTACTTCTTGCCGCTGCCGCAGGGGCAGGGCTCGTTGCGGCCCACGCGGGCAAAGCCGCCGCTGGTGCCCGTGACGGGAGCGGCGGCGCGTGCGGCGGCGGCTTCCTGGGCGCCGGCTTCTTCGTGCTGGTACTGCACGTTGTGCACCTGCGCCTGATCGGCTTCGGCTTGTGCGGCGCGAGCCTCTTCGGGAGTCTGGATGCGAACCGTGAGCAGCACCTTGACGACATCGCGCCGGATGCGATCGAGCATGCTGGAGAACAGCTCGAAGGCTTCGCGCTTGTATTCCTGCTTGGGGTTCTTTTGCGCATAACCGCGCAGGTGAATGCCCTGCCGGAGATGATCGAGTGCCGCCAGGTGCTCGCGCCAATGAGTATCGATCGCCTGCAGCATGATGGAGCGCTCGAAATTGGCCCAGTTTTCGGGCCCGACACGGTCGACCTTGGCCTGGTAGGCTTCGCGCGCCGCATGGGTGACGCGGTCGACGATTTCGTCTACGCTGACGCTGGCATCGGCCTGCAGCAACTCGGACAGCGACAGTTCGAGCTGCCACTCCGACGCCAGGGCCGCCTCGAGCGCGGGGAGGTTCCATTGCTCTTCGAGCGACTCGGCCGGCACGTGCTGGTGGGCCAGCTCGATCGCGCTGGCGTCGCGCAGGCTGGTGATCATCTCGGCGATGTTGCTGGCCTCGAGCACCTCGTTGCGCTGGCCGTACAGCACCTTGCGCTGATCGTTGGCGACGTCGTCGTACTCGAGCAACTGCTTGCGGATGTCGAAGTTGCGGCCCTCGACCTTGCGCTGCGCGGTTTCGATCGAGCGGGTGACCATGCCGGCTTCGATGGGCTCGCCTTCGGGCAGCTTGAGCCGCTCCATGATGCTGCGTACCCGATCGCCGGCAAAGATGCGCATCAGCGAATCATCGAGCGACAAATAGAAACGGGAAGACCCCGGGTCGCCCTGGCGGCCGGCACGGCCGCGCAACTGGTTATCGATGCGCCGGGATTCGTGGCGCTCGGTGCCGATGATGCGCAGGCCGCCGGCGGCCTTGACCTGTTCGTTGAGCGGCTTCCAGTCTTCGCGCACCTGGGCGATGCGCGCCTCGCGCTGCTCTTCGCCCAGGGCATCGTCGGCGCGCAGCAAATCGATCTGCTTCTCGACGCTGCCGCCCAGCACGATGTCGGTTCCCCGCCCCGCCATATTGGTGGCGATGGTGACGCGGCCCGGCTTGCCGGCCTCGGCCACGATCTCGGCCTCGCGGGCATGTTGCTTGGCATTGAGCACCTCGTGCGGCAGCCCCGCGCGGGTGAGGAGATCGGACAGGAGTTCGGAGTTCTCGATGCTGGTGGTGCCCACCAGCACCGGTTGGCCGCGTTCGTGGCATTCGCGGATGTCGGCCAGGATGGCGTTGTACTTCTCGTTGTCGGTTTTGTAGACCTGGTCGTTTTGGTCGACGCGGACCATTGGCCGGTTGGTGGGAATGATGACGGTTTCGAGGCCGTAGATCTCTTGGAACTCGTAGGCTTCGGTATCGGCCGTGCCGGTCATGCCCGAGAGCTTGCCGTACATCCGGAAGTAGTTCTGGAACGTGATCGAGGCCAGGGTTTGGTTCTCGGCCTGGATCTTGACGTTTTCCTTGGCCTCAACGGCCTGATGCAGGCCTTCGGACCAGCGCCGGCCTGCCATGAGGCGGCCGGTGAACTCGTCGACGATGACGACCTCATCGTTCTGGACGACGTAGTGCTGATCGCGATGGAACAGCGTGTGCGCGCGCAGCGCCGCCATCAGGTGGTGCAACAACAGGATATGGCGCGGCTCGTAGAGCGACTCGCCGGGCGGCAGCAGTTCGAGCTCTACCAGGAGGTTCTCGGCGTGTTCGTGGCCCTGATCGGACAAGAACACCTGCCGGCCTTTTTCGTCGAGCCAGTAATCGCCTTCGGGCTCGGGCTCATGCGGCTTGGGCTCGTGGGCCATGCGCTTGAGCTGCGACGGCACGGCGTTCATGCGCTGGTACAGCTCGGTGTGATCGTCGGCCTGCCCCGAAATGATGAGCGGCGTACGGGCTTCGTCGATGAGGATGGAATCGACTTCGTCGACGATGGCGTATTGCAGCGGACGCTGACGGCGGTCTTCGACGCGGTACTCCATGTTGTCGCGGAGATAATCGAAGCCGAACTCGTTATTGGTGCCGTAGGTGATGTCGGCGGCGTAGGCCGCCTTTTTGACGTCGTTGGGCTGGTGGGGCACGACCACGCCCACTTCGAGCCCCAGGAAGCGGTACAAGCGCCCCATCCACTCGGCATCGCGGGAGGCCAGGTAGTCGTTGACGGTGACGACGTGCACGCCCTTGCCCGACAGCGCATTGAGGTAGGCCGGCAAGGTGGCCACCAGCGTTTTGCCTTCACCGGTGCGCATTTCGGCGATCCTGCCGCTGTGCAGCACCATGCCACCGATGAGCTGGACGTCGAAGTGGCGCATGCCCAGCACACGACGGCCGGCCTCGCGCACCACGGCAAAGGCCTCGGGCAAAAGTTCATCGAGCGTGGCGCCTTGCTCCAGGCGCTGACGGAACTCGGAGGTCTTGCCGGCGAGTTGCTCGTCGGTCAGGGCGGCGATCTGCGGCTCCAGGCCATTGATGCGCGTGACCTGCTGGCGAAACTGGCGAATCAGCCGGTCGTTGCGGCTACCGATTAACTTCTTGAGCAGATTGAAGGCCATCTATGCACAACTCCGGCTCAAGGCCGGAGTCCCCGTAATCACTCCGGCTCAAAACCGGAGTTACCGTAATTAAGTCTTTCAGTGTATCACCTGTAAGCCGAGGCAATGCAACCTCCGCCCGGCGCATGCCGGCAGCCGTACTGGCCGGCTGCGCACCGATACCGCGCGGAATTGCTTCGGGGCGAACACGGAAACTCGCGAGCTGGGCGGACGCGATTAGTCGGCCCGCGCCAGGGCCTGGCTGAGGGGGTTGGCGGCGCCGGCCAGATACAGCCGGGGATCGGCCGCCTGGCCATCGACCCGGACCTCGAAGTGCAGGTGCGGCCCCGTGGAGCGGCCCGTGGAACCCACCGTGGCCACCTGTTGGCCACGCTTGATGACCTGCCCCGGCTTGACCAAGAGGCGCGAGGCGTGGGCATATCGAGTGACGAGACGATCGCCGTGATCGATCTCGACGGTATTGCCATAGCCGCGCAGATACTTGGCGGTGAGCACCACGCCGCCCGCGGCGGCGTAGATCGGCGTGCCGCGCGGCGCGGCGAAATCGATGCCTTCGTGAAATGCCCGCCGGCGATTGATGGGATCGAAGCGCGGCCCGAACGACGAACTACGATAGCGATAGCCCTCGATCGGCATGCGCGAGGGCGTCAGTTGATGGCTGGCGACCAGGTCGGACAAGCGGAAGTCGAGCACCGCCAGATGATCGGCACGCGCGGCCAGCCGCTGCTCCAGCGACAGCACCTCGGCCTCCAACTGCTCGAAGCTCATGGGCTCGACCTCGATCATGGGCCCGCCCTGGGCATCGGGGGCTTCGATCCGGTAGCTTTCTTCCGGCACGCCGGCCAGATCGGCAAGTTGATCGCCCAGCATATCCAGTTGCAATAGCCGCGCCTGGAGCTCACCGACCTTGCGCGCCAGCATATCGACCTTCTGGCGCATGGCGTCGACATCGTCGGTCGAGGCTTCGGCGCCGTTGGTGGCGGCGGCCCGGCCGCCTTCGGTGGCACCGGAGGCGACGGTGACGGCGGCCTCGGCCCCGTCGCCGCCGGCCACCGTCGTGGCGGCGGCGGAAGCCTGGCTGGCGGCGATGACGGCTTCGTTTGCGCCGGCGGAAAGCCGCGGAGCTTGTGCCGATGATTCGGTAGCCTGGTTCGCGCTTGCCGAGGCATCGGCCGCCTCTGCAAGCGCTGCCTCGGGAGAGGAGGCGGGCGTGGAAGCCGGGGTTCCGGCGCTGACAACGGTGGCCGCCATCAGCGCCAGGCTGGCGGCCAACCAGGCCATCGAACGATGGATCGGGCCCGGCTCGCTGGCAGCGGCGGGCACAGGGCCGACGCCATGGGATGCATGCACCCGTGTATGCTTGGAGAAACGACGCACGCCGCTCTTACCTCATGAAAATGAACTCAACGTCTCGACGCCATACGACGCCAGACGCCGTGTCTTGGTTGAATAACTCGCAACGCGGCGCTAGTCTGCTGGCCACGGCGCAGCGCCTTGCGGCGCTGCAGCGCGACGTCCAACGCATCCTTCCCGAGCCATTGGCATCCGCTTGCCAAGTGCTCAAATGGCAGGAAGATCGGTTACAACTGGGAATCCCTACGGCGGCACACTCTGCCAAACTGCGACAAGTTGTACCCAGACTGGTACAGGGCTTACAACAGCACGGATGGCAGGTTAACGAAATCAGGGTCAGGGTTCAAGCCCCGGTTGCGCTCGAGCCGCCCCAACCTCACCGCGGCCCCCATGCCGACCTCGACGCGCAGGCCCTGGCGGCTTTTACCGAATTGCAGGCGCAATTGCCGGCTGGCGGCCCGCTGCATGATGCGGTGGAACGCTTGCTGAAGCGCCGCGCCGCTTCGGCTGCCCAAGATCAGGGCAACCGCTCCGTCTAGCCCGACTTACGCTCGCGCCCGCTGATCGGGGGCAGCTTGAGACCGGTGCAAAACCGGCTCGGATCAGGCCAATGCCCACTCCTGCCGCACGCCGGCCGGCGCCGCCGATGGCGACTCGAAGGTGACGAGCTCCCAGGCGGATGCTTCGGCAAGCAGGGCACGCGCCAGGCGATTGTTGAGCGCATGGCCCGACTTGTGCGCCACGTAGCGGCCGATCAGCGGCTTGCCGATCAGGTAGAGGTCGCCGATGGCGTCGAGGATCTTGTGCTTGACGAACTCATCGCCATACCGCAGGCCGTCTTGGTTGAGCACGCGGTATTCGTCGAGCACGATGACATTATCGAAACTGCCGCCGCGCGCCAGCCCCGCCGAACGCAAGGCTTCGACATCGTTGACGAAGCCGAAGGTACGGGCGCGCGCCACCTCTCGCACGTAAGAATCGCGGGCGAAGTCGATTTCGGCGAAACCGGAGGTGGCCGAGATGGCCGGGTGGTGGAAATCGATGGAGAATGCCAGCGCATAGCCATCGTAGGGCTCGAGCCGCGCCCACTTGAGGGAATCGCCCTCGCCTTCGCGCACCTCGACGGTGCGGCGCAGCCGGATGAAGCGCTTGGGCGCAGCCTGCTCCTGCAAGCCGGCGGACTGCAGCAAATACACGAAAGTATTGGCGCTGCCATCCATGATGGGGACTTCTTCGGCGGTGAGGTCGACGTGCAGGTTGTCGATCCCGAGGCCGGCGCAAGCCGACATCAAGTGCTCCACCGTGGAAACCCTGACCTTGCCCTGCTGCAGCACCGACGCCATGCGCGTGTCGCCCACCTGATCGGCGCGCGCCGGCAGGTCGACGACCTCGGGCAAGTCGATGCGATGGAAAACGATGCCGGTATCGGGGGCCGCGGGGCGCAGCGTGAGCTCGACCCTGCGACCGGAATGCAGGCCGATGCCGGTGGTGCGTACGACGCTTTTGAGAGTGCGTTGTCGAAACATGAAAACGGGAATCCGCTGAGGCTGGACTTATTGGTATTCTACCCTTACTTAAAGCTTACAGCCAGGGTTTTGGCATCATTGCCGGGTTGCGGGCAGGCATCGCGCCTGCCCGCCGACATCGGTTTCAGGCCGACTCGGCCACCGCGCGGTAGCCTTCGGCGCTGAGCAGGGTGTCGAGATCGCCCGGCGCCATGGGACGCAGTTTGAAGATCCACACCTCGTACGGCGCTTCGTTGAGCTGCTCGGGAGAGGCTTCGAGCTGGGTATTGAAAGCGATGACCTCGCCCGCCACCGGCGCGTGGATATCGGAAGCGGCCTTGACGGACTCGACGACCCCCGCCACCGCACCCGCCTCCAGCTTGGCGCCCACCGGCACATCGCCCACGAACACGAGATCGCCCAAGGCCTCTTGGGCGGGATCGGAAATGCCGACGACGACCACGCCGTCTTCGAGGCGGGCCCACTCATGGGTAGGGGTATAGCGGAGATCGGCAGGCAGGTTCATGATGGCGACAACAAAGCCGGAGCGGCATGAGCGACAGCGGGCGGCGAAGGCCGCCGCCCGCAACCATAAAAACAATGCGAGGCGTACCGATAGGCCGGATTCTGTAGACGGTGGGCCTAAGCCCACGCGCCGGCAGCCATTCGTCTGGGCGGCGCGTTGCCGCGCCGCTCTAGCCATCTACCCGCATGCTCGGACGAGCCGCCCTGAGTGGCCGAAGCCACGCGCATGCCTATTTGATGTTGCTCCGGATGGAGGTTGCCGCGTTTCACCCTGCCAGGCTGCGCGGCTTGCGCCGCGCGCCATACGGAGATGCCGTATCGGAGCGGAAACCGCCCGCCTGACAGACTCGTCTCTGTGGCCCTATTCCTCGGTTTGACGCAGCGGCGAACCGATGCGCTATCCGGACGGCTGTTAGCCGCCATCCTGCCCTGTGGAGTCCGGACCTTCCTCGATGCCGGACGCCTGCCCGGTTTCGCGGCTGCCTGGAACACCTCGCAACCTGTTATTTTACCTGGTTTTTTAGTCGTTCAGTCGCGAATTCAGCGCTATTTGCAAAGAATGTCGCGCATTGCACAACCGCGGGACGGTTCGCGCCACCGGGCCGCGGAGCCTCTGGCGGTATCCCTGAAGCATGGCCTAGAATCGATTCATGACTGCCTTGCTTCCCGCTTTCTCCATGCCAGGTGCCGCCGCGCTGTCGATCGCGCTGCTGGGCCCGACGCCAACGGTGGCCGCGCCGGCCGCCACTACATTCACCACCGAGCGGGGCACGATGCAGATCGAGGTCGTGACCGACCAGCTCGAATCCCCCTGGGCCCTGGCGTTTCTGCCCAATGGCCGCGGCCTTTTGGTTACCGAACGCAACGGACGCCTGCGCCATATTGCCCCCGATGGCACCGTGGGCGCGCCGATCGCCGGGGTACCCGATGTTTATGCCCGCAGCCAGGGCGGCTTGCTCGACATCGCGCTGGCGCCCGATTTTCCCCAGAGCCGGCGCCTCTATCTGGCCTACGCCGAAAGCCGTGCCAACAACCAGGCCGGCACCGCCGTGGGCCACGGCCGCCTCAGCGACGATCTCGCCACGCTGGACGACTTCACGCCCATTTTCCGCCAGGAGCCCGCCGAATCCACCGGCCAGCATTTTGGCGCACGGCTGGTCTTCGACGCCGAAGGCGAGCATCTGTTCATCGCCTTGGGCGAGCATAACCAGCGCGCGGCGGCGCAACACCTGGATTCGCTGCAAGGCAAAGTGGTGCGCATCCACCCCGATGGCGCCATTCCCGCCGACAACCCTTTCAGCGGCCGCGCCGACGCCAGGCCCGAGATCTGGTCGTACGGCCATCGCAACCCGCAGGGCGCCGCGCTGCACCCGGTAACCCTGCAGTTGTGGGTGCACGAACATGGCCCGCGCGGCGGCGACGAAATCAATATTCCCGAGGCCGGCCGCAACTATGGCTGGCCGCTGGCCACGCATGGCCGCAACTACAGTTTCCTGCCCATCCCCGAGGCCAAAGGCAAAAGCATCCCCGGCGCCGAAGATCCCTGGCACGTTTGGCAGGCGTCGCCGGCCATCAGCGGCATGGCGTTTTATACGGGCGCACTGCTGCCCGACTGGCATGGCAATCTGTTCATCGGCGCGCTGCGCACTCGCGAATTGCTGCGCCTCGAGCTCGACGACGCCGGCCGCGTCGTCCACGAAGAGCGCCTGCTGCAGTTTCTCGAACAGCGCATCCGCGATGTTCGCCAAGGCCCCGACGGTGCGCTCTATCTCCTGACGGACAGTCATCCCGGACAACTGCTGCGGCTGGGGCCGGCCCCCTGACCGATGCCTCGGGCGCAGGGTTTCCCGCCACGTGAAAACAGGTCGAAAAAGGGAGGTCACCACCATGCTTTTCAGCGATCACGAATGGATTGCCGCCACACCGCGGCAAACGTGGAACGCCTTGCACGATCCAGCGGCGCTGCAATATTGTCTGCACGATTGCCGCAGCGTCACCCGGCGCCCCGACAACGGAGTCGAGATCGTCTTCGACACCTCGGCCAACGACGCCACGTCTCAATTTGAGGGCACCATTCTCGTCGAGTCCTCCGATGCCCCACGACAACTCCACGTCGTCTTCAACGGGGCGGGCCCGCACGCGGGACTCGCGATCGGGCATGCCAAGATCGACCTCGAAGCCGGCCAGCACGGCGGCACCCGTCTGGGCTATCAGTTGGAGGCCGCGGCCGGCGGGGCTCTGGCCCGTCTCGGCGCCGAGGAACTCGACCGCCGCGCGCGCCACCATCTCCAGGGGTTCTTCCTGCGTCTGAACGAGGTTGCCCAGCGGCAGCCGGGCGCCGACCCCGTCGAGCCGCCACCGCCCGCCAGCGGCGGCAAGGGCGTCGCATCGTGGCTGCTGGCCTTGATCGTGCTGGGCGTGGTCGTGGGCTATTTCGTGCTGCTGCGGCCCTGAGGAACGCTAAGCCGGTTCCCGCTTGAGGTATGCTTGCGGGATGAAGCCAGAGTCCGAAATTTCCCCGACCTCCCCTCCTCCCATACCGCCGGAACACGGGGATCCGGACTCCCTGGCCGACTTTGCCGCCGACACCGCGCCGCTGCCCCGACGCGCACCCACCGCGCTCGAAGCCTCGCCCGAGATCGATGCGGAGGTTCCGCCCACCGTGGCCAACCGCCGCGAACTTCTGCTCGGGCTGCTCGGCATCTCGTCCATCGCCGTGATGGTGGCTTTCGACTCCACCATTGTCAGTACCACCCTGCCCCGGATCGCGGATGCCCTCGACGGCATGATGCTGTATGCCTGGGTCGGCTCGGGCTATCTCCTCACCACCGCCGTCACCGTGCCCATCTTCGGACGCATGGGCGATCTTTTTGGCCGCAAGCGGTTGATGATCTGGTCGGTCCTGCTGATCAGCCTGTGCTCCATCGCCTGCGGGCTGGCGCAAGACATGCTGCAATTGGTGATCGCCCGCACCGTCCAGGGTATTGGCGGCGGGATGATGATCGCTTCCGCCTTCGCCGCGCCCGCCGACCTCCTACCCGACCCCAAGCAACGGGTGCGCTGGATGGCGGTGCTCTCCGCCGCATTCGCCGTGGCCAGCGGCGTGGGGCCGGTGCTGGGCGGCGCGATCACCCAGAGCTTCGGCTGGCGCATGGCGTTCGCCGTGGTGCCCATCGCCGCCATCCCCACTCTCTGGGTTCTGCATCGACACTTTCCCGATCTGCGCCCGGCCAAGGTCGCCTCGGGTCGGCAGATCGACTGGATCGGTGGGCTGCTGCTCATGTTGGCCGTGGGTGGCCCACTGCTGGCGCTCGAATTCGCCTTCAGCAAGAACGCCCAGCCGGTCATCGCCCTCATCCTGCTGGGCCTGAGCGTGGCCGCCGCCGCGGTGCTGCTTCCCTTCGAACGGCGCACCGCCGTCCCGATGCTGCCGCTGCGGGTACTCGCCAGCCGCGAGGCGCAATTGCTCAGCTTCGCCGGCCTGCTGGTCGGTGCGGTGATGTTCAACCTGATCTATTTCGGACCGCTGGTGCTGCAAAACGTCCTGTTGGTGAGTCCCCGCGATGCGGGCCTGCTCATGACGCCGCTGGTCATGTGCATCCCGATCGCCAGCATCGCCAATGGCTATATCTTCCCTCGCCTGACGCAGCCACAGCGGCTGATGACGCTGGGTGCCGTGTTGCTCGCCCTGGGCTGCCTGGGCGTGGGGCTGCTCGACGCCAGCGTCCCGGCCTCCTGGGCGATGGCGGCCTTCGCCCTGGCGGGGCTGGGGCTGGGCTTTCTGTTGCCGAACCTCACCATGTTCATCCAGATGATCTGCGAACGCCGCGACGTGGGCGTGGCTTCGGCCCTGATTCAAACCTCGCGGGCTATCGGCAGCGCCGCCGGTATCGCCGCACTGGGCGTGGTGGTCGCGCGCACCAATGTGCTCGAAGGCGTGCGGATCGGCATGGGCGTCGCCATCCTCGGCTGTGTCCTCATCGCCCTGCTGGTGATGAACGTCCGCATGCGCAATACCCAAGAAACCCGCACCCACCGCTAGACCGGCCTGGTCGCACCCCCCTGAGCGCCAGGCGCCCGCTTACTGGACTACCCTCCGGTCGCTGCGCGACTGCCTCCCCGAGGGAGGATTCGCGCTTGGGGCGGCCCGGCGCGCTGACGATGCCCTCCGGTCGCTGCGCGACTTCCTCCCCGAGGGAGGATTCGCGCTTGGGGCGGCCCGGCGCGCTCATACGCGCTGCAGAATGCCCGCGGCGCCCATGCCGGTACCCACGCACATCGTTACCATGCCGTACTCCAGCTGATGCCGGCGCAGGGCGTGCACCACGGTGGCGGCGCGGATCGCGCCGGTGGCGCCCAGCGGATGGCCCAAGGCAATGGCACCGCCCAGCGGGTTGGTTTTTGCCGGATCCAGGCCCACGTCGCGCATGACCGCCAGCGACTGTGCGGCAAAGGCTTCGTTCAGCTCGATCCAGCCGATGTCGTCCAGTTGCAGGCCCGCCCGCCGCAAAACGGCGGGAATCGCTTCTTTGGGGCCGATACCCATGATCTCGGGCGGCACGCCACGCACGGCAAACGACACGAAGCGGGCGAGCGGCGTGAGGTTCAAGGTTTTGAGCATGCGCTCGGACACCACCACCAGCGCGCCGGCGCCGTCGGACATCTGCGAACTGTTGCCCGCCGTGACGCTGCCCTTGGCGGCGAAGGCCGGCTTGAGCCTGGCCAGCGCCTCGAGGCTGGTGTCGGCCCTGGGGCCTTCGTCACGCTTCAGCACGTGATCGGTCACGGCCACCTCGCCGCTGGCGAGGTCGGGCGTGTGGCGCTGATAGGGAATGGGCCGGATTTCGTCGTCGAATTCGCCGGTGGCCTGCGCCGCCAGCGCCCGCTTGTGCGACTCCAGCGCAAAGGCGTCCTGGTCATCGCGCGACACCTGCCAGCGCTCGGCCACGCGTTCGGCGGTGAGCCCCATGCCATAGGCGATGCCCAGATGCTCGTCATGCTCGAACACGGCGGGATTGACCGAGGGCATGAGCTTGGACATCGGCACCTGGCTCATCGACTCGGTGCCCGCGGCGATCAGAACGTCGGCTTCGCCCACGCGGATGCGATCGGCCGCCATCGCCAGGGTCGTGAGGCCCGAGGCGCAGAAACGGTTGACGGTGACACCACCCACCGATTGCGGCAGCCCGGCCAGCAGCGCCCCGATGCGGGCGACGTTCATGCCTTGCGGCCCCTCGGGGATGGCGCAACCCGCGAGAACGTCTTCGATGGTGGCCGGATCGAGCTCTGGCAACTCCGCCAGCGCCGCGCGAATAACGTGCACCAGCAGATCGTCCGGCCGCACGCCGCGCAGCGAACCGCGCGTGGCGCGGCCGATCGGCGTGCGCACCGCCGCCACGATATAGGCATCCTGGATTTGACGGGACATGATGTTCTCCTGCATGGGCCCGCGCGGCGGCTGATGCCGGCGGGCCAGCTATGTTCGTTGGCGTCGCCGGCCGGTCCAACACCCGCTGGCGACGCGATCTCGGAATCGCGGCTAGTTGCGCACCGGCTTGCCGGTCTGCAGCATGCCCATGACGCGCTCCTGGGTTTTGGGATGGCCCAGCAGGCCGATGAAGGCCCGGCGTTCGAGGCCCAGCAGCCAGGCTTCGTCGACTTCGCTGCCGGGGTCGACGTCGCCGCCGCACATGACTTCCGCCAGGGTGCGCGCCAGGTGGAAATCATGCTCCGACGCAAAGCCGCCGTCGCGCAGATTGACCAGGTGCGCGGTGAGCGTGGCCAAGCCATCGCGGCCCGCGACCGGGATGCGGGACGGCAGTGGCGGGCGATAGCCGGCCACCGCCAGCGAACGCGCCTGATCGATCGCCACCGCCAGCACTTCGCGCTCGTTCAGCAGCACCGGATCCTCGTCGCGCAGATAGCCCATGCGGCGCGCCTCGATGGCCGAGCGCGACACCTGCGCCGTGGCGGCCTGCAGCACGAAGCGCTTGAGGAATTGCAGCAGATCGGTGTCGGGCGCGGCCATGTGCAGCTCGGCGGCCCGGCGGGCGCCGAATGCCAGGCCGCCCGCGCCGGGCACCAGGCCCACACCGACTTCGACCAGACCCAGGTAGGACTCGAGGGCGGCCACGCGGCGCGCCGATGCCAGCGCCAGCTCGCAGCCGCCGCCCAGCGCCATGCCGGAGAGCGCCGCCACCACCGGTACCTGGGCATAACGCACCCGCATCATCATGTCTTGCATGCGGCGCTGCTCGGGCTCGATCGCCTGCGGCCCGCCCTGCAGGAACAGGGGCGCCATCGCCTGCAGATCGGCCCCCGCCGAGAACGGCGCCTCGGGCTGCCAGAGCACCAGGCCGTCGAAGTCGGACTCCGCACGCGCCACGGCGTCCATCACTCCGGCCACCACCGCCGGGCCCAGGGTATGCATCTTGGTTTTGAACGAGGCGAGCAGCACGCGGTCGCGGCCCGGCTGATCGAGATGCCACAGCCGGATCGCATCGTCTTCGTGCACCGTGGTGCCCGCCTGCCTGGGCGACACGGCGGCTTCACCCAACAAGCGCAGCGGGAACACCTGGCGATCATCGACGGCCAGCGATGCGCGCGGCACGAACCGCCCTTCGGCGGCGCTCCACGAGCCCTGCGGCGTATGCACGCCGCCCTGCTCGGCCACCGGGCCCTCGGTGACCCAGCCTGGCAGCGGCGCATCCGATAGCGCCTCGCCCTTGGCGATGTCATCGGCGATCCAGCCGGCCACTTTCAGCCAGCCAGCCTGCTGCCAGAGCTCGAAGGGCCCCAGGGCGTGGCCGAAGCCACCGCGCATGGCGAGGTCGACCTCGCGCGCGCTGGGGGCAATGCTGCCCAGGTGGACCGCGATATAGTGGAACAAATCGCGCAGGATCGCCCAGGTAAAGCGGGCCTGCGGATGCTGCGAATCGCGCAGCGCCTGCAGCCGCTCGCCCGCGTCCTTGAGCTTGAGGATGCGGCCGATGAGATCATCGGCCTTGCCGCCCGCCGGCACGTAGTCGCGGCTGGCGGGATCCAGGCGCAGGATGTCGCGGCCCTGCTTGCGGAAGAAGCCCGCGCCGGTCTTTTGCCCCAGCGCGCCCTGCTCGACCAGGGCCGTCAGCACCGGCGGCGTGGCAAAGTGCGCGGCGAAGGGGTCGTCGGGCAATTGTTCCTGCATGGTGCGGATGACGTGCGCCAGCGTATCCAGCCCAACCACGTCGGCCGTGCGGAAGGTGCCCGATTTGGCACGGCCCAGGCGCACGCCGGTGATGTCGTCGACCACGTCGTAGGTCAGGCCATGGCGCTCGGCCTCGACCATGGTGGCCAGGATGCTTAACACCCCTACGCGGTTGCCGATGAAATTGGGCGTATCCAGTGCCCGCACCACGCTTTTGCCGAGCGTGGACACCAGGAAGGACTCGAGCGCATCGAGGATGCCCGGCTCGGTTTCGGCGGTGCCGATCAGTTCGACCAGCGGCATATGGCGGGGCGGGTTGAAGAAGTGCACGCCGCAGTAGCGGCTGCGCCAGGCGTCGGGCAGGGCCTCGGCGAGCTTGGCGATCGGCAGGCCCGAGGTATTGCTGGCGAGAATGGCGTGCGGCGCCAGCGCCGGCACCACTTGGCGGTAGAGATCGTGCTTCCAGTCGAGGCGTTCGGCGATGGCTTCGATCACGAGGTCGCAATCGGCCAGGAGCGCGAGATCGTCTTCGGTATTGGCCACGGTGATGGCGGCCGCGAGATCGGCGGCGGCCAGTGGCGCCGGGTTGAGGCGCGCCAGCCGGGCCACGGCTTCACGCGCCAGGCGCCGGCGGTCGCCCTCGGGGGCCGGCAGATCGAACAACGTGACGGGCACGCCGGCATTGACGCAATGCGCCGCGATCTGCGCCCCCATCACGCCGGCGCCGATAACGGCGACGCGGCGGATCGAGATCCTGGACATGACAGGCTCCTTGGAAGGATGGTTCAAAACCGGGCGGCATCGAGTGCCATCAGCACATCGCTGCCGCTGCGCGCCGCCTGCATCTGCCAGAGCGACTCGGGCAGCAGACGGGCAAAATAAAACCGCGCCACCGCCAGCTTGGATTGGTAGAACGGATCGTCGGGGTGCTCGAGCGCGATGCGCGCGGTGCGCGCCCACCACCAGGCAAAGAGCAGATGGCCCGCCACACGCAGATAGGCGGTGGCGGCGGCGGCGGCTTCGTCGGGGTTGGCCATGGCCTTGAGCCCGATCTCGAGCGAAAACTGGCCGAATTTGCCGGCGAGGTCGGCGAGCGGGGTGATGAACGGATTCATGTCGTCGCGCGTGCCGTTGGTTTCGATGAAGGCCTGGATCTGCTTGCCCAGGCGTTTGAGCACCGCGCCCTGGTCGCGCAACACCTTGCGGCCCAGCAAGTCCAGCGCCTGGATGGTGTTGGTGCCTTCGTAGATCATGCTGATGCGCGCGTCGCGCACGTACTGCTCCATGCCGTGCTCGCGAATATAGCCATGGCCGCCGAACACCTGCTGGCATTCCACCGTTGCCGCGAAAGCGTTGTCGGTGAGAAAAGCCTTGACCACCGGCGTGACCAGGGCCAGGAAGTCGGCCGCTTCTTCGCGTGTGGCGGCATCGGGATGATGGTTGGCCTGGTCGTAGAGCAGCGCGGCCCAATAGCTCAGGGCGCGGCCGCCCTCGGCGTAGGCGCGGGCGGTGAGCAGCATGCGGCGCACGTCGGGATGCACGAGGATGCTATCGGCCGCTTGATCCGGCTCCGCCGGCCCGCGCAGGGAGCGGCCCTGGCGGCGTTCGCGCGCATACGCCACCGCGTTCTGGTACGCCACCTCATTGAAGCCCAGGCCCTGGATGCCCACGCTCAGGCGCGCGCCGTTCATCATCACGAACATCGCCGGCAGCCCCTGGTTCGGCTCGCCCACCAGGAAACCGGTGGCGCCGTCGAGCTGCATCTCGCAAGTGGCGTTGGCGTGGATGCCCATTTTTTCTTCGAGGCGGGCGCAGGCGATGCCGTTGCGCGACCCCGGATTGCCATCGGCGTCGGGCAGGAACTTGGGCACGATGAACAGGGAGATGCCGCGCGAGCCCTCGGGCGCATCGGGCAGGCGGGCCAGCACCAGGTGCACGATGTTCTCGGTGAGGTCGTGCTCGCCCGCCGAGATGAAGATCTTGGTGCCGTGCAGGCGGTAGCTGCCATCGTCGGCGGGCTCGGCCTTGGTGCGGATCAGGCCGAGGTCGGTGCCGCACTGCGGCTCGGTGAGGCACATGGTGCCGGCCCAGCGGCCGCTGGCCAGCGCCGGCAGGTAGGCCGCCTTTTGCTCGTCGGAAGCATTGGCGCGCAGGCACTCGTAGGCGCCATAGGTCAGGCCGGCGTACATTGCCCAGGCGCCGTTGGCGCTGCATTGCATTTCGCTGCAGGCGGTATACAGCAGATGGGGCAGGCCCTGCCCACCATGCTCGGCATCCGCGGCCAGGCCGGGCCAGCCCGCCGCGGTGAATTGTTGCCAGGCATCGCGAAAGCCCGCCGGCGTGGTGACGGCGTGAGTCCCGGGATCGAGGCGACAACCCTCGGCATCGCCCGAAGCATTGAGCGGAAACAGGACTTCGGTGGCGAAGCGGCCGTTTTCTTCGAGGACTTGATCGATGAGGCCGGCCTCCACCGCCTCGAAAGCCGGCATCGCGGCATAGTGTTCGGCGGCCTGCAACAGCTCGTGGATGACGAACTGCTGGTCGCGCAAGGGAGCCTGGTAGGTCGGCATGAAGAGTCTCCGTCGAAGTCGTGTACGTGGGCCTGCAGCCGTGGGCGCGGGAAGACTATTCCGGCATTGACGGCTGGCCCGGGGTTGTGGCTGGCGTGTCGCCGGCCGCGCGCTGGATTGCCGGCGGAGACGCCGCCGGGGGCGGCGCGGCAGCGGGCGTGGGCACCGGCTGCGGCCCGGCGGCGGGCTGGGCGGCCGGCGTGACACGCACGGGTTGCGCGGTGCCGCTCGAGAGCGACAGTGCCGATTCGGCATCGCCCCACACGGGGTTGGGCATGGCCGAGAACACTTGTTTCAGGCGCTCGCCCCAGGTGGAACTGAGCATGCGGAAGTACGGATTTTGGTCGCGAATGAGAGAGAAATGGGTGACGCGCAGGGAGTCGGCCTCGTAGACCAGGAGGTCGAGCGGCAGGCCCACCGAAATATTGGAACGCAGCGTGGAATCCATCGAGGTCAGCGCGCACTTGGCGGCGCCGTCGAGCGGCGTGCGGCGATCGATCACGCGATCGAGAATGGGCTTGCCATACTTGGATTCGCCGATCTGGAAATAGCTGGCGGCCTCGCTGGCTTCGATGAAATTGCCGGCCGGGTAGATCTGGAACAACCGGCAGCGCTCGCCGCCGATCTGGCCGCCCAGGATGAGGCTGATATTGAAATCGACGTCGTGTGCGCGCAGCGCGGCGATCTCGCGCGCATGGACACGCCGCACCGCCTCGCCCACGATGCGCGCCGCCTCGAACATATTGCGGGCCGCCCAGAGCCCCTCGGTTTCGGTGACGCCCTCACTGAGATCGCTGACCACGGACTGGCTGATCGACAAGTTGCCGGACGTCATCAGCACCAGCACCCGTTCGCCTTCGCGCTCGAAAACCGTGAGCTTGCGGAACGTGCTGATGTGATCCACCCCCGCGTTGGTGCGGGAGTCGGCCAGGAAGACGAGCCCGGCATCGGTGTGGATGGCTACGCAGTAGGTCATGGGACGATTGTAGTCAGGATAACCGGCGAATCGTCACCTCGACATGCAATGTTTCAGCGCCACCGCCGCGCCGCACGCCGCGTACCGGTGCGGCCGAGCCATAATCGAGCGCCACGGCCAGGCGACAATGCTCGTCGGAGGTGAATTGCTGGTGGGTCACATCGACGCTATGCCAGCCGCTTGCCGCAAAATGAACGTCGATCCAGGCATGGCTGGCAATCTGCCCCGTCATCGTCATCAAGTAGCCGCTCACGTAGCGGGCGGGTACGCCCAGCGTCCGCGCACAGGCCAGGAACACATGGGCATGATCCTGGCAAACGCCGTGCCCGAGCTCGAGCACCCGCTCGGCACGGGTGCTCACGTCGGTCACGCCGGGCTCGTAGCGCACGCGGGCGCAAACCGCCCGCGCCAGCTCAAGCGCATCGGCCGGCCCGCGCAGGCCGCGCGGCAGGGCTTCGGCGCAAAACGCGCGCACCGCCGGCGTGTCGCGGGTCAGTTCGGTGGGAGCGGCATAAACCAGCGGCGGCAGGATGCCGTCGTCCGCCACCACGCCGTCGGCCAGCGGCTGGATCTCGACCTCGCCCTCGACCACGATATCGACGGTGCTCTCGGGCCTCGGGAGGATGAGCAAGTGGCACTGGTTGCCATGGGCATCGCCACTGGCGTGGAGCTCGCCCGGCGCTTCGATGCGCCAGGATCGCACCGCCTGATGCCTCTCGGTCCGGGGCGTGAGGCGCAAGGCCTGCACCACCCGGTGCGGGGGGTCGGCATAGGTATACCGGGTCAGGTGCCGGACGTGATATCGCATAGTGTGTCTCGCGCAGGTTAAACCACGGGCACCAGGAACTTCCGGCTGATGCGATCGCCCAGTTCGTTGATTCCCATGAGGAAGTTGGTCAGGAAATCGTGCAGGCCGGTATCCAGCACGTTCCCTTCGCGGGCGTCCTCGACCTCGGTGCGCAAGCGGGAGGCGCGGTGCGTGATCTCGGCCGCGGCGCCTTCCGTCGCCTTGAGCAGGCATTGATTGACGGCGTCGACCGCGCTGAGCAGCGAGCGCGGCATATCGCGGTTGAGGACCAGCAACTCCACCACGCGCGAAGGGGTCACGACATCGCGGTAGACCTTGCGATAGGTTTCAAAGCCGGACACCGAGTGCAACAGCGAAGACCAATGATAGAAATCCTGCATGAGCGCGGGGGCGGCCGGGTCGCCGGCATGCCGTGGTCGTCCATAAAAGCCGACGTCGAGGAGGCGGGCCGTGTTATCGGCCCGCTCCAGATAAGCGCCAAGCCCGAGGAAGGCATAGCCTTTGTCGCGCAGCATGGTGCCGTCGATCACGCCGCGCATCAAATGCGAGCGCCATTTGACCCAATCGAAAAAAGCGTTGGGGTTGGTATGCAGGACATCGTCATCGATTTGCCGGTGCAGCTCCAGCCAGGTGTCGTTGAACGCCTCCCACACCTCGGTGGTCAAGCTGCCCCGGATCGCGCGGGCATTCTCGCGCGCGGCGTGCAAACAGGCATAGATCGACGAGGGATTGGCGGGATCGCGCGCCATGAATTCCAGCACGTTGCGTGGCGTCAGTTCCTCGTAAACCGTGAAGAACCGCACCGTCAACTCGAAGATCTCGAGCACCGAGCGCCGATTGTGGTCGAGGGCCGCGGCGGTCTGCGGCATCAGCAGAAGCTGGCGGTTGACATCGAGCAGACGGGCCGTGTTCTCGGCGCGCTCGATATAGCGTGCCATCCAGTAGAGCGAATCCGCGGTACGACTCAACATTCCCTTACCTCGAAAGCGGAACAGCCAACGGCGCGCGCCGCGCGCCGGCCTCAGGACTTGAGCACCCAGGTGTCTTTGGTGCCGCCGCCCTGGCTGCTATTGACGATCAACGACCCTTCGCGCAAGGCCACCCGGCACAGGCCGCCGGGAACCATGGCGACCTCCTTGCCGACTAGCACATAAGGCCGCAGGTCGACGTGGCGCGGCACAATCGCCGAATCGGCATACGTTGGCACCGTGGACAACGCCAGGGTTGGCTGCGCAATGTAGTTGCCGGGCCGGGCCAACAGCCGCTGCCGGAAGAGCTCGAGTTCGGCCTGGCTGGCCTGCGGCCCGATCAGCATGCCATAGCCTCCCGAGCTATGGACCTCTTTGACGACCAGCTCGGGCAAGTGGGCCAGTACGTATGAGAGCTCATCGGGACGACTGCAGCGCCAGACGTGCACGTTGGGCAGCAGCGGTTCTTCGCCCAGATAAAACCGGATCATGTCCGGCACGTACATATACGTGGCCTTATCGTCGGCGATGCCGGTACCCACGGCGTTGGCAATCGCGACCCGCCCGGCGCGATACACCGAGAGCAAGCCCGGCACGCCCAGCACCGAATCCGCCCGGAAGCTCAGGGGGTCGAGGAAGTCGTCGTCGATCCGCCGATACAGCACATCGACCTGCCGCGGGCCGCTCGTGGTGTGCATATAGACGGTGTTGTTCTGGATGAACAAATCCTGCCCTTCGACCAGTTCCACCCCCATTTGCTGCGCCAGGAAGGCGTGTTCGAAATAGGCCGAGTTGTACATGCCTGGCGTCAGCACCGCCACCACCGGATCGCTCACGCCCTCGGGCGCCACCGCGTGCAGGCTTTGCAGCAATAAGTCGGGGAAATGCTCAACTGGCGCCACCGGGAGGGCGGCGAACGCCTCGGGCAGCAGCCGCATCATCATTTTCCGATTCTCCAGCAGGTACGACACGCCCGACGGCACCCGCAGATTGTCTTCCAGGACGTGGAATTGCCCAGCGCCCGTCCGCACGAGGTCGATCCCCGCGACATGGCAGTACACATCGCCGGGGACGTTGACGCCCTGCATCTCGGGGCGATACTGCGGATTGAGAAAAACATGCTCGGCCGGCACGATCCCGGCCTTGATGATCTCGTGGTCGTGATAAACGTCGAAGAGAAAGCGGTTCAGGGCCGTGACCCGCTGACGCAGGCCGGCCTGCAGGCGTTGCCATTCGGCGGCCTCGAGGATGCGGGGGATCAGATCGAAGGGGATGACGCGCTCGGTGCCCGCTTCGTCGCCGTACACCGCAAAGGTGATGCCCACTCGCCGGAATGCGCTGTCGGCCTCCAGCCGCTTGGCCCGCAGCAGTTCGGGGTCCTGGGCATCCAGCCAATTCGCGTAATCCCGATAGGGGCGACGCACCTGGCCCGTCTCGTCGACCATTTCATCGTAAGCGGCTTTCGGCAGATACGGAACGGGGAACGCGGGATCCATGCACAAGCTCCTGAAGCGGTAACCCCTGAGATGAAACTGCCCCCACGCTCACTGCATTCGCTGCCCCCCGAGGGGGCTTCAGCCTCCTTCGGGCGGCCGCGCGGAGGCTGAGATGAAACTGCCCCCACGCTCACTGCATTCGCTGCCCCCCGAGGGGGCTTCAGCCTCCTTCGGGCGGCCGCGCGGAGGCTGACATGCCGACTCAAAGGGCATGCCCGGGACCGCCCTACCATATCATGCCCCCGGGCGGAGGCAAGCCGGCGGCCCGGGGCCACCTCCTCGCGGCGGATATCGCGGGCAATTCCCGGGCGTTTTCCGGCCCCAGGCCGCTCCCGGCCAAAGCCAGGCGGTCCCCATCAACGGCAAGCCCCCGGAATCCGTGGGAATCCCGGGGGCTTGGATAGGGTTGTCGCCAATCGCCTGGCGACGACGCCTCAGGCGCGGTGGGCGGCCGCCAGCGCGGGGCTGGCGTGGAGCTGCTGAACCGAATACACGCGCAGGCCGTCGCCGCGACGCAGGTACTGCATGCCTTCCACCGCGGCGCGCGCGCCGGCGATGGTGGTGTAGTACGTGACGCGGGCGGCCAGCGCCGAGGTGCGGATGGCGCGCGAATCGTTGATCGCGTTGCGGCGCTCTTCCACCGTATTGATCACCAGCGCGATCTCGCCGTTCTTGAGCATGTCGACGATGTTGGGGCGGCCTTCGGTAACCTTGTTCACCACCTGCACCGGGATGCCGGCCTGCTCGATGGCCGCCGCGGTGCCGCGGGTTGCCACCAGGCGGAAGCCCAGCTCATGCAGGCCGCGCGCCACCGAAACGGCGCGGGCCTTGTCCTGGTTCTTGACGCTGATGAAGGCGATGCCGCTCTCGGGCAGGCGCACGCTGGCGGCCAGCTGCGACTTGACGAAGGCTTCGCCGAAGCTCTCGCCCACGCCCATCACCTCGCCGGTGGATTTCATTTCCGGCCCCAGGATGGTATCCACGCCCGGGAACTTGACGAAGGGGAACACGGCTTCCTTCACGGAGAAGTAATCGGGCACGACTTCTTCGCCCACGCCCTGCTCATCCAGGCTGATGCCGGCCATGGCCCGCGCCGCGACCTTGGCCAACGACACGCCGGTGGCCTTGGAGACGTAGGGCACGGTGCGCGAGGCTCGGGGATTCACCTCCAGCACATAGACGGTGTTGTCCTGGATGGCGAACTGCACGTTCATCAGGCCCACCACCTTGAGCGCGCGGGCCATCAAGCCGGTCTGGCGCTTGAGTTCGGCGATGGTCTCGGGCGACAGCGAATACGGCGGCAGGCAGCAGGCCGAATCGCCCGAGTGCACGCCGGCCTGCTCGATGTGCTCCATCACGCCGCCGATGAAGATGCGCTGGCCGTCGGACAGGCAATCGACGTCGACCTCGACCGCGTCGGACAGGAAGCGGTCGAGCAGCACCGGGGAGTCGTTGCTCACCTTCACGGCCTCGCGCATGTAGCGCTCGAGATCGGCCTGGTCGTGCACGATCTCCATGGCGCGGCCGCCCAGCACGTAGCTGGGCCGCACGACCAGCGGATAACCGATCTCGCCGGCGTGCGCCAGGGCCTCGGCCTCGGTGCGCGCGGTGCGGTTGGGCGGCTGACGCAGGTCGAGCTTCTGCAGCAGTTTCTGGAAGCGCTCGCGGTCTTCGGCGATGTCGATGGATTCGGGGCTGGTGCCGATAATGGGCACGCCGTTGGCTTCCAGCGCCTTGGCCAGCTTGAGCGGCGTCTGGCCACCGTACTGGACGATGATGCCCACCGGCTTTTCGAGGTGCACGATCTCCAGTACGTCTTCCAGCGTAAGCGGCTCGAAGTACAGGCGGTCGGCGGTGTCGTAGTCGGTGGAAACGGTTTCGGGGTTGCAGTTGACCATGATGGTCTCGAAATCGTTGTCCTTCAGGGCCTGGGCCGCATGCACGCAGCAGTAGTCGAACTCGATGCCCTGGCCGATGCGGTTGGGACCGCCGCCCAGCACGATGATCTTCTTGCGATCGGTGGGCTTGGCCTCGCACTCCTCCTCGTAGGTGGAGTACATGTAGGCGGTATCGGTGGCGAACTCGGCGGCGCAGGTATCCACCCGCTTGTACACCGGGCGGACGTCCAGCTGATGGCGCAATTTGCGCACTTCGTTTTCGGTGGAGTCGAGCAGCCAGGCCAGCCGGCGATCGGAGAATCCGCGCCGCTTGAGCTGCAGCAGGGTGTCGCGATCCAGGCCCGCCAGGGTGTGCTTCTCGAGGGCGAGTTCGATGTCGACGATTTCTTTGATCTGCGCCAGGAACCAGCGGTCGATATGGGTCAGCGCGTGCACCTCTTCCAGCGACCAGCCCTGGGCGAAGGCGTCGCCCAGATACCAGATGCGTTCGGGGCCAGGTTCGCCCAATTCCACTTCAAGCTTTTCGCGGTCGGTGGTTTTCTGGTTGAGGCCGTCGACGCCGACCTCCAGGCCGCGCAGCGCCTTCTGGAACGATTCCTGGAAGGTGCGGCCGATGGCCATCACCTCGCCCACCGACTTCATCTGGGTCGTGAGGCGGGAGTCGGCCTGCGGGAATTTTTCGAAGGCGAAACGCGGCACCTTGGTGACCACGTAATCGATGGTGGGCTCGAACGAGGCCGGCGTGGCGCCGCCCGTGATGTCGTTGCGCAGCTCGTCGAGCGTGTAGCCGATGGCCAGCTTGGCCGCCACCTTGGCGATCGGGAAACCGGTGGCCTTGGACGCCAGCGCCGACGAGCGCGACACGCGCGGGTTCATCTCGATCACGATCATGCGGCCGTTGGCCGGATTGATCGCAAACTGCACGTTGGAGCCGCCGGTATCCACGCCGATCTCGCGCAGCACCGCGATCGACGCGTTGCGCATCAGTTGATATTCTTTATCGGTCAGCGTTTGCGCCGGCGCCACGGTGATCGAATCACCGGTATGGATGCCCATGGGATCGAGGTTTTCGATCGAGCAGACGATGATGCAGTTGTCGGCGCGGTCGCGCACGACCTCCATCTCGAACTCTTTCCAGCCCAGCAGCGATTCTTCGATCAGTAGCTCGTTGGTGGGCGAGGCCTCCAGGCCGCGCCGGCAAATGGTTTCGAACTCTTCGGCGTTGTAGGCGATGCCGCCGCCCGTGCCGCCCAGGGTGAAACTGGGACGGATGACCACCGGGAAGCCCGACAGGCCGGTAGCCGCGGCGATGCGGCGCTGCACCTCCCAGGCCTCGTCCATGGTGTGGGCGATGCCCGACTTCGCCGACTCCAGGCCGATCGACTCCATGGCCTGCTTGAACTTCTGGCGGTCTTCGGCCTTTTCGATCGCATGCGCGTTGGCGCCGATCAGCTCGACGCCGTATTTTTCGAGCACGCCGTGGTTGGCGAGATCGAGCGCGCAGTTGAGCGCGGTCTGGCCGCCCATGGTGGGCAGCAGCGCGTCGGGCCGCTCGGTGGCGATGATGCGCTCGACCACCTGCCAGGTGATGGGCTCGATGTAGGTGACGTCGGCGGTATCCGGATCGGTCATGATGGTGGCCGGATTGCTATTGACCAACACCACGCGGTACCCCTCCTCTTTGAGGGCCTTGCAAGCCTGGGCGCCGGAGTAGTCGAACTCGCAGGCCTGGCCGATGACGATGGGGCCGGCGCCGATGATGAGGATGGTTTTGATGTCAGTACGCTTGGGCATGAACGGACTCTTGGTGGCGGTGCGGGGCGGGGGGCGGTCGGAGCCGCCCCGGGCAGGCGGAATGTCGGGCGGGGCTGCCCGCGGGGCCGGCAATGCCGGCCGGAGGAATCAACGGGCCATCGAGGCCACGAAACGGTCGAACAGGCCGAGGATATCGTGCGACCCCGGGCTGGCCTCCGGATGGCCCTGGAAACCGAAGGCCGGGCGGTCGGCCAGCTCGAACCCTTGCAGCGAGCCGTCGAACAGCGAGCGGTGCGTGACTCGGGCATTGGCCGGCAGCGTGGCGGCCTGGACCTCGAAGCCGTGGTTCTGGCTGGTGATGAACACGCGGCCCGACGCCAGCTCCTGGACCGGATGGTTGGCGCCGTGGTGGCCGAACTTCATCTTGGCGGTGCGGGCGCCAACGGCCAGGCCGAGAATCTGGTAGCCCAGGCAGATGCCGAACAGCGGCAACCGACGCTCGAGGAAGGTCCGAGTGGCGGCGATGGCGTAGTCGCAAGGCTCGGGGTCGCCGGGCCCGTTGGACAGGAAGACGCCGTCGGGCGCGAGGTCGAGCACGGCCTGCGCCGGCGTTTGCGCCGGCACCACCGTGACGCGGCAGCCGCTTTCGACCAGCAGGCGCAGCAGGTTGGTCTTGACGCCGAAGTCGTAGGCCACCACGTGATAGCGGCCGTCATCTTTAACCGGATAGCCTTCGCCCAGATGCCACACGCCCTGGTTCCAGGGCTTGATGGTATCGGTGGACACCACCCGGGCCAGATCCATGCCGGCCATGCTGCCGAATGCCCGGGCCCGCTCGATGGCGGCCTCGACATCGGTATCGGTGGTGATGCAGGCGCCTTGGGTGCCGTGCTCGCGCACCAGGCGGGTGAGCTTGCGCGTATCGATGCCGGCGATCGCCACCACGCCTTCGTCGCGCAGATAGTCGGCCAGCGTTTGCGTGGCGCGGAAGTTGGACATCAGGGGCGGCACATCGCGCACGATCAGGCCGGCGGCATACACTTGCGAAGACTCGACATCTTCGGGGTTGACGCCGGTGTTGCCGATGTGCGGATAGGTAAGCGTGACCAGTTGCCGGCTATAGCTGGGATCGGTAAGAATCTCCTGATAGCCCGACATCGAGGTATTGAAAACGACTTCGCCGACCGTCGAGCCGTGGGCCCCGAGCGACGTTCCCCGAAAAACCGTACCGTCCGCCAGTGCCAGGATTGCCGGAGTGGAAAGTTGGACTCCTTCGGGAAAGATGGATGGCAGCAAGATCGGTACCCCTGGTGGTTGCAGACATTGGACGCAGAAAAACGGCGACACGGCAGGCGTGCCGCGCGCCAACCGGGCCGCCTGGACGGGTAGCCCCCGTATCCGGGCCGGGTTCTGCAAAAATAATTAACCCTTTATTATAAGGTCAAATCCAGGACTCAGAATGCCCCCGGCAGGCAGGCCGAAACCAGCCGGCCGCGCGGCGGCTCAAGGACTCCAAACCGGGGTCCGTACAAATCGATTTGCGCTGTCCACCGCCGCCCGCTCAGTTCCGCTGCAAACGACGCAAAACATGCAGGGCGGCCAGGATCAGGCCGCCGGTGGCCAGGATCGTCAACAGGCTCACCGCCATGCCCTGCCCCACACTGCCCTGTTCGAACTGCCGCCAGACGAACACCGACACGGTCTGCATGCCGGCCGGCGCCAACAACAGCGACGCCACCAGCTCGCGCGACGCCACCGCGAACACCAGCACCATCGCCGCCAGCACGCTCGGCCACACCAGCGGCAGCACGATGCGCCAAAGCGCGCGGTAGATTCCAGCGCCGTGCACGCGCGCCGCCGCTTCGAGATTGCCGGCCACCTGTCGCAGGGCGGCCTGGGCATAGCGCACCGGATACGGCAGCAACAGGCAGACGTAAGCCAGCAGCAAAATTGCCACCGTGTTGTAAGGCGTGAAAGGCAGGAAAGGCTGGTTCCACAACAGGATCAGGCCCACCGCCACCACTACCCCGGGCAAGGTATTGGGCAACGCCGACAAGGCATCCAGCCAGCGGCCGCCGCGTTGCGCCGGACGGCTGGCCACATAGGCCACGGCCGCGCCCAGCAGGCCGGTCAAGAGCGCCGCCGCCAGCCCCAGACCGATACTCAGGCCAAAGGCGCGCAGCGCGGCGCTGCCTTCGGTAAAGATGGCATGAAAATGATCCAGCCCCAGATTGCCCGCGGTCAGGCCGCCAGACAAGGTGCGGCTGAATGCCGTGGCGCCAATGGCGAACAGCGGCGCCACCGTGGCGAGCATGACCACGGCCGTGAACGCCAGCAGCACGGGCCAGCGCCAGACGCCCAGTTCCCGCTCGGCCATGGCCGCCGGCTTGCCGCCGATGGTCTCGAAATCCCGGCCGCGCAACAGCCGGCGCTGCAGACTGAACACTGTCAGGGCCAGCGCCACCAGGATCAGCGACATCACCGCCGCGCCGGGCAGATCGATGGGCCATTCCGACAAACGCGACTCGATGCCCGTGACCAGAACGAAAAAGCCGGCATTGGCGGCCAGCACCGCCGGGGTGCCGTATTCCTCGATCGACATGGCGAAAGCCAGCAACAGGCTGGCGGCCATCGCCGGCGCGGCCAGGGGCAGCGTGACCCGCCACAGCGCCCGCCACGGCGGCGCGCCGCACACCCGCGCGACATCGGCCAGCCGCCCCCCCGCCGAGGCTACGCCGCGCGACACGGCGAAGTACACCACGGGAAACACATTGAGCGTCATGACGAACACCACGCCCGGGAAGGAAAACAGGAAGTTGCCGGCGTGCCAGCCCGTCAGTTGCTGCCAATAGCCGGCGGGCTGCAGGAAAAGAATCCATCCCATCGCCGCGATATAGGGCGGGATGAGAAAGGGGACCAGCATCAGCAGATCCCATAGCGGCGCCACGGGAATGCGGAACCAGCCGCGCAGCACGCCCAGCGGAATACCGATTACCGCCGACAACAACACCACGCCGGCGGCCAGCTTGAGCGTATTGAGGATCAGCTGCGGCAGGCGCGGGTCCTGGAACACCGGCGCCAGCGCGGTGAATGGCGCACCCAGGCGGCCGGCCGCGATCTCGGGAAACACGGCCTGCAGGCCGATCATCGCCAGCGGCAGGCCCACCACGATCAGCAGCGCCGCGATGGTGAAGTGCTTCAGCCCGGCGGCCGACGTCGCGCCGCCACGCGGCGGGAAGACCCCGGCCTTCGCCGACCTTCGGTTTCGGCCGGTCTCGCCCCGAGCGCCATGGCCCGCGCCTTGGCGCGTGGCCGAGCGTCGCAATCGCCGCGTCGCCATCGCCGGCGGCTCAGCGGCCGAAGGCCTGGTCGAACTCGCGCAGCAGCGTGGCGCGGTCGGTCGCCGGCGGCGTGCCGCCATCCACCGCGCGCGACGGCTGCAGCAGCGGGATATCCGCCAGGCCCACACGCTGCGCGGGCACGCCGGTGGTGGCCGGAATCAGGTACACCTTGGCCACTTCGGTCTGGCCGGCGCTCGACAGCACGTAGTCGATGAAGGCCTTGGCCTGCTCCGGTTGGCTGGTGGACTTGAGGATCATCATCGGACGCGGCGCGATCACCGTGCCGCTGGATGGGAAAATCACCTCGATCGCCTCGCCCTTGGCCTTCTGCCCATAGGCCACGTAGTCCACGGCGCCGAACACCGCCGCCTTGGCGCCCTGCAGCACGGGGTTGAGGGCGGCGGCGTTGGCACCGGCCACGGCGGCGCCGTTGCCGCGCAGTTCCGACATCAATTGCCAAGCCTTGTCGCCCTGCGCCGACACCAGGCCCGCCAACAACTCCAGGGCGGTGCCCGATTGCGCGGGATCGGGCAGATTGACCTTGTCGCGGAAGGCATCGGCGGTCAGGTCATTCCAATCGCCGGGCCGCGGGGTTCCGCTCTTGGTGTTCCACACCAGGGCCAGCGCGGAAAGGCCCTGGGCCACGTAGTTGGAAGTCTTGTAGACGTCCGGCACCGAGGCGGCCTTGGGGCTGGCATAGGGCATCAGCCAGCCGCGCTGGTCGAGGTCGACCGCGCTATCCCAGGAAGCGGAAATCACCACGTCGGCCTGCGGATTGGCGGCCTCGGCCTCCAGGCGCGCGAAGATCTTGCCGGTGGTGCCCTGGAACACGCTGACGGGTTCGCCCGACAGCTTCGTAAAACCGGCGGCCAGGGCCTCGATCAGCGGCGCGGGTCCGGCGGAGTACACCGTCAGCGCGGCGGCGGGCGCGGCCGCGGCGAGGCCGAGGGCCATGAGCCCGGCACCCGCCAGACCACGAACGGAAGAAAATACTTGCATGCTTGTCTCGCTCGAAAAAATCCGGGAAGGGAGGAAGGACACCGCCGGTTCAGGCCACGGCGACGCGCGGCGCTGCCGCAGGCGGCGGCACAAGGGAAAACTCGGAGGGAGGATCGACATCTCCAGGCGGCTTCGGCACCGTGATGCCCGCCACCCGCCCTTCGCGCAACTGGATCACGCGGTCGGCCAAGACGTCGGCTTCGTGACGGTCGTGGGTCACGTACAGCGCGGTCGCGCCCGACTCGCGCAAGCGCTGGCGAATCTCGCCGCACAGTTCCTCGCGCAGGTCGCGGTCGAGATTGGACAGCGGCTCGTCGAACAACAACAGGGCAGGACGCGCCACCAGGGCCCTGGCCAGGGCTACGCGCTGCTGCTGGCCGCCCGACAACTGCGCGGGCCGTTGCCCCGCCAACGCCGCCAGTCCCACTTGCGCCAGGGCGGCCCGGGCACGCTCGATCGTCTCGCGGCGCGGCACCCGCCGCATCTGCAGCGGAAACCTGACGTTGCCCAGCACGGTGAGGTGCGGCCACAGTGCGTAATCCTGAAACACCATGCCCAAGCCGCGTCGTTCGGGCGGCAGGGCCCAGCCGGGCCGCGCGATCTCCCGGCCGTCCAGCAACAGGCGTCCCCCCGTGGGCGTGGCCAGTCCCGCCACCAAACGCAGCAAGGTGGTTTTGCCGCAACCCGAAGGGCCAAGCAGCGCCACCACCTCGCCGGGCTCGACGGCCAGATCCATGCCTTGCAGCACGTGCCGGTCGCCGTAACGGAGGGCCAGGCCCTCCGCGACCAGTCGTGCGCCGATCTGGCGCCCGGGCATCAGAAGCGGTGACGCATGCCGACGCCGATCTGGTGGCTGCGCGAATCCCGCGCGAAGGTGTACAGATTGCCTTCGGTCACGGTCGCCAGGGCATACAGATCGGTACGCTTGGACAAGGGGTAGCTGTAGCCGATGCTGTAGACCTGCACGTCGTCGCTGTTGGCGAAGGTCGACGAGTCGGTGGGCTTCACGAACTGGAAAGCGGCCAGCAGCTTGCCGGGGCCGACCGGCACGGTCGCGCCCAGCAGATAGGCGTTGACCTTGCCATTGAAGTAGGCGGACGAGCCGAGGTTGTTGTTGGGGTTGCTGGCGGCGCCTTCGGCGCTCTTGATCCAGCCGCCGCGCTGTTGCGACCAGCCGGCATGAACCTTCACCACCTTGAAGTCGTAGCTACCACCGAGCTGGATGGCCTTGGGCTTGCGGCCGTTGGCGTTGGGGTCGGTGGAAGCGGGATCGAGCTGGTCGTAGGTCAGCGCGACGTAGATCGGGCCATTGGCGTAGCGGCCGGCCACGCTGAACGCCTTGGTGCTCAGGTCGCTGGCGTCGGAGTTGCCGCGGGTATTGAAAGAATAGCCGGCGGCCAGCTGGAAGCCGCTGAACTTGGGCGAGAAGTAGGTCACGCTGTTATCGAAACGCGGCGTGTCCGAGGCGCGGAAGCCGCTCTTGCCGATGGCGGCGTTGGACCAGCCGGTGCCGAAGGGGCTGACGCTGCCGAAGAACGACACGGCCACGGTTTGCTGACGACCCAGGCGAACCTCACCGAAGTTGCCGCTCAGGCCGCCCCAGGCGGCGCGGCCGAACAGGCGGCCGTTGTTGCCTTGCGTACCGTTGTTGGCATTGAAACCGCTTTCAAGTACAAAGTTGGCCTTCAGACCATTACCCAGGTCTTCCGAACCCCGCAGGCCCCAACGCGAGCCCGACTGGCCGCCGCTCTGCATGCCGGTCACGGTTTTGGAGCTCACGCCATTGACTTTCGACTTCGACGTGAAGATCCCGACGTCGACGATACCGTACAGGGTGACACTGCTGGCGTGGGAGGGAACGGATACCAGGGCGGCAGCCGACATGGCTGCGACAAGCGCTACTCGTTGCATTTTTGACCTTCCTATGGAATCAGGGCTCCCGGATCGTTTCGACCCTGGGACACCCGCACATCGGTGCGGATGAGGGCATTAGAGAAAACCCTGATGACAGCGCCGTGACTCCGGGGTGACAGCCAGATGACAAGCCCGTCCGCCCCCTGGAGAAATCCACACGGCTTGGCGTATCATGCAAGCAACGAGTTGTTGCTTTTTCATCACAGTTGCCGCCATGCGGCGCCCGCTCACCTCCCGACCCGCCATGACCACCCAGTTGCAAGCCCTGCGCCAGTACACGACCGTGGTTGCCGATACCGGCGACCTCGACGCCATCCGCCAGTACCAGCCCACCGACGCCACCACCAATCCCACGCTGATCCTCAAGGCCGCCCAGAGCGAGCTGGGCCGCCCGCTGGTCGAGCGCGTGCTGCGCGACGCCCCGGATGCGCCCGTGCGCGAGCAGATCCAGCAACTGCTGGTGGCGTTCGGCTGCGCCATCCTCGATATCATCCCCGGGCGGGTCTCCACCGAGGTCGATGCCCGCCATTCCTTCGACACCCGGGCGACTCTCGAGCTCGCGCGCGACCTGATCGCCCGCTACGAGCGCAACGGCATCGCGCGCGAACGCGTGCTGATCAAGATCGCCGCCACCTGGGAAGGAATCGCCGCCGCGCGCGTACTGCAAAGCGAAGGCGTGCGCTGCAACCTCACCTTATTGTTTTCGCCAGCGCAGGCCATGGCCTGCGCCGACGCCAAGGTGCAACTGATCTCGCCCTTCGTGGGCCGCATCTACGATTGGCACAAAAAGCAACAGGGCGGCGCCTGGGAGGAGGCCGCCAACGCCGGAGCCAACGACCCCGGCGTGCGTTCGGTGCAGGGCATCTACGAAGCCTATCGCCGCCACGGCATCGCCACCGAGATCATGGGCGCCAGCTTTCGTAATGTCGGCCAGGTTCTGGCGCTGGCCGGCTGCGATTTGTTGACCATCAGTCCGGCCCTGTTGGCCGAGCTGGAGGCCGCCCCGGGCCCGGTGGCGCGCGCCCTGCCGGCGTCGGGCGAGGCCGTCTCGCCCGCCCCGGCGCCCGCCAGCGAAGCGGAATTCCGCTTCGCCCTCAATGAAGACGCCATGGCGCAGGACAAACTCGCCGAAGGCATTCGCCTGTTCGCCGCAGATGCGCGCAAGCTCGAGGCGTTGCTGCAGGCGCGCTGACCGCAGCGGCTCATCGGTCGCCCTTGTTCCGGCGAAACCCCACGCCTGTGCCGCCCGCGAAGAGGATCGCGAGCGGGCTCGGCTTCACGGGCGGGGCGCGGTTTCGCGGCGCTCGCCGGCCACGCGGCGCAGTTCGGCCATCAGCGCCTGGGCGGGTGGCGGCGGCGCGGCGTCGCTGCGCAGCAGCAGCCCGACGGGCTCATCGGTACCCGCCGTGTCTATTTCGAGCAAGCACAACTGGCCACGCCCGACGTCGGGCGCCACCGCGCTAGGCGAGGTAAGCCAGATGGCGTCGGTTACCCACAACAGACTGCGCGCCACCGACACCGACAGCGTCTCGACCAGCACCCGCGGCCGGCCCCCGCCGGGCCCGGCCAGCAGGCTCTCCGCGCCATGCCGGATCAGGGTACCGGCCGGCGGCAGGATCAAGCGGTAGGCCAGCAGATCGCCGAGTATCACCCGGCCCCGGCGGGCCAGCGGGTGGGCCGGGCGCACCACCACCGCCAAAGGTTCGGCATATAAGTACTCGAAGGTCACGCCCGGCATTTCCTGGGGATCGGCAAGCCGAGCCACCGCCAGGTCGAGATCCAGCCGCAACAATTGCGCCATCAACTGGGCATTGGTGCCTTCCGTCACTTGCAGCGCCACGTCTGGATGCCTCGCCTCCCAGGCAGCCACCGCCGGCGCGAGCAGGGCCGGCGCCACGGTAGGCAACATTCCAATCCGAACTACCTGGGTTTCCGGCCGCTGGCGCACGCTGTCGAGCGCAAGCCCCACCGCGCCCAGGCCATCGGCGACGTGGGGCAAGAATGCGCGTCCCGCGGCGGTGAGCACCGCGCCGCGCCGCTCGCGCACGAACAGGCGCACGCCGACGATGTCTTCCAGTTCGTTGAGGGTCTTGGTCACCGCCGGCTGTGTGATGGAGAGCGCCTCGGCCGCCGCGCGCAGCCGCCCCAGGCGCGCTACGGCCACGAAGCACTGCAGGTGTCGCAAACGCAAGCGGCCCGTGGCGATCAGCCCGGGAGGAAGGGAGAAATCCGGCATCGTGAGACTCCGCGACATGAGCGCAGGACGGGTGTCGCCGGGCGAGGAGCAGGCCCCACGGGGCGCCTGGAGATCCCTGGCGCGAGGGCCCCACCGCAGTTTGCCAGCCTCGCGACCCGAAGGGTAACCCCGCGGCCCAATCATTACCTGTGGTTAAGCAAATCATAATAAAGCTTCAATTTCATTAACTCAAAGTAATGTGTAAAGTACCGCCATCTGCCACACCCTGGAGACACTCCCATGAGCGACACCGACGCCGTTCTCAGTCCCCGCGACTGGACCAGCCATTCTCCTTACGTCTACCCCCCTTATGCGTCCACCGTGCTGCGCGGCCCCACCAAGCCGCTGGTGCCCCTCAAGGCCCAGCTCAGCCGCCTGCAAGCGCCCGTCTATGGCCATGAGTCCATCGGCGAGCTCGATCACGACCTCACCCGCAACGCCCGCCGCAACGGCGAGCCGCTGGGCGAGCGCATCATCGTCACCGGCCGCGTCACCGACGAAGACGGCCGCCCGGTGCGCAACACGCTGCTCGAAATCTGGCAAGCCAACGCCGCCGGCCGCTATGTGCACAAGGTCGACCAGCACGACGCTCCCCTCGACCCGAACTTCCTTGGCGCCGGTCGCACGCTCACCGACGACGACGGCCGCTATACCTTCATTTCCATCAAGCCCGGCGCCTATCCTTGGGGCAACCACCCCAACGCCTGGAGGCCCAACCATATCCATCTGTCGCTGTTCGGCCAGTATTTCGCCAGCCGCCTCGTGACGCAGATGTACTTCCCCGGCGACCCCCTGCTGGGGTTCGACCCGATCTACCAGGGCACGCCCGAAAAAGCCCGCGATCGCCTGGTCGCCAAGTTCTCGCTCGACGTCACCAAGCCCGACTGGGCCCTGGGCTACGTTTTTGATATCGTCCTGCGTGGCCCCCAGCAGACCCCGATGGAGCATTGATCCCATGAAACTCGGCCAAACCCCTTCCCAGACCGTCGGCCCCTACTTCGCCTACGGCCTGACCCCCGCGCAGTATCTCTACGATTTCCGCAGCGTCTTTCCGCCGGTTCTGGCCAGCGAAGATACCGCCGGCGAATTCATCCAGATCATGGGCCAGGTCATCGATGGCGGCGGCAAGCCGATCAACGACGCCATGCTCGAGATCTCCCACGCGGATGCCAACGGCCGGTACGTCACTTCCCTCGAAGAAGTGGCCAATTCGGGTTTCACGGGCTTCGGACGTTGCGGCACGGGTACCGACCCGCAAAACCGCTACACCTTCCACACCATCAAGCCCGGCGCCTGTGCGCCCGACGAAGCGCCCTACATCAACGTCATCGTCACGATGCGCGGCATGCTGCTGCATGCCTTCACCCGCATCTACTTCGACGACGAAACCGAGGCCAACGCCAAGGATGCCGTGCTCAACAGCGTTCCGGCCGAGCGTCGCAACACCCTGATCGCCCGCCGCCAGGAGCTCGATGGCCGTGTGATCTACCATTTCAACCTGCACATGCAGGGCGACAACGAAACGGTGTTCTTCGACCTCTGATTGGCGCCGGCCCGCATGGCGACCGGGCGCGGCATCCGCTGGAGTCGCCCGCGCCTCATGCTCATTGGCCCAACCGGGCAGCACAACCGCCTGCGTCCAGGCCACGACTCGCGCGTGGCCTTATTGCGCTGCTTCAGGCCATGTGGCGGGCGCTCGCCGCGGCATCCCGCAACGCCGTGGTCGGCGCATCCATACCCTGGGCGAAGCGCCGCTGCGCCGCCATCCGGAAATCCGTGGGAGTGCGGCCCGACTGGCGCATGAAGAAGCGGCTGAAATACGCCGCATCCTGGAATCCCAGTTCCAGCGCCACTTCCTTGATGCTCAACGACGTGTAGGCCAGCTCCCGCTCGGCCTCGGCCAACAGCCGCCGATGGATTACCGCCAGCGCCGATAAGCCGCGCTCGGCGCGGCACACGCGATTGAGCTGCGTGGGCGTCAGGCCCAGCGCCCCCGCATAGAATCCGAGCTCGCGGTGCTGGCGAAAATATTGTTCCACCAAACGATAGTAACGGCGCACGTGCTGCCGCGCCCGCCCGGGCTCGCCCGCCGGCGGCGCTTCGCCGTGGACCGCCGCAAGCTGGGCCAGCAGCACGTGCAAGGCACCTTGCAATGCCGCGCCCCGCCAGGCATCAACCGAACCGAAGGCTTCCACCAGGGTGGCGACCAGCACGTCGAGCCGCCGCCAGCGAGGATCGTCGGAAGTCAGGCCCAGATAGGCCGGCTCGGCGAAAGCCCCCACGAGCGCCGCCGGCAAGCTGGCCTGGACCGCCGTCATCACCTGACCGTCGGTTTCCGGCAGAAAACGAAAACCGTGCACACATCCCGCCGGCACCACCAGCACGCAAGGGGCCTCCAACTCTTGCTCGCGGTCTTCGAGCCGCGCCACGCCGCCGCCCTCGCGAATGTACAGAATCTGCAAGAAGTAGGCGTGCCAATGCGGCTGGATCTCCCATTGATGCAACCGGCTGCGAGCCGGAATGGACTCGCAGTGCAGGCGCTCGGCACCTTCGGCAATAGCGGACTCGCCGTATAAGGCATAGCGGGGAATGGGCGGCGCCGCCGGCGACATGGTGGCCTCTTTAAGGACAGCCAGCGGACAGGCCGCCGGCAAATGTTCGGATTGTCCTATTGCTTGTGCGATATGTCCATTGGCGCGTTGGGTACCGGGGCGTAGACTGGCCAGATCGCTTCATCAGGAGACAGCCATGCGCGTCCAAGTCGCCATTATCGGCTCCGGCCCCTCGGGCCTGCTGCTGGGTCAGTTGCTGCACAAGGCCGGCATCAGCAACATCATCCTCGAGCTGCGCAGCCAGGAATACGTGCTCGGCCGTATCCGCGCCGGCGTGCTCGAACAGGGCACCGTCGACATGCTCGACGCCGCTGGCGTCGGCCAGCGCATGCACACCGAGGGCCTGGTGCACGACGGCACCGAGCTCTGTTTCGGCGGCCGTCGCCACCGCATCGATTTCAAGCAGCTCACCGGTAAAACCGTGATGGTCTACGGCCAAACCGAGGTCACCCACGACCTGATGGACGCGCGCGCCGCCGCCGGCCTGCCCACCATCTATGAGGCGCTCGACGTCAGCCTGCACGATCTCGACGGCAAGCAACCCCGCGTGCGCTACCGCAAGGATGGCGTCGAGCACGAGATCACCTGCGATTTCGTGGCCGGCTGCGACGGCTATCATGGCGTGAGCCGCGCCTCCATCCCCGCCGATAAGCTCCGCGAGTTCGAACGGGTCTATCCCTTCGGCTGGCTGGGCGTTCTGTCCGACACCCGGCCGGTGTCCGACGAGCTGATCTACTCCAACCATGAACGCGGCTTTGCGCTCTGCAGCATGCGCTCGCTCACCCGCAGCCGCTACTACATCCAGTGCTCGCTCGACGATAAAGTCGCCGACTGGTCCGACGACGCTTTCTGGGAAGAGCTCAAGCGCCGCCTCGACGACGAAGCCGCCTCCACCCTGGTCACCGGCCCCTCCATCGAAAAAAGCATTGCGCCGCTGCGCAGCTACGTGGCCGAACCCATGCGCTACGGGCGCCTGTTCCTGGCGGGCGACGCCGCGCACATCGTGCCGCCAACCGGCGCCAAGGGGCTGAACCTCGCCGCCAGCGACGTCCAGTACCTTTGGCAGGCCCTGGCCGAACACTACGGCGGCAGCGATGCCGGCATCGACCATTACTCCGAACGCGCCCTGAGCCGGGTCTGGAAGGCCGAACGTTTCTCGTGGTGGATGACGTCGCTGCTGCACAACTTCCCCGAAACCGGCGCCTTCGGCCGCCGCATCCAGGAAGCCGAGCTCGACTACCTCGTGCATTCCGAAGCCGCCATGACATCCCTGGCCGAAAACTACGTCGGGCTGCCTTTCTAGGGCACACCACGCGCGCAGGCGCGGGCGTGGCCGCGGCGTGGCCCGTCCTGGCCGCTCGGCTTACACCTCCGGGCAAAATGAAGAATTCCGGCCTGTCGGCCGGAGCTTCTCCGCCACCATTGACGAACACCAGCCGGGCTGGTGCTCGCCGCCACGGCCTGGGGAAGCCTTCGGCTTCAGATGAAGCTTGATCTCGCTTGACTTCACCTGACGGTGAAGCCTGCGCTGGATGCGTGGTCAGGGGAGCCTTCGGCTCCGGTGGATTCGGCCTCGCTTTCCTCGCCGTGAACGGCAAGGCCTGCGCTTAGGCGCGTGGTCAAAGCCTGTTTTTATAACTTTTGGAAATAAAGTCGGAGCGGTGTTTCATCACCGCTTCCGCCGTGCCTGCGATAGCATTCCGGGATATCCTTTGTCCCCGGCCGTGGCCCACGCCACGGCGCATGTCTTATCGCAGGAGCCCTCATGGCAGTTTCTCCGGCCGCCACCGAGCCGCAGACCGTCCCGCCCGGCACGGATGTCGCCATCGCCGTCCACCATCTCAACAAAGCGTTCTACGATAGCCAGAGCGGCAGGGTCACCGTCGCCGTCCAGGATGTCGGCTTCACCGTGCGGCGCGGCGAGTTCGTCTGTATCGTCGGCCCCAGCGGCTGCGGCAAGACCACGGTCCTGCGCATCCTGGCCGGGCTCGAAGACAAGCTCGATGGCGAGGTGGTTCTGGCCACGGTCACCCAGCCCGCGATGGTGTTCCAGGAGGCCTCGGTCCTGCCCTGGCTCAGCGTCCAGGACAACATCACGTTTCCGCTGCAGCTCAAGGGCACGCCCAAGGCCGCGCGCGAGGCCCGCGCCCGCGAACTGCTCGCGCTCACCGGCCTTACCGATTTCGCCAGCGCCCTGCCCCACCAGTTGTCGGGCGGCATGAAGCAACGGGTCGCCGTGGCGCGCGCGCTGGTCGACGACCGCGACATCCTGCTCATGGACGAGCCCTTCGGAGCGCTCGATGAACAGACCCGCCTGCAGTTGCAGCAAGAGCTGTTGCGCATCTGGGAAGCCAGCCGCAAAACCGTCGTCTTCATCACCCACAGTGTGGACGAAGCCCTGACCCTGGCCGACCGCGTCCTGGTGATGTCACCGCGCCCGGGCCGCATCATCGCCGACCTCGCCATCGACTTCGAGCGCCCGCGCGACGTCGTCGCGCTGCGCCGCGACAAACGCTTCTGGGACCTCACCTACGAAGTCTGGCGCTTGCTTACCACGCAGCCGGGAGACGCGGCATGAGTGCGCCGGGCCGTCCCAAGCATGAATCCTCCCCCGGGGAGGAAGTCGCGAAGCGACTGGAGGGCACCACCATTGCGCCGGGCCGCCCCAAGCACGAATCCTCCCTCGGGGAGGAAGTCGCGAAGCGACCGGAGGGCACCACCATTGCGCCGGGCCGCCCCAAGCGCGAATCCTCCTCCCAGCTCACCGACGAGCAACTGCGGCGCCTGCGGGCGCCGGCCCGGCGCGAACGCTGGACCCGCCTGCTGTCGTATTTCAGCCCCATTCTCCTGCTCGCGCTCTGGGAGCTGGCGGCCTTCGCCCAGATCATCGATCGGCGCTTCTTTCCCGCGCCCAGCGCCATCGCCAGCACGGCCTGGCAAATGATCGCCAGCCTCGAGCTCTTCCGCCATATCGGCGCCACCCTGCAACGCGTGCTGGTCGGCTATGCCCTCGGCGCCATCCCCGGCATCCTGATCGGACTGATCCTGGGCATGTCCACCCCCGTGCGCCGCGTGTTGGCGCCGGTTTTTGCGGCGCTCTATCCGGTGCCCAAGATCGCCATCCTGCCGCTGATCCTGCTCATCTTCGGCACCGGCGACGCCTCCAAATATGTGGTCATCGCCATCGGCGTCTTCTTTCTGCTCTTCTACAACACCATGGGCGGCGTCATCCAGACACCGCAGATCTACCTGGACGTCGCCCGCAACGCGGGCGCCAGCCGGCTGCAGGCCTTCCGCCACATCGCCCTGCCCGCCGCCCTGCCCAATATCTTTACCGGCCTCAAGCTGGCCGCCGGTTCGTCCTACATCATCATCGCCGCCGCCGAGTTCCTCGGCGCGCGCAGCGGCGTCGGCTTTTTCATCTGGGCGTCCTGGCAGACCTTCGCCGTCTCGCGCATGTTCGTGGGTATCGTGGTCATTTCGGCAATGGGCTATTTCACCCTGCTAGCGCTGGACCTCCTCGAGCGCAAGCTCGTGCCCTGGGCCAAGCACTGAGGCCCGCCGTTCGTCAGGAATCACCATGCACATCCCGTCCGATCCCCGGCCTCCCGGCCACGCCGGGCCCGCCACGGCCCCCGCTGCGCCGCAGGCCGTTCCAACCAGCCCGGCAAACCCGGCAGACCCGTCGCTGGCGCCCGCCGCCGCAAGCGCCGCAACACCTGCCGCCTCCGGCCTCTCCGCCACCCTGGCCGGCGCCGCCCGCGCGCTGGGCCAGGCTTTGGCCGCAGGCGAGCCGGGACGCCTCGCCGCGCGCGCCCTGCTCGAGGCCGAACTGCTGCGGCAACCCCGCTTCGGCCTCGACCTGCTCGCCGAAAGCCGTGGCGGCGCCGACGTCGGCGCCCTGCTGGCCGACGATGCGCCAGCGGTCAGCCGCCACGATTGCTCGGCTCTGGATTCCCCGGTGGCGATCGCCGCCGCTACCCTGGCCCTCGTCCCGAGGGCCCGCCGCCACGGCGTGGCCGCCACCTTCCTCACCGGCATCGCCGGCTTCGGCCGCTTCGCGCCCTTCGTGCGCCATCTGGCCGACGCCGGCCTGGCCGGCATGGCCGGCACCGAGGGCGGTCCCCTCGTCGCGCCCGCGGGAGGCCGGCGCGGCGTGCTCAGCACCAACCCGCTGGCCTTCGCCCTGGGCCAAGGCGACGACCGCGTGGTGATCGACGTCGCCACCTCCGCCATCACGCTGGCGGCGGCCAAGGCCGCGCGGCAGCAGGGGACTTCGCTGCCCGAAGGCGTTGCCCTGGATGCCGACGGCCGGCCCACCCGCGACGCCGCCCTCATGGCCGCCCTGCTGCCGCGCGGCGGCATGGTGGGTTCGCTGCTCGGCCTCATCGTCGAATTGCTCGCCGGGGTCATCGGTGGCGGCCGCGCCGCCGAAGATCGCGGCGCCACCGCCCGCCGCGGCGTGTTCCTGCTGGCCTTCGATCCCTCGCAGGCCGGCGACGCCGAATGGCCGCGGCGGCTGGCGCGCCTGCGCCACGACTGGCAGGACGCCGGCGGCCATTGGCCCACCGGCCGGCCGCTGGCCGACGACGCCGTGTTGCCTACCGAGGTGCTCGCCCGGCTCGACGCCCTCCTCTCCCGCCTGACGGCCACGCCAGCCCCTTAAAGTGAAAGAGAGTTTTCTTTCCTCGCCCGGAGCGGCGGCAGCCGCCCTGACCGTGAATGCCAAATAATCCTTTTCCCATGCGCACCTTGATCCTTCCCGGTTGGCACGGCTCCGGCCCCGAACACTGGCAATCACACTGGCAAAGCCGGGAGCCTTCGGCTTTGCGCGTCGAGCAGGACGACTGGGACCAACCCCGGCTCGAGCCCTGGCTGCAACGGCTCGACGCCGCCGTGCGCGAGAATCCCGGCGCGCTGCTGGTGGCCCACAGCCTGGGCGTCATCCTGGTGGCGCATTACGCCAGCCGCTTTCCCGATGCAGCCGTGGGCGCCGCGCTGCTGGTGGCGCCTGGCGATGCCGATCTGCATGGGCCGCATGAGCCCGCCATCGCCAGTTTCGCCCCCGTGCCCCGCGCTCCGCTCCCTTTCGCCAGCACCATGGTGCTCAGCCGCAATGATCCCCACATGGCTTTCGAACGCGGCCAATCCCTGGCCCGCGACCTCGGCTGCACCATCATCGATCTCGGCGACGCCGGACACATCAATCCCGATAGCGGATACGGACCCTGGCCCCATGGCCACGATCTGGCCGATGCCTTGCGCCAGCATCACGCCCAAGGCTGACGCCCCACTTTGCGAGATTCCACATGACGACCTCCCTTCCGCTTTCCGCCGACGACCTGCAAGGCGTCCGGCTCTGGTTCGAACAGCTCCAGCGCTGCGTCAACGCCCTGGACTACGCCGCCGGCCGCGACCTCGTCACGCCCGACTTCATCGCCTTCGGCACCTATGCCGACCTGCTGCGCGGCGTGGATGATGCCGAGCAGCGCCAGTGGCGCAACGTGTGGTCCACTATCGAGGGCTTTCGCATCCGCCTGGACGCAATCGAGGGTTTCGTCTCGCCCGACCGCCGGTTTGCCGTGGGTATTACCTTCTTCGATTCCGTCGGCTACCTCGACAACGGCGAAACCTTCGATCGCACCGGCCGCGTAACCGTCACCTTCGTACGCGACACCCCCGAAGCGCCCTGGCTCGCCAACCATAGCCATATGTCGCTGTTGCGCGGCACTCCCGCCACCTCGCACCGCCCTCGCTGACGCAGGAAACCGCCATGGATTTTGCCCTGCCCTACCCCTCGTCGCGTTCGCCCGTCCTGGGCGAGAACGTGGTGGCCACTTCCCAGCCGTTGGCCGCGCAGGCGGGCCTATCGCTGCTCGCGCGCGGCGGCAACGCCATCGATGCCGCCATCGGCGCCGCCATGGCCCTCACCGTGGTCGAGCCCACCGGCTGCGGCCTGGGCAGCGACGCCTTTGCCATCGTCTGGGACGGCCAATCCCTTGAAGGGCTGAACGCCTCGGGCCGCGCCCCCGCGGCCTGGACCCCGGAGCGCTTTGCCCACCTCGACCACATGCCCATGACCGGATGGGACAGCGTTACCGTTCCGGGCGCGGTCTCGGCATGGATCGCCTTGTGGCGCCGCTATGGCAGCCTGCCGCTGGAGACCATCGCCGAGCCCGCCATCCGCCTGGCCCGCCAGGGCTACCTGCTGAGCCCCGTGATCGCCACGCTCTGGCGCCTGGGGCTGGCCCGCCTGGGCCAGCAGCCCGGCTTTGCCGACACCTTCGCCGTCGATGGCCAGGCGCCCGTCGCGGGGCAACGCGTACGCCTGCCCCATCATGCGGACAGCCTGGAAGACATCGCCCGTACCGAAGGCGCGACGTTCTATCGGGGCCGCCTGGCCGAAGCCATGGTGGCCCACAGCGCCCAGTACGGCGGCGCGCTCGCACTGGACGACCTCGCCGGCCATTCCGCCGATTGGGTGGGCACGCTGGGCCAGCGCTTCGGCGACTCGATCGTGCACGAGATTCCGCCCAACGGCCAGGGCCTCGGCACCCTCATCGCGCTCGCCTTGCTGGATGCGGCGGGCATCGGCGCCGACCCCGTCGACAGCCTGGCCACGCTGCACCTGCAGATCGAGGCCACCAAGCTCGCGCTGGCCGACATCGACGCCTACGTGTCCGATCCCGAGCATATGCCGGTGCCCGCCAGCGCCCTGCTCGACCCCGGCTACATTCGCGAGCGCGCCAGCCTGATCGACCGCCAACGCGCCGGCGATCCCGGCCATGGCCAGCCACGCCGCGGCGGCACCGTATATCTCGCCACCGCCGACGCCGCCGGCCGCATGGTGTCGTTCATCCAGTCCAATTTCATGGGCTTCGGCTCGGGCGTGGCCGTGCCGGGCACCGGCATCAGTTTGCAGAACCGTGGCTGGTCCTTCCATCTCGACCCGGCCCACGCCAACGTGGTCGCACCGCGCAAACGCCCCTTCCACACCATCATTCCGGGTTTCGCCACCCATGCCGACGGCAGCCCCGCCATGGCCTTCGGCGTGATGGGCGGCCCGATGCAGGCCCAGGGCCATGTCCAGCAGGCGGTGCGCATCCTGCGTTATGGCCAGAATCCCCAGGCCGCGGCCGACGCCCCGCGCTGGCGCGTCGGCGCTGGGCGCGAGGTGGCGGTGGAAACCAGCTTCGATCCCGGCTTGATCGAGGGTTTGCGCGGCCTAGGCCACAAAATCACCATTGAACCGCCCGACGCCGTGTTCGGTTTCGGCGGCGCCCAGACCATCCTGCGCCATGGCGACGGCTATATCGCGGGTTCCGACCCCCGCAAGGATGGCCAGGCCGTCGCCTTCTGACTCTCCCGGAGATCGCCATGCCGCTCACCCTCACCGTTTCCCCCGCGGACGCGCTCATCGACGTCCCGCGCCAGATCCGCGTCGCAGGCGTGCCGCCGGGCACCCTGGTGACGCTCGATAGCCGGACCCTGCGCGCCGATGGGGTGGCGTGGTCCAGCCAGGCCACGTTCTTTGCCACCGAAGACGGCACCGTGGATACGGGGCGCGACGCCCCGGTGGCCGGCGATTACGCCGAGATTTCCGCCATGGGCCTGATCTGGTCGCAGCATCCCGAAGAGCCCAGCCAGAACTTCATGGCCGAAGATGTGCTGCAACCGCTGGTCACCGAGATCCGGGCCATCACGCCGGAAAGCGAGACCGCGACCGCCGAACTGGCACAGCGGTTCGCCGCCCCCGGCGTAACACGCCGGGAAGTGCGCGACGCGGGGCTGACCGCCACCCTCTTCACGCCCGAGGGGGCGGGACCGCATCCGCTGGTCATCGTGCTCAATGGCTCCACCGGCGGCATCAACGAGGCGCGCTGCGCGCTCTACGCCTCGCATGGCTATCAGGCGCTCGGCCTGGGCTACTTCAAGGTGCCGGGGCGCTCCCCCTACATCACGAATACGCCGCTGGAGTACTTCGAGACGGCCCTGCGCTGGAGCCGCGAGCACTTGCAACCGGCCCACGGCTTTATCGCCCTGAGCGGCCAATCGCGTGGCGGCGAGCTCTCGCTGTTGCTGGCCAGCCGCCATCCCGAACAGGTCCGGGCGGTAATCGCCTACGTTCCGGGCGCCATGGTGCACGGCGCGCAAGGCGCGGCCGACCCCCAACAGGGCGGCTGGAGCGGGCCGGCCTGGACTGAAAACGGCCAGCCCCTGCCTCATCTTTGGCAGGACAATCGCGCCGTGCACTGGCACCCCTGGGACGGCGCCGCACCCCCGCACCGCAACCACAATGTTTTCCTGGCCGGCCTCACCGACACCGAAACCGCCGCCAGGGCGCGGATTCCCGTCGAAAAAATCCAGGCCCCGGTGCTGCTCATTTCGGGCCGTGACGATCGCGCCTGGCCGTCCAGCCTCTACTCGCGCATGGTCGTGCACACCCTGCATCGGAACGGCCACGGCTATCCCGTGGTCCACCTCGATTACGACAACGCGGGGCATTCCATCAATTTTCCGTATCTGCCCACCACCCAGCTGGAGCGCCGCCACCCCGTCTCCGGCGTGCCTTTTACCAGCGGCGGCACGCCGGGCGGCAACGCCCACGCCGATGCCGGTTCCTGGCATGGCGTGCTCGACTTCCTCGCCCAGGTGCGGGGCCCCGCTTCCAGGACGGAGGCGTCCCACCGCAAAAGGGCCGCTGACTGACCGCAATGGGCCGAACCCGTGCCCCTCTGCTTTCCCAACCTTCAAACGGATCTTGCCATGACCACCATCACTCGCCGTACCTTCGTGGCCGCCACCCTGATCGGCGGACTGGCCGCCGCCGCCCCTGTGCTCGCCCAAAAGCCGGTGCAAATCGAGTTCCTGTATTCACCGTTTGCCGACTACGCGCCGTACTTCGTGGCGGAAGATAAAGGCTATTTCGACGACTTCGGCGTGGACGTCACGCTCGCCCCCAAGTCGGGCACCGCCGAGACCATCCAGATGCTGGCGGCCGGCAATAGCGAGGCCGGCGCCGCCACCTGGGGCGCCGGCCTGTTCAACTCCATCCAGCGCGGCGCCACCGTGACCATCGTGGCCACCATGGCCCGCATGCCGGATACCGTGCCATCGCCCTCGCCATTCATGGTGTCGCAGCAAGCCTGGGACAACGGCATACGCAGCGTGGCGGATCTCAAGGGCAAGCGCGTGGGCATTCCCGGCCCGGGCGGCTTCGGACTGTATTCGGTGGCGAAGGCGCTCGAAAAAGGCGGCCTGACGCTGGACGACATCGAGCCGGTGTTCCTGCCCCCGCCCGCCACGGCCGCCGCATTCGCCAACGGCGGCCTGGAGGCCGGCTGGAGCATCGAGCCGTTTGCCTATCAATTGGAGAAACAGGGCCTGGGACGCCGACTGGTGGAAGATCACACCTTCGGCACCGAACTGGGCTTCATCGCGTTCAACAATGAGTTCGCCCAGAAGAACGAGGACGCCATCGTGCGTTTCCTGGCCGCCTACCTGAAGGCGGCGCGCGAGCTGGACAGCGGCGGCTGGAAGGACGAAGCCATTCTGGACATCGTGGCCAAGTACACGGGAGCCGAGAAAGACCTGCTCCGCAATATTTCATACACCGTACGCTCGGAAGATGGCGCGATCGATCTGGACTCTGTGCGCGAACAAGAGGCCTTCTTCCGCCAGCAAGGCAATCTGGAATACGACGGCCAAGTGGACATCGACAAGGTCTACCGCAAGGATCTGCTGGAACGGGCCAACGCACTGCTGGCCGAGAAATCCTGAATTGCCGGCGGATCACGGGGGGCCGCAAGAAGGCCCCTCTTGCCATTTCGGCAAGCGTCCCCATATAGCGAGTTGGTCTTGGGCAAAATCGTCTGTCGATTGCCTAAATCAATCGTTTCAATAAAATTAATCAATTTTACTTATCGATCGGATTCGGGCATCCTTATGGATGACGAATTCACCACCACCCATTAACCAAAAGGAGCCTGCATGTCCCTCATCAATACCGAAGTCAAGCCGTTCAACGCCACCGCCTACCACAATGGCAAGTTTGTCCCGGTTTCCGATGCCGACCTGAAGGGCAAGTGGTCCGTGCTGGTGTTCTACCCCGCCGACTTCACTTTCGTGTGCCCCACCGAACTGGGCGATCTGGCCGACCACTACGCCGAGTTCCAGAAGCTGGGCGTCGAGATCTACGGCGTGTCGACCGACACCCACTTCACCCATAAGGCCTGGCACGATACGTCCGAGACCATCGCCAAGGTCCAGTACCCCCTGATCGGCGACCCCACCGCCACCCTGGCCCGCAACTTCGAGGTTCTGATCGAAGAAGAAGGCCTGGCGCTGCGCGGCACCTTCGTGATCAACCCCGAAGGCCAGATCAAGGTTCTGGAAGTACACGACAACGGCATCGGCCGCAACGCCGCCGAGCTGCTGCGCAAGGTCAAGGCCGCCCAGTACGTGGCCGCCCACCCGAACGAAGTCTGCCCCGCCAAGTGGACCCCGGGCGAAGAAACCCTCAAGCCCTCGCTCGACCTGGTCGGCAAGATCTAAGCGCCAGGATCGCGTCCCAACCCTTCCGCCCCGGCGTCTGAAGGGTCGACAACGGGCGCCGCGGCGCCCGTTGTCGTTTTTACACGTTCCCTGCCAGCCCCACACAGAACAAAAGGAGTTCCGCCATGCTCGACGACAACATCAAATCCCAGCTCAAGGGTCACTTCGAAAAGCTCGCCCATCCGATCGAGCTCGTCGCCTCCCTCGATGATGGCGACAAGTCGCGCGAGCTCCGCGGGCTGCTCCACGATCTCGCCGGCCTGAGCGAGCGCATCATTGTGCGCGACGACGGCGGCGATGATCGCAAACCCTCGTTTGCCATCGTGCGCACCGGCACCGACATCGCCGTGCGTTTCGCCGGCATCCCGATGGGCCACGAATTCACCTCGCTCGTGCTGGCCCTCCTGCAGGTGGGCGGCCATCCGTCCAAGCTCGACGACGACACGATCGAACAAATCCGCAACCTCGACGGCGACTATCGCTTCGAAACCTATTTCTCGCTCTCGTGCCAGAACTGCCCCGACGTGGTGCAGGCCCTCAACCTGATGTCCGTCATCAACCCGCGCATCCAGCACGTGGCGATCGACGGCGCGCTGTTCCAGGACGAAGTCGAACAGCGGCAGGTCATGGCCGTGCCTTACGTCTTCCTCAACGGCGAGTCGTTCGACCAGGGGCGCATGACGATCGAACAGATCCTGCGCAAGCTCGACAGCGGCGCCAGCCAGCGCGAGGCCGCCAAGATCAACGAGCGCGAGCCCTACGATGTGCTGGTGGTCGGCGGCGGGCCGGCCGGCGCGGCGGCGGCGATCTACGCCGCGCGCAAGGGCATCCGCACCGGCCTGGTCTCCGAGCGCTTCGGCGGCCAGGTGATGGATACCCTGGGCATCGAGAACTTCATTTCCGTGGAGTACACCGAAGGGCCGAAGCTGGTGGCCGCCATGGAGAGCCACGTGCGCAGCTACGGCGTGGACATCATCGACCAGCAAACCGCCTCCGCCCTGGTGCCCGGTGAGCTGCATACGCTGCAATTGCAAAATGGCGCCGAAGTGCGCGGCCGCACCGTCGTGCTGGCCCCCGGCGCCCGCTGGCGCGAGCTCAACGTACCCGGCGAACAGGAGTACCGCACCAAGGGCGTGGCCTACTGCCCGCACTGCGACGGCCCGCTGTTCAAGGGCAAGCGGGTGGCGGTGATCGGCGGCGGCAACTCCGGCGTCGAGGCGGCGATCGACCTCGCCGGCCTCGTCGCCCACGTCACGCTGATCGAGTTCGACACGCAAATGCGCGCCGACGCGGTACTGCAGAACAAACTGCGCAGCCTGGGCAATGTCACCATCGTCACCAACGCCAAGACCACCGAGGTCACCGGCGACGGCAACAAGGTCAACGGCCTGGTGTATGAAGACCGCGCCAGCGGCGAACGCCATACCGTGGCGCTGGAAGGCGTGTTCGTGCAGATCGGCCTGGTGCCCAACACGCAGTGGCTGCGCGATACCGTGGCGCTCAACCGCTACGGCGAGATCGAGATCGACGCGCGCGGCGCCACCTCGGTGCCCGGCGTATTCGCGGCGGGCGACGCCACCACGGTGCCCTACAAGCAGATCGTGGTGGCCATGGGCGACGGCACCAAGGCTTCGCTCAGCGCATTTGATCATTTGATCCGCCATTCGGTGCCGGCGTCGGCCGAGCTGGAGGCGGTTACCGCCTGAACTCCACCGGCATCCCGGCGGCTCCAGCCGCGGCGGTTCTCGTTCGCGGCCGGCGCCCCGTCCGGCGCGGTCGTTCTCAAGACATCGCACCGCGCCCCTTCCGCAACGGAGGCTGCGCGGTGCGCCGGGGATGCCAGCGGGAGAAAACGGCAGGATCATGCCATCTTGGCGGGAACCTCTATCGCATCAGCTCCGGCAGCCACAGCACCGTACCCGGGATGAACCAGATCATGGCAATGCAGAGCGCATACGCGAAGAAAAAGTATGCGACGCCACGGAAGATCGTCTGCAGCTTGATATCGGGCGCAAGGGCGTTGACCACGAACACATTGACGCCCACCGGAGGCGAGACCGAGCCAATGGCAGTGACGATGGTCAGTAGCATCGTGAACCAGATGGGATCAAAACCCAGCGCCTGCGACAGCGGGAAGAAGATGGGCAATGTGACCACCAAGAACCCAAGCGCGTCGATGAGCGCACCGCCGATCAGGTAGATCACCAGGATCGCCAATAGGATCACGTCAGGCGACACCGGCAAACTCGCCGTCCAGTTGGCCAGCTCGACCGGCATTCGCGACACCGTGAGAAAGCGCCCGAACACCACCGCCGCCGTGATCAGCAGCACCACCATGGCGGATATCCTCAGGGTCTCCATCAGCGCCGTGATGAAGGCCTTGATGGATAGCGAGCGACGCGCCACGCCGATGATCAAGGCGCCAAAAGCCCCGGCCGCGCCGGCTTCCGTGGGTGTGAACAAACCCGCATACAGACCGCCGATGACGAACGCAAACAGCACCAGGGTTTCGAGTACATCAAGGATCGCCAGCCACTTTTGTCTGGTGGTGGTCGGCGGCGCCTTGGGCGCCGCCGCCGGGTTGCGCAGGCAGATCACCGCAATCGTGGCGATGAACAGCAACGTCAGCACAAGGCCCGGGATGATTCCGGCCAAGAACAGGGCGAGGATCGACTGCTCGGTTTGCACGCCAATGACAATCATCACCACGCTGGGCGGGATGATCGCGCCCAATGTACCGCCAAGCGCTACGGTGCCGGCGCTCAGGGCAGGGTCGTAGCCGTAGCGCTTCATTTCGGGCAGGGCGATCATGCCCATCGTGGCGCTGGCCGCCGCGTTGGAACCACAGATGGTGGAGAAGCCGGCGGAGGCCACAATAGTGGAAGATGCCAATCCCCCCGGCGCCCGGCCAAACCACGTGTAGGCGGCGGAATACAAGCGCTCGGTTACCCCGGACCGAAAAGCTATTTGCCCCATGAGAACGAACAGCGGGATAACGCTCAGGCTATAGGAAGCGAAGTTCTCCCAGACCGTCGTAGCCAGCAAATGCGTGGCCGCGGACATCGATAAAAGGTAGGCGGTACCCACCACGCCGGCCAGCAGCATGGCGAAAGCGATCGGCATTCCGATCGCCATCAGGACGAACATCCCGACAATACCGATCAAGGCGACATGTATGGATTCCATGGCAAGTTCCGGTATTGGGGAATCAGGTATCGAAGGCGTTCGGGTCCACCAGCAAAACGATGGATCTGAGGGTATCGGCCACCAACGCCAGGGTAAGACCGGCCATGCCCAGGGTAAGAATGAAGACCCAGGGATACACCACAAAACGCAGGGTTTCGGAGAGCGAGCCGGTGGCCTGCTGCATCAAGCCGAAGGCGCCCACGTAGTAGGTAATCACGGCAATCAGACCCAGCGAGAGTATCGAACTGATCAGGCGGCTGATTGCCAGACTGCGCCCTTTCAGATAGTCGGTGACGATGGTCACGGCCACATGGCCTTTATGCAACTGGGTGTAGCCCAGTGCCAAGCCCATTGCGGCCGCGGCCAGCCAACCCACCAATTCGTAGATCCCCGCCACCTGCTGGCCCAGGATGCGCATGGCGATATCCAGAACGGTGATCAGCATCAACCCTAGCAGCGCAAGCGCGGCCAGGCAGGCCAGCGCGCGGTTGCACCATGCGCTGGCCTGATCGATCGCCCGTATCAGGCCTCCGCCCGGAGCGGAGACCGAACGAGTAGGAAGGCTCATTGTTGATCCCTGAGTTCAACCACGCGCGCGATGTACTTGTCTCCCAGCAGGCCTTTTTTGTCTGCCTCGACGATCCATTGATCCACCAGCGGTTGCAGAGTTTTATCCCACTTACCGTATTCTTCGCCGGAGAGCTCGACCACCTGCAGCCCGTGCTCCTTGGCCGACCATTCGAGCGCGCCCTGGACGTTCTTGTTGTCGTGGTAGTTTCCGGTCCAGGCGTGGATCTCGTCGCCCAACTCCTCGATCACCTGCTTCACGTCGTCAGGCAGCTTCTCGTAGCGGTTCTTGTCCATTACGGCGGCAAAGGTGGTGACCACCATGGGGTAGTCGGTCACGTACTTGAGGTTCTCGGCCAGGCGAAAATCCTGCAGCACTTCGCGGGATGTCATTACGCCTTGCACCACGCCGGTTTGTACGGCCTGCGGCACCTCGGGCATCGCCATGCCCACCGCCGAGCCGCCCAAGGCGTTGATCACCGGCACACCACTACCGGTGGCCCGCACCCGCATGCCCTTGAGATCGGCCTCGCTGCGCACCGGTTCGCGCGTCATGAGATAGCCTGGCTCGGAGGTAAACATCGCGATCACCTTGAAACGCTCGAATTCCTTGGGTTCGAACTCGTTTGTCACTTCCCAGAGCACGCGGCTCGCCGTGGTGGCGTCGGGAAAGCCAAGCGGCAGCGCGATGCCGGAACTCAAGGGAAAGCGGCCCGGATCGTACGATGGCGCCGACAAACCAATGTCGGTGATTCCCATGGTGACTCCGTCCCACATTTCGCGGGCGCCGAGCAACGTGCCGCCGGGAAAGGTTTGTACTTCGACCTTGCCGTTGGTGCGCTTCTTCATCTCCTCGGCCCAGTGCAGCATCTGCTGGCCGGGAAAGGTGCCTTCGGGTGCGAAGAAGGCGTACTTGAGCGTGATCTCGGCGGCGCTCGCCTGGGCTGCCAGACCTAGCGAAAGCACGGCAGCGGAGGCCGCCAGGGTGAACACGCGGCGGGATATCTGGGAACGAAGCATTTGCATGACCTCCAACGATAAAGAGCCTGACACGAATGTCTGGAGAGAGAGACCTGGAACATCGCGGGCGATGCGCCTGGCGCGAGGGGCCCGGCAAGTCGAGGGCCGGATCGACAAGAGCCGTCCCGGGGCGGGACGACCAGCGAACTCTGCTGCGATAGGACCGAACTTGAATCGACCCTTGTGCTTTCTGATGAATACCGTCTTTTGAGGAACCGCTTGAACGGCGCCCGAACGAAAGCCGAGGCGCGGATACCAAACGCTACATGGCATCCTAGCAAAATCACGCCATCTTCGCGGCTTCGATAACCCAGGGATTTCCCCAGGGAAATGACTCAGATGCCCGGCACTCCTCGCTTGCGGGTACGGCCTCGCAACACGTCTCGCCAAGCCTCCGGGACTAGCGCCGCATCACCCTCCACCGACCGTGCCGCACCTTTCGAGTTCCTGGCGCCGGCGTGATTCGACACGGGGTTTTCCCCACTCCGTCCCGCGCATTCCGCTTCATTCGGTAGCGAGTGAGGTTGGCACATTGCTCTTGACTCGCAGCACAAGCCTTCTATAACATGCATATATATGGAAATTATGTTCCATAAAATAGAACAAAAAGGAGAAACCAAGTGCGAGAAACCGACGTCAACGCTGCCGAGGGTCTGGCCGAGCCAGACGATTCGCCCATTCTTTACATGCAGCGCACGCGCGACTGGTATCTCGCTCTCGGCTACGGCAACCCCTACCGCTACGCGCATTACCGCGATGTGCCTTTCCAGGCTTTGGCCAAGCCGCTGGCGGAGTCTTCCGTCGCCCTCCTCACCACCGCCGCCCCCTATCAGCCCGACAAAGGGCCGCAGGGGCCCGGCGCGCCCTATAACGCGGCGGCCAAGTTCTACACCGTCTATTCCGGCAACACCGGGCACGATCACGACTTGCGCATCTCCCATGTCGGCATCGATCGCAAGCACACCAGCATGGAAGACAGCGGCACCTGGTTTCCGCTGCCGCTGTTGCGGAAGTTCGCGGCCGAAGGCCGTATCGGCCGGCTGGCGCCGCGCTTTCATGGCGTCCCCACCAATCGCAGCCAGCGCACCACCGCCGAAGTCGACATTCCCGAGGTCGTGGCGCGCTGCCAGACGGATGGCGCCGACGTCGCCATCCTGGTTGCCAACTGCCCCATTTGCCATCAAGCCCTGGCCATGACGGCCCGTGCCCTGGAAGCCGCCGGCATCGCCACCGTTCTCATGGGCTGCGCCAAAGACATCGTCGAGCATGTCGGCGTGCCTCGCTTCCTGTTCTCCGACTTTCCGCTGGGCAACGGCGCCGGACGGCCGCACGATCCCGAATCCCAACGGCAAACCCTGGAGCTGGCGCTAAACCTGCTCGAAGCCGCCCCGGCGGCGCGCACCACCCTGCAATCACCGCTGGTCTGGTCGTCCGACGCCTCCTGGAAACTCGACTTCTCCAATATCGAACGAGTCGCTCCCGAAGAACTCGCTCGCCTGCGCGCCGAATCCGATCAGGCCAAGGCCACCGCCAAGGCCATCCGGGAAGCGGAAGAAGCCTCAACCTCCACCAGGAACCCGATATGACCACGCGCCAAAGCGCAAGCCCGGTCCTTCAGGACGGGCGCAAGCGAGGCAGTTCTCCTCTGGAGCCGAAGGCTCCCCCGACCGGTGGCGGAGAAGCTCCGGCCGGGAGGCCGGAGTTCTTCACCACCGCCTTCCACGGAGTCCGCATCCTCGACTTCACCCGGTTCCTGGCGGGGCCTTTCGGGACTCATCAATTCGCGTTGCAAGGGGCCGACGTCATCAAGGTCGAGTCCCCCGAGGGCGATGGCGTGCGATCGGTGGCGGTGGATAAAGCGCTGTCGCGCCAAAAGATGTCGCCCACCTTCATGGCCATGAACACCGACAAACGCAGCATCGTCGTCGATCTACGCCAGCCGGAAGGCATTGCGCTGATCAAACGGCTGATCGCCGACGTCGACATCGTCTGGGAGAACTTCCGGCCGGGCGTCATGGCGCAGCTGGGGCTGGACTACGCCACACTGTCCGAGCTTCACCCTCGCCTGATCTACTGCTCCGTGTCGGGCTTCGGCCAGACCGGCCCCGAGAGCGGCACCGCCGCTTTCGACGGCAAGATCCAGGCCATGTCGGGCGTGATGTCGATCACCGGCGATCCCGCCGGCGGTCCCATGCGGGCCGGCTTCGCCGTGTGCGATCTGCTTGCCGCCATGACGGCATCGTTTGCCGTGTCCGCCGCCCTCTACCAGCGCACCCATACTGGGCGCGGACAGCATGTCGACGTCTCCATGCTCGATGCCACCCTCAACTTCCTGTCCGCCCAGGTGGGCGAGTTCACGGTGAGCGGTCATCGGCAGCGGCAGTTCGGCAACCTGTCGGTCAGCCGCAAGGTCACCGCGCATCGCTTCCGCGCGGGCTCGGGCGACCTCGTGATCGCCGCCCTCACCGAAAAGCAATTTGCCAACCTGATGCGGGCGGTGGGCCACCCCGAAGCGCTCGACGATCCCCGCTTCGCGGACTGGTTCAGCCGAGCCGAGCATGAGTCGGCGCTACGGGCGCTGATCGAAGGCGGCATGACCTCCCACGACCCCGCGCACTGGGAGAAAGTTCTGACCGAGGCCGATGTTCCTTGCGCGGTCGTGCTTGCCATCGATGAAGTGATCGACCATCCCCAGGTCCGGCATCGTGGGTTGCTGCAAGAGATCGAAGGCCCTCTGGGCAAACACACCCTGGTGGGGGCTGGCTTCCGTTTCGCCCATGGCAATGGCGGCATCCGCCGCCCCGCACCGTTATTGGGCGAGCACACCGCCGAAGTGCTGCGCGAAGCCGGGTTCTCCTCCGAAGCCATCGAACAGCTCGCGCAACAAGGGGTCATCCCGCCAGAGACCGCGCCGTCGTCCGCCCGCCCCTGAATCGGCCACCACGACCCGCGCTCACACCAAAACCACCCGAACCATGCAAACCCTGAGTTCCACGCCCCATTACACGGGCATCCGCAGCCGCGATCCTGAAGAATTCCTGCATCAGCTCGGCGAACTGCGTTTTGCCAAACTGCGCCGCCAGATCGCCTACTGCTTCGAGCATTCCGACTTCTATCGCGGCAAGCTGTGCGCGGCCGGTGTCGCCTCGCCGGCCGATATCCGGTCGATGGACGACTTCCGCCGCCTGCCGGTGCTGATCACCAAAGACGAGCATCGGGCCATCCAGCAAGAATCGCTGGAGCGGGAGGGACATTCTTTCGGCACGCACCTGTGCGCGCCGCGAGAACGCATCATCCACGTCGCCGCCACCTCGGGAACCACGGGGAACCCCACGTTCTACACCTTTACCCGCAAAGACCTGGACATCGCACTGAAGGTCTTTGGCCGCATGTGGCGCCAGGCGGGACTGCAACCGGGCGACACCATCCTTCACGCCAATGGCTTGTCCATGTGGCTGGGCGGCCTGACCGCGATTCTTTCGTTTCAGGCCTATGGCCTCACGCCAATTCCGGTTGGCGCAGAAGCCGGCGTGGCGCGCATCCTCCGCTATATGCAACTGACGCGTCCGCGAGCCCTGATCTGCACGCCCTCCCTGGCGCGCCATTTGATTGAACGAGCTCCCGGCGAGATCGGCACCGAGGTCGGCGCCCTTGGCCTGCGCAAGCTTCTGGTGGGCGGCGAGCCCGGGGGCGGCCTGCCCACCACCCGGCAGGCCCTGGCCGACGCCTATGGCGCCGAAGTCTACGATCTCACGGGTGGCGCCTGGCACAACGGCACAATCTCGCCCAGCGGCGCGCAGTACAGCGGCATGCACAGCCTCGGCGACGACTATTGCTTTCGCTACGATCTGGTCGATCCCGCCACTCGGCAGCCCATTGCCCTTACCGACGGCGCGGTGGGTGAAGCCATCCACACCGCGCTGGAATATGAGGCCGGCCCCGCCCTGCGCTATGCCACCGGCGACATCCTGCGCATCCGCGTGGGCGAATGCCCCCAGGACGGGCACTTCGGCGTGCGCATCGAGCTCCTGGGGCGCGCCGACGACCTCCTCATCGTCAAAGGCATCAAGGTATACCCGGCCGCGATCAAGGAAGTGATCGACGGCATGATGCCTCGATGTTCCGGACATTTCCACATCGACCTGGATGGCCCGCCACCGATGGTCGAGCCGCCGCTGCGTCTCACGGTGGAGCGGGGAGAACAGGCCGTACCGGAAAGCGCCGAAGAATTGGCCACCGCGCTCTCGGCCCGCCTGCACGCCCAGCTCTCGATCCGACCCAGCATCACCATCGTGCCCTTTGCCTCGCTGCCGCGCTCCAGCGGGAAAACCAAAATCATCCGTATCGCGGGCGCGGCTCAGGCCTGAATTCGCCAACGAATCGCTCAAGCAACCCGGACGCTAAAGCCGCCCTCATCTCGAACATATCAACAGGAGACCAGAATGATCCGAAAAACCCTACTCACCGCCCTGGCCGCAACCACTCTCGGCCTGGGTGGCGGTATCGCTTGCGCCGCCGAATCCTGGCCCACCGCTCCCATTCGCCTGGTCGTTCCCTTCGCGCCCGGCGGCAACACGGACGTGCTGGCCCGCCAGATCGCCGCCCAGATCGAAAAAAATCTTGGACAACCCATCATCGTGGACAACCGCCCCGGGGCCGGCGGCACCATCGGCGGCAATCATGTTGCCCACGCCGCACCCGACGGCTACACGCTGCTCATCGGCAGCAGCCCTCAGCTCGCCGCCATTTCTCCCATAGTTTCCGCCAACTACGATCCCGGCAAGGACCTGACCCCCGTCGCCCAGCTCAGCGACGGCCTGATGGTGATCGCGGCGCGGCCCAACCTTTCCGCCAGTTCCCTGGCGGAGCTCAAGACCCTGGCCGAGAAAAAGCCCGAAAGCGTTTCGTGCGGCTCGGCCGGCATGTCCACGGTGAGTCATCTGCACTGCGAAGATCTCGCGCGCAAATTAGGGGTCAAACTGCTGCACATTCCTTTCAAAGGCTCCAACGATGCCATGACCAACGTCATGGCCGGCAATGTCGACCTCGTCTCCAATCCTTTCTCGATTCCACAGATCCGCAGCGGCCAAGCCAAGGCCCTGGCCGGCGGCAACCAGGCCCGCCACCCCGAACTGCCCGAAGTGGCCTCGCTGGAAGAGCAAGGCTATAGGCTGGACGTTCCCGGCGCCTTCGGCATCGCCGCACCGATGGGCACGCCGCCGGAGCGAATCCAGCGACTGGCCGACGCGATCAAGATCGTGTTCGACAATCCCGACATCGAAGAGCAGCTGCTGCGCATCGGCCAGATTCCAGCCTATCTCGGACCAAAGGAGTTCGGCCAAGCGCTCGAGACCTATCGCGAGCAGTTGATCGACGTGGAGACGGCGGCCGGCCTGCGCTGATATCGGGATCGGGCCCGGATAACAGAGAACGCCTGCCCGCCTGGCCCGGGCCCGCTCTAGCTACGCAGGCGGCCCGACACGGAGTCGGCGGCCGCGATCACTTCGGCCGCCAATCGCTTGACGGCCGCTGGCTTGATGCGCGTGGACGGGCCCGATACACCGATGGCCGCCACCACCAGGCCCTCCGGACTGCGGATGGGCGCGCCGATCCCCCAAACGCTGGAACGCCATTCGCCACGATTGACGGCATAGCCCTGGGTTCGGATCCGGTCGAGTTCGGCCAGGAAGTCGTCGGGCTCGACCAACGTCGTATCGGTATGCCGTGGCAGCCGTTGCGCCAGGCCCTGCAAGAATGTCGATTCTTGCCAGGCCAGGATGGCCTTTCCGGTGGCCACGCAATGCGCCGGCGCCCGCCCCCCCACTTCGGAATAGGCCCGCACCGGCTCGGGGCTATCGAGCTTGGCCACATACACCACCTCATCGCCATCCAGCAGCGACAAATGCACGGTTTCGCGGGTTTCCGCCAGCAGATGCTCCATGGCCTCGCGTGCCGCCGGCTTGATATCGAGGCGGGTTTCCACGGCCATTCCCAGCTCCCAGAGCTTGAGCGCCACCCGATAGGTGCCGTGCTTTTCGTCTTTCTGGGCATATTGCAGCGCCACCAGCGCCTGCAACAGACGATGCACGTTACTTTTTCCCAGGCCGAGCTGCTGGGCAAGCTCGGTGACGCCCAGCGGCTGTTGACTGCGCGCCAGGCATTCCAAGAGCTGTAAACCCTTGACCAGCGTATTGTTCATCCTTTGTGCAGGAAAATGACGGCGGCGCCGGGACGGCGGCCGCAACAGTGCCACCATTTTGCCCCAAGCCGGCGCTTAGGGCGAGCGATGCGGCGCCAACCGGATTGCCCAATCCAGTTCTACACTATCGACCACACGTTCAAGCCGAGCAGCTCCGCTCGAAGCCGGCAGCCCAACCGGGCCGTCGCGCGACGAGCCGGCCGACACGAGAATCAAGCGACTTCCGCCCTTCACCGAGATTTCGCCCTGCGCATCGCGTCCCATGACATTGGCCACCTCAGCCCCCACTCCCGCCATCCCTGGATGGCGCCGCGCCCTGCGCGCGCCTTCCGCCGTGGGCCTGGCCTTGGCCTCGCTCGCCTTCGCCGCCGCCCTGACGCCCACCCTGATACCGCGAACCGCTCTCACGCAGGGCTTCCTGGCCGGCATCGCGGCCGCCGCGGGCTACGGTCTCGGCGTTCTGCTTCAAGCACTCTGGTTGTATCTGGAACTCCCTCGTGCCACCGGCAAAATCCGCAGCGCCATGCTTGCTGCCGTGGCGGTGCTATGCGCGGGAATGATCGGCTTCTGCCTGTGGCACGCGGCAGGCTGGCAGGATTCGATCCGCCTGCGCATGGCGATGGAGCCCTTGGCCAGCGCGCACCTGGCCCAGCTCGTCGCCATCGCGGTGGTTTGCTTTCTGATCCTGCTTGCCTTGGGCCGCGGCTTCGCCGGTGTGGCGCGCTATCTGGCGCACTGTGCCGGCCGCTGGATGCCCCCGCGCCTGGCGGCTCTGCTCGGTTTTACCGCTACCATCCTGCTGGTCTGGGTCCTGGCCAGTGGCGCTCTGTTTCGGGGCGCCCTGCCTTTGTTGGACTCTTCCTTTCGCGAGTTCGATTCCCTCCTCGAGCCGGAGCGGCCACAGCCGACCCGTCACGATCGCAGTGGCGGTCCGTCGTCGCTGGTCAGCTGGAAATCCCTGGGTCGCGCGGGGCGCGAGTTCATCGCGTCGGGGCCATCCGCGGAGCAAATCGCGTCCTTATCCGGCCTGCCGGCCCGGGAGCCGATTCGGGCGTATGTGGGCCTGCAGGCAGCCGATTCGGCGAAGGCGCGAGCCCGGCTCGCACTCGAAGAACTGAAGCGGGCCGGGGGATTCGAGCGCTCGAACCTGATCGTCATCACGCCAACCGGTACAGGCTGGGTCGATCCGGCGGCCATGGACACCGTCGAATACCTGCTGCACGGCGACGTGGCCAGCGTCGCCGTGCAGTACTCTTATTTATCGAGCCCGCTCTCGCTTCTGGCCCATCCGGAGTATGGCAACGAAGCCGCCCGCGCCCTCTTTACCGAAATCTATGCCTACTGGACGACGCTGCCGCGGGATCGCCGGCCGCGTCTGTATCTGCATGGGCTAAGCCTCGGCGCCATGAACTCGGCGCGTTCGGTCGAGCTATTCGACATCTTCGACGATCCTATCGACGGCGCAGTCTGGAGCGGCCCGCCGTTCGCCAGCCGCGCCTGGCAATCGATCACCAACGGCCGCAACCCGGGCTCACCCGCCTGGCTGCCAACATTTCGCGACGGGCGGCTCGTGCGTTTCCTGAACCAGAATGGCTCGCCGGTGCCGGCGGACGCGCCCTGGGGATCGATGCGCATCGTGTATCTGCAATATGCGAGCGATGCGATCACTTTCTTCAGCCCCCATGATTTCTACCGCCCCCCCGCGTGGCTGGAAGCGCCACGCGGCCCCGATGTGTCGCCGCAGCTCCGGTGGTATCCGGTCGTCTCCATGCTGCAGCTCGCGCTCGACATGATGCTTTCCACCGAGGCACCGATGGGCTATGGCCACGTGTATGCTCCGGAGCACTATGCCGACGCCTGGACCCTGGTGGCGGGGGCCGACGGCTGGACACCCGAAGCGCTCTCGCGGCTCAAATCCCACCTCTCCGGCGAAGCGCGGCGCGAGATGGCGGATCCCGCCGAGGACGAGAACCCCTACGCGCACCGGGGCGGCTAAAGGGGCGGGCGGCATTGCCTTCGCTTCACGCCACAATTAGAATACCAAACGTATCGTAATTGATATCTCGCATTCCCTACACAGCCAGCCTCTGGTTGCCAGCCATTTTTTCCCTTCACGCGTTTGATAAGCCGACGATTCGCATGAGTTCTCCACCAGCCACCGACAATCCCACCCGCGCCCATATCGCCGCAGCCATCGAGGCTGGCGAGGCCGGGGCGCCGCTGGGCGCAAATCCGGCCTTGGCCGCCTTGGCGCCCCGCCTGGTGCGGGGTCGCGCCGGCGCACTCGAGATCCGCTTCACCACACCGCCGGATGCCCTTCAAGGCAATGGGGTCGTTGGCGGCGGCGTGCTCGCCGGCATGCTCGATGCCGCCATGGCCATCGCGGTGCTTTCGGCGCTGCCCTTCGGGCGCACCTGCGCCACCATCAGCCTGAATGTGAACATGCTCGCCGCTGCCCGGCCGGGCGATCTGCTGGCCGAGGCGGAAGTCGACAGGCTCGGGCGTTCCGTGGCTTTCGTCAGGGCTTCGCTGTTCGATGCCGGACATACCCGCCTGGTGGCCACGGCATCGGCCTCGTTCGCAATCATCGAGGAACGCCCGGCGTCCGTAGGCTGACGCTCCCACTTGACCGGGCGTTTTCGCCATTCTCCAGGAAGGCTTTCGGCGCCCGATCGATTGGCCCGCGCCCGGCCCTCAGGCACGGCGGGGCTTGCCTTCGCCGCGCGATCAGCAGTCGCGGTCGGCCCGGCACACCACGCTCTGGCGGCCCAACCCTTCGATCTCGGCCTCCATCACGTCGCCATCCTGCAAGAAGCGGTTGTAGTGCGTGCCGTTGCCGGCCGGCGAGCCGGTGCAGATGACGTCGCCCGGCAGCAGCTCGCAATACTGCGAGATATATTCGATCTGCCGCTCGATGCCAAAGATCATGTCCGCCGTGGTTTCGTCCTGCATTACCCGCCCCGACACCGTCAGCCGCATCCGGAGCCGATGCGGATCCGCCACGAACCGGGCCGGCACGAGCCAAGGCCCCAGAGGCAGGAAACCCGGCTGCCCCTTGGCGCGCAACCAATCGGTGCCGAGCATCTTGTAATCGGTGCGCGGGATCAGGTCGCGGGCGGAAATGTCGTTGGCTATCATATAGCCGGCCACGTGCTCCAGGGCACGAGCGCGCGGGATGGTCCGCCCGCCGCGGCCGATCACCACCGCCAGCTCCAGCTCCCAATCGGGCTGCGCGGTATTGCGCGGCAATATCAAGTCATCATAAGGGCCCGCGATGGCGGATACCGGCTTGGTGAAAACATACGGCTCGCCATGCGCCGCGCGCTCGTCCATCATCTGTTCGGCCCAACGCCGCAGCTCGGCGCCTTGCAGCCCTTCGGGCCCCACGCCGGAGTCGACGGTGAGGTCGACCACGTGCTTGCGATAATTTGCACCGGTGCAGAATACCTGCCGCGGCCGCTCCACCGGCGCATGAACACGCACCGTTTCCAGCGGGCGCCAGCCCGCGTCGCCGGACGCGCCTTGCGCAAGGCGCTCCAGCAAAGGCAGGCACAATTCCCAGGCGTCGAGGATCGCCAGCACGGTGTCGCGGCCACGCAAGCCGGCATACTCGTCGGCGCTCCCGCAGAGCTCGGCGATCGCGGCCACCCGGCCGTCGATCACCAGACCGGGCGCCGCGGGCAGACCCTCGGCGGAAAATGTCGTCAAGGCATAGGGTTTCATATTCAGTCTCCGCACGGCCGCCCGAAGGAGACTGAAGCCCCCTCGGGGGGCAGCGAACAAAGTGAGCGTGGGGGCAGTTTCATATCAGTCTCCGCTGGCTGCTGGCCTCCGGCAACCACGACGCCGCCACCAGCCGTTCATAGGTATCATCGCCGCCCGGCATGTCCAGGCCGCGCCGATGTTCGATCAAAAGTTCCACGCCGTCGCGGTCGGGATGCAGCGACAACGGCCTCAGCGCCAGCGCCCCCGCCAATGCGGCCCGCGGCAACCCTGCGCCCAGCAATAGCTGGCCAGCTCGCTCTTCTTCCCGTGCCATCATTCGTGCGGCGGCCGACAGCGATTTCAAGTAGGCCCGCAGCGGCGTCTCCAGCCGTTTCATGGTCGCCAGCCGCATCACCAGCCCCTGCCCCGGGAATGCCGTGTATCGCTCCTGCACACCGGCCAGGCGAGCGCATCCCTTGCCTGTTGCCTGGCCATCGAAAGGCGGCCCCAGCAGCGTGGCGTCGCCGCCTCCCGCCAGCAACGCCTCGCAGCGCTCGGTGACGCCGCCCACAGGCTCCAGGACATAATCCCGTGCTCCCAGGCCGGCCTCGCGCAGCAGCGCGCGCAAAGCCACGACGAAGCCGTTGTCCAGGGCGTCCACCAGAATCGTGCCGCCGCGCAAGTCCGCGAGCGACTCCAGACCGGGGCGTCCGATCACGTACAGCGGCGTGGTGCGCTCGATCTGCGCCACGATACGTACATCCCGCGGCCCCGCGCGGCGATTCCAGGCGATCACGTTGTCCATCGCGGTCACCGCCATGTCCACACGGCCCTCCACCAGCGCCGCGAACTGCTCGTCCGAAGACGTATTGCGCGAACCTTCCACGGCGGGCGCGCCGGGATTCAGCGCCGCCGCCAGCACCATCACCGGCGGCGGTACGAACCACATCGCTTTCATTCCAGATTCCTCAATATCCACCGGACCTCGGCGCCTGGCGCCGGCCCCACTGCGCTCTCCCCGGGACGGGGCGAGCCACGCTTACGGAACGACCCGGGCCACCTCGGCGCCGCGCGCCGCGCCACGGGTCGCCTGCCAGAAGCAGAAGGCGCACAACACCGCCACCACCACCACCGTCCAGCCGATGCTCGAATAGCCCAGGTTCTGCGCCACCACGCCGCCCAGGAAGGGCCCGATCGCCGAACCCGTCATCGCCATCACCGGAGTCGCGGCCACCGCCCGGGTGGAGGGATCATTGCGCGCCAGGAACCCGAAAATGAAGGTATGGGTGAAAATGATCACCGCCGGAAACACAGCGGCCGCTACCGCATAGGGGCCGAACAGCAGCGTCTGGGTCAGCACCAGCGCCAGAATGCCTTGCAGCACCGGGCCGGACACCATGACGGCCGGCGGCGAGACCCTGCGCTCGAAGAACGCCGCAAGCAGCCCGGGGAAAAGATTCACCACGCCGATGGCGAACAGCACACCCATGACCTGCTGCATGGTGAAGCCGTGCCCCACGCCGATGCGTTCGACATAGCTGAGCATCATCGAATGGCTGAGGGTCAGCAGGCTGGTTCCGACCATGGCAAACCAGACTCCCCGCGACAAGGGCGCATGCGCCACCGGTTTCCCGCTCGGAGCCACGCTCCTGGGCCGTTCGGGAAAGCCGAAGGCCGCGAACACCGCCGTGACCAGCATGATGATGCCCAGCACGATGAACATGGCGCCGCCGCCTTTGACATTCACCAGTTGCGGCACGCCGCCCAGGAAGCCGAACGACAGCACGCTCAGACCGGTGAACGCGATGGCGATCAAGCGATGGGGATTGGCGCTGGCCCCTATCATCGAATGCGTGAGCGACAGGCCGCACCCCACCGCCAGGCCGCCGATCACGTGCAGCGCGGCCATCGTGCCGTAGTCGCGGGTAGCGGACAGCCCGAAGAACGCCAAGGCCGCCACGCCAAAGCCGATCGGCACCATCAAGCGTCCGCGAACGCGGTCGACCCGGGGCGAGAAAAACAGACTGCTCAGCACCACGGCGCCCAGGAACATCGTGGCCAGGGCGCCGGCGCGCTGTGGATCCAGGCCGTAGTGGCCGATCAGCACAATACCCACCCAGACCGGAAGGGCAACGACATCGATCATGCCGGCGCAATGGCCCAGCACCAGCGATATGCGGCCTCTGAGGCCGTCGACGGGTCGATTCATGAATGTCTCCTCGGAAGATCGCTCTAGCTCGTTATTGATCACGCGGTTCGTTTTATCTACCGCTATCGACAGCGGTATGCTGCAAGAAGCCGGCGGCTTACATGAAAGGCTGCCGCTTCGTGGGCCACCACAGCCCGTCTTGTTTCTGCCCCATGACGTTGCGCAACACGCCGATGCCGCCGGCCTCGAGTTCGACCACGTCGCCCGGCTCGAGCTGGCGGTTCAGCTCCAGCGCCGAGCCGCCGCCCATGGTGCCCGAACCGATGACGTCGCCCGGCTCGATGCGTTCGCCGAGCGACACATAGGCCACCAGCTCCGCCGGCGTCCACAGCTTGCCGCCGCTATTGCCGCGCGCCCAGGTCTGGCCATTGACCCGGACTTCGAGCGGGATCGCGTCCAGATCGTCGAACTCGTCGAGCGTCGTGATCCAAGGACCGATCGAATGCGCGAAGTCCTTGCTCTTGGTCGCGCCCATGCCGACCGCCAGTTCGTTCTTCTGCAGATCACGGCCGCTGAAGTCGTTGTACAGCGTCAGGCCGAAGATATACGGCATGGCGTCTTCCGGCCGAAGGTTGGAACCCTGGCGGCCGATCACGTAGCCCAGCTCCAGTTCGTAATCCATGTACTGGATGTAGCCCGGCCACGGTACGGTGGCACCATTGCCGATGACGGTCACCGGCGAGTTTTTCGCAAAACCGGGAATCTGCAGCAGCGCGTCGGGCACCTCGCGGCTCATGCGCTCATGCCAGCCTTTGATGTGGCCGATGAACGCCAGGCCGTCGCGCAGCACCGGAGGGTCCGACGCCGACAGCCAGGCCACGTCGCCGATCGGCAGCGAGGCCTCGTCGCCAAAGCGGCCGGCGATCACCGTCTTCGCCGCCGCGATGAGGTCGCTGCCGGTGGCCAGGGCCTGGGCCATGCTGCCCGGGAACCGGGCCTGTGCCATGCGCACCGCCGCGGTTTCGGTGGCGTGGAAGGTGGCCCGCGCATGCAGCGCCGCCGCCCGCGCGAGATCGATGACCCGCCCCTGCCCGGGCTCGACCACCACCAATCGCGCGACTTGCCCATCGGGGCTTTCTCTGGAAATACGACCGAACTTCATACGGAGTTTCCTTCCTAGGAGCGCGGGCGGTAGAAGATTTCCGCCCTTCCGGTGCACTGGATCGGTGAGCGCTCGAGCTTTTGAGCCTCGAGGCGGAGCCTGCTCAGGCCAGCTCGACCGTGCTCCACCCTGGCCGATG
>JALOAI010000026.1 GCA_023228945.1 Pigmentiphaga sp. | reverse complement strand
GGTTCTCGAAGGTCCAGATGGTGGTGCGATCGGGCACCGTGCGCGAGAAGGTCAGGCCGCAGAAGCGCTGAAAGCTCATGCGATCGAGCAGCTGAAACTCCATCTGCTCGTCCGAGAGGTTGTGCAGCCGCTTGAGCATGAGGATGCGCACCATCGTCTCGGTGGGGTACGGAGGCCGGCCACCCTTGGGATTGACCTCTCGCGGCGCCACCCGGTCCACCTCGGCGGCCAGCGCGGCAAAGTCCACGTGAGCCTCCAACGCCTGGAGCGGATCGCCCATGTCGTCGAGCTTCTGGCGGCGCTGATCGTGGGAAAACAGGTCGTTCTTGATGGCGTTGCGAGACATGGCGGGACGGTCAGATCACGTTGGTTTCGGTAGGATGCGTATTGTACCAACATGGGAGGTCATTGAGGTTTTTCGAGGTGCCCTCTTGTGGCTGGCCCAGGCCTCGAGTTCGCCAGAATGCCGTCGACCACCGCTCGTACCCGGTGCACAGGATGATCCCACGGCACGCGATCCTCCAGACTGACCTAACTGAACATCGAGGTCTGGGGATCGGGTTGGCCGCGCATAAGATCGGAAAAATAGGAGCTGGAGAACCCCGGGCTTTTACCAAATGGCATTCTAAATCATGAGGTTGGGGCTTATCTCCAGTCTGTTTAAGCGCGGGCTGAATTTCACGATTTCAAACATTCTGTTTGATGGAGGAGATAAAATGTTGCTCATGCTCTATTCATAAAGTATGCTTGATCAGGTGTTGGATATGTGCTTCTTGATTTCCTGTGGCAGTATTGATGGTAGCGTTTGCTGATGCTGGTGGCTCATACGGACTATTAACGCCGGTCATATTGGGAATCTCCCCCTGACGCGCTTTTCGGTAAAGTCCTTTGACGTCTCTCTGCTCGCAAATTTCCAAAGGGGTACTCACGTAAACTTCGATGAAGTTCTCGGTACCAATAAGCTCTCGGGCCATCTCGCGTTCACGTTGATAGGGAGATATAAAGGCAGTGAGTACGATCAGCCCCGAGTCCATCATAAGTTTTGCCACTTCGGCAACTCGACGGATATTTTCCACGCGATCCGCCTCAGTGAACCCCAGGTCTTTGTTCAAGCCATGGCGTATATTGTCGCCATCAAGGATGTAGGTTTTTTTTCCTTGCTGATAGAGAGCGACTTCAAGCGCGTTGGCAAGGGTTGATTTTCCAGAGCCAGAAAGCCCTGTAAACCAGACAACTTTTCCGCGATGGCCATTTTGGCGCTCTCGATGTTCACGTGTAATGGTTAGAGCTTGGGAATGTACATTCTGTGCCCGACGTAAACTATGACGGATCATGCCCGCGGCTACGGTGGCATTGGTGAATCGATCAACAAGAATAAAGCTACCTAGACTGGCCGAATTCTCGTAGTGATCAAATACTAACGGCTTGCTCGTCGCCAGGGTGCAAATAGAAATGTCGTTCAGTTCGAGTGTGCGGGCGGCCTCATGCGCGAGAGTATTAACATCAATTCTGTGTTTGATCGTGGTCAGGTTTGCTGAGGCCCACTGGGTGGCGAGCTTGAGATCGTAGCTACGGCCTGACAGCCCTGCATCTTGATGCAGCCATACCAACGTGGCCTCAAACTGATCTGTGGTTTGTAGAGGCTCTTGCGCCAATGAGATAACGTCACCGCGTGATGCATCGATCTCTCGATCTAGGCGCAGTGTGATTGCGTCGCCTGCCTGCGCTTGTTCTGGTGAGCCGTCCATGGTGACGATTTCGGCTACTGAGGCGGTTTGGCCAGAGGCGGTAACCCGGATGGTTTCGCCGACTCGCACGCTGCCTTGAGCAACCGTCCCACTAAAGCCTCTGAAGCTCGAGTTTGGTCGGTTAACCCACTGAACAGGAAATGCAAATGCAGACTTGATGAGAGGTGTGATGGGAACAGTATCAAGATAACCCATTAAGGTTGGACCGTTGTACCAAGGGGTCTTACCCGAGCGATCGACGATATTGTCGCCTTTGAGCGCGCTAAGTGGTATGGCGGTAATGCTCTCGAACCCGAGGGTTTTGGCGAAATCTTTGAAATCTTGTTCTATGTGTTTGTAGACCTCCGCACTGTAGTCCATAAGGTCCATTTTATTAATGGCCAGGACGATATGCCGAATGCCTACCAATGACGTTAAAAACGCATGGCGTCGAGTTTGTACCAGCATTCCTGCTCGGGCATCGACTAAAATCACCGCTACATGCGCCGTGGAGGCGCCAGTGACCATGTTCCGGGTATATTGCTCGTGCCCCGGGGTGTCCGCTACGATAAATTTTCGATGTTGGCTAGCAAAAAAGCGATAAGCCACATCGATCGTGATGCCTTGTTCACGCTCAGCCGCTAAGCCATCTACCAGTAAAGCAAAATCGATTTCCGCGCCTTGGGTTCCGTGTCGCAAAGAGTCTGCCTGTAGAGCGGCAACCTGGTCGTCGAATAGCTGCTTCGACTCCCAGAGTAGGCGTCCGATAAGTGTACTCTTGCCATCGTCCACGCTGCCGCAGGTGATAAAGCGCAACAGATCTTGCTGCTGTTGTTGGGCAAGAAAGGCTTCCAGCGTGGCGGGGGTGTCGTTTGAAACGCCAGTTTTTAGGTGCGTGCTCATTAGAAATATCCTTCTTGCTTTTTCTTTTCCATGCTGCCGGAACTGTCGGAATCGATGGCACGGCCCTGGCGCTCAGAGCTGCGCGCGTTAATCAGCTCCAACAGAATTTCTGGTAGATTGGCCGCGGATGATTCCACGGCACCCGTCAAGGGATAGCAGCCCAGAGTGCGGAACCTGACCAAGCGCTCCTCGATAGCTTCGCCAGGTAGGAGCCGGAACCGGTTATCGTCCACTAAGAGGATCATTCCATCACGAATAACCACGGGGCGCGGCTTAGCGAAATACAGCGGCACTACTGGAATATTTTCCTGGTAAATGTATTGCCAGATATCGAGCTCAGTCCAGTTGGAAATCGGGAAGACCCGAATACTTTCACCTGGGCTTTTTTTCGTGTTGTACAGATTCCACAGTTCAGGACGTTGGTTTTTGGGATCCCAGCGATGGGTTGCAGTTCGGAACGAGAAAATTCGCTCTTTGGCGCGAGACTTTTCTTCGTCTCGCCTGGCTCCACCAAATACGACGTCGAAACGATGTTCGTCAAGAGCTTGTTTGAGCCCTTCGGTTTTGGTGATATCTGTATGCAGCGCTGATCCGTGATCAAACGGATTGATGTCTCGCGCAATGGCTTCCGGGTTGATATGAACAAGCAACGGCATGCCGCTTTCTTGAGCCATGTAGTCCCGGAACAAATACATTTCGCGGAACTTCCAGCGAGTGTCCACGTGCATCAGTGGGAATGGCGGCGGGGCGGGATAAAACGCCTTGCGTGCTAGATGCAGCATGACCGAACTATCTTTGCCTACGGAATACAGCATCACCGGGTTCTCGGCCTCGGCAACGGCTTCCCGGATGATATGAATACTTTCAGCTTCCAGCCGCTTGAGGTGCGGCGTACTTGAGCGCTCGGTATTGAGGCCTTGAGCGGCCAGGTTTAAACGGGGAGCATGGGCGTTAACGGCCAATTGTAGTTCCGTCGAGCTGGGGAGGTCGCGCATGGCGGAGACCAATGGGCCGTGAGGCACGAGCGTGACGGGTTTGCCAATGTCTTGTTGGAGACGGCGGAGCGCCGTCAGCGTCTCCTCCGGAGTTGGCGCTCGGTTGGCTTCGGCCTGGAGCACCGGGACCCAGTAGCGCCCCTGGCGTGCGTCGTTCGCGTGCAGGCAGAGGCAACTGCCTGGAGCTTGATGCAGTTGGGCAAACAGGATCAAGCGTCGCTTTTGCCGTGCCTGCTCCAGTTGCCATCTGAGAACGAGTTGATTCGCTGCTTGCTCAGCGTCGTCATGAATGTCTTCAGCCTTTAGCGCGGGAGGTAACCAACCGAGCTCGTGCAGGCGTCGTTCGGCAGTGCGCTTGGTGTCGGCCAGCCCGAGTTCTTGCAAATGCATGAAGGCACGCTCGGTGTCCCACACACGATCGCCATCCAAGTTCGCTTGGGTTTCGAGGTTCATAGCTTGTCGCAATATGTTGATTGAGAAAATTCTTCCAAGGATTATAGCCTCGTGGTAGGATTTCGTGCCTGTTTATTTGGAATTTTGCAAAATGCGACAAAATGCAGTCATGCCCGAAGATGCAGTCCTAGGAATCGCTCGCTTGGCCGGCGCTGCGATCCTGGAGATTTATGAAACTGACGCAGCAGACGGCGCGAGCCGTTTAGCCAACAAAGCGGACAACAGTCCCTTGACCCTGGCGGATTTGGCTGCGCACAAGACGATCGCGACGGGTCTGGCGGCAGCGACTCCGCACATCCCCGTGGTTTCAGAAGAAGATGGCGCTTCGGGGTCGGTGCGCGTGCAAGCTGAGTGTTTTTGGCTCGTGGATCCGTTGGATGGCACGAAGGAGTTTCTGGCCAAAAACGGCGAGTTCACCGTCAATATCGCACTGATCGAGCATGGTGTGGCGACCTGGGGCGTCGTTTTTGCCCCTGTGTTGGGAGCCATGTACTGGGGTGGCCCCGGTAAGGGAGCCATGTTCGCGGACGCGACTGCGAGGCGATCTTTGCAGGTTGCCTCTCAGCCTGCACAAGCAGACACCTGCCGCGTTGTGGCCAGCAAAAGTCATCTGAATGAGGAGACCTCAGACTTCATTGCCAAGCTCGGCACGGTGGACTTGGTGCAGGCCGGTAGTTCGCTCAAATTTTGCCGGGTGGCGGAAGGCAAGGCTCATATTTATCCCCGGCTGGCGCCTACCTGCGAGTGGGACACCGCTGCTGCTCAGGCGATTTTGGAGGGAGCAGGTGGGCATGTGTGCGATTTGCAAGGCGACCCTCTGCGCTATGGCAAGCCTAACGTGCTGAATCCGCACTTCGTGGCTTCGGCTGTTCCATTTCATGCTTTGATCCGGTGATTTCATGATCGACTGGTCTTACGCCGTAGCGGGGGCGTTGACAGGGTTTGCCGTGGGGCTAACCGGTGTTGGGGGCGGAGCGTTGATGACCCCCATTCTGTTGTTGGTGTTCGGGATCTCACCCGCCACTGCTATCGCGACTGACCTTTGGTTTGCCGCCATTACCAAAATCGTGGGGGCGGGTACTCACCATCGGTCGGGACAAGTGGATTGGCAAGTGGCGAAACGAATGTGGACAGGGAGCCTGCCGATGGCGCTTATGGTGGTGGCTGCCGTCGCGTTGGGAACGCCCATCGCTAAAGCCGACTGGTTGACCGCGGCCATTGGGGTGTTGGTCATGGTTACCGCAGTCGGCTTGGTGTTCGCGCCGCGTCTCAACCATTGGGCACGTCATCGTCGAGTCACTGAACCGTCCCGTTTTCTCGCGTGGCAGCCAGCGCTGACGGTGACCGGCGGAGGACTGTTAGGCTTGATCGTTGCCCTCACCTCGGTAGGTGCCGGCGCATTGGGGAGCGTGATGATGTTGTACCTGTACCCATTGCGCATGACGCCACATCGTTTGGTCGCCACGGATTTAGTGCATGCCATACCGCTAGCGGTAGTGGCTGGAATGGGTTATCTGATTGCGGGGCTCGTGGACGGAGCCATGCTGTTGAGCTTGTTGATTGGTTCGATCCCCGCGGTGTTGGTCGGAAGCCTGGTGGCAACGAGAATGCCTGGCAGATGGTTGCAGTTGGCGTTGGCCGTCGTCCTTCTGGCTGTCGGAGTGAAAACGCTGGGAATGGCTTAAGGTTCGCTCCTGCGGTTGGCGAAGCCGCATTCGACTGGCGCTCAACGGAGCTGTCACTCGACGTTACAGCCGCAGATCGGCGTGGCTGGCGTCGAGCACGTACTTCAGGTCGTGAAGTACGTGCTCGGGCTTGCCCAACGCCCGAATGCCCTTGACGCCCATCGCCTTGAATTGATGGTGGGCCACGGCGACGATGATGCCGTCGTAGGCGCCGGCCTCGGGTTCGGGCACCGGCGTGATGGCGTATTCGTGTTCGGCTTCGGCGGGGTTGATCCAAGGGTCGTACACGTCCACCTGCACGCCGTACTCCCGGAGCTCGCGCACGATGTCTACCACGCGAGTGTTGCGCAGGTCGGGGCAGTTTTCCTTGAAGGTCAGGCCCAGCACCAACACGCGAGATCCGCACACATGGATTCGCTTACGCACCATCTCTTTCACTAGCTGATTGACCACGTACCGGCCCATGCTGTCGTTCAAGCGCCGGCCGGCCAGGATGATCTCGGGATGGTAGCCGATGGCCTGGGCCTTGTGGGTGAGGTAGTAAGGATCCACGCCGATGCAGTGGCCGCCCACCAGGCCGGGCCGAAAGGGCAGGAAGTTCCACTTGGTGCCGGCGGCTTCGAGCACGGCCTGGGTGTCGATGCCCATACGGTTGAAGATGATGGCCAGTTCGTTGATCAGGGCAATGTTCAGGTCGCGCTGGGTGTTCTCGATCACCTTGGCGGCCTCGGCCACGCGGATGCTGGGGGCCTTGTGAGTCCCGGCGGTGATGATCTGGCGATAGAGGGCGTCGACCAGTTCGGCCACTTCCGGCGTGCTGCCGGAGGTGACCTTCTGGATGGTGGTGACGCGGTGTTCTTTGTCGCCGGGGTTGATGCGCTCGGGGCTGTAGCCGCAGAAGAAGTCCACGTTGTAGGTCAGGCCCGACTCGCGCTCGAGCACGGGCACGCAGTCTTCCTCGGTGGCGCCGGGATAGACGGTGGATTCATAGATGACGATGTCGCCGCGCTTGAGCACCTTGCCCAGCGTCTGGCTGGCCTTGACGAGCGGGGTGAGATCGGGCCGCTTGTGGTCGTCGATGGGCGTGGGCACGGTCACGATGTACACGTTGCAGCCGGCCAGCTCGGCGGGGCTGGCGCTGTAGCGTAGCTGCGTGGCGCTGGCCAGCTCGTTGTCCTCGACTTCCAGGGTACTGTCGTGGCCGGCCTGCAGGGCGGCGATGCGCTGGGCGTTGATGTCGAAGCCGAGCACCGGGCGGTGCTTGCCGAATTCCACGGCCAGCGGCAGGCCTACATAGCCCAGGCCAACGACGGCGAGTTTGATGTCTTGCAGGGAGGAGATCATGAGTTTAGAGGAGCTTGGTTTATTTTTTGAAAGGGCTATCGCGTATCGCGGAAAGAATTCAAATCAGCGAGCTTGGTATTCTTGCCGATACCATTCCACGAACCGCTGCACGCCTTCCGGAACATCCGTGGCGGGTTGGTATCCGGTGAGGCTGCGCAATAAATTGGCATCAGCCCACGTGGCCGGCACATCGCCCGCCTGCATGTCCATATAGTTGCGTATGGCCTTCTTGCCCGTTGCGACTTCCACGGCCTCGATAAAGTCTTCCAGCCGCACCTTTTGCGAGTTGCCGATATTCACGATGCGGTGGGGCGCCACCGGGCTCAGGCTGTCGCCCTTGACCCGGGTTTCCGGCCCACCTGGCACGGCATCCAGCAGCAGCCGTATGCCCCGCACCAGGTCGCCCACATAGGTAAAGTCGCGCCACATCTTGCCGTGGTTGTAGACGTCGATGGGTTCTCCCGCCAGGATGTTTTTGGTGAACTTGAAGAGCGCCATGTCCGGCCGGCCCCAGGGGCCGTATACCGTGAAGAAGCGGAACATCGTGGTGGGCAGGTGGTGGATGTGTGCCCAGGCATGGCCCATGGCCTCGTTGGCCTTTTTGGTGGCCGCGTAGAACGACATGGGTGTGTCGGCCTTGTCGGTTTCCTTGTACGGCATCTCGGTGTTGGCGCCGTAGGCGGAGCTGGTGGAAGCCATCAGCAAATGCTTGGGCGGGGTTTGCAGCGCGGCCTCGAGCAGGTTGAAGGTGCCCACCAGGTTGGTGTCCACGTAGGCGCGCGGGTTTTCAATGGAATAGCGCACGCCTGCTTGGGCCGCCAGGTGCACGATCACGTCGGGCCGGGCCGCGGCCGCTGCTTGCTGCAGGGCGGCGGCGTCTTCCAGCATGGCTTCGGTGGCGGTGAAGTTGGGATGCTGCCGCAGCATGGCGTGGCGCCGCTGCTTAAGGGCAACGTCGTAGTAGTCCGTCATCCCGTCGTAGCCCGCTACTTCCCAGCCTTCTTGTAGCAAGAGGTCGGCCAGGTGGTAGCCGATGAAACCGGCCGTGCCGGTGATGAAAGCTCGCTTCATGATGTTTGATGGTGAGGTGGGCGGTTTACTGGGCGGCAGGGTGGGGCGCGCCGCGGCCCACGCCATCGTGGGCCACGAAGCCAGCGGCCAGCACGTCGGCGCGGTCGTAGATGTTGCGCAGGTCGGCCAGGCGCGGCGTGGCCATGGTGGTGGCGAGGCGCTTGAGGTCCAGCGCCCTGAATTCGTTCCATTCGGTGAGGATGATCAGGGCGTCGGCGTTTTCCGCGGCTTCGTAAGGGTCGCTGCACCAGGCAACGCCAGGGAGCAAGGCTTCGCCTTCGCGCTTGCCCTGGGGGTCTACTACTTTCACCTTTGCGCCTTGGCCCACCAGGGCGGGCACGATGGTGAGGCTGGGCGAGTCGCGCATGTCGTCGGTTTCGGGCTTGAACGTCACGCCCAGCACGGCGATGGTTTTGCCGTTCACCGAGCCTTCGCACAGGTCTAGGATCTTGTCGATCATGCGGCGCTTGGCGGTGTCGTTCACGGCGATCACGGTTTCGGTAATGCGCTGCGGCACGCCGTGCTCTTGGCCGATGCGGGCCAGGGCCGAGGTGTCTTTGGGGAAGCAGGAGCCGCCGTAGCCCGGCCCGGCGTGCAGGAATTTTTTGCCGATGCGGCCGTCCAGGCCCATGCCGCGAGCCACGCCTTTTACGTCGGCGCCCACGCGCTCGCACAGGGCGGCAATTTCGTTGATGAAGCTGATCTTGGTGGCCAGGAAGGCGTTGGCCGCGTACTTGATCATTTCCGCCGTTTCCAGGTCGGTATAGACGATGGGGAATTCGCGCAGGTACAGCGGGCGGTAGATGTCGCCCATGATTGCCTTCGCGCGCTCGCTTTCCACGCCCACCACCACGCGGTCGGGCTTCATGAAGTCGTCGATGGCAGCGCCCTCGCGCAGGAATTCCGGGTTGGAGGCCACGTCGAATTCCGCCTGGGGGTTGGCGGCGCGGATGGTTTCAGCCACCTTGCGGTTGGTGCCCACCGGCACGGTGGATTTGGTCACTACCACGGTGTAGCGCTGGATGGCGTTGGCCACTTCTGCCGCGGCGGCCATCACGTAGCTGAGATCGGCATGGCCGTCGCCTCGCCGGGTGGGGGTGCCCACGGCGATGAATACCGCCTCGGCGCCATCCACTGCCTGGGTAATGTCGGTAGTGAAGGCCAGGCGGCCGGCGGCGACGTTGCGCGCCAGGATGTCGTCCAGGCCCGGCTCGTAGATGGGCACTTCGCCGCGCTCGAGGCGGGCGATCTTGCTGGCGTCTTTATCCACGCAGACGACTTCATGGCCGAAGTCGGAGAAACAAACACCAGAGACCAGGCCAACGTAGCCCGTACCGATCATTGCGAGTCTCATTTAGTGGATTCGTGCAGTAAATGAAGAGGGGAGGGTGCATGCTTTGGCGCCCGCTCGATGACGGTTACCCCGGAGCTAACCGCTCAAGGCCGGGCCGCGTGAGCTTCGAACCGCGCCGGGTCGGGATCCGCACTGGGCGGATCTTCCGACTCTGACGGCGTGGAAGCTTCGGTGCGCACTTCCCGCTGCAGGCGGGCGATGTCGGCCTTCAGGGTTTCGTATTCCACCAGCTTGCGCGCCAGGAAGCGGCGGGTCACCCTCACCTTGGCCGCCAGGCCGGCGGGGGTGAGGATGTAGGCATAGGCCAGTTTGTTGTCCTGGCGGCGAAAGTTCTCCACCTTCACCTGGCCTTTTTTGATCAGTTCCTGCAAACAGTAGTTGGCCTTGCCCAGGCTCAGGCCCAGGGTTTGCGCCAGCTCGCGCTGCGACAGGTTGGGGTTCTCTTCCAGCGCCTTGAGGATGGCGTAGTGCAGATGGTCGGGGGAATTTGGCATTCTCTTGTCGTAGTGAGGGGCGAGCGCCGGCCTGGCCGGGGGCTGGGGTGCCGTGTGGGCCGGGGCGGGGATCGTGGGGAAACCAGGAGGGGTGGCTGGGCGCCGTGTTGCAGGGCCGTTAGGCGGCCGGGCACGCTACCGCCGTGCCGTGGCGGGAGGGCGCGACGGCATGGGCGGTGTTCAATCGTTGAACGCAGGGTATTGAACGCAAGAAGCCGGGGGTGTGTCAAGGCTGAGCCGGGCGCTTTTGAGGGGTGGCTGTATCAAGGTATGGCGGAGCGCTGGAGAGGTTTGGGCGAGGGAGGCTTTCTATTGGCTGTCATCAATACGTCAAGTTTGCGTGAGTCCCCTGGTATTGGCGGGCGCTAGCGGGGGGGCGGCCACGGATTAAGGTGAGAGCCGGCGTTGGAAGAGGTGCGAGGGGAGGAGAGCGGGGGTGAAGGGCTGTTACAAATTTGTTGGGAGTGGGCTGGGTTCAGGTGGGGAAGCCTTGCCACCATGCATGGGCTTGCTTCGAGCGTTTTTTTTAGGTCTTTTGTGAGGCGTAATGTGGTTCGGATTAAATTGAGTATTTGACTGGTTCAGATGATCTCGGAATATCTCAAATAATTTCGATATCTATCGTGGGTTGGTCTCAATTGTCTCAAATGATCTTTTATGTCGCGATTTGAGGTCGTGTTTTGTTACTATAGTCTTGTGTTGGCATTTTTCGGTCGCTGTGGGCATACTCGGCACGCTGGACGAGCAGGATATCCTCGAGATCGAGGATGACCCCATCAATGCCAACGCGATCGAGATCGCGTCCTACCTGGCCGCTATGAATGTTCGCCTTGCGGAGTATGACGACATCCTCAAGGTGGCCGATGCCAGGCTATCGCGAAATAAAACCGGCTTGTAATGCGCTTTATCCCCGGGGGGCTTTCTACCCGCTGCTGCTCTGTGGATGTCTTTTATCGGGAATGTCATGCCGCTTAATTATTTACAGTGCCCAAAGTGCAAGGGGTTTGGCGTTCTCAGAGCCAGGAAAAAGGCATGGGAGAGGTTTTTTCCGTCGCTCGGCGCCTATAAGTGCCTGGAGTGCGGGGCGCGGTTTCGTGAGAATCGGTCAAAGCCGGTGAAGCTCAAGCCGTTGTCTTAGGGGAGCGCATGTCCGCCGGTTCTGCCGGCGCGCGTCGATCATCGTCGCTTGCCCCTCTTCCGAATATGTAGTAACGTAACTACATAAACTGAGGTGAGAGGTATCTATGACCATCACAACCCTATCCAGTCGAGAGCTGAACCAGGATGTGACCCGAGCCAAGAAAGCCACCAAGATCGGCCCGGTGTTCATCACGGATCGCGGCAAGCCGGCGCATGTGTTGCTGAGCTTTGAGGACTACCAGCGGCTGACAAAGCAGCGACGCAACATCGCCGATGCGCTGGCGATGCCGGATGTGGTGGATATCGAATTCGAGCCCCCGCGCGTGATCATTGGAGTCCGGCCGGCTGATCTTTCATGATGTATGTGCTCGACACCAATGTCTTGTCCGAACTGCGTAAGGCAGGTCTGGGCAAGGCCGATGCGAACGTCAGGGCCTGGGCGGATAGCGTCGATGCGGCCGATCTCTTCGTTTCAGCCATCAGCATCATGGAGTTGGAGCTGGGCGTGCTGTCGATTGAACGCAAGGACGCTGCCCAGGGGGCCAGGCTACGCATGTGGCTGGAGCAACACGTATTGCCCGAGTTCTCAGAGCGCACCTTGCCTATCGATACTGCTGTGGCGCAACGTTGCGCCGGGCTGCACGTACCGGATAAACGCGGCGAGCGCGACGCGCTCATCGCCGCGACGGCGCTGGTGCATGGCATGGCGGTGGTCACGCGCAACGTTGCGGATTTCAGGCCGACGGGAGTGACCATCATCAATCCGTGGGAGCCCTTACCATAACGGCCCTTGTTTTTACTATGTCGACTCTCCCTGTTTCCCCCGGCGTTGCTTCACCCGAGTTCAACATTCAAGACCAATGGGTGCCCCACCCCGAAGGCCGGATTTTTGTGCGCCGTTGGCTGCCCGCGGCCGGCGCTTCGGGCGACCCCATCGTGCTGATGCACGATTCATTGGGTTGCGTGGCGCTGTGGCGCGATTTTCCGGCCATGCTGTGCCAGGCCACGGGGCGCGAGGTGATCGGCTACGATCGTTTGGGGTTTGGCCAATCGGATCCGCGCGTAGGCCTGCCGTCGCTGGATTTCGTGAAGGAAGAGATCGACCGCTATTTTCCCGTGCTGTGCGAGTCGCTGGGCCTGGGGTCTTTCGTGGTGCTGGGCCACAGTGTGGGCGGCGCGATGGGGGTGGAGTGCGCGGCCGGGATGGAAGGTACGACGGCACGTTGCGCGGCCCTGGTGTCGTTGTCGGCCCAGATGTATCCGGAGAATCGTACGCTGGAAGGAATACGGGCGGCCCGCGAGCAGTTCCGCGATCCGGCGCAGTTGGAGCGCCTGGCCCGCTACCACGGTGACAAGGCCAAGTGGGTGCTCGACGCCTGGACGGAGAGCTGGCTGAATCCCGAGTTTGCCAAGTGGTCGCTGCGCGAGGTGCTGCCGCGCGTGAGCTGTCCGATCCTGGCCGTCCACGGCGACAACGACGAATACGGCACGCCCATCCATACCGACATCATCCGCGAGCGCAGCGGCGGCCCGGTGCGCGTGGAGATCATGGCCGATACTGGCCACGTGCCGCAGCGCGAGCGGCCGGCGGCGGTGCTGGGGTTGGTGGGTGAGTTCTTGGCGGCGCTGCGGCCGTTGGCGCCGAAACGGTTGTAGGGTCGGGGGGCTGGAGGCGGGAGGGGGGCGACGGACGTGAAGCTGATGTGAACCCCCTGAGGTTCACCTCGGACTGCCGACTTCAGGCGGGCTTTGTCCTGGGCCTGTCCGTATCTTCCGGCATGGTGGTTTGCGGCTGCTGGGGGCATGCTGGCGCGCATCACCCAGACCGATACCGAGGCGCTTCAGTAGTGGGCGCTGAATATGCTGCGGGCCGAGCGCCTGGAGGCGGTGTGGGGGCTGATCTCGATCTTGAAAAGACTAGCACCTGGTGCTATATTAATGAGCTTAAGGTGGTAGATGTAATGAGCAAGCTACGGTCTCGCTTTTTCAAGACCAAGGCATTTGCCAAGCAGGCAGCCAAGGCGCAAATCGTTGACGAGGAGTTGTTGAGGGCAGGCCGCGATCTCGCCATGGGAAAAGGCGACAGCCTGGGCGGTAACGTCTGGAAGAAGCGCCTCAACAAGAACATGCATCGCAGCATCGTCGTGGAGAAGGTGGGAGACTACTGGTTCTTCGTCTATCTTTACGCCAAGAATGATCGTGAGAATATCGATCAGGCCGAAGAGGTTGCGTTCAAACGGCTGGCCACGCTGTTCGAGGCCATGAGCAATGCGCAACTCGACGATCAACTCAAGATCAAGGAACTGTTGGAGATTGTCAGCGATGGCGACTAAACCCCGATTCAAAAGCGACGCCTTCGAGGCAATCCACAGCGCAGCCGCGGGCCTTCACCGTTCTGGCGTGGTTGGCAAGCAGACGATGCGAGAGTTCGATGAGATTTGCCTAGCGGAAGCGCCTCATCTTGACGCAAAAACCATTGTCCAGATCCGCAAGGCGGCAAAGGTTAGTCAACCCGTGTTCGCCAAGTATCTCAATACGAGTACGTCAACCGTGCAAAAATGGGAGAGTGGGGCGAAGCAGCCGAGCGGTATCGCCGCGCGGTTGCTGCAAGTTGTCAAGAAGCATGGGCTTGAGGTGCTGACCTGATCAAGCAACAACTGACTTGCGTGCAGCGTGTGCTGCTGCGCCGGGAGAAGGCGGCGGGTTTGGAGGAAGGGCGGCAAGAGGGCAAGTTCGAAGGGGCTGCCCTCGTTCTACAAAGCCAGCTTCAGCAAAAATTCGGCCCCTCCGCTACCTCAATCTTCTCGATCTCCAGCTCCCCGCGCCGCGCCTTCAGCTGCCACACATCATACTCGGCCTGATGTCCAAGCCAACTGCGCGCGCTCTTGCCGAAGGCCATCTCCAATCGCACGGCCATCTCAGGGGAGATAGCGGCCTTGCCGTTGATGATCTCCGAGAGCGTCTTGCGGGATACCTTGAGGTGCTCGGCAGCCTTGGTGATCGACAAGCCCAGCGGTTCGAGCCAAAGCTCTTGGAGGATCTCACCGGGGTGCGGGGGGTTGTGCATCGTATGCATGACAATACCTCAGTGGTAATCGACGTAATCCACGACATGCGCGTCGCCGTCTTCGAAGCGGAACGTGACGCGCCAGTTGGCCTGCACAGTCACCGCCCAATGGCCTTGCAGGTTGCCCTGTAGCGAGTGCAGGCGCAACGCCGGAGCCCTCATGTCGTCGATGGACTCCGCTCGCCCAAGCAAAGCCAGGATCAAGCGCAAACGCTTGGCGTGCATCGGCTGGATACCGGCGAGACTCCCGGTCTCGTGGAATTTCGCGAGCCCTTTGTGGGCGAAGCTCTTGATCATGCGGTAGTGTAACCCTGAGGGTTACGGTGCGCAAGCGCCGGGAGTCTCAGCGCCGGGAGTCTCGCCGAACTGCACATCCAGTACCGTTCGGCCCCTTGCCCGACTGGGCCCTGGCACGCATTGCCCAGGCCGATACCGAGGCGCTGCAACAGTGGGCGCTGAATGTGCTGCAGGCCGAGCGCCTCGAGGCGGTGTTTGGCGACTGATGACGCGGTATGCGAGCCGATTCCACCCAGCTGTTATGAATTACCTGTCCCGAAGGCTATCAAGGCCTCTGCCACCTCCTGCGTCTTCGAGAGAAACGGCAGGTGGCCGGAAGCCATCGAAACGGTCTTGAAGGAATTCCCGGGAGCCAGCGTATCGGCTTGCTCGATGAAAAAGTCCTGCAGCGCGGGCCGCACGGCGTAGTCGTGGGTGCAGCGCACATACAGTCGCCGTTTGCTCCCCCATCGTTCCGCCGTGTACGCCAGCGGTGTTGCCAAAGGCTGTATCGGCGTGTCGGGGGTCATGAGATGGCGAACGGCCGACCACTGCCCTTCGTCGACCTCCGCAGCGAAGGTTTGTTTGAGCAATGCGGCGTAATCCGCGTTTGCGGAGAGGGGATCGAGACGCAGCGCCCCCACGGTGGCGGGGTCCGCGATCACGACGCTGGGGATCAGGGATCCCTCGTTCTGGGGCAGGGCCGAGCACGCGCCACCCGCCATCCCGGGAGGGGGCAGAAAGGCGGCCAGGTAGGCAATGGCATCAACGCGATGGGGGTGGGCCTCGATGGCCGCGGTGGCGGGAATCCCGGCCATGCTGTGGGCCACCAGTACCACGCTCCCGGCCCTGGTGCGATGAGCGGCTTCCAGCGTTTCGCCGATGGCGTCGACATAGGCTTGCAGGCCCACTGCCGCTACCGGAGACTTCTCCGTTTGCAAAGCGGCTGCGCGCTCGCCGCCACCGGTATGGTAGGCAGGGATGAACCGGGCATCGAGGCCGTGGCCCGGCAGATCGATGCGCAGAACCTGGTGGCCCGCCGCGGTTAGCTGGCGGGACAAAGGGGAGTAGCTCCAGCTTCCCTGCCAGGCGCCATGGACCAGAACAAAGGTGGTGTGATTCACAAGACTTCTCCTATCGTGGTGGCAATGCGGGGTTCAGTATTTCAAGGTGAGCCGCTCCTGGGTGCCGCGCAGTTTTATGCCACCAAGGAATTGCTGTTGATACGCCGTGCGCGGGCGAATGTGAGGGGTATCGAGCCAAAGCCGCCATAGATGGCGCTTGCGCTCGGGTTCCGGCCAGTCGTCGTAGGCGGTGCGGGTGTGCAGGCATACGCCGTTGTTCAAGAGCTGGATATCGCCGACTTCGAGCTGCATCGAATAATGGAGGGAGTCGCACACATCCTCCATGTATCGCATGGCGGCGAGCTGCTCGTCGGTCATGGGCGGGGCCCCGTCGAGCTTGTGGCCCTTGATAATGTGCGAGGGCCCGAAGGCAACGCACAGCTGGCCATCCAGAAAATTGAAAATGGGCGACTCGTACCATCCCTGCTCACCGGGATTGACTTCTCCGTGCAGGGTCCAGCAATACGGCTCGGAAAGCGTCTTGAGGTGATGCGGCGCGGTTTGCAAGATCTTGTTGTAAACCGCCACGGAGCTCGCCACCTTGGACAGCCCGCCCGAGCGCGGTGTGGTGATGCACATCAGGCCGACAACCCCGCTCGTGTCGCAATGGAAGTCGAGGCCCTCGCGCGTTTGGTAGCCGCGGTGGTTGGGGTGGGTAAGCTCCTTGCCGGTATCCGTGACATGGCCCAGCATGTCACCCTCGGGGTTGTTGGACATGGCCGACCCCAGGTGGCGACCGATGGCCCAATAGATGATGGCGGATTGCAAAAGGGGGATGTCGCCGGTGGGCACGCCTTTGATCAGACAAAGCCCGAGGCCGTCCTTCAGGCCGTGGCGCACGGCGGCGATGACGTCTTCGATGGGTTCTAGCGCGAGATCCTCTTGGCCGAGCGCCAGTAGCCCGTTCGGATGGCCCTCTATCTGCTTTTCTACTCGTCGTGCGAGGTCGACCAGCCCGGCCGCCTGGCGTGACGACAATTCATGCCGCCACGTCGAATCGCTCGCCAGCCGTTCGGGAGTCCAGTTTGCGGGGTCTATGACTTCGCTTCCAAAGGCGGCGTGCGGCCTGGAAACGATTTGTCCGGCGTCTGCGGTCAGCATTGTGATTGTCTCCAAAAAATATCGATGGATGGTTAGTGGGCCGAGGTTGTCAGCCCGATGTGCCAGGCCAAAAGCCAGCTTTCTATTCTTCGCAACAGCCAATTGATGAGCAGCGCCACCACACCGATAAAGACGATGGCGGCGATGCCCTCCGCGATCCGGAATTGCTCCTGCGCACTGGTCACCACAAAGCCAATGCCATTGCTGGAGAGCAGCATTTCGGAGGCCACGCTGATGAGCAAGGCCATGCTCACACTTAAGCGAATGCCCACCATCACCATTGGCAAGGAGGCGGGAAGGTCGATGTGGCGAATGATCGCCGCCCGGCTCAAGCCCAAGGATCGAGCCGTGTTCAGTAGCGCGGGATGGGTGGCCTGGGTGGCATCGATGGCGTAAATCAAGAGCGGGAACGAGGCGCTGTAGAAGATGACCAGGATCTTCGCTTCGCTGCCGATGCCGGCGAAAAGCATGGCAATCGGCACAATGGCCAGGGGCGGTATGGGCCGCAGTAGCTCGATGACCGGCCCCAGCACGGTGCGAGCGGCGGCGACCCGGCCGATGACCAGGCCCAGGGGCAGCATCGTAAGGAGGGCCAAGAGGAATCCCGCCGCCGCGCGCCAAAGAGTATGTTGCATCTGGCTGATGAGCATCCCGGCGCCGGAGGTGAGCGCCGCCAACACCGCCAGCGGCCCGGGAAAGTTGGTGGAATCCACCTGGCCGGCGGCGATTTGCCAGAGCCCGAGCAGTGCGAGCACGAAAACCAGGCCGGGCCAGTTGAGGGTATGGGTTAGCGTCCGCAAGGTCATACCTCCCCGGAGTGGGCCGAGAGCTTCCGGTGCCAGCGGCAGCTCCAGCTCGACACCACGACAACGGCACGGCTCAATAGAGCGCCGTTCGCCCCCGAGATGAGCAGGAGCGCAAATGTGATGTCGGTTTGCAGGGTGAACGCGGAGTCCATCAGCATGAAGCCGAGACCGTTTTGGCCCGCCAGCATCTCGGCCGCCACGGTGGCCATCAGGGCCTGCGCCGCGGCGATGCGCACGCCGGTCATGGTTTCGGGCAGGGCGCCTGGCACCCGGATCCGCCACAGCAGCGCAATGGGGCTCAGGCCGAGCGAGCGCCCCACGGCCACGAGGACTTTGTCGGTACTGGCCAGCGCGTTTGCTGCGGACAGATAAACGGCCCAGACGACTGCGAACCCCACGATGAACGCAAACATCGACGGCCCGAGCCCAAGCGAAAAGATTGCCAGTGGTACGAGGGCGGCAGGCGGCAGGGATCGCATCAGCTCTACCACTGGGGAGAGCGCTCTTCCGATCACCGGCGCGCAAGCGCCGGCAAGGGCCATGGCCAGGCCAAGCACGGTGCCGTAAGCCAGGCCGGCAATGGACCGTAACATCGTTGCCAACTGATTGGACCAGAACGTTGCATCGAACAGCAGCGCACCGAACGCCTGCAACACGCCGACAGGACCGGTAAAGTAACGCTCCGGTACGATTTCGAGGCGGTAGGCGAGTTCCCAGACGCATAGGAACACTATCGCTCCGGCGAATCGCAAATGAGATGAGCGGAACAAGGCTCTTCTCCCGGCCCAGGGCAAGGACAGATTCAGGTTCATGGCGTGGCCAGAATCATGTCTTGCCCTGTGAGGGAAGTCTTGAGCATGTCGTTGCGGTTCAAGGCCTCGATCAGGGGAGAGAACATTTCGGCGCGCGGCGTGAAATCTCCGCTGACGGTGCCTGTTTTCATGTCGTCCACGATTTTTGGGTCGAGGCGATAGATATCCACGAGAAACTTCTTGTACGCTTCGGGCTTGTTTTTGAAGTCGCTAACGGCCTTGGCCATTGCCCGGTTGAATTTGGCAAGCGTCTCCGGGTGATTTTTGGCCCAGTCTTCGGTCACATAAAGGACTTCCAGCGCCACCCCGGGATCCGACGATATGTTATGGATCTGACCTGCCGCCAGCGTGTGCGCTTTGATTTGCGGTGACTGGCGCATCATCGTGTAAAAAGGATCGATGACACATGCCGCATCGGCGTTGCCGATTTCGATGGCGGGCGGCATTTGGGGAAACGGGGCGGTGAGAGACTTGAATTTTTTCCAGTCTACGCCGGCGTTTGCCGCATGATCGCGGAAGGCCAACTCGCAAAGAGAGCTGACGCCGTTGGTCATCACCGTTTTGCCTTCGAGGTCTTTCAGGGAGCGTATGTTCGATCCTTCCGAGACGACGAGCCAGGTTAGCGCGCCATCGTCGCCGCTGGTTTCACGCGTGAGGGTGGAGAAAACCCGGAATGGCTGGTTTTGGGCCCGCGCATAAATGACCGGAATCGCGGCGCTGTGCCCAATCTGCACGGAGCCGCTGGCCACGGCCGAACCGATGGCGGGGCCGGTACCCAGGGTCACGAACTCCACATCCAGCCCTTCCTCCTTGAAGTACCCCGCGGTGTTGGCGTAATAGGCGGGTGCCATGGCAAAGGTGCGCAAGGCGCCGACCTTGACCGAGTTTTGGGCATTTGCCGCATGAAAGGCGAACAACATGGCCGCGGTAGCCGAACCGCAAAGAAACCTTGCCAGAAACGTGTGCTTCATCTTGATGCTCCTTGGGTATGTTCAAGCTCAACGGGGGTCCGCATGCCGCGGATCAGGGAAATGACTTGATGGCGAATCCGGAGGAACGTGGGATCTTCCCGGGTTTCGAGTTGATCGCGGTTTTCAGGAAGGTCGACATCGATCTCGCACACGACCTTTGTCGGGCGATTCGAGAGCACGATGATGCGATTGGCCATATAGATGGCCTCGTCTACATCGTGCGTAATGAGCAGGCACGATTGTTGGTAGCGGGCGGCCAAGGTGAGGATCAGATCTTGCATTTCAGCCCGGGTTTGAGCATCCACCGCGGCCAGCGGCTCGTCCAGCAGCAGCAACTGCGGGCGCGAGGCCAGGCCGCGCGCGATCGCCACCCGCTGTTGCATGCCTCCGGAAAGCTCCCACGGATATCGGGACTCGAAGCCGCGAAGCCCCACCGCATTCAGCAGTTCCGAGGCGCGGTCTCGTTTTTCTCGCGATGGGGTGTCGCCCTCGCGGTACATGCCGAACAGGACGTTATCCGCAACGCTCTTCCAGGGCAGCAAAGATCGGCTGTAATCCTGGAAGACGATGGACACCCCGGCGGTGGGGCCCTTGACTTCCACCCCATTGAATTCGACTCGGCCAGAGTCGGCGCGGTATAGGCCGCTCAAGCACATGAGCAAGGTGGTTTTGCCGCAACCCGACGGACCGACGATACTGACGAACTCGCCTTGCGCCATGTTGAGTGAAATGCCGCCAAGAACGGATAGCTTGGATATGCCGGTGCCAAGGGATTTGGTCAGCCCGATGACGTTCAGCAAACGAGTATTCATGAGCCAGTTCCTGTGCCAAGAGACTTGATGGCTTCGAGCGCGCGCCCGTATTCGAGAGGCGAAACCACCAGCGGGGGAGTCAGCAGGACATGGGTGGCGGTGGGTCTCGTCAGGAGTCCCAGGCCCTGCAATTGCGCGCACGCTTCCAGAGAGCTTTGGTGGGCGGGTTTCAGCGCCCACATCAGGCCGATTGAGCGTACGTGTTCGATATGCCCGGCCAGCGCAAGCTTGCGCGCTTGGTCGGTGAACCAGGCCGCCCCGGGAGCTGCGGACTCGATCAGGTTTTCCTGCGCCAGGACATCGAGATTCGCGAGGGCAACGGCTGCGGGAAGGGGCTGAGCCGTCTCGAAATACAGTGATCGCAAAGCCGACGTTGCCACGGTGGTGGCGAGGGCCTCCGCCGCCTGACCGCAGATGGCGATGCATCCCAGGGAGGCATAGCCTGAAGTCAAGCCTTTGCCGAGGGTCATGATGTCGGGCCGCACATTCCAATGGCGAATGCCGAACATTTGGCCGGTGCGCCCGAAGCCGGTAATGACCTCGTCCGCAATCAGCAGGATCTTGTGCTTGGAGCAAATTTCACGTAGGCGCGGCCAGAGATCGCGCGGTGGAACCACGACCCCGGCCGGCCCCTGCACGGGTTCCGCAATGAACGCCGCTATTCGATTGGCGCCGATTTCGTGGATTTTTGCTTCCAGCGCTTGGCAAATGATGTGGCTGGTTTCAGGGGCGGTTTCTCCCTTCTCGGTGAGGAGATCGATTGGACCCGTGATCATGGAGAAGTCGGAGAGCCCGGGGGCGCACGCCGCCTGGCCCGAGGGATTGTCGGAGGCAGCCAGTGACGCGAAATGGTAGCCGTGATGCCCGCCGCGCATGGAAATGATATGGGTTTTGGCGTGCTGGCCCTGCAATTTCCAGTAATGGCGCGCAAGTTTCAGGGCCGTCTCGGTGACTTCGGTATCCGACCCGCAGAACAGTAGCTTTGCCGCGCCTTCCGGTTTCAGGAGCTCAAGCAGCCGTTGCGTGAGCTGCTCGCTGGGGCCGTTGGATTGCCCCTGAAAGGTGGCGTGATAAGCCAAGCGCGACGCCTGCAGGAAACCCGCATTCGCCAGGTCGTGGCGCCCGTGCCCGATGAGGACGTTCCACAAGCCGCTTGTGAAATCCAGATAGCTGCGACCGGAGGCGTCGCGCAAGACACAGCCTTCGCCGCTGATAAATACCAGGCCGGTGGCGGGGCGTGCGCCCCGGGGCTTGCTGATGTCTCCCACCATAGGTGGCCTAGTACTATCCCTAGGCTTTTTTTCTATTTTGTTCATCTATAATTAACAGTGTTCGGATAACTGAAGTCATCATAGCAACCCTCCGAAACCAAACACACTCGTGAAATCCCTTATTAAAGCTATCGACGTATTGGAAGCCTTGGCACAGGCCGAGGAGCTGGAGCTCGGGGTTACCGAGTTGAGCCGCCGAACCGGGATCGGAAAGGTCATCGTTCACACCATCCTCAGGACCTACGTCGACCGCGCGTTCGTGGTTCAGAATGAGGACTCAAAGCGGTATCGGCTTGGCGACCGCCTCTTCGAGTTGGCTGGGCGCAGGGCCGAGGTATCCACTCCGCTGAGCGTGGCCCGGGCCCATATGCGGGCGCTTTTGTTGGCCGTTCAGGAAACCGTGCACTTCACCGTACCCAGCGGCAACGAGAGTGTGGTGCTCGATATCCATGAGAGCCCCCAACCTGTGCGGTTCGCCGGCACGCTGGGCCAGCGGGCGCCCCTGCATTGCACTGCCTCGGGCAAGCTTTTCCTGGCTTATGGTTCCGAGGCGTTTCGGGAGCAAGTGCTTGGGGGTGAGCTGGCCCCGTTCACCGACAACACCGTGATCGGTGTCGAGGCGATACGGGCCGAACTGAATGACGTTCGGCGGCAAGGCTACGCCACGGACCGCGAGGAGTTTCTGCCCCAGGTGAACGCTGTTGCGGCACCGGTTTTTGATGCCTTGGGCAAGTGTGTCGCCGGTATTGCCGTGATCGGACCGGCGCAACGCCTGCGAGGGGATGATCTGCCAACGCTGTCGAAAACCGTCATGCATACGGCCGCGGTGATTTCGAACCAGCTCAAGGTAGCGTCAAAAAGTTAGAACGGTGGCGCCGGGCGGGCTGAGAGGTCCTGGGCTTGTCGTCGCTTGCAAGAGCTGGCGAATGCCTGCGCGGTATTCTTCCAGTTTGCCGATGCTCGGCAAGAAGGTCGGCAGGAAGGGCGCTGAACGTGCCGCGGGCCGAGCGTCTGGAGGCGGTGTTTGGCGACTGACGTCGGCTTTTACGCATAGCGGAGGAATGCTGCTCGGTTCATGATGGCGCGTCCCCTTTTTTCAGTCGGCGCACCATGTCCGAACATTTTCGGGTTTTTCGCACACAAGCCTCCGCTCTTTCTCGATCCTCGGCACGCTGGTGGCCGCTGCCCAGCCCATCGGCCTCCTGCGTCTTGCGAGAACCGGCGCCGAACGACTTGGCGCTGGAGGCCGTCTCCACGCCCGACCTCGACGGCGTGTGGAAGCAAGCCCTGCAAACCTGGCTGCCCGATTGCCTGGCCTTGTTCTGGCCGAAGATTCATCAACGTATCGATTGGCGTGTTGCGCCCATCTTCCTGGATCAGGAGCTGCGCCGCCTGGATCGCATTCTCAAGCGCGGCGAGAAGCGGGTGGACGTGCTGGTACAGGTGCGGCTCAAGAGCGGCGGCGAGGCCCTGTTGCTGATCCACCTGGAGGTGCAGGCCGGGCGGATCGGCGTGGCGTTCCGGACGCGGATGTTCCGTTACCGGATCCGGCTGTACGAGCGCTATCCCAAACACACGATATTGTCCTGCGCCATCCTGCTGGATCGCGAGAATGGCTCCACCACGGAAACCTTCCAGAGCGGTGGCCTGGGCGACGAGCTGACCTTCCGCTTTCCGGTGGTGAACCTCACCCGCTGGCGTCGCCGCCTGCCCACGCTGGAGAAGCTCGCACCAGTCAACCCGTTTGCGGTGATCGTGATGGCCTACCTGCGCTACCGTGCCACCCGGCCCGACATCACGCGCCTGGCCGGCAAGCTGCAGCTGGCGCGTTCCCTGGCACAATGGGGATATGACGACGAGGCGCGCGGCGCGCTGTTTTTTCTGATCGACAGCTTGCTGGTGCTGCCCGAGCCGCTGGACGAATTGTTTACCGACACGCTGGAAGAAGCGGAGGACCCCATCATGATGCAACAACTCACCAGTGTGCAGCGTGTGCTGTTGCGCCGGCAGAAGGCGGCGCTTGTGGAAGCAGGACGACAGGAAGGACGGCAAGAAGGCAAGTTCGAAGGAGCAGCCCTCGTTCTACAAAGCCAGCTCCAGCAAAAGTTCGGCTCCTTGCCCGATTGGGCCCTGACACGCCTCGCCCAAGCCGATACCGAGGCGCTTCAACAATGGGCGCTGAATGTGCTGCAAGCCGAGCGCCTGGAGGCGGTGTTTGGCGACTGACCTGGCGCCTGAACGTCAGCGTTCGTCGCGCCCGGGAAGCGTGTGTTGGAGATCGGCCACGGGGATGAAAAGAACGAACCAGGCGAGCCGCGCCGCCCAATGACTGATCGTTTCCGGAAGGCAAAGGGTCGGAATCCCCGGACCCAGAAGGTGTAATGGCCATGTCCAGGCTTGCCGTGCGTGTTGCCCTGGGCGTGCTCGCGTTGATGTCGGCGGGATCGCTGGCCTGGCAGGCTTATACCCTGGCCAGCAATCCCGCCGTGCATTGGCTCGCCGAAAAGCCGATCCATCACGTACGGCAGGCGTTGACGAAAGCCTTTGCCACCGCCGCCACGCCTGGGGCGGTTGACGAGGCGCTGGGGGAGGCCTTGGCGGAAACGCCGGCGGATTGGCCGGTGATCGAGTACGTCATGATCGTAGAGAGTTCGCGCAAGGGAGAGCTGCGATCACAGGCGATGGCATACGTGTTTGGTGTGCTGGCCGTGCTGTCTGTAATCTTTGTTCCAAGCGGAGACCGCCGCCGCGTCATTAGCTTTCGACCTGCCAACCAAAAGGAACGGAGTGCCTACCATGCCTGGCTCGAAAACCACTTCCATGACCCTGAATGAGATGCGTGCCGCAGTATCTCGAAAGGAAAGTCGCTCTGAGTGGGAACGTGTGCGGCGAAACATCCACAGCGACCCGGCGGCTGCCGAAGAGAACCGCCAGATCGAGGAACTGATCGCCAGCAAGCGGGGCCGTCCCGTGGTGGGCGAACCGAAGGTCGCGATCTCCCTACGCATTCCCGAGTCCGTGCTCGCCGCGTGGAAGGCGACGGGGCCTGGCTGGCAGACACGGATGGTTCAGCGACTGTCCACCAAGTAGCGCAACCTCGTAGCCGGCGCACCGTCTGACGCGTAGGCGTGGGCCAGCGCACCACCCTGGCAACAGACATAGGTCTGCGCGCTGTTGGCCTTCTGGTTTTTCCACACGCAAGCTCCCGCTCGTTTTCGATCCTCGGCATGCAGGTGGCCGCTGCCCGGTCCATCGGTCGCTTGCGTCTTGCGGGAGCCGGCGCCGGACGACTTGGCGTCGGATGCCGGCCCCATACCCGACCTCGACGGCGTGTGGAAGCAAGCCCTGCAAAACTGACGGCGTAGCCGTCCTATACTCTGTACTGTATAGATATACAGATTCATGGTCATGCGGCGCCTCCAAGCCTTCAAATACGAACTTCGGCCAGATGGCCAGCAAGCACGCCAGATGGCGCGTTTCGCTGGCTCCTGCCGGTTTGTTTACAACAAGGCACTGGCGATGCAAAAAACCAACCATGAAGCGGGCGGCAAGTTCATCGGCTACGTGGCGATGGCCAAGGAACTGACCGTCTGGCGTAACGGCAGCGAAACGCCATGGCTCAAGGAGGCGCCCGTGCATCCGCTGCAGCATGCGCTCAAGGACTTGGAGCGAGCCTACAAGAATTTCTTTGCCAAACGCGCCGACTTCCCACGCTTCAAGAAGAAAGGCCAACGCGACAGCTTCCGCTACCCCGACCCCAAACAGATCAAACTGGATCAAGGCAATAGCCGTATTTTCCTACCCAAGCTGGGCTGGCTGCGCTATCGCAACAGCCGGGATGTCTTGGGGGTGGTGAAGAACGCCACCGTCAGCCAATCCGGGGGCAAGTGGTTCGTGAGCATCCAGACTGAACGCGAGGTCGAGCAGCCCATGCCCAGCTCTGGCAGCGCCGTGGGTATCGACATGGGAATTGCCCGCTTCGCCACGATGAGTGACGGCAGTTACCTGGCGCCGCTATCGAGCTTCAAGAAGCACGAAACCCGCTTGCGGCGCTACCAGCGGGCCATGAGCCGCAAACAGAAGTTCAGCAACAACTGGAAGAAAGCGAAGGCCAAAGTACAACGCCTGCATACCCGTATCGGCAATGCCCGCCGCGACTACCTGCACAAGGCCACGACCACGATCAGCCAAAACCACGCGATGGTGTGTATCGAGGACTTGCAGGTGCGCAACATGAGCCAGTCAGCAGCAGGCAGCGCCGAGCAGCCGGGTAAAAACGTTCGGGCCAAGTCCGGCCTGAACAAAGCCATCCTCGATCAGGGATGGTTCGAGTTCCGCAGACAACTGGACTACAAGCTGGCGTGGGCGGGAGGCTGGCTTATCACTGTGCCACCGCACAACACCAGCCGGACGTGTCCGGTCTGCGGGCATATCCATGCGGACAACCGCAAGACGCAGGCGACATTCGCTTGTGTGCAATGCGGCTACGAGGAAAACGCCGATGTCGTCGGTGCGATCAATATTTTGGCGCGGGGACACCGCGTTGCAGCCTGTGGAGAGGATGTCAGCCGCGCCAAGCTCGCAAGGGCCAAGCGTGCAGCCTCTGCGAAGCAGGAACCCACCGAAGCGACTCTCAGCAGCCTTGCGCCGCTGCGAGCGCCGTAGGAATCCCCTTCCTTTAGGGAGGGGAGGATGTCAACGCTCAAGGCAAGGCGTGCTGGAGTTGCGCGCTCGATGCCGACAATTGCCAGCCCTCGCTGGCGATGGCCTGCCAGGTAGCGGTGGAGTTGACGCCGGTGGGCGACTTCCGCAGCCTGGGCCGCGCGGCGGGCGCGTATTGGCAGGACGAGGAAGTGGATTACCTGGATGTCGGCCTCGCGACGGTGGGCCTGGCGGCTACCGTGGGCGCGGTTGCGTCGTTTGGCACGACTTACGGCGCCAAGGTGGGAGCCGGGGTGTTGAAGGCCGCCCGCAGGACGGGCGCCATCTCGGCGCCCTTGGGCCGGCATTTTCGGCGGTTGACGGCCGGGATGGTGGATTTCCGGCGCGTGCCCAAAGAGGGGCTGCGTTCGCCCGCGGGATGGCTCAAGGCTGTGGATGCCGCGCGGCTGCGGGCGTTTGGCGGAAGTATGGCCGACCTCGGCGCGATCAGCGCGCGCCAGGGGCCGGTGCAGGCGCTGCGGGTATTGCGGCAGGCGGATTCACCCGGGCAACTGGCGGCGTTGCGGCGCGGCAGCGATGCGATGGAGGGGCGGTTTCCGGCCACGCTGAAAATGCTCGGTAAATCCCGCGTGATCGGCGCCGCGTCGCGTTGGAGCCGCGCCGCCTGGAACCTGGTGGGATCCGCCGCGGCGCTGCTGGCTGCCTTGCTGGGATTGGTGTGGAATGTGCTTGGCAGTGCGGGGCTGAGGGGCTTGCGCTGGTGGGTGGGGCGTTCGTAGCGGTGGCATCCTGCCCGACGGCATGGCGTTCTCCACATTTATCGCGATAAATCCCGTTCAATCAGCATCCGTACGTAACGCGTGTACGGAACGCCGGCGGACTGGGCTTTCTGCTTGACGGCAATGAGAAGCGCCTCTGGGAGCCTCATATGGATGACAGCCGTTTTTGGCTGGATCTCGAACTGCGCTGGCTTGAATTCTGATAGGTCGAATTGAGTCAGGTCTGCAATCGCGACGAATCGCTCGGCTTCTGTATCGCTACGCAACGATGGCATAGGTTTAAGCTTGGCTTTCATAGTATTCGATCTCCTTCTGATGCATGTATCGAGCACTGATAGGACGAATTTTTGTGCTTCCTTCAAAGCCCTCAGCGCCCGGCCAGATGGCGGGTGTGCCGGCGCAGCAAGTCGATCGCCAAGGTGGCGGCGGGATGAGGGCTGCGCCCTCGCCAGAGGATGGCGCCGATTTGTTGGTATGGCAGCGGCAGGGCGGCCAGGCATTGCAGGCCGCCGGCTTGTTGCAGGCGCAGGGCTTCGCTTTCCGGGAAGAGGGCCAGCAACTGGTGGCTCTCGACCAGACGCAGGTCGCTCAAGCCCAGGGTGGAGAGCACGGAGGCTTCGGGCGGCGTGAGGTTTTCCGATAAAAACGTCTGTTCGAAGATGTGATAGGTGAAGGTGCCGCGCGGCGGCAGGATCCAGGCCTGGCTGGCCAGTTCGGCCAGGGTGGCGCCACGCGCCCGCATCACGGGGTGGCTGGGGGCGCCCACGATCACGAAGCGATCTTGATAGATCGGGTGGTATTCGAAGTCGGCCCGGCGGTGGCCGGCGTCGCAGCGGCCAAAGGCAATGTCCAGTGATTTGAGCGCCAGCTCGGCGTGCATGTTCTCGTGCGTGCCACGATGCAGGCTGACTTTCAGACCCTGATGCAGCAGGCCGGCCGGCACGGCGGCCGAGACCATGGCTTCGGCATAGCGGGTGGAGCCGATGGCGAAGCGCTCTTGTTTGCCCAGGCGGGCGCGCTCGGTGTGTTCTTCCAGCTCCTGAAGGTTGCGCAGCATGGCGCGGGCGTACTGCAGCGCGGTGCGGCCGGCGGCCGTCCAGGCCAGGCCATCCGGGGTGGCTTCGAACAGAGGGTCGGCGAGCATGTCGCGCAGATCGCGGATGGCCTTGGAGACCGCGGGCTGGGTGACGTGCAGCGATTGGGCCGCGCGGGTAACGCCGCCGAGGTCGTCGAGCGTGGCGAGCAGCCGCAGGTGGCGGAGTGTGAGTCGGCGGGAGAGGTCGCTCATGCGGGGGTCATAAACGGGAGGTTATGGGCAAGCGCTTGGTTTTCATTATCCCTGGCGCGGCGGGATCCCTAGAATGGTTTCATCACATCTGAGGAGGCGTGGTGATGTTCAGGAGACTTTCTTTTGACGCAGGGCAGCCCCAAATCAAACAGCCCTCACGGGGGGCAGCGCCGCCGCGTCAGCGGCAAGCGTGGGGGCGTTTTTTGCCGCCGGGCCGCCCCCAAGGCAAAAAGCCCCCCCGGGGGGCAGCGCCGCCGCTTCAGCGGCAAGCGTGGGGGCATTTTTTGCCGGCGGCGGCGGCCGCCGCCTGTGCCGCCATCATGACGGTGGCGCCGGCTTCGAGTCAAACGCTGGAGAAGCTGCACATGATCGTGGCCGGCCCTCCCGGCGGCGCGGTGGACGTGGCGGCGCGGCTGGCGGGCGATCATCTCAAAGACCAGGGTTATATGGCGATCGTGGAGAACTTCGCCGGCGCCGGCGGGCAGATCGCCGCCGAGGCCTTGCGCAAGGCGCCGGCCGATGGCTCGACGGTGCTGATCTCGCCGCCGGGGGTGTTCACCATCTACCCTCATATTTATCCCAAGCTGCCGTACTCGGCGTCCGAGTTTACGGGCGTGGCCACACTGGCCGGCTATCAGTTCGCATTTGCCGTGGGACCCGCGGCGCCGGTCGATACGATGCAGTCCTTTGTGGCCTGGGCGCAGCAGCATCCCGAACAGGCGTCGTACGGCTCGCCCGGCGCGGGCACCGAGCCGCACTTCATCGGCACCGAGATCGAGCGGCTGACGAACACACCTTTGATCCACGTGCCCTACCGTGGCGGTGCGCAGGCGATCAACGATCTGGCGGGCGCGCATTTGCCGGCGATGATCACGGCCTTGCCCAACCTGGTGGTCCAGCACAATGCCGGCAAGATCAAGGCCCTGGCCATGACGGGCGAGCAGCGCAGCGCCTTTTTGCCCGACGTGCCGACCATGGCCGAAGTGGGCATGCCGGAGCTGACCGGAGATTTGTTCTACGGAGTGTATGTCTTGTCCGGCGTGCCCGCCGCCAAGCAGGAGGCGCTGGCAACGGCGTTTGCGGCGGCGAGCGCCACGCCCGCCTACCGTGAGGGCCTGAAGAGCATGTCGCTGGATTCGCTCACCATGTCGCGCGCCGAACTGGCGAAAACGATGAGCGACATGAGCCAGAAGTGGGCCAGGGTGGTCGAGCGCTCGGGCTTCAGTACCGACAAATAAGGGGATGGCGATGAGTTCGGTGCTGTTCTTGCTGGCCGACGAGCATAACCCGTGGGTGGCGGGCTTCATGGGCCACCCTTGCGTGCGAACGCCCAACCTTGATGCCCTGGCCGCGCGCGGCACGGTGTTCGAGCGGGCCTGGACCACCAGCCCGCTGTGCGTGCCGGCGCGCGCCAGCCTGGCCACCGGCCGCTATGTGCATCAACACCGCTATTGGGACAATGCGATCGCCTACGACGGCGCCGTGCCGTCGTGGATGCAGGTGCTGTCGGCGGCAGGAGTGGATGTTGATGCCATCGGCAAGCTGCATTTTCGTCGGGAGTCCGACCCCGTGGGGTTCAGGCGGCAAATCATCCCGGTGCATATCCAGGATGGCGTGGGCCAGGTGTGGGGTTCGGTGCGCGACCCGCTGCCCGACGAACCCGCCGGCTCGGGCATGTTCAAGCGCCTGGGGGCCGGCGAGTCACCCTACAACCGCTACGACATGGATGTGAGCCGCCGCGCTTGCGACTGGCTGCGCGAGCGGGCGCGGGAGGGGCAGGCGGGGCAGGGGTCTGACTCGTCATCGGTCTCGCCAGGGCGAGCACCGGCGCCAGGTCGGTCATCGGTTGCGCCAGGGCAGGCGCTGGCATCGGGCCAGGCGCAGGGGTCCGGGCGACCGTGGCTGCTGTTCTGTAGCTTGGTGGCGCCGCATTTCCCCCTGGTCGTGCCCGAGCGCTATCTGCAGCGGGTGCTAAACGACCCTTCATTGGAAACCTGCCTGCCCGAGGCAGGCGGCGAGCACCACCCCTGGGTGGCGCGCATGCTGGCCTATACCGACCACGACGCCTCGCTGGGCACCGACGAACGCCGTCGCTACGCGGTGGCCTGTTACCTGGCGCTGGTGGAGTTCATGGACGAGCGGGTGGGCGAAGTGCTGGACGCGCTGCGCGACTCCGGCCTGGAGGCGACCACGCGGGTGATCTACACCTCGGACCATGGCGACAACCTGGGCGCGCGCCGCCTGTGGAACAAGGGCACGCTGTACCGCGAATCCACCGGCGTGCCGATGATTCTGGCGGGGCCGGGTGTGCCCGCGGGCCGGCGCTGCCAAACCAACGTGAGCCTGGTGGATGTGTTTCCCACTCTGGTGGAGGCCCTGGCGCCCGAGGCGCGCGTGGCGGGGCTGCCCGGCGCGTCGCTGTGGGAGATCGCCCGAGCGCCGGACGATTCCGGCCGCCAGGTATTCGGCGAGTACCACGGCGTGGGCTCGCCCAGCGGCGGCTATTTTCTGGCCGACGGATTTTATAAGTACCATCATTATGCCGGCTATGGCCCCGAGCTGTTCGACGTGCGCGAGGATCCCGCCGAGCGGCGCGACCTGGCCGGCCTGCCCGGCAGCGCCGAGGTGCTGGCACGCCTTGATGAACGGCTGCGCGCCATTGTGGACCCCGAGCGAGCGGATCGCCAGGCCAAGGACGACCAGAACCAACTAGTGCTGCGCCATGGCGGGCGCGAGCAGGCCCTGGGCGCCGGGCGCCGTGGCGCCACCGGAGTTCCCGCATCCTACGACCGATAAGTGGACACCATGACCCAAACTTTGAGCTCCCTGACCTCGCGCCCAGACGCAAGCCCCGGCATTCCCGCCGGGGTTCACGATCATGGCCCGGCGGCCGCTCGCGACGCAGCCGCAGGCGTTCACGCCCGGCAAAGCCAGGTTCCGCTGGCGCCGGAGATGCCCCCGGCGCCAGGCGGAGCGATGTCTGCCGGACCACTGGAGAGTTTCACCGTAGGCGACGCGCTCGCCAGCTACTTGGCCGGCCTCGGCGTGCGCCAGGCCTACGGCGTGCTGTCCATCCACAATATGCCGCTGCTCGACGCCCTGGGGCGCGACGGCCGCATCCGCTACATCTGTGCGCGCGGCGAAGCCGGCGCGGTGGGCATGGCCGACGCTTGCGCCCGCGTGACCGGCCAACTGGGCGTGGCCTTTACCAGCACCGGCACCGGCGCCGGCAACGCCGCCGGCGCCCTGGTGGAAGCGCTGACCGCCGGCACGCCGCTGCTGCACATCACCGGCCAGGTGGCGGTGGACTACCTCGACCGCGGCCGCTCCTACGTGCACGAAACCAAAGATCAGCTCGGCATGCTGCGCTCGGTTTCCAAGGCCGCATTGCGGGTATATACCGCCGACACCGCCATGGCCGTGCTGCGGGAAGCCGTGCGCCTGGCCACCACCGCGCCCACCGGCCCGGTGAGCGTGGAAATCCCCATCGACCTGCAGGGGGCGCCGCTGGATGGCTGGAGCATGCCGCCCATCGAGCAATCGCCGCTGGTGGCCCCCGACGAAAAAGCCCTGGCCGCGCTCGCCGACCGCCTGGCCATCGCCCGCCGGCCCGTGCTGTGGGTGGGCGGCGGCGCGCGCCACGCCGGCGCCTCGGTGCGCCGCTTGCGCGACATGGGCTTTGCCGTGGTCACCACGCTGCAGGCGCGCGGCACCCTGGCCGAAGATGAGCCCGGCACGCTGGGCGCCTTCAATGGCCAGCCCGCCATCGAGGCCTTCTACGACACCTGCGACGCCATGCTGGTGGTGGGCTCGCGCCTGCGCGTGCCCGAAACCCTCACCCACACCCTGCGCCTGCCGCGCCCGCTCTACCAGATCGACGCCGACGCCCTGGCGCAAAACCGCGCCTACCCCACCGATGCCTTCGTGCGCGGCGACTCCGCGCTGGCGCTGGCGCGGCTGGTGGAGTTGCTGGACGGCCGGATGGGCTGCGACCCCGAACTGCACGAGGACGCCGCCCGCGCCCGCAGCCGCGCCGCCAAAGGCATGCGCGCCGCCGTGGCCCCCTACGATCGGGTGGCCGACGCCCTGCAGGCCGTCTGCGGCCGGCACTTTACCTGGGTGCGCGACGTGACCATCTCCAACAGCACCTGGGGCAACCGCCTGTTCCAGGTCTTCGAGCCGGGCCAGGGCGTACACGCCACCGGCGGCGGCATCGGCCAGGGCCTGGCCATGGCGATCGGCGCCGCCACCGGCCGCCCCGACCGCAAGACCTGGCTGTTGGCGGGCGACGGCGGCTTCATGCTCAATCTGGGCGAACTGGCCACCGCGGTGCAGGAATGCCAGGGCCTGGTGATGCTGGTGATGAACGACGGCGGCTACGGCATCCTGCGCAACCTGCAAGACGCCGACTACGGCGGCCGGCGCTACTACGCCGACCTCCACGGCTTTGATCTGCGCCTGCTGGCGGCGTCGGTGGGAGCCATGTACTACCGCGTGGACGACATGGACGCCGTGGAGTCCGTGCTGGAACAGGCGGCGGAGCTGGAAGCGCCGGTGACCCTGGTGGAGTTCGACATGGCGGCGATCGGGCCGTTTGCCAAGCCGTTTACGGGGCCGCCGTTGGGGAAAGGGTAGGGAGGTAGGCAGGCCTGCCGTGGTGGTTCGCCTGCGCAGCTCTTCACGCCACCACGTCGCGTTAACTTACGCGACCCGCCGATCTGGCAGATGGACATCGACTGAGATGTCCGCGTAGGGTGCGAAGACCAAGCCGTCTTCATCTTTTTCAACAGCCATCCATTCGGTCAAGGCTGCGACATCACCATGGACATTCTTGTAGTCGCGCTTGAGTAATTTGGCGAGCCCGGAGATTGAAATCGGCCCTGCTTCACGCAGGGCGGCCAGCAATTCCCAGCGTTTTGGGGTGAAGACCGCAAACATCTGCCCGATATCGGCAAACCCGACTTCAAAGTGAGGGTCGGGCGATTCGCCGCGCTGCAAAGCTTTCATGGCCTCGGCAGCACGGGTCAAAGCGGCTTTGGCGTCACCGCCCACTGTCACACGCAAAGTTCGATCATTCATCGCTGACTCCATCAATGTCGGTGAGAAAATCCAGCATCAGTTGATCTGGTCCCTCAAAGTGGTATGGAAGCTCGGCCCCAAGCAAGTGCTTATGGTCACCCTTGCCGCGCTCGTTGTCGTAGCCGACGACTCGCTCGCCTCCTACGATGTAGACCAAACGGTACTTGTAGGGGTGCTCGGAAGGCGGGACTGGCTGAGGTACTTGCCAGACGACAGCTTCAATAATGCCTTGCCTGTACTGTCGCCGACTGCGATGAATGAGCGTTGCTTTCATATGGTGTATTACACCATGCATGATTTATGGTGTCAAAAGCCATAAGAATGGCGTTTTCTTCGGAGCGCGCGGGCGAGCCGCTCGACGAGTTCTGAGTCAATTGGCCAAAGTTTCGGCGGCCGATCTTATCCGGGTGCCTGCCCGCGCCACCGGGGGCGGCATCGGCCAAGGACTACCGGGTGGACCACGCGGACGCCGCCAGGGGAAAGGGTAGCGAGGTAGGCGGCCCTATCAATGTGGCGCATTCATGCACTGATTGTGTATACTCCATCGTATATACAGGAGGTTGCCATGTCCCACATCGCAAAAGTGTTCCGATCCGGCAATTCTCAGGCCGTCCGCCTGCCGAAGGACTTTCGGTTCGCTGTGGACGAGGTGGAAGTCTCGCGTGAAGGCGACGCGTTGATCCTACGTCCCAGGGCGGACTCGGCTGAACGATGGAGTTCGCTTCGCGCAGCGGTGGCGCGTGGCGTCAGCCAAGACTTCATGGCGGAGGGCCGTCAGCAACCTGAAGAACAGCGCCGGCCCCACCTGGATCGGCTTTTTGAATGATTCGTTACGTCCTCGATACCAACGCTGTGATCGCACTGCTTGGTCAACGATCCCCCGAATTGCTGGCGCGTGTCGAGGGGTCGGAGCCGGGTTCACTGGCGGTGTCATCCATCGTGGCCCATGAACTGTGGTTTGGTGCCTATCGCAGCCAGAAGGTCGCGTTCAACCTGGAAACCCTTCGGTTGCTCTTTGCCGATCTGCCGATCTTGGACTTCGATCGAGAGGATGCACGTGCCGCGGGTGAGATCCGGGCTGAGCTCATGCGGCGCGGCACCCCCATCGGACCGTATGACGTGCTGATTGCCGGCCAGGCGAAAGCGCGTCAGCTGACGCTGGTGACGAACAACACGGGGGAGTTCGCCCGGGTGGCCGGCTTGAGTTTGGTCGATTGGACGATGGCGTGATGGGGTTGCGCCTGCGAGACTGCCGCGCTTCCGATCGCCACGCTCCGGAGCACGCGAACGAGGTCGCGAGCTCCACGAGACGAAGCGGCTACCGCTGAGCGATCAGGGGTCGGGCAAGGTTTCTACCTTGGCCAGCTTGGCGCGGCTGACATCCTCTCCACAGGCTGCAACGCGGTGTCCCCGCGCCAAGATATTCAGGGCGCCGACCACATCTGCGTTTTCCTCGTAGCCGCATTGCACACAAGCGAATGTCGCCTGCGTCTTGCGGTTGTCCGCATGGATAAGCCCGAGATATAGGCAAATGGCCGCCTGCCCAGGAACAGGTGCTTGCGTCCGGAATGTGGATGCTCGCGCACGAGCGGATGCGCGGGCCCCTTGGCCTGGCGCGGATATGGGTGGTTATAGTAAAAACCCTAGTTTTTGAATTAAACAGACCGGTCTACTATAAAGTCATGACGCAAAAATCCACCGCCTCCAACGCGAGCAAGTCCGCTCGCGAGGCAAGCTCAAAATCCTCTCGCGCCGAAACCACCCATGCACTTCTGATTCGTAGCGGCATGGAGGTTTTCACCGAGAAGGGCTATCACGCCACCGGCATCGAAGAGATCCTCAAAAGGGTCAAGGTGCCCAAGGGCTCCTTCTATCACTTCTTCGATAGTAAGGAACAATTCAGCCAGGCCATCATCGCCAGCTATGGCGAGTTCTTTCTGAACAAGCTGGCGCGTTCGCTGGATGGCACGGCGCAAACACCCATGGCCAGGCTGCAGGCATTCTGCGAGAGCGCGAAAGCCGGGATGGCGAAGTACGAGTACCGCCGTGGTTGCCTGATCGGCAACCTGGGCCAGGAAATCGCCGGCATCAGCGATCAGGTTCGAGCGCAACTCGAAGCCGTGCTCGCCGCGTGGCAGGAGCGGGTCGCCGCTTGCCTGGAGGCCGGCGTGCAAGCCGGCGAGCTACCCGCCAACACCGATACCGCCGGCTTGGCCCGTTTTTTCTGGATTGGCTGGGAAGGCGCGGTGCTCCGCGCCAAGCTCACGCGCACGTCCGAGCCGCTCGACGAGTTCTGGCACTACTTCCGGCTCGTGGCTACCCAAACGCACGCCGCGCCGGCCGATGCGCGTCGCCGCCGGCCCGCCCGTGCCTCTTCTACTTTTTCGGAGATGTCGATGTTCAAAGCCATCTGGCTTGAGAAACCCCAGGATGCCTTCCAGGCCTCGCTGCGCCAGCTGAGCAGCACCGATGATTTGGGCGAGGGCGATACGATCGTACGCGTCGAATGGTCCAGCCTGAACTACAAGGACGCGCTGGCGATCACGAATCGCGGCGCCGTGATCCGGAATTTTCCTATCGTGCCGGGCATCGATCTGGCGGGGGTGGTCGAATCGTCGGAGTCCTCCGCCTGGCAGCCCGGCGATCCGGTGCTGATCACGGGGCGTGGCTATGGCGAAGTCCGCTCGGGGGGCTTGAGTCAATTGGCCAAAGTCTCGGCGGCCGATCTTGTCCGGGTGCCTGCCGGCGCGACCACACGGCAGGTCATGGCTTTCGGCACGGCGGGGTTCACCGCGATGCTGGCGGTGATGCGCATCGAGCAGGCCGGATTGCGCCCCGCGGATGGCCCGGTGCTGGTCACCGGCGCGGCGGGCGGCGTTGGCAGCGCCGCGGTGGCACTGTTGGCCGCGCTCGGTTATTCGGTCAGCGCGGTAACGGGGCGCGCCAGCGAAGGCGAGCGTCTGCGCCGCCTGGGCGCCGCCGAGATCCTGCCCCGCGAGTCGTTCTCCACACCCGGTAAGCCGCTGGCCAAAGAGCGCTGGGCCGCCGCGATCGATTCGGTGGGCAGCCACACCCTGGCCAACGTGCTGGCGGCGACTCGCTACGGTGGCGTGGTGGCCGCCTGCGGTTTGGCGCAAGGGATGGAACTCCCCGCCACGGTGGCGCCGCTCATCCTGCGCAGCGTCACGCTTGCCGGCATCGAGAGCGTCTACTTCCCCAACGAATCCCGGCCCGCGATCTGGGGGCGGATGGTGGAACTGCTCGACGCCGGAACCTTGGCCACGGTGGCGTCCGACAGCGTTCCGCTCGACGGTGTGCTCAACGCGGCCAATGATCTGCTGGCGGGCCGGGTTCCGGGCCGCTTGCTGATCGATCTCGGCTGAAGCCGATTCTGTCGAGCGTCCTTGCCATGGAAATTTTGCATCGCGTCCAGGCCTATAACTCGGCGCGCGGAGTGGGTAATCCCCTGCATGATGATGAAGGCGCCCGGGCTCTGGGCTATCCGGCCGACGTCGGTGAGGAAGGAGAGATCTACTTGCGCGGTCCGAGCATCGCGGCCGGCTATTGGCGGCAACCCGAACAGACGCAAAAGCGGTTCGTCGATGGCTGGTTCCGGCCTGGCGATGTGGGGCGGCTGGACGAGCGCGGATTTCTGTATTTTGCCGGCCGGGATGGCGATGTCATCCGCACGGGTGGCGAGAAGGTATTCCCGCGAGAAGTGGAGCAAGTGCTGTTGGCGCACCCCGATGTGGTCGATGCCTGTGCCTATGGCCGCCCGGATCCTACGTGGGGCGAAGCCGTACACGCCGTGGTGGCCCTGAGGCCGGGGTCCGGCCTGACCGTGACAGCCTTGCAGGCCTTCTGTCGATCACATTTGTCTGCCTTCAAGTGCCCACGACTCTTGAAGATTCTTGAGCAGATTCCGCGCAACGCGGGAGGCAAGGTAGACCGGACGCAATTGCTGCTGCAGGCCGAAGCTTAGATAAGTCTGACCGAAAGATTCAGCCGGATGACGGAGTCTTCCACGCAACGATTGGATCACCGCCGCCAGGCAGGCGGCGGGCACCATTGCCTACGGCAGCGCGATTTGATCATTGAGGCGGAGAATCAGCGGGGCCGGTAAGCCTCCCGTTGAAACGCTCAACTTTCCTCGGCGAGGAGTTCTGCTGCTGATTGCGCGCTGAGGTCCCATGCTGATTCGCGGGCCAACCCGAACTACGGCGTGGCAACAGGCGGACGCACTGCCGTCCGTATCTTCCGTCATAGCGCATTTCCTCCGCGGGCCGCATGCTGGCACCTTTTTCATTCGGTGCTTGCCATGCCCACCACGCTGCCAGTTCGCCCAGGTCGTCATCTCCACAGCCGGACGCCTCTGTCTTTTATATAGCTTAGGCTATAATTAAGCTATAAAAGAGCAAGGTGTATCACATCAACTGGTCCAATAAAGCGAAGCGGCAGCTTGGCAAAATTGACCGTCAACATCAATGCGCGATCATCGACGCCGTGGATGCGTTGGAAGACTTCCCGAACGCCAAGAATGTGATCGCACTGACCAATCACGAGCATGGTTATCGCATGCGTGTTGGCAACTACCGTGTGTTGTTCGATGCGGACACCGCGGTGCGCATCATCGAAGTTCAACAAGTCAAGAAGCGAGACGAACACACCTACTAAAGCCAGGAAAGACGCATGAGTGCAACCCCGACCATCCTCATAACGAATGGCAAGCCGGCCTTCGTTGTCCTGCCCTACGACGAATATCTCAGGCTTACTGGCGCACGCACACCCACTGGCCGCATCCCGGCCGACGACACGACACCGCACGAGGTCGTTAGCGCCCATGTCAAAAACGGCTGGAGCATGATTCGCGCCTGGCGCGAGCACCTTGGCTTGACTCAAGCCGACATGGCCCAACGTCTGGAGATCCGACAGCCGAGCTATGCGGCTATGGAAGCCCCACAGGCCAGGCCCAAGAAATTGACTCGTGAGCGCATTGCCGCGGCGATGGGGATTTCCCTGGAGCAGCTTTCGTAAGGCTGCCCTTCCTGCCCCGGCTATTCGGTCAGGGCAGTGTCGGGCCGCCGGGAGAGCTCGGGGCCTCAATCCACCGAAATTTTGGCCGTTTTGGCCACTTGCGTGTACTCCTCGATTTGCGAGCTCAGGGTGTCGGCCAGCGCTTGCGAGCTGCTGCCGACCGGGATGACCCCCAGCGAGGCTAGGCGCTCTTGCATGGCCGGATCCTTCATGGCCTTGGCCACGCTGCGCTGCAGGGTCTGGATCACGTCATCGGGTGTGCCGGCGGGCGCGAACAGCGCCGACCACAGCACGATGTTGAAGCCGGGGAGGCCGGCCTCGCTGACGGTGGGCACGTCGGGCAGGGTGGATACCCGGTCGCGGCTGGTCACGGCCAGGGCGCGCAGCGAACCGTCGCGGATCTGCGCGGTGACTGCGGCGCTGTCGGCAAAGGTGAGGGGCACTTGCTGGCCCAGCACGGCGGTCACGGCCTGGGCGCTGCCTTTGTAGGGGATGTGGTTGAATTCCACGCCGGCCTGCTGGGCGAACATTTCGGTGGCGAGCTGGAAGGAGGTGGCGGCCGAGGCGTAGTCGATGGCGCCCGGCGCTTGCCTGGCGGCTTCGATCAGCTCCGGCAGGCTCTGATAGGGCGTTGTGGGATGGACGGTGACGACGAGCGGGAACTCGCCGATCAGGCTGACGGGAGCGAAGTCTTTCACCGCGTCGTAGGGCAGTTCGCGATAGATCGCCGGATTGACCGTCATGCCGCTGCTGGGGCCGATGAGCAAGGTGTAGCCGTCGGGCGCGGCGTTCTTCACGGCGCCGAAGGCGATGAAGCCTTGTGCGCCGGGCCGGTTCTCCACCACGAAAGGCTGGCCGAGATCGGCCTGGAGCTGCGAGGCCACCAGGCGGGCCAGAACATCGTTGCCGCCGCCGGGCGGGAAGCCGACGATCAGGTTCACGGGGCGCTCGGGGTAGTCGGCCGCCAAGGCCGGTGCGGCGATCGCCAGGGTGGCGGCGAGCGTCATACATGCACTGCTGAGCAGACGAAACGATTGCAACATGATGGTCTCCAAGGTTCGAGGGTGTTAGCGTGAAAGAACGCTTTTTTATCGTCAGGGGTGGCAGGCACCGCCATGACGGTTAATGAGGCTGGTGCTTGTGCCGGAACTGGGCTGGGCGCCAGCTGGATTGGGGAAACTCAACCGTCGATCCCGTACTTGCCGGGAGCGATCACGCCGTTGGGGTCCAGGGCTCGCTTGATGGCGTTGCAGGCTTGCACCAGCGCCGGCATGCGCTGGCTTTGGTGGTATCCCTGGTACAGGGTGGGCGCGCGGCCCACGAAAACACCCCGTTTGGCGAAAGCCTCCGACATGGCGCGGTAGCAATCGTCGGCGCGCTTGGCCTCCTCGGGGTTCTGGCGGTTGTAGACCAGGGTATGCACGCCGCGGGCAAAGCGCGGGCCGCAAACGTTGGACACCATGTACTCCAGGCCGTGGTCGCGGCAGATGGCGCGCGAGAGGCGCTGGAATTCGTTGGCAATCTTGCCGACCAGCGGCGTGCCCGGCAGGAACCAGGAGGTTCCGCCGCCCGGGCGCCAGGCCAGCATGCGCAGCTCGCCCTCGCCGGGGATACCGTTGTAGTTGAGCGTGGCGATGTGCAGCGGCGCGATGGTTTGCGCTTCCTCGGGCGAAATGTACCGGCCTTTGCCGCTGCGGGTGAAGTGCTCGCGCAGTCGCTCCAGTTGGGGCTGCACGGCGGCGGCGCTGGCGCCGAAGAAGGCGCCCGAGATCGTCCACGAACCCAGGCCGAATTGGCGCTGCAGCTCGTGGCGGGCGGCGTCGCTGATCTGCTCGCGGCCGCCGGTCCGGGCATATTCGGGATGCTGGGCGGCCGAGGAGATCAGATAGAGGTCGTTGGTGGCGCGGATCTGGGTCGGGACGAAGCCGGCCTGCTTGAGCGGACGAATGAGGTCCACGATTTCGCCCAGATCGTCGTCGTCGGGGAAGGTGAAGAAGAAGGTTTCCACGTGCGGTGGCCGGGGCGTCATCCACACGCCCATGCGCGTCACGATGCCGTAGTTCGATTGGGTGAACAAGCCGTCGAGCGCGGGGCCGAAACTGTATTTGGACACATGCCAGTTGAGGTGTTCTTCCGCCTCCAGGCTGCCGTCGCCGGTGCGGATGATTTCGCCGTTGCCGAGCACGATCTCCATGCCGCAGGCATTGCCGAAATGATCCGAACTGGCGCCGCCGCCGCCGCCCTTGTCCAGGGCATTGCCCAGCAGGCTGCCTTGGGGCGGGCCGGCGGTGGGCGACATCATCAGCCGGCTTTGCCGGCGCTGCAACTCGTCGTACATGGCCTGGAACGTCACGCCCGGCTCCACGACGCAATAGCCGAGTTCGTCGTTCACTTCCAGCACGCGATTCATATGGCGCCCGAGATCCACCACCACCTGCCCGGGCCGCACCGGTGCCTTGGAACCGAGGCCGATGTTCTGGCCGCTGCTGATCGGAAACAGCGGCACGCGATGGCGATTGGCGGCTTGTACCAGTGTTTGCACCTGTTCGGTGGCGCGCGGGTAGGCGATGGCGCCGGGCCGGAAGTCGGGCGCGGGCAGCGTATGTTCGCCATAACGGTCGAGGGCGGCTTCGGCCAGGGTGATGGCGTCGTCGCCCAGTTGTTGGCGGACGTCGGCGACGAAGGCGGTAAGATTGGCGGTGGATAAGGCTTGGGTCATGGAGAGGCTCGGGAGAAGGTGTGGGAATTACCAGAAAGCGTCGGGAGAGGTAGGGTCGGCGGCGTCGGCCAGGGCGGGCTCGCCGGCCGGCGCGGCGGCGAGCCCCGAGGCGGCTTCGGGCTCGACGGCGCGCGGCTGGAAGGTTTCCAGGCCCACGGGCGCCGGGCCGCCGGTGGCCCAATCCACCAGCTGTACCCAATGGGCAATCGGCACGGGTGTGAAGCGGGAGATCTGCACCAGGCAACCCAGGTTGCCGGCCACAATAACGTCGGGGCGCGTGGCGTCGAGGTTGGCCGCCTTGCGTTCGCCCAGGCGATCGGCGATGGCGGGTTGCAACAGGTTGTAGGTGCCTGCCGAGCCGCAGCAGAGATGGCTCTCGCCGGGTTCGAGTACCTCGAAGCCCAGCCGGCGCAGCACCTGCCGGGGAGGCTGGGTCAGCTTCTGGCCGTGCTTGAGCGAACAGGCGTCGTGGTAGGCCACCCGCGCGCCGCGATGCGCGTCGCCGGGTCGGAGCGCCAGCCTGGCGATGCATTCGGAGATGTCCAAGGTATGGTCGGCCACGCGTCGGGCGCGGGCCTGGCGGGGGTCGCCGGCGTCGAACAGCTCGGCGTAGTGGCGGATCACCGAGCCGCAGCCCGAGGTGGTGATGATGATGGCGTCGATGGCCCGGCGGTCGAGTAGATCGCCCCAGACATCCACCCAGTAGGCGGCCATGTCCCGCGCCTGGTCGCGGCGGCCCATGTGCAGCGGCAAGGCGCCGCAACAGGCGCCGGCGCGGGCCGCGGGCGGCGCGACGATGGCCACGCCGAGCCGCGTCAGCAAGCGGCGGGTGGCATCGTTGATCTCCGGTCCCAGGGCCGATTGCGCGCAGCCGTCGAGCAGGGCGACGCGGCGCAAGGTAGCGGTGGCGGCATGGGTTGGTTGGAACGTCGTGGTCGGGGCATAGGCGGCTGGCGGGGTGGAGAGTGCGCTCGGGGCGTATGGTGCGGTGGCGGCATGGCCGGTACCGGCGCCGGACGGAACCGTGCTGCTATCGATTGTCACGGATTCGGTGCCGTCGGCTTGCAGGATGTCGGACTGGAGATCGGTGAGGCTCTCGCGCCGCGCCAGGGCCCGCAGGGCGGGCGCGCGGCCCAGACGCGCCATGGCGCCCAGGCGCCCAGGCCGCGAGGCGAAGAGCGAGAGCCATGGCCGGCCCATCCGCATGCCCAGCGACAGCGCGCGCGGCGAGGTAAGCAAGCGGGCCAGCGCGGCGCGCCAGGCACGTTCGTGCCACGGCCGCACGCCGGAAGCTTCGATATAGTCGCGCGCGGTGTCGATCAGTTCACGATAGTTGACGCCCGCGGCGCAGGTGGTGGTGCACGACAGGCACGACAGGCAGCGGTCGAGATGGATCACGGTCTCGGGCGTGGGCGGCCCGCCTTGCTCCAGCATGGTGCGGATCAGCGCGATGCGCCCGCGCGGCGAGTCGTTCTCCTGGCCATCGAGCACATAGGTGGGGCACACCGACGTGCAGAAGCCGAACTGGACACAGGTGCCCGCGATCTCCTTGCCGGCTTCCACGCGCTGGATGGGAAAGGCTACCGTCGTGCTGCCCATGATATCCGCTCTCCTACAGTCTGGGTTACGATCCGTCGGCCGGCCGTTGGCGCTGATGCCGGCGTATGAAAAAATAGTCGGGCCATGGCGTTTGAGTGGTAGGCGGGCCAACCAGCTTGTTATCCTCGCGGGCAAACACCACCGCCATGGCCGCTAGTGTGGCTTTGTCCGTCCCGGCCGGCTTGGCCCAGCGCGCCACGGCTTTTGTCCCAGGGCGACAGCCGCCGGGAATGAATTGGAGGTTTCCACTCATGCCGTCGAGTCCCGCAAGGCAGGATTCCGTCGTGGCGCAGCCCTGGCGCCGCTGGCGAGCCACGGGCGCACCGGCCCAGCGGGTGGATTTCTGGAAAGACGTCGTTTGCCAGGCCGTGCTCGACGTGATGATGACGCCGCGCCAGGCCGGGCCGGACCAAGCGTTTCACGGCAGTATCGACAGCCGCGACCAGGCCGGCGCCCGTTTCGTCAATTTCCGCTCGGCGGCGCACCGCATTCAGCGCACCGAACGGCACGCCGGCCATGCCAGCGACGAATTCCTGATGATCAGCCTGCAGGCGCGAGGCGTATCGCGGCTGGTGCAGCGGCGCGGCGAAGTTGGCCTGGCGGCGGGCGATATCGGCATTCTCGATAGCGTGCAACCGTTCGAGATCGATTTTCCAGGCGCGGTCGAACGGCGCATCCTGCTGCTGCCGCGCACGCTGCTGCGCGCCCGGCTGCCCTCGTTCCGGCATTGGCAGGCGCCGTACCGCATGCCCGCCGACGACGGCCTGACGCGCATCCTTGGGCAAACCGTGCAAGTGCTGACGTCGCGCGATCAGGGCCTGAGCGACGCCACCGTCCAGGCCCTGCTGGGCGGCGTGGCCGACCTGCTGGCCGCGCGCTTGTCAGAAGCCGGCCAGCCCGATCCCCAGGCCTACGGGCAGGTGGCCTTCTGGCAGGTGTGCCGGATCATCGACCGCCGCCTGGCCGAGCCCGGCTTATCGCCGGCGGCGGTGGCGCACGAGGCGGGCATGTCGTTGCGTACGCTGCAGCGGCTGTTCCAGCGCCACGCCGAACCCGGCGTGGGCGTGGAAGCCTATCTCGTGGAGCAGCGCCTGCAGCGCGCGCATCGCATGCTGAGCCAGGGCACCGCACGCACCGTGTCGGAAGCGGCATTCGCCAGCGGGTTTTCAGAGCTGTCGCACTTCAGCCGGCGGTTTCAGGCGCGTTTCGGGGTCAAGCCCTCGGGGGTGCTGGAGGCGGGAGGACAAGGAAGGGCGCGGTAGGCGAGGAACAGCCCCAGCGATCTGAGGATCGTCATGTCGAAGACGAAGACAGGACCGCAGGCGCTTCAGTCTTCCTCCCAATGCGTCTGACTCTCCCGGAAGAGTTGCCGCAGCATTTGTCTCAGGAGAGCCACCTGCCGTGGCTTGAGGCTTCTCAGCAGATCGTCTTCCAGTTGGCGCGCCAGCGGCACGATGTCGTCATAGGTGCGCCTGCCGGCTTTGGTCAGCGCCTGCCGCTTGAGCCTGCCGTCTCGAATGTCGCGAACCTGCGCCACCAGTTGAGATTCGTGCAGCTTCTTCAGCGCGCGATGAACGGCGACAGCGTCCATGCCCGAACGGGTGACCAGCTCGGCCGCCGTGCACTGAGGCATCTCCGCCACCAACGCCAAAACACGCCATTCGTTGCGCGAAAAAGCATGACGATGCTGGAAGCGCTGTTCGAGTGTCAGTGCGAGGCGCTGAGAAATCAGAGCTAGTTGATAGGGGAGATAGTGTTCGATCCCGAGAAGGGGGGCGCGGCTGCGAGGCACGGTCGGCGAGGTTCTCGATCCAGATGACGTCGTCATTTTATTTCATTTGAAAACTTTGATCAGACCACCGACGATGGTGATTGGTGCGGAGGCCACTGGGTGGAATGCCTGCGCATTGCGGCGGAACAGACGGCGAGCGGGGAATTGCAAGCCGAAGCACTGGAACGCACCGAACGGCTGAGGCCTTACCTGGAGCGCGATGATCAGTTTCGCGGCCACCGCTTCGCCTATTCGGCGGCGCGGCAATTCGATGCCACCGGGGATGAGCGCCTGCGTACGCTGGCGTTGGCGGCGGCCTATGCGATGCGCGCGATGGCAATGGCGGTGAACGGCGCGATGCCGATCGGCATGCAGGTGCAAGTGAAATCCACCACCCTCGCGAGTCGTTCCATCGTTGCTATCGACAATGTGCACCCCAATCTGCAGTTGGACTTCAGCCCTGCGCCGACGGAGCTCCCTCGGCGAGTCATCGATTTTCTGAAAGACTTAGTCAGTGCCCCCGAAAACCGGCTTTCTTTTTTGCGTGAACGCTTGGGTGGCCTCGCGATGGTCCGCCGTTGTGAACGTGATTTGTTCCAGAGCCATCGAGGCCTCGAGGAGCCCGTTGACCCGCTCTTTCACGATCTGATTGACCGACAGCTTCGTCCAACGAATCGCCCAGGTCGGCCCATGCGCCAATTCCTGCGCAATCTGGCGCGCTTTGGCGAGCACCTCGTCGGGAGCCGCCACGTGATTTACCAGTCCTATGCGTTCGGCCTCGATTCCCGTCAACAGGGTTCCTCTCATCAGAAACTCTTTGGCTTTTGCCACCCCGACGAGCAAAGGCCAGATGACTGTGCCGCCATCGCCTGCGACCAACCCTACCCGACTGACGTGAGTATCTCCGATGCGAGCGCTTTCGGAGGCTACGGTGACGTCGCAAAGTAGCGCGATGGTGGCGGCAAGGCCGATGGCGTCTCCGTTGATCGCGCAGACAATGGGTTTATCCAACTCCAGCAACCGGTTGACGAGGCGTCGGCTGATCATCGGGTCGTGGACTTCGCCGTCTTCAAGGACATCGCCGCCCGGACGCTCGGACATGGCTTTGACGTCGCCACCCACGCTAAAGTAGCTGCCTGCGCCGGTGAGGAGGACGGCATTGACCGACGCATCGTCGGCCAGGTCGTCCCAGATTTTGCGCAGTTCCTGGATGAAGCGCTGATTGATGGCATTCCGGGCTTCGGGCCGGTTCAGGGTGACGGTTGCCACTTTGTCGGCAACATCGATCTTCAGGTGCTGGTAGTTTTGATAGCGGGACATGCGTCTTGCTCCGTGGAATGAAAAGCATCAGGTTCTTGGGACGCCAGGCGGTCGGCACGCAAGGCGCTGCGCCTTACCTTGCCGGCCTCGTCACGCACTGGAGACGAGACGAACTCGAAGGTGGCGGGCTGCTTGTACCTCGTGAGCCGTTCATCCAGATGCGCGCGCAAGGCGGCTTCGGTCAAGCCTGTGTCGCCATGCACGATCGCATGGACACGACTGCCAAGATCGTCGTCGGGTAAGCCGATGACGGCACTCGACCAGACAAGAGGATGGCCATCGATGGCGGCTTCGATCTCCGCGGGGTAGAGGTTGGCTCCCCCTCGAAGGATCATGTCGGTACTCCGGTCGCAAATGTAGAGGTAGCCGTCCTGATCCAGGTAACCGATATCGCCCAGCGTCTCCCAGCCTTCATGCTGCGGGCAAGGCGGCGCGCCGATGTAGCGGTAGGTAGAGCCAGGCCCGGAGTCCGGCTTCATGTAGATGTCGCCGATCTCGCCAGGGGCGCAGTCTCTGCCCGCGTTATCCAGGATCCGGAAGTCGTATCCGGGAAGCGGCCTGCCCACCGATCCGCGATGTGCCAGCCACTCCGGGCCGGTGATGAAGGTGAGTCCGTTGTTCTCCGCACCGCCGTAGATTTCGAAGATCCGGTCGGCGCCAAGCCATTCGATATAGGCTTCCTTGAGCCACGGCGGACACGGCGCGCCGGCATGGTACAAAACGCGCAGGCTGGGCAGCTCGGCAGGCAGTTGATCGCTCTCCCGAAGCTTCCAGATGCGATTCATCATCGTCGGGACCAGGGATACCCAATTGACCCGCCATTGCAAGATCAGGGTGATGGTCTCTTGTGCGTTGAAGCGCGGCATGACGATGACGTGGGCGCCGGCCAGCAGGCCGTTCATGCAGTGTTTGAAGCCGGCGTTGTGATACATGGGGCCAGGCACCAGTACCGTATCGTCGGCGTCCAGGGTGGAGTTCAGCGCGTGTGGGCCCATCGTGCCCGGGTTGCCGTCCACGATGATCTTGGGGCGTCCCGTGCTTCCGCCGGAGAGGATGGCTTTCCAGGCATATGCCGCGCAGTCGGGCAAGGGATCATCGGGAAGTGTGTCTTCAGGCACGAATGATGAGGGCACCCACGGCAGGCCAAGCTCGACGCCTGGGTCCAGGCCAACCACTAAAGCGGGTTGCGCCAGCCTCAGTGTGGCGTCCAGCTCCGCTGGCGCAAGGCGCTCCGACATGGGAAGCGGGGTGGCGCCGAGCTTCCAGCAGGCAAGCACCGACGTGACGAACTCCACGCCGTTGGGCAGGATAATGGCCACGAAGTCGTGCTGGCGCACGCCAAGCGCCGCAAAGGCCCGCGCCAACTGGTTGGCGCGGCGCTCCAGCGCATCGCGGCTGAGCGTCTGCCCTTGGAAAGTCAAGGCGGCCTTGCCTGGATTGGCCTGCGCGAGCGCCGTCAGGGCGCTACCCAGAGAGTGTGTGCCGGGTTCCTTTCTCATGCTAGACGCTCTGCTCGGTTGTACGTGGCGGCTTTCCCAGGTTGATGCCGGCGCAAGCCATGCCTCCCGCCACCGTTTCGGCATGTTGATTGACCGCCCAGATTGCGACTTGCACCTGGGCGTTTTTGCCGTGTTTGCCTCCTTCGTCGTTGGGATCGATGTAGGCGACCCGGGCGCTGATCGTGTCGCCGGAGAAGACGGGTTTCAGGAGGTTGACCTTGATTTCTCCCGCGGTGAGATAACCCAGGCCGAAGGCTCTCGTCATGAGTTCGGACATTTGAGAAACGATCTGCGGCCCGGCGATCACCAGGCGATCGAAACCACGCTGGCGAGCCAGTTCTGGTTCGGTATGCAGGTTGCGCACGGAGCCGCAGAACAGTCTGGACATGGCGTCGGTGTAGTGGCAATCGAAGCGCCCCACCTCGGCCCCGCGCGGTTCCGTCCACCAACTGCTGGCGACCCCATCCAAAGACCGAAGAGGCGGGTGATACGCAGGAGGCCGGTCCCAGGATTCCTTGAACCCGCCAACCGCCACCAGCTCGCCCCTCTGGTTATGCGCCGTGACTTCAATGATGGCGTATTCGCGGCCGCGCTTGATCCATCGATCAGAAACCCTGGCCTGTAGATTGAGGCGGTCTCCCGCATGCAGGATGCCGTGGAAGTTCCAATGAATGCCCGAGTTGAAGGCTGCGCGCCCTTGTTCGTGCTCCCGAGGACCGGGGAACTCCATGGCTTCGTAGAACAGGCCGGCGCTGGGCCAGATGGGTCTCGGACCGGTCTCGGTCGGGAAGAGCTCGTTATCAAGCGAGCCGATGCTTTGGCGATGTTGGCGCGCTTTATCGGCTTCGAGGACCAGTTCCCGCCGCCCCAGTACTTTGCCGGAAGGAAGGGGATCATTAACAGGTATCACGTTGGTTTCTGTCATTCCGGATTGATTTATTGGGGCTATTCGATGCGGATGTTGGCGTTTTTCACGACTTCCGCCCACTTCGGCATCTCGGTGCTGATGAGGTCTGCCAGCGCCGCGGGGGTGCTGGCCTGGACCACCGCGCCCATGTTCTCGTACCTTTCGACCAGACCGGGGTCCGCCAGCGCCGAGGTAACGGCGGCGTTGAGCTTTGCGATGATCTCGGGGGCCGTGTTGGCCGGCGCCAGCAAGCCATACCAGAGCTCCGCCTGGAAGCCCGGGACGACGGATGCGATCGTGGGCACGCCCGGCGCCACCGGCGACGGTTCGGGCGTGGTCACGCCCAAGACCTTCACCTTGTTGCTATCGACAAAAGCGTTGACGGTCGACGATGGTGAGGTAATCGCAAAAGACACCTCTCCCGTAGCCACGGCGTTGAGGGTTGGCGCTTGCCCCTTGTAGGGGACGTGCATGGCCTCGAAGCCCGCTTGGCGGGCGAAGGCCTCCGTGGTGAGATGCGACACGGCGCCGACACCGGACGTCGAGAAGGCCAACGGCTTTGCGGCTTGCTGGGCAAACTCGATGAACGACTTGAGGTCTGACGCCGGCACATCGTGATTCACGATCAGCAAGAGCGGCGTTGTTGCCAGAAGCGAGACCGGGGTGAAATCCTTCAGGCCATCGTAGGGGAGCTGTTTCGAGATGGCCGGCAGGATGCTGTGTGGTCCGTTGTTCCCCAGCACCAAGGTGTAGCCATCGGCCGGCGCCCGGGCCACGTCGGCGGTGCCGATGGCTCCCGCGGCGCCCGCTTTGTTTTCGATGATGACGGGTTGCCCCAGCGTGTTCGACAACGGATCCTGGAGGATGCGGGCCATGGCGTCGATCGTGCCGCCGGCACTGTACGGCGCGACGATGCGGATCGGTTTGGTGGGGAAGGTCTGCGCGCCCGCGCTGGCGCTCGCGGCCAACAACAGCATGGGCACCAATCGACTGGCAAGACGTAGCGAAGCTTTCATTTCTGTCTCCTTAGGTTTCGGGTGACCCGTAATTGTTTTCGGGTCACCCTTCAAATGTAATGTTCGCGGAAAGCCCTGTCAATGCATCGATGGATGCATCGATGGATCACAGGCCGAAGCGCAAGCGTCGTCGTTCAAGGCGAGGTCAGCGAGGCGGGATCCGCCGGCACCGAAGGCTTTCCCGTCCACGCCTCACGCGCGATCTTCACCGTCAGGTATAAGGTTGAAATGTTGAGCGCCTGGCGTAGGGCGGCACGAGCCTCCCGCTCGCTTGCTGCGCACGAGCCGGGAGTCAGCGACCTTGGGGCCAAGGCCGCCTTGCGGGATCCTGCCAAGGCGGGATGGGCCGTGACGGGGCGCCGTCTGCGTGGACGGACGGTGGGGCGGCTAGTGTTCTCCAGGCGCTGTGGTCGCGCACCGGTCAAGATTGGCGTGCGTTGGAGGCCACGGCTTTTTGAGCGGTTTTCGCCCGCCCCCTGACGTAAAAACGCTCCAGCATCGCCAGGAACTCTTCCATGGCCGCCGCGGCCCGTGCCGGATCGCCGGCTTTGATCGCTTCGTAGATCCGGCGTCGCCGTGGCAGGACTGTGCGATTGCTTGGCGCGCCGAACCGCCTGGCCAAGGCGGCGTTGAGTTCGATGATGGCGTTGGTAAACACGATGAAGACGGGATTTCCCGTAGCCGCCGCGAGGAGCCGCTGAAATTCGAATCCGAGTCGCTCACGCTCGTCGAGATCATTGGCGCGCGCGGCCTGCTCGCTTTGGGCGATAGTGGCCGCCAAGGCTTCAAGATCCGACGCCGTGCGACGCTGCGCGGCAAACGCCGCGACCGTGGTGCTAAGCGCTGTTCTGGCTTCTCTGAGGTGTTCGGGCTGAATGATTCCCATCCGGGTCAGGTCTGAGAGCCCAACCAGAATGGCATCGCCTCCACCTTCACGGATAAACGTGCCGCCACCCTTGCCGGGCCGCATTTCCAGAAGCCCTGTGGTTTGCATGGCGCGAAGCGCTTGACGCAAGGTGTTGCGGCTGATGCCGAACTGAGCGGAGAGCGCCCGTTCGGGGGGCAAGCGATCCCCTGTCTTCAAGGTGCCGGCTTGAAGCTCGCGCCGGATTTGTCTGGCGACCTCTTCGAACGGACGGCCTGACGCGATGCGTTCAAAATTCGGGCCGGAACGATCGGAGCCGCATGCAGCATGTTCTGCGACATCGCGTGATGCCATGGGTTCGGTCTTGTTCAATTCGTAAATGGGCCAGTCAGCAACCGGTCGACCAATCGCAATAACGATACAACATCGCCGCGGGAGTCACCACCGGATGGACCACGGGGTAACGCAGGCGAGCCGGGATGCGCGGGGCCTGGTGCTGAGCCATGAGATAGGGCGGGCCCTGCGCGCTGTGGGTGAGAATCAGGAGCGTATACACGGCGTTGCCCGGCGGGGCTTGTGGCTATCGAGCGCCGGCTGCGGCGCGTAACGATCGTGGAGGCGGTAGTTGTGCTTCCCGCACGCCTGCGCAATGCCCTGGCCAAGGTCCATGTGAAGGCAATGGTGTGCGCGCCGAAACTCACATGTTTTCCATCAGTCAGGGGCTCGCGCAGCTATCGCGGCAAATCCACGGACATGGCCGGAGAGCGTGCTGACGAATTCGGAATGGAGCCACTCTAGGACGGGAGTCAAGAAGAAGGTCGAACCGGAGTACTTACGTATACAGAATGCCCGTGTGTCGCAACGCCGCCGAAGTCGCGTAATACTCAGGGCAACAAAAATACCCGGGTCGCCGATCTCTATCATGCGGTGGAATGTTGGCAGGATTGGAAAAGCAGAAACTATGAGAAATAGAGCCCATGATGAAGCGATGGCAGAACTATATCGTCATGATCCGTCGCGGATGTTCGTGGTGATCAATGGAGCGTTCAGGAGGAGGGTGATCAAACGACGCTGTTGGCCGCTTTACGCCAGCCGGGCCGGTGACCGTGATAAGCGATTCCGGCACCTTGATCCTCGATTCCGATGATCGTGGCCATCTTGGCGTTGGCCGGCAGAGGGTCTGCGCCGATCATTCTTCGCGGCGTTCGACGGTGTTGCTTTCGATCTCGTAGTGTTCATCCAGGCCGACGAGGTCTTCGATCTTCTGCGCGGCAGAACACGCTCACTGTGCGCGTGGTATGCAACGGCTCGCCGAACCCCGCACCGGCGACGAGCGAACCCAGAAGTGTCTCCGGGCTCTCAGATGATGAATGCTACACCAGGCGCGATAGCGACGGATAATCCAATTGCTCTACTCGGCACACTATCAATGCTTCGGAGGGCTGAGTGGGATTCGTCGATGAGGAAAAGCGTAACCAGGCCGGCGTCTCACCCGCCAACCAACACTCGCGCCGCCAGCACATCCTCGGCGAAAAGCCCCAGTGATTTGAAGATCGTAATGTCGTCGGCGGAACGCCGGCCCGGGTGCTCGCCAGCCAGCACCGCCCCCAGCGTGCCGGCGATGTCCCGCCATTGGAACCGGCCGGACTCCACCGCGGCGCGCAGTTCGGCGGCGTTGGCCCTGGCGGCCTCCAAATCGTCGACGAAGACGGGGCCGCGGGTAGCCACCGAGGCGTCCACTTCGTGATCGATGGCGGTGCTGGAGCCAACGAGGTTGACGTGCTGGCCCGGCCGCAGGGCGGCGCCGTCCAGAATGGGCTGGCTGGCGGAAGATACCGTGCACAGGACGTCGGCCCGCGCGGCCACGTCGGCGGCGTGTTCCATCACGGTGACGGGCTGGCTGCCGCCGAAGGCCTCGGCCAGCCGATGCGCGGAATCCCGGCTGCGGCCCCAGAGCACGAAGCCTTGGGTGTCGGCTTGGGTGGCGAAGGCTTCCAGATGGGCGGCGGCCAGCTGGCCGGTGCCGAGCAGACCCACAAGGCGGGGTCCGGGACGGGCGAGTGCCTGGGTGGCCGCCACGGTGGTGGCGGCGGTGCGGCGCAGGGTCAGTTCGTTGGCGTCGAAGGTGGCCACGAGCTCGGCGCGTTCGGCGTTGAAGAGCATGAAAACGCCGGCCTTGCGGTGCCGGCCGCCGGGTTCCTTGGCGGGCAGGCGGAGCACGGCCTTGGCGCCGATCCAGGGGCTACCGCGCAAGGCTCCCGGCATGAAGGCCATGCCGGCGTCGTCCGGAAAGGCGGTGATCTGGCGCGGCGGTTGGGCCATGGCGCCGTCATGCGTGAGGCGCAGGGCTTCGCGCATGGCGTCGATGCATGCCGGGTAGGAGAGTCCGGCGCGGATGGCCTCGGCGTCCCAATGTTTCATGCGCGGCACTCCCGGAAGCGCAGGACGCCGTCGCGCTCGACTTGTGCCTCGAGCGCCAGTTCCCAATCGATATAGGCCTGCATTTGGGCCGCGAGATCGCCTCGGTAATCGTAGGGCGTGGTGGCCACGTCGATGGCTTCGGTGAGCCAGACCGGGTCGGAGGCGACAGGCCCGCCGGCATCGGCCCAGGCCGTGACGCCGCCCTGCAGCACGAACACGTCGAGGCCGGTGAGCTCGGCGACTTCATCGCTGGCGGCGGCGGAGAGCTCGCCGTCGTCGCAGCAGAGCAGGATGCGCTGGATTCGTGGCCCCGGTTGCAAGACCTGCGGCAGAAGGGCCCGGGCGGCGAATTGGGCGCCGGGCAGATGCTGCTCCCGATAGCGGCGGCTGTTGCCGAGGTCGAGGATCAGAGTGCCGGCCTCGCGCCACCAATTTGGCCGCGCCACCAGCCAGGGCTCCGCCGCCGAGGCGGGGCGCGGCTGAGGCGCTATCCGGCTGACCTTGGGCTGGGCTTTGCCGCCCGCCGTGTTCAACCACCACACGTCGTTCCAGCCCATTTGGCACAGGTAGGCCGCGGTCAGCGCGGCGCGCACGGGGTCCGGGGCGTGAATGATCAGCCGGGCGCCCTGGACCGCCACATGATCGTCCAGGCCTTGCAGGAGCTGACCGCCGGGCACGGCGTGGAAGCCTTCGGGGGCCAGCCGGGCAGCCTCGTCTGCGGTGCCCACGCTGAAGCCGTAGACCGTGTGGCCGGTAGTGGAGCCCGCCGCATCCTCACTCCATGCACGGGCGCCGCAGCGCTCGGCCAGCGCGACCGCGCGCGCCACCAGCCAGTCGGGCGGCGGGGCAGGCGGCGCGGCAAGCGGGGCCGCCTGCGTGGCGCCGAGCTCATGTCCGGACAATTGCCAGCCCATAAGGCCATTCTCGAGTACTTGTACAGGGTTGGGGTAGCCGAGATCGATCAGGGTTTGCGTGGCCACGATGCCGCGCGTGCGGCCGGCGCAGTGCACGACGATGGGTCGCGTGCCGCCCGGATCCAGCATCGCGGCGCGGCGGGCGAGCTCCACTCCGGGCAGGTTGACGGCGCCGGGCACGGCGCCCCGGGCGTGTTCGTCGGCGGGGCGGCAGTCGAGCACCAGGGGAGGCGAGGCGTCGGCCAGGCGGCCGGCGAGATCGCCCGCCCGAACATGGGGCGTATCGCGGTTGCGTTCCAGCCATTCGCCAAACGCTTTGCTGGGGACATTAAAGCCGGTGAAAACGACGAAACCGGCTTGCTCACACTGCGCGAAGTCGGCATCCAGCGTTTTTACCGTGGTATAGCCCCAGCGCCGCAGGGCCGAGGCGGCTCGCGCCAGCCGGGGGTCGTCGGCGGTGGCGGCGCAAACGACGACGCTGACGTCCAGGCGGGGCAAAACCGAAGGGGCCAGCCATTCCAGGCGGCTGAGCGGTAGATTGCTCGCCAGCAGCAGGTGGCCGTCCTTGAATTCGCCCGGCTCACGGATGTCGACCAAGGCGAGTTCCTGGGCGGGGGCGGCGTCTGGGCGGCGCGCGTCGCGCAACCGGCGGTGCAGGGTGGCGGCGTCGATCATGGCCAGCTCACGATTTCAGGTTGCGGGGCGTAGCGGCTGGCCGCGCTTTCGTCAAAAAAAGCGCGGCGCTCGGTCTGGCTGGGGAGCGCCAGTCCGTAGAAATGCAGGCAGACCACGCGTTCACCGTCGCGGGTGTCGATGCTGTGGACGTCGTCCGGCATCAGGGCGATGGCGTCGCCCGCGCCGATGGCCTTGTGGCCCTTCGTCTGCGGCCGGCCCTGGTCGTCGATGTCGTAGAAGGTGTTGTGCTCCAGGCCCTCGACACCGGCGATGATCGCCCAGGTGGTGTGATCATGCGGCGGCGAGACGACGCCGGCGCCGCAGACGTTGATGTAAAGCGCATAGCCGCCATCGTCGTCTTCATGGAGGCGATACATTTTGCCTTGGCCGCCGGGGCGCATGGCAAAGGTGTCGGCGTCGCGCAGGGCGGGATGGGCGGCGAGCGCCACCAGATCTTCGCGGATGCGGGCCAGCGAGGTGCGGTTCAGGCCGTGTTGGGTAAGCTCCCGGCGTGAGCGTGCCACCAGCTCGTGAGCCTGGACAGAGAGATCGGGATGAGTAGACATTGAGATACTCCTAGACAATTAGGCGCGCAGCCGGCGCAGGCCGGCCGCCAAGTCTTCCAGCAGGTCGTCGACATCTTCCAGACCGACGTGCAGGCGCAGATAGGCGGGCTCGTCCGCCACGGCCAAACCGCGGGCGGAACTGGGCGCCACCGGAAATACCAGGCTTTCAAAGCCGCCCCAAGAGCCACCCAGGCGGAAGCAGGTCATGTTGTCGACCATGCGGCGGATGGCTTCGCGTTCTACGCCGGGGCGCAGCCACACCCCCATCAGGCCGCTGGCGCCATGATAGTCGCGGCGCCAGAGCGCGTGGCCGGGGTCGGACGGCAGCGGCGGGTAGGCGACGCGCGCCACGTCGGGCCGCCCTTCGAGCCATTGAGCCACCGTGAGGGCGCTCTGGGCATGGCGTTGCAGGCGCACCCCGAGTGTGCGCAGTCCGCGCGAGGCTAGGAACGCATCATCGGGACTCACGCAGAGACCGAGGTCGGTGGCGGCCTCCGCCAGGGCCGGCCAGGCGGTTGCGGTGCAGGCGATCGTGCCCATCATCGCATCGGAGTGGCCCACCAGATACTTGGTGGCCGCCTGGACGGAGACATCCACGCCATGATCGAGAGGGCGGAACACCAGGGGCGTGGCCCAGGTGTTGTCGGCGATGGTGATGATGCCCCGCGCCCGGCAGAGTGATGCAATGGCCGGGATGTCCTGCATCTCGAAGGTCAGGGATCCCGGGGATTCGAGATACACCACGCGGGTGTTGGCGCGTAGGAGAGGTTCCAGGCCCGCGGCGTTGGTGGCGGCGTAGAAGTCCGAGGCCACACCGCGAGCGGCAAGAAACTGCTGCGCGAACCGGCGCGCCGGCCCATATACGCTCGCGGGCATCAGCAGATGGTCGCCAGGGCGCAGGAAGGCTTGCAGCGCGGTGGTGATGGCGGCCAGTCCGCTCGGGGCGAGCGTGGCGGCATGCGCGCCTTCGAGTTCCGCCACGGCGTTTTCGAGGTGGAAGGTGGTGGGCGTGCCGTAGCGTCCGTAGGTCAGGGCGTGGCGGGCATGGTCTTTGCCTTCGTCGAACTCGGCGAGATCGCGAAAGAGAATCGTCGAGGCCCGGTAGATAGGTGTGTTGACGGGCCCGGTATCGGGGCGCCCGGCGTGGATGATCCTGGTGTCCGGCTTCATGGTGTGTGGCATGGGAGAGTGGCGGTCGTCGCAAAAAGGCGGGGTCAACCGCCGAGATACGCTTGGCGGATGCGGGGGTCTTGGGCGATGTCGGCGGCGGGACCCGAGGCAATGAGTTGCCCGAGCTCCAGCACCCACACCGTATCGGACACCGCGATGGCGCCGGCGGTGTTCTGTTCCACGATCAGCACGGTGACGCCGTGCGATCGAATGTGGCACACCGCGTCGAATACTTCGCCCATGGTTTTGGGCGAGAGGCCCAGCGAGGGCTCGTCGAGCAGCAGCAGACGCGGCGACTGGGTGAGCACCATGGCCATCTCCAGCACTTGCTGCTCGCCGCCGCTCAGGTTGCCGGCGGGTACCTTGAGGCGCCGGCCCAGCATGGGGAAAAGCTCGATGGCATGCTCGATGGCCGCCGCCCGCTTGGCGCGCGGCAGCATGTGAGTGCCCATCAGCAGGTTCTCGCGCACGACCATGCCGGGAAAGTTGCAGCGCCCTTGCGGCACGAAGCCGATGCCACGGCGCTGGCGGCGATCCCAGTTTTCGTGCTCGATGCGCTCGCCGGCAAAGGTGAGAGTGCCGCGATGGTGGTGCAGTTCGCCGAAGATGCCGCGCAGCAGCGTGGACTTGCCCGCGCCGTTGGGGCCGATGATGGTGGCGATTTCGCCCGTCGCGATGCTGGCGCTGACGCCGCGCACGATGGACGCCTCGCCATAGCCCGCCCAGAGGTCGTCGATGGCCAGCAGGGTCGGCGAGCCGCTGAGCGTCGCCGCGGTCTGAGTGGAGCGGGCCGTCATGCCAAGGCCTCCTGGCGCGGGGTGGCGGGAACGCCGATATACGCTTCAAGCACGCGCGGATCTTGCTGGACCTCGGCGGGCGGCCCCTGTGTCAGCAGTTGGCCCTGGTCGAGGACGATGACGGTGTCGGACAGGCGCATGACGAAATCCATGTTGTGCTCGACGAGCAGAAAGGTATAGCCGCGTGCCTGGAACGTTTGCAGCAGATCGCCGATCTCGCGGCACAGGGTGGGGTTGACGCCGGCCAAGGGCTCGTCAAGGACGATGAGGCCGGGTTCGCCGACCAGCGCCGCCGCCAAAGCGACGAGCTTCTGCTGGCCATAGGAAATGGCGCCGCCGGGCAGATCGAGAATATGCGTGAGTTTGACGATGCCCGCGATGTCGTCGATCTGTTGATGGGCATCGGCCTGGAAGCGCCGCCAGTGCGCGCCTTGCCCAAGGTTGCGGGACCAGGGGCGCATGCCCCGGCCTTGCAGGGCAACGAGCAGATTGTCGCGCACGCTCATCTCGGCATAGAGGCGCACCGTTTGGAAGGTACGGCGCATACCGCTGGTGACGATCTCCCAGGGCGGGGCCTGGGAGATCTCATGACCCGCCAGAAACCAGCGGCCGGCGCTGGCCTGCTGGAAGCCGCTGATGCAATCGATCAGGGTGCTTTTGCCCGAACCGTTGGGGCCGATGAGGGAGGTGATGCTGCCTTGCCGGACATCGAACGAGACTTGCTTCAAGGCCTGGACACCCTGGTAGTTCTTGCTCAGGCCGGTCAGGCGCAGGATAGGGTTGGGTTTAGTCATGGCTTGCCTCCTCTCTTGCCTGTTGACGGGCGCGCCAGCGCTGCCAGCGTTGCGGCAGACCGCCGAGCCCCTCCGGCATGTAGCGCATCATGACCACCAGCAGGACGCCGTAGATGACGGCCCGGGCGTCGACGGTGATGCGCAGCAGTTCGGGCACGATGGAGAACACGACGGCGGCGGCGATCACGCCCCAGAAGCCGCCCACGCCGCCCAGCAGGACCATGATCAGGATGGCTTCGGCGTAATAGAAGTGGAAGATGGTGGGATCGACCACGCTGAGGTTGAAGACATGCACGGCACCGATAATGGCCGCGATGAAGGCGGAGAGCCCGATGGCCAGCAGGCGGTAAGGCAGGGGATGGATGCCCTGCGATTTGGCGAGTGCTTCATTCATCTTGATCGCTTGCATCAAGCGACCGGCGGGCGACTGAATCACGCGATACACCAGGGCCAGTAGAACCGCGGCCACCGCGAGGGCCAGCCAATAATAGTGTTGCGGTCCCTCGATCTGGAAGCCGCCGATTTCCGGCGGCGGCAGGCCGGGCAGGCCGGCCGGTCCGCGCGTCAGGATGCTCCAGTCTTTGGCCACCAGTTCGAGAATGACGGTGAAGGCCAGAGTCACGATGACGAAGGCGTGGCGCGACAGCCGCAGCGAGACGAAGCCGATGACCAGGCCGAACACGGTGGCCAGCAAGGCTCCGGCCAGCGCCGCCGGCCAGAAGTTCCAGCCGGCGTCGACCACCAGCAGCGCCGCGGTATACGCGCCCAGGCCAAAGAAACCGACTTGGCCGAAGGATAGAAGACCACCATAGCCCAGGACCAGGTTGAGCGACATGGCGAGCACGGCGAAGGTCAGCGAGGTGATGCCGATGCCCAGGACATAGGGTGAGTCGGTGAGCAGTGGCAGGGCCACGGCCAGGACGGCCAGCAGGCCAATGCCGAGGGGACGATAGCGATGTTGCATGTTGACCCCCTGTTAAATACGGATGGTGCGGCTGAACAGGCCTTGGGGCCGCAGCAGCAGAACGAGAATCATGGCGGCGAAGGTCATGACCTCAACGGTGGCCATCGAGACGTGCATCACCATCAGGCTTTCGAAGATGCCGAGGGCGAAAGCCACGGCGACGGCTCCCACCAGGCTGCCAAGCCCGCCGATGATGACAATGGCGAAGATCTTGACGATGAAGCCCTGGCCCATCATGGGATGCACGGAGTACACCGGCGCGAGCAGGATGCCGGCCACGGCCGCGAGCACGATGCCCAGCACCACGGCGATCAGGATGGCCCGGTTGGGGCGGATGCCGACCATCAGGGCGGCCCTGGGGTTTTGCGCCACCGCGCGGATGGTGCGGCCGGTGTGGCTGTTCTGAAGGAAGAGGAACAGCCCGGCGATACACGCCGCGGCGGCGGCCAGCACCATCAGGCGCGCCTTGGGCATGACGATGGGGCCCAACTCGACGAGACCGAAGAGGGGCTCGTACACGACTTCCTTGGGGGTGGCCGTCCAGATCAGCATGGCGCCGTTTTGCAGAATCATGGCCACGCCGAGGGTGATGATGACGGAACGTTCGATCTGGCCCGCGGTCTGGCGGACCAGCCAGAAGATCAGCAGCGCCATGCCCACGGCGAGCAGCAGCGTGGCTGGAATGCTGGCGAGATAGCCCAGGCCCAGCCGTTCGGCAAAGAACCAGGTGAACATCGCGCCCGCCATGTACAACTCGCCGTGCGAGAAATTAACGATGTCGAGTACGCCGAAGATCAGGGCCAGCCCGACGGCTACGAGAGCGTAAATGGCACCCATGACCAAGCCGTTGGCCAGGGTTTGTAGCCAGAATTCCCAACCCATGCGGGGTCTCCTTCCCGGGGATAAAGGTGGATGGACGCGGTTGCGCCGCTGATGCGAGAGCGGCTGTTGCGTGAAACGGGGTCAGGCGTCGACCGGCCCCGTCGGGCGGGGTGCCCGGGAAAGGGGCCGGTCGTTTTGCCTTTAGGTCGGATTGAGGCTGAGGATCTTGATCTCGCCGTCCTTGAGCTGGAGGATCACGGCGTTGTTATGCGCCTGATGCTGTTCGTCGAACTCGATGTTCACGCCCATCATCGAGGGATAGTTCGTGCTGGCGAGAGCCTGGCGGATGGCGGCTGGCTTGGCTTCGCCCGCGCGGGTGATGGCGTCGGCCAGCAGATAGACGGCCTCGTAGCCATAGGCGCTCTGAAACTGCGGGTCTTCGTTGTTGCGCTTGCGGTATTCCGCGACAAAGCGTCGGTTGGCTTCGGTGTCGACATCGGGCGAGTACGGCAGGACGCCGATCGAGCCGTTGAGGAAGCCGCGCTTGCGTTGGGCCGGGCTCAGCAGCGCGGGGTCGAAGCGTCCCGTGACCGGCAGGCGCCCGCCCCAGGCTTCGTACTGCTTGAAAAAGTTGGCCATATCGGCGCCGAGCATGTAGATCCCGAGGACGTCGGGCTTGGAGGCCACGAGCTTATTGAGCAGGGGCGTGAAGTCGGGCGTGTTCTGCGTGAAGGTCTCGCTGCGGATCACTTCCAGACCGTGGCCCTTGGCCAGTTCGGTGAACGAGGCGATGCCGCCGCGGCCATAATCGGTATCCTCGCCCACAAGCGCCAGCCGCTTCCAAGGCATGTTCTCGGCCAGGAAGTCGATCAGGGCGTTGGCCATGCCGGAGTCGGTCACGCTGGTCCGGAAGGCCCAGGTATTCTTGCCTTCGCCCAGATGCTCCGAAATGACCGGGGCGGTCGAGACGTCGATGACCAGAGGAATCTCGGCGCGCTGCACGACCGGCATGATGGCCAGCGACACCGAGCTGCAGAAGGCGCCGATCAGGGCGACCGCGCCGTCTTCATTGATCAGTTTGTTGGCGCTTTGCACCCCCTCGGTGGGGTTGCAGCGGTTGTCGGCAATCGCCAACTTGATCGGCCGCCCAAGCACGCCGCCGGCGGCGTTGATCTCGTCCACGGCCATTTCCACGCCGCGCCGTTCGGGATCGGCAAACGACGCCGCGCCGCCGGTGACCGGCATGGTCAGTCCAAAGACGATCGGCTCGGCGGCTATGGCGGATGAGGTGGCTAAACCTACGGTCGTGGCCATGGCCAACGACGACAACCAATTACCCAGGGAATGCGGTTTCATGTTCCAGGCTCCTTGGAGAATCACGCGGCGGGATTGCCGTGCGGTTGGGAAGCGACCGGTTGAGCGGCGAATCCGTAGAGGGATTCGGCGCAGGCCGGACTGATATAGCCGGCCGCGAGGTCGGCGGCAACGGCGTCGCGATCACGTTGGCGGGGGTCGCCCAAGCCGCCGCCGCCCGGGGTTTCGATGATCAGGTCGGCACCGGCCGGGATCTGATGCGCCCCCATGGATTTGAGCGCTTGTTCGCCGACCCGGACGCGGCCCGCGCGGCCGGCCTGGCCGCCGTCGCGGCCACGCGGCGGATTGACCACGCGATCGAGCATGGCGGCGAACCGGAAGGGCAGGCCCTGCCGGTGGCGGATTTGCAGGATCTGGCCCAGGCCGCCGCGCCAGCGCCCGGCACCGGCGGAGTCGGGCAGCAGCGCCTTTTGGACGAAGAGCAGCGGTGAGAGTGATTCCACGACTTCGACCGAAACCGAACGGATGCCGCTGGGGAAAGAGGTGGCCGACAGACCGTCGGCCCCCGGGCGGGCGCCCGTGCCGCCGTTATGAAAGCTGGTGAGCCCGAAACGGCCTTGGCGGCCATCGGCAAGGTTCTCGGCACCGGAGACGACCAAGAGCCAGAGCGGCGTGCCTTCGGCGGGGACGCTTGCCGACAGTGCCTGGTGCAGGCAGCCAAACACCAGATCGGGCAGCATCTGGCCAACGACGTGGCGAGCAGTGACGGCGGCGGGCTCCAGGGCGTTGGTGATGGACCCGGGAGGAGCGGTGACGTCGATCAGCCCCAGCGAACCCGCATTGTTGGGCACTTCCGGCGCGATCGCGCACTTGAGGCCGAAACTGGCGTAGGCGGCGGTGTAGCACAGCGGCACGTTGATGCCGAAACGCGATTGCGGGCTGGAGCCCGCGAAGTCGAGTCGCGCTCCATCGGGCCCGATTTCCAGGGCCAGCGCCAGGTCGATGGGTTCATCGTAGCCATCGATGCGCATCTCGTGGCGATAGGTGCCAGCCGGCACGGCGCGGATGGCATCGAGCATGGCGGCGCGTGACGCCGACAGAATAAAGTCGCCGGTGGCGCGCAGATCCTCCAGGCCGTATTCGTCGAGCATGATGGCCAGTTGGCGGCAGGCGCTATCGTTGCAGGCGGCCAGCGCGAGCAGGTCGCCGATGACTTGCACCGGGTCGCGCACGTTGGCGCGCAGAATCGCCAGCAGGAGCTCGTCGATCTCGCCCTGGCGCGCCATCCGGCAGATGGGGATGCGCAAGCCTTCTTCATACACTTCATTGGCATCCGGCCCGGCTTGGCGGCCACCGACATCCACCACGTGGGTGGTGCAGGCGAAGAGCCCCACCAGTTTCGAGCCGAGGAAGGCCGGGGTGACGACCGTGAAGTCGAACAGGTGGCCGGTGCCTTTCCAGGGGTCGTTGGTGATGAAGATATCGCCGGGCGCCATCTCGTGGACGGGAAAGCGCTCGAGGAAATGACCGACCGAGGCGGCCATGGTGTTGACGTGGCCCGGCGTACCGGTCACGGCCTGGGCCAACATGCGGCCTTCGATGTCGAACACGCCGGCCGACAGGTCCTCCGCTTCGCGGGCGGCGGCGCTGAACGCGGCGCGGATCAGGGTGCGGGCCTGTTCTTCGACGATGGTGATCAGCCGGTTCCAGAGGATGCGCTGGCGGATGGCATCAAAGCCGCGGGGGCTGGAGCCGGCTGGCGTCGCAACGGGGGTTTGGCGCGTGGTCATGGCTCGTGGCGCTCCAGGATGAGGTCGCCATTGCTGGCGCAGGAAAAGCGGAACCCGCCCGGGATGACGGTGGTGGTCTGGTTCTCGACGACGAGGGCGGGGCCTTCGGCCCATTGGCCGGGCTCGAGCGCATCGCGGAGGAAGACGCCGGCGGTACTGGGGTCGCCGCTGGCCGGGTCCCACAAAGAGCGTTCGCTCACGGCGGTGGCGCGATCCGTGACTGGTGCCGGAGCCGCACGGGACGGCCCGCCGTTATCGTCGTCCACGCTGGCCATCACCAGCCAGTTCAGGCATTCGATCTCATGATCGGGAATGAGCCGGTGGTAGTGCTGCTGATACGCGGCCTCGAAAGCGGCGCGCAGGCGCTGCGCGGCCCCGGGGCCGGTGGGCGGTTCGGCCAGCTCGAGTTGCAGCTCATGCCCTTGGCCCACGTAGCGCGCATCCACCAGCCAGCGCAGGCGGGTCGGCCGGCCATGCGCCATGGGGGCGATGTGCCGGGAGGCGTCCTCGCTCAGCGACTGGAAGAAAGCGTCGAGGACCGCATGGTCCCAGGCATCAACGCGCACCAGCCGGCTGCGGGCCAGTGAATAGGCGATGGGCGCACGCAAGAAGCCCACCGCCGAGCCGACGCCGGCGTCGCGGGGGATGATGACTCGCCGCAAGCCCAGCTTTTGTGCCAGCCGTGCCGCGTGCAGGGGCGCCGCGCCGCCTGTGGCCACCAGGGTGCGCTCATGGAGTTCGAGACCGCGCTCGATGGCATGAACGCGGGTGGCGCTGGCCATGGCTTCGTCCACCATTTCGCTGATGCCCAGCGCGGCCATGGCGGGCTCCAGGCCCAGTGGCCGGGCGACGTGGTCGGTAATGGCCTGAGTCGCGGCGCCGGGCTGGAGCTGCAATTGGCCGCCGCCGAAATACGCGGGGTCCACCCGGCCGAGCTGCAGGTCGGCGTCGGTGACGGTGGGCTGGGTGCCTCGGCCATAGCAGGCGGGACCAGGTTCGGAGCCGGCGCTTTCGGGGCCGACCTGGATACGCTGCATGGCGTCGACCCGAGCGATCGAGCCGCCGCCGGCGCCGATCTCCACCAACTCAATGACCGGGATGCGGATCGGAATCCCGCTGCCCTTTTGGAAACGGTACTCGCGTGCCACTTCGAAGAGGCGCGACTCTTCGGGCCTGCCATCGGCCACCAGGCAGAGTTTGGCGGTGGTGCCGCCCATGTCGAAGGCGACGAGGTCTTTGATGTCGTGCGCCGCCGCGACATGGTTGGCCATGATCACCCCACCCGCCGGGCCCGACTCCACCAGTCGAACGGGGAATCGCCGAGCGGTACTCAGGTCGGTGATGCCGCCGCCGGACGTCATGAGCATGACCGGGACGCGCAGGCCGAGCTCGTCGCGCAACTCGCGCTCCAGACGTTCGAGATAACTGCTCATTACCGGCCGCACGTAGGCATTGGCCACGGTGGTGCACAGGCGTTCGTACTCCCGGATTTCCGGGCAGACTTCATGCGAGACGCAGAGGGAGAGTTCGGGTGCCGCCTTGGCGAGGACGTCACGAACGAAACGCTCATTGGACGGTTCGGTGAAGCTGTGCAGGAAGACGATCGCCACGCTGCGGATGTCGGCCGCGCGCAGCGCCGGCAGAAGCGCCAGGACGTCGGCCTCGGTGGGAGTCTGCAGGATCGTGCCGTCGGCCGCGCAGCGCTCGGGCAACTCCAGGCGCCACTGACGGGGAATCAAGGCTTGCGGTCTGCGCATGAACAGGTCGTACTGCGCAAAACGGTGCTCGTAGGCGATCTCGAGCGAGTCGCGGAAGCCCGCGGTGGTGATGAGCGCGGTAGCCGCGCCCCGGCGCTCGATGAGCGCATTGGTGGCGAGAGTCGTGCCATGCACGAAACGGCGGATCGCCGCCGCTTCCGTACCGCTCTCGCGAAGGACCCGCTGGACCCCTTGCAGCACCGCTTGCTCGGGTGCCTGGTGGGTGGTGAGAACCTTGGTGGAGTGCCGTCGGCCCTCGGATTCGAGGACCACGTCGGTAAATGTGCCTCCGATGTCGACTGCCAATTGTGCCGTCACCTGCCTCTCCTGGATGGCTTGGTCCCGGGGAGCGCACTGTCCCGGGGTTGGGTTTGTGTTGTGTAGAACGGCATTCAATTTAGTATGTAATTTCTTTAATTTCCAGCTATATTCAGGTGAGAAAAAGGGTTTATTGGATATTTAGTATCCTATTTTTAAAAAAGAATGCGATATCAGAGGTAGTGGCACATGGCGGATACTACGCGTTTACGAGAATTGACAGAACAAATAAAGCGGGCCATTTTTGAGGGTGAATATCCCCCGGGGGCCCATTTGTCGGAGTATGCGCTGGCCGAAACGTTCGGTGCTTCCCGCACGCCTGTGCGCAACGCTCTGGCCAACCTCCATTTGGAGGATCTCGTGGAGTACCGCGAGCACCGCGGCTATGCGGTCAGGGCCATGAGCTACGCCGAGATCCAGGCGCGCCTGCGGGTGCGGGCCGCCATGGAGGGCCTGGCGGCCCGTATCCTGGCGGCGGAGGGGATCTCCGCCGCCAACCGCTTGCAGCTCAAAGGCGCCCATGCCGAATGCCAGGAGATCGCCACGCGCCAGCCGGTGCCGCGCGGAGCGGAGATGGAGCGTTATTTGTCGGCAGTGGACCGCTTCTACCAATGCTTGCGCGAGGCGACCGGCAATCGCCTGTTGATCGAAACCATCGAGCGCTCCCGTTTTTTCCCCATCCATACCCCCGAAGGGCCCCGTTGGGTGGAGCACGAGTCGTTTGTCACGAGCCGGATCCCGGCCTTGATCATTGCCAATGCCAATCTGGATCGCGCTCGCATCCTCGATGCGATTGACGATGGCAATGGCGTGCGCGCCGAGACTCTGATCCGGGAGCATATCTTCGCGATCAGTCAGGGTCTTGATCAACTCTCGCGCCAGATCCAGGCCGACGAGCCGCCGCGGGCGCGCAAGCGGGGCGAAGACGCGTAAAGCCGGGGGAGGAGCCGCAGGGGTCGCGGGCACAGGCGCCTGTACCATCCGCTCGTCGCGCCTGTCGTTGCTCCGATGAGGGCCGGGATCGATTTGCCGAGACTTTTGATCGAACCTCGATGGCGCACAACCCATCAGCACTTTGCTCGGGTAATCTTCGCTTTTTGCCCGCGCTTCTCGGAGAGCCACATGCCCGCCCCGCAGATCGTCGTTGCACCGGATTCCTTCAAAGGCAGTCTGTCCGCGTCTCGCGTGGCCGACGCCATCGCGCGCGGCCTGCAACACGGCTGGCCGGGGGCGTCGGTGCGCTGCGTACCCATGGCCGACGGCGGCGAAGGCACCGTGGCGGCGATGCTGGCCGCCACCGGGGGCGAACGGCGGCTGGCCACGGTGAGCGGTCCGCTTGGCAAGCCGGTCACGGCCGTATGGGGCTTGCTGCCGGGTGGCTGGGCGGTGGTGGAGTTGGCCGAAGCCGCGGGCCTGCCGCTGCTGGCCGATGCCGAGCGCGACGCCGGCCGGGCCTGCACGCATGGCGTGGGCGAGCTCATCCGCGCCGCGCTCGACGCCGGCGCCAGCCGGATTCTGCTCGCCTTGGGAGGCAGTGCCACCACCGATGGCGGGGCCGGCATGCTGCGCGCGCTGGGCGCTCGCTTGCTCGACGCCGAAGGACAGCCAGTGCCACCCGGCGGCGCGGCGCTGGCATCCTTGCGGCGGCTGGATCTTTCCGGCCTGGATCCGCGGTTGAAGACCGCAACGTTGGAAGTCGCCTGCGATGTGGACAATCCCCTCTGCGGCGAACGCGGCGCGGCGGCGGTGTTCGGTCCGCAAAAGGGCGCAACGCCGGCCGAGGTGGCTGAGCTGGATGAGGCTCTGGCCCACTGGGCTGGCATGGTGGCGGCCGCCACCGGCCAGGATCGGCGGGACGAACCCGGCGCGGGCGCTGCCGGAGGCGCGGCCTTCGGCGCGCTGGTGCTGGGCGGGGCGCTGGTGCCGGGTGTGGACCGAGTGGCCCAGTGGGTGGGCTTGCCGCGGGCGCTGGCCGGCGCCGATTGGGTACTGACCGGCGAGGGCCGGCTGGATGCCCAGACCCTGGGCGGCAAGGTGCCGGCCGGAGTGCTGCGCCTCGCCCGCGAGCGTGGCGTGCCCGTGGTCGCGATCTGCGGCAGCCTGGCGCCCGGCTACGAAGCCTTGTACGAAGAAGGCCTGGCGGCGGCGTTCAGCCTGGTGCCGGGGCCGGCCACCTTGGAGCAAGCCTGTGCCGAAGCCGAAGGATGGCTGGAGCGGCGGGCCCGCGACGTGAGCCGGCTGCTGGCCGCGGGTAGCCGGGGGCATTTGTCCCAAACTGCAACGGAAGGTGTCGCGTCTTCACCTGAATCATGCGACGACCCCGCATCGCAGCCGATGCGCGCGTGAGGCGCAGGCGCCGTCGGGCCTGCGTGAGTTCGCGTAACAACCCGCTACGACCTGGTCGCGCACGCGATAACGCAAAGCCCTGCCGCCCGGGGTTTCCTGATATTCTGGAATGGCCTCAACACTGTCGTCGCCTATCTAACGACAATTCATTTTCGAGACAAGGAGAGGAACATGCGATTTCAACGTTTGGCCGTCGCCGCGGCCATCGCCGCGGCGGCATCTTTGGCCGCTTGTACAACCACCCTGCCCACCGGCACCAATCCCCAGGCCTCCGTCGCCGAACAGCGGCAAGCGCTCAACGAGGCCGCCGACGCCACTCTGCAACGCCTGTATTCGCAGGCCAGCCAGAGCCGCTCCATCATTAACAACGCGCACGCGGTCCTGATCTTTCCGGAAGTGCTGAGTGGCGCCTTCGTGCTGGGTTTCGAGCACGGCGAGGGCGTTCTCCGGATGAATGGCAAGACGCAGGGCTACTACACTTCAACGGGCGGTTCTATCGGTTTCCAGGCGGGAGCCCAGTCGAAGGCGATGGTCATTGCTTTCACCGATGCCGAGTCCTATCAAAAGTTTCGTAACAGCCAAGGTTGGACCATCGGCGCCGATGCCACCGTGGCTGTCGCGAACATCGGGGCCACGGGAGCCATCGATAGCCGCACGGCCAACAGCCCCGTCGTGGCATTTGTGCTGAATAACGGCGGCCTGATGGCGGGGGTCTCGCTGGACGGCACGCGGATTGCGCCGGTGCCGATTCCGTAGGGGCTCAATCCAGCACTTTTCCTGGATTGAGGATGCCGCGCGGATCCAGGCCGTGCTTGATCGCCTGCATGGCGGCAAGCTCGGCCCGGCTGCGGCTGTGGCCAAGAACGCCGCGTTTCTTGGTACCGATACCGTGCTCGGCCGATATCGAGCCGCCGTATTCGCGCACGAGATCGTAAACACCGAGTTCCACGTCGTGCAGCGTGCCGTCGGTAGCGCCGGGCACGTCGATGATGACGTGCAGATTACCGTCGCCCAGATGGCCATACACCAATAGCGTGCTGCCTGGCCAGTGATGCTTCAGCCAGCGGGCGCAGGCCTGCGCCGCGTCGGCGATGTCGGCCAGGGCGAAGCTCACATCGAACCCGAGCAGGCGGGGCATCAGCGCCGGGAATCCGGCGGTGGCTTCCCGCACCTCCCAGAATCGGCGGGCGTCGGCCTCGGAGCGGGCGATGGCCGCGTCGGCGATCACGCCCTGGTCGAGCAGATCGGCGAGGAAGGTTTCGAATTCTTCCTGGTGCCGGTGGGCATGGCTGCCCAGGCTTTCCAGTAGCACGTGGAAGCCGGGCTCGGAAGCCAGCGGCCGGCGCAGCCCCGCCACGTTGTCGATGACGAAACGCAGATAGTCGGGCCACATGACTTCGAAGGTCGACACGCCGTTGCCCAGCCGCCGCTCGCCCTCGCGCAGCAGATGGGTGACGGCTTCGTAGTCGGCCACGCCGCACCAGGCGGTGGCGGTGGCGGCGGGGCGGGCGCGCAGGCGCAGCGTGGCGCTGGTGATGACGCCCAGCGTACCCTCGCTGCCGATCAGCAAATGGCGTAGATCGTAGCCGGTGTTGTTCTTGAGCATGGCGCGGCGTCCGCCGATCACGCTGCCGTCGGCAAGCACGGCTTCGAGATCGAGGACCTGGTCGCGCGCCATGCCGTAGCGCAGGACGCGATTGCCGCCGGCGTTGGTGGCGAGGTTGCCGCCGATGGTACAGGTGCCGCGTGCGCCGAGATCGAGGGGAAACCAGTGGCCCGCGGCGTCGGCGGCTTCCTGGATGGCTTGCAGGCTGGCACCGGCCTCGGCGGTAAGCGTGCCGCCCACGGCATCGAATTGCAAGGCGGTCATGCGTTCGAGGCTGAGGGCGATTTCGCCGGCATGCCGCACATTGGCGCCACCGGCAAGCCCGCTAAGCCCGCCCTGCGGCACCACGGGCTGGCGCGCGGCATGGCAGAGCCGCAGCGCGGTGGCGACTTCTCCGGTGGATCGCGGCCGCAGCAGGGCAAGCGGCCGGGCGCCGGCCAGGCCGCTCCAGTCGTGGTAGCGGCGATCGGGCAGGCGTTCGCCCCAGGCCACGATGTCGGGCCCGAGAGCGGCCTCGAGGCGTTCGACGATGGCGGCGACCGGGGCGGATTCGGGCCTGGACGACGGAGAGGCGGCGCCTGCCGCCGGAGGCATCGCTGTGCTGGCCGCCGCGGCGCCGCCTTTCTCCGCGGGTGCCGGCGCCGTGGTCGTCCGGTCGGGCGGCAGCTCGTTTTGCGTGGCGAGATTGGCGTGTTGGCGTGGGGTCATGGCGAGCCTCCTGCTCGTCGTTCTGCATGCCGCTGGGGCGCGGACTCCTCGGCGGCCTGTGGCGTATGGGAAGGATCCGGGATTTGTGGTTGGTCGAGGACGGTGCGAACGGCGGCGTCGCAACCGCGTCGCAAGATGTCGAAATCGTTGCCGCAAACCGCGAGCGCAAAGCCTTGAGCCGTGCGCCGGCGCGCGCTCTCGGCGTCGCCGGTATAGATGCCGCATGGTAGTCGATGGGCGCGAGCTGCGGCGAGGATGCGCTGACAGGCCGCCTCCAGGCTGGCCGGATGGTCGAGACCGATCGACAAGGCGAGATCGCCGGTGCCGATGAACAGGAAATCCAGCCCCGGCACGGCGGCGATGGCCTCGGCTTGCTCGACTCCGGCGGCGGTCTCGATCATCACGCCCACCGCGACCTCGCGGCCCGCCTCGAGCATGCCGTGCAGGCCGCCGAGCAAGGTGCGCACGCCTCCCGCCGAGCGGATGCCCCGCGGCGGGTAGTGGCTGGCGGCCACCACGGCCGCGGCGGTGCGGGCGTCTTCGACCAATGGCGCGAGCACCGCGCTGGCGCCAGCGTCGAGCGCCTGACCGATAGCCGTGGCGCCGGCGTCGGCGCAGCGCGCGATCACGGGCACTTGTCGGCCGGCGCCGCCGATCGCCGCTTCGAGGCCCGAGGGCCGCCAGACGCCGTGCTGCAGATCCAGCACCAGCGCATCGGGCCCGGCTTGCGCGGCAATATCGGCGATCACCGGGCTGCCCAGTGCCAGCCAGAACAGATGGAGGGGGCGGCCGCTGGCGAGAGCCGGCCGGAGCGAATGAGCGGACATGGCGGCTTCCCGGGTTTCAGGCGCGGCGACCCACGCCGCCATCGGCGCGGTCGGTTTTGCCGAACAGCAGGCGATTGACGGAGGTGGCGGGTTGCGGCCATTCCGGGCACATGAGCCACACGCGGAACATCAGGCGGCGCCGATGGGCCTCAGGCCAGTCTTCGTAGTCGGTGCGGCCATGGACGGTGGTGCGGTTGTTGAGAAACTGCATGTCGCCGCGTTCGATGGCCATATCGAGGTGGACGTCGTCGCGGTTGGCGATGGCCTCGAACACCTCCAGGGCCTCCCGGGCCCTGGGCGCCCAGCTTTCGCCGCCTTTCTCCACGCCGGAGGCGGCGAGCTCGGCAATGTAGGTGCAATGCAGAAGCCCGTCGGGGTCGAGGGTGAAGACCGGAATGCGCGGGGTAACGGGAGAGTCGCCGCTGCGATCATCGCGTGTGATGTACAGACGAAAGCCGTCGAGCAGGGGTTCGAGGAGATCGGGCCGTTCCGCCAGAAAGATGTTGAACACCTGGGCGGCGCTGGCCACGCGGCTGAGGCCGCCGTGCCTGGCCTGGCGGAAACAGAACAGGCCGACGATATCGCAAGGGTCGCGGTGCATCTCGAGCAAGCCGCCGCGCCGATACGGGCGTTCGTTGCCGGGCTCGCGGTAATCCATCACATCGCCGAGATAGTCGCCGCGGAAGCTCTGCGACACGGAGGTGCCCAGATGGGAGGCGATGCCCAGGAAGATGCGACGCAGGTCGATTTCGGAGTAGTCGTCTACCGGCACGCCCTTGATCAGGGCGAAGCCGGAACCATCGCGCAGCTCGCGGCGCAGGCGGGCCAGGCGTGGCCCCAGGGTGGGCAAGGGAAAATCCCGCGCCGTGATGTCGGCGAAGGCGAGCCCGCGCCGCCCCACCTCGCGGCAGGCGGCCTCGAGTTCGGCGAGTTCAGCGGATTCCAGACGCAGCGGCCAGTCGCGTTGCCGGGCGTAGTGGCTGCCCATCCAGGCGAGCGGCGCCGGGATGGGGCGCAGCGGAGGGCGGGAAGCCGTCGTGTCGGGTGAAAGCGTTGGCGAGTGCAAGGCAAAAACTCCTGGAACTCCGGGGCAGTGGCCACGGCGCGGTGGGACTGTCGAGGTGGGTTTGGCTCCAAAAAAGAATACAGAATATTTGTCTTTTTCTCGATATTTTTAGCAGAATAGCGGCAATATGTCGGGAAAACCCTGATTTTCTGGATTTTTAGCTATTAAAAAGAATACGGTAATATCCCAGCCTCAACAGGCCGGCGTTCCGGCTCCCTCTGCATTGCCACGATCATGACCCGTCCCGCCTCCGTTCCCGTCGCCACCTCGATCTTCACGTCCGCCGTTCTTCCAGCCAGCGCCGTCGGCCGGGATGCGCACAAGGGCAAGCGCCAGAACCTGCGCAGCCAGGTGTATACCGTGCTGCGCGAGCGCATTCACCAGGGACGGATCGGGCCGGAGGCGCGGCTGATCGATGTGGAAATAGCGGCCGAAATGGGCGTATCGCGGATGCCGGCGCGGGATGCGCTGCTGCAGCTCACGCATGAAGGCTATCTGGTGGCAACCACCCGGGGGTTTCGTTTGCCGCGGCTGGAGGCGGATGACGTGCGCGAGATCTTCGAGGTGCGCCGGCTGCTGGAGCCGCGGGCGGCGGCGCTGGCGGCACGCGATCGGAGCGCGGAGCAACTGGCGTTGCTGGCCGAGGCCCGGAGCCGGGCGGCGCGGGCCCAGGCGGCGCAGGATGCCGGCGCCTTCATCCAGGCCACGCTGGAGTTCCGCCAAGTGTGGATGGCCGCGGTGCGCAACCGCCGCCTGGCCGAAACCCTGCAGCGCTTCGTCGACCATGTGCAGATCGTGCGCTTCGGCACCTTGATGTGCGCCGCCGTGCGCGAAGAAGTGTTGCAAGGCCTGGACGGGTTATACGGCGCCTTTGCCGCCCGCGATCCTCTCCAGGCCCACGACGGCATGGCGCACTTCGTCATGCGGGCGGAGGCGGCATTTTTTGTTTCACGATGACTCCAGTGCCGCAATTCGCTGGACTACGCCAAGACTCGATACAGCAGGTTTATCAATCACTTAGGCGAGTTCAACATATGCCGGTGCTTTCCGAAACTTGACCCGGCTTCCCCTCGCGTGGCTCCCATGCGGCTCTTTGAAACCGGGCTTTCCAAGGAGTCATCATGGCGAAGATCAAGCTCACCAAGTCCGCAGTCGATGCGGCGCAACCCCAAACCAATATCATCGAACTGCGGGATACATTGGTGCCCGGATTCCTGTGCAAGATCACTCCTTCCTACCGTCGCCGAACGACCCGACCCGGCACATGACTCACGGCGAGCACTATGACGGCTGGACGCGCGTGCTCAAGGCCGCTGGCGTATCGCACGTTGGCACGCACGGCATCCGCCACCGAGCGACCACCGACATTGCCAACTCGGGCGTGCCAACCAAGGTGGGCATGAAGCTCACAGGCCACAAGACGGTGGCGATGTTTATGCATTATGTTCATACCGAGGACAAGCCGGTGCGGGATGCGGCCGAACTGGTGGCGAATCGGCGGCTGGCGATTACCGGGGCATCCCGTTCTATGGAGGTAACAGCATGACAAGGAAGACGCCTGCGGCAACGCGGAAACCCGCCGCCTTACCGGCTGGTTATGCCGGCATCCACGGCGGCATCGTGGAACTGCTGGATGCGGCGCGCCAGGCAGCGGCGCGCAGTGTCAACGCGCTGATGACGGCCAGCTATTGGGAGATTGGCCGCCGGATCGTCGAAGCTGAGCAGAAAGGCAGGCGGCGGGCCGGTTACGGAGAGCAGTTGATGGCGCGGTTGTCCGAAGACCTGACGGCCCGGTTCGGGCGCGGGTTCGGCGTCAACAACCTGGAAAGCATGCGACGTTTCTACCTCGCGTACCCCCAGCCCCAGATTTCCCAGACACTGTCTGGGAAATTGGAAAACGAGCGGCCCGCAGAGAAATCCCAGACAGTGTCTGGGAAATTGAACCTGCCCGAACTGGCTCAGGTCTTCACCTTGCCGTGGTCGGCTTATGTCCGGCTGTTGTCGGTCAAGGATGACCATGCCCGCCAGTTCTACGAGGCCGAGGCGCTGCGTGGTGGCTGGAGCGTGCGCCAGCTCGACCGGCAGATTGGAAGCCAGTTCTACGAGCGCACAGCCTTGTCAAAAGACAAGGCGGCGATGCTGGTCAAGGGTTCGGCGGTCAAGCCTGAGGATGCCGTTACGCCCGATGACGCGATCAAAGACCCGTATGTGCTGGAGTTCCTCGGCCTCAAGGACGAGTATTCGGAATCCGACTTGGAAGCGGCCTTGATCCAGCGGTTGGAAGACTTCTTGCTGGAACTGGGGGAAGGCTTCACCTTCGTCGGGCGGCAGCGCCGGTTGCGTATCGACCAGACCTGGTATCGGGTCGATCTGCTGTTCTTCCATCGCAAGCTGCGCTGCTTGGTCATCATCGACCTGAAGCTGGGCAGCTTGACCCATGCCGACGTGGGGCAGATGCATATGTACTGCAACTATGCCAAGGAGCACTGGGCTTACCCGGATGAGAATCCGCCGGTGGGCCTGATCCTGTGCGCTGACAAGGGCCATGCCCTGGCACGGTATGCGTTGGATGGTTTGCCGACCAAGGTGATGGCGGCGAACTACCGCACCGTACTGCCGGATGCTGAGTTGCTGCAAAAAGAGTTGGAGAACACGCGGCGGCTGCTCGAATCTCGCGGAACGCTGTTCCTCAAGAACGACAAGCCATAGTTGTGAGTCCCGGCGTACCGCCGTCGGGCTCGCGGGCTGCGCCCCATGCTTCGTGCCGAATCACAGCCATTCGGTGCTGATCCCTGACGCCTCCGGCCTGGATTGGGTATTCCGGCTGATCGTGACCGACGATTCCGGCATCGTGACCGCGCAGTCCGGGGATCGTGACCGGTGATTCCGACGACCGTGACCGGGGAGCCGAGGAGGCGTCGGGCAGACGCACCTCGGAT
>JALOAI010000048.1 GCA_023228945.1 Pigmentiphaga sp. | reverse complement strand
ATCGACAATGGGCTGGGCTTCCAGCTCGTTCCCTGGCGGCCGGCGCTCGAACAGCATCTCGGCCGCCACGTCTCCGGCACGATGACGCCGGGCGGCGGTGTGGACTGGTCCTTTGGACGGCAACGTGGACTGGGATTGTGATCGGTACTCGTCGAAGACAGAATTCGCCGACATCGCAGACGCCCAGCGTTCAGCTTCGACTTCCCGGAAGCTGCCATCCGTTCATCTTGCAAAAGGGAGGCGCCGCCGCCATTTCCGCGCTATTTGATACTGTACGGGGATGAGCATCATGACGACCGACACCGCCGCGCCGCCGGAGACCCACGCCTTCGAGGCAGACGTGTCGAAGCTGCTGCATATGATGGTGCATTCGGTCTATTCCGACCGCGACGTCTTCCTGCGCGAACTGATTTCCAACGCTGCCGACGCCTGCGAGAAGCTGCGCTATGAGGGCATCGCCACGCCGTCGCTGCTGGGCGACGATCCGCAGCCGCGCATCAGCCTGATCCTCGACCCCGATCAGGGCCGCTTGACGATCGAGGATAATGGCATCGGCATGACCGCTGCCGACATGGGCGAGACGCTGGGCACCATCGCGCGGTCAGGCACCAAGGCGTTCATGGACAGGCTTGCGGCCGATGCGGGCAAGGAAGAATCGCAACTGATCGGCCAATTCGGCGTCGGTTTCTATTCCGCCTTCATGGTGGCGCGCGAGGTGGAGGTCTTCTCCCGCCGGGCGGGCACGGACGCGGCGGCGCGCTGGAGCTCGGACGGGCTTGGCACCTACACGATCGCGCTGGTGGACCTGGCCGATGCGCCCGTGCGCGGCACGCGGGTCGTCCTGCACCTGATGGAGGACGCAAAATCCTATGCGGAGCGGTTCACCGTCGAGCGGATCGTCAAGGCGCAGTCGGGCCATGTTCCCGTGCCGATCACCTTGTTCGAAAAGCCCGATGCCGAAGGCGCCCCCGTGGCCGACGGCGCGGCGCTGTGGCTGAAACCCAGGTCGGGCATCAGCGAAGAGGAATATGCCGACTTCTACCGGAGCGTCGCAGGTCAATATGACAAGCCCGCGCGCACGATCCATTACCGGGCCGAAGGGCGGTACGAATATTCGGTCCTGACCTTCATCCCCGAAACCAAGCCGTTCGACCTGTTCGACCCGGATCGCAAGGGGCATATCAAGCTCTATGTGCGCCGGGTGTTCATCACCGACGAGGCGCCTGTCCTGCCGCGCTACCTGCGCTTCGTGCGGGGCCTTGTGGATTCGGCCGACCTGCCGCTCAACATGTCGCGCGAGATGATCCAGGACAGCCCCGTGCTGGCGGCGATCCAGAAGGGCGTGACCGGCCGCGTGCTCACCGAATTGCAGAAGCTCGCCGACAGCGACGCCGATGCTTATCTGCGGATATGGGAGAATTTCGGGCCGGTTCTCAAGGAAGGATTGTACGAGGATTTCGAGCGCCGCGAGACATTGCTCGGGCTGGCGCGGTTCAAGAGCACGGCATCGGGGGACGGCTGGCGCTCGCTCAAAGACTATGTCGCGGACTTCCGGGAAAACCAGACCGCCATCTATTACGCGACAGGCAGCGATCTTGACCGGCTCTCAACGTCGCCACAGCTTGAAGGCTTCCGCGCGCGAGGGATCGAGGTGCTGTTGCTGCCCGATCAGGTCGACAATTTCTGGACCACCATCGGCGTCGATTATGAGGGCAAGCCCTTCAAGTCGGTGACCCAGGGCGGGGCCGACCTTACCCTCATTCCGCTGGCGGAGGACAGGGAAAAGGCGGTGCAAGCGGAAAGCGGCGCGGTGGATGGCTTCCTGGCCTTCGCAAGAGAAACGCTGGCCGGCGCGGTGTCGGACGTGCGCGTGTCGGAACGGCTGACTACCAGCGCGGTCTGTCTGGTCGCACCCGAAAGCGGCATGGACCGGAGCCTCGAAAAGCTGCTCGCCAGCGCCGGGCAATTGCCGCAGGCGGCCCTCCCGGTCCTGGAGATCAATCCCGGCCATGCGTTGATCCAGCAGCTGGCGATCGCCGACGATGCCGACGCACTGAAGGCCGACCTGGCGCATCTGCTGCTGGATCAGGCGCGGATCGCCGATGGCGAGCAGCCCGCCGATGCGCGCGCCTTCGCCGAACGGCTCGACAGGCTCATGCGCCGCGCCGTCGCTTAGGACATGGCCGACGCCCCGCCCTATCGGCAGATCGGCATTATGGGCACGGGCCGGGTCGCCGCCGCGATCGGGCTGGCCCTCGCCGGACAGTCCGCCGATCCGCTTTGGATCTGGGGTCGCGATCCCGCAAAGTCCACCGCCCTCGCTGCTTCGATCGGCCGAGCCCGCGCGGCGACGCGCATGGCCGACATCGCCGACGCCTGCGATCTGATCGTCCTTGCCGTTTCGGACGACGCGCTCGAACCATGCGTCCATGATCTCGCCGCCGTCGCCGGAGCGGCATCTCCCTTTGCCTTCCATGTCAGCGGGCGCAGCGGTGCGGCCATATTGGCGCCGCTCGATGCCAGGGGATGGCGCACCGCGGCAGTCCATCCGGCCATGTCCTTCACCGGCGATCCGCGGGCGGAGGTCCGGCAGATGATCGGTGCGCGTTTCGCCGTGACCGGATCGACGCGGCAGGCCGGCGCGGAGGCACGAGCCATCGTCGCGCGCCTGGGCGGCGTCCCGGTCGACATAAGCGAGGCGCACCGCCCACTCTACCATGCCGCCCTGTGCCATGGTGCCAATCATCTCGTCACCTTGATCGCCGGAGCCCGCGAGGCTCTGGCGGCGGCCGGTGTAGACGATCCCGCCGCGCTGCTCGCGCCGCTCGCGCGCGCCGCGCTGGAGAACAGCCTTGGCAAAGGCATGGCGGGTCTGTCGGGTCCCCTGCTGCGAGGCGACGCCGCGACGATCGGCGGGCATGTCTCCGCGCTGCGTAAGGACTGCCCCTCTCTCCTGCCGCCTTATCGCGCCATGGCTCTCGCCACGCTCGACGCACTGGAAGGGGCGAACGGATCGGCCCGGCCCGGCGCCTGCCGGTCCCTGCTGGAGACGGATGGATGACGAAGCTGCTGCTGGCGGGCGCAACCGGGCTGGTCGGGGGCGAGGTACTGGCGCTGGCCCTGTCCGACGAGCGCGTGACCCATGTCGTCGCGCCGACGCGCCGCCTGCTTACACCCCATCCCAAGCTTCTCAATCCCATCGTGGAGGCCGACAAGCTTCCACTGGATGCCGACTGGTGGACCGTGGACGGCGGCGTGTGCGCGATTGGCACGACAAGGGCGAAGACACCGTCTCGGGCAGCGTATCGCGCCATTGACTTCGACTTTGCGCTCGCCATCGCCGCGCGGATACGGGCCGGCGGCGCGACCCGCTTCGCCTTGACCAGTTCCATGGGCGCAAACGCGCGATCGCGCTTTTTCTACACCCGAACCAAGGGCGAACTGGAGGATGCGGTCATGCGCCTCGGCTTTCCTTCGCTGACAATCCTTCGTCCCGGTTTCATCGGCGGAGACCGGAAGGAGCGTCGGCCGATGGAGCATGTCATGGGCGGCATCCTGCGCTTCATGGATCTTGTCCTGCCGCCCGTCGCGCGAATCAATCCTGCACGGACGATTGCCTCTTTCCTTCTGGAAGCGGCGATCGGCGGTGCGATAGGGAACCATCGCCTAGGGGCGGCGGAAATCGCTTTAGCGTCACGCTGATGACTACAATCGAGCGCATCGGGCTGCCGCAGGCGCGGCGTATCGCCCTTGCCGCCCAGGGTTTTGGCCAGAAGCAGCCGCCCCGGCCTGGTCCCAGGCATCTCCTGCATACGTTGGACAGGCTTCACCTCCATCAGATCGACAGCGTCAATGTCCTGAGCCGTGCGCATTATCTCCCTGCCTTCTCGCGCCTGGGCGCCTATGATCGCGCCGATCTCGATACGCTTGCATGGGGTTCCGCGCGAAAGCGCAAGCTGTTCGAATATTGGGCCCATGAAGCGTCGCTTCTGCCCCATGATTTTCAGCCCTTGTTGCGCTGGCGCATGGAGCGGGCGGATCGTGGCAATGCCGGATGGTCGGGCATGCGGGTCTATGCCACCGAACGCCGCGGCGAAGCGATGGCGCTTCTGGACCGCATTCGGATCGAAGGCCCGCTGGCGGTGTCCGACTTCGAGGCCCACAAGGGACAATCGGGCTGGTGGGAATGGAGCGACACCAAGCGCGCGCTCGAATGGCTGTTCTGGGCCGGCCATATCACGACGGCGACGCGGCGCGGCAATTTCGAGCGGGTCTATGATGTGACGGAGCGGGCCATGCCGTCAGCCGTTCTCGCCCAGCCGACGCCTGCCGAGCCTGACGCGCACCGTGCCCTCATCGAACGGGCGGCGCGGGCGCACGGCATCGCGACAAGCCGCGAACTGCGGGATTATTTCCGTCAATCGCCGGAAGAGGCGCATCCCGCCATCCAGGCGCTGGCCGAAGAGGGCATACTCGTTCCGGTCGATGTACCCGGCTGGCGGCATGCCTGGCTGCATCGCGACGCCCGTCGCCCGCGCCGGATCGAGGGACAGGCCCTGCTTGCCCCTTTCGATCCGCTGATCTGGGAACGCGACCGCGTCGAGCGCCTGTTCGGCTTTCGCTACCGGATCGAAATCTATGTTCCGGCGGAAAAGCGGCAATTTGGCTATTATGTCCTGCCCTTCCTGCTGGGCGACCAGTTGATTGCGCGGGTCGATTTGAAAGCCGACAGGCAGGGGCGCCGGCTGATCGTGCGGCAGACCCATATGGAGCCTGCCGCGCCCCGCCACACGGGTGAAGCGCTTCAGATCGAGCTGGAGAAGCTCGCCCGCTGGCTGGGCCTCGATGGGGTTGCATTGGACCAGATCGGCACCTGATCGCGGTTATGACGAAGATGCACGCTGCGGCGAGAAGCCTATCAGTCCCCGCTGCCGAGCTTCACCTCTCGCCGACTAAGCAGTCATTGAGCAGCCGAAGCTTGCTTGTTGATAGCTGTCCTTCGTTCATGCGGAACTCACGAGCTGGACCAACTCGCAAACCCAACGCGCCATCTTTTATCGGCGGAACAACCCTCCTCCACGACGCCCAAGCCCCCGCTCGTCCAGCCCCTTCTGGATCAATGCCAGAAGGCGGTCCTTCCAATCGTCCGAGTGGATGATCCGATCGAAGTGGGCATCGTGGTCGCGAAGGAGTTCAAGGCGGGAGCGCTGCGAAATAGTGGGCCAGTCCTCGTAGAGGACGTAAACCGCATTTCCGTATTTGAGGTTCTCGAACACCACCAGATCGTCTGCGAACTGGGCTCCGAAATAGGAACCGAAGCCGCCTTGCCCGCGAATGTATGCGGTGGGGTTGAGTCGCTCGAAGAGGCGCACACGGTCGCGAACATGCTTGTCGAAATCCGGTGCGTTGCGCGGGTCCGCTGGTAGTTGCGCCAGCCGTTCGATCACCTCGTCTATCGTGCCCGGCGGGAAGATTTGCCAATCGAGGGTAATGGTGGCGATGTAATCGTCCCGGGTGGCGTCGGCCGCGAAAACCCCGGTGACACCCGTGTTCTCCTGAAGAACATTAAGGGACCACAGCAGCATCAGATCGAACTCGCGCTCGGCCCGCTCCAGGAAAGGGGTCAGGGTGAACTTGATGGCGACATAATCGCCGCCCGCGTCTTGCAGCACCTCCGGCTCGATCAGCATCCCTTGCGGCTCGAACACTTGATGCTGATAGACCTCGCGATCCCATATGTGCATGTGGGTGCCGTATGTGGCGGCATCCCCGAAGTTCGGCGTCTCGAACACGTAGGTTTTCGTGACCATCGGCCAGTCGGTTCGCTTCCGGTCCCACCCGTGGGCATTACGTTCCGACCATTTACCGGCGTCGGCCGGAGGCATCACAGGCCCGTCTATGGTTATGGCGCCGTCCGCTGCCCGCAATCCAATGTGGGCGTACTGGCCCCGTTCGATGTCTGCGCGAGCAATCCTCTTCGTGGCCGCAATCACAATAAGATCGCCCTCAATTTCTTCGAGTGCGGTCAGAACTTGCGTGGGAACCTTGCGGTAGTTCCTCTTCCACGGAAATGCACGGTAGGCCATTTCGCATCGTCTCCTGAAAAGGAAGCGCGGCCCGGGTGAGCGGGCGGCGCTGAGGACTTATTTCTCGTGGGTAGTGGTGTTCGGGCTCCGCTTGCCGTGCGCGGAGGTTACGAACCGCCCGGAGATCGCACTGCGATACGCACCGCCGGTGCTTCCGCTCTTGCCGCTCGCTTCGCGGACCGTGGTGCTCGGGCTGCGCTTCCCGTGTGCCGAGGTCACGTAGCGTCCACTGATTGCGCTGCGGTAGTGCCCACCGCCACTTTTACCTTTTGCCATAATCAAGGCTCCTTGTGCTCGTGGCAGGTGAGTTCGTTACTGCCATATCTCTTGTATGGTTATCACGAGTTCGCTTGTCAAGCACAAGAAGTCGGGTTATCGCCGAACTTCCCTAACAGCACCGGAGGACAGATGCCATCCCTGCTCGGCACCAAGATTAATGAACTTCGTCGGGAACGCGGACTCACGCTTGAACAGCTTGCACAAGCGACTGACAGCTCAAAGAGCTATATGTGGGAGATCGAAAACAAGGACGTGGCCCGCCCATCCGCCGAGAAACTTGAGAGGATTGCGAACGCTTTAGGCGTCACGTCGACGTTCCTGATGGACGCCTCGCAGGTCAAGCCGACCGAGGACGTCGAAGACACAGCATTCTTTCATCGGTTTCAGAAGGCTGATCCCGATGTGAAGGCGAAGCTCAAGCGGATTCTGGACGTGCTGGACGATGAGGAGTGATCCCACCACCCCATGCGCGTGGGCCAATACCCTCGTGACGATGTGGGGGCCACGGTTCCCGGTAGATGTGCGACAGATCGCGCTCGAATACTCCAAGCGCTTCAGCGATCCCGTCCTGGACATCATTGAAGCGCCCGTGCCCAGCTTCGAGGGCGCGCTTGCTCCGCTCAAAAAGCGTGGCGGGTGGGCCATCCTGTATAATCCGGGCATCCGCTCGGCCGGGCGGATCAATTACACCCTCGGGCACGAATGGGGACATTACCTTTGTCACCGCCAGCAAGCGCCCGCTGGATTCGAGTGTGGCGAGAGCGATGTGCTGGGCGGATCGCGGCAGCAGGAGCGGGAAGCGGACAAGTTTGCATCCTATCTGCTGATGCCGCTCACCGATTTCCGAGCCCAAGTAGGCAAACAGTGCATGACGCTGGACCTCTTGAAGCACTGCGCTGATCGCTATGGTGTATCGCTGACGGCCGCTGCGTTGAAGTGGCTGGAGAGCACCGGTCTGTGCGCCGCCGTTGTGGTCGCCACCAACGGTTTCGTGCTGTGGGGCCGCCGGAGTGCAGCAGCGGCCCGCGCTCGCATCTTTTTCCCATCCGGCATGGAATTGCCGCAGGGATCCCTCGCGGCAGGAAGCGGCGGCTCATCCCCTCCGCCTGAGGGGCAGGACCTGCCGCCGGGCGTCTGGTGGAAAAGGCCAGTGCGCGAAGTAGCGATTTTCGCTGACCATTACGAAATGACAATCTCGCTGCTTATCTTTGAGGACTACGGCGTGTTGCCTGACGGCTGGGAAGACGATGAGGTCGAGGACACGGTTGATCGCTTTGCGCTGAGGAAATAGACAGCGATCGTCGACTTTGCTGTCTGCCCGCTCCAGAGCGCCGAAGCAGCAATAGCCGACATTGGGAGCGCACCTGTGTTTCCGGCACATCCACGACAAAACCGTCATAGAGCGTCAATCATGGCACTCGGCGTCATCGATCACAGCAGAAAGCGTGAGGCTGACAACTGACGTTAGCCGAGTGACGTTCAGAGGGAAGGTATCGAGAGGGCAATGGCGTTTATGATCGTTTTCCAGTGCAAACGCCTGCTTCATATATCGGCGGGCCAGGCCCAGCTGAAGTAGCGATTATAGACGTCGGCGAGGTCAGTCGGCGCAGCATGCGAGCTGATCGCGCTCGAATACCAGTGCGTTGTGGTCGCGATCGGTGTCGGGAAGGTTTGCGCGATGTAGGGATTGAACGGGCCGAAGGCTGGTGACACGGCGCGGTAGTCCTTATTGATCGTCTTGAGCCAGCTCACGCAGACTGTTTGCGCTCCTGCGGCCCTCAGATAGGCCCGCGCACCCTCGAAGCTGTTACCCTCGGTGCAGATATCATCGATAACGAGGACACGCTTGCCGCCGCGCGCGGGCGGCGACTTATAGGGTTTGCCGCCCACGCCGCGGACCGGCGCCGGGTTGAGCCGGATCGTGTTGAGCTGATTGTCGAGGCCCACGCTTCCCCCTGAGGCCCGCGCGGTCTGCGATTTCACCGCTTTGGTGTGACGGAGAATGAGGTCGGGCAGATAGCTCTTGCGCAGTGACTGTCCCAGGATGTTGAGCGCCTCACTGATCACCGTCGCGTTGGAAGTCGGCGCGTGCCCAGGATAGGCGGTGATATAGTCGATCTCGTCAGCGAGACCTGAAAAATAGATGCGCGCCGCGAGCAGACGGCCCCAGAAATTCGCATCGCCGGCCCCGTGTTTCGAGGTCGCCTTGGCGTTTTCAGAATAGGCATGCGCTTGTGCGTAGCGCGGAGAGAGCGTTGTGAAAGGCGCGAGCGCATAGACCCGCAGATCGCCCTGTTCGAGCGCCCAGAACCAGCCGTCGAGGCCCAGACAGATGCAATCGACGAAGCGCGCGACGTCGCGTGGAGAGTCGAATTGAAAGCCGTAGGGGCTCGCCACTCCGTGCCACATGACGTTCACAAACATCAGGCCGCCATTGGCAGCGGTCTTCATATCGTCGGTGGTGTTGCCGACATAGAGGACCTCATTCCGCTGCCAGCCCTTCTCGGAGAGGATATGCGCGGTGGAATCGGCGCGTGGCTTATACGGCATCCCGTTTTGGCCGCCGATATAATAGCTGATCGGACCGAGCCGCTCTTCGAGCAGGGTCCGGAACGGCTTCGACTGGCCGAGACTGGTGACCGCCCAGTCATGGTTGCCAATGAAAACCGGCTCGACACCCCGCGCCTTGAGATAGCGCAGCAGCCGCAGCGTTTCCTCAAACAGCGGCGCGTTGATCGTGCCCTTGGTCACGAGCACATCGTGCAGCGAAAAGATCGCCCCCTTGAGCACGGCTAGCTATCCCCAAATAGCGAAAGTTGGCCCAACTGGGCAGGTGAAGACTTGCCGATCGCCGACCGGACGAAGGCGTCGAACCGTCCCTGGTCGTGCGGTACGGTGAAGATTTCGCCGGTCGGAAGCCCCATGCTGCGCTCCAGCACCACGCGCTCGTCCGGCCACTCAGGCAAGCGCAGGCAGGCAATAGGCCGCCCGAGCGCGGTCGCGAAGCGGACCGTATGGGCCGTGCCGCTGCGGCGATTCCATTCGGCTGGGATCAGGATCCGGCCGAGCGCCGCCTGGAGCCGGTTGCGCTGGACGAAATTCTCGGCGCTGTAGGACGCTGTTGGTAGATACTCGCTGACGATCGCGCCGCCGGTCGCCAGAATATGATCGCGCAGTCGACCTGAGCCCTTGGGATAGTCTTCGAGCATGCCGGTGCCCAGCACCGCGATCGTCGGCACGCCAGCGCGTAGCGAGTGTTCATGCGCCAGCTGATCGATGCCGGCCGCGAGGCCACTGACGGTCGGTACACCCCATTCGCCGAGACAAGCGCCCACATAGCGTGACAGGAAGAAGCCGTCGGCGCTGGGCTTGCGGGTACCGACGATCGCAATGGACGGCTCGGCAAGGCGCTCGACGCTGCCCTGCACGAAAAGCCAGTGCGGCGGGCGTTCAAGGTCGAGCAAGGCGGAGGGAAAGCCGGGCGAGCCCCGAAAGAGCAGACCGATGCCGAGCGCTTCGAGATGCTCGGCCAGGCGGTCACCCTGTTCAAGCGCATGCCCGCGAACCCGCGACCAGTGCCGCTCTGAGATGGACTTGCCGTCGCTGCCTGCCGGGTTGGACGCCTCTGGCCCATATTCGAGCGCATCGCTGAACGATCTTTTGTCGTCGGCCATGGCGAACAGGGTTTTCTGACCAATGCCCCGCACCGTCGCGAGAGCGAGAAAGGCACGCTCCTCGTCGATCGTGCCCGCGCTCGGCGGGGTGAGCGCGGTCGCCGCATGGACGTCGCTGACACGGTCTGGCGATCCGTCGTGGCTTGGCCGATCCATGCTCACAGGCCTCCGAAGGCAAGTGGATCGTCGGGAAAGACCCGCCGCGCGACGAAGAGGCCGATGATCGGAACATTCGGGAATCGGGCCGCAAGCACGGTGTGCATGGCCCGGTAATGGGTTCCGGCTGTCAGGACATCGTCGACGATACCGATTGCCTGCGGTGCCGGGGCGGCAATGGTTTCGTCGATCGAGTAGAGGTCGAGCAGGTCTTCGACGGTGACGCGGTCACCTTGTCCCGCTTCGTGCGACGCGGTGGTCGAGGCAGCCTGACGGACGAGCGCGCGCACGTCGGGCGCAGGCTGGCGCATCAGCCGGCAGATACGCTCCATGCGATCATCATATTCCGGGTGATCTGTTGCCTTCGACCCGGGCACGGGCACGAGGGTGGCATTGCCGAGCCACGCCGGGTTAAGCGCGACGCCGAGCGCGCGGCCGCACGTGCCGATCGCTTGGCCCTTGTACCAATAATGGGGCTGGTCGCCTTGGCTGGGTTTCTTCTTGAGATTGCTGATCAGCTGGTTGGTGGCGCTGAAGGAATAGTCGCGGTGCGAGGTATATTCGTAGAGATAGTAGCACCGATCCTCGGCCGTCAGGTGATAATGATCCCCGCGGCTCGTCTCATCGATCTGCGAGAGCCGGACACCGTCAACCAAGGGCGCTCCAGATGTCGTCGGGCGTCTTCACGCGCACTGCACCTTCGGCTTCGAAGCGGGCTGGCCACTTGATGTCCGTCCGCTGGAAGCAATTGTCGAGAATGAAGAGCTTGCGGCCCTGATGGAGCGCGGCGCGCGCCTGGGTCAGCGTGCCCGACGTATCGCCAGCCTCGACGATGATCGTGCCCTCGGTGAGAGCGCTCATCGTGACATTGCGCTCGGGGAAGAAAAGCCGGTTATGCTGGGGTGCCTGCTTGGCGTAGCGCAGAACCGGCACCTGCGAGATCAGCAGATGATCGCGGGCGATTTCCTCTTGCAGATCGGCATTCTCCTTGGGGTAGCAGGATCCAAGCGGCGTCCCGACCACGGAAATGGTGCGTCCGCCGCGCGCGATCGCGCCGCGATGGGCGGCCGAATCGACGCCCTTGGCAAGGCCAGAGACGACCGTGAAATCGCGATCGACGAGTTCGCGCGCAAGCCGCTCGGCGCGACGGATACCATCGGGCGAGGCCTCGCGGCTGCCGACGACGGCCACGCACCGGGTTTCGGTGATCTCCCAGGCGCCGCGATAATAGAGAAGCTCGACTGGGTGGCGCGCGTCGCGCAGCTTTGCGGGATAGTCACCGGCATGATGGATGCGGACGCCAAACTGATGGACACCGGCCTTCTTGAGCTTTGCCATCACCTCGGCCGCGCACTGCTCGGCAAGCTGGGCTGGCACGAAGTCGGACGGAAGCGCTTCGGCATCGAGCGCAAAGCGATCGGCCAGGGTTTTGAAGGTCGCGCCCTTTTCCAGCCACAGGGCCTCATAGGCGCCGAGCTCTCGGCGCGGCGAGATTGGCGCCAGCGCTGGTCCTGAATCGTTAAGGGCGAGACGCATGCTCATGCGGCCCTTGCGTCGGTTGAATATATGTGTCCCATCCGGGCTTATCCTTCCCCTCGGTGCCAGCCTCGGCTTGACAGATGTGAAGCCAAGGACGTGCCAAGGCAAGTGAAACGTCCGCGCGCTGCTCCAGGTGCCGCTATACGAGACGAAGCGTCCTCAACAGCCGCGCAATAATGTTCTCAATTTGTTCCAAAGTCAATGTGGGGCTTGGTCGAGCAAGTCCCTTCGCATAGGTTGGGTCCATGCGGGATGAAGATGACGATCGGCGAAGGAAACGGTGGGAGGACGCTGAGGAGGAGCGCCACTATTGGGAATCGATCGAGGACGAAAAGCGGGAAGAAGAAGAGAAAGCGGCGCAGGCACGAGCTGACGCCATAGAGGCCATGGAAACGTGGTTCTTCGAGCAGTTCGAAGATCCGCAAGTCGAGATGCCTCGCGACAGCGAGGAGCAGAGCTTCATCTTTCCGTGGGGTGGCCCGTTCGAAGCAAGCGATGTCCTCCACGGCGAGTTTTCACACCGGTTCGACGAAGCGACCATCATGGCGGCGGTCGAGCATATCGAGCGCGACGGCACAGTCGAATGGGCGCCAACCTCGCACGGCGACTTCTATGAGCATCCGGACAGCGAACCTGACGAAGAGCCCGAAGCGACGCGCGTGGAGTTGACGGGCCGCATCCTGGATCGTCTCGACCAGCTTGAAGCGGCGATCGCGGCAATGCCTGGGCAGCCGGGCAATATTGGCCACAATGCGCCGCCAGAAGAGATTGGTCTGCCGCCATACGGCGACGAGGAAGTGGCGGAGATCAAAGCGGCGATTGCCGAGACGCGTACGGAACTGGCTGAGGCCGACCCCGACGCCGCCGTGCTTGCCACCCAGTCTCGTCGATTCGAGCAATGGGGCAAGAAACTCGGCCTATGGCTCGCCAAGAAAGGCGATCTGGCGGTCGACGAGCTCATCAAGAACGGCATCAAGGCTATTACATGGGCCGGCGCGCTCACGCTATTCGGCGACCTGGCGCATGACCTTTTCGTGCTGGCCAAGGCCTTGCTCGCTCATTTCTAAGCGTCATCGTCTGCGACATCGCTGTCGCAAAGCCGCGCGAAATTCGGGGCTGCGGTGCTTAGCTCCGCATAGAGCGGCATGACGAGCATGAGCGAGGTCGCGAGGCACTCGATCAGAAGCCAGGCGCGGCGCGCATATTGCTCACCGCGCGGCGTGAAGGTCGCGCCGAGCCGGATAATGTCGAGCACTGCGAACGAGGATGCGGTCCCTGCGTCATTGGGATGGGCATATTCGCTCAGCTGATCATAGAGCGCGCGGAATGCCGGCAGCGTCTTCGTGAGCTTGTCGACGGCGTTCAGAATGTTGATGGCGTCGGGCCGGTCGTCACGGACGCGCGAGCCCATCAGCATGCTCATGAGCGTCGCGTCCAGCGTCTCGATATCACCGCCTTCATAGCGGGTGACCAAACGGTGGAGGCTGTTGAGGGCGGCGATCGTCTCGATCGTCGCTCGGGTGAGGACGATGCCGGCGACATGGTCGTCCCGATCATAGGCGTCGAGTGCGGATCGTCCCAATTCCTCTATCCGCCAGAGCAGGCTGTCACGATAAAGCGTTGCCTTGAACGGCAGCTTGGAGCGGCGCGCGGTGCGACGCGCGTCGAGCGCTTGCGGCCTTGCCGCCGCGATCTGCGCGATCGCGGCTCCGGCACTTGCCCGGCTCGCCTCATGGTCCCATTTGAGGGCGACATCGTCATTGTCCATGGATCCCATGTTCATGAACGGTGGCGCGACGTCCAGTCAGCCGTCACCGAAGCGCCAGACAGGGATGCCCGCTTTGCGCGCTATGTTGGCGCTGATACCGGCGCCGGGAAAATAGCTGGTAGTTGCTTGATCATCGGATCGGGCACCGCCCTCTGGGCAGCCAAGGCGGACGAACTTTTGATTCAATCGCCCCGCCAAGTATCGAGTTGCCAATTGCTGTGCTCGGTGGCTACCTTGAGATAGCGCGACGCCAAGAACTGAGCGCGGGCGGAATCAGCTGCCGCGATCAGCTTAGCCGGCGCAGGATTGTCGGCCGGTGTGAACCAGACGAGACCGGTTTCGCGCTTGTGAACACGCGGTGAGACGATGGCGGCGAAGGCGTCGAGCGCCGCTTGCAGGACGCCATCGTCGTTGCATGTCATTTCCACGAAGACGTCGCGATTATCATCCATCACATAAATGTGTGCGTCGTAGACATAGGAGTTGAGGCTGGTGGTTTCATGCTTTGAAAAGCGCATCGCCACGAGCGTCTCAGAGTATCGTCCGGGCACGCCATAGCTCGGACTGAAGCCGTACTTTTCCGCGGCAAGATCTACCGCCGGCGTGATGGAAAGCAGGCTGTTATAGCCGGTCTCGACCAGCGATTTGTCTGTACCGAGGCTTTCGGTGACGAGCGCCAGCGCGATACCTGAGCGGTCGAGTGCGACGCCGCCGCTGAAGCCCCCGCGCGCCATGGTTGAGGCGATGAAGTGGCTCGCAGGTGAATGTCGGACGCGCACGACCGCGTTGATTTGCCCCAGCGTCGCGACCTGCACAGGAATGGTCGTGTACGGGATCGGCGGGTATCCGAGGATGAGGATGTCGGCGAGGACGAGATCGTGCTCCTCAAGGTCATACTCGGTGTGCTGGCTCACCGAGATCGCTGGCAGTGGCGTGTTACCGACATCGACGCGGAAGACGGCGACGTCGATATTCTCGGGCCCGAAATGTGGGCCTTCTACGATTGTCAGCCGGCGCGGGGCGATCGCGTCGGAGTTGGCTTCCTCCTTCGGGTAGGCAGACTTGGTAGTTGCGACTTCCTTGATGGTCAGGCCTTCGACGACATGGCGCGCGGTGACGAATATCCCATTACCGATGTGGAAGCAGGAGCCGATGCCCTCATCGCCCTTTGAATCCACAACCGCAACATAGGCGACAGCTCCGGCTGCGCGAATATAGGTTTCGTGAAACGGGCTTTTCTCAAAGTCCATGTGCAAATTCCGGGCAATTTCCGAGGTCGAAAGGCTTGAGAATGATTTAGCAGAACGGTGTTCGTTGCTCAATCTGGGGCTGGATCACCGCGCCCCGCGCCCGCGATCAGCGGGCAAAGAGATCATATTCCCAGAGCATCATCGAGGGGCGTCCGCTAGGTACGAGCCCTACAGCCGCTTATATCGCTAGCGGCCATCTGGAGGTTGTTGTGCGAACGACCGGGTCTGGTCGACATCTGTAGGAAAAGCGGAACGTCTGCTGCTGGGATCGAAAATCTGACGCTGAGCGTCGGGTAATCGGTCGGACCCGGAAGACTACACCAACGCATTCGAATGTCCGCTATCCCGTTTTCGAGACTGTGAAGCTGCCTTTCGGGACTGTCCGACATCTACGCCATTTCTTGTATTTGCACGCTATAATCGCCGTCCCTACGCTGGAGCCCCATAACCTATTGTAAAAGCGCCATTTCGATCCCGACCTTTAGGCAATTTGCCGGAAAGGAAGGGTTATGTCGGCTACCAAGATACTGTGGGGCCAGATCCTCGCAGTTTTCGCGATCGTTCTCACGTCGGTCTGGGGCGCGACCCAGTGGACGGCCGCGGCGCTCGCACATCAACCGCAGCTAGGATCGCCCTGGTTCAACCTTGGCGACTGGCCGATCTATCCGCCGCCGGCCTTCTTCTGGTGGTGGTTCTCCTTCGACGCCTATGCGCCCGACATCTTCCGGCGCGGCGCCTATATCGCGGTTTCCGGCGGGTTTATCTCCATCGCCGTTGCTATCGGCATGTCGGTCTGGCGCGCCCGTGAACTGAAGAATGCAGAAACCTATGGATCGGCGCGCTGGGCGACCGAGAGGGAGGCGCGCTCTGCCGGCCTACTCGGCGATGATGGCGTGATCCTCGGAAAAATGGGAACCGACTATCTTCGCCACGACGGCCCGGAGCATGTGCTGTGCTTCGCGCCAACCCGCTCCGGCAAAGGCGTCGGGCTGGTCGTGCCAAGCCTGCTGACCTGGCCGGGCAGCTGCATCGTTCACGACATCAAGGGCGAGAACTGGGGACTGACCGCAGGCTTCCGCAGCCGTTTCGGCAAGGTGCTGCTGTTCGACCCGACCAATGCGGCAAGCTCGGCCTACAACCCCTTGCTCGAAGTGCGCCGCGGCGAATGGGAAGTCCGCGATGTTCAGAATATCGCCGACATATTGGTCGATCCGGAAGGGTCGCTGGAGAAGCGCAATCACTGGGAAAAGACCAGCCACGCGCTGCTGGTGGGCGCCATTCTCCATGTGCTCTATGCCGAGTCCGACAAGACGCTGGCCGGCGTCGCCAACTTCCTCAGCGATCCGGGCCGACCGATCGAGACCACGCTGCGGGCCATGATGTTGACCCCGCATCTGGGGGAAGCCGGCGTCCACCCGGTCGTCGCCTCGGCGGCGCGGGAACTCCTCAACAAGAGCGAGAATGAACGGTCGGGGGTGCTCTCGACCGCCATGTCGTTCCTGGGTTTGTACCGCGATCCCGTCGTCGCAGCCGTCACCCGGCAATGCGATTGGCGCATCGCCGACCTCGTGAACGGGCCGCATCCAGTCTCGCTCTACCTCGTCGTGCCGCCGTCCGACATCAACCGCACCAAGCCACTGGTCCGCCTCATCCTCAACCAGATCGGCCGCCGGCTGACCGAGGAGTTGAACTCCACTGCCAAGCGGCAGCGCCTGCTGCTGATGCTCGACGAGTTTCCGGCTTTGGGCAGGCTGGACTTCTTCGAATCCGCGCTCGCCTTCATGGCCGGATACGGAATGAAATCCTTCCTGATCGCCCAGTCGCTCAACCAGATCGAGAAAGCCTATGGCGTCAATCACTCGATCCTGGACAATTGCCACGTCCGCGTTTCCTTCGCGACCAACGACGAGCGGACGGCGAAACGGGTTTCGGACGCCCTCGGAACCGCCACAGAAATGCGGGCGATGAAGAATTATGCGGGCCACAGGCTCAGCCCCTGGCTCGGCCATCTGATGG
>JALOAI010000086.1 GCA_023228945.1 Pigmentiphaga sp. | reverse complement strand
GTGGCCCCACACCCAGTCGCCGATCAGCGCGTCATCCTCATCGGAGGTCACCTCGCTGGGCAGGAACAGAAGCGAAAGATCGAAGCCGTCGCCGCGCTCATCATGAAGACTGACCGGAAAACCATGACGGCCGCCCGGCCCGTATTTCACGCCGGTGCTGACCCACAGGCCACTGCCGGGACGATCGGCGCTCCAGACGTTGATCGTGCCATCGGCGGCGATGCGCAGGCCGTCGACCATTTGCCAGACATTGCCCCAAAGCTCATGCAGGCCGCGCCATCTGGCGCTGCTCTCGCCCCCGCCGAGCGGGCCGTCGCCATCGACATTGCCGCGCGCGATCAGGGTCTGCATGTCCGCGCCGCCCTCCTCGATCATCATCAGTATCTGGATGGCCGAGAGGTCGTAGATCGACCACATGCGCCAGCCCGGCCCGATGGCCTCGCACTGCTCATGGGCGGACGTGAAGTCGATCGAGGTCCAGGGCTTGAGGCCAGCGGAGGTCACCATGGCGTCGTCACGCCGGGCGGCGGCATAAACCCCGACGCGGATGGCGCAGGCCTCGGTGCCGTCCGGGCGACGGAAGGCCGGGTGCAGGGTGAAGCCATTCACCGGCTGATCGGAGATGGCCCAGGTCAGCAGTCCGCCCTCATGATCGACCCGGACATAGAACGCCGGGATTTCCACCATGGCCTGACCGTCCTGCTCGACGGGCCGGATGCGCGAATAGATCGGGTGGCGATCGAAGTCGATCCAGTCAAGCTCGCTCCCGCTGCCGTCGAAGCGTTGCCAGATGCCATCCATGGACACCATCACGCCGATGACGTTGTCGGCCGAGCAGACGCCACGCTCCTCAATCACATTGTTGCCGCAGTCGATGAAGTCCCAGAGCTGGCGCGCATGGTCGAGCGCCTGCATCGGCGGGACGCCGGTTTCGAGAACCTTGCCGAGCAGCTCGGCGCGCATCTGCATTTCGTTCGTAAGCATGTCCGTTCTCCTGTTCAGTTGGGTTTGTCGGAATTGGCGGCGGCAGCGAGCGCCGCGACCTGGGCGTCAATGGTCGGCTTCATCGCCCAATTGCTCGCCGTCACGCGGGCGGCGTCATTCGCCACCCGGCGCAGGAAGGCTTCCGCCTGCTCGGGCGTATCGGCGGCGATGATGGCCATTCCGGCCAGTGTCAGGGTGACCGCATGAACGCTGTCACCAAGCATCTCGCCGGACAGCAGGAGGCCGAGCTGGGCGTGCAACTCGTAGGCGCGGCGGGAGGTCATGGCCGGCCTCCGTGATAGGGAAGCATCAGAGTTTCGACGTGCTCGATCTGCTCGGCGCGCGGGCGACCTTTCCGGGCGACGGGCGCACGCTGACGCTTCTGATCCACTTCGATCCGCCCCAGCTCTTCGAGCAGGAAACCGAGCGTTGCGGGATCGGCGATCTCGACCTCAATCTTGACCGTCGATTTCTGGCCTCTGACAGTCGCCGAGTACGACTTGAGCCGACCGTGCTCTTCATTCCACCAGATCGTCGGCATCACGCGGCCGCCAGATCAATGGTGATCGGCTCCCACCGGGCGCGGGCGTCGGGGCGGCGATAGAAGCGCACATACTCCTTGGAGCCGATGACGCGGATGGCATCGCCCAGCGCCTCCATGGCGGCCTTCCAGTCGGCGTCGTCTATGTTGAGGCGGCGCAGCTGGAACAGGGCGGCGCGGTTGATCCGGCCCTCCTTATCCACCTGGAAGGCGTGCTCAACGAGGGCGCGTATCTTTTCGTTCGCGCCCTCGGCCCATGAACCGATGCACTGATCGACAAGGTTCTTGGCGATCTGTAATTCCGGCCCGAAGGTGAGCTGATCCTGCACCTGGACGGTGACCTTGAGCAGGCCGTCATAACTGGTCAGTGTCACGTTGCCCTTGGTGCCGCCGCGCTTCGCGTTGTACTTCTCGGCCATCAGGTCGAGGGCCGTGGCGATGTCATCAAAGGTGTGGCCCCGGAACCGGGCGATGCGGGCGGACAATTCCTCGGCATGGCCGATCAGCCCGCGCACCGTCTGATCCTGCAACTGATCTTCGGGCTTCACCACTGCGACCGGCACGAGGCGACCGCCAGCATCTTTCATATACAGCTCGCCCATCAGCTCGATCTGGCCGGTCTGGGTGTAGTCATCCGCTTCCGTGGCGGCGGCGGTTTCAATGTTTGACATGGCAGCTCTCCGTGTTCAGGTGGATTGAAAGGGCGTTCAAAGCGCGCTCGAACGCTTCCCGCTCGCCGCGTTCTCGGGGTGAGAAGCGGGCGTTCTCGAAGGCCCGATAGGTCTTGAGCACGCGCTGTACCGGCATCGGGACAGCGGACGCCGCACCGGCCGGCGCAGCTGGAGGTGCGCGGCGCTCCTCCTTCCTGGCTTTCGGCGGGGCGGCCGGGACTGGAGCGGCCCGGACAGGCGCGACCTCATCCGGGGCAGGCTGGCGCAGGATGACCGCATGGGCGAGCGCGCGCAGCTCGGGGATCGTCACGCTCCAGTCGGATGTCGGCGCGGCGACGATCCGGCTGGCGATCTCGAAGGGATCGATATCGGGCTCCGGCACGATCAGATCGCGCGCCAGCGCCGCCTCCCGCTCAAGCACGAGGCTTTCGACCTCGCGGTATTCCCGCCGGAACTCAGGATCGATCGCGCGCAGGCTTTCGATCTTGCGGCAGGCGTGAAGGACGGTCGTGTGATCCCGGCCGCCGAGGCGGCGACCGATCTGCGGCAGAGAGAGCGTGGTGTGCTCACGGCAGAGAAACATCACCACCTGGCGCGCGCGGACGATCGACGCCGTCCGCCGCACCGAGGAAAGATCGTTCCAGCCGATGCCGTAATAATCGCCGACGACCTGCGCGATGGATCTGACGGTCAAGCGATGATGTCTCATGCCGGCGCTCCGCTCTCGGCCGCCACCGGCCGGGCGCGGCGGCGTTCGTCCAG
>JALOAI010000025.1 GCA_023228945.1 Pigmentiphaga sp. | reverse complement strand
ACCCCTTGGTCGTGGTGCTCATGATCTGCCTGGTCTACATCCTGCTGGGCGCGGTGATGGAAGAGCTCTCGATGATCCTGCTGACCGTGCCGCTGTTCTTTCCGCTGGTCATGCAGCTGGGCTTCGACCCGCACTGGTTCGGCATCCTCATCGTCATGGTGGTGATGATCGGCATGGTCAGCCCGCCGGTGGGCATGAGCCTGTTCATCCTCAACGCCCTGGTGCCCGAGGTGCGCGTGGCCACCATCTTCCGCGGCGTGCTGCCCTTCGTGGCCGCCCTGGTCCTCGGCCTGCTCATCATCGTTTTCTTCCCCGGCATCGCGACTTATGCCTTGCGATGGGTGCAATGAAGGTAAAAGCCCCCACGCTTGCCGCTACGCGGCGGCGCTGCCCCCCGAGGGGGCGGTCCCGCCTTGGGGCGGCCCGGCGGCGGGACGGCCCCCACGCTTGCCGCTACGCGGCGGCGCTGCCGTCTGGCGACGGTCCGGGAGCAGCCCGGAATCAGCCCGGATTCAACATGCTCATTTCCTGATGCGTGAGCTCCTGGAACAGCGCGCGCACCTTGGCCGGCATCAGGCGATTGGCGGGTAGCAGGGCAAAAATCCGCAGCGGCGCGCTTTGCCAGTCGGGCAGCAGGGCCAATAGCCGCCCCTGCTTGACCAGCGGGGCGCAGAAGCTCGCCGTTGTGCGCGCCACGCCGTGTCCGCCCAAGGCGGCATGGAGGCGGGTCTCGGCATTGGCGCTGCGCAGGCGCACTTGATGCAGCGGTAGCGACACCGGCGCACCATCGGGGTCCGTGAAGTGCCAGGCTTGCTCGGACGGTGTTGGCAGCAAGGGCCAGTCCGTCAGGTCGGCCAAGGTGCGCAGGGGTGGCCGGCTGGCCACCAGTTCGGGGGCGGCGAACAGCCCGCGCGGGATCGTGAACACCCGGCGCGCCACCGTGCCCGGCGAGAGGTCGCTGTGCTCGGTCATCGAAAACACCACGTCGACCTGGCGATCGAATAGATCGATACGGGAATGCTCCACGTCGAGCTCGATCTGCAGTTCGGGATGGCGTGCCAGCAGGCGGCCGATGGGCGCCGACAGATAATGCGCGCCGAACTCATAGGGCGAGGCGATGTGCAACGTGCCGTGCACCCGCTCGCCTCGGGCCTGGGTGTCGCGGGCTACGTCCCGCAGATGGCGGAAGGGCGCCTCGATATCGCGATGCAGTTCGCGCCCCGCGTCGGTGAGCCGCAAGCGGCGGGTGGTGCGTTCCAGGAGACGGACTCCCAATTGCCGCTCCAGCCGCGCCACGGCGGCGCTGAGGCTGGACTTGGGCCGTTGCAGCGCGTTGGCGGCGGCGGTGAAGCCGCCGTGCTCCACGACTTGGCAGAACAGATCGAAATCATCCCAGCTCATTGTTCGGATTCCTGGACACTGTGTCAGGGTTGACGGCATTTATCCGCGGCCTCGGCCACCGTAAGATTCTCTTGGATATTACGGCATGACGCCGCTGGCGGGGAGCGCCCGCGGATCTGGCGGAAGTCCACTTCATTGGACAGTAGAGATAAGGAGACCGAGATGTTTCTCAAGAATTGCTGGTATATGGCGGCCTGGGACTACGAGCTGATCGACGGCAAGATGGTGGCCCGTACGCTGCTCGAAGAGTCGGTGCTGCTGTTCAAGGGCGAGAGCGGCGCCGTGGTGGCGCTGGAGAACCGCTGCTGTCACCGTGGCGCTCCGCTGTCGCTGGGGCGGATCGAGGGCGATTGCGTCCGCTGCATGTACCATGGGCTGCTGTTCAATGGCGAGGGCAAATGCGTGCAGATCCCCGGCCAGGAAAAAATCCCGGCCAAGCTGGGCGTGCGCAGTTATCCGATCGTTGAACAGGATCACATCGTGTGGATCTGGATGGGAGATCCGGCCCTGGCCGATCCCGCCGACATTCCCGATATGCCCTATCTGAGCGACCCCCAGTGGGCCGGCATTCCAGACTACCTCCATTACGACGCCAATTACCTGCTGATCGTCGATAACCTGGCCGACTTCGCCCATTTGGCCTTTGTCCATACCAATACGCTGGGCGGCTCGGAAGAATATGCCTACACCACCAAGCCGGTATCGGTGGAGCGCCTGGAGCGCGCGTTCCGCGTCGAACGCTGGCACATGAACAGCGCGCCGCCTCCCTATCATGCCAAGGTGATCCCCAACAAGACCGACCCCGTCGATCGCCGCAACATCGGCACGATGCTGGTGCCCGGCATCTTTTGCCTCGAAACCTTGTTCGCCCCGGCGGGCACGGGCGCCGAGAAAGGCAACATCGTCGAGGGGACGCGCCAGTACCGCAATTATCAGTTCATGACGCCCGAGACTCGCAAGAGCACGCATTTCTTCTGGAGCTACATGAACGACTTCGAGAATGGCGACCGCAATATTTCCCGCTCCCTGCACGACAGCATCCTGGAAGGCTTCTACGAAGACAAACTATTCATCGAAGAGCAACAGAAGGTACTGGACGCAGACCCCGATTTTTCCATGGTCGCCATCGCCGCCGACGCATCGCTCACGCACTTCCGCCGAGTGATGGATAAGCTGATCGCGGAGCAGAACGCGCCCACTCCCCCTCTGCGCGCGGTTGGGGCCTGATACGCGCCGAAGTGTCAGCCTCGCCGTTCACGGCGAGGTCAGCGAGGCCAAATCTGCCGGAGCCGAAGGCGCCGATGAAGGGGGGCGGAGAAGCTCCGGCAGACAGGCCGGCGCTCTTCAACCTGGTCCAGGGCGCTGGCGGATCTCGTCGGTTCGATGCCGTGTGGCAAAGAGCGGAACCGCCGACGCTCTTCCGGCAGGACGAGTCCAAGGGCCTTGGTCGTTAAAGACGAGCGCAGGCCTGTAAACCCCCGGGGCGGTTCACGTCGAGAGCTCGATATGACCGATAGTGCAACCGCAGGCATAGACCGGGATCGGCTCATAGCACCAGATTTCGGCCTTGCCGGCCGCCGCGGCGCCCGCCACGGCAATGAAGGTGCGGATTTCGAATCCTCCTTGGCCGGCGTCGCGATAGATGTCTTCATCGGTGTACGACAGCAGCGCATCGCGGTCGAGGCGGCGCCAGCGTTCCAGGAAATCGCGATCCCAGGCTTCGTTGATGCGGCCGGAGTCGGGGGTGCAAGGCCAGTGCGAGATGCCGCCGGTGCCGATCAAGGCCACGCGGGCCGTGCTGGCGTCCGCCGCGCGCCGCAAAGCCTGCCCGAGCGCGTAGCTGCGGGCCAGGGGCGGCAACGGCGGCGCCTGGCAATTGATGTTGATGGGGATGACGGGCAGCAGGTTATCGGGATCCAGGAGATGCAGGGGGACCATGACACCATGATCGAATTGCCACTCTTCGCAATAGCTCAGATCGACTTCCCGCGACATACGCTCGATGAGCTCGCGGGCGATGGCGGGGCTCCCGGCGACCGTGCGCGGCGGGATGCGCAGCCATTCGGCGTCTTCGATGGGGCCGTGGTAATGGTTGGCCATGCCGACCGCGAAGGCGGGCATATTGTTCATGAAGAAATTGGCGAAGTGCTCCGCGGCCACCACCACCAGGACGTCGGGGCGGCTGGCGTGCAGCGCGGCGCGCAGGCGGGCATACGATTCCAGCAGGCGCCGGCGCGCGCCCGGATCGGCTTGTTCGCTGCGTGCGGTGATTCCAGGGCCGTGGCTGCAGACACCGGCAAAGACAAGACTCATGATATGGCTCCCGTGGCGGCGTTCTTACAGGAATCCGGGGGGCAGGTCGTAGGCACGGATGGCTCTTTCCCGCTCCAGCACCTTCTGCGTGGTCGGGCGGCCCAGAACCTGCAACGCCAAGCTGCGGTAGGCGGGCAAGGCGGGCATGGGGCGTTCGAGCCTTTCATCGTGCGACCACAGGTAGAACACGAACAAATAGGCGTCGACCACGGTGTAGTGCTCTTCCAAGGCATGCTGGCCGCCGGCCAGCCGCCGATCGATATCCAGCAGCAGAGCTTCCAGACGATCGTGGGCCACGCGGCGCACCGCAACCTGGGCGTCGGCGTCGTCGCCCACCAGGCGGCCGGCGCGGAAGATCGAGCGGAACGCGGCATGCAGGCTGCTCGAGATCAGGTTCATCCATTCAAGGGCGCGCGCGCGAGCCAGCGTACCCGGCCGGGGCAGCAATCGCCGTTCTGGCGCCAGGTCGGCGATATACGTCAGCACGGCCTGGGATTCGGTCAGGATGGCGTCGTCGATGCCCAGCGCCGGCACGGTGCCCGAAGGGTTGAGGGCGAGGTATTCCGGCCGCCTATGTTCGTTGGCGCGAATATTGACCGGGATCGCTTCGTAATCGAGCCCGGACTCGGCCAAGGCCAGGTGGGATGCCAGGGAGCAGGCCTTGGGGCTGTAGTAAAGCCGCAGCCGCGGCGGAAAACGGGGTGGCGTCATGGCGGACGGTCCTTCGCGAGGTTGGGGGTCGACCTGACTGTAAAGAGAAACGCCGAGGCGGTCTGTCCCCGAAAGGATGGACATTCGGCGCACTTCATGACAATCAGGCCGCGCTGGCGGCCGGAGGAGATCCGATCATGCATATCTGGCATACCGCCGACGTCGTTCGGCAGCGGCTGACAGTGGATCCAGCGCGGGTGGGGGCATTGTTGGCCGCCGTGGGCGCCGACGGTCAGGCCCTGGCACGGGCCATGCTGGCGCTGGTGCGTGGCGAAGTCGACCTTGGCAACTGCGCCCTGTTCTGGCTGCCGCCCGGTGAGCCGCCTCGATTGATGGCCCACGCCCAGGTGATCGACGAGGGGCAGGTGCGCCGCACCGGCAGCGCTTACGCAGCACATTTCCATCGCGCCGATCTGGCCGTCCATCATGTCCGGCGCCGGGCGGATACGGCCCGGCGCCCCGGCAGCGTGCTGCTGTGCCAGACAGCCGCGGACATCGTCGATCCCGCGTATCGCCAAGCCTGCTACGAAGACGTTAGTACCCGACAGCGTTTTGCCATCTATCGTTCCCTCGGTTCGCTCGGCGCGCTACTGCTGGGTTTTTATCGCAACGACGCCTTGGCCGAACTGGGCCGCACCGAACTGCACTATCTCGAAGCCATCAGCGAATGGCTGGCCGAAGCGGTGGAGCGGCATTGGCGCCTCGGACCGGCGACCGGCATACGCTGGCGCGCCGCGCTGGCCGCCGTGGAGGTGGCGCAGGCCCTGAGTCAGCGGGAATCCCAAGTGCTCGTGGCGATCGCCGAAGGCGCCACGCTGCCGTCGATCGCGACACGCCTGGGAGTGGAAGAGAGTTCCGTGGTCACGTATCGCAATCGCGCCTTCCGCAAACTGGGCATCCGTTCGCGGCACGAGCTTTATGCCCGGCTGCTGGCCGCCGGCGGTGGCAATGTCACGCCGACGATCGCAGGCGACGCCTGATCACGTTCCCGTCATGGGGTGTGGTATGTTGACCGGATGCTCCATGCCGGCAGCGCCTCGACGGCGGGCCGACAACGCACGGTTCCCACTCACGCGAGATTGCCATGTCAGCCATTTCCCACGCTCCCGAGGGTCTACCGGAAGGTCTGCAAGCTTACCGCCGCACCGGCGTTTTCACCGAAGCCTCCCTACCCGCCGCGCTGCGCCGCCAGCATTCCACGCGAGCCGGGGTCTGGGCTTTGATCCACGTTCTGGAGGGCCGCCTGCGCTATTGCGTGCCCGATTGGCGGCACGACGTCGTCCTCGCACCCGGCACGCCCGGCATTGTGGCGTCGGAGGTCGAACACTTTGTCGAGCCGCTGGGCCAAGTGCGCATGTACGTCGAGTTCCATGCGCAGCCCGACCAGGACCCGGGCGACCCGCACGGCAAGCCCGAAGGCTGAACCCTGCCAGCGACGGCCCCGGAGGCACCTGGCCGAGGCGGGCGGCGCGCCGGCGTCGGCTCACATGGGGCGGAAGCGATGGGCATACAAACGGCTGACACCCAGGCGTTCGGGCCGTTCGCGCAGGCGCAGCCAAAGCCGGCCCTGTTCGTCGCGCTGGGCCTGGGCGATGGCGTCGGCCCGCACGATCACGGCGCGATGCACTTGCCAGAAAGCCTCGGGATCCAGGCGCGGCAAGAGTTCCTTGAGCGGGGTGCGGATCAGATACTCCCGCTCGGCCGTCAGTACGCGTACGTATTTGTCGGCCGCCTCCAGGTACACCACCTCTTCCAGTGGAATGATGTGCGTGGCGACGCCCTGGCTGGCGGTGAGCATCCGCAGGGGCGTGAAGGTTTGGGGCGGCGGCGAGCTGTCGCTCATCAGTCGCCGCAACTGGCGCAGCGTTTGTTCCAACCGTTCCGGCGCATCAAGGTTTCGTCGCCGATCCAGTTCGCGGCGCAGGCGTTCCACCGTCCGGGCCAGGCGATCGGCCTGCACGGGCTTGAGCAGATAATCCACCGCCTGTGCCTCGAAGGCGGCCACGGCATATTGGTCGTAGGCGGTCACGAACACCAGAACGGGGAAGGGCTGGGATTGAGGCCAGGCGTCGGCCAGCTCGGCGGCGGCATCCAGGCCGTCCTGGCCCGGCATCCGGATGTCGAAGAACAGCACATCGGGCCGGTGCGCAAGCGCTTCGCGCACCGCGCTCACGCCGTCGCCCGCCATGGCGGCGATGCGCAGCTCGGGCCAGGCTTTGGCCAGCGCCTGGCGCAGGCCTTCGGCCAGCAGGGGTTCATCTTCCGCGATCACGGCGCTCGGCGCGGCCATGGATGGGAGCCGCGTGGTTTCCGCCTGCAGAGCGGGGTCGTTGCCGGGAGCGATCATAGGGAATGGCAGGGAAGCTCGATGCGGGCGATGGTCCCACCCTCGAGGCGAGTGGTCAATGCGAAGCGTGCCTCGGTGCCATACCGGCTGGCCAGGCGCTCGCGGATCTGGGCGGTGCCAAAACCGCTACTCTCGGGGGCTACGCCTCGTGGCTGAACGGGAAGGCCCATGCCGTCGTCGCCGACGATGATTTCCAGGCGGGCATTGCCATCGTGGGTCAGGGCTCGTGCCATTATCCATACCCGGCCGCCTTCGATGCGGGGCTCCAGCCCGTGGCGTATGGCATTCTCCACCAACGGTTGCAACAATAGCGGCGGCAGGGCTGCATCGGCCAAGGCTGCCGGTAGCTCGAGGTCATACCGCAGCCGCGGGCCCATGCGGATGGACATCAATTCGAGGTAGTCGCGCAATAGCGTGAATTCGTCGCGCAGGGTGTGCTCGGGGCCGCGCGAGCCATCCAAGGTGGCGCGCAGATACTGCGTCAAGTGCTCCAGCATGGTCTGCGCCCGGCCGGCGTCCGTGGCGATGAGGGTTTGCAGATTGGCCAGGGTGTTGAACAGCATGTGCGGATCGAGCTGCGCGCGCAGCAGTGTCAGGCGGGCTTCCGCGGCCTCGCGCCGGGCTTCCGCCATCTGCGCCTGCAGATGGCTGGCTTTGCCCAGCAGATAGAAGCCCGCCGAGGTGACGATGGTAGCCGTTATCGTCAACAGCATCGGGATCCAAAAGACTTGTACCGCAGAGGGCGGTGCGACCATGGCGAATTGCGTTTGGTATCCATAGCCGATCGCCGATCCCGCCGAAAAGCCAAGCACGATACCCCCGGCCACCAGCGCGGGGCCGCGCCATCCCGGCGGCCAGCGCATCTCCGATCCGCGAGTCCACCACAGACACCCCACATCGATGGTGAGCCAGCTGATGGTGCCGATGGCCAGCGAGTAAACCAGATTGACATGCCAGACGTTATGTCCTGCCCAGGTCAGCGTGGCCGTGATCAGCAGACAAATCGCCAGGGTGGTAAAACCATGGCGTGCGAGTTCGGGGATGATCGTTCGCCGGCCGTGGGCCGAATCTCCGGCATCTCGACGGTTTGCCGACGGCTGATTGGACTCCGCGGCGTCGTCGCCGGCCGCGGCCCCCGGTTGCCGGGTCAAGCCTTTTGCTATCGGGGGAACTGGCACCGCTGGGTCTCGCTGTGCTGAGCGGGTTTCACGCTTCGGCCCGTGGTCAATCATGGCGGCGCTGCAGGGCTTGGCGTTCCCGCGCCACCAGGCGCTCGCGCCAACGCCCGTCCGGACCATGCAGCCACACGGCGACGCCATGAATGGCCAGGCCCAGACCCCAGCCCAGGGCGGGATAAATGGCCCAGTCGCGGCCCTGGTGGAAAGCCAGGCTGAACAGCCCGAGGTTGACGATGACGTAGATGGCGGCATGCCGATACCAGCCCAGTTTGGCGTTGGCGCGCTGCTGGGCGAGGCGCTCGAGCTCGGGATCGAGGGGAGGTTGGCGGGACATATGGCATCTCCGATGAGGAAAGGCGGATTGGGGGGCTCCAGCTCAAACCAGGCCGAGGCTCGTCCAGACCAGATCGCCCAGATAGCGGCCCGGCAAGAGAGTGAAGGCGCCTGCTACCAGACAGGCGCCAAGATAGACCTGGCGCATGATGCGTCGATGGCCGGCGATGTCGCCCTTGTGAAGATAGCGGAACGCCTGCCACAAACCAAGCAAGGTGAGGGGGATGAGAATGTGGATCGCGGTAAACCCGTGCCAGTTGGGCAGGGTGTCATCACGGATGAAAAGGGCCGACAGCGCTGCGCACAGCATCAGCGTGGTGAAAGCATAGCCCGCCGCGCGATGCAGCCGCACCCGCGCCGGATGACCGGTGCGGCGCGCCCACAACGCAACCGGCCCGACCGCGGTTGCGCCCAGGGCGGTGACCAGATGAATGGCGATCAGAGGCGAGAGGGACATGGCGGCTCCTGGAGTGAGGCACGGTGGTGCCAAGGGAGCCCAGCATCGCAAAACCGGAAGCGCCGCGCCACTGCCATGCGACCAACGGTATGCTGGCGGGTATGAACGGCGGCAGGAAGGTGTGGATGGCGGCCTTTCTTTTGAGCTTATAGCCATGCGCCGGCGCAACGTTGCCGGCGCTGGCGCCTTTGGGGCCTCAGGGGGGCTGCGAGTGGCGATCAAACGCCCCGCACCATCTGCAGAATCTTGGTGGTATTCAGTCCGCGCGAGATCTCCCGCATTTGCGGCAGATATTGGGTCTGCAACTGTTGGCCGTCGGCCATGATGTGCTGGTAGGCGTCGCGCAGTACCTGCGTGTTCAGCGTGCGGCCACCGGCGTAGTATTGGTTGGCTACGTGGCCCAGCGCATAGGTGGCGGCGAAGCTCATGCCGCTGCTCACCGCCTGACGGCCGAGCCCGCCAAATAGCCCCTTGCCCGCCTTGCCCAACAAGCTGCCGAGCAGTTTTCGCCCCGCTTGCTCCAGGTATTGCGAGGTTAGCCCCACGCCCAGGGTGGCCAGGAAGTCCTTGATATGGCCGCGATCCAGCTCATAGCCATAACTTTGGCCGATCTGGTAGACCAGTCGCATCTGCAAGGGAATGATGGCCAACGTGGACAAGTTCTCGGGCAGCAACTCGATGGCGCCGTTGATCATCGACGCATTGAGGATCTTGCGGTCCATTTCGGTGGCGGAAATCGTGGTCGGTCGGCGCGCCGCCGCCGTGCCGGGCAGCGCATCGGCGGCGGCGGGGTGCGGCGCGGCTGCAGAATCGGCCGGTGCCGGTTCGGGCACGGTGGGAGCAGGCCCCTGGAGCGGAGCGGCCACCAGGGCATCGGCTTGTGAGGCGAACGTCGTTGGCGCCTGTCCCAGCCCTTCGCGCAGCCGGGCAAGGAAGTCCTGCTCCCGCGGGCTGTTCTGGCCGTCGGCCTCGCAGACGCACACTGCCATCTCGTAGGCCAGCTGTCGGGCCTCGCTGCTGGTCAGCTTGGGGATCACGTCGGCGAGTTGCACCCGATGCATCAGCACCTCCTGGTAAAGGCCGGGCAGATTGATTTCTTGGTTGCGCGCCAGACCTTCCGCCACCTGACGGATCTGCTCGCGTTCGCGGTCGTGCTTATCGCCGTCGGCGTAGGCGGCCAACAGGCAGACGGTAAGAATGGCGCGGGTTTCTTCGATATTCATGGATTCTTGCTCGGGAGGTGAGGGAGCGGCTCGGGGGTGTTCCGGATCAGAAGCCACGCCGGGGGTTGGGCTTCTTGCGGCGGTCACTCATGATTCACAAAAACAACAACGCCCGCGTTCCGGAGGGAGGCGGGCGTTGTTGGGTAACCGGGCTGGAAGGATTACTTCAGCTTGGTTTCCTTGTAATCCACGTGCTTGCGCGCGACCGGATCAAACTTCTTGATCAGCATTTTTTCCGGGGTGTTGCGCTTGTTCTTGGTGGTGGTGTAGAAGTGCCCGGTTCCGGCGGTGGACTCGAGCTTGATTTTTTCGCGGATGCCTTTCGTGGCCATGGTGTTCTCCGAAAAGGGTTGGTCGGCGATGCCAGACGTTAGACCGCTTCGCCGCGGGCGCGCAACTCGGCCAGCACGACGTCGATGCCTTTTTTGTCGATCGAGCGCAGCGCGGCGGTGCTCACGCGCAGGCGAACCCAACGGTTCTCGCTTTCGACCCAGAAGCGGCGCGACTGCAGATTGGGCAGGAAACGACGCTTGGTTTTGTTGTTGGCGTGGGAAACATTGTTACCCACCATCGGCTTTTTGCCGGTGACTTGGCAGACTCGCGCCATGACCGAACCTCTTTACGAAAATATTCTGTGAATTGGAAAAATGGCGCCCCCGATGGGCGCACACGCCGGGCGAATCGGGAGCCTCGGGCTCGGGATCTCCATGTGGAGGCCCCCTGCCTGGCTGCCCGGCGCAGCCAGCCCGTGAGCCGCTGCGTATTCGTACCATCCCGCGTGCCGATACCGCCGTTGCAAACGCCAAGCCCGGCTGATGGCGCCAACCGGGCTTGTGCAACGCTATAGCAAGCTCTCTATTATGAGCTCTTCTATTGCAAATTGTCAATTGCCATCCCCGCCCTTCGGCATCGGTCAGCGCTCGCGCCTCGTGCGGGATCGGCGCTCCGGGGGCCACGGCAGGCCCGCCAGCCCGCAGGCGGCGGTCGGGCGTTTCCGTCGTGCTTGGCACGCCCCGGCCCCGGGGGGCGCAAGATCATTCTACCGTGATGCCCAGCCGCTCCACGATGGGCTGCCAGCGGTCGCGGTCGGCCCGCATACGCTGGGTGGTGGCGTCTGCGCTGGCATACACCGGATCCAGGCCCACTTGCATGATGCGCTGCCGGACCTCGGGATTCCGCAGGATGGCGGCCAGGGTGCTCTCCCAGGCCTCGACCACGGCGTCTGGCGTGGCCGCCGGCACCATGGTGTAGAGGTTGAAGCGCACATCAAAGCCCGGGTAGCCCGATTCGGCGATCGTAGGCGTATCGGGCAAGAAGGGCGAACGCTCGGCGGTGGAAACCGCCAGGGCGCGCAGCTTGCCGGCCTGGATGTGGGGCAGGGCGTTGGAGATGCCGACGAAGCCGGCCTTCACTTCGCCGCCCAGCACCGCCCGCACTGCCGGGGCGTTGCCTTTGTAGCTGATGTGATCGATCTTCACGTCCGCGGCATCCAGGAAGGCTTCGAAAGTCAGGTGCCCCGGCGCGCCGCTGCCGCCCGAACCGTAATGCAGGGGTTGGCTGCGGGCCAAGGTCACGAACTCTCGCAAGGTCTGGGCGGGAACCTCCGGATGCACCACCAGCACCAGCGAGATGCCGCCGGTGGTACCGACGGCCCGTAGATCACTATCGGGATCGAATGGCAGGTTATTGCGATAGATCAGCGGGTTGACAGTGAGAACCGTGTCGGTCGTCAGGAAAACGGTGCGCCCATCGGGCGGCGCCTTGGCGGCCGCGGCCGCGCCAATGTTGCCGCTGGCCCCGGGCTGGTTGAGCACGATTAGCGAGCGGCCCACCTCATGCGATAGACGTTCCGCCAGCAGACGGCCGATGGCGTCCACTGGTCCGCCGGCGGAGAACGGTGCGATCAGTTGCAACTGGCCATCGGGCAGGGAGGTTGCCGCATGGAGCGGCGAGCCGGCCAGTGCCAGGCCTGAAACGAGAATGGCGCAGGTGCGCGTGAGAAGGCGGCGTGCGGTGCGGAATGGCATGAGAGTCTCCTGGAATCGTGATGAGTGGCCTGGCCCGCCTGGTTCAGGCGACCTGTCGCCGGACGGCCTGGGTATCGAGGGGTGTCTGGCCGACTTGCTCCTCGGCAATACGCTGTTCGAGCATGCGGCGGAAATGAGTGAGGGCGGCATCAGCGGTAACGGCGACCATTGGAAAGTCCGGGTCGTCGTCGAGCACCTTCTGCTGGGCCTCGATCAAGGCCTTATCCTCCATGAAGCCCTCGATCAGGCTGGCATGGAGCGAGCGTGAGATGGTGCTGTCATCGCCTTCGAAGTCGTTGAGGTAATTCCAGAAAAAGTGGGTGGTGCGACGGGTCTCGGGCGTCATGAATTGGCAGTTGCGATACTGCCGCGCGCCCTCCAGCTTGCCTTCGCGGGCCCCGCCGCCGGCCGGAGCGAAGAGCGTTTCGAGAAAGAAAATGCCCGGGAGATGCATATGGCCGATGTTGCGCCGGTCCACCGCCGCCTGCTTGTCGCGAATGACTTTGGCATGAAACGGTGGCGGGGCGCTGTCCAGGTGCCAGCGCTCCACGCGAAACCCGTTGGGCAACCGTTCCACGGCCACCGGCTTGGTGGTGTAGGCATATTCCTCGGAGCCGCCCAGGGTGTTGGTATGGACAAATGCCAGATGGGCGAAATCGCTCAGGTTGTCGACGATCAGCAGGTAGTTGGCGTCGTAATGCATATAGTCGGGTACGCCCTTCCAGGCCGGATCGCGTAGATAGGGATAATCGATGATGGCGGCCGGATCGGCCAGGGCCGGATCGCCCATCCAGATCCAGACCAGATGGTTGCGCAACGCCACGGGATAGCTGCGCACGCCCAGCTTGGCCGGGATCTTGTCCTGGCCCGGGATCTGGATGCACTTGCCGGCAGCGTCGAACTTCAAGCCGTGATACATGCAGCGCACGCAATCGCCCTCGCGGCGGCCCATGGAGAGCGGCGCGCCGCGATGACAGCAGCGGTTGTCCAGCGCCACGGGCTGGCCGCTCTCGCCCATGAAAACCAGCACCGGCTCTTCGAGAATGGTGCGGGCCAGCAAGCGACCATCGATCAATTCGTGATCCCACGCGGCAACGTACCAGCAATTCTTCAAAAACATGTGTAATCTCCAAAAGCGTTCGACCAGTGGCCCGGAGGCAAAACCGAAGGCTTGTCCGAAGGGTCGGAGAAGCGTCGGCTGGAAGGCCGGAGCTCTTTGCTCCCTGCAGGATGGCGCTTCACGAGTTGCCCTGGGGACGGGCGAAATAGATTGAAAGGCCCATGTCGAGCTTAGGGCTGGCAGTCACGGCTGATAAGGCCTTTCACCTGAAAACACCTTCCAGGAAGCCGGATAATCAACGATGAGCGACGCCCCCGATGCCAGAGCGGCAACGATGCACTGGGATGATCTGCACGTGTTCTGCCAAGTGGTGACACAAGGCGGCTTCAGCGCGGCGGCCCGGCGGATGGGGCGGCCGGTGTCCAGCGTGAGCGCCGCGGTGGCCCGCCTGGAGCGCCTGCTGGAGACGCGGCTTTTGGAGCGCACCACGCGGCGCCTGAGATTGACCGAAGCCGGCGAGCAATTGCACGACGAAGTGGCCGGCCCCGTGGCCCAGTTGCATCAGGTGGCGTCGGATGCGCTGGCGCGCGGCGGGCGGGTGCAGGGCCTTCTGCGCATCGCCGCGCCCTATGAGTTCGGCGCGCATCATCTGGCCGGTCCCGCCAGCGAAGCCATGCTGCGCTACCCGGAGCTGAGGGTGGAGATCGACGTCGAGCACGACGCGGTGGATTTGTTCGGCCGGCACTACGATTTGGTATTTGCCGCCACCGAAGCCGGAGTACCGCCCGCCAGCGTGGTGGCACGCCGGGTGTATTCATTGCCGCGCGGCCTTTACGCGGCACCGGCGCTGTTGCGGGAACGAGGCATCCCGGCCCGGCCCGACGATCTCGCGGACTGGCCCTTGCTGGCCGGCCGCGAAGATCGCGATTGGCGGTTCAGCCAGGGCCAGGCGGCCGTGGTGCTGCCCACCAACATGCCGCGCCTGCGCAGCGGCAATGCCGGCATTCGCCTGCAGGCCGCACTGGCCGGCGTTGGGGTGATTCGCGTTACCGCGACTTTTGCCGCCCCTTCGGTGGCCGACGGCCGCCTGCGCCAGGTGCTGGCCGACTGGCGGTGCGAGCCCTTGCGCATCTATGCCCTGTATCCACAGCGCCGTTTGCTGCCGCCCAAGGTCAAGGTGTTTTTGGACTTGTTGCACGAGATGGAAGGACAGGGCCTGGCCGGCCCGGGGGTGATCGATGGCGTGGTGCCTGCCGACCCCGCCCGAAGCTAAGGCGAGCGCCGCTAGGGCACCAGCCCCTGTGCAGCCATCGACACGGTCTGGTGACCCGCGACGATGATGTGATCGGCCAGGCGCACATCGACCAGCTTCAGCGCCTGGCTGACCTGGCGGGTGAGCAGGCAATCGGCGGCGCTGGGCTCGGTCGAGCCCGAGGGGTGATTGTGAACCAGGATCAGCGCGGCGGCGTGATGGCGCAGCGCCGCTCGCACCAGTTCGCGAGGATAGAGAGTGGCCTGGCTCAGTGTGCCGCGGCTGACCTCCTCGCTGGCGAGCAGGCGCAACTGGGTATCGAGGTAAAGCGCATGGCAAACCTCGATGGTATGGTGGCCGAGCAAGGTGGCGCAGTAGGCTCGCACCAATTCGGGCCTGTTCAGCAATTGACCCTGCCGCAGCGGCTCGGCGATTGAGCGCCGGGCAAGCTCCAGGATGGCCTGCAATTGGCTGATCTTCGCAGGCCCCAGGCCGGTGGCCTGTGCCAACTGCCCGGCATCCGCACCCAGCAGCCCGCGCAGGCCCCCGAACCCGGCAAGCAAGGCTTGCGCCAGGGAGAGGACGTCTTGCCCGCGTACGCCGGTGCGCAACAACACGGCCAGGAGCTCGCCATCGGTGAGCACCGCCGCGCCATGGCGCAACAGGCGCTCGCGCGGCCGGGCGTCGGCGGGCAAAGCGTTGAAATCGGCAACCGGCCCGCCGAGGTTCGAATCCTTCATCGCCAAACCTTTAGAATAGAGGGTCTTCCAGCTTTCATCATGGCATCGCCTTGTCTTCCACTCCGGCCACTGTGTCTTCCGGTGCCCACCCGCCGCCCCGGGTGTCCGCCACGTCCTATGTCACACTGCATTACCGCATCACGCTGGCCTCCGGCCCCGCGGCGGGGCAGGTGTTCGCCGATACCTTCACCGGACGCCCCGCCACGCTCCAGATGGGTAGCGGTCAATGGGCGCCAGGCATGGAGGCGCCGCTGATCGGCCAGGAGGAGGGCGCCCAGGCCGCCTTCGAACTGCCGGCCGCCGATGCCTACGGCGATCGCAATCCCGATCTCGTCCAGAAACTGACGCGTGCCCTGGTGGAACAGCACGCCGGGCCAGACCAGGCGCTCACCGCCGGCGATATGGTGGAGTTCGCCGCACCGGGCGGCGGCAGCTACGCCGGCGTGTTCAAGGGCTGGGACGGCGACCACGCCATTTTCGATTTCAACCACCCGCTGGCCGGCACCGCCCTGCGGCTGGAGGTGGATATCAAGGGGGTTCTATGAGGAAGTCGCGCAGCGACCGGAGGGCAGTCCAATGAGTCAGCGAGTGCGCCACGCCACGCTTGAGCCTCTGGACGGCACCGGCGAGGTACTCCTCGCCCAGCCGCGCGGCTTTTGCGCCGGCGTCGACCGCGCCATCGAGATCGTCGAACGCGCTCTGCTTATCCATGGCGCGCCCATCTACGTGCGCCACGAGATCGTGCACAACCGCCACGTGGTGCAAGATCTGCGAGCCAAGGGCGCCATCTTCATCGACGAACTCGACGAAGCCCCGGCCGACGCCATCGTGGTGTTCTCGGCGCACGGCGTATCGCAGGCCGTGCGGCGCGACGCCGCGCAGCGCGGGCTCCAGGTGTTCGATGCCACCTGTCCGCTGGTCACCAAAGTGCACGTTGAAGTCAGCAAGATGCGGGCGGCCGGCCGCGAGATCATCATGATCGGCCATCGTGGGCACCCCGAGGTCGAAGGCACCCTGGGCCAGGCCGAGGGCGGCATGCATCTGGTGGAAACCGTCGACGACGTGGCCTCCCTACAGGTTGCCGATCCTCATCGAGTGGCCTACGTCACCCAGACCACGCTGTCGGTCGACGACACCGCGCGCATCGTGCAGGCCTTGCGGGATCGTTTTCCCGACATCGCCGAGCCCAAAAAAGCCGACATCTGCTACGCCACACAGAACCGCCAGGATGCCGTCAAAATGCTGGCGCCGCAAAGCGACGTGGTGTTGGTGGTCGGCAGCGTCAACAGTTCCAACTCGAACCGCTTGCGCGAGGTGGCCGAGCGCCATGGCACGCCTGCGTATCTGATCGATGGCCCCGACAATATCAACCCGGCCTGGCTGGAAGGGCGGCAGCGGGTGGGAGTCACCGCCGGTGCCTCCGCCCCCGACGTGCTCGTCGATCAGGTCATCGCCCGCCTCAAGGACTTGGGCGCCGTCTCGGTGCGCACCATGCCCGGCGAGCCGGAAGGCGTGGCCTTCCCGTTGCCGCGCGGCCTAGCGCTGCCCGGCGACAAAAAGCCCGGCACGCCGCGGCAATGAGGACCCAGGCCGTGCCTTGAAGCGGGTTTGAAAAACACTGTATAATCCAAGGCTTCGCCGGTGTAGCTCAGTCGGTAGAGCAGCTCATTCGTAATGAGAAGGTCGAGGGTTCGATTCCTTTCACCGGCACCAATGTTTTCAAGCACTTAGGCCACTTCTTCGGGAGTGGCCTTTTGCTTTTCTGAATTTTGTACCCCTCTTGTACCCCTCAAGGTTCAGTCCCGCTGTTTTCGGCCCATACCTGCTGCCCGCTGTGAGCCACGGCAGGCCGTCAAAACGCGGGTGAGGCTAATTGCTCATCTCCAGGGTGTGCCATGTACCCAGCAACCACCCACCACGAATGATCGCCTAGCTCGGTATGGCTCCATTGCATGTACGGCATCTTGCACCCTTGTCCGTGCGGCCTTCCGTATGGAGCCAGCAGCGGTCGGGGAAGGTGCCCGGTTTTCGCGCTGGCGTAAAGGGTCAATCGCCGGTCATGCCCATCAGGCTGTAAGTGCCTCAATGACAGCCTTCGGGTTGTGCTCAATGACGTTGAGCAGCACTAGGGCGGGGCCGCGCGGTGAGCGGTCGCCGCGCTCCCAGTGGCGCAGGGTTGCCGTGGAGAAACCGAATCGGGCGGCAAATTGTTCTTGGGTCATGCCGACGCTGGCCCGTACGGCTTTTACATCGACGGTACGGGGCCGGTGTACGCGGACTCCGCGCTCATTGCCCTCGGCATGGGCAATGGCTTCTTGCAGCCCTTGCTTGATGCTTTCAAATGCTTTGTTCATGATTTTCTCTGCTTCTTCCAGATGTTTACCAGTACACCCACCAGGCCCGCCAGCTCGTTGCGTTCAGCCTTGGTCAAGTTCTCTTTGTCGTTCTTGGCAAAGATCGTCAGCAGGTACAGCGGCATAAGGTCGTCATGGTAGTAATAGACGACACGCACACCCCCACTCTTGCCTTGTCCGCCGCGACGCCAGCGCAACTTACGGACGCCGCTGGTTCCTTCCAGGATGTCGCCAGACTTGGGGTGTTCGGCAAGGTAATCAATCAGGTCTTGGCGCTCCTGGGCATCCAAAAACTTCTCCACCAGCTTGGTGTACGAGGGCAGTTCGGCTATACCTTGCCGGGTGTCACTCATGTTCTATTGTAATCCAATGGATTAGTTTCATCAATGAATGGCGCGCAGTACCCGACGAATGGGTTGACACCGAGACGCGGCGATTGCTTGGCGAAATCCGGAGTTTGATGCCGGGGCCTTTACAGAACGTTGCTTCGGACTGACGGAAACGGATCGTCTGGCGACAAGGAGACACCCCCACGGCCTTCAAGCCGAGCGACGATAGCGGCCTGCATACAAAAACAATTGTATTTTTTCCGGTTTTAGCCGATCATGAGCCGCATTGCTATGCGGACCTCATCCATGCCGGCTCCTGTTGAACCCTCTGCCCGTGATTCCCTGCCTGAGCGTATCTATCGCCAAGTGCATGAACTCGTCGCCAACGGCAAGCTCGATCCGGCCACCAAGCTGACCGAAACCCAATTGGCGACGATGCTCGGCGTCTCGCGCACACCGCTGCGCGAAGCGCTGACGCGATTGCGTTACGAGGGCCTGATCAGCAGCGGCGGCGGAGCCGCGGTGGCCGCGCTCACCCGCAAGGATCTGGAAGACATCATGGAACTGCGGCTGCTGATCGAGCCCTATCTGGCGCGGCGCGCGGCCGAGTTGGCCACGGCGGAGAGCGTCGAAGCGCTTGGCGCCGTGGTGGCGCGCGAACGCAAGTCCTTGGGGCACGGCGCCACCATGCTCAAAAACTTCATCATGGCCAACCATGAGTTCCGCATCCTGCTCACGGAGCTGGCCGACAACCGCAAGCTGGCCGAGGCCGCGAGCCGTCACGATAGCCAGATCCATGCCTTGCGGCGCGCCACGCTTGAGCGCAAGACCAACCGGGAGATCGTGGTGAAGTCGCACGAAGCGCTCGTTCAGGCTTGTGCCGATCACGACGCCGATCGCGCCGAACAGCTCCAGCGCGAGCTGTTGTTGCAGGCACGCATCGCCACCCTGGCGCTGACCACGCGTCTAAGCGCAAGCCGGCCCACCTCGCGGCCTGCATGCCGCTCGGATTCGCCTGGCAGGCAACCGTCCACTAGGTCGGTTGCCGGTCCGGGCTCATCCATTCAGGACGAGGTTAGCGAGGCCAAATCTGCCGGAGCCGGAGGCTCTCCCGAATAGTGGCGGAGAAGCTCAGGCCGGAAGGCCGGAGCTCTTCACTCCAACCGATTCCGCCTAAGCCCGATACGGTTCAGTCAAGCATGTTTCGAGAGTTTTCCCCTGGAGGCACTTGACGGAAAGGATCAGCAGAGCGGCCTTGGCCGAACCGTATTGCGCCTCTGCCTAGCGGCCGGCCATACCCGCATCTCGATATCCCGGACGATTTCTTAACCACCATCTGCATCACATCCGTTACGGAGACAAAGTCATGAAATTATCTCTTTCGCCTCGGCGCTTGGCGGCTGCTCAGCCAGCCTCTCAGTCGCAACCCAGCCCGGCGCGCCGGCATATGTTGGCACGTTGTCTGCCTGGCGCCGCCGCGGCGCTGTTGGCCTGCGGCACGCTGGCGCCTGGCGCCGCGCAGGCCCAGGATGCTCCAATCCGGATGCTGGTGGGTTTTGCTCCCGGCGGCATGACTGACATGGTGGCCCGCGTGCTGGCCCAAGGGCTCCAGACCGAGCTCGGACGAACGGTCGTGGTGGAGAACCGTGCCGGCGCCGGCGGCCAGATTGCGGCCCAGGCCCTGACTGGCGCGGCTCCCGATGGCAATACGCTGTTTCTCACCAACAGCCACACCACGGCCATGATTCCACTCACGATGAAAAACCCGGGTTACGACGTGGAACGCGACTTCGTCTCGGTGGGTCTGGTTGCCACCAACCCCAATTTTTTCATTGTGAATCCGGAGCTGGTGGGCGACAAAGTCGACAGCATCGAGGACTTTGTGAAATGGGTGCAGGCCAACCCCACGCAAGGCAATATCGGCGTGCCGGCGCCGGTGAGCACACCCGAATTCACGGTGACCGCGCTCGGCCAGGCCTACAATACCGATCTGCGCGCCGTGGCCTATCGCGGCGATGCCCCATTGGTGCAAGATCTGCTGGCCAAGCAGCTCCCGGCCGGTATTACCGGTATCGCCTCCGCGCTGCCGTACGTCGAAACCGGCAAGCTCAAGCTGATCGGCGTTGACGGCCCGACCCGGCTCAAGGATTTCCCCGATATCCCCACCTACACCGAGCTGGGCCTCAAAGGCCTGGACGACGTGATCTTCATCGGTGTGATCGCCCCAACCGGCACGCCCGCCGCTATGGTGCAACGCTACAACAAGGCGATCAGCGCCGTCGTCGGCAGCCCCGCCTTTTACGAACGCGTCAGCGCCACCGGCATCGTGCCTCTCACCGGCTCGCCGGAAGACATGACCCAGCGCACCGAAGCCAGCCTCCGCTCCAACGCCGCCCTGCTCAAGGCGGCGAACTATCAACCGCAATGAGCGCGCCGGGCCGCCCCAAGCGCGAATCCTCCCTCGGGGAGGCGGTCGCGCAGCGACTGGAGGGCAGTGCATCCGGCGCGCCGGGCCGCCCCAAGCGCGAATCCTCCCTCGGGGAGGCGGTCGCGAAGCGACTGGAGGGCAGTGCATCCGGCGCGCCGGGCCGCCCCAAGCGCGAATCCTCCCTCGGGGAGGCAGTCGCGAAGCGACTGGAGGGCAGTGCATCCGGCACGCCGGGCCGCCCCAAGCGCGAATCCTCCCTCGGGGAGGCGGTCGCGCAGCGACTGGAGGGCAGTGCATCCGGCGCGCCGGGCCTGCGCGTTCGCCAGCTGGCCCGGGCGGGCCAATGGGCTGGCACGACTCGTGGGTCGGCGCCGGGCATGCTGCAGTGCAATGTCGTGGTGCTGCCGCAATCCGAGGCCGAAGCCTTCGGCGAATGGTGCGAACGCAACGCCGACATTGCTCCCGTCGTGGCGCGTACCGAACCCGGCAATCCGGTCTTGCCGGAACTGGGCGAAGATGTCGACTTGCGCCTCGATCTACCCGCCTATCGTCTATTCGAGCACGGCCAGGCCGTCGGCGAAGTCGCCGATCTGCGGGCGGTGTGGCGCGACGACCTGGTGGGCTTTGCCTTCGGGTGCTCGTTCTCGCTCGAAGACGCCCTGCGCGCCGGGGGTATCCCCCTGGATTACGAGGAGCGGGGCTTTGGCGGCGCCATCTACGTCACCAGCCGGGAAAGCCAGCCGCACCGGCACTATGGCGGTCCGCTGGTGGTATCGATGCGGCCCATCCGCCAGGAATGGGTGGCCAGCACCCTGGAGCTCTGCGCCCGCTACCCGCAACTGCACGGTGCGCCGGTGCACGCCGGCGATCCGGCCGCACTGGGCATCGTATTGAACCAACCTTTGCAAAGCCTGGGCCCCTTGAGCGTGGCGCCAGGGGAGGTGCCGGTGTTCTGGGCCTGCGGCGTGACTACGCAATATGTGATCGAGCAGGCGCGGCCGGCCTGGGCGGCCTCCCATGTGTCGGCGCGTATGCTGGTGACGGATGTTCCGATCGAGGCGCTAAGGCGCGGTTGAGCGTGGTTAGTGGTTTAGTGTGCGTTTGTCCCGATTCCGATCGATCGTGGGTGCTAGCGGAATCGGGACAGACGCTGTCATCGGAGGACAATGCAGGCAAGCGCTTAGTGTGCTAGTTTCATTCCAGGTCTCTTGAGAAGGCCAACTACACCTGAATTTCGGTCTCATCCGCGTTCTGGAAGCCATGCTGATCGAGCTGAACGTCAACAAGGGACCCCACCGCGAATCAAGGTCGCGAGTATTCTTCCGAAGGCTTGCCCTATACTGCCTGTCACCAAGCCGTCATCGCGTCGCCGGCCGCTTCATCCCGAGGCCGGTCGCGCCTCGCCGCGGGGCGGCCACTATCGATTCCGCTTATCTATCAAGAGCTTTTCCATGTTCACGCATTTGAGCGAATATCCCGGCGATCCCATCCTGACGCTGAACGAGAACTACCTGAAGGATTCCCGTCCCAACAAGGTCAATCTATCGATCGGAATCTATTTCGACGAGAACGGCGATCTGCCCTTGATGGAGGCGGTGCGTGCCGCCGAGCATCGCCTGGTCTCGCGGCTGGGCGCCAAGCCTTATCAGCCCATGGAGGGCGTGGCCGCCTATACCCGCGCGGTGCAGGAGTTGCTGTTCGGCGCCGATCATGCCGCCCTGGCGGCGCGCCGGGTGGCCACCGTGCAAACGGTAGGATCCTGCGGCGCCTTGCGGCTGGGGGCCGACTTTCTGCGCCTTGCCTTCCCCGATAGCCAGGTCTGGGTCAGCGATCCCACCTGGGAAAACCACAGTTCCATCCTGCGTTCGGCGGGGATGACGGTGAATCAGTACCCTTACTACGATAGCGAGCAAGGCGGCATCCGTTTTGGCGACATGCTGTCCGCCCTCGAAGCGGTGCCCGCGCAGAGCGTGGTGCTGCTGCATGCCTGCTGCCATAACCCCACGGGCGAAGACCTGAGCGAAGCGCAGTGGCAAAGCCTGATCGAGCTCATGGTGCGGCGGCGTCTGATTCCGTTCCTGGATCTCGCCTACCAGGGGTTCGGCGATGGCCTGGAGGCCGATGCCGCGCCGATTCGCGCCCTGGCCGATACGGGTCTCAGCTTTCTGGTCGCCAACTCCTTCTCCAAGAACATGGGGGTTTATGGCGAGCGCGGGGGTGCGCTCAGCATCGTGTGCCCCGACACCGCGCAGGCCGAGCGCGTGCTCGGCCAGCTCAAGTCCTGCGTGCGCCAAAGTTATTCCAACCCGCCCATGCACGCCGCGCTGCTGGTCTCGGAGGTGCTGGGCACGCCCGAGCTGCGCACGATGTGGGCGGAAGAAGTGGAGCAGATGCGTCTGCGCATCCTGGCGATGCGGCACGCTTTGCACGACGCCTTGAAGGCCCGTTTACCTGAACGCGATTTCAGCTATGTGTTGCGCCAGCGTGGCATGTTCAGCTACACGGGGCTGTCGCAGGCGCAAGTCAACGAGCTGCTCGAGCGCCATGCCATTTATCTGGTGCGTTCCGGCCGTCTCTGCATCCCGGGCCTCAATCCGGGCAACGTCGGGGTGGTGGCCGAGGCCATGGCGGCGGTCCTGGCGAGCGACACCACGGGGCAGGGCGGCAGCGCCGCCCAACTTTAGGCGGCAGAGGTCTCGCCCGAGGCGTTTTGGGGGTCGGGGCTAGAGCCGCGGGGGCGGCCAGGCGCAAGGCTTACCGCGCCGTGCGCCTCTCGGGGCGAACTCAGGGCATCGTCTTGGCCCGCCGGCCGTTGGCGGCGTGAGCGCCTGGTTCGCCGATGCGCCGCGAGATCTCGCGCGCGTTCTCGCACACGATCTGGGCCAGGGCGTCTTCGCTCATCCAGGGCGGCGAGCCATTGCGATAGACCAGCACAAGGCTGCCCAGCACATCACGCACGCCGCGGAATACCGGCGCGGCAATACCCGCCGCCTCGTCGTCGAGTTCGCCATGGGAGGTGTAGTAGCCGCGCTTGCGGATGGCTTTCATGGATTGTTGAAAGGCCGGCCAATCGGCGCCAAGCGCCTGGACGTCGGGCTCGTGGGCATGGCGGAGGTAGAGTCGCTGCAGGCGGCGGCGATCGAGGTAAGGCAAAATGGCCCGCGACGGCGAGCCGCGAAACAGCGGCAGCGGCCGGCCCCGGGCGAACAGCGTAAAGGCGAGGTTGAGCTCCTGGCGCCCCGCTGCGTGGTACACGTTGACGACCCGCTCGTGGTAAATGTGGCAGAGCAGCACATGGCAACCGGTCATGTTGGCCAGGCCGTTGAGCAGGTCTTCGCCGAGCTTGATCACCGGGTCGTAGTAGCGCACCAGGTACTCCAGCTCGATGATCTTGGGCCCCAGCGTATAGCGGCCCAGGCTTTTGGCCAGCAGGCCGACTTGCACCAATTCGGCCACATAGCGGTAGGCGGTGGCCAGGCTCACGCCCAGGGTGTCGGCCAGTTCTTCCACCGTCAGCGCATGGCGTTCCTCCGAGAACAGGCAGAGAATGTCGGCCATGCGGCTGAGAACGGAACTGGCGGCCATAAAGACGAAGGGCTGGGCAAGGGGGATCGGAGGCAATAGTCAGCGACTATAGCAAACGGAAGCCCGGCCGGTGGGGCCGGGCGGTGCGGCGGATCGGGCCCCGCCGGGCGGGATGAGGAGATTGACGCCGAGCCGCTCAGGCTTGCGCGGTGGCGCGTTGTTCGCCGGCCAGCAGCCGATCGAAGATCCGCCGGTATTGCACCAGCGCGGCATCGGCGGTGATCAACACCATCTCGTCGTCATCGCGTTCCGACCAACGTTCCTGCTGAGCTTCGATGATCGTCAGATCCTCGTGGAAGGCGGTGCGCAGGGCCTGGTCGAGCAAGCGATCGGTGATCGGGTCATGGTTGGCGAAATTGCGGGGCTGGGAGAAGAAGTAATGCGAGGTGGTCTCGGTTTCGGGCGTGACCGCCTGGCAGGATCGGAACTCGATGGCGCCTTCGCGCCGCCCCTCGCGTGCTCCCGAACCCGCGGCGGCGAAGCCGGAGCTCATGATCAGGATGCCGGGAATGAGGTAATCGTAGTCGTTCCAGCGATCGACCTTGCCGGGGGGCAGCAGCTTGGCCACGAAGGGCGGTGGCGCGAAGTCGTATAGCCAGCGCGAAATGCGCAGGCCTCGCTCGAGCACTTCGATTTCGGGCTTGAGCTGAGCGTAGCTTTCCGAACCGCCCAGCGTACCCAGGTGCACATAGGCAAGATGCGAAAAATCGAGCAGGTTATCGCTCAGCAACTGGTAATTGGCCTGGTAATGCAGGTATCCGGGCGGCGTACCCTTCCATTCGGGCGCGTCGACCCAGTGCGTATCCGGGATCAGGGCAGGGTCGGCCAGTTCCGGATCGCCCATCCAGATCCAGATCCAGCGATGGCGCTCGACCACCGGATAGGCATGCACCCTGGCCTTGCGGGGAATGGTGTCCTGCCCGGGAATCTCGACGCAAAAGCCCTGGGCGTCGAACTTCATGCCGTGGTACATGCAGCGCACGCAATCGCCTTCGCGGCGGCCCAGCGAGAGGGGCGCGCGTCGATGGCAGCAGCGGTCGGCCAGGGCCACCACGTTGCGGCCGGAGGTGCGGTAGAAAAGGATGGACTCGCCCAGGATGCGGCGGGTGAGGAAGTCGCCCGCCACCTCGTGGTCCCAGGCGGCCACATACCAACAATTGCGTAGAAACATTCGAGAGTCCTCCAGGCGCCGCCTTGGCGCGGCGCCGTCTGATGCCGCCGGCGTTATTCGCCGGCGTACTGCCAGCCGCCGCCGTGGATGCGCACCATGACCTGGCTGCGTTCGTCGGCGCCGTTGTGGTTGGTGGGCGAGAGCGAATACACGCCCTGGCTCACCACCAATTCCTGAGTTTGTTCGATGGCGTCGCGCAGCGCCTCGCGGAAGGCCGACGTGCCGGGCTGCGCCTTGGCCAGGGCCTGCGGCACGGCGTGCTCGACGAAAGCCATGGCGTCCCAGGCCATGGCGCCGAACAGCGAGCGCGACCCCGGGCCGTGCGCGTTTTCGTAGCGCTGGACGTAGTCCACCGCGGCGGCCTTGACCGGATTGCCGTCCGGTAATTGTTCGGCCACGAGCAAGGGCGAGACGGGGAACAGCGCGCCATCGAGCGCTTTACCGCCGATCCGCAGGAAGTCGTTGTTGGCGATGGCCTGGGTTTGATAGATCTGGCCCTTGAAGCCGCGCTGGACGAGCTCGACGTGCGGCATGGCGCCGGGCGTGCCCACCGCCGCGATGAAAATGGCGTCGGGCCTGGCCGCGAGCAGCTTGAGGGCTTGCGCGACGAAGCTGGTATCGGTGGGGTTGAAGCTCTCGGCGCCCACGATCTCTACGCCGAATTCGGGTGCCATCGCGCGCATGACGTCGACGAATACCTGGCCGTAGGAGTTGGCCACCGCGACGGTGGCCAGGCGTTTTTGGCCGTTCTTTTGCATGTGCTGCAAGATGAGCTTGACCGGAATGGCTTCGTCGGGCGGCATCTTGAAAGCCCAGGTGCGGGCGCCTTCCAGCGGCTCGACGATGGATTTCCCGCCCGCAAGAGTGAAGATCGGCGTCTTGGCTTCGCCGGCCGCTTGCAGTGCCGACAAAGAGGTGGGCGTGATCGATGGCCCGATGATGATGTCCACCTTGCGATCTTCGATCAGTTGCCTGGCGGCCGTGGCGGCCACGGTGGGGTCGGAGCGGTCGTCGAGCACCGTGATGTTGAGCTTCTGGCCGGCGATTTCGCGTGGCCAGAGGTCAACCGTATGCCGCGCCGGGATGCCAAGCGAAGCGCCAGGCCCGGTTTGCGACAGGATGACGCCGAGATGGAGGTCGGCCAGTGCGGTGGTGGCGGGTAGTGCCAGCGCGGCTGCCAGACAGAGTTTGGCCAGGGGTTTCATGAAGTTGTCTCCTGATTCGGGGTGATTGGCTCATATGTTGTCAGGTGCGGTAAGAGAATATGTTTTTCAATTAATTTAGTCAAATTTATTTTTATATGCGAAAAATGTGATTTTTATAGGGATTTTGCCCCGCTCTTTTCTAAACCAGCTCGCCTTGCCTTGAAAGTGGAGAGCACAATGACACTTTGCTGGGTTAGTTGGCCGGCATGGGCTATGCTTTGGTGGATAAACCACAATCGAGGATCCTTTACGTGAATCTCCTCCATCGGCGCCAAGCCGGGATGGGCCGTGGGCAGTATCTTGTGCGTCCGTTATGGGTTGCCGCGCTGCTCTTGGCGATGATGGCGCTCTACTGGCTGCAACTGGTCGCCGCCCAGGATCGCGTGCGTGAAACCGTACAAGCCAATGCCTTCGATATGGCGGAGCAAACCGCGCATGCCCTCTCGCTGCAGGTGGATACGCTCGCTCGCAACCTCGATGCGCTGTCGCGTCAGTTGGCCGCCGCCTGGCTGAAGGAAGACGCCGAAGCGTTCAATCGCCAGGTCACCGCGGGGATGGCGATGCTGCCCAGCGGCGCGCTGGCAGGTGTTTTGGTGGCAAACGCGGACGGTATCGTGTCGTACTTCCGCCGTGGCGCGGAAACCGCCGATGCGACTGCGGCGACGCCCGTCTCGATCATCGATCGGGAGTATTTTCAACAACACGTCGACGCCGGCGCGGCGGGTTTGCATATCGGAATCCCGGTGCAGGGGCGGATTAGCGGGCATTGGGCCATCCCTTTCAGTCGCGGCATCTGGCGGGATGGCCGCTTCCTGGGGGTGATGGTGCTGTCCGTTTCCGCCGAATATCTTTCGCGTGCCCTGACGCAGATCTTCCCGGGGCCCGGCGACGTGGCGCTGGTCGTCCGCGACGACGGCCATTACCTCGCGCGCTCGTGGCGCCTGGCCGATGTCCTTGGCAGGTCGGTACCCAGCGACAGGCCATTTCTTCAGGCCAGCGGCGAGCAGCGCCATACCTATCGCGCGGTCGCTCCGATCGACGGCATCGAGCGCCTGTATGGCTGGCACCGCACCCCGGGCTATCCTCTCGTGGTCAGTGTGGGCCTCGAACGCGACAAGGTCATGGCCGCCACCAATGCGGCCATCGCCAGCAATCGGGCGCGTAGCGCCTTGCTCTCCCTGGTGCTCCTGCTGGTGGCGGCGGTCGTTTTCGTCCTTTGGGCGCAGCGCAGCCGACAGACTGAGGCTCTGCGCCAAACGCGCGAGCGGCTGTCGTTGGCCCTCGAAGGCGGTGGCCTCGCCGCCTGGGAGTGGCGTGTCAGAATCTGTGCCGAGCCGCAAAGCACACGCCGTTTCTGCGCCGAGGGAGGCGAGGGCGACACCGCCGTGGTGGCCTGGCGCGAGCGGCTGCATCCGGACGATCGCGATCGCGTCCTGGAAGCGCTGGGTGCGCACCTGAACGACGGCGATGCGGTATTCGATGTGGAATACCGTTTTCTCGAGGCCGACGGAACCGAGCGGTGGGTGGCGCACCGCGGCAGGGTGGTCGAGCGCGATGCCGACGGACTGCCCAGGCGGATGGCAGGCACCCTGCTCGACATCACCGCACGCAAAGAAGCGGAGATCGCCGAGGCCGAAATCCGCCTGCGCCTGACCAAACTGCTCGATGAAGTACCCGGCACGGTGTATCAGTATCAGCTCGAACCCGACGGCGCCTCCTTCTTTCCCTATGCCAGCTCGGGCGTGAAACGCATCTACGATGTCGGTCCCGAGGACATCCGGGACTCCGCCGAACCCGTCTTCCGCCGTCTCTATCCACACGACCAGACCCGCGTCTGGGAGTCCATCCTGCAGTCGGCGCAGAGTCTCCAGCCCTGGCAGGCCGAGTATCGCGTGGTGCATGGCGACGGCCGGCTGCGCTGGGTACAAGGCCACGCCAACCCCGAGCGCCTGGCCACCGGCGCCACCCTCTGGCATGGCTATATCCACGATGTCACGGAAGAGCACTCCACCGCCGAAGCCCTCAAGGCCAGCGAGGCGCATTTGCGGCTCGCCATGGCGGCGGTGCGCGACGGCCTCTGGTCGTTCGATCATGCGGCCCAGCGCTTGCACTGGGATCAGCGCATCCTCGAGATGCTGGAATATGCCGACGATCAGGCAACGCAAACGATCGAAGCCTTCTTCGGCCTGGTTCACCCCGCCGACCTCGACCGGGTACGCACCACGCTGGCCGAGGCGGTGCGCTCGTTCGACCAGCGCGTGGTGCACATCGATTACCGTTTGCGAACCGCCAAGGGCGAGTGGCTCTGGGTGCGCTCGCGTGGGCGCATCATCGAATGGGGCAGCGATGGCGCCGCCTACCGATCGATCGGAATGTTGTCCGATATCCATACCGAAGTCGCCGAAGCCCAGTTGCGCGATGCCTTGCTCAACCGCAATGCCGTGGCCACCATGCTGGTCCGCCCCGATCGCCAACTGGTCGAAGCCAATCACGAGTTCAAGGCGTTGTTCCTGCCGTCCGGTAAAGAGTTGCGCCAGCTCAAGCTGCGGGACATCCATCTCGATGAGGCCCACTGGGAGTCATTCGGCACCGCTTACGACGACCTGCGCCGCGCCGGCACGGTACGGCTGGAGTTTCCCTTTTGCGATGTCCGTGGCGAGGTCCGCTGGTTCGATCTCCATGGCACGTTGCGCGATCCCGAGGATCCCGGCAGCGACGTGATCTGGACCCTCGTCGATATTTCCGACCGGCATGCCGCCGATGCGGCGTTGGCCGTCGAGCGCCTGCGGCTCGATACGCTGTTGCGCCGCTTCCCGGGGGGCGTGCTGATCGAAGACTCGACGGACGTGGTGGTGTTCGTGAACGCGTCCTGGTGCCGTTTGCTGGGGCTGGATCTCCAGCCTGCCGACCTCGAAGGCCTGGCTCACTCCGAGTTGCGCACCAAGCTCGACCCTCGCTATAGCGCCTGGTTATCCGGCGAGCCGACGACGGGACCAGGGGGGGCGGTCCGGGCCGAGATCACGACGCCCGAAGGACGCCACCTCGAGGTGGACCACGTTGAAATCCGGCGTGGCCGCGAATACCTGGGCGTAGTGTGGTTCCTCTACGACATGACCGAGCGCAAGCGCAAAGAGCTCGAAATGGCGAGGCTGGCTTCCACCGACAGTCTCACCGGTTTGCCGAACCGCCGCAGCTTTATGGCCCGGCTCGAGCAAACCTTGCAGGATCCCGAACGCAGGCCGGAGGTGCCCGGCGTTCTGCTCATGCTCGATATCGATCACTTCAAGCGGGTCAACGATAGCTATGGCCATGCCGGGGGCGATGCCGTGCTGCGGCAGATGACGGCCGTGGCTCGGCAGGAGCTCCGCGGCTCCGATATGGCGGGTCGGCTGGGCGGCGAGGAGTTCGTTTTTTTGCTGCCCGACATCGATCTCGCCGCCGGCCTGGCCGTGGCGGAGCGCATACGGCTGCGCATCGAGGACTGCGTCTTCACGACCGACAACGAATCGCTGCGGATCACGGTGAGCCTCGGCGTGGCGGCCTTGGAGGCCGAGGATCTCGAAACCATGCTGAGGTGGGTCGATGAGGCGATGTACGCGGCCAAGCAGTCCGGGCGAAATCGCGTCTGCGCCTGGCCGCTACAGTAGCCGTCATTCGGCGGCCAGTTGCTCCAGGGCCTCTTGCAGCTCCAGCCAATCGTCTTCCAGGTCGCGCAGCCGCTTGCTGATTTCGCCGTGCTCGGCAAGCACCGCGAGCCGTTCCTCGCGGCGCTCGTCGTCGTACAGGCCGGGGTCGGCGATGCTGGCGTCCAGTTCAGCCTGCCGGGCCGAACAGGCCGCCATGTCGTGCTCGACCTTCGCCAGCTTGCGTTCCAGCGGCTTGCGCTGCGCCGATAGGCGCTGGCGATTCTCGGCTTCCAGGCGGCGCTGCGCCTTGCGGTCCGCCGCGTCGGAGGCCGCCGGCGCCGTGGTGTCGGCCGCAGACGCGCCGCGCTCGCGCCCGCCGCCGCGGCCCAGGGCGCCGCGCTGGGCCAGCCAGTCGCGATAGTCTTCCAGGTCGCCATCGAACTCGGCCACGCCGCCGTCGGCGACGATCCAGAACTCGTCGACCGTCGTGCGCAGCAAATGGCGATCGTGCGAGACCAGGAGCATGCTGCCCTCGAAGCTCGCCAGGGCTTCGGTCAGGGCTTCCCGGGTATCCACATCCAGGTGGTTGCTCGGTTCGTCCAGCAGCAGCAAGTTGGGCTTTTGCCAGACGATCAGGGCCAGGGCGAGGCGAGCTTTTTCGCCTCCGGACATCGGCGCCACCGGTGAAGTGGCGGCGTCGCCGGCGATGCCGAAGCTGCCCAGGTAATTGCGCAGCTCCTGTTCACGGACCAGCGGCGCGAGCCGTGCCAACTGGGCCAGCGGGCTGGCCTCGAGATCCAGCATGTCGAGCTGCTGTTGGGCGAAATAGCCGACCTGCAGACCACGCGAGGCGGTGAGCTTGCCGCCTTGTGCCGGCAGCTCTCCTGCCAGCGTCTTGACCAGGGTGCTCTTGCCCGCGCCGTTGGCGCCCAGAATGCCGATGCGGGCGCCGGCTCGGACCATGAGGGTGACGTCGCGCAACACAGCGCGCTCGGCATAACCGGCGGTGACGTCTTCCAGCTTGAGCAAGGGGTCGGGGGTACTGCTGGGCGACGGAATGCGGATCTGGATGCCGGACTCTTGGCGCAGTGGCGCCAATTGTTCCATCCGCGCCAGGGCCTTGACCCGGCTTTGCGCCTGCTTGGCCTTGGTGGCCTTGGCTTTGAAGCGATCGATGAAAGTCTGCAGGTGCGCCGCCTTTTTCTCCTGGCGCTCGATGGCCAACTGATGCTGGCGCAGCCGCTCGGCGCGCTGCACGACGAAGTCGGAGTAGCCGCCTTTGTATCGCACCAGCTTGCCCTGGTCGAAATGCAGAACGCTACGCGCCGCGGCGTCGAGAAACTCGGTATCGTGGGAGATCAGCAGCACGGTGCCGGGATAGGCATCGAGCCAGCGCTCCAGCCACACCATGGCGTCCAGGTCCAGGTGGTTGGTCGGTTCATCGAGCAGCAGCAGGTCCGAGGGCGCCATCAGCGCCCGCGCAAGGTTCAAGCGCATGCGCCAGCCCCCCGAGAACTGGCGTACCGGCAACAGCCACTCGTGGGGGGCGAAGCCCAGGCCGGCCAACAATTGTTCGGCACGCGACTCCGCGGTCCAGGCGCCGGCATCCGTAAGCTCCGTCTCCAGCTCGGCCAGCCGCATGCCGTCGGCGGCCGCGTCGAGGCTGGCGCGCGCGGCTTGCAGCCGGCGCAAGCGCTCGTCGCCGTCGATCACGAATTCGCGTGCTGGCCGGTCCAGCGCCGTCACCTCCTGCGCAATGGCCGCGATCCGCCAACTGGGCGGAATCTGCAGCTGGCCGGCATCGGCATCGAGCTCACCGGTCAGGAGCGCGAACAGCGTCGACTTGCCCGCGCCATTCTTGCCGACGATGCCGACGCGCTCGCCGGGATGAATGACGAAATCGGCCTTGTCCAGCAGCACCTTGGTGCCGCGGCGCAGGGTGAGGTCGGAAGCACTGATCAAAAAACTATCCTCATCAAAAGCCACCTTGCATCGGGATGCGGGCGCGGGCCCGCCGGGTAGGGCAGGCCGCCCGGATATCGTCCCGGATGGGCCCGCCTGGCCGGGTCGTTACCGGCGGCGGGCAGCCGGCCGCTGGAGAATCATGATGCGAGCAGCTGCTCGCGAGTCAGAAGCAGGATATGGTCGCGCGTGGCGGCCGTCTCCAGCCAGACCGGCTGCAAGTGCGGGAAGGCGGCCTCGAAGTGCGGCCGCTCGTGCCCGATCTCGAGCACCAGCACGCCATGGGGCGCGAGAAACGCCGGCGCCTGGGCCAGGATGCGCCGCACGAGGTCCATGCCGTCGGTGCCGCCGTCCAGGCCCAGCGCCGGCTCGTGCCGGTATTCCGCCGGCAGCGCTGCCATGGAGGCGGAGTTGACATAGGGCGGATTGCACAGGATCAGGTCGAAGGTTTGTGGCGGCACCGCGGACAACAGGTCGCCGCGGTACAGCGCGATGCGATCCTCCAGACCATGGTCGGCCACGTTGCGTTCGGCCACCGCCAGCGCCGCCGGGGAGAGATCGGCACCCGCCACGCGAGCCGCGGGAAAGGCTTCGGCCGCCAGGATGGCCAGGCAAGCCGAGCCGGTGCAGAGATCGAGAACGGACGCCACGGCGTCCGGGTCTGGAATCCACGGTTCCAGTCCGTGGTCCAACAATTCGGCGATCGGCGAGCGCGGCACGAGCACATTGCGGTCGACGACGAAGCGGCGGCCGCGCAGCCAGGCCTCTCCCGTGAGATAGGCGGCCGGCAGGCGCTCGCGGATGCGCCGCTCGATGATCGCCAGCAAGGCTTCCCGCTCGCTTTCGAGCAGGCGGGCATCCAGAAAAGGTTCCAACGTATCGGCCGGCAGATGCAGCGTGTGCAGCAGGAGATAGGCGGCTTCGTCGTAGGCGTTATCGGAGCCGTGGCCAAATACCAGGCCCGCGCGGTTGAAGCGCGTCACGGCATAGCGCAGCCAGTCGCGCAGCGTTTGCAGTGCGGCATAGCGGGCGTTGCTCATTCGTTCAGATTCCCCAGCAAAAGTTGACTCAGCGTGCGGCGATAGATGTTCTTCAGCGGCATCAGGCTGTCGATCGAGATGTGTTCGTCCACCTTGTGGATGGTGGCGTTGATGGGCCCGAACTCGACCACTTGCGGACAAATCCTGGCGATGAAGCGGCCATCGGAGGTGCCGCCGGTGGTGGAAAGTTCTGCCGGCACGCCGTTCTCGGCGGCGATGGCCGCCACCAGCGCATCGCTCAGTTCGCCGCGCGGCGTGAGAAAAGGCTCGCCGCCGAGAGTCCAGGTCAGCTCGTACTCCAGGCCGTGCCGATCCAGCAGGGCATGCACCCGCTCGCGCAGGCTCTCCGCCGTGCTCGCCGTCGAGAAGCGGAAGTTGAACAGCAATTCGGCCGTGCCCGGTACCACATTGGTGGCGCCAGTACCGGCGTGGATGTTCGAGATCTGGAACGTGGTGGGCGGAAAGTAGTCGTTGCCTTCATCCCAGGTGGTGGCGGCCAACTCCGCCAGCGCCGGCGCCACCTGGTGTACGGGATTGCGCGCCAGGTGCGGATACGCCACGTGGCCCTGGATGCCTTGGACCACCAGGCGGCCCGAGAGCGAGCCCCGGCGTCCGTTCTTCAGGGTATCGCCCAGCCGATCGACCGATGTGGGTTCGCCCACGATGCAGTAGTCCAGGCGTTCACCACGGGCTTGCAGCCACTGGCAGACCTTGACCGTGCCGTCGGTGGCCGGGCCTTCTTCGTCGGACGTCAGCAGGAAGGCGATCGAGCCCGGGTGGCCGGGATGCCGGCCGACGAACTCTTCGACCGCCACCACGAACGCGGCAATCGACGACTTCATGTCGGCGGCCCCGCGGCCATACAGTTGGCCCTCATGCCGCGTGGCGGCAAAGGGCGGATGCCGCCACGCCTCGGCGGGGCCGGTCGGCACCACGTCGGTGTGGCCGGCGAACACCACGAGCGGCGCGTCCTGGCCACGACGCGCCCACAGATTGACCACGCCACCCGAAGCCAGGACGTGGCATTGGAAGCCAAGCGGCTCGAGGCGCGCCTGGAGCATGGCCTGGCAGCCGGCGTCGTCGGGCGTGACCGACGGCTGGCGGATCAGCGCTTCGGCCAGGGCGAGTACGGGTTCATCGAGAACGGTCATGGAGGCTCAGGCGCGCAGCAAATCGTTGATACTGGTTTTGGCGCGGGTTTGCGCGTCCACGCGCTTGACAATCACGGCGCAGGCCAGGCTGTGGCTGCCGTCGGCGGCGGGAAGACTGCCCGGCACGACCACCGAGCCCGAGGGCACGCGGCCATAGAAAATCTCGCCGGTGCCGCGGTCGTAGATCTTGGTGCTTTGACTGATGAAGGTGCCCATGGCCAGCACCGAGTCGCGCTCGATGATCACCCCCTCGACGACTTCCGAACGAGCGCCGATGAAGCAGTTGTCTTCGATGATGGTGGGATTGGCCTGCAGCGGTTCGAGCACCCCGCCGATCCCGACGCCGCCGGAGAGGTGGACGTTCTTGCCGATCTGGGCGCACGAACCGACCGTGGCCCAGGTGTCGACCATGGTGCCTTCGTCCACGTAGGCGCCGATGTTGACGTAGGACGGCATGAGCACCACGTTGCGCGCGATGAAGCTTCCCCGGCGGGCCACCGCGGGCGGCACCACCCGGAAACCGCCGGCCTGGAAGTCGCCCGCGGAGTAGTTCTGGAATTTGGTGGGAACTTTATCGAAGAACTGCAGCGGAGCGTGGCCCATCACCGTATTGTCTGCCAGGCGGAAGGAGAGCAGCACGGCTTTCTTGAGCCATTCATGCACCGTCCATCGACCGTCGATGGGCTCGGCCACGCGCAGCGTGCCGTTATCGAGCTCGTTCAGGGCATGTTCGACGGCGTCGCGCACGGTGGCGGAGGCCGTGGTTGGTGACAGCGTGGCGCGCTCCTCCCAAGCGTGTTCGAGAGTGGCTTGCAGGTCCTGGATCATGTCGGGTTTCCTTGCTGTCGTCGTTGAAAAAACCGGGCTCTCACGGGAGGGAAGGCTGGCTTCCGGTGCGGGAGGCGAGATTCGTGGCAAAGCGCGCAATACGTTGGGCGCCTTCGAGGCATTCGTCGGGTGTGGCCACCAGCGCGATGCGCACGCGGTTGGCACCGGGGTTGCGCCCGCCGCTGTCGCGGGCGAGATAGCTGCCGGGAAGAACGGTGACTCCCTCGGCCTGATAGAGCGCCCGCGCGAATTCGGTGTCGGGGATAGGGGTGCCCACCCAAAGGTAGAACGACGCCGGCGGCGAGGGCACCTCGAGCACGGGTTGCAGAATGGGCAGGATGGCGTCGAACTTGTCTCGATACAAGCGACGATTCTCTTGAACGTGGGCTTCGTCCTGCCAGGCCGCGATACTGGCCGCGGCCACGGTATCGCTCATGGCGCTGCCATGATAGGTGCGGTAGAGCAGGAATTTTTCAAGCAAGGCCGCATCGCCCGCCACGAACCCCGACCGCAGGCCGGGCACGTTGGATCGCTTGGACAGGCTGGAAAACACCACCAGGTTGCGGTAATCGGTATTGCCCAGTTGATGCGCGGCCTGCAAAGCGCCCAGGGGCGGCCTGGCTTCGTCGCGATAGATCTCGCTATAGCATTCATCGGCGGCGATCACAAACCCGTAGCGCTCGGCCAGGGTGAATAACTGGCGCCATTCGTCGAGACCCATCACATTGCCGGCCGGATTGCCGGGCGAACACACATAGACCAGCGCCGTGCGCCGCCATTGCGCGTCGCTGACCGACCCCCAATCGGCGTTGAAATCGCGCTGCGGATCGGCATTGACGTACACCGGCTCGGCGCCGGCGAGCAGGGCCGCGCCCTCGTAGATCTGGTAGAAAGGATTGGGGCAAACGACCACATCCTGGCCGGTGGGGTCGACCACCACCTGGGCAAAGGCAAAGAGCGCTTCGCGCGAACCCAGCACCGGCAGCACCTGGCGGTCGGCGTCGGGAAGGGGAACTCCGTAGCGGCGTTCCAGCCACTCCGCGATCACCTGGCGCAAGGCCAGGGGGCCGCGCGTGGCCGGGTACGCCGCCAGACCGCCGAGGTTCTGGCACAACGCCTGTCGGATGAACTCGGGGGTGGCATGTTTCGGCTCGCCCAGCGAGAGAGGGATGGGCCGCATGCCCGAGGGCGGCGCGACCCCTTGGAAAAGGGCGCGTAGCCGCTCGAAGGGGTAGGCCTGCAAGAGTTCGAAGCGTGGGTTCATGATGGAGGTGCGCGGTTCTTGCCGTGCGGTGGCCAGTGGATTCAACGCAAATCTGGCAAAGCCCATCATTGTACGCCCGCTGTGCGTTACAATACCGAATTGCCCGCCGCGCAAGCGACGGGCAGCGGTGCCGCGAGGATGGCGAAATTGGTAGACGCACCAGGTTTAGGTCCTGACGCCGCAAGGTGTGGGGGTTCGAGTCCCCCTCCTCGCACCACGATACCCTTGATTTACAAGGGTTTTTTGTTTTCAGGCTGGCGTTTCCCTACGGGCGCGCAACGGCGGCCCCGCCATAGACCGACGCGGGGTCGATCTTGACGTCGATCACCAGCGGGCGCTTGCGGTCGCGCGTGGCGATGGCGGCCATCGCGGCCTGCAGTTCGGCACTGCTGGTCACGGTTAAGCCCTGGCAGCCGAAAGCCTCGGCGATGCGCGCGAAATCACGCGACGGCAGCAGCGAGATGTCCGGGTCCATGTCGTGCATGGTCAGGGCAATGTGCTCCGCGCCGTAGCTGCCATCGTTGGCGACGACCACCACCAAGTCCAGTTGCTCGGCCACGGCGGTGGCCAGTTCGCTCAGCCCGCTGAGCATGAAGCCGCCATCACCGGTGACGAGCAGGGTTGGCCGGTCTCCGGCCGCTCTGGCCGCGCCCATGGCCGTGGCCTCGCCGATGCCGATGGACGAGAAGCCGTTGCCATCCACGTACGACTGCGGATTCGGCACCGAAATCACGCTCCAGAACGCGAACATGAAACGCCCGGAGCCGGTCACGAACACCCGATCCTTCGGCAGCGCCTCTTCCAGCGCGAAGGCCACCTCGTAAAGATCGACGGTTCCGGCTGGCGTCGAATGCACGAGTTTCTTTTGCGCGTTCTCGTGATAGTTCTTGAGCTCCTCGAGCAGATCGTCGTTGCGCGCGCCGGAGCCCGGAATTTCGGCTTCATCCAGCCACTCGACCATGGCATCGGCCGTTAATCCAGGATCACCGACCAGACCGACGGTTACCGGCGTGCAGCGCCCCAGTTCGCTCGCCACCGGATTGATCTGGACAATGCGTTTGCCGCGGGTCAGGCCCCGCTCGCCCGACGTGTATTTGTTCAGGCTGGCGCCAAACACAATCAAGCAGTCGCTGCGACCGATGACGTCGAGTGCCACCTCATGGCTCACGGTTCCGGAGATGCCGAGGTGGAACGGATCATCGTTGAACAGACCTTTTCCGCGCAAGGAGGTTGCCACGGGAGCCTCGATGCGACGCGCAAAGCGCAACACCGCGGCCTCGGCTTGCGGGTCGCTCACGCCACGCCCGGCAAGCACCACCGGCAGGCGCGACGAGGCAATGATGCCGATCGCGTCATCCATATCCTTGCTGCTGGCAATGACGCTGCGTGTTTCGGGCAGGCGCAGGTAAGGCTTCTCGTAGACGACTTCCTGCCATTGGAACTCCACCGGCATATTGAGCACGATGGGTCGATGTTCATCATGGGCCCGATAAAACGCACGCGCCAGATCCTCGGCCACGGTTTCGGGGCTGCGCAGCATCTCGAAGCCTGCGCCGGTTGCGGCAACCAGCCCCCGCTGATCTACGTTCTGGGCGTGTTCGCGGTCGGTCACCGGGGTATCACCGACCAGCAGCACCATGGGAGTGCCGGCCTTGGCGCCTTCGACCAGGGCCGTGACGGTGTTCGTGAGTCCGGGACCGTGGGTGACGGCAGCCACGCCGACTTTTCCGGCCACACGTGCCCAACCCTGTGCCATCAATACGGCACTACCTTCATGAACTGCCGGTACATAGCGCCCGTAGTCACGGCGAAAGCTGTCGATGACGTACACGCACCCGTCTCCGAGGACGCCAAACATCTCCGTGCACCCGAGGTCCGACAATCCGCGGGCAATGGCTTCATAGACTTTCACGATTTCTCCTTTTACATTCAATTTCATGCAATATTACAGGAACCCGTCCGTTTAGAGTCTACTCTCCCCGGATTGGGTCGATTTGCACCGCCCGGCTCCGTGGCGGCTGGTTGGCGTTAGCCCGATCACGACGGCGTCCCTCGCGGTCTGCCGCCCGCCGCCGATCCGTTCGCGTGCGGTCCGTTCTTTCCTCTACAATGAACGTCGGCCCGGCCACAGGCTGGGTTCCTGGCTTCCTCGATTCGCGAAGCACGCCGGCTTGCCTGCCCAGTATCGCGCCCGGGAGCTTGTGTTGCCGGTATCCACCCCGATTCCCAGCGAGTAGCAAGCCAAAGGCGCGGTGCAGAAGGGTCTTCTCTTCCCGTGCGGGTGCCCTGCCGGACGTTGCCCACGTCCTCATTACAGCGGCCTCATGGATTCTCGCGTTTTCACCTTACACAATTTTCTCCACGCTGGCGACAGTGCCTGGGTGCTGCCGCTGGCGGCCGGCATGGCGCTGGTGCTGCTGCTGCAGCGGCAGTGGCGCGCCGCGCTGATCTGGTGCCTGGCGCTCGCAGGCGCCACGATCACCATCGTGGCCGGCAAGCTCGCCTTCGACCTTTTCGGCTGGTCCATACCCGATTGGAAGCTTTACAACGTCAGCGGCCATGCCATGTTCGCCGCGGCCCTGTATCCCACGCTGGGCGGGCTGTTGATGGCCGGCACCTCGCCGCTGGCGCGGCGGGTGGGCGTGGCGGGCGGAGTGCTGGTGGCCCTGGCCGTGGCGTGCGCCCTGGTCTGGCGGCTCGACCACACCTTGGCCGAGACCCTATTCGGCGCCACGGTGGGTTTTATGGCGGCGGCGTTGGCGCTGGCGCAGCGGCCCAGCCTGCAGGCGCCCTGGCGCATGCTGCTGGTCGTCCTGCCGCTGGTTGGCTTCCTGTCATGGCAGCAGGTCTATCATCCGGTGCACCAGATGCGCTATGGCGTGTGGTACCAGGTGGCGAGCTGGTTCGATATCGAGCAGCGCTACACCCGGCGCATCTCGCGCGACCCCCATACCGGAGAAGTCGAAGTGCAGGTGCGCCGCGCGCGGCTGCGCTGGAGTTAGCGAGGGCAAATCTGCTGGAGCCGAAGGCTCCCCCGAATGGGGACAGAGAAGCTTGGGCCGCAAGGCTGGAATTCTTCACCAGCGCCGGAACGAGGTTTCAAACGGAGCCAACCGACCGGCCTGTCCGCCGGCGCGGTGCCCGAAACGGTACCGCGAGCGTCGCGGCCCGGCGGCTTACGCGCAGGCCGCGGCGGTTTCCGATCCTTTACCTTTTGAGAGAACCCCCGATTCCATGAGTATTTTGTTCGAGCCCTTCGATCTTTCCGGCCTGTCATTGGCCAATCGTATCGTCATGGCGCCGCTCACGCGCAATCGTTCCCCGCGCGCGGTGCCGCTGCCGATCACCGCCGTCTACTATGCGCAGCGCGCAAGCGCGGGCCTGCTGATCTCCGAGGCCACGGCGATTTCGCAGCAGGGCCAGGGCTACGCCGACGTACCCGGGCTCTACAGCGAGGAGGCGCTGGCCGGCTGGCGCGCGGTGACCGAGGCGGTGCACGCCAAGGGCGGCAAGATTGTCGTGCAACTCTGGCACGTAGGGCGCATCTCGCACAGCTCGTTGCAGCCCGGCGGCCAGGCGCCGGTCGCGCCGTCCGCCATCCAGGCCAAGGCCAATACCTACCTCGTGGATGCCGATGGCGGCCGCTTCGTGCCGACTTCGGTGCCGCGGGCGCTCGAAACCGACGAATTGCCCGGCATCGTCGACGACTTCCGCCGTGCCGCGAGGGCGGCCATCGAAGCGGGCTTCGACGGGGTCGAGATTCATGCCGCCAACGGTTATCTCATCGACCAGTTCTTGCGCAGCGGCTCCAATCATCGCAGTGATGCCTACGGCGGCAGCATCGAAAACCGGGCACGCCTTCTATTTGAAGTGGTGCGAGCGATTGCCACCGAGATCGGCGCTGCGCGCACCGGGATTCGCCTGTCGCCCGTCACTCCGGCCAACGACGCTCTTGAGCCACAGCCGCAGCCGCTGTTCGAGCATGTCGTGCGTGGTCTGGCGGAGCATGCCTTGTCGTATGTGCACATCATCGAGGGCGCCACTGGAGGCGCCCGTGATCACCAGCAGGGCGACAGACCCTTCGACTACGCCGCGCTGCGCCGAGCTTATCGCGAGGCGGGAGGACGGGCGGCCTGGATGGTCAATAATGGTTACGACCTGGCGCTGGCGGAGCGAACCGTCGCCAGCGGCGAAGCCGATCTCGTCGCCTTTGGCCGTCCCTTCATTAGCAACCCCGATCTGGTCGAACGGTTGCGCCGGAACGCGCCGTTGGCAGCGCTGGACCGCGACACGCTGTACGGCGGCGGCGAGCACGGCTACATCGATTATCCGGCGATGGAAGATTGAACCAGCGCTGCTCGATGCGGGGCCACGCCGGCGCAAAAGGCGTGTCGCTCTTGCCGCCCGCAAAAAAAGAAGCCCCCACGCTTGCCGCTACGCGGCGGCGCTGCTCCCCAGGGGGCTTTTTGCTTGGGCGGCGGCCCGGCGGCGGCAAAAAAATCCCTACGTCGCGTTATCCGCGGCGTAGGGAGGTGTTGCGGACGGTGCCGCCGGCCTATGCCGGCCGCCGCGCTGGGCGGCGGCGTGGCGGCAAGGACTATCAGGTGCCGGAGCCGCCGGTGATGACGACTTCGCGGCCGGCCTCGCCGCCGCAGCTATTGCCGGGCGCCGAGCAAGGCGGGATGTCGGCTTGCGTCACGACGGGAGCGTCGAAGTTGGTGGTGGCGCGGCCGGCGGCGGAAACGGAGCCGTCGGGGTTGAGGAACGGCACCAGCGGGCTGAGCGGATCGTTGGGGTCGGAGTGCACCTGGACGGTTGCCAGGCTTTCCAGCGCATTATCCGACGGTTGGCCAACGACGATGTTGGAGGACAGGAAATCGAAACCCGACAGCGAAATGCCGGTGTTGCCGGTGATGTAGGCTTCGAAGCCCGCTTTTGCGCTGTTGAAGGCCTGGCGCGAATTGACCAGCATCGTGAACAAGTTGCTGCTGCCGGTGATCAGGGTTTTGGGATCGACGGTTTCGCCCTTGTTGGTGCCGCCCAGGAGGTAGGACACATAGGCGTCGGTGAGGGGCGAGAAATTGATGCGGGTAATCGCGGGCGTACCGCCGGGGATCACCGAACGCATGACATTGTTGGTGCCAGGCAGCACGGCCTCGCCGACGCAGGGCAGGGTGGAACCTTCGGAGAGGGTGATTTCGAAACTGCCATTGGAGCCGGACTGCACCGCGCTGCCGCTGCCGCCATTGGCGCAGGTAATGGTGACGGTGGCGCCCGAGACGAGTGCGCCAACCGCGACCTGGCCATTGACGACGTGCTTGACGATGGGCTGCGGCGGGGGGCCGTCGTCGTCGCTGCCGCCGCAGGCGGCCAGAAGGGCGAGACTGAGGGGGGCGGCTACCCAGCGGGCGTTGAGCGGTGACCGGAAGAGGGGAGGTTTTTTCATTGGATGGCTCCTGAAGCGCCGGAAGGCGAGGTAGGCCACGACTTTATGGCCGCACGCGGCACATTATCGAAAGCCCGCGGTAATGTAAACGGGAAGCTTGGAAAACGGAAGAAAAACTTGTGTCAAAAACGGCGGGCGTTTTTCGCCACGCGCAAAGGTGAACCGCGCGTCATGGAGAGTGGGCCAAAACAGGGCGGTGTCATGACGTAGGGAAAAAGTCGGAACGGGCGGCCAAACAGCACCGACCCGCCTCTAACTTGACGCACCGTGTTTACGGCAAATGCACCGCCCGCTTAAATCCGGCTGGCGAGATCAAAGCGCATATCGATAAAAAGCCTCACGCATCCGTGGCAATTGATTACCGAAGTAGGCTTCGCCGATGCGTCCTCGATTGAGCAATTGCGTATCGGCGTTGTAGTCGAGCGGAATCGTATTGCCGCCACGAGTGACGACATTGGAGCCGGCCGACGACACGCGGGTTTCCACACCATACGAGAATTGGCTGGTACCAGCGAATGTCACCGGATAGGGGCGCATGCCCTGGCGGGGCGTCAGCGGGAAGGCGAGGCGTATCCCGGCGGTCGTGCTGCCATCCACGCGGCGCGCGTGTACCTGAACGTTGAAATCACCGAACCAGCGCGTGAAGTTCAGGGTCGGGCCGTGGCTGCCGTCCACGAAACGGGCGTAGCCACCCTCGATCCACGTATCGCCTTCGTTCAGACGCAGGGTATACGACAGACTGTAGTTTTGCTGGTCGGGATATTGTTCGTGTTCGTGTTTGTGGCGCAGGCGAGTCAGCCGCAGATTGACGGTATCGGCGCGGCCCGGCACGAAGAACAAGGTTTGGTTCTGCGCGCCGTAATAGTGGTAATTAAATTGCCCCAGGCTGATCACGTTGAGCAGCCTGGGATGCAGCCAAATCGCCTGGCTCACATGAGCCGCGCGCACGCCCCTGCGCTGGCGGGAAGGGTAAAACACTTCACCTTCGCGGAAGTTCTCCGAGTCGTGAATGGGGGTCACGTAGCTGCCGTAGAATTCGGCGCCTCGCCAGAGGGGAACAAAGGCCTGCCAGTCGGCGGCCAGCGAATAATCGAAGGCGCCCACCTCGGTCCCTACGTAAGAGCTTATGCGCGGCGCGAGTTCAAAGCGCGCCCAGCTCCGGCTCGTGGGCTGATCCGAAAGCCACCGGACCTCCGCTGGATCGTAATCGGGCTTGTTGCCCGACCAGAGAGTGGCGCGTGCCGGGCCCCAGTTGCCGTCGCGCAAAAACTGTCGGAAGCGAGCGGCGCTGATCGAGGTTTCATACTGGCGCTGCCCCGCCTTGACGGTAACGGCGTAAACCCGGAGTACCTGGCGCGGCGCGTGTTCGGCAGCCAGGCCGAGCACGATGCCCAAAGCATCGGCTTCATTTTGCGCATAGCGGTGGTTCTCGTACTCGACCACCAAGCGATTGTCGGCCATGCCGACCCGGATACGTTCCAGACCCGCACCGACCAAGGCCGCCTGGAGCCGGGTAAGGCGCTCGCGTACCTCCGCGGGATCGAGTGGCGCCTGTGCCGCGGCGCGTTCGGCCGCTTCATCCAGTTCGGGCAGTGTGCGGCTGGCTGGAGGGCTGTAATGCTGTGCGCTGCGCGCATTGCTGCCAAAAGGTACGATCAAGCTCAGCGCCACGCTGGTGGCGTCCACTCGATTGCCCTGGGCGTCCTTGGCGCGGAATGAGCGTTGCGCGGTACCCACGAATTGGGCATTGCCCAGCCATGGCAGCTCGGGCGAGTAGTAGCGTATGCCGGCATGGGACTGCTGGCCATCGTACTCGGCCAAGACCGCAAGCCCGGTGCGGCCCACCAGCACTTCCACGCCGCCGAACACGCCATGGAACATTCTGCCGCGGCTGTCCTTGGCCTTGCCATGTGCCACCCCGGCCGACCACCGTACCGGGCCCCATTGATCGGAAGCCACGCCGTAGATGCTTTTGAAGTGCGCGGCGGCGCCGCCGATATCATTGATACCGAAGGCGAAGTCGGGGAGCTGCTCGGCCAGCGACGGCAACTGGATCTTGAGGTTGGCGGAAAGGTCGCGCGGGCCGGTAACATTCGTGCCCGGGCGGGGTTGGACGTCGTCGTATTGGTAGTCGACGAAGCGGCCGAAAAGTTCGACATAAGGCAGCAACCCTACCCCGAAGGAGTCGTTTCGGCGTTTGCTGGGGTCCGGAATGCGGGGCTCCATATAGTTACCGGCGGTGGCCGCCACCGTGCCGGACTCCAGCACCCATGCCGATGGGATGACCAACCCTCCCGTGTTGCCCTTGGCGCTGATACCGGTGCCCTGTGCGTGTGTCGTGGTGGCGAGGGCGGTAGCCAGGGCGGTGAGCGCCCAGCGCGGATGCAGCCAGCGGGGATGTGTCATCAAAACGTCTCGTATGCGGCCGGACCAGGAGGAGGTGCCGCCCGGCAGCGGATGAAAAAATACAGCCAAGATCGCGGCATCGCCGATGCCTTGCTGGCCGCGATTATCGTCGCGAAGCCACCTCAGACGCAATCCGGCACGGCGGTAGGCTGGCCGTAGGCAGGCGGCCGGTGACAAGCCCGGCGCAGGTGCTCGTGGCCATCCGCGGGCAGGACGATGGCTGGATCCCGCGGGTCTGCCCGATCAGGAGGCACGCGCCAATTAAAAATCCCCGCGCGGCGGAGCCGGCGGGGACGGGGAGGGGCAGTGTGGCTCGGGAGCCACACCTGGCTCAGGGCGTGGCGGGCGCCGTGCTGGCGTCGTCGGAGGCGACACCGCCACCGGCGCCACCCTGGCCGCCGGAAGACTGCGGGGCGCTGTCGCCGGAGTCGGAGGGCGGGCTGGGCGGGCGGGGCTCCTTGCCGGCGATGATGTCGTTGATTTGCTCGGCGTCGATGGTTTCCCACTCGAGCAACGCCTTGGTCATGGCTTCGACCTTGTCGCGGTTCTCTTCGAGGATGCCGCGGGCCAGGGTGTATTGCTCGTCGATGATGCGGCGCACCTCGGTGTCGACCTTCTGCATCGTGGCCTCGGAGACGTGAGTGGTCTTGGTCACGGTGCGGCCCAGGAACACTTCGCCTTCGTTCTCGGCATACACCATGGGACCCAGCGAGTCGGTCATGCCATAGCGCATGACAATGTCGCGGGCGATGGCCGTGGCGCGTTCGAAGTCGTTCGAGGCGCCGGTGGTCATCTGGTTCATGAAGAGTTCTTCGGCGATGCGGCCGCCAAAGAGCACCGCGATAGTGTTGAGCAGGCGCTCTTTGTCCATGCTGTAGCGGTCGCCCTCGGGCAACTGCATGGTCACGCCCAGCGCGCGGCCGCGCGGGATGATGGTGACCTTGTGGACCGGATCGGTCTTGGGCAGCATCTTGGCCACCACGGCATGGCCGGATTCATGGTAGGCCGTATTGCGGCGTTCCTCTTCGGGCATCATGATGGAGCGGCGTTCGGCGCCCATGATGATTTTGTCTTTCGCCTTTTCGAAGTCGGACATGTCGACCATGCGGCCGTTGCGCCGCGCCGCGAACAGCGCCGCCTCGTTGACGAGGTTGGCGAGATCCGCGCCCGAGAAGCCGGGAGTGCCGCGAGCCAGGATGCTGGGATCGACGTTGGGCGCCAGCGGCACTTTGCGCATGTGCACCTTGAGGATCTGCGCGCGGCCGCGGACGTCGGGCAGCGAGACCACCACTTGGCGGTCGAAACGGCCCGGGCGCAGCAGCGCCGGATCGAGCACGTCGGGCCGGTTGGTGGCGGCAATGACGATGATGCCCTGGGTGGTTTCGAAGCCATCCATTTCGACCAGCATCTGGTTGAGGGTTTGCTCGCGCTCGTCGTTGCCGCCGCCCAGGCCGGCGCCGCGCTGGCGGCCGACCGCGTCGATTTCGTCGATGAACAGGATACAGGGCGCGTGTTTTTTGGCGGTTTCGAACATGTCGCGCACGCGGGAGGCGCCCACGCCCACGAACATCTCGACGAAGTCGGAGCCCGAGATGCTGAAGAACGGCACCTTGGCCTCGCCGGCGATGGCGCGGGCGAGCAGGGTTTTACCGGTTCCGGGAGGGCCGACCATCAGGACGCCGCGCGGGATACGGCCACCGAGTTTCTGGAACTTGGTGGGATCGCGCAGGAAGTCGACCAGCTCTTGCACATCTTCCTTGGCCTCGTCGCAGCCGGCGACATCGGCAAAGGTGACGGTGTTGCTGTTTTCGTCGAGCAGCCGGGCCTTGGATTTGCCGAAATTGAAGGCGCCGCCACGGCCTCCGCCCTGCATCTGGCGCATGAAGAAGATCCACACGCCGATCAGCAGCAGCATGGGGAACCATGACACGAAGATGCTCATGAGCAGCGAGGGTTCTTCGCGTTGCTTGCCGGATACCTGGACGCCGGACTCGAGGAGGTCGGACACCATCCAGATGTCACCTGGGGAGGTGATAGTGTAGGGACGGCCGTTTTGCGGACGCACGTGAAGGACGTCGCCCTGGATGTCGACGCTGCTGATGCGGCCCTCGCGCGCATCCTGCATGAATTGCGTATAGGTGACGCCGCCACTGGTGGGTTCGCGGGTTTCGAACTGCTTGAAAACCGTGAACAGGACCAAGGCGATGATCATCCACACCGCAACCTTGGAAAAGGTATTGTTGTTCAAAGCTGGATCTCCTGCTATGAGCCGGATTCTACCCTTGATTGTCGGCATCCTGGGCAGAGGCCGGTTGGGCCTGTGTCTTCAGACCCTTGCCGACGATGAAAGTTTCGGCGGACGCATCGCGCGAAGCCTTGGGCTTGCGCTCTACGACCCGCAGGAAGCTGCCTTTGAAGGCCTGCACGATCTGCGAGAAACCGCTGCCGTGAAAGGCCTTGACGATCAGCGCGCCATCGGGCTTGAGGTGCCGGGTGGCAAAGTCCAGCGCCAGCTCGCACACGTGCTGAATGCGAGCGGCATCCGCCACCCCCACACCCGACAGATTGGGGGCCATGTCGGAAATCACAAGATCCACCGCGCCGCCTTCCAGCCGGCGCTCGAGCTCGAGCAGAACGTCGTCTTCGCGGAAGTCGCCCTGGATGAACTCGACCCCCGCGATCGGCTCCATCGGCAACAGATCGAGGGCGATGACCCGCCCGCGCAGCTCTCCGCCTTTGCCGACCAGCCGTTCACGAGCCACCTGCGACCAGCTGCCGGGCGCCGAGCCGAGGTCTACGACCACATCGCCGGGGCGCAGGAGCTTTTCGCTATCGAGGATCTCGAGCAGTTTGAATGCGGCTCGCGCGCGATAGCCTTTTTGCTGTGCCAGCCGCACGTAGGGATCGTTCAGATGCTGGCGCATCCAGTCTTTGGAAAATCGGTTTTTGGCCACGACGGCGCCCTTGATTGAAAAATGTCCTGCGAAGGCGGGAAGAACTCCCGTACAATCCCGCCACCATGGCCCTATTAGAACTCGATTCCTCATTCCGGCGCGCGCTGCGCGCCGCCGCTCATGCTTTGCGGCCGGTCGTGCAGATCGGCGACAAAGGCCTGACCCCGGCCGTCCTGGCCGAAATCGACCGTGCGCTCACGGCCCACGGCCTGATCAAAGTCCGGGTGGCCGGCGACGACCGCGCCGTCCGTCAAGAAATCCAAAACTCGGTGGCCGACGGCTTATCGTGCGCGCCGGTGCATCACCTGGGTAAAGTCCTGGTGTTCTATCGCCCCACCGAGGCGGATCCGCAGGGCGCCGTCTACCGTGACGATCAAGCCGGCGGTGCCGCCAAGACCGCCAAGCCGGCGTCCTCTTCGGCCGCTTATGTTCCCAAGCGCCTGGCCGCCGAAGGCCACACCGAGGCGCCGCGCCGTCGGCGGGCGGCTCGTCCCGTCCGGGAAGACACCTCGAGCCTGAGCCCGCGCGAGCGTTATCTCGGCACCTCCGAACGGGCGCCGCGCCCAACGCTGCACCGCAAGAGCGCCAGTGCCGGCGGCAAGCGCACCGCAACGGGCGGGCGCGGGAGTGCTTTCAGCCTTTCCACCCGCCGGCGCCGGGGGTAAACGGCCATCGGCGGCACCGCCGCGTTAGCGGCAGGCGTGGGGGCATTTTTTACCGCCGGGCCGTCCCAAGGCAAAAAGCCCCCTCGGGGGGCAGCGCCGCCGCGTTAGCGGCAAGCGTGGGGGCATTTTTACCGCCGGGCCGTCCCACAAGGCAAAAAGCCCCCTCGGGGGGCAGCGCCGCCGCATTAGCGGCAAGCGTGGGGGCCTTTTTTTGTAGTGGCGCGTAAACGAGAGCGCGAAGAGGTCGCCCGAACCGAGGCTCGGGCGGGGGCGCTGGCCAGTTTTGGGCTTAGATGTAGCGGATGTCGAGAATGGCGTATTCGCGCAGGCCCGAAGGCGCCTGGACTTCGGCGACGTCGCCGACCGACTTGCCGATGAGCGCGCGGGCAATGGGACTGGAGACCGAGATCAGGTTGCTGCGAATGTCGGCTTCGGTGTCGCCCACCACCTGGTAGGTGACGGTCTTGCCGGACTCGAGATCTTCGAGGTCGACGGTTGCGCCGAATACCACGCGGCCTTCGGCGTCGAGCTCGGTGGGGTCGATGATCTGCGCATTGGACAGCTTGCTTTCGAGTTCGGCGATGCGGCCTTCGATGAAGCCTTGCTTTTCTTTGGCGGCGTCGTACTCGGCGTTTTCAGAGAGATCGCCCTGCGCCCTGGCCTCGGCAATCGCGTTGATGACGGCCGGGCGTTCCACCGTTTTGAGACGGTGCAGTTCGGCTTTCAAACGTTCTGAGCCGCGTACGGTAAGAGGAATGGCAGCCATGGTGGTCCTGCAAACAAGAAAGACAAAAACAAACCCCGGCGCGAAAGCGAGCCGGGGCTTAGGGGAAAGTTGACCGCATTGTCGGCCAACTCGCGCCAAGTTGCAAGCGGTTGGACAGCCGCTCCCGGCGGGCGAAGGCGGGCGCGCTGTGGCACACTTGGGCCTGCGCCTGCCCGCCGCGTTGCGCGGCTGATAATCGTTCCCGCAATAGACAACCATGACGCAAGCCAGTTCCGCCGCTCCCCGTACCCTGGTGATCGCCACGCGCGAAAGCCGGCTCGCTTTGTGGCAGGCCGAGCACGTGCGCGACCTCCTGCAGGCGCTCTACCCGGATTGCAAGATCAGCCTGTTGGGGATGACCACCCGGGGTGATCGCATTCTCGACCGCTCGCTGTCCAAAGTGGGGGGCAAAGGTCTGTTCATCAAGGAGCTCGAGGCGGCGCTGCTCGACGGCCGGGCCGATCTGGCGGTGCATTCGCTCAAGGACGTTCCGGTGGAGCTGGAGGATGCCTTCGAGCTCAGCTGCATTCTTCCCAGGGCCAATCCGCGCGACGCACTGGTGTCGTCCCGTTATGGCAGCCTGCGGGAGCTGCCCGCCGGCGCGGTCGTGGGCACGTCCAGCCTGAGGCGCGAAGCGCAGCTGCGGGCCCGCTTTCCTCATCTGGTAATCAAACCCCTGCGCGGTAATCTCGACACGCGTCTCGCCAAGCTCGATCGCGGCGAGTACGACGCCATCATCCTGGCCAGCGTCGGTTTGCAGCGATTGGGACTCGCCCAGCGCATCGCCGGCGAGCTCGACGTGGCCGACAGTCTGCCGGCAGCCGGCCAAGGGGCGCTGGGCATCGAGATCCGGGCCGGCCGGGCGGATCTCCAGCGCTGGCTGGCGCCACTGGCCGACCCCGATGCCACCGACCGTTCACTCGCCGAAAGAGCCGTGTCGCGAACCTTGGGCGGTTCATGCCAGGTGCCGCTGGCCGCCTATGCCGAATGCGAAGGCGAGCAGCTTTGGGTGCGGGGCCTGGTTGGCAATCCCGATGGGAGCCTGCTGCTGCGGGCGGAACGCCGCGGGCCGCGCGCCGACGCCGAAGCCATCGGCGGCGAGGTGGCGCAGGAACTGCTGCGGGCGGGTGCCGCCGCCATCCTGGCAGCCCTGGATTCGCCGCCTTCCCCCGCGCCATGATCTCGTTCGCCGGCATTCATCCGGGCGGCAAGAACAGCCCCGGCGCCCCGCTGGCGATCCTGACCCGCCCGGCGGGGCAGGGGGCGGCCCTGGCCGCGGCCTTGTCACGGCACGGCTGGGAGGTTGCCGATTGGCCCGCGCTCGAGATTGTGACCCGGCCGGCCACCGCCCTGCCTCTAGTGGAGGAGGCCTCCCTGGTGCTGTTCGTCAGCGGCAATGCGGTACGGCATTTCGCGCGCCAGCGGGCCGCGCAGGGGCTCGTGGGCTGGCCGCGGCAGGTTCCGGTCGCCACCGTGGGGCCGGTCAGCGCGGCGGCCTGTGCCCTCCTGGGTGCCGGCATCGAGGTGGTACATCCGCCCGCCGACAGTCCCTCGTTCGATTCCGAGGCCTTGTGGCAAGAGCTGCAGCGCCGCCGTCTCCAGCCGCGCCGGGTGCTCATCGTGCGCGGGGGCGAGGGGCCGGAAGGGAGCGGGCGCGGCTGGCTGGCCGAGCGCTGGCGAGCGGCGGGGGCCGAAGTGATCCTGCACTCCGCCTACGAGCGCCGGCCTGTGCCGTGGCCGCCCGAGCGTCAGGCCTGGCTGCGCGAGCGGCGGGCCCGGCGCCGCATCACCTGGTTATGGTCCAGCGGCGAAGCCCTGGCGGCGGTGGCTGGCCAATGGGGCGAGGCGGCGCTGGCCGAGACTTGGCGGGGAGGGCGCCTGCTTGCCACCCACGCCAGGGTTGCGGCCGCCCTCGACGCGCTGGCCCGGCGTCGTGGTCTTGCCACAACCTGGCACCAGGCTGGCGCCGCGACCGAACACCGGCAGGACCTTATGCTACAAGTATGTTTGCCACAGGACGACGCCGTGCTGGCGGCCTTCGTCGATTAAAATCGCATCATGAACGATTCCGACAACAAATCCGCAGCCGACGGCGCCAACGCTGGTCCGCTTGCCACTCCCGCATCGGGCGGCGCCGCTCCCGCGGCCACCGCCCTCGAACGCGCCGAACGCCAAGCCGCGGATCGCCGCCGTGCCCTCTCGCGCTGGCTGGGCGCCGGCCTGGCGGTGGCCGTGATCGTGATCGTCGCGCTGGCCGCCACTCTCCGCCACCAGCAGACGCAGCTCAACGACTTCGGCCGCGAGGCCACGCGCCGGCTCGATGAGGTGGTGGCCCAGGCCCAGGAGGCCCGGCGGCAGGCGCAAGAGGCCCAGCGCACCGTGCAAGGGATGGATCGCCGCCTGGCCGAACTCGATACCCGCACTCAGCACACCGAGTCGCAGCAGGATGCCCTCGAGGCCGCCTGGCACGAGCTCGCGGCGGAGGCTGAAACCTCGGTGCTGGTCGATGTCGAACAAAGCCTGCTGCTGGCCGCCGAGCAGTTGCAGCTGGCGGGCAGGGTGCCCAGCGCGATCGCCGCGCTGCAGGCGGCCGAGGCCCGTCTGGCGCGCGCCGCGCGGCCGGCCTATCGTCCGGCCCAGCAAGCCATCGCGCGCGACCTGAAGCGGCTGCAGGCGCTGCCCTACCAAGATTTCGCGCTGGCGATCGAGCAGATCGACAATATGCTCAAGGATGTCGCCCAGTTTCCGCTCAAGGCGCCCGGCCTCGGCGTAGCGCCGGCGGCGCGCCAGTCCGCCTCCCCATCGGAAGCGGCCGCCGCGGGATCGCCCAACGAGCCGCCACCGTCGCCCGCTCCAGAGGCGGCGGCCGGCGAATGGTGGGAGCAGGCCTGGGGAGCCTCGCTGGCCTGGGCCGAGCGCACGCGCAACGCCGCCGTCAGCGAGCTGAACCGGCTGGTGGAGGTCCGCCGGGTCGACCAGCCCGATGCCTTGCTTTTGTCGGCCGACCAGGCCGACATCCTGCGCGCCAATCTCGCCCTGCGTCTGGTCGAGGCGCGCATGGCACTGCTGGCCCGCGTGGATTCCCTTTGGGTTGCCGATCTCGACACCGTGCGCGAGGCCATCCAGCGCTATGGCGAACCCAACAGTCCCATCACCCGTCGTTTGCTGCGCCAGCTCGACGAGCTGAGGGCGGTCGATCCGGTGCCGTCTCTGCCATCGCTTGCCGAGAGCCTGAAGGCCGTGCGCGGCCTGCTGACCAGTGTCGAGGCCGAATCCTCGCCGGGTGGCATCGACGCCCAGCTTGGCAACGGCAACGGCAACGGCAACGACTCGGCGGCGGAGGCCAGCGACGCTACCGCGCCGCCGCCCGCGGCCGAGGAGCCGGCGGTGCCGTCTTCCGCCCAGGTTCCGGGCCATGACGCCGGCGCCACGCCGGCGCCGCAGGATACCGCTGGCCAGGCGGGAGGTTGATCATGCGGGCCTGGATCTGGACGCTCCTTCTCCTGGCGGTGGCCGTCGGTGTCGCCGTCCTCGTGCGCGATTACACCGGCAACGTCGTGATCGTGTCGCCGCCTTACCGGATTGAAGTGAGCCTGGTCTTCGCAGTGCTGGCGATGATTGCCTTGTTCGTGGCCGTCTACGTCCTGCTGCGGCTGGCGGGATGGTCGGCCGGCCTGCTGCCGCGCTGGCGCGCATGGCGGGCCCAGCGCCAGCTGGTGCGCGAACATCAGCGGCTGGAGCAGGGCTGGGTACGCATGCTCGAAGGCCAGTACGTCAAGGCTCGCGACGAATTCGCCGCGGTTTCGGTGGCCACGCGCGACGCCACGCGCCAGACGCTGGCGCAGCTCGGCATGGCGCGTACCGCCCTCTCGCTCAATCAGCCGGAGATCATCGAACAAGCGCTCGAGAGCGCGCGCAAGGCGGCGGCCAGCGATCCCGGTCTCACCCTCGCGGTAGCCTGTACCGCCGCCGATCTCATGCTGGCGCAAGACAAAGCCGCCCAGGCGGCCAACTGGCTGGCGCTGGTGCCCGAAGGCGGGGCGCGCTACGTGCATCTGCAACGCCTGAGCCTTAAAACCAATCTCGCTTTGGGCCACTGGGAGACCGCCCTGCGCCAAGCGCGCAGCCTGGCGCGCCATCACGATGTCCATGCCGACATCGATACCGCCCTGGCGCGGGCCGCCGCGGGCTATCTGCGCAGTGCCAACGACGGCAACGAGGCGCAGGCCATCTGGAAGCGCCTGAAGACCCCCGAGCGCCTGATGCCCGAGGTGGCTTGGGCGGCCGCCGATGTGCTGCGCGATTACCCGGTGCTGGTCCGGCAGATCCTCCAGGATGCCCTGGAAGCCGGGCTCGATTCCCGCCTGCTCATGGCCTATGCGCAATGCGATCCCGCCGAGGTCCGGCCACGGCTGCTCCGGGCCGAATCCTGGCTCGCGCGCCATCCCGATCACCCCGATCTCCTCAGGGCTCTCGGCACCTTGTGCCTGCGCGGCGAGCTCTGGGGGCCGGCCACCGGCTACCTGCAGCGCAGCCTGCAGCGCCACGACGATGCCCGGACCCACGCTTTGCTGGGCACGCTGTTCGACCACCTCGATCGACCCGCCGACGCCAGCCGGCATTGGCGATTGGCCACCGCGCTCGAAGTGCCGCTCGAGCCGCTGGGCGAGCGGCGCGGGGTGTTGCCGGTGGCCGATACCGGCGCCGATCCGGTGGCGGTCGATGGCGATATCATGGAGCTCGGGCTGCGCGATGACCGCCCGGTACCGGCGGATCCGCCGGTGGCCCAGCCCCGCCTCGAGACCGACGAACTGGGCGTGGCCGACTTGCCGCCCCGCGAAGCGACCGACGACGATTCCGCTTTACCGCGGAGCGCCGCTCGTTCCACTTGATTTTTCTGACTTCTTCATAGCAAAGGATGCCGAATGGGCCTGCTCAATGTCGAGCCCGGTAGCAAGCTGCCGGACGAATTCAACGTCATCATCGAAATTCCCATGACCGCCGACCCGGTCAAGTACGAAGTCGACAAGGATACCGGGGCCTTGCTCGTGGATCGCTTCATGACGACCGCGATGCACTACCCCTGCAACTACGGCTTCGTGCCCAAGACCTTGTCTGACGACGGCGATCCGGTCGACGTGCTGGTGCTGGCGCCGTTTCCGGTGTTGCCAGGCGCCGTGGTTCGCTGCCGCGCCGTGGCCATGCTGCAGATGGAAGACGAAGCCGGTGGCGACGCCAAGGTGCTGGCGGTGCCGGTGGCCAAGTTGTTGCCCAACTACGCGCACATCCAGAACGCCAAGGATATTCCCGAGATCGATCTGCAGCGCATCCAGCACTTTTTCGAACACTACAAGGATCTCGAAAAAGGCAAATGGGTGAAGGTCAAGGGCTGGGAAGATGCCGACGCCGCCCGGCGCGAGATCGAGCAAAGTTTCCAACGCTACCAGCAATCCGCGAAGTAGCTTTTTTCCTCCTCCAGGAGAACACCATGCTGCATAAAATCGTTCTTGCCCTGATGGTGGGCGCCAGTGCTTTGGTCGCGGGCTGCAACACCGTGGCTGGCGCAGGCGCCGACATTTCGGCCGGTGGCCAGGCCATCGAGGGCGCGGCCGAGCGCGCCAAGTAACCCGATCCGCGTTTTGCGGAGCCAGTCTCGCGTGCAAACGCCGGCCTTGAGCTCTTACCCGCCAGGCTCCAACCCGGGGCCCAGGCGGTTTTTTTTGGTCTCGAGAAAACTGGTGGATTTCAGCCAAAAATAGTTGTGCATACAACCATGTATTGATATTGTCATGTATTCATATCGTGCGACGGGGAGAGCGCAATGGAGGAATCCTTGCTACCGGATTCAGTGCCGGTGGTGATCGCCGGTGGCGGGCCTGTCGGCTTGTCGATGGCGGCCTTGCTGGCCGAGTACGGCATCGCGTCGCTGACGCTCGAAGCCGATGCCGGCTATTGCGATGGCAGCCGCGCCATCTGCATGTCGCGCCGTTCGCTGGAGATCCTGGGGTGGTTCGGGGCGGATCGTCCGCTGATGGAAAAAGGCCTGGGCTGGACCGCCGGTCGCAGCTATTTCCGCAACGACGAAGTGCTGCGTTTCGACATGCCGCACGACCCCACGCAGCGCTTCGACCCGATGATCAACATCCAGCAGTATTACGTCGAAGAGTATGCGCATCGGGCCATGCGGCGCCATCCCGGGCTGGCGCATCTGGGATGGTCGTGCCGGGTCACGGCCGTCGAGCAGGAGGCCGAAGGCGTGCGCGTAACGTACGAGCGCGACGGCAAGGCGCATGCGGTCAGGGCGCAATGGCTGGTGGCGGCCGACGGTGGCCGCAGCACGGTGCGTGATTTGCTGGGCCTTGCCCTGCAGGGCATGCAGTACGAGGGCCGCTACGTCATCGTCGACATCGAACAGGCGTCGTCGCGCCCCACCGAGCGCCTGGCGTGGTTCGATCCACCGTCCAATCCCGGGTCCACCATTCTCATGCATCGCCAGCCGGACAACGTCTGGCGTATCGATTACCAGATCTCCGACGACGAAGATGCGGCCGAAGCGGTCAAGCCCGAGAACGTCCTGCCGCGGGTACAGAGTCACCTCGACATGATCGGCGAGACCGAGCCCTGGAAGCCGATCTGGATTTCGCTCTACAACGCCAAATGCCTGACGCTCGGCAGTTATCGTCATGGCCGCGTGCTGTTTATCGGCGATTCGGGCCACCTGGTGCCGATTTTTGGTGTGCGCGGCCTGAATTCCGGCCTGGACGACGCCGGCAATCTTGCCTGGAAACTGGCCTGGGTGCTGCGAGGCCAGGCTCCCGACGCGCTGCTCGACACCTTCAGCGTCGAGCGCGTGCATGCCACGCATCAGAATCTCGCCTACGGCGCCAAGAGCACCGAATTCATGGCCCCGCCCACCTTCGCCTACGAGCTGATGCGGGGTGCGGCCTTGCGGCTGGCCCTGGCCGATCCCACTGTGCGTTCGCTCATCAATCCGCGCCAGTCTTCGCCCATCTCCTATGAGGGCTCGGCGCTGAACCTGGCCGATGGCTGCTCCCAAGATGGTACGGCGGCGGCGCCTGGCCAGCCTGGGCCGGAACTGCTGCTACAAGACGCGGCGGGGCGACCGCGCCACTTGAGCGAGTGGTTCGGGCGCGGCTTCGTGGTTCTGGCGCTGGAGGCGTCCGAGCCGGTACGGCGGACGCTGGCGACCTGGGTCCAAGCCAGCGGCACGGGCGACACGCCGCCGCTCGCCGTGGTAGACGCCGGCGGCGCGCAGGCGCCCTGGCGGATAGCAAGCGAACATCTGCTACAACGCTATGGCGCCACGGCCGATCGCCTCATTCTGCTGCGGCCCGACGGATATGTGATGGGGCGCTGGCCCGCGACCGACCTGGAGCCGCTGCGCAGCGCGTTGTTCGCGTTTTATGGCAACCTCGCCTGACCACGCGCCTGAGCGCAAGCCTCGTCGCCAAGACCGTCTCCCCCTTTCATCCAGAATGGAGTGCAAATGTCACCGGAAGATCTCGACGCCACTTATTCGGCATTGTGCGAAGCGATGTCGCGCGTGGGGGAACAGCGGGCCCCGATGCTCCTGGCAGCCCTCTGTCTCTCCTTGATGACCCGCCATGGCGATGCCGACGAAGTCAAGGCGCTGATCCAGCAGGCCGAGACGGCCAGTGTGCTCTGACCAGCCGACCGAGCGGCGGTCGTGTGCCGCCAGCCCGGCGGGCCAGCCGTCGCTCGACGCTTTCCTGACCTACCGTTTGCATCGTGTCAACAAGCTGACCGATCGCGATACGCTGCGAGCCTATCAACACGAATGCAAGCTCCCGTTGGGAGAAGGGCGCGCGCTGGCGGCCATCGGCAGCTTTGCTCCGATGTCGGTCAACCATCTGGCGCGCGCCGCCAACCTGGACAAGGCGCAAGCCAGCCGCTCGGCGCAAGCGCTGGTCGAGCGCGGCTTGGTGCATAAAACAGCCAGCGCCGCCGACGGACGTGGCGTAGTGCTATCGCTCACGCCGGCGGGGGTGGCGCGGCACGGGCAGGTCATGGCGATGATCGCCCGCCGCAACCACGAAATCTTCAGCTGTCTTACGCCGCAAGAGCGTCTGTTGCTCGGCGAATGGCTGGACCGCATCACCCGGCATCTTCTGGACGCCGACGAAGACTGATCGGGCGCTTGGCTTGGCTCTCAGGCCAGCGTCTCGCCACCCACGGGGCGTCCCGCGGGGCAGGGCTCTCCGGTTTGCAAAGCATCGAGAATGCGCAGGATCTCGTCGGCGCTGCGACCCACCTGGGCCGGCGTGACGGCTACGTACTGGATGGTGTTATCGGGATCGACAACGAAACTGGCGCGCATGGGCACGCCGCTGCCACTATCGCGCACACCCAACTGGTCGATCAGGTCGCCCGTGGTGTCGGCGAATTGATAATGATTGAGGCGGGACAAAATGGGGTTTTCACGACGCCAGCCGAGCTTGGCATGTTCGTTGTCGGCCGACCCGCCCAACAGCACGGCGTCGTGGGCCTCGAACTCGGGCGCGAGCTGGGCAAAACTCTGGATCTCGGTGGGGCAGAGCGCTGAAAAATCCTTGACGTAGAAGTAGATGACCTTCCATTTGCCTGGGAACGAGCTTTCGGTGATGGGTTCGAAGGCCGAGAGGCCGTGCTCTTCGGCCTGGTTGAAGCCCGGTTTGACTCCCGTGACCTTGAAGGACTCGAGTTTATCGCCGACGGTTTTCATAAAGACTCCTGCAATGGGGTGTCTGAATTCTACCTGTCGGCGGCGTTGCGCTTCCAGCTGCAATTCGGCAATAGCAGGCTGACGCAGAGGCCGCCGTCGTCGCGGTTGCGTAGTTGGATCTGTCCGCCTCCCGAACGGACCAGACGCTGGACGATGGACATGCCAAGCCCCGCTCCGCCGGTGTTGGTGCGGGCCTCGGTGCCGCGCACGAAGGGGCGCAGAATGGCCTCGTGCTCGGTCTCGGGGATGCCGGGCCCGCGATCGCAGATCTCGATGCGAACGAAGTCGCCGTCGCGGCGGGCCGAGACGTCGATCAGCGGCGGTTCGCCCTCGTGGCGACCGTATTTGCGTGCGTTGTCGATCAGGTTCGACACGACGCGCTGGAGGTCGCCGATGTCCATGCAGACCACCAGGCCCGGATCGATGCGGGCATGCAGCCGGCCGCCCACCGCCTCGATCCGCTCGCGTTCGCGATCGACGAGCGAGCACAGGGCATTGGAGGCCTCGAGCACCGTGGGCCGATGGCCGGTAGGCTGGACGTAGTCCATGAACTGCCGGAGGATATGGGTGATCTGGCTAAGATCGGCCTCGATGCCCGCGCGTGCCTCGTCGGGCAGCGGCAGCATCTCCAGTTCCAGCCGGATGCGGGCGAGCGGTGTGCGCAAATCGTGCGAGATACCCGCCAGCATCAGGTTGCGGTCGCTCTCGGCCCGGTCGAGGTCGCTGACCATGCGGTTGAAGCTGGTGTAAACGTCGCGGATCAGGTCGGTGCCACGATCTTCGGGGAGCTTTTCGGGCTGCTCGCCGCGCGCCAGCGCCTGCGTGGCCCGCAACAGCCGGGTCAGGGGCTGATTGACGAAACCGACGATCAGGGCCGCCCCCGACAGCGACAGCAGCAGGGCCGCCAGCGACCATCCGAGCCACTGCGTGCCGTCGGTGCGTTCGGCCCGGGTGCGCTCCAGCACCACCCAATAGCTGTCGTTATTGAGGCTGAAGCTGACCCAGATGCCGGGCAATTGGTTGACCGACCATTTGATTTGCGTATCCGGACCGAGCTGCCGGTTGATCTCTATCGCCACCCATTGCATCAGCGCGGTGTCGGGCATCGGCTCGGTGCGGTCGGCGGGATTGCGCGGATAAATGCGGATGCCCTCGTTGGTGGCGAGATCCATCAGCAGATAGCGCCGCCGGATCGGGGCGGCATACACCAGGGCGGCGCGCGTGATGTTCACGGCCGTGACGATCTGGTCGGCGATATCGCGGGCCTGAGGCTCGATCGTCATGTTGCGGTGCGCGTGCGACCAAATCAAGAGATTGGCCAGCATCAGCGCGACGAGCAACAGGAAGGATCGGCCGAACAACCCCCAGCGGAAAATTTTGCGCATGGCGCGGGTAGAGGGGTGAAAAGGGCCCGGCCGGCGTCGACGGGCGACGCTGGCCGGGCCCGGGGCCCGCGGAGCGGATTATTGCCCGCCGTCGGGAACGAAGACGTAGCCCATGCCCCAGACCGTTTGAATGAAAACGGGCTTGGCGGGATCTTCCTCGATCAGCTTGCGCAGTCGGGAAATCTGCACGTCGAGGCTGCGGTCGAAGGCCTCGTATTCGCGGCCGCGCGCCAGTTCCATCAGTTTGTCGCGCGATAGCGGAATCTTGGGGTGGCGGGCGAAAACCTTGAGTACCGAGAACTCGCCGGTGGTGATGGGCACCGGCTCGCCGTCGCGCAGCAAAGTACGGGTGGAAAGGTTGAGGATCCACGGACCGAACTTGACCCAGTCGTCGCTTTCCTGGCTGGGGGCGCCCGGGTGTTCTTCGGGGCCGCGACGGCGCAGGACGGCGTTGATGCGGGCGAGGAGCTCGCGCGGATTGAACGGCTTGGGCAGATAATCGTCGGCGCCCATTTCGAGCCCGACGATGCGATCTATATCCTCGGCCTTGGCCGTGAGCATGATGATCGGGGTATTGTTGTGGGCGCCACGCAGGCGACGGCAGATGGACAAACCATCTTCGCCGGGCAGCATGAGGTCGAGCACGACCAGGTCGAAGTGCTCGCGCTGCCAGACTTTGTCCATGCTGGACGCGTCTTCGACAGCCGTGACGTTGAATCCCTGCTCGGAGAGATAACGCTTGAGCAGCTCGCGCAAGCGGCCATCGTCATCGACCACAAGGAGCTTTTTGGGCAAGTTGGAAGAGGGCTGGTGTTGCATGGGAGCACATGGCGGGCTTAAAAATGTAACTGTAGCCGAGTTGCGGGGTTCCAGCCGCGTCCGCAAAACGCTGTTACATAATATCCATCGGGCGGCATCGCTGTGATGAGGGGGGCGGCCAGGGCGCCTCGCCGTACAATAAGCGCATGGCAATCCATCTTCTGGCCCTCGAGACTTCCTCGGCGCGTTGCGGCGTGGCGCTGCTCCGGCAAACCGGCGCGTCCACCGAGGTTCTGACGCGGCACCACGACGGCGTGGCTGAGCACTCCGAAAAGCTCCTGGGAATGATCGACGCCTTGCTCGCCGAGGCCGGCCTGAAGGCGGCGCAGCTGGATGCCGTCGCCTTTGGCCAGGGCCCGGGCGGTTTTACGGGCCTGCGCGTGGCCTGTGGCGTCGCGCAGGGGCTCGGGTTCGCTCTTGGGCGGCCCTTGTTGCCCGTCACCACCCACGAAGCCCTCGAGCGGCCCTTGCGCGATCATCCCGCCGAGTGGCGCCTTCTGGTGCAAGACGCCCGCATGGATGAACGCTACGTCGCCATCGCCCGCCGCCGCGAGGCCGCCGGGCTCGCCCACTGGCGGCAAAGCCCTGTACTGCTGCCAGCCGCCCACCTCGGCGATTGGTTCGCGGAGTGGTGCGCCGAACAAGCCCTGGAGATCGTGACCGCCGCCTGGCTGGTGGCCGGCGACGCCGCGCTGGCCGAGGCGCCGTTGCCAGCGGGGCTGCCAGTCTGGCGCGAGCCGTTGCAGCCCTCCGCGGCCGCCGTGGCCGAAGTCGGCTTGCTGCGGTGGCAGCAGGGCGTGCGGCTGGACGCCGCGGCCGCGCACCCCTTGTATGTTCGCGATAAAGTGGCCTTTACCTCGCGGGAACGAGCCGCCGGGGCGGGTGGCAACCCTCGCGCCGCGCCTGGAATCCGCAACCCATGATCCAACCGGTTCCCATGTCGCCCGACGACCTCGACGAAGTGATTCGCATCGAGCATCAGGTTTATTCGCATCCCTGGACGCTGGGCAACTTCCGCGATGCGTTGGCGGCGGGATACTCCGCCTGGGTGTTGCGCCAGCAGGGTGAGCTGCTTGCGTATTGTCTGGTGATGGAGGTTCCCGACGAATTGCACATACTCAACCTCAGCGTGGCGGCTGCCCATCAGGGCAAGGGGCTGGCTCGCGAACTCCTGCGGCATCTCGACGACGACGCACAGCGCCGGCGCTGCGGCTCCTTACTGCTGGAGGTGAGGGTGTCGAACACCCGGGCGCGCGCCCTGTACGAAAACGCCGGCTTCCGCACGATCGGGCTGCGCCGCGGCTATTATCCCGCGGTTCGCGGCCGGGAAGACGCCATCGTCATGCGCAAACCGGTGCCCCCCGGCCAGCAGGTGCCGGCATGAAGGCCCCGGCGCCCCACGCCCGGGATTTCTGGCGGCGCGCCTGGCTGCGAGAGCTGGGCATCGAATGGCGAGGCCCCTTGCCGGCTGCCGTGCCAGCGGCGGGAAGGCCCGAAGCAAGCGGCCCCGGCACCGATCGGCCGCCTGCGGCAGACACCCCCCCCGAAGCCGCCGAGCTGTCGAGCGGCCGGGTCGTTGCGTGCGAACCGGCCGTGCCCGCAGCGTCCGCCGAGCCTGCTGAATCTACTGAATCCACCGAGCCCGCCAAGTCCGCCAAGTCCGTCGAGCCCGTCGAGCCCGTCGAGCCCGTCGAGCCCGTCGAGCCCGTCGAGCCCGTCGAGCCCGCGCCCGCACGCAGCCCCGCCGCCGCCTGGCATCTGGCGGGAAAATGGCGCTGGTCATGGTGGCGCGGCGATGGCGCCGTGGAACAGGCTTTGTTGCTGCGGCCGGCCGATGCGCCTCGGCCTACCGATGGCGCCGCGCGCGACCTGCTGGCGGCGGCCATGGCCGCGGTGGGCCTGACTCCGGTTCCTCGCGATCGCGAACGTCCGGTGGGCGGAGTGATCGGTGAGCTGGACGAAAAAACCTTGCGTAGCCTCGCGGGGCGGCCATGGCGGCCGCTGCGCGCTCAGCCCTTGACTGTGATCGTGTGCTTGCCGCCACGATTGGAGCACGATCTGGCCCGGCAATCCGGCGTCGCCCAGGCCGTGCCGGGCGGCCAATGGCCGTTGCCCGGCCCGCCGGCGTTGAGCCTGGTATTGCTCCCTTCGCCCGAACGGATGCTGGCGGAAGGGGCCACCGCGAAGCGCGTGGCATGGCGCGCGCTGGCGCCGCTGCAGAGCCGACCGATGCCGGATTCGCGGCGGAGCCGACTCCGGTAATTTCAGTCGGGGAGCGGCGGCTCAGGCTCGCCGGCGCAGCGCCGCGCCATGTCCGCGCTGGCCGATCATGTCGTCCAGGTCGGGTTGCCGGCGGTGATTGTGGCGGTTCCAGGTGATGATCAGCAGCATGAGCGCCGCCACCAGCAATCCGAACAGCACAATGATGGTATTGATCGGCATGTTGAGCCAGAGCAGGAAGGAGTAGGCCGCCACCATGACGAGGATGTTGATCTGCTCGTTGAAGTTCTGCACCGCGATCGAATGACCCGCCGAGAGCAGGACATGGCCGCGATGCTGCAGCAGGGCGTTCATGGGGACGACGAAGAAGCCGCCCAGGCCGCCAACCAGCACCAGCAGACCGTATACCGCCCACATTTGTTCGACGGCGGGCATCAGCAGCACCACCAGGCCCATGACGACGCCCATCGGCAGCGTGAGCAATGCCTTTTTGAGTGGAATCCGGCTGGCCAGCATGGCGCCGCCGATGGTGCCCAGCGCCGCCACGCCCATCAGGATGGAGGCTTCGTCGAGGCCCAGCCCCAAATGCTGCGCGCCCCATTCGATCACGACCAATTGCAGGGTGGCGCCCGCGCCCCAGAACAGCGTGGTGACGGCCAGCGAAATCTGGCCCAGGCGATCGCTCCAGAGGATCTTCACGTAATACAGGAACTCGCGCAGCAGGCGCAGCGGATGGCGATGTTGCGGCGGGTAGACCACGCCGGTGCGGGGGATCAGCAGATTGAAGGCCGCCGCGATAAGGTAGACGACGCCGATGACGATGATGGCCGCTTCGGCCGAGGTGGCCACGGCGGGAAATCCCGGCATGGTCATGAACCACTGCGAAACCTGGGGATGGATGAGGGCGCCGCCGAGCATGACGCCCAGCAGGATCGAGATGACGGTAAGGCCCTCGATCCAGCCATTGCCCTTGACCAGATCGGCGGGGGCGAGCATTTCGGTAACGATTCCGTACTTGGCCGGGGAGTAGGCCGCCGCGCCGATGCCCACCACGGCATAGGCCAGCAGCACCATATATACCTGGCCCATGGTGTCGAAGCCGAAGCTGCCGTACAGGAACATCAGGGCACAGCCGCTGACCTTGATCAGATTGGTGATGAACATCACCCGCCCCTTGGGCAGGCTGTCGGCGAAGGCGCCGACGAAGGCCGCCAGCACCACGTACGACACGGCGAACGACCACTTGGCCATGGGCGCCATCCAGGTGGGACCGTGGAGCTGCTGCACCAGCGCGATGGCTGCGATCAATAGGGCGTTGTCGGCCAGCGACGAAAAAAACTGCGCCGCCATGACCAGATAGAAACCGTAGGGTATGCGGTTGGGTCCGGTCTGGCTCAAGGGGTTGCTCTCACTTGGAAATGGACGGTTGCGGTTTGAAGGACTGCGGCACGGCCCGGATCGAGCGCTGGGGTATTATACGGAGCGATCCAGGATTTTCCTGTGACGCCGCTCAATGCAGACCGTTCCCCTTTTTTTGCCATAGTGTTCGCGTCCGGTGCGATTAACCCAGATCAAACTCGCAGGATTCAAATCGTTCGTCGACCCCACCGTGGTGCAGGTTCCCAGCCAACTGGTCGGGGTGGTGGGGCCGAACGGCTGCGGTAAATCCAACATCATCGACGCGGTGCGCTGGGTTCTGGGCGAAACCCGGGCTTCGGAGCTGCGCGGCGAGTCGATGCAAGACGTCATCTTCAATGGCTCGGTGCAGCGCAAGCCCGCGGCCCGCGCTTCGGTCGAACTGGTGTTCGACAACGAGGTCGGCCGCGCCGCCGGCCAGTGGAGCCAATACGCCGAGATCGCCGTGCGCCGGGTGCTCACCCGCGATGGCACCAGCAGCTATTTCGTCAATAACCAGCAGGTGCGGCGCCGCGACATCCACGACATCTTCCTCGGCACCGGATTGGGTGCGCGCGGCTATGCCATCATCGGCCAGGGCATGATCTCGCGCATCATCGAGGCGCGTCCCGAAGAGCTCCGCGTCTTCCTCGAAGAAGCGGCGGGGGTGTCGCGCTACAAAGAACGCCGCCGCGAAACCGCCAATCGCCTGGAAGACACCCGCGAGAACCTCACCCGGGTCGAAGATATCCTCCGCGAGCTCAACTCGCAGCTCGACAAGCTCGAGAGCCAGGCCACGGTGGCGCAGCGCTACCACGAACTACAGGCTCGCGGCGAGCAAACCCTGCATGCGACGTGGTGGCTGAAAAAGCGCGAGGCCGACCAGACCCGCGAGCGCGCGGGCCTGGCCACCGAGCAGGCGCAAACCGCACTCGAGGCCGCGCTGGCCGAGCTGCGCCGCGAGGAGGCCGGCCTGACGTCCCTGCGCCAGGCCCATTACGCGGCCGGCGACGCCGTGCATGCCGCGCAAGGTGCCTTGTATGCGGCCAACGCCGAGGTCAGCCGGCTGGAAGCCGAGATCCGCTATGTGGTCGACGCCCAGCGGCGCCTGCAGGCCCAGGAGGCGCAGGTGGCCGAGCGCCTGGCCAGCGCCACCGCCGAGCGCGAAAGCAGCGAAGACGCCATCGCCGAGGCCGAGATGGCACTGGAAGAAGGCGCGGCAAGGGCGGAGTCCGTACAGTTGCAGTTCGATACCGCGCAAGAGGCCTTGCCCGCGCTCGAGCAACGCTTGCGCGAGGCCCAGAATGCCTTGTCCAACCGGCGTGGCGAGCTGGCCCGGGCCGAACAGGCATTGGCCTTGTGCGCCCAGGCTCGCGGCGAAGCCGATCGCCAATTGCAACAATTGGCACAACGCCGCGAGCGCCTGCGGGCCCAGCGCGAGCAGGTACAACGGCCCGACCAGACCCTGCTGCAACAGTTGGCGGGCGAACTCGCCATGCTCGATCAGCAGCGCGAAGAGGCCGAAGCCATCTTGCTCGACCAGGAAAGCCGGCTGCCGCAGGCCGACGCCGAGCGCCGCGAAGCCCAGCAGCAGGCCCAGGCCGAAGCCGCCAGGGTCGCCAACCTCGAGGCGCGGCTGGCCGCGCTGACCAGCCTGCAACACGACGTCCAGCAGCAAGGCGCCTTGCAACCTTGGCTGGAACAGAACGAACTCGACAGCCGCCAGCGGCTATGGCAGCGTCTGCAGATCGCCCCTGGCTGGGAAACCGCGCTCGAAGCGGTGCTGCGCGAACGCATGACGGCCATCGAAATGTCCGACCTGGCATGGGCGCGCGGTTTTCTCCAAGACCCGCCACCAGGACGGCTCGCGCTCTATCAGATGCCGGCGCCATCCGCGCCACCGGCCCCGGCGGGCGGCCTCAACCGCCTGGTCGGCCTCTTGCGCATCGCCGATCCGGCCTTGCGAACGCTTTTGTCGGGCTGGCTCGATTCCGTTTATATCCAAGACACCCTCGATCAGGCGCTGGCGTCCCGCGACACGCTGCCGCCCGGCGCGGTCTATGTGGTCCCCGAGGGGCATCTGGTCGACCGCCAGGGCATTCGCTTCTATGCCGCGGATTCGGAGCAGGCCGGCATGCTGGCCCGCCAACAAGAGATCGACAACCTACAGCGCGAGCTCAAGGCCGGCCAGTTGCTGGCCGACGAGGCCCGCCACGCCGCTACCCGGGCCGAGGGTCTATACCAGGCCCAGGCCCAGGCGCTGCCCGCGTCGCGGCAACGGCTGGCCGAGGTCACGACGCGACTGCACCAGCGGCAACTCGAACACGAACGCCTGCAGCAGCAGGTGTCGCGTTCCGAATCCGAATGGCAGCGGCTGGCCGACGAGCTCGCCGAACTCGAAGCCCAGGACGAACACTGGCGCATCCAGCGCGAAGAGGCCGAGGCGCGTTTCGAGAGTCTCGATATCGAACTGGCGTCGGTGCAGGAGATCCAGGCCGAAGCCGAGATGGCTCTGGAGGCGCTCGAAGCCGAGACCCGGCTGGCCAGGGACCGCGTGCGCGAAGCCGAGCGCGCCGTCCAGGAGGCGGGCTTCGCCGAACGTGCCGCGGCCGCGCGTATCGCCGAGCTGCGCCGCCAGGCCGAGCGCGCCGCGGCCCAGGCACAAGCCGACGTCAGCGCGCTCGACGAGCTGCGGGCAGAGCTCAAGGTGCTCGACGGCGCCACCGCCCAGGCCGGCTTGCAGGAGGCCCTGGCCGAGCGCGCCACTTGCGAAGACGCCCTCGGCCGCGCCCGCACCGAACTCGACGAACTGCATGCTCGCCTGCGCACAGCCGACGAGGGCCGCATGCGGCTGGAGCAGTCGCTGGAGCCGCAGCGCGCCCGCATTACCGAGCTCCAGCTCGAAGAGCAGGCGGCGCGTTTGGCCCAGGAGCAGTTCGCCCAGCAATTGCAGGAGCAGCAGGTCGATGGCGAGGTGCTGGAGGCCTGGCTGGCGACGCTGCCCGAAGAACAGCGCCGCGCCAACTGGCTGCAGGCCGAGGTGCAGCGCATCGGGCGCGAGGTCAATGCGCTGGGCCCCGTCAACCTCGCGGCGCTGGACGAACTCAAAACCGCCCGCGAACGCGAGGGCTTCCTCGCCTCGCAGCAGACCGACCTGACCACCGCCATCGACACTCTCGAAGACGCGATCCGTAAAATCGATCGCGAAACCCGGCAACTGCTTCAGGAAACCTTCGATACCGTCAATGGTCACTTCGGTCAGTTGTTCCCGCAGTTGTTCGGCGGCGGCGAGGCCAGGCTGAGCATGACCGGCGACGAGATCCTCGACGCCGGCGTGCAGGTGATGGCCCAGCCGCCCGGCAAGCGCAACAGCACCATTCACCTGCTGTCGGGCGGTGAGAAAGCCCTGACCGCCACCGCCCTGGTGTTTGCCCTTTTCAAGCTCAACCCGGCGCCGTTCTGCCTGCTCGACGAAGTCGACGCTCCGCTGGACGATGCCAATACCGAACGTTATGCCAACCTTGTGCGCAACATGAGCGAACATACGCAGTTTCTTTTCATCTCCCATAATAAGATCGCCATGGAAATGGCCCATCAACTCGTCGGCGTTACCATGCAGGAGCAGGGAGTGTCGAGAATCGTGGCGGTGGACATCGACGCGGCGGTCCAACTGACGGCCGAAGCCGCTTGACGCTTGAGGGAACGGAACCATGAGTGATTTGCAGATCGGACTGATCGCCCTCGGCGTGATCCTGATCGCCGGCGTGTTCGGCCTGAACTGGTGGCAGGATCGCCGCCTGCGGCAGCGCATGGGCGAAGACTTCAGCGCCGAGCGCGCCGATCCCCTACTGGGGGGCAAGGCGGCGCCCGCCACGGCCGAAACGCAGGCCAGGCGCGAACCGGGCCTGTCGGCCGAGAGGGCCGAGCCGATGATCGGCGGTGGCCAGTCGGCGGGCGAGGGCGACGACGCGGAAGAGCCCGATCCCATGACCGAGGCGGTCATCGATCTCGTCTTTACCCAGCCAGTGGCCGCCGAGTCGCTGCTCCCGCTGGTGCGCGACGTCCACCCGGCTGGCCAAAAAGCCATACGCGTGTTCTATCGCACGTCCGGCGGCGCCCATTGTGCCCGCCTGCGGCTTGGGGTGTCTTATTCTTCGATGCAGTTGGCCGTGCTGCTGGCCAACCGCAGCGGTCCGCTCACGCCCACGGAATGGTCGCAGGCCTGGGCTCGGGCGCAGCAAGTGGCCGACCAATTCGAGGCCGAGGTCGAGGGGCCCGATCCGCGCGAGATCTCGCAGCGCGCCAAACAACTCGATTCGGTCTGTGCCTCCCTCGATACCTCGGTGGGTCTCACGCTGCTGGCGCGCGGCCCGCAGCCTTGGCGGTTGGCGGAAATCCAGGCGCTTGCCCTCGATCTCGGCTTCTCCGATCAAGGCCAGGATCATCGCCTCGACTGGCTCGACCGCAGCGGCGCCGTTTGCTTCAGCCTGCTGGCCGAGCCCGGTCCTTCGGGGCGCCAGGTCGACGCCACGACCCGGCTGACCTTGCTGCTCGATGTGCCGCGCAGCGTACCGTCGGCCACCTCGTTTGCCGATATGGCCGATGTTGCCCGCCAGCTGGCCGCGCCGCTGGATGCCGAGCTGGTCGACGACAACGGCCAGCCCTTGCAGGAGAGCAGCGAGTCCGCCGTCGACCAGCAGTTGCGATCCTTGCACCTGGGGCTTGAGCAGCAGGGCCTGGCCGCCGGTTCGCCCCGCGCCTTGCGAGTGTTCACGTGACGCTGCCGGCCCGGCCCTCGGCGGAGGGCAAGCAAACCGCGGGCGGCCAGCCCGCCGCAAGATCCCGGCTGGAGCAATTGCGAGCCGAGCTGGCCGATCACGATTACCGCTATTACGTGCTCGACGAGCCCGTGATCGCCGATGTCCAGTACGACGCGTTGATGCGCGAACTGCAGGCGATCGAGGCCGAGCATCCCGAATGGATCCGTTCCGACTCGCCCAGCCAGCGCGTGGGCGGGAAAGCGCGCAGCGAACTGGGCGAGATCTCGCACGCCGTGCCCATGCTGTCGCTGGCCAATGCTTTCGACGCGGAAGAGGTTGCCGCGTTCGACCGGCGCGTGAGCGACGCGCTGAGGGCATCGGGCACGCTGGCGGCCGATGGCGAGGTTGAATACGCCTGCGAAGTCAAGCTCGATGGCCTGGCCATCAGCCTGCGCTACCACGACGGCTTGCTGGTGCAGGCCGCGACGCGGGGCGATGGCCAGACGGGTGAGGACGTTACCGCCAACGTCCGCACCATACGCGCCATTCCCCTGCGGCTGCGCGAGCCGGTGGCGGGCGTGGTCGAAGTCCGCGGCGAAGTCCTGATGTTCCGCGGCGATTTCGATGCCCTGAACCAGGCGCAGGGCGAACGCGGCCAAAAAGTATTCATCAATCCGCGCAACGCCGCCGCCGGCAGCCTGCGGCAGCTCGATCCGCAGATTACCCGGCAGCGGCCGCTGCGCTTCTTCGCCTATGGCTGGGGGCAGCTGGATCATCCGCCGTCCGCCACCCGTCATTCGGCCATGCTCGATTGGCTGGCCGGGCTGGGCCTGCCTGCCGAGCCCATGCGCCAGGTGGTGCGCGGCCTGGACGGCCTGCTCGGCTTCTACCGCCGGATCGGCGACGCGCGGCGCGCCTTGCCCTACGATATCGATGGCGTGGTCTACAAGGTCGATTCGCTGCCGGCCCAGCAGCAGTTGGGATTCGTCTCGCGAGCGCCGCGTTTTGCCCTGGCGCACAAGTTTCCCGCCGAAGAAGTCAACACCGAATTGCTCGATATCGAGATCCAGGTCGGACGCACCGGCGCACTCACGCCGGTGGCGCGGTTGAAGCCGGTATTCGTCGGCGGCGTGACCGTCACCAACGCCACCTTGCACAACGAAGACGAAATCCGGCGCAAAGACGTGCGCATCGGCGACACGGTGGTGGTGCGCCGCGCGGGCGATGTGATTCCCGAGGTAGTGGCGCCGGTGCCGGCACTGCGTCCGGCCGACGCCCGCGAGTTCGTGATGCCAAGCCATTGCCCGGTGTGCGGTTCGGGGATCGAACGCCTGGAGGGCGAGATCATCGCCCGCTGCACCGGCGGCCTGTTTTGCGCCGCCCAGCGCAAGCAGGCGCTCACCCACGCCGCCGGCAGGCGCGCTCTCGACATCGAGGGGCTGGGCGAGAAGCTGGTCGATCAGCTCGTCGAGCGTGGCCGGCTGCAAACCCTGGCCGACGTCTTCACGCTCACGGCCGAAGAACTGGCCGGGCTCGATCGCATGGGGCCGAAATCGGCGCAGAACCTCATCGAGGCGATCGACCGGGCGCGCCAGCCCACACTGGGGCGTTTTCTGTTTGCCCTGGGCATCCGCCACGTCGGCGAGGCCACGGCCCGCGATCTCGCCCGCCATTTCGGCAGCATGGAAGCCTTGCTGGGCGCGCCGGCCGACGATTTGCTCCAGGTGCCCGATGTGGGGCCTGTAGTGGCCGCCTCGGTCGCCCACTTCCTGGGCGAGCCGCATAACCGCGAGGTCATCCATGCCTTGCTCTCGCAGCACGGTGTCGCGCCGCGTCCGGAGCCCCTGCAGGTTCGCGGGGCGGCTTTGGCCGGCAAAACCTTCGTCCTGACGGGCACCCTGCACGACTGGACGCGCGACGAGGCGGCCCAGAAAATCGTGGCGGCCGGCGGCAAAGTCACCGGCTCGGTGTCGCGCAAGACCAGCTACGTCGTTGCCGGCGACGATGCCGGCAGCAAGCTCGTCAAGGCTCGGGAGCTCGGCGTGGTCGTCCTCGACGAGGCCGGGTTGCGTCAATTGTTGGAGAGTTGAATCATGCGAGGGATACTGGGGGGCACGGGTTTCTACCGGATGTCGGGGCTCGAGGTCACGCATCGCCAGGCCGTGCGCACGCCCTATGGCCTGCCGTCCGGCGCCATCACCTTCGGCCGCATCGGCGAGTGCGATGAAATCGCGTTTCTGCCCCGGCATGGCTATCATCATGCGCTGGCGCCGCATGCCATCAACTACCGTGCCAATCTGTGGGCTCTGCACCAGATGGGCGTGCGCAGCCTGATCGCGGTGTCTTCCACCAGCAGCCTGCGCGACGACTGGCAGCCGGGCCAACTGGTGCTGCCCGACCAGCTGATCGACTACACCTGGGGCCGTGAAAGCACCTTTGTGGGTACCGAAGAAGGCCCGGTGGTGCAGGTGGATATGACGCTGCCCTATAGCTCGCGGCTGCGCGGCGAACTGCTGGCGGCCGCGGCAAACGGCAACGAGGCCGTGATCGAAGGCGGTACGTATGGTTGCACCCAGGGCCCGCGCCTGGAAACGGCGGCCGAGATCCGGCGCCTGGCGCGGGATGGCTGCGATCTGGTGGGCAATACCGGAATGCCCGAGGCCGCCCTGGCCCGCGAGATCGGGCTGGACTACTGCGCGCTGTGCATCGTGGCCAACCACGCCGCCGGGATAGGGGATAGCCGCGATAGCGTGGATTTCGAGCGCACCGAGGCCGGAATCGCGATGGCCATGCAGTCGGTGCAGCGCCTGCTGGCCTGCTGGTGCGAACTCAGCGCAGGCGGCACTGGCGGCGGCTGAGCCAGCCTGGTTTTCGCAAGGCGCCCCACAACGTTCAAGTGGGGCTTGGAGCCCCTGCGGGATGCCGCCGGCCGCGCTTTTTTTTATAAATAATCCGTCTTGTCGGTTTATGATTGGGCGCTGTGATACTGTTCGAAGTACGGTGGCGATCGCGCATCGATGGCATGAGGCTGGCCATCGCCGCTCAACCTGAGGGACGCAAAAGATGTCTCATCTCCCATGGAACGAGCGCGATCTCGCGCAACTGCTGACGCTCACCGAGGTCTCGCCGGGCTGTTGGCGAAGCCGCCATGGCGATCCCAATCTCAATGGCCGCTCATATGGCGGACAACTGCTGGGCCAGGCCTTGATGGCCGGCCTGATGGATGTGCCGGAGGACCGGCCCGCCACCATGATGCAGTTCCTGTTCCTGCAGGGAGCCATGCCGCAAGAGCCGCTGGAGCTGCGGGTGACCCGGCTGCAGGACGGCAAGCGCTTCAGCTCGCGGCATGTTCGCGGCATGCAGGGCAACGGGCGAGCGATCCTCGATGCGCAGATCACTTGCGCCCTGGATCTGGAGGCCCCTTCGCACGCGGCGCCAGGCGGCGCGCCGCCTGGCGAGGAGCCGGAAACCCTGCCCCGGCTTGACGAGGCCGATCCCCACTTGGTGCGGGGTTTGCAGCGGCTGGGCGGTTACTCCGAGAACGCCAAATCCAGCGTCGAATTCCGGATTCCCGATTCGCGGCGGCAGTTTTCGCCCGAAGCCATGGACGGCCGCTTCCGTTTCTGGCTCCGGCCGGCGCAGGCGCTGCCCGGCGATCCCCGGCTGCATGCGGCAGCCTTCGCGTATTTGTCGGACTGGTGGTTGAACTTCAGTTCGCTCGGCCCGCATCTGCGCGAACTGGGAGAGCGCCGGCTGTACGTTGCCAGCTTGAATCACGCGATCCGGCTGCATCGCCCCTTCCGGGCCGACCAATGGCTGCACGTGGAAACCGTCAGTCCGGTCAGCGCCGCCGGGCGCGGGCTGAGCCTTGGCACCGTGCACGACCGGGAAGGGCGCTTGCTTGCCACGACGTCCCAAGAGTGTCTGATGGCTTATGCCGACTGATTGGTTTCAGGGCTCAAGGCCGGTGGCGCGGCCGTGAAACCGTGCAGCAGCAAATGGGCAATGCGGGCGGCCAGTTCGGTGGGCTTGAGCGGCCCCGATTTGCGATACCAGGTGAGGGTCCAGATCATCATGCCGTAGAGCAGCAGCGTATACGGCTTGTGGACTTCGGGGGGGGACATGAGTTCGGGGTTGAGCTCCACCAGCACTGTTTCGAGGAGTTCGGCCATTTGCACCTCGAGGGCGCGAATCTCCCGCAGTTGGGCGCGTGGCAACTGCTTGACATCGTTCATGAGAATGATGTGTTCGTCGCGGCCCCGGACCGCCCCTTGCATGAAGCTGTCGACGAACTGCGTAAAGCGCTCTTCCGCGGAGAGCGGGAGAGCGACGATGCGCTGGAGGTCGGCCACTTGCTGGGTGATGTGCTCATGGACGATCTCGTAGAGCAGGTCTTCTTTTTTGGGGAAATAATGATAAATATGCGATTTGGAAGTGTTGCAAGCCTGCGCGACGTCCATCATCGTGGCCTGATCGAAACCTTTGCGGGCGATCAGGGCGGCGGCTTTGTTCAGAATCAGGTTTTTCTTTTTATCGTAATCGTTGGCCCTTGCGCGCGACATGAATATCCTTGAGGCGTAACGCCGCGAGCGGCGGATTTCAGGGGTGGGGCAGGCACAGCGCCCGAGCATGCCATTGCCTTGGTTCGTCCGTCGGTGGTTCGTCCGTCTGGGCGGACTTTAATAGCATGTTCCCACAAATACGGCGATTATGAATTAAACGGAAACAACATGCAAACCGAGGCGGTGCGCCGGCACCGGGATGCCGCCGGGACGCCGGGGCTTGGCGCTGGCGCCATCCACTCGGCGCGGCGGCGGGATCGCGGCTTGGCTGGCAGGCGGATGCCGCTCCGGACCGCGGTGCCGAGGCTCGGAGTTGCCTTCGGGTTATCCCTGGGATGTCATCCATTGCCAAGCCAGATAACATGTGAAGATAAGACCGACGAGACGGTCTAACAAACAAAAAATCAGAATGGATGCAAGGGCTGGATACGGTCCGTTCCGGAGACGAATCACACATGACAACCGCTACCACGTGTGCAAGCGCAAGCCTCGCCGTTCCCGGCGAGGCCAGGCGGGGCCGGCGCGTGGAGGAGGCGCAGGCTCTCCTCGCCATGCGGCCGGTGCAGGCTTCACCGTCAGGCGAGGCCGGGCGGGATCATGCGTCATCGGGAACCCAAGGCTCTCCACCCGCCTTGGCCATTCACAATCTGCAGGTCGTCTATGGCGGCGCCATCGAGGCGGTGCGTGATATTTCGCTCGAAGTCAGGCCGGGGCAGATCGTCGCCTTGCTCGGTTCCAACGGAGCCGGCAAATCGACGGTGCTCAAGGCGGTCTCGGGGGTGCTCGACGCCGAAGACGGCGAGATCGAGAAGGGTTCGATCCTGCTCGGAGGCCAGGCGATCGAAAAGGCGTCCGCACCCGCGATCGTCAGGCTGGGCATGGTCCAGGTGCCCGAAGGCCGGCGCTTGTTCCAAACCCTCACCGTGGACGAAAACCTGATCGCCGGGGCCCATCTGCAGGATGGCGCCAAGCTGGCCGCGGGGCGCGAGTATGTGTTTTCGCTGTTTCCGCGCCTGGCCGACCTGCGCCACAACATCGCTGGCTATCTATCGGGCGGCGAACAGCAGATGGTGGCCATCGGCCGGGCGCTCATGAGCCGGCCCAGGATCCTGGCGCTGGATGAGCCTTCGCTCGGCTTGGCGCCCTTGGTGATCACCGAGATTTTTCACAGTATCCAGGCCTTGCGCGAGCAGGACGGCCTGACCATCCTTCTGGTCGAGCAGAACGCCAACCGCGCGCTCGGCATTGCCGATTATGCCTACATCATGGAGAACGGCAGGATCGTGCTCGACGGCACCAGCGAGCAATTGCGGCGCAACGCCGATGTGCGCGAGTTCTACCTTGGCCTGAATACCGGAGAGGGCAGAACCAGCATGAAAGACGTCAAGCATTACAAGCGGCGCAAGCGGTGGCTGTCATGAACCGGCCCGCGTCCGCCTCGCCCCCACGCCCATCCGTTCCGGCCACGGCGGTGGATGAGTTCGCCGCCCCCGCCGCGTCCGGGGGCCCGGAGCACACGCCTCTTCTGGAGGCACGCAGGATCAGCAAGCGCTTTGGCGGCCTGAAGGCCGTCAACGGCGTCAGCCTGCGCGTCATGCCGGGCGAGATCGTCAGCCTGATCGGCCCCAACGGCGCCGGCAAGACCACCACCTTCAACGTGGTGAGTGGTGTCCTGGCGCCGTCGGAGGGCCAGGTGTTCTTCGATGGCCGTGACACCAGTGGGCTCAAGTCGCATCAGTTCGCCCGCCTGGGAATCGGCCGGACATTCCAGAACCTCGCCCTGTTCCGCCACGGCACGGTGGTCGAGAACCTGCTCGTCGGCCGGCATATTCACTTTCATTATTCCGTGATCGAGTCCATGTTCTTCTGGGGCAGGGCGCGCCGCGCCGAAATCGCCGCTCGCGAACGGGTCGAGGAGATCATCGAGTTCCTTGAAATCGAAGAGTTGCGCGACAAGCCGGTCAGCCAGCTGGCATACGGACAGCAAAAGCGGGTGGAACTGGGGCGGGCGCTGGCTTGCGAACCCAGGCTGCTGTTGCTCGATGAAATCGTGGCGGGCATGAATCGCGAAGAGAAGGAAGACATTGCCCGCTTCATCCTGGATATCCGCGATGAATTCGGCATCGCGGTACTGATGATCGAACACGACATGCAGGTGGTGATGGATCTTTCCGACCGGATCTACGTGCTCGATTTCGGCTCCTTGATCGCGGAAGGCACGCCAGCCGAGGTTGCGGCCAACCCGCAGGTGCTGCAGGCCTATCTGGGCGAGGAGGCCGGTCATGTTTGAGCACGACCAGATGATCCGCGGCGAGACGACCTTGCCCGCCTTGCTGCGCAAACACGCCACCGGGAGGGGCGGCCAGGTCGCACTGCGTGAGAAGGTCCAGGGGGTCTGGCGCGCCAGCACCTGGGCCGATTACTACCGGCGGGCGCGCCGGGTGGCCTTGGGGATGGTCAAGCTCGGCCTCGAACGCGGAGATCGCGTGATCATCGCCGGCGAGAACACCCCCGAATGGTTCTATACCGACCTGGGCGCGCAAATGATCGGCGTACAGGTGGTGGGCGTCTATCCCACCAACCCCTGGCCGGAGATTCAATACATCGGCAGGCACTGCCAGGCCGTGCTGGCGGTGACCGGAGACCAGGAACAAACCGATAAAGTGCTCGATGCCATGGCCAATGGCGAAGGCCTGCCGCACCTGAAGCACGTTTTCTGCATCGACATGAAGGGCCTGCGGCGTTATGCCCCCGGCCGGCCACACGCCTTTGCGCATCTGATCGAGCTGGGAGATCAACTGGCGGCCGAAGACGTTGGCGCCGAAGCCTGGCTCGATGCCCAGATCGATCTGCTGCGGCCCGACGATATCAACGTCCTGGTCTATACCTCGGGCACCACCGGCCCTCCCAAGGGGGCGATGCTCACCCATCGCAATCTGGCCTACGGCACCTATGCCTATATGTCGGCGCGCAACATACTCGACAAGCATTACGAGTCGGTGTGCTACCTGCCGTTGTGCCATCTCGCGGAGCGCAGCTACGCGACTGTCCAGCACCTGATATCGGGCGGCTGTATCAACTTTGCGGAGTCCATCGATACCGTCGCCACCAATATCCGCGAGATCGCACCCACCTTTTTCCTGGGCGTGCCGCGGATCTGGGAGAAGCTCCAGCAAGGTTTCGACTTCCGCATGAAAGACAGCGGCCGTGTCCAGCAATGGCTCTACCGGATCGGCATGAAGCGTGGCCGGGCGATATCCGATCGCCGTGCCGAGCATGGCCGGCTGGTGCGCTGGAGCGACAAGCTGGAGTTCGGCTTCTGGTACCTGTTGCTGTTCCGCAATATGCAGCGTCATATGGGGCTCAACCGAACCCATACCCGTATGTGCGGCGGCGCCTCGGTGTCACCCGAAACGCTCAAGTTCTTCGATGCCATCGGGCTGCCGGTGGCGCAAGGCTATGGTCTTACGGAATCCGGCGGCGTGTGTTTTGTGCAGGTGCCGGGACGGCCCTTCATCTATGGCAGCTGTGGTCCGGGCATGGAAGGGGTGGAGTGGAAGATCGCGGACGACGGCGAAGTGCTCGTGCGTTCGCCCGGGGTGTTCAAAGGCTATCTTTTCGATGATCAGGCCACGGCGGCCGTGCTGGGTCCCGACGGCTGGCTGGCCTCCGGCGATATCGTCGAGCGCCGGGGCGACGACGAAGTGGCGGTGGTCGACCGCAAGAAGGCGATCATCATCACCAGCGGCGGCAAGAATATCTCGCCCTCCGAGATCGAAAACGCCCTGAAAGACAGCCCCTATATCCGCGAAGCCATTGTGGTTGGCGAGGGCAGGAAGTTCCTGGGCGGCCTCATCCAGATCGACTTCGACAGCGTCGGACGCTGGGCTTCCGACCGCGACCTGCAATACACCACTTTCAAATCGCTGGTCCAACTGGATGAAGTGCGCGAGCTGATCCAGGGCATCGTCGACGAGGTCAACACCAAGTTCGCCCGTGTCGAAAACATCCGCAAGTTCGTCTTGCTCGAAAAAGAGCTGGACCACGACGATGGTGAACTCACCGCCACCCAGAAAGTGCGGCGAGGCCTGATCAACCAGAAGTTCGCGCGCGAACTCGAGCTGATTTACGGAGCGGCCTAAATGGATTACTTCATCGAGCTCGTCGTGTCCGGTCTCGTCACGGGGGCCATTTATGGCCTGGTGGCGATGGGCTTCGCCATCATTTTCAAGGCAACCGGCATCATCAATTTCGCCCAGGGCGAGGTGGGCATGTTCACCGCCTATGCCACCTGGTCGATCGCGGGCATCCTGGGCACGGGCGCGATCGCCACGATCGTCCTCGCCATCGTGCTCGGGGCGGTGCTCGGCCTGGTGTGCGAACGCCTGATCATGCGGCCGATGCTGGGCGAGCCGGTGTTGTCGGTGGTGCTGGTCACGGTGGGGCTGGCCGTGGTGCTGCGCGCCCTGGTGACCATCATCTGGGGCGCGGCGCCGCACAAGTTCGAGATGGCGGGCGCCGATCGCCTGGTCGAAGTCGGCGGCACCGCCATCCGGGTCGGCCAGCTCAGCGTCATCGCCTTCCTGATCCTCGCCCTGCTGGGGTTCTGGTTCTTCCTGCGGCGCAGCCGCTTCGGCGTGGCCATGCGGGCGGTGGCCGCCGACGAAAAAGTCGCCCGCCTGATGGGCATCTCGTCGGCCAAGGTCCAGGCCTTCGCCTGGGCTTCGGCCTCGGCCCTGGCCGGCCTGGCCGGCGCCATGTTCGCCGTGATCTACGGCCTCATGCCCACCATCTTCGAGCTTGGCCTCAAGGCGTTTCCGGCCACCGTGCTGGGAGGCTTCGACTCCATCCTGGGGTCGGGATTCAGCGGCCTGATCATCGGAGTCTTCGAGAATCTGGTCGGTGGCTACGCCTCCAGCACTCTCAAGGAAGTCGCGGGCTTCCTCCTGATTCTGGTGGTGTTGATGGTGCGGCCCTTCGGATTGTTTGGCGAAAAGCGAATCGAGAGAGTCTGATGCGCAGCGGAAACTTCAAGCAAAAATACAGCGATCTCATCGTCCTCACGGATTCGCCGGCGGTCAAGGCCTGGCTGGTCGTGCTGGCGGTCCTGTTGGTGGCGGCGCCCTGGCTGTTGGGCAATTACGCGCTATCGCACCTGACCATCATTCTTTTCACCCTGGTCGGGGTGCTCGGCCTTACCATCCTCACCGGGTTCGCGGGGCTGATTTCGCTGGGCCACGTGGGTTTTCTCCTGCTGGGCGGATACGCCTATGCAATCGCCGTAACCCGGCTGGGGCTGCCGCCCGAGGCGGCCCTGCTGGTGGCAGCCGTGGTGCCGGCATTTTTCGGCCTGATCGTCGGTGTGCCCTCATTGCGGTTGCATGGGCTTTACCTGGCGATCACCACACTGGCCTTCAGCTATATCGTCAGCGCGGCGATCCTGGCCGGCGGCAGTTTTACCGGAGGCGGCCGCGGCATCCTGGTGATGCGGCCCACGCTGCTCGGCTTCGATCTCTCCAGTGATGCCGCGTTCTATTGGTTTTGCCTGGTCATGGCCGCCATCGCGCTTTTGTTCACCTTGAACTTCAGGCGCTCGTATGCGGGGCGCGCCTTGGTCGCCTTGCGGGATAACGACATCGCGGCACGCACCATGGGCATCGATCTCGTGCGCTACAAGCTGCTGGCGTTTCTGATCAGCGCCGCGCTGACCGGCGTGGCGGGCGCCATGATGGGCATGTATCTCAGCTTCATCAGCGTCGAGAGCTTTCCGTTCCTGCTGTCGATCGAGGCCCTGGCCATCATTATCGTCGGCGGCCTGGGGTCCGTGCTGGGGGCCGTCTTCGGCACCATTTTCATCGTCACGCTGCCCGACCTGTTCAATACCTTGATGGGCCTGCTGGGCGAGCAGCTGCAGGGCCTCATGACCACCAGCGCCCACGAAATCAAGGCGCTGCTCTATGGCGTGGCCATTATCGGTTTCCTGCGTTTCGATCCGCGCGGCCTGCTCGGCATCTGGCACGACATCCGGCATGCCTGGGTCTACTGGCCGCTCAGGTATTGAGCGCCCCCATACCTGCCGCTATGCGTCAGGCCCCCCGAGGGGGTCAAGGAAACTTGGGGCGGCCCGGCGTTTCCTTGAGAGCGCCCCCATACCTGCCGCTATGCGTCAGGCCCCCCGAGGGGGACACGGAAACTTCGGGCGGCCC
>JALOAI010000047.1 GCA_023228945.1 Pigmentiphaga sp. | reverse complement strand
CGGCAGCCGGTGTTCGTTGATGAACTTGGTCAGGTAGCGTTCGTCATAGGTTCGCCCGGAAAAACTGTCAGCCCCCCCAATCTCGGTATAGGGCTTGCGTGGATCGACGTTCGGCTTGTCCAGCTTCCCCAACAGGCATGACATGAGCAGCCGCACCCCTGCTCGGTTACTCATGCAGCGGCAGACGTAATCGACACGCTCACGGATTACTGGGTCAGTGACGACAGAAGCATTCAACGTAGCGGCGGCCCGCTGCTGGATGCCTTGTAATATTTCTTCTGGTGTCATCGAAACTCCCTTTGCTTTTGTGGCCGCGACAGCCCGGAAAATGTGCATGTCGTCGGGGTGGTATTGATACCCCATGCGTCAGCGGCCCTCATTCAAACAACCCTTTCTGATTCTTGGGATCGTAGTTCGTCCAAAGGACTTCTGACCGTTTTCCCTTGGTCGAGTGAATAGTCTTGTCCGGGCCTTGGGTCTTGAACCAACGTCCCGGCTTGAATAGCTCGTCCATCAGCGGGTGGTCATACCCAGACACAGCCACCATGCCTTTGCACTCATTGACCACTTCGGCAAATTCCCGATGCTGGCCCTCGTCCATCTCGAAGCCGTAAGCCTTAGCGTCGCCGCGTGTGGCATGCAGATAGGGCGGGTCACAATAGAAAAGCGTCTTGGGGCTGTCATACAAACGGATCACATCAACGGCGGGGCGGTTTTCGATCTGCACCCGGATAAGTCGTTGGGCGATTTCGTCCAGCGCATCCACGCCACCAAGCCAGCGCGAGACAACACCGGACATACCCGCCCGGCTTGTATCTTTGCAATTTGCCCAACGGCCAAGGGATGCGGTTTGAGCAAGCCCGGTGCGGGTCTGACGGGCTTTGATATAAAACCGTCTTGCCCGCTCCACATCACTGATACCGTTTGTGCTGCCATAAATCGCCCGGTGGTACTCCTCGCGGGAAAATGGCGTCAAGGCGATGGCCCTAATCAGCTCCTCGTGACGATCACGAAGAACCCGAAAGAAGTTCACCACATCGCCGTCTATGTCGTTGTAAGTCTCAACGGGTGCAGGCTCACGATTGATGAGAACGGCACCAGACCCCGCGAACGGTTCGCAATAATGATGGCACTTCGGCAACAACGGCAGCAGCCAATCGAGATGCGAGAACTTCCCACCATACCAGCCAAAGACAATGCGGCGACGACGACGGCCGCGCATGTAGATGACATTTGATTGCTCTGGTTGATCATCCTCGTCCAGATAGATCGGGGATACCCCTCGGCCACGCTTAGCGGCTTGCACTGCCTTAGTCATCTGTTGCTTCTCCTGCCGTCGGGCCCGGGCCCGATCTCGTTGATTGACGTGGCTTTCTGGCTGCCGGTGCCGCGAACATATCCGGTTGTAAGCCACCTTGGTGCCTGTCGGCGAACGCCTGCATGAACTCGCGCAGCACTTCCGACGCATTCCGGTTTTCAGCCAGACAGGCCCCTTGGAACGCCTCCCGGAGTTCCTTTTCAACACGGATACGAAGGCCAACGTCTTTGCTCGACATAACGGCGGATTATTGCATGGATACACATTTGTGTATCCAAAAAGTTAGCCGGCCGTGTCGCGTAAATCCTAAGTTTTGCGACACGCCCGACCTGTCATTTTCAGAAGACGACTGCACCAGTTCGCGGGGCAGGCCGACCGGTGTGCAGCCGACTTCTGAACGGGCCGTGTCAGCAGTCCTATGCACGAAGTACCGCAAGGGGGCCGGAATTGCTCAGAACTCCCCTGCACGATGCGGCCTTGTTATGTGGTCGCATTGTGACTACAATGTGAGTATCTGAATCGTTCCCGGAGAATTACCATGAGTACCACTGCCGACACCTACGTCCGCGCCCGCATCGACACCAACACCAAGGAGCGTGCCGCCAGCGCGCTCGAAGCAATGGGGTTGTCGATTTCCGACGCCATCCGCCTGCTGATGCTGCGCATCGCCGACGAACACCGCCTGCCCTTCGATGTGAAGGTGCCCAATGCCACCACCAAGAAGGCCATTGCCGAACTGGAAGCGGGCAAGGGCAAGAAGTTCACCAGCGTGGACGATCTGATGGCGGATTTGCATGCGGACGATTGACCTATTCCATGACGTTTTCCATCGTTGCCCGTTGCGAACGCACGGGCGAACTGGGTATCGCGGTCAGCACCGCGGTGCCTGCCGTCGGGGCCATCTGCCCGTACCTTTGCGCAAACGTCGGCGCGGTGTCCACGCAGTCCTGGGTCAATCCATACCTGGCGATACAAGCGCTGGATCAGCTCGGCAAAGGTCTCGACGCCGGCACCGCCATGGCGCAGGTGCTGGAAGGCGATTCGGGCAGGGATATGCGGCAGCTGGCCATCGTCGACCGACATGGCGGGACCGCCGTGTGGACGGGCCCTTCCTGCGTGGGCTGGGCCGGCGATCGTCGTGGGCCGGGTTATACGGTGCAGGGGAATATGCTGGTGGGCGCCGGGACGCTGGACGCCATGGCCGATGCCTATGAAGCCAGTGCCGGCCAGCCGCTGGCGGAGCGCTTGATGCGGTCACTGGAAGCGGGGCAGGCCGCGGGCGGCGACAAGCGGGGTCGTCAATCGGCCTCGCTGAAGGTGATGGAGCGCGAAGCCTATGCCGCGCTGGACCTTCGTGTCGATGACCATCCCGAGCCGGTTGCCGAATTGCGCCGCGTGTACCAGGTCGCGCAACAGCAGTTCGTGCCCTTCGTGCAAGGCATGCCGACGCTGGACGACCCCGGCCGCGCGCCGCCGTCCGAGGTCGCGGCCTTGCTGCTGAAATCGCCCGGCGAGCGGCCCGGTGCGCCGCCGCCGGGCAACGAGGTGCTGACGCAGTGGATGGGGACGCGATTCGCGCCCGACCGTCTCGAACACAATCTCAACGTCTACCGCGGCATCGTCGGCGAAATCGCCCGTTTGCGACAGCTCGATCTGGCGCAGCTGCATCCTGCCGTGGTGTTCGATCCCTTGCGTGCCCTCCATCCCGAACAGGCGAACGAAGCATGACGGACCTGCTGAACCATGACATTGTCGGCATCGCGTCCCGCATTGCCGCCAAAGAGGTGTCGCCGCTGGAGGTGACGGAGGCCGCCTTGGGCCGCATCGAAGCGATCGACGGCCAGATCCAGGCGTTCGCTCACATCAACGGGAACGCGCGCGAGCAGGCGCGCCAACTGACCGAGGAATTGGCGCGTGGCCACTATCGCGGGCCGCTGCACGGCGTGCCCATCGCGATCAAGGACAACTACCTGACGGCGGACATGCCGACCAAGGCGGGCAGCGTGGCGCCCGGTTACGCGTTCCCGATGCGGGATGCCGACGCCGTTGCGCGTTTGCGTGCCGCGGGCGCGGTGCTGATCGGCAAGACCCGCACGCATGAGTTTGCCTGGGGCACGGAAACGCCGCCGACCCGCAATCCCTGGGACCCCGGGCGAATCCCGGGCGGCTCCAGCGGCGGGTCTGGCGCGGCGCTGGCCAGCCGCATGGCGTTCGGCGCCCTGGGTTCCGATACCGGTGGCTCCATCCGGATTCCGGCCAGCCTGTGCGGAGTCGTCGGGCTGAAGCCGACCTTTGGGCGCGTCAGCCGGACAGGCGTCGTGCCGCATAGCTGGTCGCTCGATCACGCCGGGCCGCTGACCCGATCGACGCGCGACGCGGCGTTGATGCTGCAGGTGCTGGCCGGCCATGACAAGCTGGACCCGGCCACGGCAGCAGTACCGGTGGCGGACTATCGCGCCGGCCTCGACGCGGGCATCGCCGGCATGCGCATCGGCGTCTGCCGCAACCATTTCTTTGGTCGCAACGAAGTCGAAGTGGAGCGTCTGGTGGACGCGGCGATCGCCGATCTGCAGGCCTTGGGCGCGCGGACGGTCGACTTCGAAATCCCGAACCTGCAATATGGCCTGGGCGCGATCTTCGCCATCGAGCTTGCATCGTCCGCCGCCTGGCACGACAAGGGCCTGCAAAGCGGCGCCACCGCGGACATGGCCGATGACGTCCGTACCCTGGTGGAGATCGGCAGGCTGGTCACCGCGGCGGACTACCTGAAGGCCGAGCAACTGCGCGTGCAGCTGATCCGGGATTTCGCAAAGGTGTTGGAGCAGGTTGATGTCATCGTCACGCCCAGCTCCGCGGTCACAGCGTGGAAGCGCGGGCAACCGAGCGTGATCACCGGCGGTGTCGAGGAGAGTCCGCTGGCGGCGTCATGGCGCCTGACCTATCCGTACAACCTCACCGGCATGCCGGCGGTGTCGGTGCCTTGCGGCTTCGATTCGCGCGGCTTGCCGGCGGGGCTGCAGATCGCCGGGAAGATGTTCGACGAGGCCACCATCCTGCGCGTGGCGCATGCTTATGAAGGGGTGCATCGTTGGCATGAGGGGGTGCCCGGAGTGGCGGCTTGAGGCGGGCGGGGAGCGGTGGCGCGTCGGATGCCCTCTCCCCTGCCCCTCTCCCGCAGGCGGGAGAGCGGAATGGGGTGGGCGTTTCGCGGCGGCTTATTTGAGCCGTACGCGCCGGAAGTCCTGCCAGCACTGATTGACCACCGTCAGTCCCGTCACCCTGGGCGACCACGCGATCATGCCCCGCCGCGACGTGAACAAGGGCAGGATGGGCAGCGTTTCCATGACGCGCGCATCCGCGGCCCGGTACAGCGCGATGCGGTCGGCCAGCGACACGGTGGTCCGCGCCTGATCCAGCAAGGCATCCAGCCTGGCATCCTGGTTGTAGCCCGCGTTGAAGCCGCGCGGCGACATGTTATCGCCATGCAGTACCTGCGACAGCCACAGGTCGCACGACATGGCCCAGCTCATCTCGCTGAAGGCGATGCCCGGCGGCGCGCCTTCGCGCCACTGATTGCAATAGGCGACCCAGTCGGGATGCAGGGTCACCTCCAGCTGGATACCCACCTTCGCCAGATCCCGCGCCACGCTTTCGTAGATGGCGCCCGGGTCCAGTTGCGCCGAGCCGGCCCGCGCGGCGATGACGCGCAAGGTCAGGCCCTCGCCGACGCCCGCCTCGGCCAATAGCTGGCGCGCGCGTTGCGGATCGTAGGGATAGCGCTCGGGTGCGTGCCGGTCGTGGGCCGGCGCGCCGGGCGGAATCGCGCTGGTCGCGGGCAAGGCGGCGCCGGGAAACAAGCCATGGCACAAGCCTTGGCGGTCGATGGCGCAAGCGATGGCCTGACGCACGCGCACGTCCGCCATGTAGGGGTCGCGCAGATTGAAGACGAGATACCAGAGATACGGCGGCGAGAACTCGGGCACGGTAAAGCCGCGCTGCGCCAGGTCCGACAGGTCAGCACCCTCCACGCTGTACGCAACGTCCACCCTGCCCTCGCGCAAGGCGCGTACGCGGTCGTCGATATCGGGGAATGGCAGGAACTCGATGCCGTCGATCGACGGCGGCCCGTCCCAGTACGTGTCGTTGCGCGACAGCACCACCGCCGATCCTCCGGCCGTTGCGAAACGACGGTCAAAGCGGAACGCGCCGGTGCCCGGGGCACGGTCCGCGCAACCATCGGGGCCCCACTTGCGCAGGGCGGCCGGGCTGATCAGCGACTGCGCGCCGGGCGCGTCCTCCTGTGTCATATAGCGCAGGAATTCCGGAAACGGCTCGCTCAGGCGGAATTCGACCGTCATCGCATCCACGGCCCGCACCTGCTCGATCGATCCAGCGCCTGCGCGGTTGAAGTCGGCGACCACCGCCGAGTAATGCGGCGACTCGGCGCGGTACATGCGCTCATAGTTGACGACCACCGCCTCGGCATCGAGCGGCGCGCCGTCATGAAAGCGCACGCCCTGCCGCAGGCGGAACACGAAGCGGCGGGCGTCCGGCGCTTCCTCGACATGCTCGGCCAGGCGCGGCACGATGCGCGTGGGCGCGTCGGCCGGTGCGGGCGGTGTATCGAAGTCGTCCTCCACCAGGCTTTCATGCGTCTGCTGCACGACGCGGCCGGTGTTCCAGCCGCCGAACGAGCGCGGCGGGTCGATGTCGTCCACGGCCCAATCGAGGGCCACCCGCAGTATCCGATCCTCTTGCATCCCGGTTTCCTTACCTCATTCACGTTGCAAACAGCCGCCCGTCGTCGCGGGCGTGGCGCATGGCGGCAATCTCCAGCCCCGCCGCCGCGCTGCATTCCATGTCGTCGGGCCCGGTGCTCAGGGCAATATCCGTGGCGGCGATGATGTCGGGCGCCAGGGCCGCCAGCATTGCTTGCGATGCCGCGGCGGGCACCACGTCCAGCCGGACCGCGGCCGACAGGATCATGGTGGCCACGCCCCTCATTTCGGCGAGCACGGCGTCTTCGCGGCCGATGCCCGCCGCGGCGGCGAGCGCGCCCGAGACCACCGCGAGATGGCCCGGCGTCCGCCGGGCGCCCACCTCGGCGGCATACTCGGCCAGCGTCGCGTGGCTGCCGAGCAAGGGAGCCAGGGCGGCGAGCCGGCTGCCGCAGCGGCGCGAGGCCGCCTGTGCGGGCGCGGTGAGTTTCAGCAAGTCCAGCCGTGCATCGACGGCTTTCAGGGCGAGCACATCGCGGGCTTGAACGGCGTCGTGCGCCATCGCGGTGGCCGCGCCATCGGCGCGCGCCGCGCCGTGCCTCAGCGCGGCGACGATCATTTGCCGCAGGGACGCCGGCGTGGTCACGCGGCCATCGCGGAACAGGCGCTCCAATCCCATGGCGTGCGCATGCCGCCCGATTGGCAGGGCCGAGTCCGACAGCTGCATCAGCGCCAGCAATGGGCCGGCGCGAGCGGCGAGGCCCGCTACCTCGGCCTCAGCCATGATGTTCGTGGGCGTGGTCCCCGTGGTGGTGGTGGTGGTGGTGTCCGTGACCGTGGTGTTGGTGGTCCCGATGATGGTGCTCGTGCGCCGCGCCGGCGCAAGCCGGCGGCGCGTCGGCGGCGAATGGCCTCTCCTCGAAGCGCAGTACCAGGCCGGGGAGTCCCAGCGCCAGTACCGGGCGCGCGGTCAGCTCCGGGGTGTCGGTCACGGGGACGACGATTTCATTGCCGTGCCATTCCGAAGGACTATGCCGGTTGCCCAAGGCGTGGCCGACGCGGAACGCTGCCTCGGCTGTCATATTCGCCAGTACGATCACCATGACCGGCTCGGGTCGGCGGACCACGACCAGCACGCGTTCGCCGTCGTCATGCAGCACCGCGCCATCGAACAGCCAGCTCTGTCGCGGCAAGTCGATGCCGATCTCGGCGCCGCTTTCGCTATGCACGCGCATGCGGCGCCGGCCGGCGTCCGCGGCCGAGATACTGACGGGGTCGGTCTGGCGTCCAGCGAATCGAGGCGCATCGGCGCGGCCAATGATCCGGTTCACGATCAACATGGGTGTCCTGTCATTTTCTGAGTTTGGGCGCGGGCAGTCCCCGCAAGCCGCGCCTTGCGGCGTCCCACGCCGCGTGGGTCGCCTGGCGCAACGATGGCGCGTCGCTGGCAAGAAAGCGCGCCACCGCCCCATGACCCGAGGCCAATGCCGACGCTCCGCCATAGACTCCGGGGACGTCGGCCAGTGCGGCACCGATGCGCGCGGCCAGGTCTTCCGCCTGGCCGTCCCGCGTCAGGCCCGTCAGCGCGAAGAGGCTGCCCACGTAGCCCTCCCCACCCAGGCCCCCTTCCAGCGCCGGGTCTGCTTCCCGGGGCCGAAAACCGGACGCGTCGCGCAGCACCGGCGATCCGCGAAAGCTGGCCTGCAAGCGCAGGTCAATCGATTGATAGGCGTGCCGTTCGCCCCGCGCGGTACGCCCCGGCGCCAGCGATTCCACCACGATGGCGCTCGCACCCTCGGCCAGATCGATGTATGTCTGCTGCCGGTGCACAGCGTCCGGATGCGGAATGATCATGTCGGGGACGGATTCGAAGAACGCCCCCTCCCCGACCGAGACCCGCGTGGTCTGCATGGACAAGGCATCCCCCTGCAGACGCGTGGCCGACGGCGTGGACAGACAGAGCGCGGCCCCGGCCTCCAGGCAAACGTCGACGTCGAGACGATCGCCGCCGAACACCGAACCCGCCGCGTTCTGCACGTAGATCAAGGCACCCGGCCCCGTCTCCATCGGCAGTACCACCGTGGTGGTCAGGGGATAGCGCTGCCGTCGCGCCACCAGCCGGGTGCGTCCCTGGCTGTCGCGGGCGAAGCGCAGCGATAACAGCCCTTCCGTCATGCAGGCATGCGTCCGAACAAGGCGGAGCGCGCGATTTCGTCGAACACGGCGCGCACGCCGTTGCCCGTGCGCAGATCGGTGAACAGCGAGGGACGATCGGGCCGCGCCATGGCCACGTCAGCGCGGATGCGATCCAGATCGGCATCCACATGAGGCGCCAGATCGATCTTGTTGACGACCAGCAGGTCGGCGCGCAACACACCCAGTCCCCGCTTGCGCGGAATATCGTCGCCACCGGCCACGTCGATCACGAAGGCCCACCAGTCCACCAGTTCGCTGGAGAACGTGGCGGCCAGATTGTCGCCACCGCTTTCGATCACGATGACATCGGGTTGGAAGCGGCGCTCCAGCCAGTCGGCCGCGGCGATGTTGACGGACGGGTCTTCGCGAATCGCCGTATGGGGACACGCCCCGCTCTCGACGCCCAGTACCCGCTCCGGATCGATCAGGCCGGAACGCCGCACCCGTTCTGCATCCTCGCGCGTGACGAGGTCGTTGGTGATGACCGCCACCGAAACGCCTTCGGCGGCGAACACGGGCAGCAAACGTTCAACCAGCCGCGTCTTGCCGCTGCCTACCGGCCCGCCGATTCCCAGACGCACTGCGGCCATGCTGTATCTCCTACTTGAGCATATAAGACGCCCCCAGCGCCACGCGGGCGGTGGGCGCGCTGTCGATGGGCTGTCCATCGATGCAGACGCGAAAGCTTTCCGGATCGACCGTGATCGGGGCCACCGTATCGTTGAACAGCATGTCGCGCTTGGTCCGGCTTCGGGTATCGGCCACGGGCACCAGGGCCGCCTTCAGATCCAGTCGGCGCCCCACATCGGCGGCAATCGACGGCGGCGCGACGAAGCGCACGCCCAGCGCCTGCGGCGCGCGGCCGAAATAACCCCACATGGGCCGATAGCGCAGCGGCTCGCACGTCATCAGCGACGCATTCGCCTCGCCCAGCGGCGCCCACACCGGAAAGCCCGCCTTCATGATCATTTCCGGCTTGGCGCCAAAGCTGTCCGGACGCCAGAACACCAGGTCCGCAAGCTTGCCGGTCTCGATCGACCCGACCTCGCCATCGATGCCGAACATGCGCGCCGGGTTGATGGTGTACTTGGCGATGTAGCGCAGGATGCGGAAATTGTCCGCGCCCGTGCCCCGGTCCTCGGGCAGGCTGCCACGCAGGTCGCGCATATGTTCGGCCAGCTGCCAGCAGCGCGCGATGGTTTCGCCGATGCGGCCCATGCCCTGGCTGTCCGAGCCGATGGCGCTGATCGCGCCGAGGTCGTGCAGCACATCCTCCGCACCGATGGTTTCGCGCCGGATACGGCTTTCGGCGAAGGCCACATCCTCCGGCAAGCGCGGATTCAGATGATGGCTGGTCATCGCCATGTCGAAGTGTTCGTCGAAGGTATTGATCGTGAACGGATTGGTGGGGTTGGTCGACGAAGGCAGCACGTTGGCCCGGCTGCAAATGCGGATGATGTCCGGCGCATGTCCGCCGCCCGCGCCCTCCACGTGATACGCATGGATGCAGCGGTCGCCGATCACGCGCATGGTGTGCTCGACGAAGCCGGATTCGTTCAGCGTGTCGGTATGCAGCTGGATCTGTCCGCCACCGATGTCCGCGGCCTTCAGCGCGGCGTCGATCACGGCGGCGCTGGCGCCCCAGTCCTCGTGGATCTTGAGCCCGGCCGCGCCCGAGGCCAGTTGCTCGATCAGCGGCTCGACGGCATGCGATGCCGCCTTGGCAATGAAGCCGAAATTGACCGGGAACGCCTCGGCCGCCTGCAGCATGAGCCCAAGATTGCGCGTGCCGGTGGAAGCGATCGGCACGGTAGTCGGCCCCAGGCCGCCGCCCATCAAGGTGGTGATGCCTCCGCACAGGGCCTCGTCCACCTGTCCCGGGTCGATGAAATGCACGTGACAATCGATGCCGCCCGCTGTCACGATCAGTCCCTCGGCGGCACGGATGTCGGTATTGACGCCGACGGTGAGGCCCGGCGTCACACCGTCCATGATGTTGGGATCGCCGGCCTTGCCGATCCCGACGATGCGGCCATCCTTGATGCCGATGTCCGCCTTGATGATGCCGGCGACCGCATCGATGATCAGCGCATTGGTGATGACCAGGTCGAGGATGCCCTCGGCGGCGGTCAGCGCGCCGTCGCAGCCCGTGCCGGCGCGCAGGGTCTTGCCGGCGCCGAACACAAGCTCGTCGCCGCCCACGCATAGATCGCGCTCGACCCGTGCCCACAGGCCGGTATCGCCCAGCCGGACGCAATCGCCCGTGGTGGGGCCGTAGAGCTGGACATAGCGGGAACGCTCGATGCCGTGCGCCATCTTATTGCTCCAGGAAGGCGGCCAGCCGGTCCATCGCGGCCTGCCGTACGGCCGGATCGTCCAGCGGGCCGTTGACCAGCCCTGCCAGCCCATGCACCACGCGCGTGCCTCCAATGGCGACCAGGTCGACATCGCGTGTGTCTCCCGGCTCGAAGCGCAGCGTCGTGGCGGAAGGAATGTCGAGCCGGTAGCCGTAGGCGGCGGCCCGGTCGAACCGCAGCGCGGGATTGACTTCGAAGAAGTGGTAGTGCGACCCCACCTGGATCGGCCGGTCCGCCGTGCTCTCCACACGCAGGCGCAACGTGGGACGGCCCTGATTGACCACGATCGGGCCTTCCGCCAACCGCCAGCGCGGCGGCACCGGCGCCCGCGGCGTGGCGCCCTTGCCCGGCCCGATGGGCTCGTGCACGCAGACCAGCTTCTGCCCATCGGAGAAGAAGGCTTCCACCATGACAACGTCGATGCGCTCGGCCACACCCGGCATGACATCGTCGTCGGTCAGCAGCGCGGAAGCCAGCGCCACCATGTCGGCGATCGTGCCGCCCTGGCGCGCGCCTTCGCAAATGGCGTCCGCGATCAACGCACGGGCTTCGGGTTCGGAGAGCAACAGCCCCCTGCCCTGGCGCGCCCTGGCCAGTTGCGCGGCCTGGTGCAGCAGCAGCCGATCCACTTCACGAGGAAAAAGACGCATGGCGGGACTCCGTGCACCAGTTGGCGGGATCAGACCGCCAGATGGGCAGCCAGGTTGCGCGTCGCGTTTGGATCGTCCACGCGGCCCTGCTCGACGATCTCGCCGACCTTCAGCACCATGAAGCGATTGGCCACGGACAACGCGAAATCCAGATGCTGCTCGACCAGCAGCACCGAAATGCCCAGCTGGTGCCGCGCATGCACCAGCGCCTCGGCCATGCGGTCGACCATGGTCGGCTGCAGGCCTTCGCTGATTTCGTCGACCAGCATCAATTGCGGCCGGGCAATCAACGCCCGGCACATCAGCAGCATCTTCTGCTCGCCACCCGACAGGGTGCCCGCGCGCTGCTTCAGCCGTTCGATCATGCGCGGAAACACCGCCTCGACCGACGACAGGCGCTCGCGGAACACGCTGTCCGACAGCACGCCCAGGCGCAGGTTTTCCTCGACCGTCAGGTCCTGGAACAAGGTATGTTCCTGCGGGGCATGGGCCACGCCCGAGCGCGCCATCACATGCGGCGAGATGCCCGTGACATCCTTGCCGTGCAGCGCCACCTTGCCGCTGAACGGGCGCACAAAGCCCATCAGCGTCTTCAGCAGGGTCGACTTGCCCATGCCGTTCTTGCCCAGCACAACGACGATCTCGCCCTTGTCGATCTCCAGCGACACGTCGCGCAGCACGGCGGCAGAGCCGTAGCCGCTGCTCAGGTTCTGTACCGTCAGCAGTTTGCTCATGCTGCCTTCTCCTCGCTGTCGCCGGCGCTATCGCCAGCGTAGACGGCCTTCACCAGATCCGATGCGACCACCTCATCCACGGTGCCTTCCATCAGGATGGCGCCCTGGTGCAACACCACCACGCGGTTGCTGATCTCCCGCACGAAATCCAGGTCGTGCTCGATAATCACGATGCACAGGCCGAACTCGCGCGTCAGGCGCGTCAGCACCTTGCCGATCACCATGCGCTCGGGGCGCGTCAAACCGGCGGTGGGCTCGTCCAGCAGCAGCACCGAAGGCTCGGCCGCCAGCACCATGGCCAGTTCGAGCCCGCGCTTCATGCCGTGCGACAGATTGCGGGTCTCCTCGCCAAGCTTCTGGTCCAGTCCGGTGGCTTGCAGGATATCCATGGCCGGCTGCGGCAGCGCCACGGTGTCGCCGCGGTCGAACAGCCTGGCGCCGTCGAGCCGGTAACGGGCCAGCTTCAGGCATTCGCCCACCGTCAGCGTGTCGAACAGGTTGGTGTTCTGGAAGCTGCGGCCCACGCCCAGTCCCACTACGTGCTGCGGCGAGCCGCGACCGATTTCCACCCCGTTGACATGGATCTTGCCGTCCGTTCGCTCGTTGCCGTCGCTGATGCAGCGCATCAGCGTGGTCTTGCCCGCGCCGTTCGGCCCGATGATGCCGAGCAGCTCGGTGGCATTGCCGACCAGGTTCACGTCGCGCAGCACGTGCAGGCTGCCATATCTGCGGGACAGGTGTTCGATGCGCAGCGGCGGCGACGCGCTCTCGTTCGACTGCATCATCAGCTTGACCGGCGCCAGCGTCAGCTTGACCACCGGCGCGGCCACCGCGTGACGGGGCCGCAGTTTGCGCCACAGCGCGCCCACCAGCGGCGCGAAACCGCGCGGCAGCAGCACGATGACGACCACGAAGGCGATACCGGTCAGCAGCTTCCACAGGAATGGCATGGCGCCCGACAGCCACGACGACATGGTGTCGATGCCGATGGCCGCGATCACCGGCCCCAGCAAGGTGGCGCGTCCGCCCAGCGCGGTCCAGATGAGCAGCTCGGTACCGAGCTGGAAGCCCGCCAGTTCCGGCGCCACCACGTTGGAGAACGCGGCATAGCCGAAACCGGCAACCGACGCGATCATCGCCGAAAGAATCATCAGCATGATCTTGATGCGCGACACCGGAATCCCGAGGTAAGCACAGCGCTCTTCATTCTCGCGGATGGCGACCAGCACGCGGCCGAAGTCGCTGCGCACCAGCAGCCAGCCGCCCGTCGTGGTCAGCACCAGGAAGACCCCGGCCAGCCAGAACCACACCTCCAGATCCCAGTAATACGTCGGGAAACCCGACAGGCCGCTGGACGACCCCGTCCAGTTGCCGCCCGAAAAGATCAGCTGGGTCAGCACGATCGGCAGCGCCAGCGTAATGATGGAGGCGTACAGCGGCGAGGCGCCATGGAAGAAGGCCAGCCAGCCCGTTCCCGCCGCCACGATGGCCGCCGCGCCCAGCGCGAGCGCCAGCGCCGCCAGGGCCCAGCCCGGGCCAAAGCCGTAGTGGGTGAAGACCAGGCCGCAGGCATAGGCGCCAATCCCGAAGAAGGCCGACTGGCCGAACGTCAGGATGCCGACATAGCCCCACAGAATGTCGACCGTCATCACGACCGCTGCCAGGAACAGCGTGCGAATCAGGATATTGGTCAGGTATGTGTCCAGCACGAAGGGCGCCACCGCGACCACGACCAGGCCGACCAGGCAGCCGGTCAGGGCGGTGCGATGCGTGATGGACATCGATGGGCGAATGTCAGGCACGGCTGAAACCTCTGGGATTGAAGCGGAGAACCAACGCAGCCAGGGCCACGATCGTCATGCCACCGAGGATGGGACTGACATAGGTACTGACCAGAACCTGCGCGCCGCCCAGCACGATCGACGCGATCAGCAGGCTGGGGAACGACACGCCGGAGATCATCACGAGCATGAAGCTGTTCACCAGCCAGGGCAGCCCCATGTTCGGATCGACCGACAGCAGCGGCGTGATCAAGGCGCCGGCCGCGCAGGCCAGGCCCGCGCCCATGCCGAACGTGATGGCCCGCACCTTTGCGCTGTCGATGCCCAGGCCCCGCGCCAGCGTTTCGTTCATGATCACGGCGCGCGCGTTCAGGCCGAAGCGGGTGAAGCTGAGCAACGCGCTCAGCGCGCCCGCGATCAGCACCGCAATCAGCGCCACGGCCAGGCGGTAAGCGGAATAGTCGACGCCGAACAGCGCGGTGGTGCCGCTCAGCGGCGACGGCGCGAACTGCACGCCCCGCCCGAAGGTCAGCGTGATCACCTGCCCGATCACGATGCCCAGGCCCCAGGTGGCCAGGATGGCGTCCAATGGCCGGGCATACAGCGGCCGCACGATCACGCGCTCGATGACCAGGCCCGCCGCCATGCCCAGCACGCCGGCCAATGGAATCGACAGCCACGGGCTGATACCCGCGGCGCCAGTGAGATACGCGACGTAGCCGCCGGTGGTCAGAAACGCCCCGTGCGCAAAGTTGATGAGCTTCATCACCCCGAGGATGATCATCAGCCCGGCGGCAACCGCGAACAGGATGGCCGCGGTCGTCAGGATATCGAGGGTCAGAACGCCCACGTTGAACCTCTTGTCAGGTAATGGCGCGGGGCACCGCCCCGCGCCGCATGGCATCAGCCAGGCAGACGCGGGCATTGCGCGCCCGGGTCAACGTTGGGGAAGGTATTGATGACCTCGACCGAACCGTCGCGCTTGACGCGGCCCAGGTACATCGTCAGCGGCGCATGATGCTGCTTGTTCATGGTGATGGTGCCGCGCGGGCCCTGCACCGACACCTTGGCCAGCTCCTTGACGACCTTGGCGGCGTCCGTGCTGCCCGCCTTCTGCACCGCGGCGGCGTAGGCATGGATGCCTTCGTACTGCGGCACGGAGAGCTCGTGCGGCGTCTCCAGCTTGCTGCCGAACTTCGCCTTGGCGGCCTCCAGGAACTTCTTGTTCGCCGGGTTATCGAGGCTCGACAGGTACGACGCCGAAATGTAGATGCCCTCCGCATCGCCCCCCATGGTCTTGGCCGTGCCTTCGTCCAAGGCCAGATTGCCGTACGGAATCTTGATGCCGGCCGCGCGCAGCTGCTTGGTCAACGTCACGTTGGGGGCACCGCCGGCCGTCGAAGTAATCAGCGCGTCGGGGTTGGCCGAGCGCAGCTTCGAGATCACCGCGGTCCAGTCGGAACCATCCATCGGCAGGTATTCCTCGCCAACCACGGTACCGCCCTTGCTCTGGATGTACTTGCGCGTGAATTCCAGCATGCCGCGGCCAAAGGCGTAGTCGCTGCCGATCAGGAAGAATTTCTTCGCGCCCTCCTTGCCCATGAACTGGTCGACCACCGGCGCCACCTGTTGCTCGGGCACCCAGGCGTTGACGAACATCCACGGCGAACACGAACGGCCCTCGTAGAAGGAGGTGTAGATCATCGGCACCTTGCCGCGATTGATGATCGGCAGGCCGGCGTTGCGCGCCGCGCTGGTCTCCATCGCAACGATCGCGTCGACCTTCTTCTGGAACACCAGGCTGTCGTAGGCGCGCTGGGCACCCTGCGCGCCCGAACCGTCGTCGGCGATCTCCAGCGCCAGCTTGCGGCCGAGCACGCCACCCTTGGCGTTGATTTCCTCCACCGCCAGCTCGGCGGCCTGCACCATCGAGGGCGCGACGACGCTGTTCGCGCCGCTCAGGCCCACCGGCATGCCGATCTTGATCGGGTCCGCCGCATGGGCGGTGGCGCCGAAAGCCAGGCTCAGGCTGGCGCTGAGCACGAGGTTGCGCATCTTCATCATGTTCGAGATTTCTCCTGGGTTTTCAGCGCTACCCGTCAGCGCTGGTCGTTGAGTTCAACGCCGAGCGACTCGGCGCGGAAGTACCTAAAGCAATATGTGTGCCAATTGCGGTGTACGACGATTGGGGGACTGGCGTCGTGCCGGGGGTTTGTGCATGGGTGGCGATGCACGAAGATGAGGCGGATGGGGGCCGATGCGGTGCGGTGCACGGAAACGATGCATTTGCCGTGGTGGCGGATGGCGGAGTCAATAATCAAGTGCAACACCCCTGATCTGCCTTGTACCCGACCCTGCCGCCGACCCATGGGAACCCGCTACCAGCACTTGAGCGCCGAAGAGCGCGCCACCATCATGATCATGCTGCAGCAGGGCTGCTCGGCACGCGGCATTGCCCGCACGCTGCAACGCTCGCCGTCGACGATCACGCGCGAGATCCGGCGAGCGCTGGACTGGCCGCAGCGCGCGGCCTTCGTGCCGGCAGGCAGCAGCACTTATGACGCGCGGGCAGCCGGGGCGCGTGCCCATGTGATGCGGCTCAAGCGCCGACGCAGCCGCAAGCTCTCCGAAGACGGTGTGCTCTTCGGCGTGGTGCACCACTTCCTGCTGGAGGGCTGGTCGCCGTCTCAGATTGCCGGCACACTCAGGCGCATGTGGCCCGACGATCTGGATCGCCGCGTCTCGCACGAGACCATCTACAACTGCATCTACGCGATGCCGCGCGGCGAGCTGCGCAAGGAACTCATCGCCTGTCTGAGGCGTGCGCAAGCCAAGCGCATGCCGCGCTCGCGTGGCCAGGACCGGCGTGGTCAGCTGCCCGACGCTGTGAGCATCCACCTGCGTCCGCCCGAGGCCAACGAGCGGGCTTTCCCGGGGCACTGGGAAGGCGATCTGCTCAAGGGGGCGGCCAACCGCTCGGCCGTTGGGGTGTTGGTCGAGCGCAGCTCGCGTCTGGTGATGCTGGCCAAGCTCAAGGATGCCACGGCAGCCTCGGCCTTGGAGGGCTTCACCGCCAAGCTGCGCAGCATTGCCGAACCGATGCGCAAGACCCTGACCTACGACCGCGGCAAGGAAATGGCGCGCCACCCGGAGCTGACTGAGGCCACTGGCATCCGGGTCTACTTCTGCGACCCGCGCAGTCCGTGGCAGCGGGGCAGTTGCGAGAACATCAACGGTCTGCTGCGCCAGTACCTGCCCAAGGGCACGGACCTGTCGGTCTACAGCCAGGAAGAGCTCGATGCGATCGCCGACCGGCTCAACAACCGCCCGCGCGCCATCCACGGCTTCTACCCTCCGATCGCCGTCTACCAGGCCATGCTGGAAAAGCTCACCCAAGCCAGCCACTCCCTTCAGTGATTCCGCTGTTGCACTTGGTGCTTGACACCGCCCCGTTCCTCCGCGTTCAAACGCGATTACAAGCGCGAGGCCAAGGGCCAGCACCGCGCCACGCTCGATGACGCGCTCAAGCCGGTATTGGTCGCGCTGGCGACCGATCAGCCCCTCGATGCGCGCTACCGCGATCACGACCTTTCCGGCGATTGGGCGGGCTACCGTGAATGCCACATCAAGCCCGACCTGCTGCTGATCTACCGCAAGTCCGATCCCGACATCCTGCGCCTGGCGCGGCTTGGCTCGCACAGCGAGCTTTTCGGCTGACGCCAGCCGCCTTGTCCGTCAAACGATCATTAGGCGGCCAAACCGGACGCCTGTCCGAAAACATCTTTCGCAACGGGATGACGGA
>JALOAI010000085.1 GCA_023228945.1 Pigmentiphaga sp. | reverse complement strand
AGGCCGATCTCGCACATCTTCACGCACAGGATGCCGAACCAGATCGGATCGAAGCCGAGCCCGGTCACCGTCGGGAACATGATCGGCAGGGTGATGACCATCATCGAGAAGGCATCGAGGAACATGCCCAGAGGCACGTAAAGCAGCAGCAGGATGCCGACGACCAGAAGCGGCGGCACGCCGCTGCCGACGATCGCCTCGGCCACCGCCTGCGGCACCTGGGCGAGGGTCAGGAAATAGCTGAAGATGCCCGCCCCGATCATCGTGAACAGCACCATCACCGTGGTCGTGGTGGTCGAGCGGAAGCTTTCCTGCAGCCGTCCGCCCAGCCCCCGGCGCCCCTCGCGCGAGAACACCAGCATCAGGAAGGCCGCAAGCGCACCGATCGCCCCCGCCTCGGTCGGGGTGACGAGGCCGAGATAGATCCCGCCGAGCACGATCACGAACAGCACCAGCACCTGCCAGGCCTGACCGGTGGCGCGCAGCCGCTCGCCCCAGCCGGCGCGCGGGCTGCGCGCGGCGATGTTGTGGCGCGAGACGATCGCGGTGCCCGCCATGAAGACGATCGTCGTCAGGATGCCCGGCACGAAGCCCGCGATCAGCATCTTGCCGGCCGAGACCTCGGTCAACGCGGCATAGAAGATCAGCAGCACCGAGGGCGGGATCAGCACGCCCAGCACGCCCCCCGCCGCGACCGATCCTGCGGCAAGGCGGGGGTCATAGCCCGCGCGCTTCATCTCGGGGATGGCGACGGCGCCCACCGTCGCCGCGGTGGCGACCGACGAGCCCGAGGTCGCGGCAAAGCCGGCCGAGGTCAGGATTCCCGCCATGGCAAGCCCGCCCGGCAAGTGTCCCACCCACTTGTTCGCGACATGGAACAGCCGCCGCCCGACCTGCGCCTGATGCGCGAAGGCACCCATCAGGATGAACAGCGGGATGACCGTCAGCGAATAATTCGCGGCCGAGGAGAAGGGCAGCGATTTCAGCCGGCTGAGCAGGAAGGACAGATCCTCGCTCATGATGATGCCGAAGGCGCCCGAGAGTGCCAGCGCGGCAAAGACCGGCGTGCCGATCGCCAGCAGCACGAAGATCAGCCCGACGGCCAGAAGTGTAATCAGTGTGATGTCCATGACATGTCCCATGCGACCCCGCCGCGCCGGGATGGCGCGGGCGGGACGGGTGAGGGGGGGCGGACCGGAGACCGGTCCGCCGGCTCAGTGGGAGGCGCTCTCGCGCGGGTCGGGGGCGATCCGGCCGGTGGCGATCATCGCCGCGTGGACCAGCGCCTGCAGCGCCGCGAACCACAGGCCGAAGGCGGTGGCGATCTTCGCCCACCACACCGGCACGTGGAAATAGCCCCAGCGGAACTCGCGGATCGAGAAGGAATAGGCGGCCTCCTGCGTCGCCGGCCAGGCCAGCAGCAGGAAGGTCAGCGCCGCCAATATCCAGCCCAGCGCCGCCAGCCCCCGCGACAGATGCAGCGGCAGCGCGTCGGTCATCAGCGTGACGCGGATGTGGCCGTCATCGACCAGCGTCGCGCCGAGTCCCATGAAGACCACCATCACCATCGACATCTCGGTCATCTCGAAAAGCCCGGGCACGGCGCTGCCGATCAGCGCGCGCGCGACGACATCGACGGTGATCGCCACCATCATGAAGCCGAGGAAGGCGAGCGCCACCCAGGTCAGCCCGTGCGAGACCCGCTCGAGCGCGCGGTTCAGCCGCTCCATTCACAGCTCCGCCGCGATCTCGACCGGGCGGCGCAGCCGGCCGGCCGGAGCGTGCTTGGCGATCGCCGCGTCGATCAGCGCCTGCATCGCGGCACCGTCGATGCCCGCGGGGGCGGCGACGGTGTCGACCCATTGCTGCGTCTCGGCCGGCTGCACCAGCGCCCGGGCCTTCGCCTTCTCGGCATCGGGCAGGGATTGCAGCTTTGCCCCCTCGGCCAGCGCCTTCTTCACATAGTCGGTCAGCACCCGGTCATAGATCTCGGTGAAGGTGCCGCCATAGATCTCGTCCGCCAGATCGGCGCAGATCTGCTGGTTCGCGGCCGACAGCCCCTCGAACACGCCACGGTTCATCACCACCACCGCGGGCGCATGGGCACCGTCGCCGATGTCGTAGAAATTCGGCGCAATCTCGTGCAGCTTGTAGGCGACGGCGGTGACGAAGTCGAAACCACAGGCCCCATCGAGCACCCCGCGTTCGAGCGCCTGATAGACCTCGCCCGCCGCCATCGGCACGGCGACGCCGCCCAGACGCTGGATCACGTCGGTGGCGATGCCATAGCCGCGGATCTTCTTGCCCTTGATGTCCTCGATCGAGGTGATCGGCTCGCGCATCACCAGCGGCGCATAGTTCCAGTTCGTCCAGTACAGCACCTTGCAGCGGTGCCGCTCTTCCCATTCCTGCCGCAGCGGCGCGAACTGCTCATAGACGTCGCGGCAGACGAGCTGCAGCGTGTCCGCCCGGTCGACCCGGAAATACCATTCAAGCCCGCGCGTCACCGGCACCTCGGCCTGATAGTAGCCGGGCGAGATCAGCGTCATCTCGGAGGTGCCGTCGCGCACCGCGCCCAGATGCTCGCCCACCTTGTTCAGGCTGCCCGCCCAGTAGCGGCGCACCTTGATCTCGCCGCCCGAGCGCTTTTCCAGCTCGTCGAGGAACCAGCGGTCGATCCACGAGGAGCCGGCGGTCTCGGTCACGAAGCTGTCGAACTTGAGCGACGTCGCGGCTGCCGCCGCAAACGGCAGGCCGGACAGCATCCCGGCCCCGGCCAGCGCCCCGCTCGTGCGCAGGAAATCACGTCTTTTCATGGTTTCTCCTCCCTTTGTCCGGGCTCCTCCTGCCCGGGATGTGTCAGCCGACATTCCCCAAGTGGCCCGCCGCTTGACTTCAAGATCGCCTGATTTTGCTCGCTGGGCAAGCGTTTTTCGCCCCGAGCGGTGTCTGTCGTCGCGCAAACGGCCGAAGTCGGGTGGATCAAGC
>JALOAI010000084.1 GCA_023228945.1 Pigmentiphaga sp. | reverse complement strand
CGGAATGTTTCCAGCCTGCGCCGACTTCCGGCCCATACTCATCGCCGAGATGGATGCGATAGGCAGGCGCCTTGTCGGCGTCCGCATTTTCCGACGGCGTAAAGGTCAGCTCGACGTCCAGCGAGAGCGTGCGGAGTCGCCCGGAATAGCCGGACGGGGTGCGGGTAAACTGGCCGATCTGTGCCATGGAAGGCTCCTTTCCTATGCGGTGGAGAAGACGCGGGACGGCTCAACGGCCCCGCTCTGGACGCGCTGTCACCGCATCGGCGCGCGCCAGACAAAGCGGCCCTCGCCGTCTTCGTCGGTGAAAAGCGGGATCGCGTGGCCGATCACCGCCGAGGCGGGGAACGGGCCGAAATAGCGGCCGTCGAGGCTGTCGCCGACGTCCGGGTTCATCAGGAACACTTCGCCCTCGGCGATGACGCGACAGCCCTGCCAGACCGGCAGGTCTCGGCCGAAGCTGTCGTGGTCGCGCGCCTCGCCGAGCGGAACGCCGTCGACGATAATGGCGCGGCCATCGCGGCACAGGCGCTGTCCGGGCAGGCCGAGAACGTGCTTCAGAAGCGGCACGTCGCGTGCGACGTAGCCGCGCTCGACCATAAACGAGGCGAAGGGTTCGGGTGGGATGACGGCGACCAGATCGGGCACCGCGATCCGGTCGTCGGGTGCGACAGTATAGAACCCGATCGGCACGCTGGCCGATGCGTTCCAGACCAGCCTTGGCGCAGTCGGAACGAATCCGGCAAAGGCGATCCCGAGCGTGGCAACCGTCGTCACCATGACATAGCGAAAGCGCGTCATGGGGCGATCTCCCGCCGCCAGAGCCATGCCTGATGACGCTCCGCGGTGTAGGGACGCGGCGCTTCGCCTGCGTTTATCCAGTGGGAGACGTGCCGCCAATGATCGGGATCGACTTGGGCCGGATCGACACCTATGGCCTCGATCCCGTCGACATGGCGAAGGACAGCCTCGACCTTCGGCCAGCCTTCGATCTTCAGCAGGATTTCGCCGCCTGGACGGACGAAGGGCAGCGTCTGATAGGACTGGCCCGGCGCAACCGCGCGCAGGATGTCGAGGCGCGAAATGATCGTGCCGTGGTCGTTCGCCGCCCAGCGGACGAACGCAAACACCGTGCCGGGATGGAAGAATACAACACGCCGGTTGCGATCGAGGATCTGCTCACCAGTCGCATGGCCGAATCTGATCCAGTATTCGGTCTTGCCTTCCACCCAGGTCAGTTCCGCGCGGGTCAGATCGCCGTCATGGGCGTCGATGCCGATCATGGGCGGTCTCCCCCTATGTCGGGAAACTCGCGCGCCAGCAGGTCGCGCAGCATGTCGGCGACGGTGATGCCGCGCTGGAAGGCCGCGATCTTGATGCGGCCGCGCAGCGCCGGCGTGATGTCCACGGTCAGCCGCGCCGAATAGGCGTCGGCGGTATCCGTGCGCTTTGGCGGCGCGTCGCCGGCCTTGATCCAGCTATCGGGATCGGCCGGGCGCGTAGCGAAGCTGCGCTTCTCGGTGCGCGCCGTCATGACGAAATTCCGTCATGGAATGGCAGCACGGTGGCGATGCGCGCCCGCGCGCACTCGGCCATGTCGGGGTCGATCTCGCAGCCGAGATAGCGCCGGCCGGAAAGCCGGCAGGCTTCCCCGGCCGCGCCGGAACCGGCGAACCAGTCGCCGACCAGGCCGCCTTCGGGGCAGCTCGTGCGGATCAGGATCTCCAGGAGCGCCGACGGCTTTTCGGTCGGATGGATGGCGCGGCCGTGGCAGTTGCGCAGGTAGATGACCGAGCGCATGAGGCGCGGCCCGCCGTCATGGCTGACATAATGGCCGGCGTCGATCTGGCCGGTATGGGGCGGGCGCTGCTTGCGCCGCACCGTGCGGGCCGTCGCGTCGGGCGTGGTCTGGACGTCGTTGTAGATGTCACGCCAAGCGGTCTCGGCGGGATAGAACTGGACGGCCAGTTCATGCACCCGCTTGAAGCGGTCGGCATGAAAGCCGGTGCCGTTCTGCTTTTCCCAGACGATCTCCTGCGCGATCCGCAAGCCGGCGTCAGTGAAGCGGTCGGCGGTCGCCATGAAGCTGCGCAGCGAGCCGAAGACCCAGAGCGAGCCGGTCGGCCTGAGGGCGGCGCGCGCCAGCACGACCCAGCCCTCGACGCGCCGATCCCAGGCGAGCGAAGTGTCGCCATAGGGCGGATCGGCGATGATCATGTCGTAGGGTGCGTGCCAGGGCATTTCTTCGCGGCAGTCGCCGGTAAGGATCGTCATGCCGATACCCTCCCGATCCCCAGCAGGCCGATCTCGGCGGCCAGGGCGGCAATCTCGCGCGCGGCGGGTGATCGGCGCCCGATCTCGCGGACGAGCCGCCCGGTCTGCGCGGCGTCGGCGAAGACGACGCGCTGGCCGATGGCGCTGGTGAGCACGGGAGGATCGTGGTCCGCCAGCGTCTCGGCGGTCTCGCGGGCGATGACGGTGCGGGCACCGCAGCGGTTGAGCACGAAGCGGGCAACGAGCTGGGGCCGGTAGATGCGCGCCTCCGCCAGGAGGGCGAGCATCTCCGCCGAAGCCCAGCCGTCGAACGGCGATGGCTGCACCGGGATCAGCACGAGATCGGCGGCGAGCAGCGCGGAGCGCATGAGGCCGGCGACGCGCGGTGGCCCGTCGATGACGATGCGATCGACATCGCGGGCGAGTTCGGGCGCTTCGCGATGCAGCGTGTCGCGGGCCAGGCCAACGGTGCCGAAGGCGCGTGGCAGGCCCTCACGCGCGCGTTGTTGCGACCAGTCGAGGGCGGAGCCTTGCGGATCGGCGTCGATCAGGGTGACGCGCTTGCCACCCTGAGCCAGTTCACCGGCAAGATGCAGCGCCAGCGTCGTCTTGCCGACACCGCCCTTCTGGTTGAGGAGCGCGATGATCATTTGCACCCCCCCGGCAGATCGAGAGGCAGGCGGGGTCTTTCTGCAGATTCAGGAGCCTCGGTTGCGCCTCGATCAGATGCCGGTCGAGGCGATGCCGGGGCGTCGGATGCCCTCTTCTTAGCGGCTCTACCAAGGCTTCTGGCGGTGTCGCGGATGAGGTTTTCCACATCGCGCGCGCGCTCTTCAAAGTTAGACTCTTTGTTAG
>JALOAI010000083.1 GCA_023228945.1 Pigmentiphaga sp. | reverse complement strand
ATCTTGAAGTCAAGCGGCGGGCCACTTGGGGAATGTCGGCGGGAATGGTGCACGTGGCCGATCTCGACGACTGACACAAAGAGCTGATGGGAGGAGACAGGAATGAGCGATGCGGAGCCCCACGTCCGGCTGGCCGTCGACGGCAAGATCGCGCGGATCACTTTGTCCAATCCGGCGCGCCGCAACGCCATCACCAAGGCCATGTGGCAGCAATTGACCGACATCGCCCTTGAAGTGGCGGCGGACGGTGCCGTGCGGGTGGTGATCATTCGGGGCGAAGCGGAAGTGGCCTTCGCCTCCGGCGCCGATATCAGCGAGTTCGGCGCGAGCCGCCGCAGCGCCGATCAGGCGGATGCCTATCACGCGGCGATCCAGGGCACCCTCGATGCGATCGCCAGCATCCGCGCGCCTGTGGTCGCCCAAATCCATGGCTTCTGTGTCGGCGCCGGCACCGCCATCGCGCTCGCCTGCGACCTGCGATACATGGACGAGAACGGGCGCTTCGGCATTCCCGCGGCCAAGCTGGGCATCGGCTACAAGCCGGAATGGATCAAGCAGCTGACGGAGGTCGTCGGCCAGGCGACCGCGGCCGAGATGATGATGTCGGCGCGGCTTTTCGATGCCCGCAAGGCTGAGCGTTGCGGTTTCGTCAACGAGGTCGTTCCGGTGGCCGAACTCGGCGCCTTTGTCGACGCGCAGGCAGCGATCCTGGCGCAAAATGCCCCCTTGAGCATCGCGGCGACCAAGGTCTGCCTGCGCGAGATCGCCGCCTTCGACGGCGCGCGCGAGTGGGAAAGGGCCCATGAGGCCGCCAATGTCTGCGCCGAAAGCCGCGACTATCAGAATGCGCTGGCGGCTTTCGCCAACAAGCGCACCCCCGAATTCGCCGGAGAGTGATGTGACCGACTCCAGCACGATGACGGCGCCGGAAACGCTGCCCGACGCGCTCTACCTTCATGCGCGGCAACGGCCCGATGCGGCCTTTCTCATCACGCCCGCCCATCCTGGCGGGCCGGAGGAGATCTTCACCTTCGCAGAATGCGTGCGGCTCATGGATCGCTACGCCCGCGCCCTCATTGCGCTCGGCGTGGGGCCCGGGGACTGCGTGGCTGTCCGCCTGCCGAAATCGCCGCACAGCATGATTCTGTTCCTGGCGATCACGCGCGCCGGCGGAACCTATGTTCCTATTAATCCCGATTTCACCCAGCGCGAGGCGCGGGTGCTGATCGCAGATTCCGCCCCAACCTTGCTCATCGACAATGATGCGGCGGCCGCAGCCGACATGGGTGCGGACTTCAAGGTGATGGGGTTCGGCACCGGCGCGGCCCATGATCTTGCATCCATCGCGGCGGACGCTCCTTTGCCCGGTATCGGGCCGCGCGATCGCGCCGTCATGCTGTTCACCTCTGGCACCACGGGGCGGGCGAAGGGGGCACCGCTGACCCATGCCAACCTTCTGGCGAACATCCGCGCCCTCGCCGAAGCGTGGGCGTTCACCCAATCGGACCGTCTTTTGCATGTCCTGCCGGCCTTCCACGGGCACGGTCTATTTCTCGGCATCGCCATGCCGGTCTATTGCGGCGCATCGGTCATCCTGATGCGCAAGTTCGATGCCGCGGAAACAATCCGACTGATGAAGCAGTCGAGCGTTTTTATGGCCGTGCCGGCCATCTATACGCGGCTTCTGGAGCAGCCCGAGTTCAGTGCTGCGTCGTGCCGGACCCTTCGCCTGGCCACCTCCGGCTCGGCCCCTTTGCCCCCCGAACTGTTCAACGAGCTACGGCAACGCATGGGGCTGACCATTGTGGAGCGCTATGGTCTGACCGAGACCTCCATTTTGACGAGTAATCCCATCGACGGCAGCGCGCGCGTGGGCTCGGTCGGCCGGCCATTGTCCTGCGTCGATCTCAGGATCGCCGATGACAACGGCTCGCCGTTGTCAGTGAACGAGGTGGGACATGTGCAGGTGCGAGGCGGCGGCATCATCGAAACCTATTGGCAGCGGCCCGACAGAGGCGACGACTGGACCGCCGACGGCTGGTTCGAGACGGGCGATCTGGGGCGGATCGACGAGGATGGCTTCGTCTGGCTGGTTGGCCGCAAGAAGGACCTGATCATTTCCGGCGGTTACAACGTCTATCCGCGGGAGGTCGAGATCCAGATCGAGGCCCAGGGCGGCGTCTCCGAAGCGGTGGTCTTCGGCGTGCCCCATCCGGATTTCGGCGAAGGCGTGATGGCCGCCGTCAAGCCCGAAGCCGGAGCCGCGCTCGACATCGACCTGCTGGAGCAAAAGATCGCCGAAGCGCTTTCCAAATATAAGCGGCCGAAACGGATCATTCTGGTCGATGAGTTTCCCCGCAACGCCATGGGCAAGGTGCTGAAAAACGAGTTGCGCCAGACCTATGCGGACACCTTCGCCAAGGTGGCCCGATGAGCGCGCGGGCGGGCCGGGCATTCTCCTCACCGTATCGCGGCCCGGGCTCGACGCCTATGAGGCCGCGATCTAAAGCGCTTCGGCAAAGGCAGGTTCAGTGCCAATCTTGCCTTCAGTGTCGAATGAGGACGCGGACACTGAACAGTTCTCTTTTGGAAGCTGCGGCAGAGGCCAAGCCGAAGCCTCACGTCTCTCTGCTGATCCCGCTTTGCCCCAACCGCATTCAGCGTGAGAAACACGGCGCCGAGTAGAGCACTGTTAGCTTGCTCGGTTCATAATCAAGAGGCAGGTGATTCAATTTCATCGTCCGCAACCAATATCCCTACACCGCCTTCTTCTCCGGCTCGGACAGACAGTAGGCGGCCCACGCCTCCATCACCTCGCGACGCTTCTCCAAGGCGTCCCCTCGGCGATACGCGCGTTCCGTGGCATCGCCCACGGCATGCGACATGGATGCCTCAGCCGTCTCACTGGCGAAGCTCGTCTCCTCGCCGACCCAGTGCCGAAAGGATGAACGGAAACCATGCACGGTAATCTTTTGCTCATGCTTCTGCCGCCGCAGGAGCATAGCCATCGCCATGCCGCTCAGGGGTCGCTTGGGACGCTGGCCAGGGAAAACGTAGCTCGCTCCATCATCGGCTGCGCGCAGGGGCTCCATTCCCTTGAGCACGGCAATAGCGGCTTCTGACAGCGGCACACGGTGCTCTCGACCCGCCTTCATGCGACCTGCCGGAACCATCCAGATCTTCTTCGCCAGGTCGATCTCGT
>JALOAI010000046.1 GCA_023228945.1 Pigmentiphaga sp. | reverse complement strand
GCCCGAGATGGCTGTAGCGCGCCAAGAGGTTTGCGCACTTCCGCCACGAGGTTTGCGCAGTCGCCGAGCGGTCATTTGAGCGCCCTTTAAACACACTTCAACACCCCGTTTAAACGTCACTTATATCGCCCGTATACCAAGGCGCTGGCCCCTGCGCTACGACCATGCCGACCACTGCCCCGCTCGACCGGATCGACGCCAGGCGGGCCTCGGCGTCTTCCCAGTCATAGGCGGCGATCTGGACGGTCCAACGGCGACCCTCGTGCTCCCAGTCTACGGCGAAAAGAAGCATGGCGCGCCCCTCGCCATCGCCGATTATGCAGTCAGTGTCCGGGCCGTTGAGTGCGGCTTCACGCAAGGCACGGGCCTTATCGAGGTCAATGAGCATGGCCGCCTCCGCTGATGATCAGCTCGCCAACCCGCTTCGCGCCCTTGGCTGACAGGGTGTAGGTGGTCTCGACCGCCTCTATATGGAAGCCGTCGAAGACCTCCCGCACCTCGGGCCGGTCGTTGATCGACAGGATGAAACGGCCCCGCAGCCCGCGCAGCATGGACGCCAGATGAAGGAAGTCCTGTCGCGAGAACATGCCGTCGCCATAGTCCCGCTCGTGGCCCCAGTAGGGCGGATCCATATAAAAGAGCGTTCCGGGCCGGTCGTAGCGGGTGATGAAGGCGTCGTAAGGCAGGCACTCGATCACGACGCGGGCAAGGCGGGAATGGACCTCCTCCAGCATCGGCCCCAGGCGGGTGATATCGAACCGGGCCGGGCGATCCATTGCCACTCCGAAATTGCGGCCGGCCACCTTGCCGCCGAAGGCGGTGTTCTGGAGATAGAGGAAGCGCGCCGAACGCTCCAAATCGGTGAGCGTATCGGGATCGGTGGCGCAGAGCCGCTCGAACTCGGCGCGGGTGGTGAGCTGGAAGCGCATCATTTCGGTGAAGGGCACATAGTGCCGCTGGAGCACCCGGAAGAAGGTCGCCACATCCCGGCTGAAATCGTTGATGACCTCCGATTTCGGAACCAGATGGCGGCGCAGGAACACACCGGCCATGCCGACGAACACCTCCGCGTAGCAGTCGTGAGGCGTTGCATCGATCCGCTTTATGATGGCCTTGGCGAGGTTCCGCTTGCCGCCGATGTAGGGAGCCAGCGGCGTCAGGGGCTTCACGCGGGCGAGGTCATTCATGGTCTTTCCTTTCCCGTCTGGCCGGGATCAGAACGAACTCATCGAGCATCGTCTCGACCGTCCGGCGCGACTGGCAGTGCTTCATGTACCCGGTGAAGCTGGTGACGTAGGGCTTGATCTCCTCGAAGGTCATCAGGCCGCGATGGTACTGCGCAGCCAGATGACGGAATTTGCGCCGCGCCTTCTTGACGTTGCGCTTGCGGGGAAGGACGTGCGTTGTCCAGACGCGATAGCCGCAGAAGTCGATGCCGCGCGACGCCGGGAAGACGCTGGTCTTGCGGTTGAGGCGCAGCGACAGATCGGTGGCGAGGAAGTCGGCCAGGCCGTCATAGAACCGCCACAGGTCGGCCTTGTCGCTGCCGAGGATCACGAAATCATCCATGTATCGCAGATAGTGCTCGACGCCCATCTGATCCTTCGCCCAGTGGTCGAGCTGGTCGAGATAGACATTGGCGAAGAGCTGCGAGGTCAGCGCCCCGACCGGGATGCCGACACCCTCGTCATAGCCGTAACCACCAATGATCTGGCGGCAGAGCCAGAGCGCCTTCCGGTCGCCGACCATGCGCGCAATGATTGTCATCAGGCGGTCGTGATTGATCGAGGCGAAGTATTTGCTGATGTCGGCCTGAAGCGCCCAGGTGCGGTCCTCGCGCGGTTGCCTTGCCCGCAGGAACGCCTGAAGGCGATCGACCGAGGCGTGGACGCCTTTTTCCTTCCGGCAGGCGTAGCTGTCCTTGATGAAGCGGCGCTCGAAGAGCGGTTCAATGACCCTTACGAGCGCATGATGAACGACGCGATCGGCGAAGGGTGGAGCCTGGATCAGTCGCGGCTTGGGATCGCGCACCATGAACTCGTGCGGCCGACCGGGCGACCAGGACATATTGAGCAGCTCGCCCTGAAGCTCGAAAAGCTTCTGCTCGACGGAAAAGGAGAACTTGAGCGCGGCCTCGGTATAGCGCTTGCCGCGTCGGCATTCGTGATAGGCGGCAACGAGGTTTTCGAACGATGTGATGGCGTCCCACAGGCCGTTGACCGGCTTAGGCACCTGCACCTCCTGAAAAAATGGCGGTTGCCACGTTCGGACCGTGAAGCCCTACTTGCCGCAACCGCCGGTTTATCTTCATCCCCGATAGGGAAAGGACAGCGACCCCAAATGAACTGCACTGGACGGCGCTCCGTAGACGCGCCGCCTTCTGGCGTAGCTCGTTTGCGAGGCGGGCACCGATGTTCGTGTTCGAGTTCGAAGGGGCGTTGTTCAGGTTCAGGTTGAAGAGACCCGCGTTCGACCCGTTGCTCCAGTTGCCGCCGTTATCGGCCGTTGCCCTGCACGGACTTGATCCAGCCACCGACCATACGGCCGATTTCATCGATATGCCGGGACCAGATTTCGTACCGATGCTCCGTGATGTATCGCAGACGCCATGCCTTGCGGATGAGCGCCCGCAGATACTCGACCTCGATATCGAGGTCATGAAGGGTGGTTTTCTTGTGGTAGCGCTTGGCGGCCGTGACGGTGAGATGCAGGAGCCGGTTGAGCGTTGTCCTGATCTCGGCCGACAGGACGTGACGCTCATATTTCGGAAACTGCAATGCCACCTTGTGACTGTACGCATCAAGCTCTTCCAGTTTGGTGAGAATTTTCAGGCCGTCGAGATGGTGAGACACATCACGCGACCCGCACCTCCGGCCGTACCCTGATCAGCTGCGCATCGCCGTCCGGCTGGACAACGAAATGCGCGAGCAGATCGGTCTCGCGCACAAGGCCGGGCGGCGCTTCCTCGACCTCGTTGGCCGCCGTCTCCGATACGAAATACCGGCTTTCGCTGACTGCCTCGGGCACGGCGTAGACCTTGATCGTGCGCCGCCACTCGCTCTCTTCGAGCGTGTGGCTGAAGCCCGGCAGGTCGAGCGCGGGAATGGCGCTCCACGATGTTTCAAGTCCGAATTGAGCCATGGTCGATCTCCGTTTTAAGGGGCCGCGCTATCGCGCGGCCGTCAGAACACAGTTTGCAGGTTGCAGCTAAACCTTTGCGAGGCGGGCACCGACGGCCGTGTTCGAGTGCGAAGGGGCGTGGTCCAGGCGCAGGTAGAAGAGACCCGCGTACGACCCGTTGCCCCAGTGGCCGCCGTGGTAGGCGACACGTTCGCCAGTGTTGCGATAGAAGTAATCGGCGAAGGTGCCATTGCCTTGGGTGCCGTCGACGGTCTGGGCAACGAACATGTCGCGCAGGTCCCAGCCGCCGCCACTGGCGTGATTGACGCTGACCATCCAGCCGCTCGAAGGCGGCGTGATGCCGGTGGAAACGAAGTTGCGCTGCCCCAGCCGATCCCAGACCTCAAGCGTACCGCCGGAGTTCTGGCGCAGGCCGTCGACCATCTGCCAGACGTTACCCCACAGGCCGACGATGCCGCGCCAGGTCGCCTGCGCGACATCGGCGGCATTGGTGTTTGCGGCGCTGCTTTCGTTGACACGGCCCTGACCGATCAGCGCCTGACTGTCGGCCCCGCCCATCTCGATCAGCGCCAGCATCTGGATCGCCGACAACTGGTAGATGCTCCAGAGCGAGAAGCCCTCGACGCCGCCGGTATTCCGCGCCGCCGCACGCGCCTTCATGGTGGGGAAGTCGAGCGACACGAGCGGATTGACGCCGGCCGCCGAGCCGAGCTTCGTGCCGCCATCTGCCGTGCCCTGATATTTTCCGACATAGAAATGCGGGATCGGCTGGCCAGCGTCGAAGAAGGCCGGATGGCGCTCGAAGCCCGGAAGCGGCTGATCGGAAATCCACCAGCAGCGCCGGCCAGCGCGATCGGAGCCGGGAGGCGCATCGGCCACCCTGAAGTAGAAGGCCGGGACCAGCACCATCGCCTGGCCGTCAATGGTGACATCGGTGACACCGGCGAAGACAGGGTGATTATTGAAGTAGGAGGCATCGACCGCCCGGTTGTTGCCGTCCTCGTCAACGCGCGCCCAGACGCCGGCACCGCCGCCGGAATTGACCAGCGAGATACCGATGATGACGGCGAACAGCTCCTTGGTGGTGAAGCGGGTCTCGGCCGACCATTCGGAAAAGCCACTATCCGCACCCTTGTGCCGCGCCCGCCAGAAATAGGCAGTTTCGCCATCCTGAAGCACCTCGGTCGGAACCACCACCTCGACAAGATTGACCGCGTCTTCGCCGCTGTCCCAGACCGGGTTGGAATAAGAGCCGGTCGCGCGCCTGATCTGCCACTGGGTGGCGACGTGATCTTCCTCGCCGCCGCCATGGACTTCGAACTCGGACGTGTAGAGCGTCGGCTGCGCGGCAATGTCGGTTGCGCCATTGGCTGGGCTGGTGTTCTGCGGCGCGCGCACATACTCGAAGCTCGCGGCCGCCGTGAAGCCGGTATCGACGGACCAGGGCGACCATTCGCCCTCGGCGTCCTGGACGCGGGCGCGCCAGCGATATGAACCACCTTCGGTCAGCACGGCCGGCGGGACCGACCACGCATTGCCGGCCGGCAGCGATCCACTTTCTTCAAGCGGCGCGGCGAAGCTGCCGGCCGCCTCGATCAGCTGGAACTCGATCGCCTGTTGCGGGCTGTTGCCCGGCGACGAATAGCCGGCGATCGCCAGCGTCGGCGTTTCGGGCAGGCCGGTGGCGGCGTCTTCGGGCGCGGCGTTTACCGGCTGGAATGGCCCGTTGTGGACGCCGCCGAGGTTCGTCGGTTCGGTGACCCCGACGAAATTGTGGATGGTCAGGTCCGTCTCGCTCTCGCCATGGGCGCTGGTGATCTTCAGCCGGAACTCGCCGGAAGCCGGCACGTAATATTCCACATCGATCACGTCCGGCGCGACCTCTCGACGCCAGCTCCACGGCACATCGGTCCATTCAGTATGAGTCGCATCCTTGAAGGCCACGGTGATTTCGAGGTCCGTATCGGCGCGGCGAAGGACAACGGCGCGCGGGCCAGGCGCGATGCCGAGATTGAGCGGCTGGGAAAAGTAGACCCCGCCGTCGCCCGCGATCGCCCTGCCGTGGTCGACAAGCCAGTTGGTGCGAGCAATGACCGCGCCCTCGCCGAAGGTGTGGGCAAGGATGCCGCTGGCGCGGAAGCGCTGACCGGTCAGGATTTCGGCGATCACCAGCGTTTCGCTGTTCTCGCCGTCGAAGATCACATATTCCTCGCCAGCGACCAGCGTGGCCGTGTCGACAACATCGACACTCTCGTCACCCGCGACCGTGGCGACCACGGCGACCTGCTCGGTATCGAGCAGCGTCCAGCTTTCGAGGAACAGCTCGATGGCGATGCGATAGGAGCTGTAGAGCCAGTCCAGCCGGATCGCCCGGCTCAAGGCGGCGGCGCTGTCCACCTCGATCGTATCGACGCGCTCATCCATCCGGCCGAGCTGGTCGAAGACGGTCTCGACCTCACCCTTCAGGTAGACGTCATTGTTGATGAGCACCTGATAGTTCGGGTTCCAGGTGTCGGGGTGCTTGGGATCAGTGGTTTCGAGCTGCCTCACATGAGGCTGGAAGGTCGGCTCGCCAGCAATGTTCGCCATGGTTCTCTCCTAGAATTGAAAATCAAGATCGAAGTCGATGCGCGTCACCGGCTCCAGCTGCTTGGGCGCGAAGACGCGCCTTCCCATCAGGATGCCGCCTTCGGCGAAGATGCCGACTTCCGTGATGGTGGCGCTGCCGGCCTCGGTGCCGAGCAGCGTGCCCTTGACGCGCAGCACCACACCCTCGGCCACGGCCGACAGTAGCGGCTTCCTGATCAGCTCGGCCTCAAGCTCCTCATCCGCCACCGAAGGCGGCATGGTGCCGGTGCCGAAGGCGATCGCGACGGCGCGAGGGACCGAGCCGCCCTCGGCGACACCATGCGCGACGGCATGGCGGAACTGGTTGGTTGCAAGAATGGCGCTCATGCCGCTTCCCTCGTGATGTGCCGGTGGTTGTGGATGGTCATGTGGCCGCGCGACCAGATGCCGGGATGACCGACGACAAGGCCGAGACGATCGACGCCGTCGATGACGTGCGGCCGGAACGGCTCCAGCGTGTCGAACTCCAGCGTGTCGTCGCCGTTGATCGAGCCATAACCGTCGATCGTCTCAAGCCGGATGGCGGAAAGACCGTCGAGCTGCTCGATCGAACCGGAGCCGTCGAGATATTCGACCGGCTCGACAGCATCGCCGCCGGTCGCGAAGCTGGCGGCGTCAACGATGGTGGCCGACCAGTTGCCCCAGCCGTGATCGAGCGGCTCGCCATCGGCGATGTATCCGGTCAGTGCGCCGAAGGCCGCGATCGGGCCGGAGCCGTCGAGAAGGTCGGGCAGGCTCTCGCCACCCAGCAGCTCGCAGCCATGGCCGATCGAGCGGAAGCTCGGCACCTCGAACTGATCGCAGCCGCGATAGGACGCGACGATGGCCGCCTCCATGGCGATCAGGCTGATCTGCGCCAGCCAGGTCGCGCGCATCCGGTAGAGCAGGCCGACAAGGTGGGAACGGGCCGGTGCATTCATCTCGGCCAGCCGTCTCACGGTGCGCTGGGCGTCGAGCGTGAGCACACCCTCGGTCACGTCCATGTCGATGATGTACTCGGCCCAGTGCCGCGTCATGACCTGGAAGGAACCGCCCGGAGCCGACAGTGTCGAGCTGCCGTCCAGCGTCGAGATGCCATTGAGGAAACCGCCGCCGGCTTCCGCCCATTGCTGTTGCAGCTCGCGGTTCTCGACAATTCTGGCATCGTGATAGCCGACCGCCGCTAGCGCCTGCCGGATCGACCAGGGCGTGCCGCGATAGCGATGGATTTCTATGGCGCGGCGGATCAGGTCGCGCTTGTCGGCCTCGGTGACGGCGAGGTTCCAGCCTTCATCGCCCAGGACGTGGAACTGCCAGGCTAGCAGATAAAGATCGTCGGCCGGAAACTCGTCAATGCGATAGACCAGCAGCGGCGACAGGTCGATTTCGTCAAGGCGCGCAATCAGCCGGACAAGGGCGCGCGAGCGATCGTCGGCGATACCGGCCTGCAACAGGGCGGAGGTGCGGTCAGTCATCGCCCACCCCCGCGATCACGATGTCGATCATCGTGCAATCGGCCCATTCGGACTGGCCGAGCTGGCGGAAGCCGGGCGAGGCCAGATCGACGCGGTAGGCACCGGGAACCGACAGTGCTGCGACCAGCTGCGAGGGCACGAGGTCGCGGCCGAGGCTGTCGCGGCGGGCGGTCACATAAGCAGCGGCGGCCGCCTGGGCGGCCTTCAAGGTGACCGTGGCGTCGGCGGTCCTGAAGAGCGTGATCTGCGCCTCGATCGCATAGGCGATGCGCGAAGGCGGCAACACCTCGACGGTATCGGAGAGCGGCCGCACCTTTTCGTGATTGAGCACGCCGTCCGCGATGTCGAGGATTTCCGGCGAAGGCAGGCCCTCATCGGTCAGGACGTAGACCTGCACGACACCCGGCTCCGGGCTGATGACGGCGGCATCGACGATCGACTGATGCGCGGTCATGGCGTGCCAGCGATAGGCACCATAAGGCCCGGCCACCGAGAACTTCTCCGGGGCTTCGCGGATGCGCTCGCGCAGCCGGTCGTCGTCCTCCGTGTCCCGGCCGCCATGGGTTTCGGAGACGTTCGTCACGGCGACCACCGGGGCGACCGGATCGAGCAGCCGCGCCACCTGGCCCGGCGCGTAGCCGTTGCCGGCCGCGCCGACCTCGGCGGCCGTCGCCGGCACATCGACAAAGAGGGACCCGGCCGGCACCTGCGCCAGCCGGTCGGTAGCGAAGGTGAAGCGTCCGTCACTGGAGCGCGCCCGCGTCCCGGCCGGCACGATGGCCGGCAATTCCTGTGCGGCCGCCAGCGAAAAGCGCAAGGTGGTGACGGAAGGCGATTGCGGCAGGCGCGACACGCCCAGCAGCTCGCCGAGATAGTCGATCATCGGGAAGCGGGCGAAGGCGAGCAGGTTCTGCTTGGCCGCCTCCTGAATGCCGATGCGAATGAGATTTTCCCGGTATGCCTGAAGATTGATGATCAGGCGCTCGACCTGGGCGGGCTGCAATGGCCGGCCGGTCGCATCCTCATAGGCCGCGATCATGTCGGCCGTGATGGCGGCGGCGTCACGGTCGATGAAATGCGGTTCAGGCAACGTCATCGCGGACCTCCGTCACCATGAGGTCGCCCTGACCGTCGATGCGCCATTCCACCGTGATGTGCAGATGCGCGTAAAGCTCGACCGGCACGATGCGCACCACCTCGATCCTCGGCTCCCACCGCGCCAGCGCCTCGATCCCCTCGCGCACCACATGCGGCACCGCCTCGCCGACAGGGTGATCGACGTAATGCCACAGGTCCGAGCCGAACTCGGGCCGGTGCGGGTCAGAACCTTTCGGGGTCAGAAGGATGATGCGGATGCACTGATGGATGTCATCAAGGCCCTCAACGATCTCGCCATGAGTATCGAGCCGGGGCTGCCACCAAGCGGCAGTTATCTGATGAACATCCTGAACCATGCGCGGATGATCGCGCGCGGGGCGAAGCGCTCACACCCGGACATCTGTCCGGGTGGTTGCTGCTGGCTATGAAGGTGGATGCGGCGCAGCCTACCCGGATCGCGGCGCTTCGCCAAGATGTCAGTCGGGAACATCCGTACTTGCGCCGCCCGGCACGATGCCGCCATGCGTGTGCGTGTCGTCAATCGTGGTGCCGTTATGCGTGATACTGCCGCCAGTGACGGCCACGCCGCCCGGCGAAATCTCGACCGAGACACCACCCACCGCGAGCCGGAACGTCTGGCTCCCCTTGTCATAGGTGAGCGAGGCCCCGTCGCCATAAACGATCGTATGCACGTTGGGGTCCGACGAGGGCGGGGCGTCGGCCTCCGAATAGATCGCGCCTGCGATGACGCCGGCCTCCTCGCCCTTGTCCATGATGACGACGACATGCTCGCCCGCCACCGGCATCCAGTAGGTCTTGTCGGACTTGGTCTTGCCCTGAAGTACCTGGAGCCAGAAGCTCTGCACGTTGTCGTGGTCGGGAAACTGGACCCGCGCCTTGGCGGCCGCCGGGTCGGTTTCCGTCACGATGCCAATCCTAAGCGACACGGCGCACCTCGATCTCGGTGGTGTAGCCCGCGCTGCGCTCGATGCGATGGCGCGAGGTCTCGACGTAGTATTTGCCCGACAGCTTGCCCAGGCCCGTCACCTGGATGCAATTGCCCGCGACCATGCGATGGTCGCCGACGATCTCGATCCGACCGGTGAGCTTTTTCATGTTGGCCTTTTTCAGCTCGGCCTCGGCGCGGGTCTTCGCCTGCGCCTCGTTCTCTACGCGGGCCTTGACCTTGAGCGTGTCGCCCGTCTTCACGTCCGGGTCCTCGACCGTCACCTCGATCAGCTTGGCGGTTTCCGGGTCGTGATAGGACAGCGTGCAATCCTTGTAGACCTCGTGGGTCTTGTCCTGGAAAGCGAAGCTCTTCATCTCGGTTCGCGGAATGACCGCCACCGGGTCCTGTTCCTCCAGGCTCTTGATGGTCGAGAACGTGATCACCTTCTCGCGCACCGCAAAGACGTGCGCGTATTCCTCGGCGATGCGCTTCAGGAACTCCAGGTCGCGCTCGTCGTTCTGGGTCACCCGCTTGATGGTGATGTCCTCGATCTCGCCCTCGACCGACATTCCATGCTCGCCCGCGATCTGCTCGGCGATCGCCCGCAGCGTCTTGTTCTCGAAGCTCCTAGTCTTCTTCGTGCGCAAACTGTCGGTCACCGGCGCGGCCAGACCCCTTATGACGACAGTGTCGGGCGGGCCGGTGAAGTCGATTTCATCAACCTCGAACTTGCCGCACGGCAGAAGGCCCTGACCGAGCCAGCCGATCGACAGGTCGATCACGTCGCCTTTTTCAGGATACCAGCTGCCTTTCCAGCGGTGCAGCTTGTCCTCGAACCGCGCCTCGATCTCATCGGACTTGCCGTGGTCGAAATCGGTATAGACGACATTGAGCGCATCAGCGCCAATGTTCGCGCCCTGATAGATCAGCAGCCATGTCGCCTGCGGAACCATCATGACTGGCGGCCTCGCTTCCAGGGCGGCAGATCACGATCAAGCACCACCTCGTCAGGCAGCACCGGAATGCGCAGCCTGATGCCCGAAGCGATGGCGGGCCGGATCGGCACCGCGACATTGGCGGCGATGATCGGTTCATACAGGTGCGGGTCTCCATAATAGCGCCAGGCCAGCAGGTCCCAGCGATCGCCCTCGGAGGTGATGTGCTCGACATACTTCATGGTCACTGCCTCACGATCGAACCGGACGGCACCGCGCCGGGATCGCCGGCATGCGCGGTCGACGGGGCGCTGGAACGGGTGTCGGAGCCAGCACCGCTGGCGCGGGCCGCATTGTTCACCACCGAAATCACCGCGCCCAGCAGTCCGCCCAAACCACCAAACCCGCCATGCTCGACCAGCGACACGCGGGCGGTGACCGCCACCAGCGCGCCGCGCGCATTGGTCTGGCGCGCCGTCGAGCGGATGGTGCGGATGACGAACATGCCGACATACTGGCCCGAGCCATAGATCAGCGGCAGCGCGGTGTGCATGGAGCCGGCGACCTTGAGCTTGGCCAGCTCGGCTTCCGGGTTGCAGTAGGAGACATGGAACATCAGGTCGATGTCCACTTCCTCCAGATCGTCGCCCATCCATTGCAGGCGCGGCTTGCCCTCGATCACTTCGTGGCGGGCATAGTCATAGCCGCGCCTGTTCGACACGCCCTCGAAATAGGTGATGAGACGGAAGCTGATCGGGCCGAGCATGGCGAACATGGTCAATACTCCTGACGCTGCTTGCGCTTCAGCTCGTCCTCGATCAGCTGCACCAGTTCGTAGCTCATCGAGCGCAGCATCTCGCGCATCTGGTCGCGCGACTGCGCGCCGTCGCCGCCGGCCGCGCCGGACGGCATGGTGATGTTGGGGCTGAAATCGATCTGGACCTGGACGCCCGGCTCGGCCGCGCCGATCGGGGCGGCGGTGGCCCCATCGCCGGAGCCGATGCCGACCTGGGGCATACCGATCGCCGGGATTGATGGCAGCTGCGCGGCGGCGGCCGGCAGCGACAGCGTGGCCCCGGCAAGCACGCCCGCCATGCCTGCCGCCAGGCGACGCACAGCCTCGATCGCGGGCGCGGGCCGCACCGCCTCGGCGAGCGTCTCGGCGAACTGGACGCGATGCAGGTCGGAAAGCGGGCCGACCTTGGCCGGTGAATGCGGAAGATGGTCGCGCATCGTCTGAACGGTCTGACGTACCGCCTCGACCGCCTGCGCAGCCCCGGCGCGAATACCGGCCGCAAGGGTCGCCATCAGCGCCACGCCCTCATTGTGGAACGACGCCTGCGCCACGATGGAGCGGGCGGCGCGCACCGCATCGTCGGCCGCGCGCGGAATGCCGCCGGCCGAGCCGATGGCCTGGGCGGCCGCTTCCGTGACGGCGTTGACGCCATCCTGCGCCGACGACATATCGAGGCCGGCGACACCCTCAAGCGCCGCCGCCAGGTCATGCGCGGCGCGGGTGGCGCGCTCGATCGACGCCGGGTCGCGGGCCGCAAGATCGACCGCGTCGGAGCTGGAGAACAGCGAAGTGACGCGGTTCCAGGCCGCGCCCGCCATATCGGCCGCATCGGAGATGAAGCCGACCAGCGTCTCGCCGATGCCGCCGAAAGCGCCGGTGATCGCCTCGATAGGCGACCATTCAAACAGCGCCTGCAACCGCCCCCACACTACATCAACGAGAGCAAGCCCGGCTTCGAAAGGCGCGACCATCGCGCCGGTGACAGCATCCCAGTCAAGCTCGGGTATGACGCCGGACCAGTCGAAGGCAGCAATATTGCCGAACACTTCCGCCCAGCTGAAGCCGGGAATGAAATCGAGCCAGCGGATCGGCAGGAGCCAGGTCGCCCAGTCGAGCACGGTGAACACGCTCGACCATTCGAGCGGCGGTACGAGGGCGGCCCAGTCGAGGTCGGGTATCATGCCCGACCAGTCGAAGCCCTCGCCGAACCATCCGGCGATGGTTTCCCACCAGCCTGAAAGCCAGGTTGAAAAGCCTTCGAACGCCGTTTGAACGTCACCCCACAACGAGACGAAGAAGGCGGAAATCGGCTCCCAATATTGCCAGATCAGATAGGCGGCGGCCGCGATGGCGAGCGCGATCAGCACCACCGGGTTCATCAGGAAGGCCAGCCCCATGGCCCGCGCCGCCGTGGTGACCGCGCGCAGGCCGGCAAGGATCGACCCGCCAAGCGCTACGCCCATGGAGGCGAGGCCGGAGAGCATGGCGGGGATGGCGCTGGCGGCCGCGAGAACCAGTCTGTAAGCCAGGCCAAGCACCGCAGCCGAGGCGGCGACAATCTTCGGCACAAGCCAGATGAACAGCATGCCGATGCGCGAGAGCGCCACCAGGCCCGCGCCGGCCATGGTCCAGAAGCCGCCGATGATCGACAGGATCGGCGCGACGATCGACAGCGCCATGCCGCCCACCAGGGCCATCTTCATCGCCGTCTCGGCGATACCGGGATTGGCCTCGGCCCAGCCCATCAGGTTCTGAACCACCCGCGTTGCGGTGCGAGCGATCTCCGTCATTGTCGGCAGCAAAATGGTGCCGAGGCTGATGTTCAGCCCTTCGATCGCCGAGGCGAACTCAACGCGCGCGCCGCGCAGATTATTGCCCATGTCAGTGGCGACCTGCGCCGCGCGGCCACCCGAATTGGACAGCTGCTCGACATATTCGGCGATCGACGTGCCCTGGGCCAGCATCTCGGCCGCACCCGCCGCCGCCTGCCTGCCGAACACGGTGCCGATGATCTGGAGCTGCTCGGCCGTGCCGAGGTTCTCGATCGCCGAGCCGACATCGCCGATCAGATCGACAATGTTGCGCATATTGCCATCGGCGTCGGAAACGGAAATGCCCAGAGCATCGAGCGTCTTGGCCGCCTGGCCGCCGGGCGCGGCCAGCCGGGTCAACATCGAGCGCAGCGTGGTGCCGGCCTGGCTGGCCTGGATGCCGGCATTGCCGAGCAGGCCCGCCATGGCGGCCGCCTCCTCGAAGCTCATGCCCGCCGCCCGCGCCACCGGGGCGATGTATTTCATCGTCTCGCCGAGCATCGGAATATCGGTGTTGGCGGTGGTGAAGGTTGCGACCATCACGTCCGCCACCCGCGCCATTTCCTCAGCTTCAAGCCCGAAGCCGGACAGGATGTTGGAGGCGATGTCGGCCGCCTGGCCCAGATCGGTCGAGCCGGCCCGCGCCAGTGCCAGCATCGACGGCATTGCCGCAAGCTGCTCGCGCGCCGTGAAGCCCGCCTTGGCGAGAAAGGCCATGCCTTCGGCGGCCTGGCTGGCCGAGAACGCGGTGGACGCGCCCAGCTCGCGCGCCTGGGCCGTCAGCGCCTCGAACTCCTCGCCGGTGATATTGGCGGTGACCGCGCGCACCAGCGCCATGCTCTCCTCGAACTGCGCCGCCACGTCGATCGGCCCGTTGAGCGCCGACATGATCTTGCCTGCCGCCATCTCGGTCAGCGCGCCGGCGGCCGAGGCGCGCGTGCCCCAGTCCATCATCGCCTGCCCGCGCGCCGCCATCCCGTCGAGATTGGTTATGGCCTTCGCCATCTCGCGGGCGGGGCCGGTCAGCTGATCGACCGCCCTGACGATAACCGCGAGATTGAAAATGCTGTCCATATCGGGCTAGACTTTCGGATTGGCAGAAAAGAAAGGGTCGGGCTGTGGAAATTCTGTTTCTGTTCTTCATCCTCTTCGGCGTTGGCGCGGTGCTGGGCCTCGCCTATGTCGGCGTCGTCGCCATCTACCGGACCATTCGCGGTTCCATCTGGTTTGCGAAGGAGATGAAGCGCGCAAATGGCGAGGCATGGGCGAAAGCTAAAGCCGACCATGCGGCCGCCCAGGCTAAGAAGGCCGAGAAGCGCGCTCGCGCGCTTCCCTGATCGCCTCGTTGGTCGCCCTTGCGTGCTCGCCGGCCTCTTCCAGCCAGTCGGTCAGGTCGGCGATCTCCATCCCGTCGATCTCGGCCGCCGACCATCCCGTCACCGTCACGAGCTGGAAAGCATCCCTTGGGGTAGGGACTTTCCCGGCAGCGCGCCCATGATCGCCCCCACATCGTCCATGTCCATGTCGTCAAGGTCTTCCGGCAGCACCGGCTTACCGTCGATCTCGGTCAGCTGCGCCGCCAGCGCCATCGCATAGCCGATCGGGTCCTGCGCCGGGTTCACATGGCGCGCCGCGATCCGCATGTCCTTGCCCTTGCCCTTGCGCACCGTGGCAACCTGGCCCGACGATGGCAGCGTGATTTCCTTCACGTCGCCGGCCGGTACTTCCTTCGCAACTTCGGTCTTTTCGGTCTTGTCGTTCACGAGCCTGTCTCCTGCATGGCCTGATGAGTGGATGACGGCGGCCGGGCGGTCAGGCCACGCCGGCCCGGCCGCCGCCATCGCTACGCCCCGATATTGAGGCGATAGGTGGCGAGCACGTCATCGCCCGCGACCTTGTAGATGTTGTTGAGCACGTCGATCTCGAAGATCTGTTGCTTATCGATCTCCATAGCCGCGTAATAGACCGACAGGGCCGTATCCACGACCACCGGCTCATGCTGCTTGAAGCTGCCGAGCGGGAACTCCTTGAACGCCGCCGTCATCATCACCATCACCGGGACCTCGGTCGTGCGGCCCTGTCCGGTGTAGGTTTCGAGGCTCGACCGCGTCTGGAGCTGGACGGTCTTGAATGGGTGAACCGCCGATCGGAGCACTTCGATATAGAAAGAGGTCCATTTGATCTTGGCCTCCATCTTGTCGACGCCGGCGAAGAACTCGGCGGTGCCGACCATGCCGAGAGCCTTGTGCTCGGCCATCTTGTGCTTGACCTGCGGCAGCTCCACTTCCTCGGCCCGGCCGAGAAGGGAGTTGCCGTTCATGTAGACATTCGCGTTGGTGACGCGATTGATCGCGATCTTGTCGTTCATGGCTTGTCGCCTCCTTACGCGCCGCCGCCGAGCTGGCGCAGCATCTCGATGTTGATGAAGCTCTCGAAGGTGATGCGCTCGGCCGGCGTCGGCGGCATGAACTCGATGTCGAAGACGAGATGCCCCAGCGCCAGCTGGGTCGGTTCGTTCTTCGCCGGATCGTAGATGCACTTGCCGTCGATCAGCGCGCCGCGCCCGATCAGCGTGCGCATGAAGGCGTTGACGCTCTCCTTGATGTCATCAATCAGCGCGTCGTTGATCGGCCGGTCGATGAACTGGAGCATCGAATATTCGACGCTCTCATGCAGCACGTCCGCCGTGCGGCGCACATTGATGAAGTTCTTCGGGTGGGTGACGGTCGGCCAGGCCGCCGAGCGGTTGCCCCAGCTGCGCAGGCCGGTCCCGAACGAATTGAACAGCGTCACGATGCCGTTCTCGTTCAAGAGGTTCACCTCGGTGGTCGGGTCGTTGATCATCGCCGAGAGCTTGCGCTCGACGCCGATGATGCCCTTGATCTCGTTGTTGGACGGGCTCCACCAGTAACCGCGATCATTGTCCACCGCGCAGATGACGCCGGCCAGCCGCTGACTGAACGGCTCCAGCCGCTCGCTATCGGTGGCGATGTCATAGACCTTCAGGTGCGGATAGCACAGCACCATGCGCTCGGAGGAATAGTTGAAGTTGATCGAGCCGTTCGGGCCGCGCCCGGCGATGGCGTCGGCAAAGGTGGTGCCGATCGGCGCGTCGACCAGCGCGACGGCGCGCAGCTTGTGCGCCATGACGTTCAGCTCGGTCGCCACCGCGTTGAGCGTGCCGTAGACCGGCGCGATCAGGATTTTGGCGAAGAAGCCCATGTCATTATAGGTGTCCTGAAGCGCCTGAAGGCCGGTGCGGTTGCCCGCCGCATCGACCGTGCCGATGATGTCAGACGGCATGACCTTTTCGATATCGGCGTAGTCGTAGGCGACCTTCACCGAGGCCAGCGCCGCGATCGCGCCGCCAGTCAGACGCGTGACGACGCCGGCCACCGGATCGACCTCGTAATCGACACCCGCTTCATGGGTGGTCTCGCCATCCGAGGATTTGACCACAAGATTGAACACGCCCTGATGATCGAGGGTGAGGCGGCCATCCGCAGCGAAAGCCCCGGCGACCTCCTCCTGGGAAGAGGAGTGCTTGTCGGGATCGAAGACGTTGACGACGATGGCGATGCCGCGACCCTGATCGAAGATCGCGTCGAGCGCCTGGGGGATCGTATAACCCTCCATCTGCGGCCCGAAATACTGCGCCGCGTCCCGATCAGACAGGACCAGCACCGGATCGTTGACGCTGGCGAGCGTCCCGTCGACCGCGAAGATCGGCGCGGTGCCGACCAGGCCGACCACAGCGGTCTTCACGCCCCGGATCGGGCGTGGCCCCTTGTCGATCTCGATGGTCTCGACGCCATGCAGGAAATTGGCGGCCATTACTTGCTCTCCTTCTCGGCAGGCTTGGCGGGAGCCTTGGCGGCGCGCGCGGGTCGATCGGCGACAGGCGCGAGCCTGCCTTGCGCGATCAGGCTCTTCACCCAGTCATTGTTGTCAGGCAGGGTGACTTCCCGGCCGTTCATGAGGATCACGTCCGTACCGTCGCCCAGTGTGGCGGCGGACATCGGCCCCTTGTAGATGAACTTACCCATTGGCTTTCGAACCTCCGTTATGCCGGGTTTCAGTCGTCATCAGGCGCAGGCGCATCGCCGCCGTCATCGCCATCATCATCGTCACCGCCATCGCCGCGCGGCGCTTGCGTGGTGCCGAAATCGTCTTCGGTATTGATCCGCTTGAGCAGCGGCAGGTCTTCCTCCTCGGCGCATTCCACCACCGTGGTGGCGCACGCCATGGTCATGACGTAGGTCCAGACGCCCTGGCGCTGGTCGAGGAACTGCTCGCGCACCGGCATCATCTTGCGGCAGGCAGGCGGCTGCCAGCCGGTCAGGATCAGGCGCACCGCGTCGAGCACGTCATAGGCACCGGCGTGATCGCGCAGGTTGCGCATCACCAGCGTGATGTCCCATTCGATGCGCCGCTCCTGCACCACCAGGTCCGTGGCGCGCGGCTGCGAATAGGTCGAGCGCCCGAAGGCGACCAGCACCGCGCCCTTCGGGTGGTGCATGTTGTAGGTGTCGGGCTTGTCGGGAAACGCCTCGACCTTGACGCCGGCGAGCTGCGCGGCGAGGCGCTCGACAATGGCCTTTTCGATTTCGCCGATCATTTGCGCACCGCCAAGGCCAGGTGGTCGGTCAGAATTTCGCCGATCATGGTGCGATCGTCGGCGCTGACGCCAAGATAGGGCCGCGCCGGGATCGTCACCTTGCGGCCGCGCCCGGCCTTGCCGCCGAGCTGATGGATGCGCGCATAGATGCGGTTGGTGCCGACCTCGGCCTGAAGGCGCGATGAGGCATAGGTCAGCGAGGCATAAAGATGTCCCTTGTCGCGCAGCTTGCGCGCGCTGGAGCCGCGCCGCAGCAAAGTGGCGGCCGAATGCGCGGCCCACGGCACGCCGTCAGGCCCAGCCTCGGCCTCGAAACGCTGCTCGGTGGTCGCCAGCAGCGCCGATCCGATCTCATCGAAAGCCGGCTTCAGGTTGGCGGTCACCGCCAGCAGGCGCGTCAGCGCATCGCGGAAGCCGTCATCCTGGACCGTGATCGCAACCTTGACGCCAGCCATCAGTACCCCCGCAACCGGTCGCGCGAAAAGGTGCGAGCTGGCCCCTCGCGCATCGTTGGCCCACCGGCCGGCTGCACGGTTTCATGGGCGGGCGTCAGGCCCAGATTGATGTCGCCGGTGGAAACGGCGCGCAGGAACTTGATCGCGTCCTCATAGCGCTTGCGCTGATCTTCCATCACGTCGACCTGGCGCAGCGAGAGGAGCCGATACATCGCGATGTTGCACGCGATGATGCGCAGCGAGCGCGGCGGGTTCGGAAGGGGCAGGCGATACCGCCCCTCCAGATAGCCGTCGATCTCATCGGACGCATCCTCCAGGGCACGAGCGAGCGCCTCGGTCCTGATGCTTTCGACATCGGGATCGGTGACCTCCTTGAGCTGCTGCTCGGAGAAGCGGTCGATCATGTCCTGGGCGGTTGCGTAGGCCATCGGTCAGCTCGCAGCCTTTCCGCCACGGCCGCCGGTCGGCTTTTCGTCCGGCACGTCGATCTCCAGCTCCTGAACGACAAGAAGATCGTCGCTCTTGAGCTGCTCGATCTGCTCTTTCGAAAAGACGTCGAGCGGATGGTCGACCGGGCTGGCCGGGTGGTCGATGCCAGCGCGGCGGCGGCCGTCGCGCTTGGCGGTGATGCGGAGAATTGTCAGCTTTGCCATGGATCAGCCCCCCCTCACGCCAGCCAGGGGCAGACGAGAAGCTCGGCCGTGCCCTTGTAGACGTTGGTCGCACCGGCCGCATCGCGATCGGCATTGAGGATTTCGAGCGCCGGCCCTTCCAGAGAAGGCGGAACGACGAGCAGCTTGGGCGTGAGACCCAGCGGGCGGCCGTAATCGCCCTTCATCCCGGACAGCGCCTCGCGGGCCGTCTTGTAGCTGGCCTTGTCGAGGGTCTGCTTGGAGCCGTAGGCGAACTGCCAGAAGCCGAAACCGACATTGGATCGTCCATCGACGCCGTAGACGAACTCCTTGCGGTTGAACACGTTATCGTCGGTCGGCGCGTCCTGGCGCACCATGTCGTAGTCCTTGCGCACCTGGTAGATGATCGGCTTGAGCGTGCGGCTGTCATCGATCAGGAACCACGGCGTGCCGGAGCCGCCGCCGGTGTTGGAGACGGAAATCGTCTTGCCGTCCGCATCGAGCACCGGATGATCGGTGTCGAAGAAATTCTGCCCGTCATAGCAGAGCGACGTGAAGCCAGCCTTGAGCAGCTCGAACACGAGCTGGTTGGGATGCGCGGCGACCGAGCGGCCCATTTCCTCGAACAGCGGCGCATAGACGCCATACTGATCGTCATCAATGTCCTCGCGCGGAACGGCGATGGTGCCTTCCCACGTCTTGTTCTTGATGGCGTAGTCATGGAGCTGGATGCCATGAACGACGCGATCGCCGATCCACTCGCGCAGGTTCG
>JALOAI010000045.1 GCA_023228945.1 Pigmentiphaga sp. | reverse complement strand
AAGACTGACGCTGCAGGTAAATGGCTGTAGCGCGCCAAGAGGTTTGCGCACTTCCGCCAAGAGGTTTGCGCACTTTTCGGACCCCCGTTTGAGCGCCATTTAAACACTCTCAAACACCTCGTTTAAACGCCGCTTATAGCGCCCCTACCAGGCCGGCGCATCCCCCTTCGAAACCACCTGCCCGGCAACGGCCAGGCTGGCCCTCATGGACGCCACGCGGGCCTCGGCATCGGCCTGATCATAGGCACATATCTCGGCCGTCCAGTGGCGACCATCATGCTCCCAATCGACGGCGAAGACGCCCATGGCGCGGCCGTCGAGGTCGTAAACAATGCAATCGCGATCAGGCCCACTGGCCGCCTGCTCGCGCCTGGAGCGCTCTGCGCCGAGGTCAATGAGCATTGCCGCCTCCGCTGATGATCAGCTCGCCGACCCGCTTCGCGCCCTTGCTGGACAGGGTGTAGGTGGTCTCGACCGCCTCTACGTGAAAGCCGTCGAAAACCTCCCGCACCTCGGGCCGATCGTTGATCGAAAGAATGAACCGGCCGCGCAACGAGCGCAGCATGGAAGCGAGGTGAAGGAAGTCCTTCCGCGAGAACATGCCGTCGCCATAGTCCCGCTCGTGCCCCCAATAGGGCGGGTCCATATAAAAGAGTGTTCCGGGCCGGTCATAGCGCTCGATGAAGGTATCGTAGGGCAGGCACTCGATGACGACGCGGGTCAGGCGGGAGTGAACCTCCTCCAGCATCGGCCCCAGGCGGGCGATGTCGAACCGGGCCGGACGGTCCATGGCCACGCCGAAATTGCGCCCGGCCACCTTGCCGCCGAATGCGGTGTTCTGGAGATAGAGGAAGCGCGCCGAGCGCTCCAGATCGGTCAGCGTGTCGGGATCGGTCGCGCAGAGCCTTTCGAACTCCGCGCGGGTGGTGAGCTGAAAGCGCATCATCTCGGTGAACGGGACGTAGTGCCGCTGAAGCACGCGGAAGAAGGTCGCCACGTCGCGGCTGTAATCGTTGATGATCTCGGACTTCGGAGCCAGATGACGCCGCAGGAACACGCCGGCCATGCCGACAAAAACCTCCGCGTAGCAATCATGCGGCGTGGCGTCGATCCGCTTGATGATGGCCTTCGCCAGGTTCCGCTTGCCGCCGATATAGGGTGCCACCGGGTTCAGGGGCTTTACGCGGGCGTGATCATTCATGGCTCTTCCTTTCCCGTTCTGCTGGGATCAGCACGAACTCATCAAGCATGGCCTCGACCGTTCGGCGCGACTTGCAGTGCTTCATGTAGCCCGTGAAGCTGGTCACATAGGGCCTGATCTCCTCGAAGGTGATCAGGCCGCGATGGTAGTGATCCGCCAGCTGGCGAAACTTCCGCCGCGCCTTCTTCACGTTGCGCTTGCGCGGCAGCACATGCGTGTTCCACACACGATAGCCGCAGAAGTCGATGCCCCGCGCCGCCGGGAACACGCTGGTCTTACGATTGAGGCGCAGCGACAGCTCGGTGGCGAGGAAGTCCGCCAGGCCGTCATAGAAGCGCCACAGGTCGGCCTTGCCGCTGCCGAGGATGACGAAATCATCCATGTATCGCAGGTAGTGCTCGACGCCCATCTGATCCTTGGCCCAGTGGTCGAGCTGGTCGAGATACACGTTCGCAAAGAGCTGTGACGTGAGCGCGCCGACCGGGATACCGACGCCCTCATCATAGCCATAGCCGCCGATGATCTGGCGACAGAGCCAGAGCGCGCTCCGGTCGCCAACCATGCGCGCTATGGTTGCCATCAGGCGATCATGATTGATCGAGGCGAAATACTTGCTGATGTCGCACTGGAGCGCCCAGGTCTGGTCCTCGCGAGGCTGGCGCGCCCGCAGGAACGCCTGAAGGCGATCGACCGAGGCATGGACGCCCTTGGTCTTCCGGCACGCATAGCTGTCCTTGATGAAGCGGCGCTCGAAGAGCGGTTCAATCACCCTTACGAGGGCATGATGAACAACGCGATCGGCGAAGGGAGGGGCCTGGATGAGGCGCGGCTTGGGATCGCGCACCATGAACTCGTGCGGCGCTCCCGGCGACCATGCCTTGTTGAGCAGCGCGCCCTGAAGGTCGAACAGCTTCTGCTCGACGGAAAAGGAAAATTTCAGTGCGCTGTCGGTATAGCGCTTGCCGCGACGGCATTCGTGATAGGCGGCGACGAGGTTCTCAAACGAAGTGATCGTATCCCACAGCCCGCTGACCGGCTTAGGCACCCATACCTCCTGAAAAAGTGGCGATCGCCACGTTCGGGCCGTAAAGCCCTACTTGCCGCGATCGCCGGTTTATCTTGATCCCCGAGAGGGAAAGGACAATGACCCCAAATGAACTGCACTGGACGGCGCTCCGTAGACGCGCCGCCTTCTGGCGAAGTCCGTTTGCGAGGCGGGCACCGATGTTCGTGTTCGAGTTCGAAGGGGCGTTGTTCAGGTTCAGATAGAAGAGACCCGCGTTCGACCCGTTGCTCCAGTTGCCGCCGTTATCGGCCGTTGCCCTGCACGGACTTGATCCAGCCACCGACCATCCGGCCGATTTCATCGATATGCCGGGACCAGATTTCGTACCGATGCTCCGTGATGTATCGCAGACGCCACGCCTTTCGGATGAGAGCCCGCAGATACTCGACCTCGATATCGAGGTCGTGAAGGGTGGTTTTCTTGTGGTAGCGCTTGGCAGCCGTGACGGTGAGATGCAGGAGCCGGTTGAGCGTCGACCTGATCTCGGCCGACAGGACGTGACGCTCGTATTTCGGAAACTGCAATGCCACCTTGTGACTGTACGCATCAAGCTCTTCCAGTTTGGTGAGGATTTTCAGGCCGTCGAGATGATGAGACACATCACGCGGCCCGAACCTCCGGCTGCACCCGGATCAGCTGCGCATCGCCGTCCGGCTGGACCACGAAATGCGCGACCAGATCGGTTTCGCGAACAAGGCTGGGCGGTGCTTCCTCGACCTCGTTGGCCGGCGTCTCCGACACAAAGTACCGGGTCTCACTGACTGCCTCGGGCACGGCGTAGACCTTGATCGTGCGCCGCCACTCGCTTTCTTCAAGCTCGTGACTGAAGGCCGGCAGATCGAGGGCCGGAATAGCGTCCCACGAGGTTTCAAGTCCGAATTGAGCCATGATTGATCTCCGTTTGAAGGGGCCGCGCTATCGCGCGGCCGGCAGGACACAGTTTGCAGGTTGCAGCTAAACCTTTGCGAGGCGGGCACCGAGGAGCGAGTACGAGACCGAAGGGGCGTTGCTCAGGTACAGAACGAAGAGACCCGCGTACGACCCGCCGCTCCAGCTGCCGCCGGCATAGGCGACACGCTCACCAGAGCCGCTGCGATGGAAATAGTCGGCGAAGGTGCCGTTGCTCTGGGTGCCGTCGACGGTCTGCGCCAGGAAGATGTCGCGCAGGTCCCAGCCGCCGCCATTGGCGTGATTGACGCTCACAGTCCAGCCGCTCGACGGCGGCGTGATGCCGGTAGCGACGAAGTTGCGCTGCCCGAGCCGATCCCAGACCTCGACTACCGTGCTGGCGTTGAGGCGCAGGCCGTCGACCATCTGCCAGACGTTGCCCCACAGGCCGACGATGCCGCGCCAGGTCGCCTGCGCGACATCGGCGGCATTGGTGTTGGCGGCCGACGACTGGTTGACGCGACCCTGACCGATCAGCGCCTGGCTGTCGGAGCCGCCCATCTCGATCAGCGCCAGCATCTGGATCGCCGACAGCTGATAGATGCTCCAGAGCGAGAAGCCCTCGACGCCGCCGGTGTTCCGCGCCGCCGCCCGCGCCTTCATGGTCGGGAAGTCGAGCGACACCAGCGGATTGACGCCAGCGGCCGAGCCGAGCTTGGTGCCGCCATCCGCCGTGCCCTGATACTTGCCGACATAGAAATGCGGGATCGGCTGGCCGGCATCGAAGAAGGCCGGATGGCGCTCGAAGCCCGGAAGCGGCTGGTCGGAAATCCACCAGCAGCGCCGGCCGGCGCGATCGGAGCCGATCGGCGCGTCGGCCACCCTGAAGTAGAAGGCCGGGACCAGCACCATCGCCTGCCCGTCGATCGTCACATCGGTGACGCCGGCGAAGACGGGATGGTTGTTGAAGTAGGAGGCATCGACCGCCCGGTTGTTGCCATCTTCATCCACGCGCGCCCAGACGCCGGCACCGCCGCCGGAGTTGACCAACGAGATGCCGATGATGACGGCGAACAGCTCCTTGGTGGTGAAGCGGGTCTCGGCCGACCATTCCGAGAAGCCGTTGGTGTCGCCCTTGTGCCGCGCCCGCCAGAAATAGGCGGTCTCGCCATCCTGAAGCACCTCGGCCGGAACCACGACCTCAACGAGATTGACGCCATCTTCGCCGCTGTCCCATGCCGGGTCGGAATAAGAGCCGGTCGCCCGCCTGATCTGCCACTGGGTGGCGACGTGATCTTCCTCGCCGCCGCCATGGACCTCGAACTCGGAAGTATAGAGCGTTGGCTGCGCGGCGATGTCGGTTGCGCCGTTCGCCGGGCTGGTGTTCTGCGGTGCACGAACATATTCAAAGCTCGCGGCGGCGGTGAAGCCGGTCGGGATCGACCATGGCGACCACTCGCCCTCCGCGTCCTGGACGCGGGCGCGCCAGCGATAGGCTCCTCCCTCGGTCAGAACGGCAGGCGGAACCGACCATGCGTTGCCGGCCGGAAGCGATCCGCTCTCCTCCAGCGCCGCGTCGAAACTACCGGCCGCCTCGATCAACTGGAACTCGATCGCCTGCTGCGGGCTGTTGCCCGGCGACGAATAACCGGCGATCGCCAGCGTCGGCGTCTCAGGCAGGCCGGTGGCGGCATCCTCGGGCGCGGCATTGACGGGCTGGAACGGGCCGTTGTGGATGCCGCCCAGGTTCGTCGGCTCCGTGACGCCGACGAAATTATGCACCGTCAGGTCCGTCTCGCTCTCGCCATGGGCGCTGGTGATCTTCAGCCGGAACTCGCCGGACGCCGGCACGTAATATTCGACATCGATCACACCAGGCGCGATCTCGCGCCGCCAGCTCCACGGCACATCGGTCCACTCGACGTGGGTCGCATCCTTGAAGGCGACGGTGATTTCCAGGTCCGTATCGGCGCGGCGAAGGACAACGGCGCGCGGGCCGGGCGCGATGCCGAGATTGAGCGGCTGCGAAAAATACACCCCGCCATCGCCCGCGATCGCCCTGCCATGATCGACAAGCCAGTTGGTGCGGGCGATGACCGCGCCCTCGCCGAAGGTGTGCGCCAGGATGCCGGTCGCGCGAAAGCGCTGGCCGGTCAGGATTTCGGCAATCACCAGCGTCTCGCTGTTTTCGCCGTCGAAGATCACATATTCCTCGCCAGCCGAAAGGGAGGAGGTGTCGACAACGTCCACACTCTCGTCACCCGCGACCGTGGCGACCACGGCGACCTGCTCGGTGTCGAGCAGCGTCCAGCTTTCGAGGAACAGCTCGATCGCGATGCGATAGGAGCTGTAGAGCCAGTCAAGCCTGATCGCCCGGCTCAAGGCGGCGGCGCTGTCCACCTCGATCGTATCGACGCGCTCATCCATCCGGTCGAGCTGACCGAAGACCGTCTCGACCTCGCCCTTCAGATAGACGTCATTGTTGATGAGCACCTGATAGTTCGGGTTCCAGGTGTCGGGGTGCTTGGGATCGGTGGTCTCAAGCTGCCTCACATGAGGCTGGAAGGTCGGCTCGCCCGCGATATTCGCCATGGGTCTCTCCTAGAATTGAAAATCAAGATCGAAGTCGATGCGCGTCACCGGCTCCAGTTGCTTGGGCGCGAAGACGCGCCTTCCCATCAGGATGCCGCCCTCGGCGAAGACGCCGACTTCCGTGATGGTGGCGTTGCCGGCCTCGGTGCCGAGCAGCGTGCCCTTGACGCGCAGAACGACGCCCTCGGCCACGGCCGAAAGCAGCGGCTTCCTGATCAGCTCGACCTCAAGCGCCTCATCCGCCACCGATGGCGGCATGGTGCCGATGCCGAAGGCGATCTCGACCGCGCGCGGCACGGAGCCGCCCTCGGCAACGCCATGCGCGACGGCGCGGCGAAACTGGTTGGTTGCGAGAATGGCGCTCATGCCGCCTCCCTTGTGATGTGCCGGTGGTTGTGGATGGTCATGTGGCCGCGCGACCAGATGCCGGGGTGGCCGACGACAAGGCCGAGCCGATCGACGCCGTCGATGACGTGCGGCCGGAACGGCTCCAGCGTGTCGAACTCCAGCGTGTCGTCGCCATCGATCGCACCATAGCCGTCGATCGTTTCGAGCCGGATGGCGGCAAGGCCGTCGAGCTGCTCGATCGTGCCGGAGCCGTCGAGATATTCGGCCGGCTCGACCGCATCGCCGCCGGTCGCAAAGCTGGCGGCATCAACGATGGTGGCCGACCAGTTGCCCCAGCCGTGATCGAGTGGCTCGCCCTCGGCAATGTAGCCGGTCAGCGCACCGAAGGCCGCGATCGGGCCGGAGCCGTCGAGAAGGTCGGGTAGGTTCTCGCCGCCGAGCAGCTCGCAGCCATGCCCGATCGAGCGGAAGCTCGGCACTTCGAACTGGTCGCAGCCGCGATAGGACGCGACGATCGCCGCCTCCATGGCGATCAGGCTGATCTGCGCCAGCCAGGTCGCGCGCATCCGGTAAAGCAGCCCGACGAGGTGCGAGCGCGCCGGGGCGTTCATTTCCGCCAGCCGCTTCACGGTGCGCTGGGCGTCGAGCGTGAGCACACCCTCCGTCACGTCCATGTCGATGATGTATTCGGCCCAGTGGCGCGTCATCACCTGGAAGGAGCCGCCCGGCGCGGACAGGGTCGAGCTGCCGTCCAGCGTCGAGATGCCATTGAGAAAGCCGCCGCCCGCATCGGCCCATTGCTGTTGCAGCTCGCGGTTTTCAACGATCCGCGCATCGTGATAGCCGACCGAGGCGAGCGCCTGCCGGATCGCCCAGGGAGTGCCGCGATAGCGATGGATTTCGATGGCGCGCCGGATCAGGTCGCGCTTGTCGGCCTCGGTTGCCGCAAGGTTCCAGCCCTCGTCGCCGAGGACGTGAAATTGCCAGGCCAGCAGATAGAGGTCATCGGCCGGAAACTCGTCAATGCGGTAGACGAGCAGCGGCGACAGGTCGATCTCGTCAAGGCGGGCGACCAGCTGGACAAGGGCGCGCGACCGCTCGTCGGCGATGCCGGCCTGCAACAGCGCGGACGTGTAGTCAGTCATCGCCGACCCCCGCGATCACGATATCGACCGCCTCGCAATCGGCCCATTCCGACTGGCCGAGCTGGCGGAAGCCGGGAGAAACCAGATCGACGCGGTAAGCGCCCGGCACTGACAGCGCGGCGATGATCTGGGAAGGCACGAGGTCGCGGCCGAGGCTGTCGCGCCGCGCTGCGACATAGGCGGCGGCGGCGGCATTGGCGGCCGCCAGCGTCACCGTGGCGTCGGCCGACCTGAAGAGCGTGATCTGCGCCTCGATCGAATAGGCGATGCGCGCGGGCGCAAGCACCTCGACCGTGTCGGAGAGCGGCCGCACCTTTTCATGGTTGAGCACGTCATCCGCGATGTCGAGGATTTCGGATGAAGGCAGGCCCTCGTCGGTCAGGATGTAGACCTGCACGATGCCAGGCTCCGGGCTGATGACGGCGGCATCGACGATCGACTGATGCGCCGTCATGGCGTGCCAGCGATAGGCACCGTAAGGCCCGGCCACCGAGAACTTCTCCGGCGCTTCGCGGATGCGCTCGCGCAGCCGCTCATCGTCTTCCGTGTCGCGGCCGCCATGGGTTTCGGAGACGTTCGTTACGGCGACCACCGGGGCGACCGGATCGAGCAGCTGCGCCGCCTGGCCCGGCGCATAGCCGTTGCCGGCCGCACCCACCTCGGAGGCCGTCGCCGGCACATCGACAAAGAGGGACCCGGCCGGCACCTGCGCAAGCCGGTCCGAGGCGAAGGTGAAGCGGCCGTCGCCGGTGCGCGCCCGCGTCCCGGCCGGCACGATGGCCGGCAATTCCTGCGCAGCCGCCAGCGAAAAGCGCAAGGTGGTGACAGCGGGCGATTGCGGCAGGCGCACCACGCCGAGCAGCTCGCCGAGATAGTCGATCATCGGGAAGCGGGCGAAGGCGAGCAGGTTCTGCTTGGCGGCCTCCTGGATGCCGATGCGGACCAGGTTCTCGCGATAGGCGATCAGGTTGACGATCAGGCGCTCGACCTGGGCGGGCTGCAACGGCCGGCCGGTCGCCTCTTCATAGGCGGCGATCATCTGCGCCGTGATGGCTGCGCCGTCGCGGTCGATGAAGTGCGGTTCAGGCAACGTCATCGCGGACCTCCGTCACCATGAGGTCGCCCTGGCCGTCGATGCGCCATTCGACGGTGATGTGCAGATGCGCGTAAAGCTCGATCGGCACGATGCGGACAACCTCGATCCTCGGCTCCCAGCGCGCCAGCGCCTCAATCCCCTCGCGCACCACATGCGGCACCGCCTCGCCGACCGGGTGATCGACATAGTGCCAGAGGTCCGAGCCGAACTCGGGCCGGTGCGGATCGGAGCCTTTCGGCGTCAGGAGGATGATGCGGATGCACTGGTGGATATCATCGAGACCCTCGACAATCTCACCATGGGCGTCGAGCCGTGGCTGCCACCATGCGGCAGTTATCTGATGAACGTCCTGAACCATGCGCGGATGATCGCGCGCAGGGCAAAGCGCTCACACCCGGACACCTGTCCGGGTGGTTGCCACTGGTGATGACGATGGATGCGGCGCAGCCTACCCGGATCGCGCGGCTTCGCCAAGATATTAGTCAGGCACATCCGTGCTCGCGCCGCCCGGCACGATGCCGCCATGCGTGTGCGTATCATCGATCGTTGTGCCGTTATGCGTGACGCTGCCGCCGGTGATCGCCACGCCGCCCGGCGAAATCTCGACCGAAACCCCACCGACCGCGAGCCGGAAAGTCTGGCTCCCTTTGTCATAGGTGAGCGAGGCCCCGTCGCCATAGACGATGGTGTGGACGTTCGGGTCCGACGAGGGCGGTGCATCGGCTTCCGAATAGATCGCGCCCGCGATGACGCCGGCCTCCTCGCCCTTGTCCATGATGACGACGACATGCTCGCCAGTCACCGGCATCCAGTAGGTCTTATCGCTCTTGGTCTTGCCCTGGAGCACCTGGAGCCAGAAGCTCTGCACGTTGTCGTGGTCGGGAAACTGGACGCGAGCCTTGGCGGTCGCCGGGTCGGTCTCTGTGACGATGCCAATTCTAAGGGACACGGCGCACCTCGATCTCGGTGGTGTAGCCCGCGCTGCGCTCGATGCGATGGCGCGAGGTCTCGACGTAGTATTTGCCGGAGAGCTTGCCGAGGCCGGTGACCTGGATGTTGTTACCCGCGATCATGCGGTGATCGCCGACGATCTCGATCCGGCCGGTGAGCTTTTTCATGTTGGCCTTCTTCAGCTCGGCCTCGGCGCGGCTCTTGGCCTGGCCCTCGTTTTCGACACGAGCCTTGACCTTGAGCGTGTCGCCGGTCTTCACGTCCGGGTCCTCGACCGTCACCTCGATCAGCTTGGCGGTTTCGGGATCGTGATAGGACAGCGTGCAATCCTTATAGACCTCGTGGGTCTTGTCCTGGAATGCGAAGCTCTTCATCTCGGTGCGCGGGATCACCGCCACCGGGTCCTGTTCTTCCAGGCTTTTGATGGTCGCGAAAGTGATCACCTTCTCGCGCACCGCAAAGACATGCGCATATTCTTCCGCCGTGCGCTTCAGGAACTCCAGGTCGCGCTCGTCGTTCTGGGTCACCCGCTTGATCGTGATGTCCTCGATCTCGCCCTCGACTGACATGCCGTGCTCGCCCGCGATCTGCTCGGCGATCTGGCGCAGCGTCTTGTTCTCGAAGCTCCTGGTCTTCTTGGTGCGCAGGCTGTCAGTCACCGGCGCGGCCAGGCCCCTTATGATGACGGTGTCCGGCGGGCCGGTGAAGTCGATCTCATCGACCTCGAACTTGCCGCATGGCAGAAGGCCCTGGCCGAGCCAGCCGATCGACAGATCGATCACGTCGCCCTTTTCGGGATACCAGCTGCCCTTCCAGCGATGCAGCTTGTCCTCGAACCGGGCTTCGATCTCATCGGACTTGCCGTGGTCGAAATCGGTGTAGACCACATTGAGCGCATCGGAGCCGATATTCGCGCCCTGATAGATCAGCAGCCATGTCGCCTGCGGCACCATCATGACTGGCGGCCCCGCTTCCATGGCGGCAGATCGCGGTCAAGCACCTGCTCGTCAGGCAGCACCGGGATGCGCAACCTGATGCCCGAGGCGATGGCCGGCCGGATCGGCACCGCGACATTGGCGGCGATGATCGGCTCGTAAAGATACGGGTCGCCATAATAGCGCCAGGCCAGAAGATCCCAGCGATCGCCCTCGACGGTGATGTGCTCGACATACTTCATCGTCATTGCCTCACGATCGAGCCGGACGAAACCCCGCCCGGATCGCCAGCAGGCGCAGCGGCCGGGGCGCTGGAGCGGGTATTGGAACCGGCACCACTGGCGCGGGCGGCATTGTTCACCACCGAGATGATCGTGCCCAGCAGTCCACCGAGGCCGCCATGCTCGATCAGCGTCACGCGGGCGGTGACCGCGACCAGCGCGCCGCGCGAATTGGTCTGGCGCGCGGTCGAGCGGATCGAGCGGATGACGAACATGCCGACATACTGCCCCGACCCGTAGATGAGCGGCAGCGCGGTGTGCATCGAGCCGGCGACCTTGAGCTTGGCCAGCTCGGCTTCCGGGTTGCAGTAGGAGACATGGAACATCAGGTCGATATCGACCTCTTCCAGATCGTCGCCCATCCATTGCAGGCGCGGCTTGCCCTCGATCACCTCGTGGCGGGCATAGTCGTAGCCGCGCTTGTTCGACACGCCTTCGAAATAGGTGATGAGCCGGAAGCTGATCGGGCCGAGCATGGCGAACATGGTCAATACTCCTGGCGCTGGCGGCGCTTCAATTCATCCTCGACCAGCTGCACCAGCTCGTAGCTCATCGAGCGCAGCAGCTCGCGCATCTGCTCGCGGGACTGCGCGCTGCCGCCATCGCCGCCCCCGCCGCCCTGCATGGTGATGTTCGGGCTGAAGTCGATCGATACCTGCACGCCCGGCTGGGCAGCACCAATGCCACCGCCAGCGCCGAGGCCGCCATCAGCCTGACTGACGCCGACCTGCGGCATGGCGATCGCGGCGGCCGGAATGGAGGGCAGCTGCGCGGCGGCGGCCGGCAGCGACAGAGTGGCCCCGGCAAGGGCAGCCGCCATGCCGGCCGCCAGGCGCTGCACCGCCTCGATCGCAGGCGCGGGCCGCACCGCCTCGGCCAACGTCTCGGCGAACCGGACGCGGTGCAGATCGGAAAGCGGGCCGACCTTGGCGGGCGAATGCGGAAGGTGGTCGCGCATCACCTGGACGGTCTCGCGCACGGCCGCGACCGCCTGGGACGCGCCTGCGCGGATGCCGGCCGCAAGGGTTGCCATAAGCGCCACACCCTCATTGTGGAAGGACGCCTGCGCCACGATCGAGCGGGCGGCGCGGATCGCATCATTGGCGGCGCGCGGAATGCCTCCGGCCGAGGCGATGGCCTGGGCGGCGGCTTCCGTGACGGCGTTGACGCCGGCCTGCGCCGACGACAGGTCGAGGCCGGCGACACCCTCAAGCGCCTCGGCCAGCTCATGCGCAGCGCGGGTCGCGCGCTCGATCGAGGCCGGGTCGCGCGCGGCCAGATCGACGGCGTCGGAGCTGGAGAACAGCGAGGTGACGCGGTTCCATGCCGCGCCCGCCATGTCGGCCGCGTCGGAGATGAAGCCGACCAGCGTCTCGCCGATACCGCCGAACGCGCCGGTGATCGCCTCGATCGGCGACCATTCGAACAGCGACTGCAACCGGCCCCACACGGCATCGACCAGGTCGAAGGCCATGGTGAACGGCACCGCGATCGCATCGGTGACGGAAGACCAGTCGATATCGGGCGCAGCCGGGATGATCGCCGACCAGTCGAGGTCCGGGATCAGGCTCGACCATTCGAAGGCGGCGATGCCGGCGAAGATTTCAGCCCAGGAGAAACCGGGAATGAAGTCGAGCCAGCGGATCGGCAGGAGCCAGGTCGCCCAGTCGAGCACGGTGAACACCGTTGACCATTCGAGCGGCGGCACGAGCGCGGCCCAGTCGATGTCGGGTATCATGCCCGACCAGTCGAAGCCCTCGCCGAACCATCCGGTGAGGGTTTCCCACCAGCCTGAAAGCCAGGTTGAAAAGCCCTCAAAGACCGTTTGAACGTCGCCCCAGAGCGAGACGAAGAAGGCGGAAATCGGCTCCCAATATTGCCAGATGAGGAAGGCCGCGCCCGCGATGGCGACCGCGATCAGCACCACCGGGTTCATCAGGAAGGCAAGCCCCATGGCGCGGGCCGCCATGGTGACGGCGCGCAGGCCGGCGAGGATCGACCCGCCCAGCGCCGCGCCCATGGAGGCGAGGCCGGACAGCATGGCGGGGACGGCGCTGGCGGCCGCGAGAACCAACCTGTAAGCTAGGCCAAGCACCGCAGCCGAGGCGGCGACAATCTTCGGCACAAGCCAGATGAACAGCATGCCGAGGCGCGAGAGCGCCACCAGGCCCGCGCCGGCCATGGTCCAGAAGCCGCCGATGATCGACAGGATCGGCGCGACGATCGACAGCGCCATGCCGCCCACCAGCGCCATCTTCATCGCCGTCTCGGCAATGCCGGGATTGGCCTCGGCCCAGCTCATCAGGTTCTGCACCACCCGCGTTGCCGTGCGCGCGATCTCCGTCATCGTCGGCAGCAATATCGTGCCAAGGCTGATGTTCAGTCCCTCGATCGCCGAGGTGAACTCAACGCGCGCGCCGCGCAAATTGTCGCCCATGTCAGAGGCGACTTGCGCCGCGCGGCCGCCCGAGTTGGACAACTGCTCGACATATTCGGCGATCGACGTGCCCTGGGCCAGCATCTCGGCCGCACCCGCCGCCGCCTGCCTGCCGAACACCGTGCCGATGATCTGGAGCTGCTCGGCCGTGCCGAGGTTCTCGATCGCCGAGCCGACATCGCCGATCAGCTCGACAATGTTGCGCATATTGCCATCGGCGTCGGAAACGGAAATGCCCAGCGCATCGAGCGTCTTCGCCGCCTCGCCGCCGGGCGCAGCCAGCCGCGTCAGCATCGAGCGCAGCGTGGTGCCCGCCTGGCTGGCCTGGATACCGGCATTGCCGAGCAGGCCCGCCATGGCGGCCGCCTCCTCGAAACTCATGCCCGCCGCCCGCGCCACCGGGGCGATGTACTTCATCGTCTCGCCAAGCATCGGAATATCGGTGTTGGCGGTGGTGAAGGTTGCGACCATCACGTCCGCCACCCGCGCCATCTCCTCAGCCTCAAGCCCGAAGCCGGACAGGATGTTGGAGGCGATGTCGGCAGCCTGACCCAGATCGGTCGAGCCGGCGCGCGCCAGCGCCAGCATGGAAGGCATCGCCGCGAGCTGCTCGCGAGCGGTGAAACCCGCCTTGGCGAGAAAGGCCATACCTTCGGCGGCCTGGCTGGCCGAGAACGCCGTGGACGCACCCAGTTCGCGCGCCTGGGCCGTAAGCGCCGCGAACTCCTCGCCGGTGATGTTGGCGGTGACCGCCCGCACCAGCGCCATGCTTTCCTCGAATTGCGCCGCCGCGTCGATCGGCCCGTTGAGCGCCGACATGATCTTGCCGGCCGCCATCTCGGTCAGCGCGCCAGCCGCCGAGGCGCGCGTGCCCCAGTCCATCATCGCCTGCCCGCGCGCGGCCATCCCGTCGAGATTAGTTATGGCGTTCGCCATCTCGCGGGCGGGGCCGGTCAGCTGATCGACCGCCCTGATGATCACCGCGAGATTGAAAATGCTGTCCATATCGGGCTAGACTTTCGGATTGGCAGAAAAGAAAGGGTCGGGCTGTGGAAATTCTGTTTCTGTTCTTCATCCTCTTCGGCATTGGCGCGGTGCTGGGGCTCGCCTATGTCGGCATCGTCGCCATCTACAGGACCATTCGCGGCTCCATCTGGTTTGCGAAGGAGATGAAGCGCGCAAATAGTGAGGCGTGGGCAAAGGCTAAGGCCGACCACGCTGCCGCCCAGGCTAAGAAGAGCGAGAAGCGCGCTCGCGCGCTTCCCTGATCGCCTCGTTGGTCGCCCTGGCGTGCTCGCCGGCTTCTTCCAGCCAGTCGGTCAGGTCGGCAATCTCCATCCCGTCGATCTCGGCCGCCGACCATCCCGTCACCGTCACGAGCTGGAAAGCATCCCTTGGGGTAGGGACTTTCCCGGCAGCGCGCCCATGATCGCCCCCACATCGTCCATATCCATGTCGTCAAGGTCTTCCGGCAGCACCGGCTTGCCGTCGATCTCGGTCAGCTGGGCCGCCAGCGCCATCGCATAGCCGATCGGGTCCTGCGCCGGATTGACGTGGCGCGCCGCGATCCGCATGTCCTTGCCCTTCCCCTTGCGCACCGTGGCCACCAGGCCCGACGAGGGCAGCGTGACCTCCTTCACGTCGCGCGCCTGCGCTTCCTTCGTTTCGGTCTTCTCGATCTTGTCGTTCATGAGCCTGTCTCCGGTTTGGCCTGATTGATGGATGACGGCGGCCGGGCGGTCAGGCCATGCCGGCCCGGCCGCCGCCATCGCTACGCCCCGATATTGAGGCGATAGGTGGCGAGCACGTCGTCGCCCGCGACCTTGTAGATGTTGTTGAGCACGTCGATCTCGAAGATTTGCTGCTTGTCGATCTCCATGGCCGCGTAATAGACCGACAGGACCGTATCCACGACCGCCGGCTCATGCTGCTTGAAGCTGCCGAGCGGGAACTCCTTGAACGCCGCCGTCAGCATCACCATCACCGGGACCTCGGCCGTGCGGCCCTGGCCGGTATAGGTTTCGAGGCTCGACCGCGTCTGGAGCTGGACGGTCTTGAACGGATGGACCGCCTCCCGCATCACCTCGGAATAGAAGGAGGCCCATTTGATCTTGGCCTCCATCTTGTCGATGCCGGCGAAGAACTCGGCGGTGCCGACCATGCCGAGCGCCTTGTGCTCGGCCATCTTGTGCTTGATCTGCGGCAGCTCCACTTCCTCGGCCCGGCCGAGGAGGGAATTGCCGTTCATGTAGACATTCGCGTTGGTGACGCGATTGATCGCGATCTTGTCGTTCATGGCTTGCCGCCTCCTTACGCGCCGCCGCCGAGCTGGCGCAGCATCTCGATGTTGATGAAGCTCTCGAAGGTGATGCGCTCGGCCGGGGTCGGCGGCATGAACTCGATGTCGAAGACGAGGTGGCCGAGCGCCAGCTGGGTCGGTTCGTTCTTCGCCGGATCGTAGATGCAGATGCCGTCGATCAGCGCGCCGCGCCCGATCAGCGTGCGCATGAAGGCGTTGACGCTCTCCTTGATGTCATCGATCAGCGCATCGTTGATCGGCCGGTCGATGAACTGGAGCATCGAATATTCGACGCTCTCGTGGAGCACGTCCGCCGTGCGGCGCACATTGATGAAGTTCTTCGGGTGGGTGACGGTCGGCCATGCCGCCGAGCGGTTACCCCAGCTCCGCAGCCCGGTGCCGAACGAATTGAACAGCGTGACGATGCCGTTCTCGTTGAGCAGGTTCACCTCGGTGGTCGGATCGTTGATCATCGCAGACAGCTTGCGCTCGACGCCGATGATGCCCTTGATCTCGTTGTTGGAAGGGCTCCACCAGTAGCCGCGATCATTGTCCACCGCGCAGATGACGCCGGCCAGGCGCTGACTGAACGGCTCCAGCCGCTCGGTATCGGTGGCGATGTCGTAGACCTTGAGGTGCGGATAGCACAGCACCATCCGCTCGCTCGAATAGTTGAAGTTGATCGAGCCGTTCGGGCCGCGCCCGGCGATGGCGTCGGCGAAAGTGGTGCCGATCGGCGCATCGACCAGGGCGACGGCGCGCAGCTTGTGCGCCATGACATTCAGCTCGGTCGCCACCGCGTTGAGCGCGCCGTAGACGGGCGCGATCAGGATTTTGGCGAAGAAGCCCATGTCATTATAAGTGTCCTGGAGCGCCTGAAGGCCGGTGCGGTTTCCGGCGGCATCGACCGTGCCGATGATGTCGGACGGCATCACCTTGGACGGATCGGCGTAGTCGTAGGCGACCTTGACCGTCGCGCCGGCCGCGATCGCGCCATCGGCCAGGCGCGTGACCACGCCGGAGACGGGATCGAGCACGTAGTCGGTTCCGGCCACATGGGTGGTTTCGCCGTCCGAGGATTTGACGACGAGGCCGATGACGCCCGGATGGTCGAGGGCGATCGCACCATTCGCGCCGAAGCTCTTGTCGACCTCTTCCTGCGCGCTGGTGTGCTCGGCGGGATCGAAGACGTTGACAACGATGGCGATGCCGCGCCCCTGATCGAAGATCGCATCGAGCGCCTGGGGGATCGTGTAGCCCTCCATCTGCGGCCCGAAATACTGCGCCGCGTCACGATCGGACAGAACCAGAACCGGGTCGTTGATGCTGGCGAGCGTGCCATCGACGGCAAAGACCGGCGCGGTGCCGATCAGGCCGACCACGGCCGTCTTCACGCCCCGGATCGGGCGCGGCCCCTTGTCGATCTCGATCGTCTCGACGCCATGAAGGAAATTCGCAGCCATTACTTGGTCTCCTTGTCGGCAGGCTGGGGAGTGGTCTTGGCCTTGGGCGCGGGCCGAGCCGGCCTTGCCTGGCGCTCGCCGGCCGGGGTCAGCCGGCCCTGGGCCACGAGGCTCTTCACCCATTCATTATCGTCCGGCAGGGTGACCTCCTTGCCGTTCATGAGGATCACGTCCGTGCCGTCGCCCAGCGTGGCGGCGGACATCGGTCCCTTGTAGATGAACTTACCCATTGGCTTTCGAACCTCCGTGGTGCCGGGTTTCAGTCGTCATCAGGCGCAGGCGCTTCGCCGCCGCCATCGCCGTCATCGTCATCCTCGCCATCGCCGCGCGGCGCTTGCGTGGTGCCGAAATCGTCTTCGGTGTTGATCCGCTTGAGCAGCGGCAGGTCTTCTTCCTCGGCGCATTCGACCACCGTGGTGGCGTGCGCCATGGTGATGACGTAGGTCCAGACGCCCTGTTTCTGGTCGAGGAACTGCTCGCGCACCGGCATCATCTTGCGGCAGGCCGGCGGCCGCCATCCGGTCAGGATCAGGCGCACCGCATCGATCACGTCATAGGCACCGGCATGGTCGCGCAGATTGCGCATCACCAGCGTGATGTCCCATTCGATGCGCCGCTCCTGCACCACCAGGTCGGTCGCGCGCGGCTGGGAATAGGTCGAGCGCCCGAAGGCGACGAGCACCGTGCCTTTCGGGTGGTGCATGTTGTAGGTGTCGGGCTTGTCGGGGAACGCCTCGACCTTGACGCCGGTGAGCTGGGCCGACAGCCGCTCGACAATGGCCGTTTCGATTTCGCCGATCATTTGCGCACCGCCAGGGCCAGGTGGTCGGTCAGGATTTCGCCGATCATGGTGCGGTCATCCGCGCTGATGCCGAGATAGGGCCGCGCCGGTATCGTCACCTTGCGGCCGCGCCCGGCCTTGCCGCCGAACTGATGGATGCGCGCATAGATGCGGTTGGTGCCGACCTCGGCCTTGAGCCGGCCCGAGGCATAGGTGAGCGACTGGTAAAGATGGCCCTTGTCGCGCAGCTTGCGGGCGCTGGAGCCGCGCCGCAGAAGGGTCGCCGCCGAATGCGCGGCCCAGGGCACGCCGTCCGGCCCGGCTTCCGCCTCGAACCGCTGCTCGGTCGTTGCCAGCAGCGCCGAGCCGATTTCATCGAACACCGGCTTCAGATTGGCCGTCGCCGCCAGAAGGCGCATCAGCGCATCGCGGAAGCCGTCATCCTGGACCGTAATGGCAACTTTGACGCCGGCCATCAGTACCCCCGCAACCTGTCGCGGGAGAAGGTCCGCGCCGGACCCTCGCGCATGGTCGGCCCGCCAGCCGGCTGCACGGTCTCGTGGTCCGCCGTAAGGCCCAGATTGATGTCGCCATTGGCGACGGCGCGCAGGAACTTGACCGCATCCTCGTAGCGCTTGCGCTGATCTTCCATCACGTCGATCTGGCGCAGGGTGAGCAGGCGGTACATCGCGATATTGCACGCAAGGATGCGCAGGCTGCGCGGCGGCGACTGGAGGGGCAGGCGATACCGCCCCTCCAGATAGCCGTCGATCTCATCCGACGCGTCCTCAAGCGCACGATCGAGCGCCTCCGTCCTGATGGTTTCAACATCAGGATCGGTGACCTCCTTGAGCTGTTGCTCGGAGAAGCGGTCGATCATGTCCTGGGCGGTCGCATAGGCCATCGGTCAGCTCGCAGCCTTTCCGCCACGGCCGCCGCCGGCCGGCTTGTCATCCGGCACGTCGATCTCGGTCTCCTGAACGACGAGCTGATCGTCGGCCATGAGCTGCTCGATCTGCGCCTTCGAGAAGGCGTCGAACGGATGATCGACCGGGCTGGCCGGATGATCGATGCCGGCGCGGCGGCGGCCGTCGCGCTTGGCGGTGATGCGGAGCACCTTCAGCTTTGCCATGGGTCAGCCCTCCCTCACGCCAGCCAGGGGCAGACGAGAAGCTCGGCCGTGCCCTTGTAGACGTTGGTTGCACCGGCCGCATCGCGATCGGCATTGAGGATTTCGAGCGCCGGCCCTTCCAGCGAAGGAGGAACGACGAGCAGCTTGGGCGTGAGGCCCAGCGGGCGGCCATAATCGCCCTTCATGCCGGACAGCGCCTCGCGGGCCGTCTTGTAGCTGGTCTTGTCGAGGGTCTGTTTCGAGCCGTAGGCGAACTGCCAGAAGCCGAAGCCGACATTCGACCGACCATCGACGCCGTAGACGAACTCCTTGCGGTTGAACACGTTGTCGTCGGTCGGCGCGTCCTGGCGGACCATGTCGTAGTCTTTGCGGACCTGGTAGATGATCGGCTTGAGCGTGCGGCTGTCATCGATCAGGAACCACGGCGTGCCGGAGCCGCCGCCGGTGTTGGAGACGGAAACCGTCTTGCCATCGGCGTCGAGAACAGGGTGGTCGGTGTCGAAGAAATTCTGCCCGTCATAGCAGAGCGAGGAGAAGCCGGCCTTGAGCAGCTCGAACACGAGCTGGTTGGGGTGAGCTGCGACCGAGCGGCCCATTTCCTCGAACAGCGGCGCGTAGACGCCGAACTGATCGTCATCAATGTCCTCGCGCGGAACGGCGATGGTGCCTTCCCACGTCTTGTTCTTGATGGCGTAGTC
>JALOAI010000082.1 GCA_023228945.1 Pigmentiphaga sp. | reverse complement strand
AAGACGAAGCCCAACGAGCGACATGGGCGCAAGAGGCCCGTGAGAAGCTGGAGAGGGACTACGGAGGCGACGAAGCCGGCCTTGCGGAGGCGGTAGAGGCTGCTGTGGAGCGCCGTCTGATCGACGCGGCCGAAGAGAGCGGCCGCGTCTACATCGATGAGAGTGACGACGATGACGTGGCCCCGGTGGAGTTCGACTGGTCGGTCATGGAGCCTGCCATCCGGCTCTCCGTGTATCTCGAACCGCTGACTGATCCCGTGGACATCGCCCGCCACATGGAGATCGGGTGGATCCAACACTGTCTGGCCCTGGTGGACGAGGTCAAATCCGGTAGGGCCGCGGGAAACGCTCTTCGGGGGGCGAGCCCTCTTCTCAGAGGGATGTAGAACAATATTTCACGTCGCTGGCGTTCTGGTACGGCATCTCGCCCTGGGAGCTCATGAAGGGCGATGAGTTCTGGACCGACGCCATGGACCGCGACCTGCCGCTTCACCGCGACCGCCTGGTCCTGACTCTGGCCAAAGCTATCGCGGTCGCCATGACCGGTGAGTTTGAGCCCGAGTATCAGCCCGAACAGAAGGACGACGCCCCCAAGGATCCCGAGACGGTGAGGGCTCTGGCTCGCCAGATGCTGGCCCGCACCTACTCGCGGCATGCGCGCCTGATCGACCGCTTCCGGAAGAAGAAGAAGGAGAGACTGAGTGAGCGATAGAGTTGGCCGCCTCTATATCGAGTTCTCCGCCGACGGCAGGCCCTACATCAAGGGTCTCAAGGACCTTGACCAGGAGACGGATAAGACCGGTCGTCGCCTGACCTCGACCTGGAAATCGGTGGGCGCGGCTGCAGCGGGAGCAGCGGTCGGCGGGTTAGCGGGGCTGGCCCTAGCCGTGCAGAAGGTGGGCCTCTACGCCATCAAGACGGCCGCCTCCTTCGAGTATGAGATGTCCCGCGTGAAAGCCAACGCCAACGGCACTGCTGCGGAGATGAACAAGCTGCGCGACGTCGTCCTCCAGCTAGGCAAGGACACCGCGTTCTCCGCCGGCGAGACCGCCCAGGCGGCGAACGAGCTCATCAAAGCCGGCTTCACCATCGAGCAGACCATGGCGTCTCTTGCAGGCACCCTTGATCTCGCAGCGGCGGGCGAGCTCTCCGTGGCCCAAGCCGCCGAGATCACCGCCAACACCCTCTCGCAGTTCAGCCTGAAAGCCAAGGACGCGGGTATGGTGGCCGACGTCTTGGCGAACGCCGCGAACCTATCTACCACCGAGGTCACGGGCCTGGGACAGTCACTCGAGAACGTTGCCACCATCGCGGCAGGCATGGGGTGGACCCTACAGGAGACCAACGCAGCCCTCGCGCTCCTGGCCAACAACGGTGTGAAGGGCGCTGTGGCCGGCACGGCGCTGAAGTCCATGCTCATGCAGCTCATGACGCCCACCGACCAGGCGCGCAAGGCCATGGAGCGCTACGGCATATCGCTGTACGACGCCAACGGCAACGCGGTCGAGGCGGCTGAGCTCATCCGGCGTCTGCAGGACGCCTTCGTCGGTCTTTCTGACGCGGACCGCGACCTGGCGGCCGGTGTCATCTTCGGCTCCTACGGCATCCGGGCGGCCAACATCCTCATCAAGGAAGGTGCAGCGGCCTTCGACGAGATGACGGCGGCCGTGGGTCGTACCGGCGCAGCGCAGGATATCGCCGCCACCAAGCTCGACAACCTCTACGGCTCCTGGGAGCAGCTCAAAGGCGCTGTCGAGACCCTGACCATCAACCTGGGTACCACGCTCTTGCCCAAGGTCCGGGAGTTCGTGGACGAACTGACCGGCATAGTCGACTACGCCATCGAGACCGGCGACTGGTCGGGCGTAGGTGAGAGGGTGGCCGTCCTTCTGGGCGAGGGCATCAAGACCGCCGCCCCTTACGTGGCGAGCGCGGTGTGGGAGCTCGTGAAGGCGGCAGCGAGCGGCACGGGTGAGGCCGTGGCCGCGTTCCTGTTCGGCATGGACCTCGGCACGGACTTCAACAAACAGCGCGACTACATCGCGAAACGCATGGCAGACGCCTACCGGGACCTCCCCCGGACCGACGCCTTCCAGCGAGCGATGGAGGACCTACAGAGCAACTGGTTCACGGGCGCCTGGAACAAAGGTAAGGAGTTCAACGTCCCCAAAGCGAAGACGAGAGGAGAGGTGCTCGCTCTCGCCGCCGCTTTCGGGCTCACCCTGACCGACGCCGGTGTAGCGATAGTGGCGGAGAACAACGCCGGACTGTATAAGCGCCTCGTGGAGGGCGAGGGCGTCACCGGGGGCAGCATCTGGAGTCCGGGGCAAGAGGGTCTTTACGGCGCACGGATCAAAGAACTCGCCGCTGCAGAGGTCGAACTGGAGGAGAAGGTCAGGTTGGCCAAGGCGGCGCAAGAGGAGCAGCTTGAGCTGCTGGCTCACCTTGATGAGATGGCCTCCCAGCTGTCCGCCACCTATACCACGATGACCGATCCGGCCGCCATCTGGGATGAGGCCAAAGGCTCGCTCGATAGCTACCTCGCCAAGATGGATGAGGCCATCGCCGCCTGGGGCGACTTCGAGGGTAACCTCAAGCTGCTCGCCACCAAGTTCGGGCCGGAGTTCGGTGCGGACGTCATCATGAAGGCCGCTGAGCTGGGGCCGGAGTTCGTCGCGGCGCTCGTGGGGGCTAAGCCCGAAGTGGTCAGGAAGGCGCTCGGGGGACTTGAGAGCCATCTCGGGCAGAACATGGACGCCCTCAGCCGCCATTTGAACGCCCTCTGCATTCCGGTGGGCGCTTCAGCTGCGGATACCATGTGGGCGGCCTTCGCTGAAGGCTACCAGAAGTCACAGGCCGCCAAACTGGCCTACACCTGGGGGCTACAGCTCAAGCAGGGGCTGGTCTCCGGATGGAACGCAGGACCGGCTCCGGTCGTACAGATACGCACTCCCCAGGGCGGCAGCGTGGCCGTGCCCGCCTTCCGAGCCTGGGGCGGCTGGGTAGGTTCGTATGATTCGGGCGGCTGGGTCGGCAGAGACAAGGGACTACCCGCGCCCGAGAAATCAACCGGCCGCGCCGTGCCCATCATCGCGCACGAAGGCGAGCTGGTGCTGACCGAGAATCAAGCCGATTGGCTGGCCGGCCCTGTCGGCTCCTACGCCATCGGCGGCCAGATATCGGCCTCCACTCTACTTAGCTGGGCCACCGGCAGCTACGGACAGGCCACGGCCGCCGGGCAGCTATCGATCATCGAGGCCGGCTACCAGGCCACCCTCGCGGCTCTCGACGCCAGGGCTACTGCTCTAGAGACCGCAAGCGCCCGGCTCGCCTCCACTGCCGAGGGGAGCGCCC
>JALOAI010000081.1 GCA_023228945.1 Pigmentiphaga sp. | reverse complement strand
CGGGGATGCAGGCACTACCCGATCCTGAAGCAACAGGAGGACCCCATGAAAGCGAAACCCGCCATTCTCGCCCTTGCCATGTCCGCGATGCTGGGCTTTCCGGCTTCCGCTCAGATCCCCGCCACCGGCGAGGGAATCGGCGGCATCTACGCCGGGAGCTATCTGTGCGAAGACGGCGAACACGGCGTCGTGCTCGATATCGCGGTCAGCGAAATCGAGGGACGAACGGAGTTGCGCGTCGATGGTACGCTGGGATTCGTTCCGGTGCTCGCCGGAGCGAATGGCGAGCTTGCGGACGTTGCGGGCAGTTTCACGATCTCAGGGTTTCTCCTGACAGAGCCGCGCGGCGCCAACACTGCCGGCTATCTCCAGTTCCAGCGCGAAGAGTGGCTGCTCGAGCCCGAGGGGTACGGCTCAGCCAACTTCCGTGGCCAGTTGAACCGGCGCGACGACGGGTTGTGGCAGATCACCGGCACGCCCCTGGCCGGGCCGACATCGGAATTCTGCTCCGATCTGATCGCCACCCGGTTCCTGCCGTAAACGGGGGGGATTGGCGCGATGACCAACGCCCGCGAACAGAGCCAGCATGGCCATGCCTTCCGCCCCGGCCCGTTTCACCGGCGACGTGCCTACTGGCTGGACGGGGCCATGCTGCATTGGCGTATCGGTTCCAGCGAGGGTCATGTGGCGCTCACCGATATCGCGTCCATGCGACTCAACCTGGCCGAAAGGACCGGCGCGGCGTCGCGTTGCATGCTGGTCGAGAAAACGGGCCGGGTCCACAAGCTCTCGGACATCTACTGGCCGCGCTGGACGAAGGAAGAGCGCCGATACTGGGGTCGGCTCCAAAGGCGCGATGCGACCTTCCGGGGCCTGACCTTCACCCTGGCGCGGCGACTGAAGAAAGCCAACCCCGACGCCGTTATCCAAACCGGACCAGGCCGAGGCGAATGGCTCGCCACCTGCATAGTGGCCGCGTTCGCCGTCGCCATTGTCATCGGCGGCGCCGCGCTGATGGTGGTGCATTCCAGGTTCGAACCTGCTGCCACCGCCTTCATGGCCCTCGCGGCGATCTATCTGCCGATGATCTGGCCGGTCATCCGATCCGGCGGCCCCAAACCCCTTGACCCGGAAACTTTGCACAACGCCAACCCGCCACCCGATTGGGTGGATTGGTGACTTGGCGTTCCATCCCCCCTGAACAGGGGGGAGAACCATCCGCGCATCCCCGGCACGATGGCTCAAAGTCCAGATTGGAGGGAGCAATGTCACGAATCCTGATCTCAACGCTGCTCGTCGGCGCAACGCTTCTTACTGCCGGCTGCGCTAACAGCGTTCTCAACGACCCAGAGGAGATGGCCCGCCGCCAAGCGTTTGTCGAGCGGCAACAGGCCGGCTGGGACAGGTTCTGGGGTGGCGGTTCCGGTGGCGGCAGTACCGCGTCAAGCTCAGGGAGCAGCACGTCGCAGCGAACCAGTCCCGGTCTCATGCAGACCTCGATTTCAACGCCGAGCCAATGCCGTGCCATTGGCGGCACCTGGAACACCGCGAGCAATTATTGCTGGAAACTCTGATGACTCGCACTGGCCGCACCTTTGGCGGAGCATGGTCGCGCTTGTCCGGCATCATGCTCGCCGCCATTGTCGCGCTGCCCGCACATGCCCAACTGCCCTTCACCCTGCGGGACTGCCTCGCCGATCGGGACGAGGACGCCAGGCTCCATATCTGCTCGATCATGTCCGGCACCGACGAGGAAAAGGCGTTGGGTGCGGTCGAGGCATCGCGCATCCTGCGCGCACGCGGCGAATACGATGCGGCTGTCGATCTCCTCGAAAGCAGCAGGGGCAGCCGTGCGTTGCTTTATCCCGAACTCGGCCATGTCTGGTTCGACCAGGGCGACCACATGATGGCCGATCTTCATTTCGAGATGGCGCTTGAGAGAGGCTATGAGCCCGATGCCCTGACACGTGAGCGCATGGTCATTGCGGCGCATATGTATGGCGAGGAATTGCAATATTCGAGTGAAAGTTTCGCCGGCGCCATCGGCGCCTATTCCCGCGCGCTGGAACTGGATCCGGATTACATGACCAGCCTGCTCGGCCGGGCCGAAGCCTCGGGGGTACTCGGCCGACACGAAGAGGCGCTCGCCGATCTCGACCGGGCGATCGCGCTCGGCGCGGATTGGACAGGCTATCTTCTGCGCGCCCGAACCCGCCAGGAGCTCGGCGACGCGGCGGGCGCCATCGCCGATTTCCGGCGCGTGCTTGAGGAAAATCCTCAGCACACAGAAGCCCGCGAGGCGCTGGCCGGGTCCGGCACCCTGCCCTGACACAACAAAGGAGCCTTCGCACATGACCTCCCGAAGAACGCTGACCATCGCGGCCCTCGTTCTGCTCGGCATCCTTCTGGCCGGGTTCGCCGCGCTGGGGTTCTGCGATATTTACCAGAACCACATCATCAGGGATTGCGGCCCGGATTGCGACGCTCCACCGTCCGACGGAACCGTTGAGGGCGGCTTTTGAGCGGTGGCAGGGTGAGCGATCGCTACGAGCATCATTTCCATGAGCACACCGTCGAACAGTACGACAATCTGCTGACGCTGGCGCGCTATCTGGTCGTCAATGCCGGGAAGATCGACGCCGCTGGCGGGCTGCTGTTCGATCGCGCCTATATGCTGGATTTCGAGCCGATGCCCGAGGGTATTGCCGCTCATCCCCCCGCCGCCATGCCGCCGCTGGCCTATGGTCCGCCGGCCGGCATCGTGGCGCTGCCCGGCGAGGATTGGCAAGACTATTGCCAACGCGCTTTCGGCATCGAGATTTTACCATACGACCCCTTCTGCCTGTGGCTGCAATCGCCGCTCTGGGCCAGGACCGAACCGAGCGCCTTGGGCGCTGGATTGAGGATCGTCTATGTGCTGGATCTCGGCGTGCCGCACGATCATGTCGAGATTTCCATGGGTCAGGCCTGGACCGATTATGACGCCAGCGGTTTTCTGTGGGACAAACTCGATATGGTGCCGGATGCCGGCAGGTTGCCCCTCCGTCAATGGCCCGAATGGATCGGCGCGCCCACGCTCAACGCACGTCGTGCCTCAATCACGCTCAATGCGAGCAATCTGCGCCAGACGCTGATCGAACACGGCATCGCCCGGCCCGAGGACATTGCCGGGCTGAGTGAAGAGGAAATCCGTCAGCTCGAATTCACGACCGGCGCGTTGCCGCGCAGCTACCGGCAGGTGCTTTCCGTGATCGGTCGCCGTGCCGGTCGGCTGGTGGACGACCGCGAGCTCCAGATCTACGCCGATCAGTTGCCCGAAGTGAACCGCATGGGGCGCGAAAGGCGCGCGGATTGGGAGGCGG
>JALOAI010000024.1 GCA_023228945.1 Pigmentiphaga sp. | reverse complement strand
GCCGGGCGGCGACTCGACTGGGGAGATCGAGTAGCCGACCACCCGCAGCAGCCGACCGAGGTTGGCCAGCTCGCTCGCGTAGTCGATCCGCAGGTAGAGGCCGACGTCGCCGTCGCGGAACGTCGGGTTCCTGCCCTCGTCGGTGATCGTCGAGAGCTCGCCCGGGTTGACCTCGAGCACCGCGCCCGTGCCCGACCGCTGATCGGACTGCGAGACCAGGTCCGTGACGCGCAGGTTGGGCCGTCCGGTGTTCGGGTCGACGATCAGCCCATCCTCGTTGCCGAGCCACTCGGCGTTGCCGGGCTCGCCGATCAGCGTCGACTCGAATGTGACCGTCTTGCGGTGCTCGGGGTCGCCAGGCAGCCACCGTACGGGGCTGTTGTTCTCGTAGCGCCTCACGTTGGGACCCTCGAGCGTCGCGCAGCGTGAGCCGATCAGCAGCCCCACGTCGAGGTCACGCGAGCGCTGCACGACCACCGTCATCGTCGCGCGCCGGGCCGAGCTCGGCGGCTCGAATCCAGGTGCCGGGATCAGCAGCTGCCGGCTCGCCGCTCGCTCAATCCGCTGCGAGAGCAACGCGAACGTGCGCGCCCAACCTCGGTAGAGCGCGATGGCTCCCCGCGGGTCTTGCAGGTACTGCTCGTGATAGCTCGCGGGCGTGACTCGCCGGAGGATGTCCAGAAACTGGGCCAGCGTGGGTGCGCGCTGCATGGAGCGAGTCTACTCGCTGTACCTTCGGGCCCGTGTCGAAGCCATCGAAGACCCATCGATCACCTCTTTACTTCGCTGACCCTCGGCTAGCGAAGCTCGCGGTGCCGATCGAGACGCTGCAGCTGGACTCGAAAAACGAGCGGACCCATGACGACCGCAACCTCGAAGCCATCCGCAACTCGCTGAGGCACTTCGGCTGGCGCGAGCCGATCGGCGCCCGCAAGGGCAGCAACATCGTGATCCGCGGCAACGGGACGCTGCTCGCCGCCCGCGAGCTCGCGGCTGCATCTGCCAGCGATGACCCAGCCGTGCGAGCGACGGCGACGCTCAAGCCTGAGCTGCCCGGTCGCGACTACACCGGCCTGCAGCGCGGCGTCGACTACGAGATCGAGGTCGACTGGGCGCTCGTGCCTGCGCTGCGGTTCGACGACGATGACGAGCGAGCAGCAGCGTGGCGGGTGACCCACAACCGCACGGCCGAGCTCGCGGGTTGGGACGTGGATGCGCTCGCCGAGACGATCAGCGAGTACTCGGATTTCGCGTGGGATGACGTCGGCCTCAATCCGACCGAGCTGGCCGAGATCGGCATCGAGTGGGATAGCGATCTGCCCACCGAAGACCACGACCCCAACCTCGGCGGCGGCGAGTCGGCCGACGACGATTGGATCCCGCCGGCGCCCAGCGAGCCGATCACCGTCGTCGGCGAGGTGATCGAGCTCGGCCCGCACGTGCTGCACTGTGCGGATTGCATGGACGTGCTCCGATCGATGGCCGACAACTCGGTCGACGCGATCGTCAGCGACCCGCCGTACGGCCTGAGCCCCGACGGTCGGGCTCGCACCTGGGACGAGATCGAGGAGCTGCGCAAGCGAGGCGGTGGTCCCAAGGGTGGCTTCATGGGTCGCGAGTGGGATGCCGGCGTGCCGGGCATCAGCTGGGCTCGCGAGTGCCTGCGCGTGCTCAAGCCCGGCGGCTACATGGCGGCCTACTCGGCGACGCGAACGATCCACCGCTTGATGGTGGCGATCGAGGATGCCGGGTTCGAGATCATCGACCAGGATCACTGGTTGCATTGGGAAGGCATGCCGCACGGCATGAACGTCTCGCTGGCGATCGACAAGCATCTCGGGCTCGAGCGCGAGGTGGTCGGCCACCGGCCCGGGTTCACGGCTGGAGGATTCGGCGACGTCGGTGCCCAGCTCCCGCGCGCCGATGATGCCGTCCAGGTCACCAAGCCAGCGTCCGACCTCGCGGCTGCTTGGCACGACTACCACACGCGCCTGCGACCCTGCGTCGAGCCGATCGTGATCGCCCAGAAACCGTGCGAGGGGACGATCGTCGAGAACATCCTCAAGTGGGGCACGGGCGCGTTGAACATCGGGGCGTGCCGACACCAGCCTGGCGATCCGCTCTGGCCTGGACCCGACACGCAGCTCGAATCGCGGACGATACCCGCCAGCCCGAGCCGCGGCGTCGGGCTGGCCGGCAGCGCCGACGGGAGCCTGCGCGGCGAGTTTTTCTACGACGCCGATCGCGGGCGCTTCCCCGCCAACGTGTTTGTGTGCCCCAAGCCATCGAGCCGCGAGCGCAACGAGGGCACCGAGGAGCTGCCCCAGCTGGCGACGGGCATGCTCTCGGGTGCCGAGCGGGCGATCGCTACGGGCGATCCTGCACGCGGGCTCGCGGCCAGGTTCATGGCGGCTCCACGCGGCAACATCCATCCGACGGTCAAGCCCGTCCGCGGCATGCGACGATCGCTGTTGATGCTCCTCCCGCCGGGCGGCGGCGTGGTGCTCGAGCCGTTCGGTGGCAGCGGCACCACGTTCGTTGCCGGAGCGAGGATCCCCGGCTGCCGAGTGATCGGGGCCGAGCGCGAGCCGGCGTACTGCGACATCATCCGCGCTCGCGTCGAGCATGCGCTCGCGCAGCTCGGCGAATGAAGGTGGCCCCCAGCCGCTCGCGCGCTCTGGGGGCCACCACTCTTCTCTGGGCCATCTCGCTCCTCTCGGGGTAGCCCAGCCAACCGCGGTCAGCCGGGCCGATTCCCGATCGTGGTCGGGTTAGTCGAGATCGATGGCGCCGGTGATGGTGTCCCGCCAAGCTCGGCGGTCGCGTCGGTCGGCGTACTCGACCACCGGGTGACCGGTAGCGATGGTGGTGCCGACCCTGGTCGTGAGTACGTACTCGCGACCATCGATCTCAATGATCCCCGGCGCGTCGGCGATGAGCACATCGGCTCGCTCCTGGCCAGCCAGCTCGCGGATCGTGCCGTCGAACGCGAACCGGTCGAGGTTGGGAGCGCCCTCCATCCAGACCCATCGGTTGGGATTCTCCACCCGGATCCGATGGCCGACTTTGATCAGCGGCTCGATTGCGTCGGTCACCGTGAGCACCCGGCAATCCAGGTACACGCTCGTGCCAAGCCGCGCGCCGGTGACCACCCTGGTGACGACCGCCCGCAGCGTGCCGATATCGTGGCGGTCCGATGCGAGCTCGAGCACCGCGCCCACGCGGGCGCTCTCGTGGGCGACGGCCAGGGCCGGCGGCGTGTAGCCGTCCCAGCCGAGAGCCGGATTAGTGGTGAATGGTTGGCCGTCGAATTGCTTGGTCGTTCGCATGATCGTTGCTCCTCGGTGGTGATGGCCTGGATCAGAACTGCACCGCCCAGCCCCGCCCCTCTCGGCTGTAGGTGCCGCCGCCGCGGGTTTCCTCGTCCACGTAGATCTCGTAGCCCTCCGGGCTCACCCCGTAGCGGACCGCTCCGTTGTCCTCGAGCGTGCGACGGATCTCGCTGCGCTTGAGGTACTGGCCCGAGCGGATCAGCATCACGATGCCCTTGATGAATGAGCGGTTGGCCGCGTGGAGGACGATGTCGCCGTTGGCGTTGGGGAAGGGCTTGTTGATGCTCATGTTGGTCTCCGGTTTTGCTTCTCGGCGGGCCGCCCGATGCGGCGCCGGTGACGGGTACATACCGTGGCCACCGCGGAAAGCAACTAAAAAGTTGCAGAAAAAGCGAGCGCCAAGCATCGGGGAATATCGGCCAGACAACCCGGTTGGTTCGGACGTGAACGATCCGATCTTCCCGCGCTACCTCCCGCCACCGCCCTCGTACGACGCCCACGTACGGGCGTGGGTGATCTACCGGCTCAAGCCGATGCTGGAGGCGTCGATCCGCCAGGCGATCGGCTCCAATCCGACCGCTGACCCGAAGCTCGACGTCGACGTCGATATCTCCCAGCCGATGCTCGAGCAGGCGCTCGCCAGGGACGGCGTGGACGCGACGCTGCAGCGCCTGTGTTGCGGCACGATCGTCTGCGTCGTGCTCAAGCATCGACCGCCAAGCTCGACGTCGGTCACCTACGACCCTGACCCCAACCGCTGGCTCAACTAGCCATGGCTGCACCACGAGTACCACACGGCATCCGCAGGCTGCTGCGCGAGGCGGTCGCCATACTCGAGCGCGGGCCCGGGACCCAGCACGATGATCGCCTCGCCTGCATGGGGCACTCGGCCGAACTGCTGCGCGAGCTCGAGCATGAGCAATGCGCGGTGCACGGGCGGAGTGTAGAAAAATCGAAAAAATGAGAACAGGTTCGAGGATCGAGAACAGGTTCGAGGATCGAGAACAGGTTCGAGGATCGAGAACACGGCAGTGTGCTCGGCCCTCGCGCCCACATCGTGGGCTCCAACAAGTGAACACCAGTGGGCGGCGAACCGCCGAAGGAGAAACGAGCAAAGCAATGACCATCGATGTCAACCGATACCAGCGCCGACGATGGGCGGCGAAGCTGCACCTGATTGCCGAGTTCGTTGGCGTCGATCTCGACGAGACCTCGGACGACTCGCTCGCCGAGAGCCTCGGGGCCATGGCCGAGCGCGTCGAGGCCTCGGTGCTGCGCGACGAGACGACGCTGGCCGAGAGCCTGGCCTCGCTGTTCGACCGCTTCGATGCGGCGATGCCCGACGAGAACCCCGTCGCCGCGTTGGAGGGTCGGGCCGTGTCGGAGCTGCTCGAGGTCAAACGAGCGCTGCGCGACCTCGAGGCTCGGCCGGACCAACGCGACGTCGTGATCGAGGAGATCGGCGACCTGATGTTCGCGTTGGGTCGGCTGGCCGTCACGCTCGGGGCTGCGTCCCCGCTCGAACCGCTGGCGATTGCGGTGCGCAAGACGACGGCCCGGCTGCGTCACTATGAGCATCTGGCGGAGAGCGAATCCGCAGCAAACTTCACCGTCGCGGACATGTGGGCGATGGCCAAGCAGATGGCCCGCGGTTGGGGCTGACCAGGCCTTCGCTAGTACCTGCCCTTGCCTCGAGGGTCCCAGTCGATCGGCACCGGCATGCCGCGGCGCGACGGCTTGCCGCTCGGGTGAGCCAAGGTCTCGTCGTGCTTCACGATAAGCCCGAGCTCAGGCACGGCGTACTCGATCACGAGGTTCCGCCACAGCCATTCGCCTGGGTCGGCGCGTCGCCAGCTGTCGCTCTGCCTGTGCGCGTAGAGGTAGCGGATGCTCGCCCCCTCGCGGCGAGCCTCCATGACCAGCGCACGGAGAGCAGCCCGGCCAGCCTCGAGCGTGGAGCTGCGCATCGTCGAGGGCTTGCCGCTCGCTACCTGCTGCCGCATCAGACCCGGGTAGTTGCCCTCGACCTCGAGCCCGAGGCTGCGGCTGTTGAGTCGATCGGCGTGGTAGATGTGCCAGCGGATCGGCGCTGCGAGAACGTAGAACCCCCGCTGGAACGCCATCGCGTGGCAGGCCACGTTGAGCGCTCGACGAGCGAGCTTCTCGTCGCTCGCGCTCTTGGGTCCGAAATCGATGCCGGTCTGGTGCAGCACGATCGAGTCGATGGCCCTGATGCTGCGCACGAGGGTCTTGCCGTTCGAGCTCCTCATCGATTTCGGGTGCGGGTTGGGTCGGCCCGAGCGAAGGTCGAACACCGGCACGCCGACGTCGATCGGCTCAACGTGGCCGAGCTCGGTCTCGTCGTCTGGAACCTCGCCGCACCCGAGTAGATCGAGCAGCTCCTCGGGCACCGGATCGTTTCGGTTGGACCACGAGGTGATGCCGTTCTTGCGCGCGAACGATTCGAGGGCGCGAGCCGTCTCGCTGCCGAAGTGCGAGTCGGCCCCGTAGCGGGGCAGTTCCTCGCCAGCCTCCTCGAGCGCAACTTGCAGGAGCCGAACAGCTTCGCCTTTCTCACCGTATCGCATGCGGTCAGCGTAGCCGACTGCGGTAGACTCCGACCACCATGGGTAACGGATCCGGCGTAAAGCGACAGCAGTGGGGAACGCTGCAGAGGCTAACCAGCGATGACCTCAGCGACATCGGCAACCTGAGCGGTCGAGCGCTCGTCGAGTCGCTGTGGGCGATGAGCTTCGGCGACGCCTATCGAGCGGTTGCTGCTGGCGTAGGCGGGGTGCTGGGCGGCTACCTGGTCGAGGCGATCGCCGGCACGAACACGGTGCGGGTGAGCCCGGGCATCGCGTTGGTCCCCGGCACGCCGGCAGATTCATCGGTCGACTCGCCGATGGTGTGGGTGCAGGCCGACGAGCCGAAGGAGCTCGACCTCGCTGCGCTGGTCGACAACGCCAACCCGAGGCTGGTGACGATCGAACTCTCGGTCGACGTGGACCACGTCTACGTGTCGGGCAAGCGGAACAAGCTCGACCCGAACACGGGCGAATATCTGATCGAGAGCTACGACCTCGTCGTCGGTGGGCTGCCCCAGTACCACGCGACTGCGGGCGTGGCCTCGGCGACGCCGGTGGTTGCTGCGGGGACGCCAGGACGCATCCCGCTCGCGATCGTCAAGCTGGTCGCTGGCCAGGCTGGGTTTCTCAACAGCCACGTGTCGATCCTGATGTGCCGGCCGCTGCTCGGCGCGCTCGGTCATCGTCTCGTGCCCCGCGACTACGTGCGCGGCGGTGGCTTGTCGGTCGGCGAGGAGAGTGGCGGTTCGGTGTCCAGCACCACGTTCGTCACCGTGCACAGCTGCAACTGCTCGCTGTTGGGGCTCGACGCCGACCCGGCCGGCTTTGTGAATTTCCCGACGCACGGTCGGACCAAGGACGGCACCGTTCCGGCGACTCTCATCTCCGCTGTCCAGCCCGTGTACGCGTACGCTGCCCCACCGCCTTGGGCGAACGACTATGGTGCTGTCGCTCCGCGCGAGGCCTGGCATCGCAATCCCAACGCGATCGACACCAGCCAGGAGCAAAGCATTGTAGGCGGCAAGGGCAACACGTTCATGAGCTTGCTGGCCGAGACCGCGAAAACGCAGGGCCGAGCTCGCCGAAACAGCATCGTGCTCTGGGACACCGCTGCCCCGGTCGGGATCGACATTGGGCTCGCCGACAACGCTCCCGTGCGCGTCGTCGATGCTCGAGGATCGCACCCCGACACAGCGCTCGGTGGATCGATCACGATCAACGCGGTGAACGACCCGACCTGGGGCCCCTCGCAGGTGGTTACCGAGACCGTCTACCTTGGATGCTTGAGCTCGATCGGCTCCGCCGACTTCGTCGCGCAGTCGTACCGCGGAGCTGGTGAAGTGGTGATGATAGACGAGATGGACGTTTTGGCCGGGACAGGGCGCCGGCCCCTAATGGTCGCTACTACCACGACTGTGTCGGCGTCGATCTACCCCGGAAAGTTTCCTGCGATGCAGGTAGGGGACGACGCCGTTGTTCCTGCCTGGGGAGAAATCCTGCTCGGTGCCTTTTGGACGACAGGCAGTGACGCAGGTAATGCGGCCGTGTTTGTCCGCGACAAGTTTGGGTTTGGCGCGGGCGACCCTGCTATTCCCATCGAAGGTTGGTACTTCCAGATGGACACCACAAACACGGGCCGATTTACATCGGCCACCCCAGAAGTTCGCATCAGTCCTTCGGCTGACGGGTCATGCACATTCGCGTGCGCTTCTCCAGGCGCCAACTTCCGTGTGACGATGTGGCTGCGAGGCTGGGTCGACCCATTCCTCGCGTCCAGGTAGATCCTCAATCGCAGGATGGGATTTCTGCTGGCTCGCGCTCGTCGAGCCAGCAGGTAGGCACGATCGCCGCCAGGGCGCCGCCAATCTCGGCGTAGCAGCCACCCGACTCGCTCAGGCACCACGCGTTATCCCAAGGATGCGCGCCGATCTGGCCAGCCCCTGTCGCGGCACACATCGATGCGGACCACGGAGAATCGGGGCCTTGCTCGATCATGCAGACGGGGATCAGCGGAGCTGCCCAATCCCACGACATGCCGAAGCAAAGTGACGATTGAGAGAATAGACCCTGGGCGAAGCATTCGACTGCACCCCACTGCCACTTCTCGGGCAGCAGGCCTGGTGCGCACGTGCTCTCGTCCCATGTTGGGATTTCGTATTCGTATGCATCCTGATCGAACCTGCACATTGGGACCACGGTGACCCACGAATCGACGGACCCAACCGGACGGCCGTAGCAGCTCGAGGTGCCCTGGTCATTGGCGATGCAGCGGACCTCCTCCCACTCGATACCGAACACGCCATCGCCATCGCCGTCGCCGTCGCCGAGTTCTTCGGCTCCGGTCTCACCGTGGTCGCTGGCGGTCGTAACCTCGGCCGCGCTGATCGTGACGTCCACGCAAGCGAGCATGGTGGTCAGAAGGGTGGGGAGGGAGATGGGAGGGAGTGACGTACGCATGATGAAGCCGGTATCAGCGCCATGATTCGCCTATTCCGCCGGCCAACAAAGAACCCAGCCCGAAGGCTCGTCCAGGCGTGCCGCCATTATAGCGTGTGCAACGCGGTCCCTAGCGGTTCATCGGCGAGACCGTCGAACACCCCAACGCAAGGCGTGGCGCCCGTGATCGTGGCCACAGAATCCCAAGGGCCGAGGTAGTCGGCGCACGAGGTCCCGCTCGGGTCGAGTTCGAGTTGCGACATCGGGACCATGACGAGGTCCTGGCACTCGACCCGAGCGATGCATTGCACCCAATCGAAGTGGTTGAAGTCGTAGCATTCGATTCCTCCGCCGAGATCGACGGGCGTCGAGACCGACTGCAGGAGCTGCGTCTGCCCCTCGGTCGAGATCAGGGCCCACGCTGACCAGCCCGCAACCTTGGCGAAGCAGCGCGTGTCGGGCAGGCACATGTACTCGGCCGGCGAGCACGACGAGCAAGCCTGGCCGCCCTCGTGCTCACGCAGCCTGACCGTCACGCCGTGGTCCTCGAACACGCCCCAGCAGAACCCGAGGTTGTCGATGCCGGTCCAGTCCCAGTCGCCCTCGCCGGCGCACGCTGTGGCGGTCAGCTGGACCTCGACAATGGGACGACCAACGAGCATGTCGCACGCTCGCTCGATCACGCAGGTGTGGCCGTCGGGTGCGTACTGCCAGCACGTGGGGTCGCCAGGGACGGGGACCAGCGTCCCCGCGAGGACGCCCTCGGCGATCTCCTGCCATGTGATCGCCTGGGCCTCAGCGGTCCAGCCGTCGTCCCACAGCCAGCAGCGGCCGTCGACGTCGCAGACGGGGTCGCACGCTCCGGTGCAGTCCACATCGCCATCGCCATCGCCATCGCCATCGCCATCACCCGATTCGGTCGAGTCGCCGTCGCCATCGCCATCGCCATCGCCGTCACTCGTCGAGTCGCCGTCATCGCCGAACGACGTCAGGTGAGCGCCTTCGCTGACGGTGACATCGATGCAGCCGAGCATCGGAATTGAGAGCAGGAGAGAGAGCAGGATCTTGTACATCGTCGTAGTCGTCACTTTCTCGGTGGTTGACCGGTGATGCCCGGTATCAGCGCGCTCCATGCTCCTATTCCGTCGTCCAGTAAAAAACCCAGCCCACAGGCCGGGCCGGGTTGGTCGATCAGCTCGAGCGCACGCGGTGGTACTGACGCTGCCGTGTCATCCCGCCACGGTGTGCGACGCACGTCGGACCCGTGCAGCGATACTCGCCGACGCAGGTGATGTTGAGGCGCGGAGCTGTGGGTGTCGCTTCATGCTCGGCCCATGACACCGCGGGCTGGCGCCGCAACGGTCACGGCAAGCTGCCCAGTGCGAGCTCGAACCGCCGGCGCCGGCAGGCATGGCGAGCAGCCTCCACGTCGCGCGCGGCCGGGTCCTCGATGCCGTCGTGCCCTCGCGCCATTTTGGGGGCGTTGATCGAGTACCGGGTGACGCAGCTGCCGTCGATCGACGTCACGCCCAGCTCGCGGCACAGCAGCGCGCGACGGAGTCCGTTGACGCGGCCGACGTGCACTCGGATGCCCAAGTCGAGCCCGAGCTCGGCCCACTGATCGATCGTGCGCCACTTCCAGTTGGGCGTGTTCGGGCCCGCTGATCCGCCGATGAACAGCACGCCGATCTCGTGCTGCTCGAGCAGCGGCCTAACCCGCTCGGGCGTCATGCCGTCCTGCACCGCGAGCGCGACGGCGGGCACCCCAACATCCCGCAGCCAGCTGCGGTGCTCGACCAGCCAGCCGATCGAACGACGCAGGCTCGCCTCGCCGGCGCTCACGATATCGGGCAGCACCAGCCAGCCAGCGCCCGGTCCGATCCGCTCGACCAGCCGCATCATCGGCGCGGGCTGCCAGTCGATGCCCGCCTTGTGGCAAGCCCACGCCCCGTTGTCGATCACGTGGGGCAACCCCTCGACCGGCACCGCGTAGTTGCTCATGTCGATGATGCGCCCGTCGGAGCGGGCGTCGATCGGGCTGATCAGCGTGCCGAACCCGTAGCGCTTGCACGCCTCGATCGCGCGCGCGCTGGTGGGCCTGCACGCGTAGAGGCGAAGGTCAGCCGCGAGCGCGCGCAGGCTCAGCCGCTTGGGGATCTCGACGTCGTCGTGCGTGAGCAGCTGGCCGTCACGCCGAACTCGGAAGCCCAGGTGCACGAGGCGTCGAGCTGCGTGCTCGAGCCCGCCGCTCAGCTCGTGGGGTCGCAGCGGTCGACCACCGTGCTGGTAGCGATGCGCGATCGCGAGGACGGCCTTGGGCGGGAGCTGCAGATCGCCGACCTCGAGCACGTCGCGTGTGCCTGGGCGGAAGCCGTGCTCGAGCAGAAAAAGCTCGGGCCCGCTACGCGCGGCCTCAGCAACCGCGCGCAGCACAGCTCGTCGTTCGATCGTAGCTAGCACGGTCGAGCCCAAGCAACTCGAGCTCGGACCTATTCCGACGCGGCCGGCAGCTCGAGCTGTTTGGGCTCGGGCAGCTCGCCGGTCGAAGCGAAATACTCGAGGCCCTTCTCGTCGAGCTCCATCAGGTCGCTGAACAGCGACGGGTCGATCGGCGGCAACGCGTCATCGTCCTGCTCGACCTTGCCGATCTCGTCGAGGCGCTTGCGGTAGACCTCCATCGGCGCGCGCACGTCGGGCGCGAGGTCGCGGGTCTTGGCGAGCGTCCGCAGGGCGAACAGGACATCGCGACCGGGGAGCAGCTTGCTCATGTCGATCTCGCGGCGGTCTTTCTGCGCCGTTCGGATCTCGGCGTCGATGACTTTCGACCACGCGCTGATCAGCAGTCGCTCGATCTTCGCCGCGGCGTGGGCTGTGATCGCTCGCTCGGCCGCAGTCTGCCGAGCTGCGGTTGCGATCGCTCCTGCCCAGTCGAGCGCGTTGCGAGCCCGCTCCGCCTGATCCTCGACGAGCACCGACCGGATCGGTCTCTGAGCCGGGTGCACGCCTTTTTTCGCAGGCAGACCGTCGTTGATCAGCGACGAGAGATCGTCCGCACTCAACCCCACGATCTCGCAGATCGCCGCCGGTGGGATCCGAGATCGGCGAAGCTCGAGCACGCGCTCGTATTGGGCGAGCGTGGGTCGCTTGCCGCGGCGCGCCATCAGTCGGCCTCTGCAGTGCTGGTGCGCGTGCCGAAGCCCTGGCAGCGCGAGCACACGGGCAAGGGCTTCGCCTTGCGAGCGTCGACCAGGGCAGCGCGCGTCACCGGCGGCTTCGGCGACAGAGGGCCACGCCACGGCGCGCCCTCGGCCTCCTCGAGCACGGCCTCGATCTGCGAGGGGTAGCGGTCGGGGTGCAGACCCTCGAGCCACGTCGCCAGCCGGGACCAGGCCTTGCGAGCCTGGTCTCCGTTCGAGCGCGCGAGCAGGCCCTGCAGGCGCGCCCAGCCGACCACGTCAGCGAGGCGCGGGTGAACGCGGGCAACGTGCAGCGGCCAGGTGCCGAGCTCGTTGGCGATCGTCGTGCCGGTGTAGGCGAGGGCAGGGTCGAGGGTCATGGACATGGTCGTTACTCCTGGCGCAGCCGCAGACCCCACGGGCTGCGGGCGTGGTAGATCGAGCGGCGGATCGAGTCGAGCCACGGTGCGCTCGGGCTGACGTAGACGGTCCCTCCTGCTGTTGGGCCAACAGCAGCGTGGAGCCGATCGAGCACCATGGGGCCCGCTGCGAACTGCAGCCGGACAACGAGATCCGTCACCCCGTTGAACGCGTGGAGCTTCTCGGCGATCGCCATCGCGGACTCGTCGTCGCGCGCGTCGGCGAACGCCGCGGTAGCGTCGGCGACGAGCGTGCATCGTTGGATCGCCGTGCTCGGTCGGCGAACGTCGAGGGTCGCCACGATGTGCCGCGATGACCAGCCCCGATCGCTCTCGAATCCATCGATGATCTCGGCAGCTCGCGGACCCCACTCGAATCCATCGAGCCACACCCCCCAGCAGTTGCCGATCCAGTAGGGCTCAGCCGCGCGTAGCAGCTCCACGACCTCGAGGTCGGCGGTCGACTCGGGCGTGAGTCGCAGACTCGGCAGGCCCTCGGCTTGGCCGAATGGGAAAAACGCGAGTTCTGCAGGCGCTGGACTAGCCACGATCCGAGCGTACTCGTCAGCTACCAGCGCCGCAACGGGATGGTTGCCAGCGTCAATTCACCGCAGAGGACTTCGTCCTCGCCACGATGGTCACGCCGTGGCGCCGGCAGATCTCGGCGAGCTCAGCAACCCTCGCGCCGCGGCTGACCGCCTGCGCGTAGTCGGAGGTGAACGCCTCCTCGTCGGTGTTCTCGCCGAGCCTCATGACGAGGCTTGTGGGCTGCTTTTTGCGGCGAGCGAATCGAGGGATGCGGCCGTTGCTGCTCATGCATCGAGCATAGCAACCGCAAGGTTTCGCGCTGCCGGCATTAGCTGCTCGACGCGAACGCGAGCGCCTGGCCGAGCGCCCAGCTGCGCCGCTGCTCGAGTGGGATCCGTCGGCCGAGATCAGCGGTGGTGATCCGCGCGTGGCAGTTGTAGCCGCGCGCCGCCATGCGATCGCAGATCCTCGCCTCGGTCGCCGCTGTCGGTGCGGGCATGCACTCGCGCTCGGGGCCGGGGAACCATCGAGCGACCAGCTGGCCGAGCATCGGCACGCCGGTGATCCAGCGCCAGCGATCGGTCTTGGTGCAGCGCCATCGACCACCGTAGATCGCCTGGATGTCCGCGATGCTGTCCGCGTTGTAGACCGTCACCGCTCGCCACACGATCTCGTGCGCCACGACGAGGGAGACCTCGGGCGTGCAGTAGGCCGGATCCTCGTCGTGGCCAGGCCACTTGTTCGCGGTCGCTCGCAAGCTCAGGCCCATCGGGCCCAGGCCGTTCTCGTTGGCGCCCAGCCGGTGCCGCACCGACGCCGCGCCGCCGAAGCTCTCGCGGCTCACGATCGCCTGGTAGTAGGCGCAGATGATCGAGCTCGCGCGCAGGGCCTTGCAGCCGGCCTGTACGCGCGCGCGCGTGCGGGCCTTGTCCTCGCGCGACCAGGGCTCGCGCTGCTCATCAGGGTCATCGCAGAAGTCGCCGTCGATCAGCCCCGGCTGTCGAGCGTGAGCTGATCGAGCGCAGCACTACGACAGGGCGAGGAGAACGAACGACAGCAGGATGAATCGACAGAAGACTCGGTCCATGGGCCATGGCTACCACGCCAGGGCCCATCTCGTTCCCAGCGCTCGCTCGTGATCGAGGTCAGGTGCCGCGTCGCTCGACGAGCTCGTACGTGATCCACACGTGCGTCGCTCCGACGGGCAGCGGATCGAGTGCGGTCAACCTCACCCACGCCTTGCGGTTCACCGGCAAGCTCTGCTCGAGCGCGGCGAACTTCACCTCGGTGTCGGTGGTCAGGGTCGGCCGCGCTTTGTACTGCCGCTCCGAGTTGCCGCCCTCGTAGACGATCTCGCACTTGTACTTGGCCGTGCCCGCAGCGACCGATGACGCGTTGCTGCCAGCTCCGTCGTAGAACGTGCACGCGACGAGGACCTCGACGCCCGGGCGCGGCACGACGATCGGCTCCACGAGTCCGGTGATCTGGTTCGCCCCGCTCGCTTCGGGGTTCTCGTTGTTCGTGGCCCAGTCGTAGTCAGCGACGAACCCACCCGTCAGATCGATCTTGCGATGGAGCGGCATGGCAGCAGTCTACAAAAAAGAGGGCCCACGCTCATGCCCAAGCGCGGGCCCTCCGGTCTCCAGTCACCACCGATCAGGGAGCTTGATCGAGCTTGTCGCCGAGGCCGACCGGCATCGCGGCCTGCCACAGATCGTACGCGACCACGGCACCGTCGCCGAAAGTCAGTTTCGGTCGGCCGTCATCCTGGTACTCGACGAGCACCTCGCCAGCACCGGCTGCGCCGGCGTAGATCAGGGTCTTGTTGGCACCTCCGGTGGTGATGCCAAAGACCCAGCCGGGGTACGGCGCGGTATGGGTCGCGCTCGAGTCGAGGCCCGAGAACGACTGCTTGGCGGGGACGCCAACGCCACGGATGAGCGAGCCGAAGCCCCGACCCTCGGCGTCGCGCAGGGCCGAGAGGGTCACCGGCAGGTCCGTGATGTTGGCGAGGTTGAGCGTTTCTTCGCGGATGAATCCACCCATTGTTCGTCAGTCCTTTCTCTCGTTCGGTGTTGGGGTCGACGATCACATGGGCGAAGCGGACTCGATGATGACGGCCCGCTTGTAGCGGGGCGTCCAGTCCATGAGGCCGGTGCCATCGCCGTTGTTCATGCCGCCGAGCTGGTCGCTCGGGATACCGAAGTCGCCGTCCCACGCCCAGGTGAACGAGAACCTGCGCTGCCTTCGGTCTTGCGGCTGTCGGAGGATGAACGCGATGCGGTCGGTGTTGATCTCGACGCCGTTGCTCGTGACGCGAGCCGAGCCCATTTTGCCGCCGATGCCAGCCTCGCTGACGAACGCCGATTGGTCGATGTACTTCTCGTACATCACCCCCGACGCGGTGATCAGCGTCCGCACGATGTTGACGCCGTGGCGGTTGCGGATGTCACCGCCGATCTCGGGAGCCGAGATCGCAAGCGAGCGCGAGCCCTTGCCGGCCACCTTCTTGCCGACGGTGCCGTAGTTCGGGCACTCGTTGTTGGTGAAAAACGCGGTGCCGGCCGTGTAGCCGAGGGCCATGTTGCGGATGGCTTCATCCTCGAACCGGCCCTCGTGGAGGCGCTGGAACGCGTTGTCCCGGAACACCGATTGCTCAGCCATCGGGTCGATGTGGCCGTGGAAGCACTCGCCCTCGGCGTGCGGCGAGTTGCTGTTCGACCGCAGCCAAGCGGTTGCCCGCTGGATGTCGTCGAGCGTGAGGACGTTCGCCTTCGTGATCGCGTCGACCGACTTCGCGCCGCCCGATCGGATGACGTGCGGTCGGTCGAAGGCCTCGATGCGATCGTTGGCGACGATGTTCGGCGTGCCGCTGACCACGAGGGTGCCTGGGCCGTCGGGGTATTTGTCGTCGTCGGGGATCGCAGCGATTACACGGCTGGTCGTCACCGACGGGGGCAAGCCGTTGACCGTGTAGATCTTCGACGTGTCGCTCGTCGAGCCGACCAGCGTCAGCTGGCCGCTCGGTTTGATCCGCTCGCGCCAACCCGCCAGCGAGTTGACCTGGATGTGCGTGTCTCCGCCGGAGACGCTCACCACCTCGGCGATCGAATGCCCACCGAGGTAGGCCCGGAACATCGCGTTGCGAGACACCCGTCCGATGGATCGTCCCGCTCGGACGACCTCCTCCTTCAACTGCTGCATGTTCAGCGGCACGATGCCGGCGAATGCCGCGGTCATGTCGACGTCCGTCGTGCCGGAGTAGGACTGCGCCACGACACGCCATTGCTCGTAGGTGTTGAAGTCGGGCTCGGGATCAACGCCAGGCTCACCCGGCGTGACGATCGGCTCCTTCAAGCCGGCCTTGGTGAACGTCGCGTCTTCACCAGCTTGTGCGGCCCACGGCTCCGGGATGGCAGACAAGCGGAACAACGTGAGCGACGTGAGCGGGTCATGGATTATCCGCATCAACAGGCCTTCCTGAATGAGCGGATCCAGCCACGGGTGGTCGAGGAGTATGGTCACGGGGTCAATCCCTTCGTTGAGCGCTGTCCAGGTCGAGCGAGCGGTTCGAGATTAGTGTACTTGGATGCCCAGCTCTCGGCACCGCGCCTTGTACTCGGCGGTCGTCATCTCGGCGGCCGTCTTGGCCTTCGGCGGCGTGGGGGTGTGAGTCGGTGCGGGGGCTTGGCTGGCGCTGGTGGACGGACGCTGCTCTTGCTGCTGGTCGCCTCCGAACGCGTCGCCGAGCCAGCTGTGCCGTTCGAGCGCCTGCTTGACCGCGTCCGCGACCGACATGCCCGGATTGGCCGCTCGAAGCTCGGCCACCAGGCTCGACGCGACGCCCAGCCGCGGATCGCCGGGTGGGATCACGCGGCCTTGGGAAGCCAGCGAGGCGATCATGTCGCGCTCCATCTCGAGCTTGGCGGCCCGCTGCTCCGCGTCGGCCTTCGCTTGGGCAGCAGCCTCGGCTGCCTCGCGCAGGCGCTCCTCCTCGCTCAGCTGAGCTTGGCGCTGCTCCTCGGCGAGCCGGGCCTTCTCGGCCTCGATCGCCTCCTCGCGCGCGCGCTTGGCAGCGGACTCGATCGCCGCCTTCACCGACGGATGCTCGAGGTCGACCTCGGGCGTGCTCGCGGGCGCGGGCACGTCCGCGTTGGGCTCGGGCTTCGCCCCGCCGGCCGCGGGCGCAGGAGTCTGCTCGGGCTTGCCTGCATCTGGCTGGGCGGGCGGCGACGCGGGAGGTTGGACAGCGGTGCCCGGGGCTGGACTACCAGCTGCAGGCGCTTGGCCAGCGGGCGCCGGCGCGGGGTTGGTCGGGGTGGTGGTCGGGGTGGTGGTCGGGTCGCTTGGATTGATCATTGTCGGTCGCCTAACGCCTGCCATTCGAACGTGCCGGAGCCCTTGATCTCGACGCCCGTCACGCGATCGGTGGCAGGGAATTCGAGCGGCCCGAACACGCCCTGGCAGGGGATCGTGATCGGGCCCGAGGATTCGAGGGTGAGCCGGAGCGTGAGCGCTGCGTCGGTCAGCACACGCAGGTAGAACACGCGCGCGCGCAGGCCATTGGTCCACGGCTGCTGCTCGAACGCGGCAGGGCTGTCGACGGTCGCACGTGCAGCCCCGCCGTTGAGCGCCGCTGTTCGATTGGCTGGACGAAGCCCAAACGAGAACGACGAGCCCGAGCTCGCGTTGCCATCGGGCGTGCACCCGGTAGGTCGCACACGCAGCGATCCCGTGCTCTGTACGGATAGCCCGGCCACGGTTCAAGCCTACTCGGCTGCCGTAGCTCGGCGCAACTTCACCAGCTCAGCGCAAGCTCGAGGATCATCAGCTCGTCGACCGACAGCCGGGCGACCGACGCTGGTCGGATCGTTCGACGGTCTCGGTTGAGCGCGCGCGAGACATCGGACCACGACAGCCCGAGCTCGGCGAGCAGGTAGATAGCGACTCGCCGGCAGGCCCTTGGCCGCGTCATGTCCGAGCTCAAGATCGCGGTGCGGCCGATCCTCGTGCCGAAGTGCGCCCGGCCGGCCGCGGCCACCAGTGCGAGTACGTGCTCGCGGTAGACCACCCGTCGTCGCCGTGCTTCCCGAGCCCGCTCGCGCTCGCGCTCCCGGGCGAGGCGCTGCTTCTCGGCCCGGGCTCGCTCCCGCTGCCTGAGCTTGGTCTGGACCGCTTCCGCGATCCTCTCGTCAACCTCGTCGACGCGAGCGAGCAGCTCCGCTCGCTGCTGCAGGAGCTGCTCGCTCTGATCGAGCAATCGCTCGCGTCGGCGAAGGAGACGCTCGATGAGGCGATGCTCAGCCATTCTCGGTGATCACGCTCTGCAGAGCCTCGGCGCGCGCTTTGGCGAGCTGCTCGTAGCCTACCGACGCCCCGTCGCTCGCGAGGATGTCCACACCCATCTGGCGGATCGACTCGCCGACCTGCGCGAGCAGATGACCCGCGACCGCAGCGATCTGCTCGTCGCGAGCCATCCGCTCGCGGTGCAGCGAGCCGTCGAACTGCCACGGCATCGTGCCCACGGCGAAATAGATCGCCTCGAGGTAGTTGAGCCGACGCCAGGCCCCCTCGCCGCCTTGCCCCTCCCAGAGCCAGAGTCCGTGTCCCTCGGGCGGATCGGTCGAGAGACGAGGCCAACTGCGTTGCTCCTCGGACTGGAGCGCACGGTTGTTGGGTCCGAAGATCGGACCCTCGACGTCGATCGACCGCAACGTGCCAGAAGATGTTCGTAGGGCCAACACGAATGTGTTCGGTGATGGTGGTTGGTTGGGCATGCGTCCGGCAACCGTCGCTCACTGGGTCTGTTCCGCAACCCGATAATTTCGCCCGATTGAAACCCTACAGTTGCCGTGGCAGCGTTGATCGGTGTTGCCCGACCCAGCGATCGAGATCAGTCAGCTCGGCGGGTCGTGCGATTGGTGGACCGACGACAGCTCCCTCGAGCCGCTGGGGATCGCGGTGGACCCCGACGATGCCGCACCCATCCAGGAGCGCAGTCGCGGCGACCCAGCGGGCTACACTCCGCCCGTGGCGGCCGCCAAAAAGCGCAACAAAGCGTCACCCCGGGAACGGGCCTTTGCGCTGCGCATGCTGCAGATCGAGCGAGCGAGGAACGATCCCAACGCGTTCATCGAGTACGTGTTCGGCGCTCCCCAGGAGGATTGCCACCGGCGCTGGCAAGATCTGTGGTTCGAGTACCGGCGGTCCGTGCTGCTCGCTCCGACCGGAAGCGGCAAGACCACGCAGATGCGTGGGCGCTTGCTGTGGGAGCTCGGCCGAGATCCCGATCAGCGGTTTCTCTATCTGTCGTCGACCGAGGACCACCCGAAGCGACAGGTCGCGGACATGAAGGAGCAGATCGAGCGCAACCAACGGGTGCGCCATGTGTTCCCGAACCTCAAGCGCGGTCGCGATTGGCAGGCGCTGCGGTTCACGATCCAGCGCTCGCTGTTTGCACCCGAGGCCAGCGTGCAGGCGTACGGGTCGTTCGCCCAGGGCGTACTCGGAGCGCGCGCGAACGGGCTGGTGATCGACGATCTCTGCAACTTCACGAACACGCTCACGCATGATCTACGCGAGAAAATGAATTCGTGGCTGGGCTCGGTGCTGAGCCGATTGACGATCCCCGGCTCGCTGCCGTGGGTCCGAGCGATCGGCCACATCTGGCACAAAGAGGACCAGCTACAGAGGCTCGCCAAAAAGGTCGGCTGGGGCTACCTGCGCGAGGAGGCGTACACGGTAGTCGACGGCGAACGCATCCTGCTCGCTCCTCGCGTGCTGCCGATCGAGATGATCGAGGAGAAGATCCTCGATCTCGGGCCGATCGAGTCCGAGATGATGCTTTTCAACCGGCTTCCCAGCGAGGGCGCGGGCCGGTTCCGCGAGGAGTGGTTTTGGCAAGCGCTCGAGCTCGGTCGCGGCTTGCCGTTCCGTCCACCGATGTGGCGCGAGCACGCGACGTTCACCGGCGTTGACCTCGGCCACAAAAAAAAGGTCGGGGCCGACTACACGGCGATCGTCACGATCGCTGTGCTGCCCAACGGCAAGCGCCAGCTGATCGATGCTCGTCGAGGACGCTGGACCGGGCCCGAGATCCTCCGCGAGCTCCGGGCGGTCCAGCGATCCTATGGCTCGGTGATCGCTGTCGAGGACAACGGCGCACAGCAGCACCTGATCGACTTCGCTAAGGAGCTCACGACGATGCCGATCGAGGGCACGCATACCGGCGTCAGCAAATGGCATCTGTCCCGCGGCGTGGAGGGCTGGGCGATCGAACTCGCGCGCGGGCAGTGGTTGTTCCCCTGCGACAAGGGAGCGGTGGTCGACAACGAGCGAGGGGTGCTGACCGCTGTGCAGCCAGCACGCGAGATTCAGGAGCTCAAAAACGAGGCGATGGCGTTCGATCCGAGCAAACCCAAAGAGCACACCGGCGACTTGCTGATGGCCCTTTGGATTGCTCGCAAAGCGATCGAGATGTTCTCGATCCCGTCGATGGGCGAGGAGGGGATCCCGACCGATCCGATCGATTTTCTCACTCGGTGACGGGCTTGACGATCGACTCAGCGGGGCCGTCGTCGATGCCGGTCGTGTCGTAGATCCGCTTCGCCGATCCGACGTGGCGGCCAGCTTTCAGCGCCTCCAGCAACTCGCTCACACAGGTTTTCCAGTGCTCCGGCAATGACCCAGGCGGGTACCGCAGAAAGTCGAGCACATCGAGCCGTTCGTGATCCCGGCCGCGTTTGTACTCGGACGTGCTCTGCGGTGCGTCCCACTTCATCAGCTCACGCCGACGATCGGCTTTGGCCTTGCGATCCGCTTCCGTCGCCGCCCACTCAGGGGAGCAAGGAACCTCGGCGATCGCGTTGGCCGTGCGACGGAGGAACCCGACGAGAGCCCGCGCCCGCGTGATCACGCCCAGCGGACCGGTGCGCAGCGCCGGGTTGTCCGGCATGGGTTCGGTCGGCACCTCGTCGCTACCCTCGATCTCGGCAGCGATCTGGTGGAGGATCACCGCGTCGTCGTAGAGCTGCTCGCGCTCGCGGATCAGCATCCGCAGGCTAAACGGCGACGTTTGGCCACGAGCGTCCTTGACCAGCCAAACGTCTCCCTTCTGAGGATCGACCTCGATGACCACCCGAGCGGCCACGCTCTTGTCGTTCAGCCAGGGGTGGAGCGCTTCGCCGCTGCGCAGCATGACCAGGACATCATCGCTGACCTGCCAGTAGTGATTCGCGTTCCTGACCGGCTGGCGGATCAGATCGGCCGCGACCTTGTCGATGCTCTCGAGCGGGTACTCGTTCGAGTGAAGAGCGCCGGTCCATCCGAGCTGCTTGAGCACGTTGACCAGCTTCTCCTCGGCGAGCTTGCCCCGCTGGGCGATCGCCAGGAGGCGATCGATTCGGTGATTGCTGGCTCGTGCGGGCCACTCCAAGAGCTCGCCGAGCTCCGCCTCAAGGACCATCGCCTGCCGGTCATGATCGGGGTCGCTGCCCTCGACCTCGCCCTCGTTGTTGATTGGGTCGGCAGGCTCGACCGCGACAGCCTTGGCCGGGATGAAGATCCCGCGGTAGCGGATGCCTTCGATCCTGTGCCAGACACCGACGCTCGTGACACCTTCATTGGAGAACGTCGCTGCATCGAAGAGCAGGACGGACTCGTCCTCCAACTTGAGGTACTGCTGCATATGGATCTCAACGAGTCCGTACAGACCTATGCTGTCGCGGTCGACGATGCGGCGATGGATCTTGGACCACAGTTCGGCCACATCCGCGTGACTCTCGGCCGCGCTCGTGGTTCGATAGCGGTCAAGCGGGTCCGCAAACGCGGCGAGATGGCGGTGGTGTTGGACCTGGGCGAGGGCCCAACCCTCGAAGTCCCAGATATCGAATGGCGATTCAGCGGTGGACATGGTCCGTCGAACACCGCCTGCGCGCCCTTATTCCTAAGGCCGGCGCCAAGCCTCGAGGGCCGCGACTAGGGCCCCCTCAACGGTCAGCCCGCTGATCGAGCCGGCCATCGGAATGTGCGCGTAGCGGACCGGGAGCGTGCGGGTCAGGCCCGACGTCTCGCCGCCGATCAGCACGGTGTCGACCTCGGACCAATCCAGCACGTCGATCGACACGCCAGCGCCCGTCTCGAGCGCGACCACACCCGGCCCGGTCGGGATATCGTCGAGCGCCTGCACGTCGACTCGGCCAGCTGCGGCGAACAGCCGACCGCTGATCGTCGCGTTGCAGCGGACCAGGCCGATCTGCCGAATCCCGTACGCCTCCGCCGTCCTGTAGGCCCGGTTCAGGTTTCGGCCGACGCCGACCAGCACGACGCGCCCTGCCTCGCGCATCCTGACCAGGCGAGCGACCACGCCGGTCCGGTCGCGACCGTGGTAGCAGTGAAACAGGGCCGGTCGCGGTGCGGCCAGGACCACGTTGGTCGCCGCTGTGTAGTCGCCACCCGAGTAGGGCATCGGGTGTTTGATGTAGCTGAGCCCAGCTCGAGCACACGCACGCTCGACCGTCGGTCGCGGTCGCTGGGTCAGGTCGACCACCGAGCGCCCGCCCATGGCTGCCCACGCTGCGACGTCGCGGGCCTTCGGTAGTGGCGATCGCCAGAGCCCCGGAACGACCTCACGCATTGGGGCCTCGCGCGAGCACGGCAAGCCGCCGCGCGTAGTAGAAGCGCTCCCACTGCTCGCGGCCCATCCCCGTCCCGCGGCGCCCAGTCAGCGAGGCCACGCGGATCGTGCATGGGTCGAGCAGCCCTCGCATCGTGAACGCGTAGGCGGGGTGGATCGGCAGGTCGTGGGTCAGCAGGTAGCCGAACACGTCATAGCCGGTCCACCACGCGAGTGGCCGGCACGTCGACTCGCTCACCGTGCCGTTGCGCATGCAGGTCAGTTTGCGAGTGCCGCTTTCCTCCGCGCGTACGCCCGAGACATGGCGCGACCCGAACCGCTCGCGCGCCTCCGCAAAGCCGGCCTCGAGCGTGCCGGAGGCTCGCCACTCGCCTCGCTCCCACCGACACCACCGCTCGATCGTCGAGTACTCCCAGCCGCTCGCCTCGGCGACGGCGACGCAGTCGGGATTCTCGATCGGGTGCACGCGGATCCACACCAACGGTAGCCCGGCCGACTGCGCGAGGTGGCCGACCACCATCGAGTCTTTGCCCCACGAGACACCGACGTAGCCGTCGCTACCGAACTCGTCGATCGCCCGGCGGGCTTCGTCGAGCCGGCGCTGGTGCTCGACCGTCCTGGTCGTCTCCAGAGCCGCGAGCACGGTCGCATCCCAGCGACGCAGGTCAGCGCGAGTGTGGCGAGGGTCGGCGATCAGGCTCATGACGCCCTCCGACTGCTCCGACTGCTCCGACTGCTCTTGCGCTCGTTCGAGAGCACCGTGACGACGGGCGGCAGCGGGTTCGGAGCCGACGTCATCGGCGAGCCGATCACGTAGCGGATGCGCCACGGTCGGCGGCCAACCCAGACCTCACCCCCGCCCCTCGCATCGTGGGCCTTCACCGCGTGTTGGGAGTCCTCGACCATCCACGCGAGCGCGTCGTCGTAGTGGCTGATCCCCAGCCCCCGGCCGTGTCGCTCGATCAGCTGCCGAACGGCGTGAGGCGTCATGTACCAGCGGCCCTGGATCGACTGGTGAGGCAGGAACACGCCACCGCCCATCCGTCGCCGACCGCCGAGACCCTCGAGCTGCACCGTCATGCTCTCCTCATCCTCGAGCCCCGCGAGCGCGACACCGAATCCGACGACGCGCTTGCTGCCGATCACCATCACCCTGCGCCGGCCGATCGTGATCTCGGGTACCCGGCCGATCATCGCGGTGAGCCGCTCGACCAGGTGTGTGAGCAGGGCATCCTCGGTCGTGGCGTTTTTGATCGTCACGAACCGAGCCGCGAGCTCGCGCGCCGGCTTGACCTCCGAGAGCGTAGCCCGACCCAAGAACATCTCGCGGCTGCCCACACGCATGCGCTGCCCATTCAGCGCGCCGAGCATCGACTCGGCCAGCGGCCCGCGGATCTGCAGAGTCCCAGGCCCTCGCAGCTCGCGACCGACCGGCTTGCCGGCCAGCGGACACACCTGCCACGAACCCTCGTGGATCATCTGCAGCGCCCAGCTCAGCGCACCATAGAGCGCGTAGCCGTGGTCGACGGGAATCGACCGGTACGACGCCGGCCACGTGTAGGTCACGAATCGCATGGGCCCATCCATTCGGTGTCGGGTGCTTGCGCGACCTCGGTGGCCGCCGTCTGATCCCAGTAGGGGTAGGTGACCGGACCCCAGCCGATCACGGTCTCGGGCCCGAGCTCGGGCGTGTCGATCGGCAGGTTCCGCGTCGGCGTGCCGTCGGGTCGCAGGATCGGGAAGCCCTCCCACGGCTCGAACGACTCGATCGCCCATTTGGCGACGCGTCCGTTGCCAGCTGCGCGCCGCTTGCCGATATGCGTGACCAGGCCGAGCAGCGCCTCGATCTGCTCGCGGTCGCCGACTGCCCACCAGCGCAGCTCCGCCACGATCGCCATGGACATCGGGATCCGGTAGGCCTTGTTGCGGCCGGTGCCGGTGTTGACCGAGCGGATTTTGCCGCCGCCGAACAGCTTGAACTCGTCGACGCAGGGTCGCTTGGTGATCCAGCCCTGCTCGAATCGCAGGGGTTTGTAGTGGGCGACGCTGGCGAGGTGGTAGCGTCCGCACGCCGAGCGCTGGATCGGCACCTCGACGTGCTGGAATTCTCCCACCGTCGCCATCAGTCCACGCCGCTCGCAGATCGCCGCGCCCAGTAGCCCGTCGAGCGCGACCGGATAGAGCGGGACAGCCATCGGCGAGCACAGGGTCGCGGTGATCTGGAGCGGCTCCATCACGCCTCCACCGTGGCGAGGAAGTCCCGGATCGCGTCCCTGCGAGCGCTGACGTGCTCGCGGAACCGGTCGCCGATCGTGCCGCGGTCCAGCGCGACCGTCTCGGGCATGCTCGGCCGAGACAGCAGCCGCTTGCTGCATGCGATCGGGGCCAGGGTACCCGCGCCCGAGCCCCGCTTGCCGCCGACGCGCATGTCGGCGAGGAACGACGCGAGCATCACGTAGAACGTGTCGCGGTCGAGGTCGGTCAAAAACGTGGCCGTCACCGACCACGTGAACATCGAGCCGCGAGGCACGATCTCGTAGCAGTATGGCATCTGAGAGGATTTGTGCTCCGCGATCGCAACCGCGTCGTTGGCATCGCGGGCCGCCTCGCTGGCCAGCATTCGCTCTTGCGCGCTCGTGCGGGCCTCGGCCGAGAGCAAGCTCTGCAGCATCGGGCTCACCGTTGGATCGGCGCGTGTGTTGTTGGCCAGCCAGCGCGACGCCTGGGCGAGCGGCGGCTCGAATCCCGACGACTCGACCCAGTCGCGGACCCACGGATCATGCTCGATGAGCGTCATCGAGTCGCGGCAGATCAGCAGCGCCGCATTGACCTGTACACGGCCGGCGTGGGGCCGGTTGCCCGCGCAGCCGCCCAGCAACGCGAGGCTGGGCACGAGATCGATCATGCGGTTGTATTCGGAGATCGACACCGTCGACCCTGCTGCGCCGCCGATCGTGCCGCCCGAGAACAGCAACCGCAGCGCGGACTCGCTGAGCGAGGGATCGTCGAGCAGCCCGGCCGCGTCGAGAAACGCGTAGGCTCCCGCCTCGCGCAGCCCATGCCGCATGGTGTTGCCCGTGATGATCGGCACTTTGACGCTGCGTCCGTCGGGCTGAAACACGGGCTCGTCCATCACGATCGCCGTGTTCCCGAACGATTTCGAGTGATGGGCGATGGGCGTGATGGCCTGCAGGATGGCGGTGAATGTGGCCTTCTCGAACATCAGAGCAACTCCCCTTGTGCTTTATCGGTGGGCTTGTCGGTCTTCTTCGCGGTCTTCTTCGCGGTCTTGGCCCGCTTCTTCGGCGCCTCGCCGACCGCCTCGAGCAGCTCATTCGCGGCCGTGTACGCATCTTCGAGCTCGGCCCTTTTCGCTTTGTTGGCCTTTTTGATCTCGGCGAACTTGGCCTTGGCGCGAGCGATCAGCATCGGCAGGTGCTCGTCGACCATGGCGATCCACTCGTCGAAATCGGGACCCACGGCCCCGGATAGGTCGATCATCACCTGCGCTGACTCGTTGTCGATGTTCGACACCCGGAACGAATCCATGATGGTCGACAGCCACCCGTCGACCGACGTCGCTCGGCGGGTAGCGAGCGCCGCCCGCTCGCCCAGCATCGTCCACGCTTTCAACGCGGACGCGCCGTGTTTGACTGCCTGCTCGCGCAGGCGGATTAGGGCGTCCACTGTCGCGGACGTCCAGATTGGGATTTTGTTGGCATCTTCGATGTGCATCTAGCCCGGAGGGCTAGGGGCTCCGTTGCGTCCATCATTTGTCCATCCCCTTGATCGTGAGAAATGCGGCCACATTGAAGATTCCGCTCCCGCGCATTCGCTTATATTCGCGCTCGAATTGCTCGACTCCATCGAGATCACGCTCGAGATCCTTCGGGTGATATTCGCCCGTCCTGATCGCGTCGGCGCTGCAGCCCGACGATGCGCGCAGCTGATTCATGCGCTCGTTGAGCGCGAGGAAATCGTCGATCTTGAACCTCACCGATTCCTCCTCGAACGCCACAACTGCGACCGGTCCGCGGCGATTCATGGTCGCGTAGGGGATCACGTGTTTCTGCCCGCTCGTGCCGATCGCCATCGCCCATGGGTCGCCGCCTGGGTCGCGGATGAAGTCGACCAGCTGCCCGAGTTCGGCCTTGCTCGCGTTGAGGTAGCGGATCGAGCCATCGTCACGCACGGCCACGGCATGCGAGTAGTTGCGGAAGTTGCCGCCGAGTTTTTTGCCCGCCTTGGGCGGTCGGCCCGGGACAGGCGACAGCCGCGAGCAGATGAACACGCAGGCCTCGCAGACGTGCGTCGCGGTCGGGTCGTGCCGATGCTGCGCGCGCGCGTAGGCATTGAATCCAGAGCCCGCCCAGTTGTTCACTTCGATGCCCCGCTCCTGCGGGCCGCCGCAGTGCCAGCACCGTCCCGTCACGGTTTCGCAGTCGTCCTGGTCCGGGCATCCCGAGGCCATCCAGATCAGGCCGCACATCGATTGCTGTCGAGGGTCGATCACCGGTCGCACAATGAGCGTCGAACCACGGCCGAGCGCACCTATTCCGCGAGCGAGTAGACTCGTGCGCATGGCCGACTTCGACCCCGCATCCGTTCGGGTGATGAACCTTCCCGAGACGCAGCGCTCGCAGTACCTCACCGCGCTCAAGAACTATTCGCTCGGCCGTCAGTGGGATCACCTGGACCTCGATTGGTCGGGTCGCAAGCGCGACCCCTGGGCACCACACGCGATCGAGCGCCTGCGGGCCGTTGGGGTCTACGCAGTCGATGCGTCCGCTGCCCCGACGGGAACGAAGCGGCCCAACGCACCCGTGCCTCTTGCTGGCCTCGTCGTCGAGGGATTCTCCGACATCCTGCTGGGCGAGGGCCGCGAGCCGACGGTGCAGGTGCTCGGCGACCAAAACACCGAGTCCTTGCTCGAGGCCATCTTCAAAACGAGCGAGACCTGGGACGCCCTGGCTGAGGCGCGCGACGACGCGGGAGCCTGCGGGAGCTCGGCGTTCCTGCCGCTGCTCGAGGACGGCCAGCCTTCGGCGCAAGTGCTCGACACGGCCACGCTTTCGGTGCTCGAGTGGGAGAAGCGCTCGGCCTGGATTCCTCGCGTCGTGATCGAGCAGAAGCTCGTCGAGATACCCGTGCCCGACGACGACGGGATTCCGCAGATGCGGCCCGCTTGGCGGACGCGGGCGTGGGACCACGAGTACGAGTACGTCTACGAGGATCTGCTGCTCGACGATCGTGAGCTCAAGGGCGAGACGACCGAGGAGCGGCACAGCCGGCGCCTGCAGATCGGCAAGGAACTCAAGCTCGCCGAGACGATCAAGCACCACGCCGGACGCTGCCCGGTGGTGTGGATTCAGAACGTCCGCGACTCGGAGTGCCCCGACAGCACGCCCGACTACGACCAGCAGAGCATGGAGCTGATGGACCGAGCCGACGTGCTGCAGTCGATGATCGTCCGCGGCACGATCGCCAACGTCGACCCGACGCTGCATGTGCGCGACTACGTCTGGGCGCAGCGGTTCTGGGCGCAGCGCGAGAAGGGCTTCGGCAAGGTCATCAAAACGAGCGAGGCAGGCGACGCGAAGCTGATCGAGATCAACGGTGCGAGCATCACCACCGCGCGCGACACCCTGCGGGACTTGATCCTGCAGATCGAGCACCGCTGCGGCATCGTGATCATCGACCCCGACACCGCCGGCAGCTACCGCAGCGGCGAAGCTCTCAGCCTGCTGTGGCGGCGGATGGAGCAGAAGGCGGGCCGCAAGCGCCGAGCCCTGACGCGAGCGGTCCGGCAGGTCGCCAAGATCTGGCTGTCGATCCTGCAGTCGATTGGCGTGCGCAACGTCGACGTCCCGCCGCGCGTGTTGCCGAGCCCCGACGGGAGCGAGCCCGAGCTGACTGACCAGGAGCTCGGCGAGGGTCGCTGGCTCAAGATCGACTGGCCGCCCTACAACTACCCGACGCCGGCGCAGCTCCTACAGACCGCGCAGGCCCTCTCGCTCGCGACCGGCAACAAGCAATTCCTCTCCGAGGAGACGTCCACCTCGTGGATGCTCGGCACGATGGGCAAGACAGACCCGCAGCGCGAGCGCCAGCAGATCAAGGCCGAGCAGCGCCAGCGCGTCGACGAGCTCGATGCGGAGCTGGGCGCCGGGCTCGAGGACGGCGACGAGGAGGCGCTGATCACCGTGGACGAGGCGGCGGACCGTGATGGCGACGATTCGGCTGCGAGCGCTGCTGCTGGCGACGGCCAGCCGGTGAAGGGTGAGGGCTCGCCCGGCGTCGGCGATGCGTCGACGGTCCAAGAGACGGCCCTCAACGGCGCTCAGGTCACCAGCCTCGTGGGCCTCGTCGAGCGGGCCGGTGACACGCTCGCGCCCGGAGCTGCGCGCCTGCTGATCCCGAAGGCGTTCTCCGTGATCCCGCAGGAGCTCGCGGACACGATGGTCGAAGAACAACTCCGGTTTCTCGAGGCGCGCCGCCAGCAGGGTGCAGAGCAGCAACAGGCTGTCGACCAAGCGAACCGCGACCGAGAAGCCGAAGCGCGCGCGCGCGAGCTGGCGAACGAGTCGGGGGTCGAGACTGACGACGAACCCGACGAGTTTGAAACCGACGAGGATGACGAGGGCTGATCGTGTCGACCGAGGCCGATCTCGTGTTCGCGCAGCGGGCCTGGCTCGACCGACGCGAACGTCTGCTCACGGTCCAGCAGCAGAAGATCGTCGCGCGCTCGTTGACCAGGCTCGCCGCCGAGCTCGACCGCGTCGATTGGTCCTCGTGGACGGCCTCATCGCGGGTCAAGACGCTCGAGTTGATCTTCGACGTGGTCAACCGGATGCGCGGGCGCCAGACCGTCGCGCTGCGCAAGGCCTTGGAGTCGATCAGCAAGCGGGCATGGTTCGACACCGCGGCCTACGTGCGAGCGCTCGACGCCAAATTCGGCCAGCCGCGAGGCCTCGCTTGGGAGACGATCGAGCACTGGCAGACGCGGTGGGGCCCCTACGAGACGACGCGGCTGAGGGTCTACCGCCGATCGTTTCGTCGCTACGGAGCGGCTGCGGTCGCGGACATCGAGGTGGCGATCGGCCAGCGTGTTCTGCTCGGCCGATCCTGGCACGACGCACGCGAGGAGGTGATGGCGATCGTGCAGGACAAGGTCGAGGGCCGCATGTGGATGGTCGACAGGATCCTGCGCACCGAGACCGCGAGCGCCTACAACACCACGACCTTGCAGGCGCTCTACGAGGAGGATGAGGCCGACGATCCGATGCTCAAGAAGCTCGTCGCGATCTTCGACAACCGCACCGCGCCCGACTCCAAGCGCCTCCACGGGCAGACTCGCAAACTGAGCGAGCCCTTCTACGATCCAACGCGCGGCCGCGAGTTTCGGGCACCACCCAACCGGCCCAACGACCGCGAGATCCTCGTCGGCTGGCGCGAGTCGTGGGGCTCGGCGTCGGCGTTCGATCAGGAGACGCGCGCCGACGCGTCCGAGCCCGAGCTCGAGCCCGCCGCCGCTTAGTAGGTGAGCTCAACGCTGACGTCGGCGAACTCGGCCGCATCGTTGGTACCGCCGACGGTCAGCTCGAGCACGCCGCCTGGCGGGATCACGTTGTCGGCGGAGGGCAACGCCGAGTCAGCGTCGCCGGCGGCCGATCCGTCCTCGGTGATCGTGACCACGCCTCCGGTGACCGGGGTCGCGTCGATCGTGGCGGTGATCGTCGCGTCGCCGGTCGCAAGCGCACCGGTGATCACCGAGCCGATCGCCGCGACCGTCTCGGGCTGCCCGCTGAGGTTCTGGTAGCTGTAAACCTCGGCGTCGCCGCCCTTCAAGTTGACGCGCGTGAACAAGACGGTCTTGTGGCTCACGGCGGCCGCTGGCGTGGAGTCGCCGACGACGGCCCACGTGACCACGCCAGCCTCGCTGACCGCCGTTGCGACGAACATGGCCGACTTGCCCGCGGGCACGGTGTAGGTCGATCCACCGTCGATCGTGCCGACGCCACCCAGGCCACGCACCGTGACCGAGTTGGCGGACGACGTCTCCTTCACCGCGTAGATCTTGCCGACGTAGACGTCAGCGCCGGGCAGATCGAGGGTGATCGCGCCGGACGTGGCATCGCAGACGGCCAGGTCCTTCTCGCAGCTGAGCTCGCCTGTGGCGGCGTCGAACAGCGCGATCTGGAGCGCGAGAACCATCGCCATCGGCGACGCGTCGTGCTGTTGGGAGGCGAGGTAGAGACCGAGTCGATCCTGCGTAGCGACTGCCATGGTTCGGCAAGCCTAACGCCCGAGCTGGGCGGTGCGCCAGGCGGCCGCTCACCGTATCGGCAAGCCCCACAATCCAGGAGCGCGGCGACCATGCTGATAGTCCCCTGGGAACCGCTCCAGCATCCCGCGTTTGGCGAGGTCTCGCAGCCGCGCGGCCATCCGCCGGAAGGCCTCCGGTGCCTCGCTCTCGTCAACGAGCGGCGGGTAGCCCTCGACCTGTTCGAGCACCGTCGCCGTGCTCACCAAACCAAAGAAATCGGATCGCTCGCAAAGCTCCCGAACTGCCCGGACCAGATCCTCTCGCTCCCGCTGTTGCTCCTCCGCTCGGCGCTCGGCCTCGATCCGCTCGGCCCACGCCGGATCGGCGACGGGCAACACGGACAGGTTCAGCTGGTCGCTCATGACGAGGTCCCGGTGCGCGCGGCCGAGGATGCGACGCGCTCAAACTCCACGGCGAATTCCTCCTGGGCTTCCGCCGGCACGATCTCGGACGCGCGCGAGCGCAACGACGCCGCGGTCTGCAGATCTCCCCAGTCGTCGAGCGCGAGCAGGTCATCGGCCTGCCGGCTGTGGATCTCGGCGGTGGCTAGCGACCAGCCGTGCAGAGCCGCGGCCTCCTCGGTCGTGATCCCGGCCGCCTTGGCGACCGCGGCCTTGCGCGTCTGCGGTCCGAGGTTGCGGCGCTCAGCGACCTCGGTCTCGATCCAGTCGGCGAGCTCAGCAGCGTCGGGCCACACGAAGATCACCCGCGAGCCGAGCACCAGCAGGATCTGGACCAGGGTCGACGCGCGCGAACCAGGAGCCATCCGAACACGAGCGATCGCTGGGTCGATCTCGTCGTCGACCACGACCGACACCGAGTCGTCGATCAGCGAGATCACCGGCTCGATCCGCTCGAGAGCGAGTGGGTGAACGTTGATTGTTCCGGCCATCCTCGGGGCATCAAACCAATCGCAGGGCCGCATATTCCGAGGCGCGGAATCTCGACACCCGAGCGCGGTAGTGCGGAGCATGCTGGACAAGATCTCCACCACGATCACACTCGCCGCCTTCCTCGCCGCTTGCTCGATCGAGCCGGCGCCCGCGACGTCGACTCGCACGTCGCATCAGCGCGCAGCTGCAGCTGCACCGAAGGCATCGCCTCGCGTCATCAGGGACCGGTCGGTCTGCATCCCCGAACCGAGCGACCACGAGTTGCACGGCAAGCTCGAGCTGGGCGACGTCGACCTGCGCAGCGACGATCCCTGGGAGCCGCGGTGTGACGACTTCGAGCTGATGGTCGCGCCTTGCCAGATCGGCACAGTCGAGATCTCGCCCGGCGAGTACTCGTGCAGCTGCACGCTCGAGGTCGACTGCAGGGGCATGGCCCTCGCCGTTGGCCAGCGGTACTACCTCGGGTCCATGCCTGGTCTGACGTCGAGGTGCGACGCGGGTCGCTGCGTCTGGACTGCCACGCCGTGACGAGGAGATCACCATGCCCAAACCAACACCACTGACACCCGAACAGATCGCCAAGCTCTCGCCGCTGGTTCGCGACCTCGTCGTCGCGCTGCGCGATGCCGGATTCGAGACCACCGACTCGGGCGACGGCTCCAACTACGCCGCCGGCATGGAGTGCGCCGTCCCGTTCAAGATGGTCGCTATCGTGTGCCGGCCGTCCGAGCTCGCGACGACGGCCGACCTCCTCTGCGCGTGGGTCCGCGAGCACGCGACCGAGTACGGGCTGCCCGACTGGGGCGCCTACCAGATCACCGCCCAGTACAGCCCGGTCGATGGCATCGCCACGGTCATGCTGGCCGAGCTCAGCAGCGAGTCTCTAGACCAAATAGAGATCATCACCGGCGTGCGGCCCGTCGGACTCTGTTGATCAACCTCGTCGTCGAGGACGAAGCCCTTTGACGATGAACTCGCGCAGCGTCTCGGTCGCCCAGATGCGGAAGCGCGTGGCCTGAACTCCCGAGATCCCTCGGTTCGAACGATCCGGAAATTCCGGATCGTTGCCTCCTCGGAGAGGTGCTCGTTCACAGTCCACAAATGCCAAGGGGGCTGCCGGCGAACCGACAACCCCTTGGCATGCGAGGGCTGGGAGCGAAGCGACCTTGCGGAGGAGGCCCCCAAGGGCCGGGGGAGCAAGCCCAGACCGAGCGTGCGGCCCTGTGGACGACGCTGCATCGTCCGGCCGCGATCGAAAGTGGCGGGGGTGACAACCCCGAAGTATGTCACCCCCGCCGGGCGTTCCTGTCGAAAGAACGGAGAGTTGTTACTACGATACGAGCAGCCGCGCAACTGGAAAGGTGCACGCTCAACAAGTTGCGCCCTCGAAAGTCGTTGTTCACAGGCCCTCGAACAGCTGGCCCTGCACAGGCGATGGCGATGGCGGCTGGGGCTCCAGCTCCGGTTCGAGCTCCGGTTCCGGCTGAGGCTCTGATGGCGGGCCGGTGACTTGGTCGACCAGATCGCGGGCAGTCTCGGTCGCCTCGATCAGCGCGGCCATGGCCTGGGCGTCTTCGTCCCCCTGCCGCGCGCGCAGCCGCGGACCCCATCCGAGCAGCACGTGCACCGGCGAGTACCAGTCATCGCGCAACTCGGCGCGCAGCGTGTCGCCCACGTACAGCACCGCAGGCACGCCGAGCAGCGAGAGCTGGACGTAGGCCATGCGCAGCACCGTCCAGTCGACGTCGATGCCGACCACGTGCAGATGCCGACTCGGGTTGTAGCCGTGTTCGATCAGTATCCTGACCGTGGGGATCACGGTCGCCCCGCCGCCGATCGCCGGCTCATGGATCGTGATCCACCCCTCGCGCTCGATGGTCTCGCGGATGTGGTCCGGGTCCATGAGCAGCCGAGCCATGGCCTCGCAGAGGCCACTCGGCGTGAAGAACTGCCCGGCGTGATTGCTGCCCAGTTCGAGGCCCATGTAGATGCCACCAAGCAGATCGATCGGCTCGCCCTCGAGCCCGGCCACGACCATCCCGAGCATGCGGCGAAACGCCTCCATCACCTCGGAGCCATGGCGCTCGACGATCTCCATGTACTCGGCTTCTCGCCGTTGGCGAACCTCGGGCCGTCGGTCGACGCTGTTACTGATCGCCAGCGCCATCGCGCTGATCCAGTCATCCCAGATCCGGGCCAGGTTGTGGCCGCCCCTGGCCTGGATCGCTCGCAGCTCGCGGGCGATCGCGTCGGCTTCGGGTCCATGGCGAGCAGCTGCTCGTTGTTGTCGATCACGCACGTCGGACCGACCGTGACACGCAGCAACTCATTCCAAGGCTTGCGCTCGGAGTCGACGTGCAGGCGCTCGACGAAACCCCGACCGGTCCGGGCGTGGCCGCGCTCTCGTCGACGAACAGAGCCAGGGCTTCCCGCCTCGTGATCAACTCGTCGGCGAAGGACTCCATCATGGCTCCGGCTCCGGCATCTCGCGGACCCGTAGATCCTCCGGCCACGCCTCCCAGTTGCCGCCCTTGGCGTCGAGCCCAGCGGTCGCAAGAAAGTCAGCCTCGGAGCGAGAGATCGGCTTCGCGCCGAGCTGCTTCACGAACACCGGCACGTCAGCCGCGTGGCATTGGTCGACCACCTCGCGCAGCCACGCGACCGAGCACGGCCGCGCGCCAGGGCCCGACTCGCCGCCGACGATCACCCAGTCGAGCGATGGCAGCCACGGCGTGAGGTTGACGCTCTCGAGCAGCGGCTCGACCGAGAGAAAACGGACCGCCGCGGGCAGCTCGAGCAGCACCGGAATCCGATCGTCGGCGCGGCGCTGATCCTCGACGCTCACGCCGATCCAGACGTTGGGCAGCGGCCAGCTCAACTGAATCCGAAGACCGTTGGCGATTGACCAGCCGGCCTGCCTGGTGGCCTCGACGCGGCAGTGCAGCGACGCTCCCGATCGGTCCCACGCCCACGCGCCCGCGCGCCCCACATCGTCCTCTCGCTGCCCCTTGATCCATGCAAACCACTCCCTGGCCTCCTCTGGTCGCTTCGTCAGGACCTGGAAGGTGTGTTGCGGCGCGCCGGCCATCACCCCAAAGCACGCCGCGACGAACTCGCGCGGCACCTTCGGGTGAAACAGGTCCGACATGCTGTTCACGAAATAGGTGGTCGGCTTGCGTCGGCGCAGCGGCTTGTCGAGCGCCTCGGGCACGGTCCGAACCTCGCCGGTCCAGCGCGGGCCCTTGCCGCCCGAGCGCAGCACCGTGAGCCCCTTGTGGCGCTTGCTCAGCCCGCGGTGGGCGACGCCCTCCGCGTAGCAGTGCTCGCACCCCGGAGAGACTCGCGAGCACCCGACAACGGGATTCCAAGTCTCGTCGGTCCACTCGATGCTAGACATCTCGCACCCTCACAACTTGGTCTCGCGCTCGGTCAGCAGGTAGCCGCGACCGGTCGCCAGGATCTGCCCGACGCAGCCGCTCGAGCTCCTCGAACTCTGCAAATCGCCCCTCCGCCGCGCGCAGCCACGCCCACGTCTTGCTGAGGCGATCCCAGAGCCACACGTCGTCGGCGATCACCTCACCGGTGCGGGCGTCGACGGCCATCCACCCTGATATCCGTCCGCCCGCCAGAGGGCCGTGGCGTAGGTAGCAGTCGGCCCACGCAAGCACGTCGATCTGCGGGGCATCACGCAGCCCCGGCGGGATCGCGTTCAGAGTCGATCCGGTCCATTCGATCTTGCTCTCGCTCATGCCTGCTCGAAGTCCTCGTCCTCGTCGTATTCCGCATCCCAATCATCGTCGCCGCCGCCGAGCTCGTCGCAGAACCCAGCCCCGAGCACGCCGGCGCACGGGTAGGACAGGGCGCAGCGGCAACGCGAGCAGGCTTCCGCGAAGAACTCTTCGAAGTCGTCGTGGTGCGCCTGCTCGAGCGCCTCGAGGATCGCCGACCGCAGCACCGCGCCGTGGCTCCCCTTGGCGGTGTCAACAACTGCGCGCGTCCAGCCGTTCTCGATCCGTGCGGGCAGCTTGTACGGAGGCCCATCGGCGTCGTACTCGGGCGAGCCGGCCTCGATGCACTCGGCGAGCACCGAGACCCAGCGCGGCCAGTAGTCGGGGTGCAGCTCCTCGACGATCGCCAGCCTGACCTCGAGCTCGGCGAGCACGTAGGCCCGCTTCCGCAGGGCGACCTCGGCGGGCGAGCCGAATCCCCTCACGAGGCCTCCGTTCGCCGCTCGCGGGCCTTGGCGACGCGGCGCAGCAGGAGGTAGCCAAGCAGGTCCTCTTCGACGTCCTCGCCCGCAGCGTGCCCGCGAGCGATCCGGCTGAGCTTGTCGTCGATGCGGATCGCCAGCCCATCGAGCACGCTTGCGCGTGAGAAGATCCTGACCGGCCGCAGCGCTGAGTCACCGTAGGCCTCGTTCTTGCGCACGAGCAGGTCGACCAGCGCATCAGCCTCGCGCCGCACCTCGGCCTCGAAGCTCAGGGTCGCGCCGACAGCCCTAGCCACCTTGCCGCCGGCCTCACGATGCCGGCGCAGGTGATCCTGCGTTCGCTCGTGGTCGGACGTCGTCAGCGGACGAAGGCCGGCGAGCATGTTGATCAGCGACTCACGGCGCTGCGCTTCCTCGGGCGGCTCGAGTTCGACCACGGTGACATCGAGCACCGGCTGCGATCGAGACTTGTCGCCGTGCGACCACAGCGATGCCGAGCCGCTGATCCGGTCGAACACCAAGACCCTCTCCGCTCCTCGCTCACCCTTGAGCGTGGTCCGGTTTCGGCTGCTGCTCACCACCGAGTAGCGGCGAGTCGCCGACCGTGTCCGAATCAACAGCAGGTCGCCCGGGTTGTAGATCGTCGTCTCCTTCGCTTGCATGCTCCACCTCGAATTGCTTGATCGCGTCGAGGAGGCGCTCGGCGTCCTCGGCCATGGTCTCGGCCACGCGCATCGCAGCCTCAGCTTCTCGACGAGCTCGCGCGAACAGCTTCGCGTGCCCTTGCGATCCGATGACCCGCACGATGTCCGCGGCTTGGTCGATCGCGTCCTTGTTCCAGCCGGCGAGCCGTATGTTCGCGCGCTGCAGGAAGCGGTCGATTAGTGCGGCTTGGTCCAAGAAGTGCTTCGCTCGGATGAACTCGAGCTCCCGCGCGCGCAGGCGCTTGAGCTCGTCGGCCACCGACGCCTCGACCTTCTTGCGAATCTCGGCCGCTAGCGTGGCGTTTTGCGAGGCAACGTGGTCGCTCGCTCGCCGCAAGACCGACGTCAGGAACTTGCGACCGATCGGCTCGGGCTCGAGCTTCGGCGCATCCTTGGCGACCTTCATCGAGCGCCCGCCTCGACCTGGGACGAGCAGCCCCCACGTCTCCGGCACCTCGCCGTCGCGCACGATCGACTCGTCGCCGACCGCCAGCCAGAAGTAGTCGCAGTGCTTGTAGATCGACTCCTGTTTCTTCGGGTTGGCGAGCTCGCGGAGAAGGTCAGACCTCGACACCTTGATCTCGACGCCGGCGATCCAGAGACCGCGGCTCGGCCACACCGACGCAATGATCGCGTCGATCGTGCGCCGCTTGAACTGGCCCGTGCCATCGGGAACGCCCGGCAGTAGCACGTGCGCCGGCGCGGAGAACTTCACCGCGAGTGCGTCGAGCACCGCCCGCTCGCTGGTCAGCGTCGCGGCCATCGTTAGCTCACCGCCTCAACACGCTCGATGAATTCGACCACCGGCCTGCCGGCGTCGTCGAACTGGTAGCTCACCACGGCCGTCCAGCTCGGGCCGTTGGCCAGGTCAACACCTGCACCGCCGTAGACCGGCGGGGCATCGTTCGCATCGGCACCGCAGCTCATGCAGTAGACGACTCCGTTGAGCGTCTCGGGTGCGTACTCCCACTCGTAGCAGTTGCCGCAAGGGGCGAGCTCGTCGTCCCACTGATCAGCGTCATCATCGTTCATCGGTCTCCATCCTATTCTGCAACCTCAACGTTGCTCGTTACCAGCTGTCGTCATCATCGACCGGTTCTCCGGGTGCGTGCAGATCCAAGAACCTCGAGTATCGACCTTCAAATTCCACGTGCACGGTGCCGAGCGGTCCCTTGCGGTTTTTGGCCGTGATGATCTCGGCCCCATCCTCCGGCGATTGTTCAGGGTGGTAGTAGTGGTCGCGATAAACAAACGAGACCACGTCCGATTCCTGCTCGATCGCACCGGACTCGCGCAGGTCCGAGAGCTTGGGGCGCTTGTCGGGCCGATCCTCGAGCTTGCGGTTGAGCTGGCACAGCATCAGCACGACGACGTCGAGGTCGCGCGCCATCGTCTTGAGAGCCTTCGCCAGATAGTTGACCTCCTCCTCGCGGCTGTGCCCTCGGTAGTTCCTCGAGGTCAGGCGCTGCAGGTAGTCGATCACGATCAGCGCTGGCTTGCGCCGACCGAGAGAACCGTCGGGCAGGACCTCGCGCGGGTGTTCGGCTCGCCAAGCCCGAGCGACGGCCTGAATCTCCTCGAGGATGCCGGCCTGCTCGTCCGGGACGAACGTGATCGGCGAGCCCCGCAGCGACGACACAGCTCGCTTGCGAGCCGGAGCGCTGACCCGCATCCACTCGGCGTCGGGCGACTCGACTGCTCGACGCTCGAGCGCGCCTACGTTCGAGACGAACGACCGAGCGATCTCGGCGGCCGTCATCTCCGAGCACGCCCACAGCACCGGCGTTGGCTCGGGGATCGGTTTACCCGGACGCTTGATCCCCCGCAGGTGTGGCAGGGCGCAGGAGAGGCTCACCGACTGAGCGAGCGTCGATTTTCCCATCGCTGGGCGACCAGCGAGGCAGACAACCCACGGCGCGCGCGGGCCAACGCGGCCGAGCATCTGATCCCACAGAGCGAACCCCGTAGAGATCCCGCGGACGTTGCCGGCCGCCTCGCTCTCCCACTCCGTCTCGACCATGTCGAGCACCTCATCGATCGACCATCCGGCAGACCGCGAGACCCCACCCGTGCCGACCACCGTCGACAGATCGTCGCGCCATCGCTGGACGAGATTGGGCCACTCGTCCGGGTCAATGTCGCCGGCGTCGAGCTGTTGGAGCGCGCTGCTCAGAACCAGCCTCGCGTTCCTCCTCGACGCAGCGTGCTCGATGATCCGGGCGTAGCCCTTGACCGAGCGCGAGAGCACGACGCCGCGGAACTCTCCGAGTGCTCCGATCCCCTCGATCGGCAGCCGATCGGGGCCGCCGAAGAGCTGAGCCTCACCCGTGCGACGCAGCTGCGCTTCGAGGGTGATCGGGTCGATCGGGTCACCGCGGTCAGCCAGGATCAGCGCTGCGTTGAACAGCGCCTTCGCACGAGGCTGGTAGAGGTGCTCGACTCGAAGCCCAACCTCGCTCGCCTCGTGGACCGCCTCGGCCCCCCACGTCACGATCGCTCCACACAGCGCGTCCTCGGCCTCTGCTGCCGCGATCGGGCGTGGGGGCGCCGGCGGGGCGGGTCGCCGTCGATCAGCCAACAGCGTCGCTCCTCGTAGCGTCAGTGGTCACGTCGCGGCGGCGAACCTGACGCCTCCGACGCTTGTTCCCGCTGACGCTCTCGTGCGGCCCACTCCAAGAGCTCGCGCCGGCGCTGCTTCTTGTTGCGCTGACGCTCGGCCTCCATCTCCGCCCACTCCGGTGAGCAAGGGTCGATGGTCGCCGGGTCGCGCTTCCGCGTGACGACGCTACGCCGCTTCTCGATGCGCTCGAGGGTCGCGTGGACCCACGCTCGCGCCCCCTTGCCCTCGTTGCCCCACGACCACCACAGGGCGTTGCGGCGGGGAAACTGGCAGCGGTTCTCCGCCTCGCGCAAGCGCCCTTCCTCGTCGAGTTTCCTGCGCTCGCGGTCGTGCTCGTTGAGCACCGCGACCACGGTCGCGCCGTCGATCCGCAGCTGGCCCGCCGCCTCGGCCAGCCAGCCGAGCCACCGCGGATTCTCGAGCTCGATGTACCAGCGGTCGCGCCTCGGCCAGCTCGCGAGAGCATCGGCGAGCTCCTGCGGGAGCTGGGGCGTTGCGGTGGCTCGTGGCGTCGGTGGTGGGCATTGGGCTGCGGTGATCTGGCGGTGGCGAGCGAGAGCTTCGGCGGTCAGGTGCGGGTTGGCGTCGGTCGGTCGGGGGTCGGTCGAGCTGGGGGTGGTCGAGCGCTGAGCAGCCGACGCGGAGCGAGGGCCTTGGGGCGGGCCCTTGGGGTTGGGATTTTTGGCGTCGGTCGCACAGGCCTCGGGGTCGGACTCTGAGCTTCGCGCGCCCTCGGAATTAAGTAAATGGGTAGATGGGTTCTTAGGTAATTCAATTATGCAGTACCGTTTCGGTACTGTGGCAGTACTGATTTGGCACTGTGGCAGTACCGTTTCGGTACTGTGGCAGTACCGATTTGGCACTGTGGCAGTACCGATTTGGCACTGTGGCAGTACCGTTTCGGTACTGTGGCAGTACCGATTTGGCACTGTGTCAGTACCGTTTCGGTACTGCTCGCGCACTGAATCCTGCGCATCATGCGTTGCTCGACGGTCCTCGGTGCTCTCCTGCGCGGTTGTCTCTGAGGCGTAGGGCTTCACGTAGAGCGTCACACCGGCCCCCCGCCAGTCTAGGAATCCGAGCTTCTTTGCCTTGATGAGGTGCTTGCGCACCGCCTCGATCGACTTGAAACCGGTCCGCTCGAAAATGTGCGCCTGCAGGGTTTCCGCAGGGGTCATGCCCGGACGCTGCGGGATGTACACGAACGCGACGTCGCCGGGCTTGAAGTTCCTCTGAGTCTCGATGTCGACCATCGACCAGAGCACCCAGATGACCTCCTTGGTAACTCCGAGGATCCAGTTGGGGTATCGAAGCACCCACTCGGGTGCGGACGGTGCGTAGCTCATCGGTCGCTCCTCTGGCGCTCTGTTGATCGCACGCGCTCGACCTGCGCCATCCAGTCGATCGCAACCGTCCCGTTGCCGCGCTCGGGCAGCATCCCGACCAGCACGAGGTTTCGCCAGCTGTAGGCCGGCAGCCACGGCGCAGCCTCGCTGCAGCTCCAGTTGTTGACGTCGCAGACCCATCCGGGGCCGTGTGCTCGCTGAGCGAACCGCTCGAGCGGACGGACGAACACCCTGCGATAGGCGAACGCGTGCCGGTAGGTCGCGGCTGCTCGAGGCACCCCATCCCACGGCCCGCAGAACCGGACCATCACGACGATCGGATGGCCGCCGGTGTCGATGGTCGCGTCAGCGAGTTCGTAGTCGAGATCGAACGGGTCCGTCAGACCGATCGGCTTGGACCACGATCGAACGATCCGTCCGCCCGCTCGCGGGATCGCAGACCTGAACTCGCGCACGCCCATGTACCCTCGCCACGGTTGCACGGCTGGTCGCACGTCGGCGACCCGAATGCCGAGCGCTGCAGCGATCGCAGTCGGGCCGCAGTTGGCCCAGAGGTTCTCGCGGGCGTGTGCGTCGTCGACTGGCTCGAGCGCTTTTGAATCGATCGTCAGGCTTGCGTCCGCGATGCTCTGGCAAGTATCGTCTTGGGGCACTCAACACTCCTTGCGCGGTGGCGTCTCGCCACCAACCCGAAGCCTCCGCGTTGCGCCGCGGGGGCTTCTCCATTTGAGGCGACCGGCGATCGTGAAGCAAGGCGACCGCAACAGGTTGCGACAGCTTGCTGATCTGGGCCGAACAGGCCCGCGAGCGGGAGTGCTCACCGCCGTTGACTCTCCGCGGCTCGCAGAGCGAACTCGGCTTGACGATCGGCACCAAACTCGGCCACCGCTCGCCAAGTCTGTTGCAGGTTGTCGAAGTCGCGGCGGTCGAGTTGCTTGATGACCTTGCCCGCGACGACGGCCTCGAGCGTCAGCCGATAGCGGTGAGCAGGCAGCTCCGAGATCTCGAAGCGGAGTCGACCGTGCGGGCCCAGGTTCAGCTGCTTCATGGTCAGTCTCCCGATCGCCAAGTAGCCCAGTAGAGCGCGATCGCAGCCGCATCCTGCTCGTCTTTCGGCAGCAGCTGCGACGGGACAGCCTTCGACTTGCCGCCTGCGCCCGGCACCGACCCGCGGTGCACGGTCATGACCCGCTGCTGCACGAACAGGCCCGCGCGGGTCTTGGTGTCGAGCTCGGCACCGTAGTCGTTGAACCGCGGCACCGACTTGAACGCCGGCCCTTGCCACGTCGATGGCTTGACCAGCTTGGTGACCAGGCGGAACGAACGAGCGACAGCAACGAGGTTGGTGCGTCGCTCGACGAGCTTGATCACCGACTTGACGTTGATCTGCCCGCGACCGGTGCGGTTGGTGTGCACGGCCGCGTACTGATCCTCGACCACCACGATGCCGTCGCCCTTCGAGAGTTCGGCGAAGGCCTCCATCACCAGCACGATCCGGTCGATGTCATCACCGTCGATCGTGCTGGTAGCGAGCACGCCCCCGCTGTATAGCGAGAGCCCGCACCGCTTGCCCGGGTCGCCGGCGAGGATCACCGCTCGCCCTCCGCCACCACAGTTTTGCAATAGACGATCGCGTTGCCGAGTTGCTCAGCTTGAGAGCCACTCATTGCGGTGGCTCCTCGTCGTACGGGAGATCCTCCTCGTAGGGCGGCTCGGCGTCCGGGTGAGCGCTGGGCAGCTTCTGTTGCTTCTGGCTGCGGTTGGGCGACCGCTGTTTCGGAACGCTGCTGTGTAGCGGTCCGCTGGCCTCGATCATCCCCATGAGATCGTCTGGCTGCGGCCGGTTCGGCACTTGGACGACAACAGGCTCGGCCGCCGCAGGAGGCGGAGTGATGTCCTCGATCTCCTCGCGCGTGTGCATGCCCAGGCTGAGCTCGGGCGCGTAGACGCGGGCCCAGAATCCCGCCGCCCGATACATGAGCATCTGCTCGGGCATGGTCTGCCACTTGCTGCCCTTCTTCTCGTACCAGCCCTCGGCGTGGGCCATCTGCATGGTGATCAGGGCGCCCTCGCATTCCTCGTTGTTCTCGCGGTCACGAGCGACGGCACGGCAACCAGTCACCCTGCCTTGCTTGTCTCGCTCCCATCGGAACCGCAGCGGCGTGAACCGAGCGCTGGTGTTGACGGTGGCGATCAGGAACGAGGCGCTCCAACTCGGGCGCCCGTTGATGATGTGCATGTTCTGCATGACCGCGAACACCGAAGCGCCGATCCGTCCGGCCAGCTCCAAGGCGATCAGCACGTTGGGGATGTTGTTGCGATAGTCGCTCGGCACGATCGTGCTCGAAGCGAGAGCCTTAGCTATTCGCTGCGCGGTAGCGAAATCTTTCTCGCTCGAGAAGGCGTTGATACCCTGGGTGTCCGTGATGTTGATGTTGTGGGGGGCCGGGGCCACGGACGAGGGGGCCACGGGCGCGAGGGCGGTTTCGGTTGCTTGAGTCATGGTCTACTCCGTTGCTGCTTGTTGGGCGGCGAGAGCCGCGAGTTGAGCGAGGTGAATTGCTTTGGCGCTGAGCGCTTGTCCGGGAGCGAACGCTTGGGCGCTGAGCGAGAAGAGGACGTCGACCTGGTGCTCGACCTCCGTCGGGATCTTGGCGACGGATCGGCCCTTCACGATCTTGCGAGCTCGCGCGACGCCAGCGGCAGTCAGGGAGCGGAGGGAGCGGCCCGAGTCACCGCGGAGACTCCATCCGCGACCGTCGTCGGCGATCATGGCGAGCACTGCAGGCCCGAGCGTTGACAACACGAGGTTGCGCAGACGCTGCTTCTCGCGCTTGAGCATGCGAGTGAATCCGTCGACTGCCTCGAGCCGATCGAGCACAGCCGCGAACGCAGCCGGTAGGAGGATCATGGTGTCCTCGGCCTCGCGGTGAATCTCTCGAAGCGCAGCTTCGGTCGCGGGCGAGTCGTCGACGGGCGGCTGCACGTCGGCCACGACGTAGTCACGCCACCAGCGAGCTGCTCGCTCGCGCATGTCGTCGATAGCTCGGTCGTGCCGCTCGAGGTCCCGCCACTGGATCGGCTGTCGATCAGCCTGGATGAACGCCACCGCAGTCGCCCACTGCATGCCGGTGCAGGCCATGTAGTGCTGGCACTGCCAGTGGTAGTGAGGGGGAACGGTCTCGACCTCGACCTCCTCGCCGGTGACTGGCTCGGGCACGCGCTTGAACCATTCCTTGCGACGAAAAACGGTGGTGACCTTGCCCTCGTAGATGCCCGGTTCAGGTCGTGACGAACAGCGCTGCTCACCATCAGTGCTGGCGATCAGCACCGGCGACTCGGAGTCTCGCAGCAGCGTCACGCCATCGACCACCGTGCGGCCCGAGAAGACCTCGTACATCTCGCGTACGGGTCGCTCGAGGATCTTGCCGAGGTAGAGGTGCGGCGCCTCTTGGGGCGTCGGCTGTTTCTCCTCGATGCGACCGGTTTTGATTCCCCAAAGCCGAACCTGGCTCATCCACGGGTGAGCGCACGTCCCATCGGGCTTGCGGTACAGCGCGCTGATCTCCGAGCCGCCAATGCCTCCACGGCGTTGGGCAAGCCACTCCGCCGAGCCCTGCTCTGGGGTTGGCGTGGGCCTCTCCGTAGGTGCTAGGCAATCGCAGCCGTCGGGCCTGGCCGACCACACGTAGCCGCAGGCGCAATGGGTATCAACGCTCATGGTCGATCGATCAAACCGCGTTATCCGACGGGTATTCCCCGGCCGATCAGAGCGCGACGTCGATGACCGGCTGCGGCTGCAGGTCACCCCGCAGGTACAGCGGATGGCTGGGCTCGCCCTGGCCGGTCAGCGCCAGCGCCATCGGCTCGAGGCAGGCGTCGCGGATCATCGCCATCACGTGCCGGGGCCGCCACTCCGGACGCACGTTGCCCCAGCCGCAGACCCGGCTCGCGCCTAGCAGGGTAGCGACCGCAGTCCGAGACCACGGCTGAGCTCGGCGACTCGAACAGGTCGAGCGTCACGGCGCGACCCCGATCGAGCCGCACTCGCACCGCCACTGCCCGGTCTCGCCCTGGCGCAGCTTGAGGCTCGAGCAGGCTTTGCAGATCAGCGGCCGCGGGTTGCCGTTGCGGTCCACTGCCGGCCGCGCGACGAGCTTGTACATCCGCTTGCCGTCGCGCTCGAAGACCTCAGTGACCCGCCACCATCGGGAGAGAAACATGACGTGCTTGCCGGACACCTTGTAGGTCATCAGGTGCGCATCGATCACGCTGCCGATGTCCACGAGCATCGCGGTTACCTCGTCTGCAAATGGAGTCGCCGACCCAGCCACGCGGGAAAACGTAGCTGGCGTCGGCGACCGGTGCAACTGATTAGTTGCGGAGATTAGAAGGCGAAGTCTTCGATGGCCTGAGCCTTCGGCTTGCGCGAGCGCCTACGTGGGGCCTTGGACTCGTCGGGTTGTTCCTCCTCGCTGGCCTCCTCGGATTCCTCCTCGCTGGCGTCGTCGGGCTCCTCGCCAGCATCCTCGCCAGCATCCTCGCCAGCATCCTCGCCAGCATCCTCGCCAGCCTCCGCTTCGGGTGTCGAGCTGAGCGAGAATCCCTCGAGGCCCATCGCTGCGATCGCACCGGCGAGGTCCTGCACCTCGGCGTCGGGTTCGGCCTCGGGGTCTTGCAAGGCCGCATCAGCGAGCGCCTCGTTGGCCGCCGCACCGATCGCCTTGATCGCGCCCGGTGTGAGGGCGAGCCCTTCGGCAATCGAGGCCTTCTCGCCGAGGTCGAGAGGCAGCTGCTCGTCGTTCAACGACGCTGCGATCACCTCGTTGAGGAAGCCCTCAAACTCGGCGATCTTCGTCGCTCGCCTGGTGAGGTCCGAGGACTTGTCGGAGCGGATCGTCCTGAGACGAGCGTGGGCCTCCTGCAGTTTGAGAAGGCGCTCGCGGCAGAGCTTCGCTCCGGGTACGGCCTCCTCGATCAGCGCGTCGCGCTTGGCGAGTGCGTCCTTCTCTTTTTTCCCCCACGCGTTCGAGGCGTTTCCCCGTTCCTTCCTGAGCGAGGAAACCTTGGCGTGGAGAACTTGGATCGCCGTGAGGCGACGTTGCATGGCGACTGCGGATAACGACACGTGAAGACTCCTTCTGACTGATTACTAGAACGTGAAGTGCTGTGACTGGGGAGAGTGTGATGGACGGCGCTCAACCTCGAGCTGGCCGAGCGCATCGTGGAGCTGGCGGTTGAGGTTGGCGATCTGCTGGTCGCGCTTGCGCAGCTCAGCCCGGACGTCGTCGAGTTTTTCCTCGGTCTCACGCAGATCGGCCGCGAGCTCGTCGTGAGACGAACCACCGCCGGTCGAGCCACCGCCCGATCCGCCCGACGATCGCGAACGGGCAGCGACCAGCGAACGGACGAAATCGGTGGGCTCGAATAGGCCCTCGGGTTCGAGCCCCACCGCCCGGCAAACCGAGAGCACCAGGGCGAGCGGCATCCTGCGTTCGCGCAGCACTCGGGTGAGGTACTGCCTGCTAACACCGACGCGATTGGCCAGGTCATCCCACGAGCTGCCCGTCGCCACGATCTTCTCGTCGACGATCTCGAACAGGTTGGTGACCGTCGCAAACTCGCCGGTGATGACCGACGAGCGGTTGTCCACGACAAGCGAACGCGTCCGCTCCTCGCTGGGCTTGGCGTCCCCGGACCAGCGGACGGTCGCGGTGGTCGAGTCAGCAGTGATGACGATGGCGGACTTGGAGCCGCCGCGCTTGACGACGCGATCGCCGGGTTTAGGGGGTGTCTTTGAACGAGCCATCAGCGTGCAACCAGAATATTGCAGGCCCAGATCGAGCGGCGCAATCAGTGGGACGTCGACCCCCAGCCGCGGAGCTCAGCGCAGCGCCGGTGCATGAACGTAGACGTGTGCCTGTAGACCGGCGCGACGAGGCGCTCGCCACAGGCGACGCAGTAGCGGCGCCCCTCAACATCCACGGGCAGGTCTGCGATTGGCGATTCGAGAGCAGGCTGGATGCGCCTGGATTCGAGCACGGCGATTCGTTCGGCCACGGTCATGAGGAACCCGAACATCACGCGCCCGCTTTGATTCCGCTGGGCGGCGCAGCCCACCAATATTGGCGCGGCCGATAGTGCGACTGAACGAGGATGTCCATCAGCTCCGTGGCGCGCTTGAGCGTCATGCCCTCGAGGAGATCGAGCGGGCACCCGTATTTGTGCAATGCCCGGCACTGTTTGTAGGTGGCCAATCGTCGTCGGCCGCGGTCGGTCATTGCGCTGATGAGCGCGCTCGCCTGGCGCATGTCGAGGCCGGTGGTCGGCATGCCGGCGCGCGCGATCACGTCGGCCTGGCCGGGCGTCATCGGTCGCCCCCAGCGATCGGGCTCGGGGTCAGGCAGGCCCCACAGGGCGAACGGGTCGCCGCCGCGAGCTCGGAGCTTGCGAGTCTTCTCCGCGCGCCGGAGTCGGGCCAGCCGGATTGCCTCGATCAAATCCCGCTCGCCGTTCCTGACGATCTCGCGGACCTCCCGAGAGAGGCCCTCATCGAGCGCGTCGCCCTCGAGCGCGTCGAGAGCTGACGCGAGCTGGTGCCGGCCCGAGTTGGCCGCGAAGTCGATCAGCAGCATGTGGGGCTTCGCCGATAGAGCGATCGACAGCCGCCTCGCAGCCGAGTCGGCTCCTCGCTTGAGCGCCGACGACTCGCGCGCGACAGCAGCGGCGACGCGCTGATCGTCGAGGTTGAATTCGCCGGCCTTGATGCGCGCCACCAATGACGCAGCGTCAACGCTGTCGACGACGCCGGGCAGCGGCCTGGTGCCGCGGCCGAGCATCTGCGTGTAGAGAGCACGCGAGAGTGTGGGGCGAGCCATCACGATCACGCTCGCGCTCGGCAGGTCGGTGCCCTCGGTGGCGACCTCGACGTTGACCAGGTACTGCACGACGTGAGGCCCTTGGCGGAAGCCATCGAAGATGGACCTGCGCTCGTCGTTGGGCGTGGTGCCGGTGACGACGGCGACGCGAGGGACCCCGCCGCGCGCGTGGATGGCCTTGCGAATCGCCTCCGCGAGCAGGTGCGCGTGGTCGACCGTGACGGCGAACACGATCGCCTGCCGCTCGCCCGTCCGCTCGACCGTCGGCACGGCGATCTCGTCGAGCGCGTCGATGCTGCTCATCACGCGCTCGACGTCTTTTTTGGTGAAGTCCCCTCGTGAGCGCCTTACCTCGCTCAGGTCGATCGACGTCTCGATGATCTCCTGCTCGATCGGCACCAGCCAGCCGCCCTCGATCGCGTCGAGGATCGGCAGGTCATACGCGACGTCCTCAAACACGGCCCGCAGGGCGACGTTGTCTCCGCGATTCGGCGTCGCCGTGAACCCGAGCAGCTTCGCCGAGGAGAAGTGCTCGACGATCTTGCGGTATGTCGGAGCGGTGGCGTGGTGGGCCTCGTCGATGATGATCAGGTGGAAAAAATCCGGATCGAAGGACTCGAGCCGGTGCACGAGCGTCTGCACGCTGGCCATCAGCACCGGTGCGTTGCCGCGGCTCCCGTCTCGCTGAGCGGCCATCTCGATGCCCACCTCGCAGCCTGCGATCGCGGCGATTTTCTGGGCGCCCTGCTGAATCAGCTCCTCGCGGTGGGCGATGATCAGCACTCGTCGTCCACGTCGAACCCCGTCGGCGACCACCGTCGAGAACACGACCGTCTTGCCGGTGCCGGTGGGCATCACGCAAAGCGACGATCGGAAGCGGGCGAGTGACTTGTAGATGCAGTCCTTGGCCTCGACCTGGTACGGTCGGCTAACGAGGGTAGGCTGCTCGGGTGCAGGCGAGTCGATTTCTAGTTGTTGCTCGTTGCTCATGCTTCACCTCGGCAGTGCCTGCATATGGCCACGGGGATGCCGTCGAGCAGCCCGACGTCGTCGGCCGCGTCGCAGTCGTCGCATCCTGGGATCTCCCAATCGAGCACCGAGACTGGCCTCGCTCGGCGCCCAGACGACGTTGTCCCGGCCTGCTTCCGGCCGCACAGGACCGCTCACGCGGCCTCCATCGCCACCGGCATCGTGTCGAGCTTGGCCATCGCTTCGGGGGTCGCGATAATCGAGGCCACGAGATTCTCTCCGACTGGCAGATCGATCGTGACCCACGGCCCCACGCTCGAGCCGTCTCCCGGACCAGCGTGAGCGATGGCCGTCGTTCCGAGCCGTCGCTCCCAGCGCCAAATGTGGCGTGCGACGTATCGAAACGTCCCCGGTATCTCTCCGGGACCTTGGAGATAGCCGAGGTAGACCCCAGCGTAGTGATGTCGAACGAGTCGTGGCTGTGATTTGTCGAATTGCATCGGTGCGCCTTTCTCGATGATGTAAATGGAGCCGTTGCTGTCGCCGTTGCCGTCGCCGTTGCCGTCGCCGTTGCCGTAGCCGCCGCCGTAGCCGTTGCCGTTGCCGCCGCCGTAGCCGTAGCCATCGCCGTCGCCGTAGCCGGAGCCGTCTCCGTAGCCATCGCCGTCGCCATCGCCGATCGACCAACCGATCAGCAGCGCCGCGGCTCGGAACAACCGCACCGCGCGGCCGAACCCAAGGATTTCGAGGGTGGCCGTCGATTCGTCCAGCTCCACGACGACGCCAGCGAGCCCCACACGGCCGCGCGTCTGCAGGCCGTGATCGATTTGCACGGCCGCATCTTCAACCGTCCAGCTCACGATGCAGCCTCCAGCGCAGCGACGATGGCCTCGGCCAACGTGGCGCCGCGGCCGACAATGCCGCGCCCGAAGACGACCACCATCCACCCCTCGATCTTCGCGTTGCGCGACGGGCTTGGCTGGAACCATGCCTCTGCGCCCCACGCCTCCATCACGAGAGAGAGCAGGCACCCGGCCAAGCACGCGGCCACAGCCTCGCGAGCGCCGGCCCGCTCGTTGGAGTTGAACCGGTCGACGGCCAAGCGCCACTCGTGGTGCAGCCAATCACGGTACTCGGTGGAGAGCAGCCACGCCCTTCGGCTGAACAACCACGAATCCACTCGGGCGATGATCTTGGGTGTCATCGGTCACCCACCTTTCGCGCGATTTGGGCCGCGAGCCTGACGTACGCGTCGCTGTCGGTCTCGCGGATCTCGGGCATGGGATGACCGAGCCGGAGGGTCCACAGCGCGTTCATGTCGGGCGAGTCCGGCACTATGGCTTCGGCTATCGTCATGAATCGACCGTCTCATTGCGGGTTTTTCATCGACTCGCCCAACCGCACGCCGCCGCCCATATTCCGCGCCACCCTATCACGCAACCGAACAGTTGCATTGTCGGAATACGTCGGCCAGCGCCAGGTTGGCGCACGCATGAGCAATTTCGCGTCCATCAATGGGAAGGTTCTGTCCAGCGGGCACGAGCTGCGCGTGCACAGCTACAGGCATGGCCATCGCGCGATGATCCGCGCCTGGACCTCGCAGGGCGAGGTCGAATGCGACATCACCGTCAACCTGCCGGAGGAGCGCCTCGGCGAAGGAGAGTTTTTCGTCCGCAACGAGACCAGGGAGTTTGCGCCCGAGGTGTTCCAGGCGCTGATCAAAGACGGCATCGCTGAGCCCATCGACCGAATGGTGGGGGCCGGCTACGTCGAGCAGTACGCTCAGGTATGGCGGCTCAAATCCGCGCTCGACCTGGACGAGACGCTGCCTGTTGGGCCCGCGGCGGTCGACGAGCAGACCTGATGAGGGACCGACCCAGGGAGACCTGTTCGCATGAGCCAGCAGCTCGAATTGTCCCTGCGGCTGCGCGCGTTCCAGTCGGTGCTCGACGCCCTGCTTGAGGGCACCGCCACGCGCGGCCACATCGAGGCGCTGGTCGACAGCTGCCCGATGGCGCTGGTCCAGATCCAAGTGCGGCGTCGAGAGCCTGCGCCGCACGGGCAACCGATCCACCTGCTGCCCGGCAACAAGGGCCCGCTGAGCATGCCCGGAAAGCCGGTCGAGCTCGTCAGCAGCGGTCGCTGGCATGGCGTGTGGGCAGCGTGGTGGTCGATCGCCGAGTGCCGACGATGGCTCGAGGAGACAAGCAAATGATCGAGAGCATCATCCGTGACCTTGAGCGCCAGCGTTCGCAGCTGGACGTGACCATTCGCCAGCTGCGGGAGGTCGCCGCAGCGCAGCGTCGAGCGAGGAAGCGGCCGGCAAACGGACGCTGGACCGCCGAGGAGATGGCGACGCTGCGGCGCCTCGTCTACGTCGAGGGCAAGACCCACGAGGAAGCGGCCAAGGTACTCGGCCGCACTCGTACGTCAGTTGCCAAACAGCTCTCTCGCTGGCGCCGAGAGCATGTGTGACAAAGAGCCTGCCCGGGCTCGACACCATTGCCGAGACCCGGGCAGGTGAATCGCCCGCGACCCTGGACGGGTTGTGGTCGCCGCCCAGTCTAGCAGGTCCGTGACCATAACCCCACCAGTCGACTAACCTGGCGAGGTGGCTACGCCGATTGATCGCGCAGTACCTCGGGAGGTGCGGGACTCCAAGACGGCCAAGATGCGCCTCGAACCTGTGCCCGGAGAGACGCCCGACCCCGACCGAGCTGACGACAGCGGTGACGGGTTTGAGCAGACCGAGCGCCGACGTCGAGTACGTCGACGCGATCACGAGGACTCGCGTCGGATGAGCAGCGCGGTCGTGGATGTTGTCGACGAAGCGCTGCGGCGGCGGGTGGGGTTTGGGATTGAGGGCCCGATCAAGTCGATGATCTCCGACGAGCTCAACAAGCAGGTCGAGCTCGCCATGGCCAAGATCCGGTCGGAGTTCGACCGGCCCGACCCAACCGATCGCATCGAGCTCGCGCCGCCGGCAGCCCGGCAGCCAGAGAGCGGGACGTCGCCGATCGGAGTGCTGCTCCTCTCGGTCACGACCGCGGTGCTGCTCGTCGCCGCCATCATGGTCGGGGCCGTTCTCGCCTTCCGCTTCGCCGATCGACTGACGACGTCCGAAGCGACCCAGCGTGAGCGAATCGCCGCTGTCGAGGCCCGGGTGATCGAGGCGGAGAATCGGCAGTTCGAGCTCAAGGCCCGGCTCAGCGAGATCGAGAGCAAGTACGAGCTGATCGATGACCACGAGCGTCGGGTGCGGAAACTCGAGGAGCGGCAGACTGCGCTCGTGGTCTTCTTGCTGGAATGTAATCGACGTTTGCTCAAGGATCGCGGGATCCCGATCCCGACAGTCCCGCCCATCTTGCGAATTGCTGAGGCGGAAGCCGAAGATCAGAGCCAGATCAGGAGTCAGAACCAGTGACCAGTAAAACGATCATCCTCATCGCTTCGTTCGCCGGCCTCGTCGTGGGTCTTGGGTCCGGCTACATGCTCACGGTCGAACCTGCCGCAGCGATGCCAGGCAACATCTGCGATATCCCGCGGCCGAAATACTGCGAGCCCTGCGGGCAACCGGGAACGCCACCTTGCCCCGACGGCGACTCGGGTTGGCTGTGCTGCAGCCCCTCGACTGGCGTGTGCGTCGAGGCGCTCGGGTCGTGCCCAGCCGGCCACGATTTCGGGTGGTGCGACAACTTCACGACGAACGAGGCGGGCAAGGCCACCTGCCACGACGGCGAAGACTGACTCGTCCGTGCTACGATCGCGGCAGGAGGTACCTCTCGAATGCCGAACATGCGATCGCCACAAGGCTCGAACATCCCCGCCAACGCGTTTGGACGCGCACCTCAGTCCATGGGAGAGCTGACCCCACCGGGCCTGCAATCCCAGCCCTCGACGCCGGGCGTGATCGATCAGAACACGACCGTCTCACGCACCGGCCCCAACGGCCTCAGCAGCCTCAAGCTCGGGCCGCTCAAGTGACCGCCGGGCGGCTGCACATGCGGCCGCCCACTTCCCCGACCAACGCATCGCCATGAGCAACGACAAGACCGACAAGCGCAAGAAGTCCGCCGCAACAGCAGCGCCGGACGACATCACCGTCGAGGACCCGGCCGGCATCGAGTTGATCGAGCTCAAGGCCGAGCTGCTCGACGGGTGCCGGCAGATCATCCGTGAGGAGCTCGCCCGAGCAATCTCGGCGCTCAGGGCTGCAGCTGCGCCCTCCGGTCCGACGCCGCTGGCCGTCGAGGAGATCGCCGCCGTCCTCGAGGACAACCCGCGCGCCGCCTTTGTCGTGCTCGCGCATGCGCAGGCTGGCAGTGCCCGGGTCATCAAGGATCAGGTGATCGACTCGACCACGCACGAGGTTCTGACGCTCGCGCGCGCGGGCGTGCAGCTGGCCGTGTGCCCGAAGTAGGCTCCTCGCCATGGCCCTGACCGACGCCGAGAAGGCCCGCATCCGCTACCACCTGGGCTACACCAACGTGAACGACACGTTCGCGCTGGGCTTCGGCGTCCCGCAGGGCAACACGTTTCAGCGGCCGCTCGAGCTGCACTTCGACAACGTCGACCGGAACGCCGAGCCGTTCGTGCGGCAGTGCATCCACGAGCTCGACTGCATCGAGCAGCAGCGGTCCAAGTTTCGCGAGTCGCTGGAGTTCGAGTCAGCGGGCAACGTGAAATTCCGCGGCAGTGCTGCGTTCGCCGAGCTCGACGTGCAGTACCAGCAGTGGCAGGCGAAGCTGGGGGACATTCTCGGCAGCTACCCGAACCCCACGAGCGTGGCCAACAACCTCGGTAGCGGCGGCGTGGTCGAGCCCACCGGTTGCTAGACTGCAGCCGATGGCTGGCACCAAGCCCAACCCAGGTGGCGCCTGCTCGGGCACAGAGCCGACCGCGGGCGGCTGCAACCCGAGCGGCTACGGTCCGGGCCCGCAGCTGCCCGGGAACCAACCGCTCGGACCGGGCGAGCTGTCGTGCTCGATCGCTACTCGGATCCAGTCGGCGATCGATCGAGCGCAGCGGCTCGGAGCTCACCGCCTGGGCCTGCGACCGTACAGGGTCCGCCTGGTCTGGCAGGAGCGCACGACGGCCGACTACGATTGGCGCGAGGTCACCAGCCTCGAACTCTATCCCGTCGAGGTGCTCGGCCTCGACAACCTTGACCTCGAGCTGGACCCCGACGGACTGACGCCGGCTGGTCGGGTCAGGCTGCGCAAGGTTAGCCCCTCGCAGGTCGACGAGGAGACGCTGCGCGGCAACCTGCGAGGGATCCAGTGGTCGCAGGACACGAGCGAGCGCGAGTTCTTCTATGAGATCCAGCAGCACGCTCGATGCCCAGGTGACGCCGAGCCGCGCCGCTACCGGCTCGTGCTCGCAGCAGCGCCGCACTACGACGCCGAGAACTTCCAGTGGCGGATCAGCCTCCGCGACCAACGGCAAGCGCGAGGGCAGGGTGGTGCCGACCTCTCGGTGCCGCAAGAGATCGACGCGCCGAGGATCTTGACCTGACCGGTTGCAACTGCGGCGTTGCAGATTATCTTGGGTGAGCGGTGATGGTGCCGCACGAGATCGACGGCTACGGCCGGCACGCCGCTCATCGTGCCGGCCGTTCTTTTTGGAATGACCTCGTCGAGCGCTATGTTGGGGTCGCCATGCTCAAGATCGTGATTTTCGGAGGAACCAACATTGAGGCGGCCTGCCTCGACGCAGCCAAGCTCGCTCAGCACCCACTCGCCAGGTCTGCTGCTCCCGGGGCTTGGTCGCACCCGCCTGCGGTCGAGCGAGTGCACGAGAACAACGAACACCCCTCGGCTTACCTCGAGCTGTGACGCCGACCGAGCACGCTAACAGGGCGCTTGCCGAGGTCTCAGCAGCAGGCCACGCCGACGAGGTTGCCAGGCTGAAAGCCGAACTCGCCCAGGCGCTGGCCGATCGAGAAGCTCTGGAGAACAGGCTGGCCGAGTGCAAGAAAGAGCACGCGTCCGACGGACTTCGGTGGCACATCGAGATCGTCCGCATGCGGCAGATGTGGAACGTGACGCGGCCCCTCATCGAGGAGTGGCTCCGCTCGAACGGATTCGTCGAGGAAAACGACGGCGACTGGTGGAGGGCGCTCGCCGTCGTCAATGCAGGAGCCCCGGTGCCGAGCATCATCGACAGGATCGCAGGGCTCACTGGCCGCACTGCTGGCGACATCATCACCGAGATGCTTGCGCCGAGCACCCGCCTGAATACCTGACCCACGCCCGACATTCAGGTGCACGGCAACCCCGGTGTGTGGGAGTGCCTCGCCAAGGCGAGTTCAGCATCGCAGCAACGGCGTGGTCACAGCATGCGCCGAGGCGCTTGCGTTCGTGCCGGACACGGTCCCCACCGAGTAGACTCGGTGGGTGCCATGACAACGGTCACCCTCAAGTCGCCCAAGCAGCTACCCAGCGCGATGGGCAGGCTCAGCAAGGCCGTCGAGCGAGAGATCGTTCGAGGCCTTCGCAAAGCTGGTCGGTTCGGCGTGACCCAGGCGGTCCGCACGGGCCTGACGACGAGGCCTCGCCCGCACGCGCGCGGCACCTATCTGCGCTCGTGGAAAATGTTGCCCGTCAAATCGGGCGCGGTGATCAGCAACACCAGCGAGCACGCCGAGTTCGTCGAGCGAGGCCGACGTCCCGGCAAGCGACCGCCGCTCAAGCCGATCATCGAGTGGATCGAGTCGAAGGGCGGCCCCCAAGCGATCGCGCCTGGCTACGCGCGGATGGGCCGTGCCGGCCTCCGAGCGCTCGCCTACGTGATCGCCCGCAACATCGGCCGCCGCGGCGTCGCAGGCCGGTGGGTGCTCAAGCGATCGATGCCGTTGATCGACGCCGAAGCGAAGCGACAGATCCGCGCCGCGATCAAGCGCGCGATGCAGAAGCAGTGAGCCATGGTCGACGACGAAGAACAGACCCGCACGTACCTGCCCACCAGCCTCCGGGCTGACGTCGACTCGATCACGCTCGAGGATGGCCGGCGACCGGTAGCGATCCCCGACGACGAGGCCTACCGCGCCGAGATCCGTCAGGCATCGGACGGGACGCTCTACGTTGCCCAGCTGCCGACCGACCCGACGGTCTACCCGACCGAGCTGCGCGACCTCAACCACGCCGAGAAACCCGTCGGACTGCTGATCGACGAGTACACAGCGGCGCAGCTGGCCCTCGCTCGCGTGCTGCTCGGGCTGCGCTGGTACACGCTCGGGCGCGAGGCCCTCGTCAACGGCGGCACGCTCAAGTCGAGTTCGCGCGCCTACCAGTTGAGCCACGTGTGGCTCGACTGGCCGAGCCATGGCAGCGAGGCGAGGGGCCAGACGCGAGCGCTAATCACCGAGGCGTCGCCGACGATCTACTCCTCGCGCGATCTCGGCTCCGAGTACCACGAGGACACCCGCGATTTGTTCCTGCCCAACACGGTCGTGCGGGTCTACGGGACTGCGACGTGCCGGCTGCTGGTGCGGGTGGTGTTCGCCCACAAAGACGAGCGCGCGGGATTCCGCGGCGCGCTCGTGCGGGCGCTGCTGGGCGACCCTGCTCGCGACGAGGGGGGCCGGCGGATCATCGTGCCCGAGTACCTGCGCTCGATGGTGAGGCTCGACCTCGACGAGGAGGTCGGCGTCTCGTACCCCGACACCGAAGACTCGGCGACGTCGGGGGCCTTCGAGCTGCAGGCCCAGGTGCTCGCCGAGGTCGACGTGCTCGGCCTCGTGCCCGACCAGGAGCTGCTCGACCCTGCCGGCCTCACCGTGGTCGAGTGAGCGCGCGAGCTTGTCGTCGGCCTGGCGAGCGTCTGGTAGGCTCAACGCGAATCGTCCCTGGCCCTGGCACTGCAGGAGTCTGCCGTGCCGTCCACCCGAGTAACTCGCACCAATCCCGGATATGCCCAGATTGCCCGCCAACCGCCGGGCGTGACGCTCATCGACCAGCGACCCCCGAGCATGCGAGTGGGGGCAGGCACCGGCACGTTGTGCTTGGTCGCCGAGTTCGACGCGGGCCCGATCGAGTCGCCCACCGAGGTGTTCGGCGCTGTCGATCGTGTCAACCAGTTTGGCGGATTGGGCTACACGATCCCCGAGGGCAAGCACCGCGGTGCTGTGGCGCAGCGCTCGGGCGGCTCGGAGCCCTGGAACGGCAACGGGTTCATGTGGCTCGCCAACAAGCCCGAGCCCCCGCGGCTGATCCTCGTGCGCGTCGACTCGAGCGCTGGCACGGTCACGTTCACGAGGCTCGCGTGCCTGACCGGCGGCAACTCGACGGTCGCGCTCAGCAACGGCGACACCGTCACGTTCGAGCTCAACGGCAGCGGGACCGCAACCGCGACCTACAACGGTGGCAAGGCGCAGATCGAGGGCAGCGGCGCGACCTATGCCGCGCTCGGAGGCAAGTACCTCGAGCTCGAATACGACGGCGTCGACCCGTTCGTCGTCGTGTTCCAGGCGACCGACGCCGACCAAGCCGCTGCGATCGCTCGGATCAACGCCGTAGCTGCAGCGACGATCGCCTACGATGCCGGCGCCAACGAGCTCGGGCTGCAGTCGGTGATCGAGGGTCGAGCCGGCCACATTCGGATCATCGGCGGCGACGCTCTGACGGCGCTCGGTCACACCGCCACGCCGACGCAGGACGAGTGGACGCTGACCGTTACCAACGTGAGCGCGGGCGACTACCGTCTGCGGGTGAGCCGGTTCGTCAACGGCGTCGAGGTCGACTACGACATTCCGCTGCCCGGCGTCTCCGGTGGTGGCACGGATGAGAAGCTGCGTGACGACCTGCTCGTCGCGCTCGGCGACCTGGGCGTGCCCGGTGTGACGTTCGAAGCGAGCGGCACCGACAAGCTCACCGCCAGGGGCGACGCGAACGTGCTCCTCACGGACTTCTCCGTGCTGGCCGAGCCAACGCCTGGCGACGTCACGATCGCCAACACGACGCCCGGCGTGATCACGGAGTCGACCGGCACGGGCAACGTCGACAACCTCGCTGCGATCCCCGTCGACGAGCAGGCGGTGGTGATCGACGCGGTGTCGAACCTCTCAGCCGAGGTCGATGCGTTCGGATTCCTGCGTGTCTGCAACGCGCTGACGCCCGGCACCGGCACGCTGCAGGCCACCGGCGGCACGGCCCTCGCTGCGCTGGGGTTCGACCCGAACGAGGTCGCCGATGCGGCGAACGCCGAGGAGGTGATCATCCCCGCCGGGACGCGGGTCCGAGACGCGACGGCCACCGGCACGATCTGGGTCACGATGGTCGACACGCCGATCAAGCAGGGCGCGGAGCTCAAGGTCCGGCCCTTCTTCGATGACGACACCGCGCTAGCGAGCACCTCGGGCAACGTGACCGAGATCCTCGACAAGCTGCCGGCCGGGTTCGTGGCGGCCAACAGCGGAACGATCACCCGCCTCACGCCGGCGCAGCTCGACGCTCGCTACCAGGCTGCGCTCGACAAAACGTTGGCCGACACGGCTCTGACCTCGGCGATCAACTACATCGCGGCCGCGCGCACGAGCACGGCGATCCGCAAGGCGTTGTACCTCAACGCCGAGGCTGCGACCGAGTCCGGGCTCGCAGCTCGCAAGACGTTCGTGCGACCGCGGCTGGGGATCAGCCGTCAGCAGGCGTTCAGCGAGGTCGCCGAGAACCGCAGCGACCGGGTGCAGTTCGCTTTCCCGGGCGTGTCGATCGTGGTCGACGAGATTCGGATCGGCGGCTCGGCTGCCGGCCCTGGGTTCTCGTCGGATGGTCGCGTCGACGTCGGCCTGGATTCGTTCGCAGCCGTGGCCGCGGCGATCCTGCCACCCGAGGAGCAGCTCTCGCAGCGGCTCGCGGACACCGACGTCAACGAGCAGGAGTTCGTCTCGCTCGAGGCGGCCTACGACCCCGAGCGCGGCGGCTCCGAACTCAAGGTGGGCGACTACCAGGCCCTGATCGCGCGAGGCATCCTGTCGCCGAAGGTCGACCGCGACAACGGGCCCGAGTTCGTCAAGGACGTGACGTCGGTCGACCCGATCGCCGACGAGGAGCTCGTCTCGGGCTCGCGCCGGCGCATGGCCGACTTCCTGCTCGACTCGTACAAGAAAATCGCAAAACCGTTCGTCGGCAAGACCGGATCGCCGCTCAACCGCCGCACGCTGACCGAGCAGCTCAACGTGTTTCTCGAAGACCTCGCATCGCCGACCGGCGACGGCTCGACAGCTCGGATCGCTGGCTACGTGGTCAAGGACGTGACCACCGACGCACTCGCGCGACAGGGCTTCCAGGAGCACACCATCGAGGTTCAGACCTTCGCATTCATGGACCACCTCATCATCCGGGCGACGGCGGGGCCGGGCGTCAACACGGCCACCCTGGTCAACCAAGCGACCTGATCACACGCAGTAGGAGAGCACCAACATGGCAACGCAACGAATCAAGGGCGCCGACGTCCACTTCTCGATCGTGCGCGACGGTGTGCCGACTCGGATCGGGCTCGTCCGCAATAACACGATCACCATCGACCTCGAGCGGCTCGAGGAGGAGTACCTCGGCGGCGACTCGATGGAGTACGACGAGATCTACAACGGCACGCAGATCGAGGCCGATCTGCACCTCGACGGCGCCGAGTTTTTCGAGTTCACCGAGGCCGTCGTGGCGAGGGCTCAACGCAAGCCGGGCGGAGCGATCCGCATCGATGCCGCGGTCACGTTCCTGTTTCCCAGCGGCGTCGTCCGAACGATCGTGCTCGTCGACCTGAAATTCGCCGAGCTCCCGCTGGAGTCGGGCGGCCGCAAGGAGTACATAAACGCGAAGGTCGACGGCAAAACCTCCACGCACAAGTTCATCTAGTCGGACGGCAGCTCACCAATCTCGACGTCGGACGCCTCGTAATGCTGCGCGAGGGGTCCGGCGAGTTTGTTGCCAAGAACAACGCGCGGGGCTGGTGCTGGCCCGCGCTCCGAGTAGCCCAGCGACCGCACGAGCTTGTCCTCGAGGCCTGCGATCCGCAGCGCCCGAGCGATGTCTCGGCGAGCTGCTGGCGAGCTAGCGCGAGGGTGGTGGACGACCGCACCTGGGCCAGCCTCGCGCAGCGCTGCGACTTGCTCGGCGGTGGGGGGCAACGAGATTGTGATGATGGTCTGCTCTGCCATGCGGCGAGCATAGCCCCGATCAACTCGGGATACGTCCGCTGGCGAGCTCGAACACTGCCTCCTGAACGTCGCGCAGTGCAGCGGACCCAAGACGCTCCTCGACCAGCCGCAGCACATCGGTGGCGGTGATCGGCGGGCGAGCGCCTGCGGGCAGCTGGACCTCTGCCGCGCGCAGCTCAGCGATCGCGGCGTGTACCGCTTGCCATCGCCGAGAGACCGGGATCCGAGCCGGACCGACCTGGCCGACCATGGACTCCGCGAGGCCGAGCAGAGCGGCGTAGAGCTGCGACTGAGGAGCAGCGCCAACGATCTTCGGCTCGCCGTCAGCGATCACGATGGCCCACTGGGCCGAGCCAGTCAGCTCGCGCTCGGTCTCGTCGTCGTAGAGCGTGTAGTCGATCACGCGATCAGGCTCGCACCCTATCGGTTGCACCGCAACGATGGCGGTGGGATTCTGCTCGCATGTCTACCAGCGATCGTCGTCCCAACTGGCCCGCCGAGTTGAACCAACAGCAGCCCCACATGCGAGCCGAAGCGCCCGCCAGTCCTCCCGCCGAGCCGCCGGCCGGCATCCCGCACAAGGGGCCGATCGAGCAATCGTCGGACCTGGTCATGGGCACGCTCAGCACCGAGAACCCGCTTGCGATGAGCGGTGGCCGAGCAAATCGGCCGTACCGCTCCTTCACATTCCCCGTCGATGTCGCCCACGAGATCATGGCCGGACCAGATTGGTCCCGTACCAGGTCGCCTGCCGATCTCGAATTCGGCATGACCACCATCACGCTCAAAGACGAGCTCGCAGCGAGCAAAGATCCGAGCCCGCACATGGCCCTGCTGCAGCGCGCCATCGTGATGATCGGCGGCAAGAAAAACCTGGATTACACGTACATCAACGACTGGCTCAACGCGATCGGACCGAAGGGCCGCAGCATCGTCGGAGAGATCTACCAGCACATGAACACCGCGCCGGCCAAGGTGGGAAACGCCATGATGGCCACGGCCAGCAGCTGGCAGACGTAGACGACGCGCCCGCGGTCGAGTTCTGGCGTGCGTGCACGGTCTACGACGCTGAGTCGCTCGCTGCATTGCGGCGAGCGATCATCCAGCGGCTGGTGTACATCGCCAGGTGTGCTCCGCCGAGTGCGGTGGGCATCAACCCGATGACGGATTGGACGCTCGCGGACCTCGAGGAGTGGGCCGACGCGACCAGCGACCTCAACGACAAAATCTACCCGGATGATTGAACCGGGAAGCGACGCCTGCTGGCGTCGGTTGTCCCTCGCATGGGACGAGGAGGAGAGGGCCAGCTCGAGCTCGACCTGCTGATCGAGCCCTGCCTCAGCTGCGGTGGGCTCAGGCAGGTCGAGCCGCCGTTCCCCTCGATGGACCCCGAACCCTGTGCCGAGTGCTGCGAGGCGGCGTGGCTTCGATGGCTCCGCAACCCGTACAGCCTGCCGGACAAGGCTCGCTGTCCACGATGCCGAGCCGTCGTCGGGTACGATCGCGAGACCGGTTGGTGCCGTCGATGCATCGAGAGGAGTCGGGCTGCAGCGTTCCACGAGACTGCGCGCGTTGGCCAGCTCGGGCTCGGCTTGTGAGGCGCGGTAGACTGGCCGCGCATGGCCGAGGAGATCAACTACAAGGTCAACGCTTGGCTGACCACGAAGGGGACCTTTCTCGACCAAATGAAGGCCGGGGGAGCTGCGGCCGATGATTTCAGCACGAGGTGGTCGAACGCAGGCTCACGATTCAACGAGATCGGCGCTCGCATGTCCGGCACGACCGGGCAGATCGTTGGCGGCCTGGCCAAAATGGGCGCCGCGACTGCGGGGGTTGGTCTCGCCGGCGGGATCGCGGCCGCGACCAAGCGGGGCCTCGGGTTCGCCGAGTTGCTCGAGACGTCGCAGCTCACGATCGGCACCATGTTTCAGGCGTTCAACATGGGCGCCTCCGACGTCGCTGTGCTGTCCGGCGAGACGTCGCAATTCGCCGCCAACCTCGAGCGCGCGGCGGCGATGCAGCAGGACATCTACGACATTGCCCTCAAGTCGCCGGGTGCGTTCCGAGACATAAACCTGATGTACACGATGATGGCCAGCGGCCTGTCGTCGATCACCCACGACCTCGAACGCCAGAAGAGCATCATCTCGAAATCGGCGGTGCTCGTCGGCCTCGTGGAAGGCGACTTCAAGCAGCTGGGGGCTGACATCGGTCGCATGTCGCAGGGCCTCGCGGGCATGGACGTGCGCACGTTCGCGGCGCTGCAGGGACCATTCGGCGAGGCGATGGCCGAGGTCACCCAGAAACAGATCCCGCGGGACATCGCCGCGGCCTTCAACAAGCTCGACCCCGAGAAGCGACTCTCGGTGATCGAGAGCGTGCTGTCTCGGATCCCACCCGAGGTGGGCGATGCCTACGAGGCATCGATCGAGGGCATCCTCGCCGCGGCCGAAAGCGGTCTCGATCGACTCTCGCTCTCGTTCGCACAGCCGCTCTACAACTCGGTCAAGACCTCGCTCAGTCGGATCTCGAGCGACCAAGGCTTCTTCGGCGGCCAGTCGCTCGAGCAGCTCGACACCGCCGCTTCGTTCTTCGGTCGCAAGCTCGCTGGTGCGTTCGAGCGTGGCGTGTCGCTGGTCGAGCGAGCGGTGACGTTCTTCGCCAACAACTGGCAGACGCTGTGGATGAAGGCGAAGGCTTCGGCAGCGATCATCGCTACGTCGATCAAGATCGCGTTCGTCGTCGGGCTCACCCGGATGGCTGCCGGCGCGATCGTGTCGGGCATCGGCACGGCCATGCGGACGGGCGCGACCGCCAAGCAGATCGCTACACCGATCGCAGCGTGGATCGCCAAGCAGAGCAAAGCGACTCACGTCGGCATCGCGCGCGGCATGAAGGGCCAGGGTCGCGGGATGCTCGGTGTGATCGGACGCGGCGTGGGCATGGCAGCGTCGGGGTTCCCCCGCGCTCGCCAGGCGATCGGCACCGTCGCTCGCGAGCTGGTCGCCGTCCCCTCGCTGATCAGCACGTCGTTGATCTTCGGGCTGCACGAGGTCATTCGCGGCGCCAAGGGCCTGCCCGAGCTCGCACGCACGGGTATCGCGTGGACCAAGGCCGGATTCGCCACGGTGGTCGCACGAGTGAAGGGCCTGCCGGCGTTGGCGGCCACGGGCCTCACGTGGGTGAAAGCCAGCTTCGCCAGCATGGTCGCTCGAGGGCGTGCGCTGCCCGGCCTGGTCAGGGCTGGGCTCGGCACAGCGAAGGCCGGCTTCGCCAGCATGGTCGCCCAAGCGCGCTCGTTGCCGGCGACCATCACCGCGGGGTTCGTCGCGACCAAGCGGGCGTTCATCGGCATGGTCGCCAAGGCGCGCGCGCTGAGCCTGTCGGGCATGCTCGCTGGCGTGGGTCGGCGCGCGGGTGGTCTCGCCAGCCGAGCTGGCGCGGGCATCGGAGGCATGTTCGGCCGCGGTGCGCAGACGGGCCTGCTGCGGATGGCGACCGCCGGCACGATGCTCGTCGCGCTCGCAGGGCCAGCGCTGATCCTCGGGGTGGTGCTCGGCGGTCTCGCGGTCGCGTTCGGAGGTGTGGCGGCCTACATCACCAGCAAGTGGCAGGAGATCAGCACGTCGCTGATCGAGGGGATCGAGACCGGCCAGATCACCCTCACGCCGTTGATGGTCTCTCTGTTCACGCTGTGGGAGCGCCTCAAGCTCGTCGGCGAAGCGCTGCTCGGTGGAAGCGACGCGACGAGCTCGTTCACCGGGTTTCTGGACATCGCGGTCGGCATGATCGACACGGTGTCGGTCGGGCTGGGATGGTTCATCAAGGGCTTGTCTCTGCTCGTCGGCGTGTTCGGTGCGCTCAAGCTCGGCATCGCCGGCATCGTCGGCGTCGTCGCGTGGACGCTGGAAATGCTCGCCAAGGTCCCCAAGGTCGGCGAGGGGCTGGCCGAGACCGCGGCCGAGATGCGCAAGAGCCAGGAGTCTTGGTTCGCGGGGGCTCAGGACACGTTCACGACGAGCGAGAAGCTCGACCGAGCCGCCGAGAAGATCATGAACGCGAGGCTCTCGCCCGAGCAGTTCGCGAAGGCGCAGGAGCGGGCGGCCGAGATGCAGAAGTCTCTCAAGGGATTCTTGGAGAGCGCGGGCAAGAAAACCACACCGAAGGGCGCCAAGGTCAACGTTGGCACGGTCAACGTCAACGTGAGCCTCGATGAGCCCGACCCTGACCGCGTGATGGCGCAGCTCGTGAAGCCGCTCCAGAAAATGGCGACCGGACGAACCCAGTCGTTCTGGGTCGTGGAGGATGGCAACTGATGGCGTCTCCCTCGTTCTCTGTTCTGCAGGTGACCGGCCCCGGCCGCGAGATCGTGCTGCGTGGCCGAGCTCTCCCGCTCCGCGGCGCGGCGTGGGAAAGCGAGATGGCGGTCGAGACCACCTGGTACACGGGCAACCCCGTCGCCAACACGCAGGTGATCGGATTCCGAGAAATGCCGTCGGTGTTCAACGGCCGGTGGTCCGACAAGCTCCTCGGCGGCGCGTCGCTGACCGAGGGCGTCACGCTGATCAATTTCCCGCCGGTCACACCCGTCGGGATCCCGACGACGGCGATCAACGCTGGCTCTGCGTTCGCAGCCCCCAACGCGTTCCCGATCCCAACGCAGCGAGCCCAGCTCGCGGCCACGGTGCACGAGGCATTCGACCTCGTCATGCGTGAGGGCCAGAAGCTCCGCGTCCAGTGGGGCACCCGCGTGCGCTTCGGCTACCTCGTTCGCATGCGCGACGCTCCTGGCCGCTCGACCGATATCGAGTGGGAGCTGGAGTTCAAGTGGAGCGGTCGTGTCGACACGCTCCCACTTCGCATCGCGCCGCAGGTCAACCTGCTGTCGACCGGCGCGGGCCTGCAGAAGCTCCTGGATGGCCTGCAAGGCTACATGCCGGGCCAGCTGCCGGACCCGACGAATTTCGGATCGCTGCTGGCTGCGCTGCTCAAGGGTTCGCAATTCCTCGCAAGCCTCGGGGCGAAGATCGCCAACCTGGTCAACGTGATCGCCGGTCTGCTCAACACGATCGAGGGCATAGCGAACCTGCGCTTCGCCCCGCAGAACCTGCTCAACACGATCAAGGCGGCGCTGCAGCTGATCCGCTCGATGGTCGCCGACCTGCTGCGGGACCTGGCCAACGGCCAGAGTGCGTCGCAGGAGGCCGCCGCGATCGGGCTACCCGACGCGGTAGCGATCGCCCGCATGGCGCAGGCTCAGCTTCGCAAACAGCTGACCGAGCTGGCTGCGTTCGCGCTCGAGCAGCAGCGGCTGATCGAGGGGATCGAGACCAGCGACGTTCTGGCGACCTACGTCACCTCGACAACGACCACCCTGCTCGACGTGAGCTCGCAGTTCTACGGGACGCCCAACAACTGGGTGAAGATCGCCCAGTTCAACAGGCTCGCAGGGTCGACCGTGCCCGCAGGCACGCCGCTGCTGGTACCCAAGCTTTCGTGATCACCGACAGAGCATCGCAACGCCGAGGTTGCATGCTAGCGTCTGCCGCATGGATCTCGACCCATTCGATCTCGTCATCTACCACGGCAACTGTTACGACGGCTTCGCGGCTGCTTGGGCGGCGCGCCTGCACAGCCCGGACGCCGAGTTCATCCCGGCGCAGTACGGCGATGATCCGCCCGACGTGGCCGGCAAGCGGGTGCTGATCTGCGACTTCTCCTATCCGCGAGACGTGCTGCTGCGCATGCGCGCCGACGCGGCCTACCTGCTCGTGCTCGACCACCACAAAACCGCCCAGGCCGACCTCGAGGGGCTCGGCTTCTGCGTGTTCGACATGAACCGCAGCGGGGCCGGCATCACCTGGGACACGCTGCACGGATCCGGCCGGATCCCGCTGATCGATCACGTCGAGGACCGAGATCTGTGGCGCTTCAAGTTGGTGGGGACACGCGAGTACCATGCTGCTCTCTCGACCATCCCGTTCGACTTCAAGGCCTGGGACGAGTTCGAGAGTCGACCTTTCGACGAGGTGGTGAACGAGGGCGCAGCCGTGCTGCGCTACCACCAGCTGACGTGCCAGAAGCTCGCCGCGCGGGCCCGCATCGGCCAGCTCGGCGAGCACCAGGTGTGGATGGTCAACGCGCCGGTCGAGTTCGTCAGCGAGGTTGCCGAGGTGCTCAAGCACCGCGAGCCGCACCTGCCGGTCCTCGGGTGGTCGTGGGACGGCGAGCGAGGAAACTACTACTGCTCGCTGCGATCGCGCGAGGATGGACCCGACGTGTCGGCGATCGCCCGCGAGTTCGGCGGTGGCGGCCACGAGCACGCCGCCGGCTTCCGCTGCGATCGGGTGCCGGTCGATCGGGTCGCGAAGGTCGAAAGCGTCGTGGTGCCGATCTCGAATCCGCAGCAGAAGGACGATCAGGTCGTTGCGTTCCGGGCTCCCAACCACGACCTGGTCGACGAGCTCGAACGGATGCTAGCCGAGGCGAACGAGGGCCGGCTGCGAGGCCTGCTGTTCGTCACCTACCGCAATGGGACCGACAGCTTGCGGTTCGGCAACATCGGAGCCTACGCGCTCTCTGATTTCGCGCTGGGCATCAAGTTGATGGAGCTGGAGCTGGACTCGATCATCACGCACGAGCGCGGCTAGGCTCGCTCCATGGCGCGCGACTTCTATCCGGGCTGCAAGGTTCGCCTGAAAGTCAGGCTCGACGACGGTGTGTTGCGACCGCCGATCCCCTCGACCGCAGTGCCGTCGCCGGCAGGCGCCGAGTCGTTCCCACAGGACGTCGCATCGGACGTGCTCGTGATCCCCAACTACGAGGTGATCGAGTGCGTCCCCAACACCTGCAGCGTCGAGCTCAACTCGTACCGCACCGCCGACTCGGCCAAGTTGGAGATCGATTTCACGATGCTGCCGTTCGATCCGCGGCGCATCCGAGCGGTCACGGTCGAGATCTTCGGTGGCGTGTTCACGCCCGACGAGTGGGCGCGAGCCAACGGGCCCCTCGATGCGCCGGGCCTCGTGCTGCCCGACGTACCCGGGCCGCTGACGGCCGTCATGAGCTCGCACGGGACCGCGACCAACCTGCTGTTCCAGGGGTTCGCTGATGACGTCGACCTCGAGCTCGACCCCAACACGCAGACGATCAGCATCAACGCGCGAGACCTGACCGGCGAGCTGCTCGACGCCGAGGTGCCGCCCAACGTGGTGAAGGACATCCTGTCGATGCTCCCGCTCGACCTCGTTATCCAGTTGGTGCTGACCGGCGATGGCGTGCCGGTCGAGGAACTGTCCCGGCGCTTCGGCGTGCCGGGCTATCGCGGGATCATGGTGATCAACGATGTCAGGGACGACGCCGGCAACATCGTGCCGCTGCCGACGATCGCCGACATCAAACCCAAGTCGTGGGTCGACTCGCGCGGCACGGCGAAGCGCGGCCGCAAGCGATCGCCCGGCAACGCGCAGAAACAGTCCTACTGGGACTGGATCTGCGACGTGTGCACCGAGGCCGGCCTGCGACCGTACATCCGGCAGGGCACCGTCCCGGTGAATTTCCCAGGCGCTGGCATGATGCTGCCGGCCGCCGAGCTCGTGATCACCAACCCGCGGACCTACTACCGCTCGAGCACGACGACAGGCGCCATCGATGCGCTGCTGACCCCCGCCCAGGTGCGGCAGTTCATCTGGGGGATCAACTGCGACAACATCCGCATCGACCAGAAGCTGAAGAAGATCAGGGTGCCAACGATCCGCGTCGTGTCGTTCGACACGAGCACAGGCGAGCGAGTCCAGCGGGACTACCCGCCGATCCCCGTCAACAACCGGCCGAGCGCGTCGGGGAAGGGCGAGCGACGCGAGGTAAAGGTCTTCACGTTCAACGCGATCGACGGTCTCACGCGCGTGCAGCTCGATCGCTACCTCGATGCACAGGCGCGGGCGATCTACGAGGAGCTTGGCCGCGGCGACACCAACGTCGAGATCGAGACGAGCACGCTCGCCGCGTTGCCGATGAACTACAACTCGCAGACTCGCGCCGACATGTTCGCGATGCGGCCGAGCGATCCGCTGCTGGTGCTCGTGCCCGGGCAGGACATCGACCAGGGGATCGTGGCGACCGCCGGCAAGCTCCTCAACGCGAGCCTGGCCGAGCGCGTGCTGGAGATCCGCAAAATGGGCTACGACCCGAAGACGGCGGCCTTCCTCGCGCAGGTAGCTGATGCTCCGTACCTGCAGCAGGAGTTTCGGACCAAGCGGGTCAATTTCGACTGGCAGATCTCGCGCGGCTGGGCGGTGAAGATCGAGGCGATCAACTACCTCGACACCCGCGACTCGACCAAGGCGATCGACCTCGCGTCGGGCCAGCCGCCGCTGTGAGTCGGGCGTAGGGCTCCGGGTGTTGATGCCCGCGGAAACGCTGCGTAGCGGCGCCGAGAGAGCCTGGCGAAACTGCCTCCTGATAGCGCCGGCGCGGCGGGCTCGACAACCGATTTGGACTGTGCGATTGTGCCGAACAAGCACAATGACGCAGCGCGGAGTAGGCCCAATAACTCGCCATTCACAATGTAGATAGTCGGCGAGGCGGGCGCGGCGAATATCCGATAATGGAGATTACGATGAGATTCTCGAAAACGGTAACCTGCACCGCGCAGCTTGCCGTTTCGCGGCCTTGCGCACTGCTGAAAAAACGAGTGTGCGAATCACACGATCACGCGCTTTTGCACAAAACCTCGACGGGCCCGAATCGAGTGATAGCGTCGAGTCGTGCGAATCGACGATGCAATCGCCGGATACCTCGAATACTGCGCGGTCGAGCGGAACTTCGCTCGCCAGACCATCGACGCCTACGCGAACGACCTCGGCAAGCTGCACGGCTACCTGACCAGCGTGGGCATCGAGGTGATGGCCGACGTCGGGCTCGAGCACCTGCGAGGATGGATCGCCGACCGAGTTGCCGCGGGTGACTCGACACGCACGCAGGCGCGGCGGCTGGCCTGCGTGTCGTCGCTGTTCGCCTGGCTGCGGGCCGAGGGCGTGATCGCAGCGCTGCCGACCGACGGACTCGCGTGGCCGCGCGACGAACTGCACTTGCCCGAGGTGCTGAGCCGCGCCGAGGTCGAGCGCCTGATCGCAGCACCAGGCACCGACACTCCGCTCGGCCTGCGCGACACGGCGATGGTCGAGTTCATCTACGCGACCGGGGCGCGCGTGTCCGAGACGTGCGGGCTCGAGTTCGGCGCTCTCGACCTCGAGCACGGAGTAGCGGTGCTCGACGGCAAGGGCAACAAGCAGCGCATGGTGCCGGTGCTCGGCCACGTCGCGCAGGCCCTCGCCGACTACCTCGAGCACGGCCGGCCCGAGCTCGCGGGCAAGCGAGGCAAGGGCCCGCGCGTCGACAACGTGTTCTTGAACCGCTGGGGCGGGTCGCTCAGTCGTAACGGCTGGTGGGCCAAGCTTCGCACGATCGCCATGGCGGCCGGGATCGAGCGGCCGATCTCGCCGCACCAGCTGCGCCACAGCTTCGCCACGCACTTGCTCGAGGGCGGCGCCGACCTGAGCGTGGTGCAGCAGTTGCTCGGGCACTCGTCGGTCTCGACCACCGAGATCTACACGCACCTCGATCAGCGGCACGTACGGTCGGCGTACGACAAGCACCACCCGCGCGCATGAGCTGGAATATCAGCGCGCCGCATCGGTTGCGGAGCGCATGGTGACTCGCCAAAGCCACGGCGACGGCCGGCACATGACCTTGGCCGAAGCCATCGATCGACGCCGTCGCTGGGCGGCATTTTGGGGTGGCGGCGATATGCTTAGGGCGTTCGTCGCCGTCATACACCGCCACGAGTCGCAGTTGGGTGAGTTCTACCCGCCCCAGGACAGGCGATATCTGTACACCGTCTGCCAAGCACGCGACCCTGCGCTCGATCGGCAATGCACAGCGCGTACGCACGAGCCCGATGACGTCGGTCTTCTCAACGGCGTCCCCGTGGCCATGTGCGCTCGATGCCGAGGTGACGCATGAGCACGGCGAGGCGATCCGGCACACCCAAGCGCCTGCGCTGCGGCGAGCCGCTCAAAACCAAGACCTGCTCGCGCTCGGCCTGGTGGCCAGGCGGCCGCTGCCCGCAGCACGGCTACGGAGCGAGCACGTTCTCCGACTGGGTTCGCGGCCTCGACCGGCGCGAGGCCGGTCCCGGTACGGTCGAGCTGTTCGTGCGGTTCGTCGATCGGCACTGGGGCGACGGCGACCACTGTGGGCCGGCGATCACGTGGGACGTGTCGAGCCTGTCCGGTCTGCGGTGGGTCAGGCACGTGGGAGGCGTGATCACCCCCGCCGAGCTCATGGTGGCCGCCGATCAGCTGTCCGAGGAGGGTGTGCTCTCGTCGTTGCTCGCCACGCGGGTACACAAGGCCATCGCGGATGCGCTGCGCTACCAGATGGCGCTGGACGGGACCGCAGCGCGGGTGGCCGAGGTCGCGGCGGGTCTGCGAGATCATGATCTCGCAGCGATGGCCTGCGATGGCTACGTGTTCCTCACGCTGGCCGACGCCGAACTGCTGCTCGAGCGGCTGAGCGCTCGCGCCTGATCAGCCATCGTCCAGCACGTCTTCGGCGGTCACAAGCCGCAGCCCGCGATCCTCCAGTTCGGACTTCGGCACGCCGCGGGCCTTGGCCTGCGTGGCACACGGCACGCACATGACCTTGGATGAGGCTGTCAGCTATCGACGGGTTCCCAGACGGTGACGGTCTTCTCGCACGGCTCGACCTTCACCGGCGCGCCCGCGGGCTCGTGGTCGTCGCTGCTGCCCTCGTCAGCGATCAGCATCGTGACCGCGTAGTGCTGGCCGCTCGCGGTGTGGCGATAGACTCGGGTGACCTCCAGCGACCAGCGGTGCTTGTCGCCGTTCTCCTCGTGCACGTACTGGCGATCGAAGTCGGGGTGATCGCCGTAAAAAATCTCGTGGGTATCGGCTTCGGTATACTCGCTCATACGGCCGAAGCCCCGTCGCTCGGCTCTCGCTGCGTTCGGGGCTCCGGCTCAGTCGGGTCTCACACGGTCGACCTCCCGGTTCGTGGCGCCTGTTTCCCGCGGGTCGCTTCGCGTGCGGCGTGCCGCTGTGTTCGAGCTCAGCGCTTCATGCCGCGCAAACGGCCAAGCGCCGTCAGTATTCCTCGGGTTCGTACTCGCGCAGGTGCTCGCCTTCGGGCAGGGGGATCGCTGCTCCTTCTTGTCGACCGTGATCGAGTAGACCTTGCCTTCCGGGTCGAGCCCGAGCCCCCACTGCCCCGGGTTGCGGGAGTGAATGGCCCGGGCCTGTGCGAGCCGGACCGCTCATGCGCTCACTCCTCGGCAGCCTGCGAACAGCGGCCCGAACTCGACGAGTTCGCACCGCGGCGACGCCCAGATCACCTCGCCGTCGCTGCGCCACTCGTGCCGCGACCAGCCGTGCTCGAGCAGCTCGTCGTGCTCGTGGTGCTTCCCGCAGAGCACGATCCGCAGCAGCGGATCATCGCCGTTCTCGATCGCCCACGCTCGAACCTCGGCGCTCAGCGTCGGCGAGTCCTCGCGGTAGAGCCTCTTCGATCGCATCGCGTGGTCGTACGGCGGGTCGAGGCTCACGCCGGTCAGCCCGTGCGAGGTCGTGACCGCCGGCGTCGTGACGCGCCGCCAGTCGCCGCAGGTGATCCGCACCCAGCGAAGCCGGTCGGCGAGCGCCGCGAAGTATTCGCGCAGGCGCTCGCGGTTCTGGCTCGCGTTTATGCCAACGCCGTAGCCGACCCCGGTTCCGTCGCTCCCGCGCAGCAGCGGCAGCTGGCGCTTCGTCACGCCCTGCCCTGCGTGGCTCAGCTGCGGACGAGACACCCACGGCCGAGCCACGCCGCGGCCCTCTTTGGGCGCGTCGCCGTGGCCGATCAGGTCCGGCCGCTTGCGATGGGCCTCGCAGCCCCAGCCCGAGCCAAGCCAGCACGACCGCCCCCACACCCACCAGGCCGCGAGCTCGACGTCGTGCGCCTTTGGATCGCCGCGCAGCAACTCGACCAGGTCCGGTGCGCGAGCGATCAGCAGGTCATGAGCAGCGTGCAGGGTCGCCTCGTGCACCGGGTGGTCGCACAACTCGGCCATCGCCTCGGGCGAGTAGACGAGCGCTCGCCAGGCGTTGACCACGAGACCATCGGCGTCATTGACCGTCTCGACTTTGGCCGGCTGCGAGCGGCCGAGCAGCTCGCCCAGCGAGCCCGCGAACGGGATCACGAGGTTGTTGATCGGGCCCATCAGCTGCTCGATCAGCGACGCGCTCGCGAGCTTGCTGCCGTAGTAGGGGAACGGGGCTCGCAGTCGCGTGCTCACGGCCACGGCCCAACCGCAGTTCGGCCTCGCTATTCCGGCGACAGCTGGTCGACCAACTGTCGCGCCCGAGCTCGCGCTTGGTCGGCGGGCTTGCCCTCGCGCTCGAGCTGCTCGACCTCCCGCAGGGCGTGGGCACACTCGATCACCGTCGCGCCTTTCTCGGCCGGTTCCGCGTTGATGGCCGAGCCCACCGCCTGCACGCTGGAGTCGAAACACGCGGCCGCCTGCGAGGGCGACGGGTTCGCGAACGCCGGCACGCAGTTGAGCACCGCGTCGGCGATGCTGCGGCCATGCGCATCGAGAAAGCCGAGGACGCCGGCACAGCCGGTCAGCACCATGGCCAGGCACAGAGCGAGCACGGATAGAACGGTCGAACGCATCGACCCAGCGTACAGCAGCCCGCGCGCGAGCGGTGGTATCCAAGACCCGATGGCTACGAATTTCAGGCGCCGCGCTCCGAACCTCGCTCCTGATGCGACCAACATCCGCCGCATGCTCGCGCCACCACAGCGGCCGAGCTGCGACCTGGCGACGGTCGGGCACACCGACAGCCTGACCGGGCTGCCCGAGACCACGCCGGCATGGGTGCGGATCGAGCAGGGTGAGTTCCTCGTCGAGGTCACCACGGCCAACGGCGACGAGCTGATCGCCCGGATCGGCAGCGACGTCGACTACCTCGCGCTCAGCTACGGCTGCCAGGTGGTGGTGGTCTACCCGGACGGCGACGAGACGCTCGCGACGATCGTGGCGCGGCTGGGCGACCTCAAGCGGCCGGTGCCACCAGTAGTGGCCGGCGTACAGACGGGCGCAGCTGCAGCGGTGGCCAAGGGCCTGCACGTGCCCGCGCCCGCGTGGACATTCACTCGTCTGCCCGACGGCCAGCTGATGGCGATCGAGACCGGGCTCGGCGGCGACTACCTCGTGCACAGCGGCGGCTCGGTCGAGATCAAGGCCGCGCCGACGGGAGCGATCCACCTCAACGGCCGGGTTGCGCTCGGCGAGGGCCCGACCAGCCCACCGTTCGGCGGCACGGTCTCGGCTGCCGGCACGACGATCCCCGGGGTGCCGGCAGTGCCTGCGATCGACACCCCGTACACGCCAGCACCCGCGCCGCCGCAGACGATCGTTCCGTTCGTCGGCACCGAGCACGCGATCCTGCGGGCCAAAGACGATATCCAGTCGTCGATCACCATCGACCCCTATTTCTGGGCGTGGGTCACAGCGGTCGGCACCAACCCGATGATCGCCGCGCTCGCGGGCGCTCCTCCGATCGCCCTGCACTCTCGCGTCGGTGGCCTCAACGGCCCCGGATGTCCGCACACGGCTGCCGACCAGCAGCCACCGGCGTAGCTCTCGGGTATGATCGCGTGATGGACAAGCTGAAAAACATTGACGTCGCCGGCGTAGCTCTCGGGCTATCCATGCTCCTGGGTGAGTTCTCGACCTGGCTGATCAACAACAGCAGCGCGCTCGCCATGATCCCGACTTGGGCGTACGTGGCTGCATTCGTCGTCGCTGCAGCGTGGCGGTACAGGCTCGAGCAGTCCAAGGACCCCATGAAATTCCCCGAGCTGACGATCATGGAGAGGGCGGCCAAGGACGAGTTCATTCGGCTGGTGGCCCAGGGCGTGCCCGTCGGTGAGGCGTTGAGCCGCGCGAAGCAGGCCGCGATCGATCGCGGTCGATGAGCCGCAACCTGGTGGTTGCAACGTTGGTGGACGCGAGCCATCATCCGGCGATGGCTCGGTCTCCAACAGCAACGATGACGGTTTCTGGAAGCTACTTCGACGTGCACGCCCCGAAGGCTGCGGACGTCCGGCTGCACGACATTGAGCACGCGCTCGAACGAGAGCAGCGATTCGCCAACCACACGAACGCGCCCTACGAGCTCGGTGGCCCGGCGACCGTGGCCGCTCACGTTTTCCGAGTGGCGCGGATCGGGTGGCATCTGTGGACCGAGCTGGTCGAGTCCGGCCTCGCTATGCCGGCTGGGACGGTCGCAGGCACCACCGTGCGCGACCGCATCGAGTTCACGGTCGCGCTCCTGCTGCACGACGCGGCCGAGGCCTATATGCGGGATATCCCAGCGCCGCAGAAGACCGACCGCCGCCGCAAGCTCGAGCGACACGTGCTCGCGGCGATCATCGACGCGGTAGCGAAACCCTACCAATCGGTGCGGATATCCGAGTGGATCTACACGCCAGCGCGAGGGCTCTGTGATTGCATCGCGATGGCCCAGGAGGCGTTGCTGTTCCAGCCCGGCGCGAGCGACTGGGCGTTGCCGCCCGAGAGCGCGAGCGGCCTCGCCGTGACGCGCTCGCTGATCGCCGAGACGCTGCCCCAGTTCTGGCGCGGCCGGCAGAGCTTGTCGTTCGTCGTGACCGAGTTGCTCGAGCTCTCGGAGGCGGTCGGCGATCCGGCCCACCTCCGGCGCAAGCTCGACAAGCCCGAGAACCCCGAGCAGTGGGCGATCGACAAGGTCGCCGAGATGATCGGCTGGGTACCCTGAGCCCATGGCTACGATCCGACAGCTTCTCGACGCCGGATTCACCGTCGACCCCGACGACGCCCAGGAGCAAGACAAAGCGATCCTCTGGGCGCGGGCGTTCTACCGCTCGCTCGGACAAGACGTGCCGACCATGCTCGGCACTGCGCTCGCGCTCGAGCCTGCGATCGTCGAGCTCGACGTGGCCGCCAACACGGCGAAGCTCGACGAGCGAGCGTCGGTGCTGCTCGTCGAGGCGACCGCCGGCGACACGACCGGAGTACTCACGCGCTCGCTGGTCGCCACCGGTCCGGGATTCGTGAAGGTCTCGTTCGTGGGCAACGAGACCGTGCTGCAGTTCGATGCCACCGACGCGGTCACGAAGTGCTCGGTGATGGTTCTGCGTGCGCCGGCGGACCTGCTCGCGGTGTTGGCTGAGCAACTGGAATAGCAGCAGGCGCCGGGTGTTGGCGCAGCGATGCCTGACGCCCGGACATACGTTGTAACGATTCGCTCAATTTGGCCGCCACACGAGCAGGGCAATCCGGAGGTCATGGACCTTCGGGTTGGCCTCGACGGCAACGAGTACCTGCTGCGGCTGGTGTTCGAGCATGGCGGATCCTACGGCTGGCTCTGCGCGCTCGTGAAGATCGTGGGCCACCCTCGCAAGCTCTACGGCGGCGAGCTCAAGGTCGACGTCGCCGACGGCCAGATCGTCGGCTTCCGCGACACGGAGAATCCCTATCTCGTGCTGCGTCCGCCGATGCAGATCCGGGACGTGTTCGGGGCAGGCGAGACGGTCGAGTTGACCGAGCCGCAGAAGGAACCAGAGCCCGATGAGCTGCTGCCCGGTGGCCACCGTATGTGGATGGTCGACCGGATGCCTCCCCACCTGTGGCGTCCGATCTTCACGGCGCCCGAGGGCGAGGTGATCGACACCAGGATCTGGGACCCCGAGCATGGCGAGCAAGAGCGACGGCTGCTCGTCCGCAAGTCGGAGTTCTTTCTGCCCGGCCGCTCCGAGCCCGTGAGCTACACGCCAACCTCATGGAAGCCAGTCAAGACGGCGCTCGACGAGGGCAAGTGAAGCCGAGCAGCAACAAGCCCCGGCTCGCGCCCAAGCGGAAGGGCAGCAGCAACACCGTCAAATACCAGCCCTCGCGCGAGACCAGGCTCGCCTACCGGGACCTGCGGTCGTGCTACTGCCTGGCCGACTTCCTCGCGCTCGAGCACGCGAGCAGCCTGCGGCCGAAGTCGCCGGGCTGCTAAGATCGCGGCCGTGGCCGCTGCCTCGATCGTGATCACCCAGCCCGGCAACTCGATCCCCGTCGGGGTGCCGGGCCGAGCTCGTGACGACCTGCTCCTCGGTCAGCCGGTGGTGCTGCGCAACGCCAACGACGAGGGCGTGACCACGTGGCGGTGGCGGCTGCTCGACGTCCCTCTCACGTCCACCGCTGCGCTGTCCTCATCGACCGGCCCGCAGACGCAGTTCGTGCCCGACGTCGCCGGCACCTACCTGGTGCGGCTCGAGGTCAACGGCGCGACCGAGGGCGAGGTGCAGACGCTGGTGGCTGCGGTGCCCGACGCCGATGGCAACCGATACCCCGCAGCTGGCGAGATTGGCCCGCACGCGAACTACCTGGTCAGCGGCTCGCCGAACGAAAAAGGCTGGGCGAAGGCGGTCGAGTCGCTGTTGCGCCGCCCGAGTTCGCCACCGACGGCGGAGTACGTGATCGCAACCCCCAACGCCGATCTGCCCAACGCGAGGGTGCCAGCCCCGTCGGCCACGGTCGGCGTGGATCTGTCGAAGCCCGGCGAGATCTCGTGGAACACGATCAGCTCCGTTGCGTCGCGCGAGTTCGACTTCACCCAGGAGCCCGACCAGCTGATCGTCGCGGACGGGACCTACGTGTTCGGCGGGCTGAGCTGGACCGCGGCCAACGTCGCCAACAGCACCGTGTTCGAGAACAGGCATGGCCAAGGACTCACGATCAAGGCGGCGTCAGGATCGAGCCGGGGCTGGGCCGGCCCCAACGCCACGGCCCTCGCACCCGGGATATGGATCGACATCGAGGATCTGCTGGCCGAGGTTCGTCGCTACCGCAGCACGCTCGAGCTGTGGTTTCAGTTTTCTGACGTCAGCGTCCCGGCTACAAGCAACACCGTGATCGCCGGGTTGTGGTCAGCAGAGGGCACCGGGTATTCGGGCGTCACCGTAGCGACTGGCTACCGCAACCAAGCGGGGCCCGGACCGATGCTCCAGACCTCGGGCAACCACGCGGTGAGTGTCGACGGGTCGCTGGCCAACGATGCGGTGGTGCTCATGATCCCGAGCGAGGGGACGGTGCTCGCGTACTCGGGCGAGTACTCCAACGGCTGGCCAGCTGAGGATGCATTGGTACCCTCGGCTCGTAACTACGGCTACGGAACGACCACCATCACCGCGACGCGACTGGTTCGTCGGCCGGGTGCTCGCCTCCTGTTCGCGGTGGCGACCAACTCCAGCTCGGGTGACCCCGAAGCCACTCTGCGCAAGCTCGAGATTCGCGTTGGCCCTGCGCTGCGCGGGCACTGACGTACACTCGTCGCGTGGCGAGCATCGAGCAGATCCGGTCCCCAGCTCAGTACGGCCTCACGGTGATCCGCGGCGACTCGTTCGAGCTCGCGTTTCGCCTCGTCGACGCTGCGACCGGATCGCCGATCAGCCTCGCGGGTTGGACCGGGTTCGCGGCGGTCTACGTGGCGCCCGGCGTCGACGCGACGCTGCTCGAGCTCGGCGTCGACGTCTCGCAGGATGCAGCTGGCCAACCCGGCGCGGGCCTGGTCACGATCAGCGCCGAGGAGGCCGACACCAAGCTCCTGAGCTCGGGCGTGTGGAGGCTGGCCCTGCGATCGGGCAGCAGCAGCAAGACCGTCGTCGCGGGCGAGTGGTGCGTCGTGGAGCCCTACGCCGGCGGTGCCTACCAGGCGAGCTGCTGCGGGCCTGGCTGCGGCCAGCGAGCATCAGCGCCGGGATCCTGCGGCTACAGCGAGACGCTGGGGGTCGAGATCCCGTGCGGCTCGAGCAGCGCGAGCGGACCCTCGGCGCCGGCGGTGGGAGAGGTGACGATCAAGATCGGCTCGGCGTGCTCCTGCTAGCAGGGCGCGTCGAGCAGCAGGGTCGCGCCGAGGTCATGCGGTTTGCCTCTGCCGCCGGTAATCGCCGAGGTCGATCGTGGATTCCGAGCTGGCGGGATCCTCGATCCGTCCGGTCTCGTGGGCGTACTGCATGAGCAGCTCGCGGAGGATCTTGCGAGCCCGATGCAGACGGCTCATGACCGTGCCGATCGGCGTTCCCATGATCTCCGCGATCTTCTTGTAGGGGAGACCCTCGTAGTCGGCCAGGATCACCACCGTCCGGTACTCCTCCCTCAGCGACCCAATCGCGTCGAGGATGCGCTCGCGCTCGTGCTCGGTACACACGCCCTCCTCGGGGCCGGGAGGACGCCCGGAGTAGGCCACCGCAGCGACCGGGCCAACCGACAGCATCTGCGATGCCACGCACTTCGAGAGCCGCCTGCGGCGACCCTCGCGGTGATAGCCGTTGATGAACGTGTTGCGCAGGATGGTGAACATCCAGGCCTTGATGTTGGTGCCGGGCTTGAAGGTGTCCCAGAAGCGATAGGCCCTCAACACCGCGTCCTGCACGAGGTCTTCGGCCTCAGCCGGATTCCTCGTCAGACGGGCGGCTGCACCGTAGAGGCTGTCGAGCAGCGGCAGCACGTGCTGCTCGAAGTCGCGGCGAGTGTTGGTGGTGGGGTGAGCGATGCTGTTGCTATCGGGATCGGTAGGCATGGTCGGCACGGTACAGCTGATAAGATCAGGTTGCAACCAATAGGTTGCGCAGCTAGGTTGTTCGCCGTGGATGACCTGTTTCCCGAAGATCTGAGCAGCGCTAGGGCACGCGCGAAGGCACGCGCGGAGCAACAGCGGGCCACGCACGCGAGGCTCCGCGAGCACGAGGCCGACTTCACGCCCCGTCCCGTCGTGAGGGCCATCCTCGAGTGGTACCTAGCCAACGTGCTGCGGGTTGCCGGCCTCGCGAATGGGCAGCGCTACCTCTACCTCACCGGCGGATCGGTGGCGACGAGGCCTTCGAGCGTGCTGCGGATCCTCGACGCCTGTGCCGGCGCGGGCGTGTGGGCGAGCGAGGTTCGGCGGCTGTTCATGTTGCTCGGCGTCGATGTCCACATCACCGCGATCGAGCTGCGCGAGGAGGAGGCTCCACACCTGCGACGCCACGCCGACCGAGTCGTGATCGGCGACTGGCGAGCGTTCGTCGAGTCGTGCAAGCGCGACGGGACGCGCTTCGATCTCGTCGTCGGCAACCCACCGTTTGCCCTCGCGCGCGCGCCCGAGATCAGCCGCACCGAGTGCGACGTCGATGCCTCGATGCCGGTGATGCTTGCGGACATCGCCAGCCTCGTGATCCTGTACAACAGCCAACAGGCATGGACGAAGACCTCGCGCGGCTACGAGGTCCGTCGTCGCTTCCCGCCGGCGTACGCGGTGGACGTGCCGGGCTCGATCAACCACCGGTCCGGCGTGAACCCGGAGAACGACAAGCGCTACGCCGCGGACAAGATCCCCTACTCGGCGTGCCTCTGGCTCGGTGCTCCCGCGGGCCCGCACGTCGGGCTGACGCCGACCGGGATGATCGAGCCGATCGACGGCCGATCGTGGCGGGAGGACCTGCGCCCAGGCGCCGAGCCGGACGAGTGGCTCGCGGCGAACGGCATACCCACGGTCGAGGGCGTCGTGGAACATATCGCCGCGGCGTAGGTTCGGCCGCAGGCATGCCTGCACCTCGGGTTTACAAGGTCGTCACGTTTTTCTGCGGGCTCGGAGCCAAGACGCTCGGGTTGCTTCGAGCTCGGTCGCGTGCGGGCTCGCGGTTCGAGTCGATCGGCGCGTTCGATGTTGACCCGATCGCGGTCGCCGACTTCCAGCTGCTGACCGGTGCGCTCGCGCAGCTGGTCGACCTCGGCAAGATCAAGCCGTGGGAGATGGCCAAGCGCTGCGAGGGGGTGCCCGACGTCGTCGTGATGAGCCCGCCATGCAAGGGCTTCTCTGGCTGCCTGCCCGAGAGCACGAGCAAGCAGGAGAAATACGAACTGCTCAACAAGCTCGCCTACGACTCGGTGAAGCTCGCGGTGAAGTCGTGGCCGGGGCAGATGCCCAAGTTGATCCTGCTCGAGAACGTGCCGCGCATGCTCAACCGCGGCAAGACGTGGCTCGCCAAGATCAAGACGCTGCTTCGCAAGCACGGCTACGAGATCAACCTCGAGCCGCACGATTGCGGAGAGTGGGGCGGGCTTGCCCAAAAGCGCGAGCGCTTGCTGCTCGTCGCTCGCTTGCGCAGCGCCTGCCCGAGCTATCTGCTGAGGCCGCCCAACCTCGGGCTGCGTCCGATGGCCGAGGTGCTCTGGCAGCTCCCGCCGCCGGTGCCGGGCTCGACCGCCGGCGGTCCGCACCATCGTCTGCCCAAGGTCAACACGCTCAACTGGCTGCGCCTCGCGTCGATCCCCGCGGGCCAGGATTGGAGGTGCATCCCCGAGCGCGTGCGCCTGGTCGACGTGGACCCGCGGTTGCCTGCCGACGATCGCCGACACGCAGGCAAGTACGGCCCGCAGGATCCGAGCCGGCCAGCGCACGCGGTGATCGGCGAGGCACGCACGGGCAAGGGCTGGTCGGACATCGCCGACCCGCGATGCGGCGGCAACCCGCAGGGCCGGCAGAGTGGGCTCCATGGCGTGTGCTCGAGCAACGGGCCGAGCCACACCGTCGTCGCAGCGGCTCGCGCTGGCTCGCACAGCTGGGCGAGCGTGACGGACCCTCGGCTCGGCGAGCGACCGAGCCGGCAGAATGGAGGCTTCGGCGTCAACGATCACGAGCAGCCCGGGCACGCCGTGCTCGCCGAGGGCTCGGTGCGCAATACGTGGTCGAGCGTCGCCGACCCTCGCAGCACGCAGCGCTTCCCCGGATGCATCAACACGGGCGCGCTCAGGCATGCCGATGGGTCCATCGATCCGCGTAGTACGTGCTCGCGATTCGAGGACGCGATCGGGATCAGCGACGTCGGCAGGCCCTACAAGACGCCGGTCATCGGGCACCAAAAAATCGAGAATAGTCCGAGCTCGGTCGCGGACCCCCGGGTGACCGAGCAGAACCGAGGCAATTTCGGAGTCCAGGATCCGCGAAGGCCCAGCGCGGTCATTCGCGGATCGCATCGGCCGAGCACGTCGCCCGCGAGCATCGCCGACGATCGGCAGTTGTTCGCCCCCACGCACGAGCTCGTCGCTGGCCAGCCATGGACTGGTGACCGCGACGCGTGGACGCGCGGCGATTTCTGGCTCGTCGGCCCACCGGTCAAGATCGCCAAGGGAGCGCGCGGCAGCTACCTGATCATCCGCGCGCCCGATGGGACCGTGCACCGCCCGATGACCACGGCCGAGCTCATGCTGCTGCAGGGCATCCCCGTCTGGCATCGGCCCGGCGACCCGACCCCGCTCGAGCTGGGCGATCCGAGTGGTCAGTGGGTCCAACTGGGCGGGTCCGATGCCCTGGTGCGCGAGCACGTCGGTAACGCGGTCCCGGTCGACACCGCCCTGGCGTTCGGCGAGTCGATGCTCGAGCTTCTCGACCTCGGTGCCGAGGAGACGTTCAGCTTGAGCTCGGGCGGCATCTGGGTGCGCGAGCACTCGCTCGCGGAGCTGGCCGCATGACGCTCGACGAGCAGCGCCGAGTCGATCGTGAGTACTGCAGGCTCCGAGCTCGCCGGACCGCCAACCGTCGCGTGTTCGAGGTCCTGCGCAACGGCCAGCCGACCGAGTTTGTGGTGCATCGAAACGACCGCGAGCCGCCGGGCAGCGATCGGCGGTGGGTGCTGCTGCTCCGCGGCGAGCGAGTCGACGAGCGGGACAGGCTCGCCGGCTGCGTCGAGGAGGTCGCTCGGCGACTCTCGGGCGTGCGCCCGCTCGAAGGACGTCGCGTAGACTGAGCGCGTAGACTGAGCGCATGCCCGGATTCGGTCTCAACCAGTGGGGCGTCGGTCCGTTCGGCGGCGCAGGCACGATCAGCCTGATGAGCATCCGCGTGCGTGGGACCAACGAGCTGCTCGCGACCTTCGATGCTCCGCCGCGGTGCTTCGATCCGCTCGGGCTCTACGATGCCAAGAACGTCCGCAAGTGGAGGATCATCGCCGTCGATCCGCGGATCCCAAGCACTGCCGATCCGAAGCGGCTGTACACGCCGCCAGGAGCCGTCGTGCCGACCAAGCAGGTGTGGATCGGCGAGGTGCTCGAGGTCGCCGACCAGCCGACGCAGCTGCGCCTGCGGACGGTCCCGCAGTGCGAGCCCGGAGTGACCTACGAGGTGACGCTCGGCGGGCTGATCCTGGGCCACCAGTGCGAGGTTCTTGCTGGTCCCGCGAGCGACAGGTTCGTCGGCCGCGGCCATCCTCCGGTGCCGCGCGGGCGCATCACCTCGCGCGATCCCTACGTCGACTGGGCCAACCCGTTTTGGCGAGGCGGTGCCGAGGGGCCGGGCTACTGGACGATCAACTCAGCCGGCGAGATCGAGCTCGCGGATGGTCTGGAGTCGCTCAAGACCCGGGTCTACCGGCGTCTGGTCACCGTCGCTGGCGGGTTCGCGTTCCTCGGCCGCAGCTACGGCACGCAGCACCACATCGGCGCCCAGATCCGCCAAGACACCCTGCAGCGGCTCGCGGTCACGATGCGCGAGCAGGTGAGCCAAGAGCCCGACGTCCGCAGCTGCTCGGTGATCGCCTCGCTCGTGCGCGCCGAGGGTCAGCAGATCGTCGAGGTGCAGGTCACCGTGCAGCGGATCAGCGGTCGCCTCGAGCCACCGCTGCTCTATCGGCTTCCGGCCTGACCGCCGAGCTCGTCGCGGTAGACTGGCGACGTGGCGACGCTCCCCGACTACGACGATCTCCGACGTGCCGCGATCACGGAGGCGCTGACCCAACCCACTCCGCTCACGCGCGAGATCATGGAGACCGATGGCTCCGAGGTCGGCACCGCGATCTCGATCGGCGCTGCGATGGCCGAGGAAGTCGCGGTCTACGGGCAGGCGACGATCAACGAGACTCGCCTGGCCACGGCCGCGAGCCAGGGCGATGAGGCGCTCGAGCAGTGGGTGGCTTCGCAGTACGGGTTCACCAGGCAGGGGCCGACGTCGTCGGTCGTGACGCTCGTGTGGCGACGACAGCCGAGCGCCAACGCGGTGACGATCCCTCGCGGGTTCGCGGTGATGACCCCCGACGGCCAGACGTTCGAGACCGAGGATGACGTGGTGATCCCAGGCAGCGGGCAAGCTCGCGGTCTCGCGGTGTCGCGGTCCACGGGACTCTCGACCAACGTCGCAGCCAACACGATCACGATCCCGCAGGGCGAGTTGCCCGACTCCACGATCACCGTGACCAACACTGAGCCTGCCGCTGGCGGTGGCCCAGGTCAGAGCCTCGAAGAGTTCCAGGCGCTCGCGCAGGGCTTCTTCGAGGCGGCGCCTCGCGGCACTCGAGCTGCGATCCTGCACGGTGCTCTGCGGACGCCCGGCGTAGCACAGGCAAACGTGACCGAGTTTCTCGACAGCCACGGCTGGCCCAACGGGCGAGTGCAGATCGTGATCACGGGCCCGAACAGCCAGGCCAACCGGGCGCTCGCCTCCCGCGTTGTCGAGCAACTCGAGGAGTACCGCGGGCTCGGAGTGCCCTGTTTCGTTGGCGCTGGCCAGCCGGTCTACGTGCAGATCGTGATCAGCGGCCTGCAGTTCGCGGCAGGCTCGAGCACGGCGAAGGTCCTCGACCAGGCGCGCCGCTCGATCGTCTCGGCCATCAACCGGCTGCAGCCGGGCCAGACGCTCGAGCAGGCGCTGATCGTGGCGACGCTCAAGGGGATCGACGGGCTGATCGTGCCGCATGGAGCGGTGGTCGAGCCCGCCGGTGACATCGTGCCGCAGTCCAACATCGAGGTGCTGCGGACGACGCTGGATCGGGTGCTGCTCAACCAGTAGTCACCTCGACACGATCGCGCAGGCCGACTCGCCGACCCAGCGACCTTTCTGCCACTGACCGGTGCTCAACCGAGGGTCGAGCCACGGCGTGGTGCCGCTTGGGCCGTGATGCCGAACGAGCCCGAAACGCACGTCCGCCTCGCTCGTGAACTGGCCAACGGACTCCGCAACGAAGAGCCGGCCCGTGTCTTTGTCGAACGTGATCGACGGTCGGTCGACGGTCGTGCAGGTAGCGATCGCAGCCTCCACCGCAGCGGCGATCCTCGACAGTTTGTCGAGCCGCTGCACCCGGTAGGCCACCGGCTCTTCGGCGAGCTCGCGCGTGCGAGCGAGCGACATGTCGCCAGCCTGCATCAGCTTGCGATCCCGCATCGTGGTACGCATCGGCACCTCGGTGATCGTCGCTGCGCGCGACGACAGGTGGTGCGGGAGTATGCCCAGCACATGCCTGCCATCGACGTCGCTACCCCTCGCGTGGTCGAGCACGGGGGTGTCGCTGTCGACCACGCCGCGCTCGAGCAGCACGTCCACCAGCGCATCATGGCGCGAGCAGACGAGGTCGGGGCGAGGGCCCGAGTACTCCGCGATGGCGACGGTGAGAAACCGGACCGACTCGGGGTAGCTGCGGGCCCCCGGCGACGCGCTCAGGCGCGGACCCTCGCCGGCGATCCGCACGAATCGGGCTGCGGTTGTGCGGCGCGGGCCATCGCCCCAGCCGGTTCCGTCGACGAGTCCGAACCCATGATCGGACATGTACTCCTGCACCCACCCGCGTGGATTCCCAGCGTCGGCAATCGCGACGGTGTGACCGTCGGCGGCGTAGAACACATCGGCGTCGGTGGAATTGCAGGCTCGAACAATTGCGTTGGCGTACATTTGATTTGCTTTCTGCGGTCGCTTCACACCGCGCTCGCGCGCCGATGAACTCGACGATCGAGCGCGGGGCCGGAGCCCGGCAGGTCAGGTCAGGTCACTTTGGTGAGGAGCGCTGAACGGATCGCATCCTCGACCGACTCGCCTCGCTGCATCGCTCCGTACGCGACGGCATTGACCCTTTCGAACGGCTCGAGGCCGACGAGGGACGCCGCGGCGACAGCCTCGTGCACGAGCGCAACGTCGACCTGGTAGGCCGTAGCAATCCGTTGGACCGACGCCTCGAATTTCGCGGCCACGCGATGGCTGTCGCAGCAGACGTTAGGCAACACTGCGGCGGCCGCTATTATGCGGATGTCCTTTGTCTTGCTGCTCATGGTGTCCCTCAATGGCGCTGGCCGACGCCGGGCATGCCCCGGCTGCCGAGGTCCAGGGTCAAGATGTTGAGCACGGTGTGGGCGACACCGTGCTTCGGGGCCGTGCGAACGAGGTCGCCACGGCGGACCACCAGCTCGTCGCGCTCGACGTCTCGCGGGCCAACCTCGACTCGTATCGGAATGCCGCGCATCGCTTGGTCGCGGAACCTCTCGCCGACCGTCAGATAAGTCCTGAGGTCAATCTCGAACGTGATGCCCCACGATTGCAGGGCATCGCCGATATCCTCCGCCGCGGCCACGACGAGCTCGCGCTCGCCGACGGTGCGCCACCAGATCGGCGTGATGGCCACCAGCGGAGCCTCGATGCACCGGAGCAGCGACTCGATCGTCTCTTCGGGCCCGCCTGAAATGACGACGCGCCAGTCCGCCTCGAGGTCCGGGTTGCCGTCGTCGACCAGCGCGAACTCGTAGACCGCTGTGTCGGCGTGTCCGATCTCGCCGGCGTCCTGCTCCATCTGCATCGGGAACAGCCGCGAGCCTGGATAGCGGGTGAATGCGGTCGATCGCGCGAGCACGGTCCAATCGTGCATCGGCAGATAGACCCTCTGCACGCGCATCTGCTGATAGCCACGCGCTCGCAGTTGCTCGGCGTGGGTGACGACTCGAGCGAGGCCGGCCGGCACAGCATCGGTCGGCGAATGAAGGTGGCCGTCAATGACGACGATGTATTGCGGATTCTCGAACCACTGCTTTGGATATTGTCGGTCGAACGACCGCATCACGACCATGGTTGTCATGGCTGCGACTCCGCGGGGTGGTAGAAAGCGACTCCGTGGGAGGCGAGGAAGCGCTCGATCTGTTCCTCGGTCAACGTGCAGGTCCGCCGGCGCATTGCCTCGGCGGCGTAGCGGACGATCTGAGCGCCGAGCTCTGCGATCTCGGCCGCATGCTCGAAGGTGGCGCTGGCGTCGAGGGGATCGCCGCCAACGCGCTTGCGAATCTGCGCCGCGCTATGGCCAATGACCTGGGCAATGTGGCAGTCGTATTCGACCGGAGGCCGACGCGACTTCACGTGCTGTTTGGATAGTGCGCTTTCAATGTACGCTTCTGCGATTTTGTCGAACATGTGTCGTTACCCTTTCTTTCGCTTCGATTTATTCGGGGACGAAGGCAAGGTCAGAGCCGGATCGACGGATGCCCGCTGCGCATGTCAGCGAGCCCCGGTCATGATCGCTTGGTCCTTCGTTGGCGGCTTCGCGCCGCTCTCGATCGCCGAACACGTCGACGGCCGAGAGCGGGGCCGGAGCCCCGGGCGGTCAGGCTGAGCGGTTCGCCTCGATGTGCCGCGCCAGCAACCGGGCTACATGAGCCTCAGCCTCCCTCTCCGTGCCCCACTGCTCGCGCGTCTCCGCGAGATACCGCTCGACCGCCTGCTCGATCGGCTCGCCATCGCAGATCTCCTCAAACTCGCGCGTTGACTGATCTCCGACGTACTCGTCCCAGGCCTGGCTCGGCGTCAGGCTGCGCACGTGGTCCAGTTTCAAGGTGGTCATCTCGGTCATCTTCGATTTTCCTTCTTGGGTTGGGCGGTGGAACAGGATGGTGATCGGTTTATTTCAGCGCCGCAGCGGCCTCCGTTACGTGGGCCTCGATCTCGCCGATGATCGCGACGCGGTCGAGCCCGGCCCCCTCGGCAGCCGCGAGCGCGTCGATCACCCGGTCGCTCGCCCAGACCTCGAGCGGGGTGCCGCAGGTGGTGAGTGGGTAGTGACGGCGGATGGTGGGGCGGCCGTGGTCGGCGAAGAGGGTCACCTCGCCCTCGTAGGCCGCACCGCCGATGGTGATCACCAACTCGGCCTCGACGCCCTCGTCTGGTCCCGCATCCGAGAGCGCGCGGACGCTGGTGACCTCGACCTGCACCTCGACGTCCTCCTCGTCCTCCTCGGGCTCCCCCCACGCGGGGTTGCCCGCGTCGTTGCAGAGCTCGTCCCACCAGGCGGTGAGAAACTCGTCGAAACCCTCGAGCGGCTCGCTGTCGGCGAACGCCTCGTTGCGCTGGCCGTATGTGACGTCCACATAGGCGCCCGGGTAGATCTCGGCAAGGCGGCCGGCGACGTAGCCAATCCAGTCGCAGGGCTCCTCGCCGTCGTAGGCGGTGACAGTGGCGTTGATGGTGCGGATGGTGGTCTCGGTGGTCGTGGTGGTGGTCATGGCGGTGGTCCTGTGAGCGCCGCGCTCTCGATCTCGAGAGCGGCCCCGGCTTCCACGGGGCTGGGCCTGGGGGACCGTCAGGAGAGAGCAGCGATCTGGGCCTCGGTCAGCTCGATGCCGAGCGCCTCGAGCGAAACCTCGCCGGCCTCGATCTGCTCGAGCTGCGCGGCGGTGATCGGCACGATCACGTAGTCGGTCGGGACCTCTCCGTCGCTCAGATCGGAGGCGTCTTCGCGGGCCTCGGCCTCGGTGGCTCCGACCCCCCACACGACGGGGCTGATCCCGTCCGTGGCGATGGCGGCGAAGTGGGTGGTGGCGGTGGCGGTGGTGGTCATCTTCGGTTTTTCCTCTTGGCCCGGTCACTCCGGGCGACAGGGAGTATCTAGCCCCTCCCGCTGCGACGCGCAACTAAAAAGTTGCGGAAAAATGAAAAACGCCGTTTGGCCTACCCTGGTGGTTCTTTTTCGGGAGGTATCTCGGGCAGCGAATCGCGGAACCGCTGGAACGACCGCCACTGGTCTGGGGTCCAGTTGGGCGCGGGACCGCTCGCCGGTCCGGTCCCGGCAGCCCGCACTGCCTGCTGCCGAGCCTCGAGCGGGAGCTGCAGGAGCCCGCGGGCCCGCTCGATCTCCGGCGTGATGCCGCTGGCCATCTGCTCGATCTCCCGCTCGCGCTGGTACTCGGCTCGAGCTCGAGCAACGACGTCTCGCGAGAGCACCGACTCGGTTCGCCCCAAGCTCGCGTTGTAGCGGTAGCCGAACTGGTAGCTGCACGACGAGCAGCTCGCCGCGCTCGGGTCGGGATCGTCATAGCCGATGAACAGGCGCCGGTCCCTGCACCGCGGACAGAACAGCCGGCCAAGCGGGTGGAGCTGCACGCGATCACGATAGCAGGGCGCGGAGGCTGTTGGACCTCCGCGCCCGCTCGGTCAATCGCCCGCGGTGGGGGCGAGATTGGTCAGCGCCTCGAGGTCGCTCGCGTTGCGGTCGAGGTTGGCCGCGGTAGCGAGCGCAATGCTGGCGGCGTGGCAGTCGAAACCGCCGAGGTAGAAGCGCACGTTGCCGTTGGCGATGTCTTTGCGGACGTCGGCGATGCGGCGCTCGATGTGCTCGAGCTGGGCGAGCGCATCGGCGAGGGCCTCATCAGCGCGCCCCCTCGCAAGCTCGGCGCTGTGCCGGATCATCGCCGCGTAGTGCAGCGCATCGTTGGTGGTGTCGTGGTTGGCATTGAGGTTGGTCATGATTACGATATCTCCTGTTTTGCTTCTTGCCGGTTGGCCAATCCAACCGGGGTGACGGGTACATACCGTGGCCACCGCGGAAAGCAACTAGGAAGTTGCAGATTTCAGAGCGCGCAAGGGTCGACCCTACGCACGAGGAATGACCAGCTGATTCCAGCCATTTTCGCCTGGTCCAGATAGCGGGCAACCCGGCGATAGATCATCGCGGATATCCACGGGCTGCCATCGCAAAACGCGTAGTCGCATGCGCTACCGAAATAGGCGTCGGGTCCAGGCAGCCAGTAGACCGCCGGGCTATCGGCGAATGCACCGAACTGGCCGAGCGATGGCGGCGGCACGCAGCACCAAAAATGCCAACGATCGCCGCCAATATCCGAGAGCACCAATTGCGTGTCGTCGGTTGGGAATTGATGCCCGGGCTCATACATATCGCATGCGGCCACCAGGGTGGGTGCGAACTCGACTGGCGTATCGCAAAACAGACCCTTGAATGATTTTGCCAACCCTGGCTGCGTGTCGATCACGTCGCTCGGGATCCCGTACGGCTCGAGGATCCGCCTCACGCCGCGCCGGATCGCGTTGGGGCTCACGACCGCTGGCAGCTGCCGGATGCGGTGCCTGAAATCCTCATCGAGCTCGCCCGGCTCCTGCACGTAGCCGCGCTCGTCTCCAAGCAACCGCAGGTCGTCATCGCGGCCGCCGGCCGGCGCCGTCATGGACACGATCTCAACGCCCAGGTCGCGCCAGTCGAGGATCGACCACGACACCTCGCCGGGCGAGAGCTCGGGCTGCAGCGGGGCCTCGAGGTACGTGATCACCTGGCCCGCGAGCGGCTGCTGGCTGAGCGACGTGGTGGCGGTGCACCGCACCCGGATCCAGTAGGCCGTGATCCCGTCGACCGCCGTCGCCGCCCAGGTGGTGGCGCTCGTGTCCCAGCTGATCGAGCGCACGCCCTCGTCGGCCTGGAACGCGAGCGTGCCGTCAACGAGTCCGACCGGCTCGACCCACGCCGCACCGTCCCACACCTCGTGCACGAGCGTGTAGTCGCCATAGGCCCGCTGCGAGAGCGAGAACTCGATCTGCGAGAACTTGGATTGCGCGCCGACGTAGAGCGCGTCGCCAGCCGCGAGCGGGTCGGGCAGCAACGCGACGTCGCCGGCGTCGGGGCTCTGCGCGAGCGCGGTGAGATTCGCTATCACGCCGCCGTCGTCGAGCAGCACGGCATGCGCGAGGTGAGCCTGCGGGCCGTCGTCGAGGATCAGCGTGCGAGGGTAGAGGCCCGAGCCGGGCGGCGACTCGACTGGGGAGATCGAGTAGCCGACCACCCGCAGCAGCCGACCGAGGTTGGCCAGCTCGCTCGCGTAGTCGATCCGCAGGTAGAGGCCGACGTCGCCGTCGCGGAACGTCGGG
>JALOAI010000080.1 GCA_023228945.1 Pigmentiphaga sp. | reverse complement strand
GGTGAGCTGCGACCGAGCGGCCCATTTCCTCGAACAGCGGCGCGTAGACGCCGAACTGATCGTCATCAATGTCCTCGCGCGGAACGGCGATGGTGCCTTCCCACGTCTTGTTCTTGATGGCGTAGTCGTGGAGCTGGATGCCGTGAACGACGCGATCGCCGATCCACTCGCGCAGGTTCGGGAGCCTCCCGAGCCAGCCGTATTTCTCCTCGCGCGTGGTCGAGGGTACGCGGGTGGCAAGGCGCTGCCACTGCGGATCGGCCTGCCCCAGACCCCGGCTGAAGGAGGTCTTGAAGCCGGTATAGAGGCGGCCGAGATTGGCTTGGTTGATGATCATGAAGAAGCTCTCCTGTTAGCCCAGCTGGACCCAGACGCCGAGGTCATCGACATCGACAATGCGACCGGCCTTCGAGCGCGTGGCGTTCCCACCACTCTCCGCGCCGGTCTTGGCGACGGTCTGATCGTCCACGATCCAGGCGTCCGCCCCGATGTCCGAGCGCGTGATGAGGTCGGCATCGGCCGAGTTTTCGAAGCGGAACACACCGGCGCGCACCGGCACGTCGATGTCGCCGGCCGCGCCGTTGCGGTTGTCGGCATGGGCGTCGGCCCGGCCGACCGCGACGAGGCCTGTCCCGGTCTTGCCCGGCTCGGCGTTGCCCGAGGCGAGCACCACCATGGAGCCGGCGAAAATGCGGGTCGCAGCCTTCACCGGGAAGCTGAAATCCTTGCCGGTGCGCTCCGGCGTGTTGCGATCCTTGGTGAGCGCGGCCATTTACTGGGCCTCCTTCTGGCGGGTTTTCTTGAACTCCTCGGGGTCGATGCCCATCGCCGCGCACATGGCCAGGTCATCGGCATCGAGCGCGCCGTCACCGGCGACCTTGCCGCCAGGTGCTGCACCCGCAGTCACGATGGCCGGCTGGCCGCCCAGGAACTTTGCGAAGCCCTCGGGGTCCTTGCTGTGATAGGCGACCGCCCAATCGCGATTGGCGGGCGGGACCTTGCCATCCTTGATGGCCTGATCGACCACCTGGCTGGTCTTGTCGCCCATCAGCTCCTTGACCTGGGCCTGGAGGCTGGTGACCAGCTCGGCCGGCACATACTTCTCCGGGTCCGGCGCGGCGGCGGCCGGGGCCTTTTCGATGGCGGCCTGGACAGCCGTGACAACGGCGTCAGGCGCATCGTCTTCCTTCGCGCCGGCCGCCTTCGCCATGGTGGCGATCGCGGTGGCCTGCGCACTCGACCCGGCAACAAGCTGGGTCGCATGAGCGACAACGGCCTTCTGGTCGCTGTCTTCCGGCAGGCCGAAAGCGCCTGCCAGCTCCTTAAGAAGCTCTTCCATGGTTTCTCCCTCGGGTTGGAGCTTGGTCGGATCGGTCTCCTGGCTGGCGAGCGCCGTCAGCTGGAGGTTCGGATTGTTGGTGAGGCCGGCGCGCAGGACCTTGAGGACCTCGCCGGATTTGGTGTGCTGGAAAACAGGAGAGACGTAGCGATACTCGCGGGCCGCAATCGCCGAGGCGGCGCGGGCGGTCCATTCGACCCGGCCCCAGATGCCATCGGCGCGCGCCTCAAGCTCCTTCACCCAGCCGGCCGCCGGTGCGGTGCCGCCGACGCCCTTCACGGCCGCCAGGTCCGTCTGATGATCGTAATCGATCACCGGATCGAGGCCGGCCTGGCCGCTGGCCGCAAGCACGGCCGCCGCGTCATTGAGCTTGTAGGGTCCGCGACCATCCCGACCGGCAAAGCGCCCGGCGGGGATCAGATGCACCCAATCGGGAGCCTGGCCATCACCGGGCAGCGCGATCGAGTGTGTCGCCAGCAGCACGTCCATATTCGAGGCCCTTGCCCTTTTCCTGAAATGAGCGGCTTGATTGCCGGCTCGTTCTGGGCAAGTTTTATGGGCAGGCCCCAGCCATCACACCCGGACAGCTGTCCGGGGCCGGTTTCGGGCCAATTCCTCGACAAATGCGGATGGCGTGCGCGGGCGGCCTTTAAGATCGCCGTAGCCCCCCGTTAAACGCGTTTAACAAACGTTTAAAAACTTTCGAGGCATCGCAGGGCCGGAAAGCCGCATCGCCCGCCAGCGGGCCTCTAAATCGATTTTGGGGAAGGTGCAGAAATTTCGGCCGATCAGAGCCGGTTTTCGTCTTCAAGCCAGAGCGCCAGCGCGGCCGGGATGCTGTCCACGCATCGGTTCCAGCCCTCGACCTGCGCGGGCGTCAGATCGCCGGCCGCCGCCTCATGCGGGGCAATGACCCAGCTCTGGGCCAGCCAGGCCAGAAAGGCGTCCAGCTCGCCATCGACCATTTCCGCCAGGCGGCGGGATAGATCTTCGATCCGCTCGCTCATGACCCGACGCGGCGCAGGCTCTTGACCTTGATCCGCCCATCCTCGCCGCGCTCGACCTCCATCACGTAAGGCTCGCCCTCAAGCGTGACATGCCGGACGTTGCCCTGACGGGCGGCCTGGCCGGCCTCGATCATCGCCTGCACCCGCATCCAGTCGGCCGGCTGCGGCAGCGTGCCCTCGGCCGCCTGGCGGCGCACCGTCTCGGCCGGCAGCACCACGGTCGGCCGTGCGCCGCCGAGGCGCACCGCGCCGGTAGCGACAGGATGCGCAGCCATAGTGCCGGGCGAGCGCAGGAAGCTGGAGAACGACCTCCCGGCCACCATCGCCTCGATCGTGGCGCGGGCAAGATCGGGATCGGCAAGGTCGAGCTTGCCGCTGGCGACATCGAGCATGTGCGCCATGTTCGCGCGGCCGACATTGTAATCGAAGCCCGGATCGACGCCGCGCGGCACCTGCCGGACCTCGCCGGTGCGCCGGTTCACCCAGCGGCGCGGCGGCGCGGAGGGCGGCGTGCTCGGCGACAGCCCCATGCGCTCCAGGTCACGGTCGCCGAGCTGCTGGACGGTGCAGCGGCAGTTCCATCCGTTGGGCGGCGCATGGCTGTCCCACCACGGATCGTCCCAGCGCAGCACGATGTTGTGCCAGTCGCGATGCTGGTCTCGGGTCCGGTCATCAAGGATCGCGACATAGCGCAGCCACGGCCGCCGGGCGGCGACACTCTCGATCCGCTCCCAGCGGCCGGCCGCATAGGACATGCGCAGATTGGTGTCGTAGATGATCTGGAGCCGGCGCGGGCTGCCGAGCTGTACTTCGCGCTCCTCGCCGGTCAGCGGGTCGACCATCATCTGGCGGCCCCACCATCCCTTCTCCTGAAGCATAGGGGTGAGCTGGCGCTCGAACTCGCGCAGCGTGGTGCCATCAGCGATGGCGGCGTCCATGGCGGCGCGGATGTCGGTCAGGATATCGAGGGCGGCGACCTTGGCGACGGTGAAATCGCGCGAGTGTTCGTCGCGCTCCATGTCGCGGTGATCGAAGGTGATGGCAAAGCCCTTGCGGCGGAAGGCGTCGATCGCCTCCTGCGGCGCGAGCGGCTCAAGTTCGATTTCGTCGGCCAAGATCAGCCTCCAGCCTGCCTGCGAGGCGGGCCGGGAAGCCCGCGCGCAACAGCACCTCC
>JALOAI010000023.1 GCA_023228945.1 Pigmentiphaga sp. | reverse complement strand
TGGTCAAGTTCGGCTACATCACCCCGCCCAGCGACGCCTGACCCGCCACGGGACTCAAGGGAAGCAAGTCATGGCCTGCGAAGGTCAGGGGCACGTGCGTCAGAAAAACGCTCTCTTTCACATTAAGGCTGTCCGCATCCACCGGAATCTCACGCGGCGGGCGAGCGCCGACTTAGCGCAAGCGCGGCTCGGGCGGCGGCCCCTCCGCGCAGCGGCCCAGTCGCGCCCTCGCCGCCCCATTCCGCCAAGGGATCCGCCGCCCGGTGTGTGCAAAACCCGAACGCGCTCTGGAGGTGCCGCTCAAGGCACCAGCAGAAGCTGCTCGACCAAGGTATCGGGGCTGGTATCGAGCGGCCGATACTCCATATTGGCCCATTCGTGGCGCATATCGCGATAGCGGCGCGACACCACCAGGCCGCTCTGGCCGGTTTGATAAATGAAGCGCGACTGGTCGAGATCGGCCAAGTCGAACAACAGCCGCAGCGACGCCGCCTGGCGGTTGGCGTAAGGGGTTTCGCCCTGGGCGCGATATTGGCCGACGTTGATCGTGAAGTGATCGCCCCCACTGGGCACCTGGACGTTGAACCAGCGCGCCAGTAAATCGACCTCGCCCAGGGGGCGATGGACGCTGATCGCCGGATGGGCCGTGCCCCAGCGCCAGGCCTCGGGATGGCTGCCGTGCTGGTCGGCGAGCGCCCGCAGGGCCTCGGCCATGGCCAGTCGCGACTGTTCGGCGCAGTCGAGCGGCGCGCACCAGGCCGCGAGGTTTTCTTCGAGGACCATCTCGAGGGTGCGGCGGAAGTGGCGGCCGCCGTACCAGGCCGCCAGCCGTTCGGTACCGATGCGTGGCTCGAGCATGCGGCGAGTGAGATGATCCGCCCAGGCCACGAAGATCAGCGGTGCCGCCTGGTCGGCCGCCATCCGGCCATCGAAGGCGGCCAGGGCATCGCGCGCCTGGAGGGCCAGCGTGTCGGCTGGTGCGGCCGCCACCAGCGCGTCAGCGGCGGCGCGGGCATGAGGCAGCAAGCGCAGCGCGGCCAGCGAGACCACATCGCCCTGGATGGCTGCGAAGCTATCGAGGTCGTGGCGTGGCGTGGCCTCCAGCAAATGGGCGATGCGCTGGTAGCGATAGGGCGGATGCCACTCCTGGCCCAGAAAATGGGGGTAGTCCGCGGCCTGCACCCGCTGGTTGGCGGTGGCGATCCAGCCCGCGGGGGCGAGTTCCTGAGGATTCTCGTCGTAAGGGATCCAGCCGATCCAGTCGTAGCGCTCTTCCCAGCCCGGCGCGGGGGCGACGCCGTTGAGATCGTTCTCGGCATGCCGCAGCGGCGCCCTGCCCATGACTTTCAGGGCCACCCGGCCCGTCGTGTCGGCCATGATCACGCTCTGCATCGGGGAGTGATGCGCGGCGCCGGCCTCGATCAGCTCGTCCACGGTGTTGGCGAAGTTCATGCGCACGCCCGCCACCACCGTGCGGTTGCCGGGCTCGAGGGCGCTCCAGCGCAGGGCCAGCACATAGCGGGTGCGATCGATGAGGCCGGCATGGCTGGCCTGGACGTCGCTCAGCACCGGCCCGTGGCGCGACTGGCGGACCTCGAGGGTGACGTCCTGCTCCCCCTTGACCCTGATCGTTTCGGTGCGCGTATTGAAGGCGGCCCAGCCGTCGGGCGTGAGATAGCGGTTGGGGTCTTCGGGGTGCAACTGTTCCAGATAGAGATCCTGCACGTCCGGCCCGGTATTGGTGAACGTCCAGGCCGCGCCCTCGGTGCGGCCCAGCACGACGAAGGGCAGGCCCGGGATGGTGGCGCCCGCCACCTTCAGTCCGGGCGCCTCGAGGCTGACCACGTACCAGATGGCAGGCGCCGAGAGCTCGAGGTGGGGATCGTTGGCCAGCAGGGGCAGGCCGGTGGTGCTGCGCTCGCCGGTCACCGCCCAATTGTTGCTGCCTTTGTCGCCGGGAGTGCCGAGGTCTGCCAGAAAAGCGCGATACCACGCCGCTTGCGAGCGGGCGTCGAGGGCCTCGGCCGGAGACCCCGATAAACGACTGGCCTCGGGCAGGTAAACGCCCAATTCGCGGTAGAACGCCGGAAGATCGAGCGCGCTGGCGGGCGTCTCGCCCTCGTAGGGCGGGAACAATTGCCACAGCATGGTGTTGTCGAGCACGGCGGCGGCGCTCAGGCGAGCGAACTCGGTGCCCCAATTGCCGCCGAGGTCGAGCGCCATCATCAGCGTCCAGGCCACGCTGTCGATCGGATCCCAGCCGCCGGGCGCCACGCCCAGCAAGGTGAACTCCGGCGGCGGGGCCTGCCGGCCGTGGGTGCGGAAAGCCGCCACGCCGTCGCTGTAGGCCTGCAGTACCGTCAGAACGTCGGGCGGCAGATCCTGCATCTGCTCATGGGCGGCCTGCATGATGCCCAAGGTTCGCATCAGCTTATCGACCTCGAGCGTGGCGGGACCGAGAACCTCGGAGAGCGTGCCGTGCATCAGCCGGCGATTAAATTCGAGCTGCCAGCCGCGCTCCTGGGCGTGCATATAACCCAGGGCAAACCAGGCGTCGCGCGGCGATTCGGCGCGAATGTGAACGAGGTCGCCCGCATCGCGGCCGACGCTGACCGGCGCCACGAGGCCGGGGAGGGCGATGCTGCCCGAGGCGGGTGGCAGCATGCGCCAGATATGGACGCCCGCCGCCGCGGCGGCAAGCAGAACCAGGGCCAGCAGGACGTAAGCGGTGCGTTGGAGGAGACGTCGCGTCGTGGCAGTCATCATGGAGGAGACAAGGCAGCTTGGGGGCAAAGCTCGGTAAACCAGCCGAGCCGTCGCAACAGGGCTTTTTCGAGCTCGAGCAGGCCAAGCAGAGCAGGACCTACCGCGAGCGTGGCGAGATTATCCGCCAGTCCGACCGGTTGCGTGTCAAACCAGGCATGCATCCAGGGCGCGTAGGTAAAAGCAAGTTGCGCGGCCGCGACGATCGCCACCGCCGCGAGCACGGCGGGCGTGCCGCGCAGGCCGGGCCAGGTGAGCGAAGACGACTGCAGATGACGTACGCTGAACAGATAAAACACGCACATGACGCACACCGTGTTGACGACGATCGTGCGGGTGGTGGCAAGGTCGTGGCCCCTGCCCATTTGCGCCCAGGCGAACATGCCCAGCATGCCGGCCGTGAACAGCAGCGAAACCAGCGCCAAGCGCCAGAGCATGAACGCCGAGAGCAAGGGGGCGTCGGGCCGGCGCGGGGGCTGGCGCATGATATGCGGCTCGGGAGGCTCGAACGCCAGGGAGAGCCCCAGGCTGACGGCAAGCACCATGTTGATCCAGAGGATTTGCACCGCGGTCATGGGCAGCGTCAACCCCGCCACCAACGCGAAGACGATCCCCAGCAACTCGCCGCCGTTCGTCGGCAGCGTCCAGGCGATGACCTTGCGGATGTTGTCGTACACCGTGCGGCCTTCGTGGACGGCGGCGACGATGGAGGCAAAGTTATCGTCGGTGAGCACGATCTCGGCGGCTTCCTTGGCGGCTTCGGTGCCCTTGTTGCCCATGGCGATGCCGACGTCGGCCTGCTTGAGCGACGGGGCGTCGTTGACGCCATCGCCCGTCATGGCGACGATCGCGCCCTCGGCCTGCAGGGCGCGCACCACGCGCAGCTTGTGCTCGGGGCTGGTGCGGGCGAAAACGTCGGTGCGGCCCGCCGCGGCGCGCAGGGCGTCGTCGTCAAGCTGATCGAGATCGGCGCCGGTGAGCACGGCCGGCGCGCCGGCCAGCCCCAGTTGACGGGCGATGGCGCTGGCGGTCTGGACATGGTCGCCGGTAATCATCTTGACCTGGATGCCGGCGGAGTGGCAATCGGCGACGGCTTGGATGGCTTCGGGCCGCGGGGGGTCGATGAACCCCACCAAACCGAGAAACACCAGGGCCGCCAGGTGATCGTGGCCCAGTTCGTCGGGTTCCGGATCCAACAGCGGTTTCCAGGCGAAACCCAGCACACGCTCGCCTTCGGCCGCGGCGGTGTCGATCGATTCGTGCCAGAACGAGGGGTCCAGGGGTTCATTCCCGCCCTCGGTGCCCATCTGGTACGGACACATGGCAAGTATGCGTTCGGGCGCGCCTTTGACGAGAAGGCCGCCGCCCTCGAGGCGGGGGTGCAGGGTGGCCATATAGCGATGCTCGGCATCGAAAGGAATGGCGTCGCCCCGGGGGAGGTCGGCCAGATACCGGCCAGCATCCAGGCCGCCGCGGGCGGCGAGCGCCAGCAGGGCGCCTTCCATGGGGTCGCCATCGACCCGCCAACTGCCTTCCTGTGCGTGGAGCCGGGCGTCATTGCACAGCAGCGCGGTTTCCAGCAGGCGCAGCACCGGCGGCGGCAGCTCGCCGCCGGTGCGGTTGCCGGGGTTGGCGGGCCGCAGACTCCCCTCGGGGGCGTAGCCCTCGCCTTGCGCAAACCACGTGCCGGCGCGGGTGATGATGCGCCGCGCGGACATCTCGTTGCGAGTGAGCGTGCCGGTTTTATCGGAACAGATGACCGACGTGGCGCCCAGGGTTTCCACCGCGGGCAGGCGACGAACCACCGCGTGGCGGCTGGCCATGCGCCGCACGCCGATCGCCAGGGTGATGGTGATGACCGCGGGCAGCCCTTCGGGAATGGTGGACACCGCCAGCGCCACGACCACCATGAGGGCTTCGTCCCAGGCGTAGCCGCGGACCAGCACCGTAAACACCAGCAGCGCCAGGGCGCCCACGGCGACGATGCCGGCGAACCAGCGGCCGAACTGATTGATCTGTCGCAGCAAAGGGGTGCTCAGGCTTTCGACCGCTTGCATGAGGGTGCTGATACGGCCGATCTGGGTGGCTGGGCCGGTGGCCACCACCACGCCCCTGGCCTGGCCGGAGACCATCAGGGTGCCGGACCACGCCATGGCATGGCGGTCTCCCAGCGCCGCGTCGCGCGCCGCGGGCGTGTCACGTTTTTCAGCCGCCACCGACTCACCGGTAAGCAGAGCCTCATCGATGCGTACGCCGCGCGCCCGCAGCAAGCGCAGGTCGGCCGGGATACGGTCACCGGCCTCGAGCAGGACGACGTCGCCCGGAACGAGCTCGCCCACGTCGAGCAACTGGCGCTTGCCATCGCGCAGCGCACGGGCGCGAGGGGCAAGCATGGCGCGCAAGGCCGCCAGCGCTTGTTCGGCGCGCCCCTCCTGGATAAAGCCGACCAGCGCGTTGATGACGACGACGCCCAGAATGACGCAGGCATCGACCCAGTGGCCGAGGGTGCCGGCAAGCACGGCGGCGGCCAGCAAGGTATAGATCAGCGCGCTATGGAACTGCGCGAGAAAACGCTGGAGCGGATGGCGGCGGTGGCCGGCGGGAAGCTCGTTGCGGCCATGGTGGGCGAGACGCAGCGCGGCCTCGGCCTGGCTCAAGCCCTCGGGATCGGTTTCGAACGAGGCCAGAACCCGCTCGACAGGTTCGGCATGCCAAGGATGGACATCGGCGGGGGCAGTGCCCGGCGGGAGGGTCATCATGCGCGGCGGGAAGTGGCGAGCCGTGGGGCGGAATGCGATGCCGCCGGAGGCTGGGACGGGGCAGCCATTGTTGTAGCATGATGGCTTGGCCATGGTCTTGCATCGGCCGCTTTTCTTCACGGCGCTACGCTCATGACGACTTCTCCGCACGTTCCCGGCACCGGCGCCGGTCCGGTTTCCACGGCGTTCAACGATCTCGACCTGCTCTTGCTCGACCGCACCGCCGATGCCCTCACCGCCTATTCCGGCAGGCCGGTGATGGCCGAAACCGGCAGCACCGACGGCGTGGCCTGGGCCGTATTCGGCATTCCGCTGGGCGACGAAGAAGCCCTGGCCGAAGACGACGTCGTCTGGCAGATGGGCGGCCCCGGCACCCGCGCGCTGGGTAACGCCGGCGGGTTGGCGCCGCGTCCCGACGATATCTACGAATGCCGCCTGCTGTGGGTCATCCAGGTTTCGGGAGAGCCGGGCGAGCGCTATCTCAAGCTGGATCCCGCGGGCGACGTCGTGGCCTGGTCCGACACTCTCACGGAACTATTGCCGTTCGGCGAAGGCACCCACGAAGAGGCTCCCTGGCCCGAGGACGACGACTGAAGGCCGCCTGGATGCGCTGGCCGGGCGCGGCGTCGGGGCTCAGTTCCTTGCCCCGGGCGTCGCTCCTCATGTCGCACAGCCAGCGCGGCGTTTTTTGCCCGCGCCGCTCCTTGGCCGGCGCGGCTAGGCGCGTGCCAGCGCCGGCAACGTGAGCACGAACCACGCGCTCTCGGCATCCGCGGTAATCGATAACGCTTCGTGGGCCGCCAGCTCGATCGCACTCCAGGGTGCCCAGGATTCACCGGAGCTCAGCCGGCCGCCGCCCGACAAGGCGAAGAGCAGCGTCGGGGCGTCATTGCCGGGATGGCGCCATACCGCGCCTGCCGCCAGTTCCACGGTTTGCAGAACGATATGGCGCTCGGTGAAGCTGGCCAGGTGGCGCAGGCGAACACCTGGCTGGCCGGCCAGCTCGATGCCGTCGTAGGCTGGCGGATGGACGAAGACCGGAGCGGCGTAGCGGGGCTTGGGGTATTGCAGATCGCGGCCATTGACGTGGCTCCAGATGGCCTCATAGCCATCCCGGTTGCGCCGCTTGGCAGCGCTCTCGGGCGCCGCCCGATACACGCCGCCTTCGAAAGTGCCTTGCTTGGCGAGTTCGAGCGCGCCGCGCTCCATTTGATCCATGCTCATGTAACCGCTGCCCGAGGCCCCGCCAAACTGAATGACCAGGCCCAGGCTGGAGCTGCCCACTTCGGCTTGATTCTGCGGCCCATAGTGGCCGCCCTCGGGAAAATAGCCGATATCGCCGGGCGCGATGTTCAGCTTGGGCCCGATGTTGGTCGCATTCTCGAGCGACATGCGGATCTGATCGAAATTGTGCCGGTGGCGTGGCGAGGCGAAGTCGGCTTCGGTGCGGCTGATGACCAGGGCGTAGTTGTTGGGATCGCCGTCCGTGCCGGACAGCATGGTCTTGAATTCGATGCGGCCCTGCCGGGGGTTGGCAAAGAACCGCCAGGGGACGTCCGCATAGTTTGCCAGCTTCATGGTTGCTCTCGCTTCTTCGGTTTGTCTGGCGAATCCTAGATCGTCCTACGATTTTATGTCAATAGTCTCGTCGGTTGGCGTGGCATAGAGCGATTCCAGTATGAGGGTGGTGCGCCGGATGTGCGCCCGCATCAGGATCTCGGCCGCGGCGGCGTCGCCTTCGAGGATGGCGGTGGTAATGGCCCGGTGGTCGTCGTTGGAACTCTGGAAGCTGGCGCGCGATAGCCGGTCGCGGGTGGTGGTGCGGACGAAGGCGGTGGACAGCTGGTTGATCTGTGCCGCCAGGCGCGCCGAGCCGGCCACCGCCAGGAGGGTTTCGTGATAGCGGGTATTCGCCTGCAGATAGGCTTCGTTGGACGTGCCGGGCTCCAGGGAGGCGTCCAGCGCGGCCTGGGCCATTGCGATTTCCTTGCGGTCGTGGCCCGCCGCGATCCGCATGGCGGCTTTGCGCGCCACCAGCCCTTCCAGCACTTCGCGCATTTCAAGAATCTCGCGTACGTCCTGGCGGGACAGCGCCCGTACGGTGGCCCCCCGGAAGCGGTTGAGGTCGAGCAGGCCTTCGGCGGCCAGCCGGCTCAGCGCCTCGCGCACCGTGCCGCGGCTGACGCCCAGGGTTCGTTGCAGTTCAGCCTCCACGACGCGCGCGCCGGGGGCGTAGAGGCCTTGGCGGACGTCTTCTCGTACGCGGGTGATGACGTGCTCCAGGGCCGAAGCCTGGGCGGCGCTGGCGCGGGTATCCGCGGGGGGCGGAGCGATTTCTTTTGACATCGTTCTACGATGATAATAAATTAAAAAGGATTGTCCTACGATAAAAGGAGGCAGCCATGGGGCTGTGTCTGTCCGAACCAAGCGCCGTTGCCCCAAACGGCGCCATGTCCCGCCTAGCGGGACCGAGAACCCGCCGCGCCGGCTGCCCGGCCCGCGCTTGGTTGCGCAAGGCCGCCGGCAGTGCCGCCGTGCTGGCCGCCCTTTTGGCGCCGGCCGTGGGCCAGGCGCAGGATTTTCCGTCGCGTGCGATCACCCTGGTGAGCCCGGCTCCACCCGGCGGCGGTACCGACGCCATCGCCCGTGCGCTGGCCGAGGTTGTGGGCAAAGGCGCGGGTGTGCCCGTGATCGTGGACAACCGTCCCGGTGCGTTTGCCCAGATCGCCACCAATCAGGTGGCTCAGGCGCCTGCCGACGGTTATACCCTGTTGCTGGTGGCCGCGGGGCACACGATCAACCCCGCTGTTTTCAAAAAGCTGCCCTACGATACCGAAGCCGCGTTCGATCCCGTCGCGCGCATCGCCACCTCGCCGGCCATCCTGGTGGCCAACCCCGATTTGGGCGTCAAGAGTATCGCGGATCTCCGCCAACTGAGCCGTGAGCACCCCGAACGGCTGACGTTTGCCTCGTCCGAGGCTTCGATTCAACTCATGACGAGCGAGTTGGGGCTGTCCCTCGAGGCGCCGCCTACCATCGTGTACTACAAGGGCACCGGCCAATCCGTGACCGATGTTCTGGGCGGGCACGTATCCTTCGCCATTACCAGCATTGCCTCCGTACTGCCGTATCTGCAGGATGGCCGTCTGGTGGCCGTGGCCGTCACGGGCGAGCAGCGCTCGCCGATCGTGCCGGAGGTGCCGACCTTCCGCGAGGAAGGCGTGCCGGGCATGCAAAGCGTGGTGTGGCAGGGGATCCTGGTGCCCGCGGGCACCCCGGATCGCGTGGTGGCTTACCTCAACCAGCGCATCAACGAGGCCTTGGCCGATCCGGGTGTCAAAGACCGGCTGCGAACCCTGGCCTACGAACCGGCTGGCGGCTCGCCGGCACAGTTCGCGGCTTTCTTGCATGAAGATTTTGCCAGGCAGGCCGATCTGGCGGCTAAGGCCGGTCTCGAACCGCAATAGGGCGGCGCCGGGCACGGTTTCAAGCAAACATCGAGCCTCCTCCTCCTGACCCTCGGGGTCCGACGCACCGCGACAGACTCGGGGATGTTGTCGAGGAGGGGCAAGATGCGCGGGGCGGCCTGACGTCGCGAGGTTAGAGCTCGTACTCGATCGGCTGGTCAAGGCCGCTGAGCCCGCTTAGATCCAGCGGGCGCGAGTGTCCCATCCACATCGGCAAGTCGCGGTGATCGCGCAGATCGTTGCCGGTGAGCGGATGCACCAGCACGACCAGACCGTTGCGATGCTGCATCAACCAGGGAATCACGTCGCCGAATAGATTGGAGCGGAATGCCAGCTGGCAGCTCCAGTCGGGATGCGGGCCTACGGGTTTTTCGTGCACGCGCCCCATGCGCAGCGGAAAGCGCGCCGCCGCGGCCTCGCACAGCTCGCGGGCCTGGCCGACGGTGGCGGCATCGAAATAAACATGGGCGTGGTAGCCCTTGACCGAGGGTTGGGGTGTGTTGGTCATGCTAGTGGCCTCCTGATGCATGACCGCATTATCGCCCGTGGGCGGTAGGCCCGGTTGCCGTGGGCATCTCGAGGATCAGTTCGACGCGGCGGTTGAGGGCGCGGCCGTCGGCGCCGGTATTGTCGGCGATGGGCTTCGTATCGGCATAACCGATGGCGCGCAGCCGCTGTGGGTCGACCCCCGCGTCGATCAGCAGGCGCAGCACGCTGGTGGCGCGGAAGGTCGAGAGTTCCCAATTGGAGGGAAAGCGCTCGTTGCGGATGGGGAGCGGATCGGTATGGCCTTCGACCGTGATCGGCAGTGAAGTGTCGCGTACGACCTGCACCACCCGCCGCAGAACGTCGATCCCGCGGGGCGTGAGTTCCACTTGGCCGAGGTCGAACAGGAGCTCGTTGCTGATTCGAAAGCTCACCGATCGTTCGCGAACGATGACGTCGACGCCTTCGCCCAGCAAGGAGAGATCGAGTTCGGGCATGCCGCGCGCGGAGTCGACGTCGGCAACGGGAGGAGGCGTGGACTCGGTGGTCGCGCCCGCCTCGGCGGCGGCAGGGGCGGGCGTGCCGGGGGCATCTGCCGGCGGGGCGGGCGCGGCCGCCGATGGCCGCGGGGGTGCGAGAGCTACCAGCGCGGGCACCGGGGTATAGGGCATGTCGGCCGTCAGTGCCGCCAGGGAAGCGCCGATGGTTTGGGCGGGACTGGGTTCGAAGACGGGCAGCGCCACGGGTTCTGGTGGCAGCAGGGTGGTGAGTTCGTGCCAGGCGGCGACGCCGCGACGGGGCAGCGACCCGGATGGCAGCTCGGCCGTGGAGCCGACCAGCAGCGCCGCGACCGCGCTTGCCACGGCCGGTGGCGATGGCTCGGGAACCACCGGGGCGCCGTCGGCGGCCGCCAGGGACGCCGGCGCGGGCTCGTCGGAAGCGCTTTTGGGTTCGGACATGGCGAGCATCACGACCAGCATGACCAGTAGCAGCGTCAGCAGATCGAGATAGCTCAACAGCCAGCCTTCGCCCTCGCCGTCTTCGGCGGGCGGCGCCGGCCATGGCGCCTGGCGCATTTTGCGCACGCGATCCTCGAGCTCGCGCAGGCGTTTTTGCTGTGCGATGAGATCGGCGCGCAGCGGCAGGCCGCCGGGGCCTTCAGCGATCGATCGCATGGCGTGCCTGGCTGGCGCTGGGGGCAACGCCCGCCTTGCCATGGCCCCGGATCTCGTCGTCGAATCGCAGCGTGAAGGTTTGCAGGGTTTCGCGGATCTGCGCGGGGCCGCGTTTTTCGTTGAGCATGATGACGCCCTGCAGAATGAGGTTCATGGCCACCATCCGCCGTTCGGTGCGGCGCTCCAGCTTGAGGGCGATGGGCTTGCACACCAGGTTGGCCAGCAGGATGCCGTAGAGCGTGGTAATGAGGGCCACCGCCATGTGCGGGCCGATGACCGTGACGTTGTTGGTGCCCATGAGCGGCAGCAGGCTGATCAGGCCGATCAGGGTGCCCAGCATGCCGAAGGCGGGAGCAAAGCCGGCCATGGCCCGGAACAACTGGGCTTCAGCCTGTTCCTGGGCCCGTAGGCGGGCGATACGCCATTGCAGAAGGTCGACGAGCTGATCGGTGGGCGTGTGGTCGATGACCAATTGCACGCCGGTGCGCAAAAAGGGGCTGCGCAGCGTCTCGATCTCGCGCTCGATGGCTTGGATATCGCCTTGCTGCCAGATCTTGGCGATCTGCACGATGTGCTGGATGTTGTTTTGGTCGTTGTACGACTCGCGGCGGAACACCGTGACGACCAGCGAGAAAATGCGCAGGACTTCGCGTAGCGGATAACTGATGAAAACCGCGGCCAGCGTGCCGCCCAGCACGATGCCCAGACCGGGTAGGTTAACGAAGAGACTGGGATCGGGAGTGGAGAAGGCCAGCAACAGCCCCAGCATGGTCGTGCTGGTGAGCACCCCGATGAGGGTGGAGGGATTCATGGACGAAGCGAGCAGGCAGCGGAGACCCGGCCGAATGATCGGGCTGGGCCGATGGTAGACGACGGTACCCGGGCCCAAACCCCTGAGCAGGCGGCCAATCCCGGGTCAGTCCTGCCGTTTGGCGTTTGGCGGGTCGAGCGGTTCGATATGGGTGTTGAGTAGGAAGCCCTGCCTGGCCAGCTCCAGCTCCAGAACGTCGGCAAGATCGTGGGCGCGGGTTACCGACCATTCGCCGGGGACGCGCAGCTCGAGGTCGGCGAAGCGGTTGTGGCCGCTGCTTCGGGTTCGCAGCGTGGCAATCGCGCAGCCTGCGGGCAACAGGGCCTCGAGGGCCGCGCGCAGGGTGGCGATCTCATCGGTGGAAAGCGCGCGGTCCATCAGCCCCTGAGCGGCGAGCGAGAGCAGGCGCCAGCCCTCGCGCAGAATATGCAGCGCCACCGCGAGCGCGACCAGCGGATCGAGCCAGACGTAGCCGGTGAGGCCGGCCAGTGCCACGCCCACGATCACGCCCGCGGTGGTCCAAACGTCGGTCAGCAGATGGCGGGCGTCGGCTTCCAGGGCCACCGAACGATGTGCCCGGCCAACGCGCAGCAAAATGGCCGCCGTGGCAAGGTTGATCGCACTGGCCACCGTGGCCAGGATAGTTCCCAGGCCAAGCGACATGGGCGCCTGGGGGTTGAACAGGCGTTCGGTGGCCGCGACGCCGATGGCCAGGGCGGCGGCAAAGATCAGGGTGCCTTCGAAAGCCGCCGAAAAATACTCGGCCTTGCCGTGGCCATAGGGATGCTCGGGATCGGGCGGCGTACGGGCGTACACCACCATGGCCAGGGCGAAGCCGGCGGCGATCAGGTTGACCAGCGCTTCGATGGCATCCGACAGAAAGCCCACGGAGCCGGTGGTATGCCAGGCGGCAAGCTTGAAACCGATGGTGGCGATAGCCGCCAGCAGCGAGATCAGCAGAGCCTGGGCGGGCGTAAGACGCGACAGCATGGCCATGGCAAGGATGAGCGAGGCGAGGCCCCGCAGCATAACCCGCAGGATCCGGAAGAGGGCCAGGATGCGGCGGGGGGGCTGCTGCCGGCGTGCCGCCTGGCAGTACGATGCGCCAGTATCGGTGCGCCCGGGCTCGCTCGATGCCGCAAAGCCCAGCGCCCGCGGTTCGGGCGAACGGCGGGCGCTGGGCAAGGGCGGCGCAGCCGGGCTGCGCGGCAACGTGGATCAGGAGTCGGCGGTAAAGCCGATCTGCTCGACGATGGGTTTCCAGAGAGCGGTGTCTTTGGCGAACAGCTCGGCGAACTCTTCGGGGGTGGAGGAGCGGGCTTCCAGGCCCATCAAGGCCAGGCCCTCGATGGCATCCTGAGCCTTGAGTGCTTTGGCGATGTCGGCGCTCAGGCGATCGACAATGTTCTTGGGGGTGCCCGCCGCGACGAAGAAGCCGAACCATTCGGAGAATGCCATGCCTTCCATACCCTGTTCGACCAAGGTGGGAATATCGGGGGCGAACTTGTTGCGTTCGGTGCCCGACGTGGCGATCAGGCGCACCCTGCCGTCCTTCAGGTGAGGCAGGAACTCGCCCACCGGGCCCGACACCGCGGGGATCTGGCCGCCGATCAGATCCACGATGGCCGGCTGGGTGCCGCGGAAAGCCACGTGGGTGAGCGGTACGCCGTTCCGGCGGCCGATGAGGTCGCCCACGAAGTGGGGCGCCGAGCCCGCGCCTGGCGAGCCGTAGTTGGCCTGGTTGGGGTGCTGCTTGACCCACTCGAAGAACTGCTTGACGGTGGTAACGGACTCGGGCACGGCCGGGCCGACGGCGAAACCGAAATCGAAGACGCAGCCGAGCGAGACGGCCTGGAGCTCTTTGACCGGGTCGTAGGGCAGTTTTTTGTAGGTAAATTGGTAAATGCCGACGATGGACATCGGCGTGCACAGGATGGTGGCGCCATCGGGCTTGGAGCGGGTCACGGCCTGGACGGCGATCTGGCCGCCGGCGCCCGTGCGGTTTTCCACCACGACCGAGCGGGCATACATGCCGCTGAGTTCGTGCGCGGTACGGCGGGCCAGTGTATCGACGGTGCCGCCAGCGGCAAAACCGCCGATGATCGTGGCGACGTCGAGCAGCGGGGCTTCGCTGGCGCGGCCGACGGAAGGCAGCGCGAGGGCGGCGGCCCCACCGGCGGTGAGTTGCAGAACCTGGCGACGATCTAGGCGCATGGAGTGTCTCCTTGGGGTTGGGTTGCCCGGGCAACCACGATGATGGGATTCGCTTAAGTGGTATTTGAAAAAATAGTTATGGGTCTTAAGCTTGCTACCAATATTAACGAGTTTTGCCAGGCGGGAATAGCACGTGGCGGAGGTTTTGTCGGCATTTACGGGTTAGTCCCCATGTGTAGGGAGCGCGCGCCGTTCCTGCTACAGTGCTTGCGATTCCGCACAGCTCTGTAACTTAGGAACAAAGGAGAATCATCATGGCCCAGCAACGGGTTCTCATCACCGCCGGCGCCAACGGTATCGGCGCCGCCATCGCCGAGCGTTTCGCCGCCGACGGCGCGGCGATATTCGTGTGCGACGTCGATGCCGAAGGGCTGGAACGGCTGGCCGCCCGCCTGCCGGGCCTCGCGACGCAGGTGTGCGACCTCTCGCGGCGCGAAGCCATCGGGCCGATGGTCGAGGCCGCGGCGAGCACCCTGGGCGGCATCGATGTCCTGGTCAACAATGCGGGCGTGGGTGGCGCCACCGTTCCCGCCCATGAGCTGGACCCGGCCGACTGGGATCGGGTGATGGACATCAACCTCGACGCCACCTTTATGGTCACACGCGCCGCCATTCCCTACCTGAAGGCATCGCCGGCGGGAGTCATCATCAATATGTCGTCGGTCGCGGGGCGCTTCGGCTATCCCAACCGCATTGCCTATGCCACCAGCAAATGGGGGCTGATCGGCTTTACCAAAACGCTCTCGATGGAGCTTGGCGCCGACGGGATCCGGGTCAACGCTTTGCTGCCCGGCGGGGTGGATGGCGAACGCCTCCAGCGCGTGATGGAGGGCCGGGCGCAGCTCAGTGGTCAAAGCCTGGAAACCGTGCGAGAGGAAGCCATGACCTACCAATCGCTCAAGTATTTCGTCAATCCCAGGCATGTGGCGGATATGGCCGCTTTTCTGGCGTCGGACAGCGGCCGTTCGATTTCGGGGCAAGCCCTTTCCATCGATAACGACATGCAGCGCACATAGGCGGTTCTAGCGGCGCGCCGACCCGCGCGCGCGCCACTCGCGCCACAAAATACCCGCGAACTTGCGGTCTTCCACCAGATAGCGTCGCCACAGGCGGCGCGGATCGGACAGGAGCCGCCACAGCCATTCGGCTCCTATGCGCTGCACCCATTTTGGGGCGCGTTGGCGCAGGCCGATGGCGAACTCCATGGCGGCGCCCACGCACAGCGCTACGCCGTGATCGAAGGTGGGCGCAAAGTTGAGTGCCCAGTGCTCCTGGCGCGGCATGCCCAGGCAAACAAAGATGAGATCAGGCCGCAGTTCGCGCACGCGGGCGGCAATGTGCCGGGCTTCGTCGCCCTGGGGATCGAAGCCCATGGCCGGCGCGATGACGGTGAGCGGCAAGCCGGGATAGTGGCGGGCGAATGCGGCTTCGAGCCCTGCTTCCTGGCCGGGCGTGCCGCCCACGATCACCACGGGCATGGCGTGGCGGGCGGCCTGCTGGCACAACCGTACGAACAGATCGGAGCCGGTGACTCGCTCGGGCAGCGGGCGGCCCAGCCAGCGCGAAGCCCAGACCAGCGGCATGCCGTCGGCGAAGAATAAATCGGCCTGCACGTAGCGGGCGCGGAACTCGGGCTGGTCGTCGAGACGAACCAGGTGATCGACATTGGGCGTGACCACCACCTTGGCGCCCGGCCCCGGCGCCCGGGCGAGGGTCGAGAGCAGACGCGTGGCGTCGTCGAGCGTGAGGGCACAGAAGTCGATATCGAACAGACGCTGTACGGGAGGCGAGGACGGCATGGCGGGCGTTGGCCGGTACGAGCGCCGGCGGACATGATCGGATGCCTGGGCGAAACCGCAGGGGGCTCGCTGGCGGGCGCGCTCCGGCCGCAAGGCCGGCGCCCAGCACTTTGGCCGCTTGGGCGGCCGGCGTCAAGCCCCGGCAGACGCCGCGGGCCCTCGGAAGGCTGGCGAGAAAGCTCGGGGCTGCGAGCCGCGGGGTACCGGGATGGTAGGCGGTTCAAGCCGCGGGAGCCGCCTGCTTGCGCGCGCCACGGCGTGCCGGGGTCGCGGTCTCGGTCTTGGCCTCGGGCGAACGGATCTCGACACCGGTGATCGACTCCACCCAGCGCACGAGTTCACTGACGCTGGCGTCGGGTTGATTGGCTTTGGCGGCCGCCCGCCAGAGCTGGTGTCCCGTGCCGGACAGCGGGGCGGGAACATCGTTGCCGCGAGCGAGTTCCATGCCGATGCCAACGTCCTTGAGCATCAGGGCCAGCTTGAAGGGGTCATCGAATTTGCGATTGAGCACGCGCTGATGGATGTGGGTCTGGCCGACCCATGACATGCCGGTGGACACATTGAGCACGTCGACCATCGCCGCGGGGTCCAGGCCGTGACGGGTGCCGATGGCCAGCCCTTCGGAGAGGACCATCAGATTCATCGCCGTGATCATATTGTTCAGGCATTTCATGGCATGGCCGGCGCCCACGCCGCCCAAGTGGAACACCGCGCGGCCCATGCGGTCCAGCAGGGGCCGCACGCGTTCGACGTCGGCGTCGCCGCCGCCGACCATGAACACGAGCTCGGCGGCCTCCGCTCCCCATTGCGCGCCCGAGACCGGCGCATCCACCAGCGAGGCGCCGGCGGCTTGCAATTGTTCGTGACTGCGCTGGGTCAGCCATGGTTCGGACGACGAGGTGTCGAGCAGGAGACTACCCCGGCGGAGCCCGGCCAGAATGCCATCGTCGCCGTTCAGGACTTGCTGCACCACCTCGCCGTTCGGCAGCATGGTGATGATGATATCGCTCGCCGCGGCGACTTCGGCGGGCGAGCGGGCCGCGGTGGTATCGGGCAGCGCCTTGGCAAGGGCGCGGGGTATCTTGGCATCGACGTCGTACACGGTCAGCGCATAGCCCGCCTTGGCCAGATGGCCCGTCATGGGCCGGCCCATGACGCCCAGGCCGATGAAGCCCACGGCAGGCTTAACGATGCTCGGCGGGCTTGGGTTTTTGCGCGCGGACGCGCGCCGGGTAACGGTTTTGGCGGACTTGCGGGCTGGGGCCTTGGAAGCGGAAGTGGTATTCATCGCGTGATCGGATACAAAAAAAGTTAGGGACAAAGCAGAACCGCCCTCTCGGTGGGCAGCGAACGCGGTGAGCGTGGGGGCCTTTTTTTCAATGAACCCATCGCAAGGCGTAAGTCGCGATGCCGGGGAAGAAAACGATGATGAGCAGGCCGAGGACCAGGGCGGCCACGAAGGGCAGCACGCCGCGGAAGATGGTGGCCACGCGCACCTCGGGCACCAGGGCGTTGAGAATGAACAGGCTCATGCCCACCGGCGGGCTGACCATGCCGATCATCACCACCATGACGATGAGGATGCCGAACCAGTGCGGATCGAAGCCCAGCTGCATGACCAGCGGAAAGAACAGCGGCACGGTCAGCAGGATCATCGAGAGCTCTTCCATCACCGCGCCCAGCAGGATGTAGACCAGGCAGATCATGAGCACCACGACCAAGGGGTCCAGGCTGACCTGCTGCACCCAGCGCAGCAGATCGTCGGGCATGCCGGTGAAGTTCACGAAGTTCGAGAAGATCAGCGCGCCGATGAGAATGGCAAAGAGCATGGCGGTGGTGTAGACCGACTCCACGAGGATCTCGACGAACACGCGCCAGCGCAGCTTGCCGCGGCCCAGGGCGAAGAGAAAGGCGCCGAAGGCGCCGAAGCCCGCGCCTTCGGTGGCGGTGAACAGGCCGCCGTAGATGCCGCCCATGACGACCACGAAGAGCAGCACCACGCCCCAGATGCCGCGCAGGGCCTGCCCGCGCTGGCGCCAGGTGGCGCGCGCGCTGGCCGGCGCGGCCTGCGGATCGCGCCAGGCCGTCCAGGCGATGGCCAGGCACAGCAGCACGGTCATCAGGATGCCGGGCAGCATGCCGGCGGCAAAGAGGCGGCCGATGCTGGTCTCGGTCATGATGCCGTAGATCACCAGCAGGGTGGAGGGCGGGATGAGGATGCCCAGGGTGCCGCCGGCGGCGATGGTGCCGGTGGCCAGGCGCTCGCTGTAGCCCAGCTCGCGCATGGCGGGGTAGGCCACGCGGGTCATGGTGGCGGTGGTGGCCACCGAGGAGCCGCAGATGGCGCCAAAGCCGGCGCAGGCGCCCACGGCGGCCATGGCGATGCCGCCGCGGCGGTGGCCCAGGCAGGCGCGCGCCAGGGCGAACAGCTCGTTGGCCATGCCGGCGCGCGAGGTGAAGTTGCCCATCAGCACGAACAGCGGGATGACCGACAAGGTGTAGGAAAAGCCGGTGGTCTTGACCACCGAGATGGCGCTGATGGCCGAGACGTCGAAGTTGCGCATCAGGCCCAGCCCGATGTAGCCGACGATGCCCATGGCAAAGGCGATGGGCACGCGCAGCACCATCAGGGCGAAGATGCCGATGAATCCCAGGGTGGCGGCAAGCATGGTGTTCCTACAAGGGTGGCGCGGCTCGCGCTGGCGCCAAACGGAGAAAGAGCCTCGGGGCGGTGGGCCGCTGGCCCGGCCCGCCCCGAGTGCTGGGTTCAGGGTGGCCTTACATGGCTGCGTCTTCGGCCACGGGCCGGCCGCTGGCGGGAGTGCTCAGGCCGCGCACCAGGTGCAGCAGGGCGGCCAGCATCAGCATGGCGGCCATGAGATAGACGAACCAGCCCAGCGGCACGCGCAGATAGACGCTGACGTCGCCGTCCCGCAGGGTGCGGGCGGCATTGCCCCAGCCAAACCCGCCCAGGCCGCCCAGCGCGGCGGCCGAGATGAAGTCCATGAGCATGCTCGAGTAGCGCGCCATGCGGCCCTTGTACAGGGCGTCGGCCAGCTCGAAGCTCACGTGCCCGCCGCGCCAGGACACGAGCGGCAAGGCGCAAAAGAGCACCACGACCAGCAGCATCTCGCTGACCTCCAGCGCGCCCGGCACCGAGCGGTAGAACTTGCGGGCCATCACGTCGACGAAGGTCAGCGTCATGAGCGCGAACAGCGCGGCGCTGGCCAGCAGGGCCAGGCTCGCGGCCAGGCGCTGGGCCGCGATGTCGAGCCGAGGCGTGGCCGAGGCGGGCGGAGGCGGCGCGCCGGCGCCGGCCCGCCCGGAGTCGAGGTCGTCGCTCATGGATTTACTTCGTGGCCGCGGCGCGATACTCGCGGATCAGCGCTTCCGGATCCTGGATGCCCTTGGCGCGGGCGGTGTCGGCCCATTTCTTCTCGATCGGAGCGATGCGCGCCTGTACCTCCTGCAGCAGTTCGGGCGTGACCTCCAGGATTTCGATGCCGGCGGCCTGCGCCGCCTCGCGGCCTTGTTGATCCCGGCGGTCGAAGGCCTGGCCGAGCTGGCGCGAGTAGGCCACACCGATCAGCGGCTCGATGGCGGCCTTGTCTTCGGCGCTCAACGCATTCCAGCGATCCTTGTTCATCATGACGATGAAGGCCGAGTTGTACAGCCCGCCGGGGAAGGTGGTGGCATGCTTGATGAGTTTCTCCAGGTTGTAGGTCACCAGAGATTCGAAAGGCAGCCACACGCCGTCCATCACTCCGGTGGATACCAGTTCGTAGGATTCCGTGGCGGGCTTGAGCGTGGTATTGGCGCCAAGCTGCCGGGAGACCTCGTTGACCACGCCGCCGCCGACGCGGAACTTGAGGCTTTGCAGGTCGTCCAGGGTGCGAATGGGTTTTTTGGTGTTGAACACCACGCCGGGGCCGTGGGTGAACAGCGCCAGCACCTTGACGTCCTTGAACTCGTCCATCATTTGCGGCACACGCTCGGCGGTGTTCTGCAGCGTGACCGAGTTGGCCTCGGCGGTGCTGGCCATCAGCGGCAGCTCGGAGAGCTCCGACAGCGGGAAGCGGCCCGGGGTATAGCCGATCACGGTCATGGCCACATCGGCCAGGCCGTCGCGCACGGCGTTGTAGTGGCCCGGCGGGTTGGTCACGGCTTGCGGCAGATTCTTGAGCGTGACTCGGCCCTCCGTGGCTTCGACCACTTGTTTGTTCCATTCTTCCATCACCTCGGCCACAGGGTGCGAGGCCGGTAGCCATTGCGACACCAGCAGTTCGGTCTTGGCCTGGACCGTGGTGGCGATGCCGGCGGCGCAGAAGCCGCTCAGGATGAAATGGCGCAGTCGTAGCATGGGGTGTCTCCCTTCGGGGTTATGGTGGAGCCCCCGGTGCGATGCCGCCGAGGGTTATGCCAGGCCGGCCGGGCGCCGCGGGAAGCGGGCCGGGACGGAAAGATCATCAATAGGCGATGCACACAGACTTCAGTTCGGTATAGCCGTCGATGGCGCTGCGCCCGTGTTCGCGGCCGATGCCGGAGGCCTTGAAGCCGCCGAATGGCATGGCGGGGTCGACCATGTTGTGGGTGTTGACCCAGACCGTGCCGGCCTCGAGTTGATCGATGGCGTGCTGGGCGCGATCGAGGCGGTGGGTCCAGACGCTGGCGCCCAGGCCGTAGCGGCTGTCGTTGGCCTGGCGCAGAACATCGTTGATATCGCTGAACGGCATGGCCACCAGCACGGGGCCGAAGACTTCTTCACGCACCAGGGTAAGGGGCTTGTTGGCCGTATTGGCCACCACGGTGGGGCGCACGAAGTAGCCGGAGCCTTCGCCGCGCTTACCGCCCGCGACGACTTCGCCGCCTTCGGGGCCGGCGGTGTCGATGAGTTGCATGACGCGGTCGCGGTGGCGGGCCGAGACCATCGGTCCCATCTGGGCGTTGGCGTCGAAGCCGCCGCCCAGCACGGTGCCTTCGGCCGCGGCGGCGACGCCGGCCACGACTTTTTCGTAGAGCGGCTTGGCCACGTATAGCCGCGAACCGGCTGTGCACACCTGGCCGTGATTGAAGAAGATGGCGCCCGCGGCCCCCATCACCGCGGCTTCCACGTCCATGTCGTCGAGCACGATGACGGGGCTCTTGCCGCCCAGCTCCAGCGCCACCCGGCGGATATCCTGACCGCACTGCGCGCCGATCAGGCGTCCGACCTCGGTGGAACCGGTAAAGGCGATCTTGTCTACGCCGGGATGGCGGACGAGCGCGGCGCCGGTGGTCTCGCCGTCGCCGGTAATGACATTGAGCACCCCGCGTGGCACGCCGGCCTCCAGCGCCAGTTCGGCCAGGCGCAGCGCGGTGAGCGGGGTTTCTTCGGCCGGCTTGAGCACCACCGTGCAGCCGCAGGCCAGCGCGGGAGCGATCTTCCACACGGCCATTGCCAGCGGGAAGTTCCAGGGCACGATGGCGCCGACCACGCCCACCGGCACGCGCTGGGTATACGTGCGATAGCGCACGCCCGGCGGAAAGGCGATCGAGGTGTCGAAGGTCGTGCCTTCGATCTTGGTGGCCCAACCGGCCATGTAGCGCAGCCATTGCGCGCTGCCGCCCACTTCGATCGCTTGCGACCACGGCAGCAGCTTGCCTTGGTTGAGGGTTTCGAGCGCGGCCAGCTCTTCGCCGTGAGCTTCGACCAGATCGGCCAGCCGCAACAGAATGCGTTCGCGCGCGGCGGGCAGCATGTGCCGCCATTCGGCGGATTGCAAGGCTTCGCGGGCCGCTCCGACGGCGGCATCGACATCGGCGGCGCTGGCGGCGGGCACCTGGGCGATGACATTGCCGGTGGCTGGGTCGAACACATCGAAGGTGGCGTCGTCCTGGGCTTTGCGCCACTCGCCCCCGATCAGCATCTGTTGGCGTATGGCGGCGCGGGCTTGTTCGATGGGTGTCATGGGACAGTCTCCTGTGAAGTGGCGGCCAGTTGCGTCGCGTGGCGACGCCGGCTGGCGCGGCCGCGGCCCGGCACAGGGCGAACGAGCGCCTTGGCGATGAAGGATGAAGATAATCTAGCCGTCCCGGGTGGCCGCCGACTTGACCCTGCGTGCAGTGCCCTTGCCTGTTTGCGCAGACCTAGGGAAAGTCCGCATGCCGGTGGCCCAGGCGCTGGGTGCGCCAGATCGCCGGCGGCACGCGGTGCCGGGCGACGAAGGCGCGGCTGAAATGGGCCGGGTCGGCAAAGCCGCTGTGGCGTGCGATCTCGGCTACCGGCGTGTCGCGCCAGGCGGGCTCCGACAGCAGCTCGCAGGCGCGTTCGAGGCGAGCCTGCTGGATGTAGGCGCGAGGCGTGGTACCGGTGCTCACGAAGACGTTGTAGAGTGTGCGGCGCGACATGCCGAGCTGGCGTGCGGCCTGGTCGACGCTGAGCTCGGGATCGGCCAGATGCTCGTGCAGATATCGCTTGATGCGATCGAGGCGCGGCCCCTCGCCGCCGGCGGGCAGGATGGAGCGCGCCTGCGACTGCAAGGCGCGCTCGAGCAGCGATACGGTGGCATCCTGCAGCGCATGCTGGCTATCCGCGTCGAGTGGCGTGGGGTCGCGCAACAGCGTGGCGAGGCTGGACAGTACGATATGCGGCGTGCCGCCGCCCGGCAGCGCCTTGCCGGACAAAGCCCGGACCGCCGGCGTCCATCCCTGGCTTTCGTGCTGGGGCACCAGCAGCACCAGCGAGCGGGAATGGTCGCTGGCGTCGATCTGATAGGCGCGCGACGTATCGTAGACCGACCACATGCCCGGCTTGAGCAGGGCGTCTTGGCCGCCTTGTTCGATCCGGCTTTCTCCCGCCAATTGCCAGAACAATTTGAAGTAGGGCAGAGTGCTGTTTTCCGCCGTATGGCGTCGCCGTATCACGCGCATGGCGCTCAGGCGCAGTTCGGCGGCCAGGCTGTCGCCAAATCGGGCCAGCAGCGCGGTGCAGTAGAAATCGGGCCGATCGGGCGCGAGGCATTCCAGTTCGAGGAAGTTCGAATTGGTGATCTGGTGCCAGTGCCGCAGGCTTTGCGAACGGACTTCGGTGGGCAGCATGAGGGATCCTAGGATGAAGCCGCCCCCACGCTCACTTCATTCGCTGCCCCCCGAGGGGGCTTCAGCCTCCTGCGGGCGGCCGGGCGGAGGCTGAGATGAAACCGCCCCCACGCTCACGTGGTTCGCTGCCCCCCGAGGGGGCTTCAGTCTCCTTCGGGCGGCCGGGCGGAGACTGAGATGAAACCGCCCCCACGCTCACGTGGTTCGCTGCCCCCCGAGGGGGCTTCAGCCTCCTTCGGGCGGCCGGGCGGAGGCTGACATGATCGGCGGGTGCGTGGCGATTGTTGGCGGAGATACCGGCGAGGTCAATGGGGGATCGACGATCCTGGGGATATCCCTGATAGTCTGGCCAGAGCGCTCCGCAGTCGGCTACCCTGCGCAGGTTTGACGGAACGCAGGCTGCGGGAGAAGCGGGATGAGCAAGTTGGATCTGGCCGTGCGCCATGGCCATGTGGCCACGGCCGAGGGTATGGCGTACTACGACATCGGCGTGCGTGATGGGCGCATTGTCGCGCTGGGGCGCGACCTGCCGGCGGCAAAGGTCGAAATCGATGCTTCCGGTCGTGTCGTGACGCCGGGCGGGATCGACTCGCATTGCCATATCGAGCAGCCCATGCCGGCCGGTGTGCGCCTCGCGGACGATTTCGATTCGGCCAGCCTGTCGGCGCTGTGCGGCGGCACCACCACGCTCGTGCCTTTCGCCGTGCAGGAGTCCGGCATCGCCTTGCCCGAGACCCTGGCCGAGTATCGCCGTCGCGCCGAAAGTCGCAGCCGCCTCGACGTGGCTTTTCATATGGTGCTGGCCGAGCCCCATGCGCATGCGTTGGCGCACGAAATTCCGGCCGTGATCGAGCAAGGATGTACGTCGTTCAAGGTCTACATGACCTACGAAGGCATGCGCCTCACCGACCGCCAGATACTGGAGGTGCTGGCCGTGGCGCGGCGCGAGGGCGCCATGACCATGGTCCATGCCGAAAACGCCGACTGCATCGACTGGTTGACCGATCAACTGTTGGCCGCCGGTCGTGTAGCGCCGCATGAGCACGCCGCATCGCGGCCGATGCTGGTCGAGCGGGAGGCGGCATTTCGCGCGATGGCTCTAGCCGAGCTGGTCGATGTGCCGTTTCTCATCGTGCATGTGTCGTCGCCCGAAACCGTGGCGCAGATCGCCGCGGCGCGGGCGCGCGGGTTGCACGTGCATGCCGAAACCTGTCCGCAGTATCTGCTCCTCACGGCCGCCGACCTGCATGGCGACGCCCACGAAGGAGCCAAATACGTCTGCAGCCCGCCGCCGCGCGACGACCGCAGCCGCGAGGGCCTCTGGGCCGCGCTCGCCACCGGACAGTTCGATGTCGTGTCGTCCGATCATTGTCCCTTCGGCTTTGCCGACCCCCTGGGCAAGGCCGCCGGGCTGGGGCGCGACTTCACTTGCATCCCGAACGGCCTGCCGGGCGTGGAAACCCGCCTGCCGCTGCTGGTGTCCGAGGGCGTATTGGCGGGACGTTTGAGCTGGCCGCAGTTCGTGGCGCTGGGCGCCACTCAGGCCGCCCGGCTGTATGGCCTGTATCCGCGCAAGGGCAGCCTGATGGTGGGCGCGGATGCCGACATCGTGGTCTGGAACCCCGACGATGAACGGGTGGTCAGCAACGACGGCTTGCATCATCGCGCCGATTACACACCTTATGAGGGCATGCGGGTGCGCGGCTGGCCGGAATGGGTGGTGGGACGCGGCGAAGTGCTGTTCGCGCAGGGCAGAATCGCCGCCGAGCCGGGGCGTGGCCGTGTCGTGCCCTGTGACCGGCCGCTGCCGCCGCGCCCCGGCGTGGCCGCCCTGGCCGGCGGCAAATGATCCCGCATCAAGAGACAAGCGGCGCCATGCCCGACGCGGTCAACCCCGGTTGCGGCAGAAAGGTTCCGGTCCCCGGGGCCGGAGCGGTGCGGGCAACTCGGATAGAATAGCTTCTCCTTGATCGTCGAACCCGGGCGGCAAGGCAACAATAAAGGCTGTGTCCCGCTCCGGAAGCGTGGGCGCGCGGACCCTACTCAGGAGACAGCATGTCCGAGACTTCAGGACATTTCACGGGCTTCTGGCCCGGCCTCGCCCGTGCCGCGGGCTTTGCAGCAGCCTTGTGCGCTGCCGTGGCGCTGGCGGGCATTATGTTTCTGATGCTGATCGACGTCACCGGCCGCTACCTCTTCAACTCGCCGGTTCCCGGCGCGGCCGAGATCATCGAACTCGCAATGGGTATTACGGTGTTCGCGGCGATGCCGCTGGTCACGGCGCGCGACGAGCACATTCGGCTGGATTATTTCGATCATCTCATGCGCGGCCGTGCGCGGCCGATGGTGCGTGGCGTGATCGAATGGATCAGCGCGGTGGGCATGGGCGTGATCGCCTGGCGGGTGGCCGAAAAAGCGGTCACGGTGATCAATTACGGCGACACCACGCCATTCCTGCGGATTCCGGTGGGTCCGGTGGCGTTGTTCATTGCGCTGTGCGCTGGCGTCTCGGCGCTGATCTTCCTGCTTCACGGCGCCCAGCAGTGGCGGCAGGCGATCGTCGGCGATGCCGGCTCGACCCCGGGAGGGCAGGCATCGTGATGACCTCCACGTTGTTGGTCGGCCTGCTCACGCTGGCCGCCCTGGCCGCCATCGGCGTGCCCATCGCCTTGGCCATGGCCATCGGCGGCTTCATTGGCTTCGGCATGGTCGTGGGTTGGCCCGGCGCGCTCGCCATGGTCGGGCAAACGGCGTTCGATACTGCGCTCAGCTACAACCTCGCGGTGTTGCCGTTGTTCATCCTGATGGGCAACTTCATCACCCGGGCTCGCTTGTCCGAGGATCTTTACTCCGCGGCCTACGCGCTGGTGGGACATTTCCGGGGCGGTCTGTCGCTATCCACCCTGATGGCCTGCGCGGGCTTCTCGGCGGTGTGCGGCTCCAGCCTGGCCACGGCGGCCACGATGTCGCGAGTCACCATGCCGTCGATGCGCAAGTTCGGCTACAAGGATTCGCTGGCCACTGGCTCGATCGCGGCGGGCGGCACGCTCGGTATTCTGATTCCCCCCCTCGGTGGCTCTGGTGCTCTACGGCATCATGACCAATACCGACATTGGCAAGCTGTTCATCGCCGGCATCATTCCGGGCGCCCTTGGCCTGTTGTTCTATTGCGGCGCGGCCTACCTCGTGACCCTGTTCGATCCCGCGGCGGGCCCGCCGGGCGAGCGCACCAGCTGGCTCGACCGCCTGCGCGTGCTGCGCCGGGTGTGGGGCGTGGCGGTGCTGTTCCTGGTGGTGATCGGCGGCATCTACCTGGGCGTGTTCACCTCCACCGAGGCCGCCGGCATCGGCGCCGGGTTCGCGGGCCTGTTCGCCATCGTGCGCGGCGGCATGCGATTGCGAGAATGCTTCGAGGTGCTGGCCGAGACCGCGCGCATGACGGCGATGCTGTTCGCGGTCGTGATCGGCGCGCTGATCTTCTCCAACTTCGTCAACGTGGGCGGCCTGCTGCAGGCCATCGAGCACGGCGTTCGGGTGATGAACCTCACGCCCACCGAAGTGCTGATCGGCGTGCTGCTGGTGTACATCGTGCTCGGCCTGGTGCTCGAGAGCATGTCGATGATGCTGCTGACGGTGCCGATCTTCTTCCCCTTGATGATGAACTATGGCTACGACCCGATCTGGTTCGGCATCATCGTTGTGGTGGTCACTGAAGTCAGTCTGATCACGCCGCCCATCGGGATGAATATTTTCGTGCTGCGCGCGACCCTGCCCGGCGTATCCACAGCCACCATCGTGCGCGGCGTGATGCCTTTCGTCGTGGCCGATGTCTTTCGCCTGGCGCTGTTGGCGGCGGTGCCCGCCATCGTGCTGTTCCTTCCCAACCGCTTGTAGTCCGTTCCATTCAGAGCAAGGAGACACCCATGTTCGCCAAAACGCTATTCGCCGCCGGATTGGTGGCCCTGTCGTCCGCCGCCTCGCTGGCCCAGGCCCAGACCACGCTGCGGTTCTCCAATTGGCTGCCGCCCACCCACCCCATCACCACCGAGATCCTCCAGCCTTGGGCGAACAACGTGGCCGAGGCCACCGAGGGCCGGGTCAAGGTCCAATTGCTGCCCGCCCTGGGCCGCCCGCCCGCGCACTTCGACCTCGTGCGCGATGGCGTGGCCGATGCCGCGCTCAGCGTCCAGGCCTATACCGCGGATCGCTTTCCGTCGGCCTACGGCATGACCTTCCCGGGCTATGCCGACGACGCCGAGAGCGCCGCGGTGGCCTACTGGCGCACCCACCAGGAGCATTTCGCCAAGCTCGACGAGTTCAAGGGCACCAAGCTGCTGGGCCTGTACACCCACGGGCCCGGCCATGTCTACACCCGCGAGGGCAAGCCGGTCGAGAAGCTCGAAGACCTCAATGGCATGCGCCTGCGCGCCACCGGCGGCATCGTGCAGGACATCTCCAGCCGGCTGGGCGTGGTGCCGCAGTTCGCTTCGGCCAGCGAGGCCTACGAGCTGCTCTCGCGCGGGGTGGTCGACGGCGTGATGTTCAACTCGGATTCGGTCTACAGCTTCCGCATGGATCCCATCCTCAAGAACGCCTATCGGATTCCGGGCGGCCTGTACCGCGACACCCACTATCTCATCATGAATCCCCGCGTGTACAACTCGCTCGAAGAGCGCGACCGCAAGGCGATCGACGAGGTCTCGGGCGAGGCCTTTGCGCGGCTCTCGGGCAAGGCCTGGGACAAAGTCGAGAACGACGCCTGGGACAAAATGAAGGCCGCGGGCTACAACATCGTGGTGGCTTCCGACGACGAAGTCGCCCGCATCCGTGCCGAGGGCGACAAGCTCAAGGACGACTGGGTCGAGCGCATGAAGAAGCTTGGCGTCGACGGTGAGGCCGCGCTCCAAACCTTCAAAGACGAGATCGCCAAAGTGAAGGCGGAAGGCTGAACATGAGCGAGAACGCCGTATCGCAGCCCGGCCGCGACGAGCGGCTGGCCCTGGCGTTCGCGCAATTGCGTGAACTGCTCGGGGATCGCGCCTCCAGGGGCGAGTCCGTGCGCGCCATCCACGGCCGCGACGAATCCTGGCATCATCCGCAGATGCCCGATGCCGTGGTGTTTCCGCAAAGTACCGCCGAGGTGTCGGCGGTGGCGCGGATCTGCCACCAGCACCGCCTGCCCATGATCCCTTTCGGCGCCGGCTCGTCGGTGGAAGGCGCCTTGATCCCGGTGCAGGGCGGAGTGGTCATCGACACCAGCCAGATGAACCAGCTGCTGGCGGTGCATCCGGGCAATTTCGATTGCGTGGTGCAGCCGGGCCTGCAGCGGCGTGCCTTGAATGAACAATTGAAGGACACTGGCCTGTTCTTCACCGTCGATCCGGGGGCAGACGCCACCATCGGCGGCATGACTTCCACCCGGGCCAGCGGTACGAATACCGTGCGCTACGGCACCATGGCCGATGCCGTGCGCGGGCTGGAGGTCGTACTGGCCGACGGCCGCATCATCCGCACCGGCAACCGGGCGCGCAAATCCTCGGCCGGCTACGACCTCACCCATTTGTTCGTCGGCGCCGAAGGCACCCTGGGCATCGTCACCGAGATCACCCTGAGGCTGTACCCGCGGCCGGAAGACGTGACATCCGCCACCTGCCGCTTTACCAGTTTGCGCGCGGCGGTGGATACCGCGGTGGCGGTGATGCAGGCCGGTATCGGCGTGGCTCGCGTCGAGCTCCTCGACGAAGTCATGATCGACGCCGTCAATCGCTATTCCAAGCTCGATCTGCCGCTGGTGCCGCACCTGTTCTTCGAGTTCCACGGCTCGCCCGCGCGTACTCGCGAGGACGCCGGCGTCGTCGAGGAGCTTTGCGCCGACCACGGTGGCGATGCCTTCGAATGGTCGACGGCCCCCGAAGAGCGGGCCCGGCTTTGGCGCGCCCGCCACGATTGTGCCTACGCGTGCATGGCCTACCAGCGCCCCAAACGCATGATGACCACCGATGTGTGCGTGCCGCTCACCGACCTGGCCGATTGCATCGAGGCCGCCCGGGCCGACGCCGCCGAGGCGGGCATTACCGCGCCGGTGCTGGGCCACGTGGGCGATGGCAACTTCCACATGGTCTTGCTGATCGACCCCGACGATCCCGCCGAAGTCGAGCGGGCCGAAGGTGTCAACCGCCGCCTGGTGGAGCGCGCCATCGCCTGCGGCGGCACCTGCACCGGCGAGCATGGGGTGGGCCTGGGCAAGCGCGAGTTCCTGCGCCTGGAGCATGGCGAGGCGCTGGAGGTCATGCGCAGCATCAAGGCCGCGCTCGACCCCCTGGACCTCATGAATCCCGGCAAGGTGCTGCCCGACTGACCCCGCGCCGGGCCTCGACGCCGAGGCAAATCCGAACGCCGCCCCGTGCCCGGCACGAGGGCGGCGCCATGCCGAGGAAGGTGGCGGTCCGGCGTCTTCGCCCGTGGGTCACGGCCGGGTACACTCGGCGCTATGCCGATCCGGCGATACCGAAGGAAAGTCATTCATGAACGGCTCAGTCATTCTCATCACCGGCGCCTTTGGCGCGCTTGGGGCCGCGGTGGCCCGCCACCTCGACCAGGCGGGCGCCCGGCTGGTGGCCATCGATGCCGCCCCCGCCTTGCCCGATGCGCTGGCGGAACTCTACCAAGACCATCGTGTGCTGGCGGGGGTCGACCTGACTTCGGTCGAGCAGACGCGCACCGCCATCGCCAAGGCCGCCGAGCGTTTCTCGCCGATCGACGGCGTGGTCAACATCGCCGGTGGCTTTGCCTGGGAAACCATCGCCGAAGGTTCGATCGATACCTGGGACGCGATGTATGCCGCCAACCTCAAAACCGTGGTCAATGTTTGTCAGGCAGCGTTGCCCCATGTACGCGAAGAAGGCGGACGCATCATCAATGTGGGCGCCAACGCCGCCCAGCGCGGCGGGCTGGGCATGGGCGCCTATGCCGCCTCGAAAGCCGGTGTCCTTCGCCTCACCGAAGCGCTGGCCGAGGAGGTCAAGGATCGCGGTATTACCGTGAATGCCATACTGCCCGGCATCATCGATACCCCGGCCAATCGTAGCGCGATGCCGGATGCCGATCGTTCCCGCTGGGTCACGCCGCAGGCGATCGCGGCAGTGGTGGCTTTCCTGTTGTCGGACGCCTCGCAGCCGATCACCGGTGCCGGCATCCCGGTGGCGGGACGGCTGTAGCCGACGCTAGTGCCCAGTGAGCGAGGTGGCCGGGAGCGTGGCCTCCTTGAGGTAAGTGCGCAGCGTCGTGCTGAGATAATGGTTCATCTCTTCGGCGGCCAGCTTGCCGTCGCGCTGGCGTAGATGCTCGAGCATGCGTTCCCGCGACGCCAGCACGAATTCATTCGGCATGGCGCCGACCACCCGGATGAAGTGCTGGGTAATGTCGGTCAGGACGGTGCTCATGATCACCAAGACCGGGTTTCGGGTGGCCTGCGCCAGCAGGCCATGAAAAGCCAAGCTATGTTGCGCGCGTAGCCGCATGTCGCCGCTGGCGGCGGCATCGCGGGTTTTCTGCACGTTTTGCACGAAGCCGGTGAAGTCGTCCTGATCGTGCCGTTCGCACGCCAGTTGCGCCACTTCGCGTCCCACCATGATGCGCGCCTCGATCAAGTCGGGCGCCGAGATCGTACCCATTCGCATCAGCCCGTCGAAGGCGGAGCGGATGACGTCCACACCGCCATTCGAGATAAAGGCGCCTCCCGCCGAGCCGGGGCGCTGCACGATGAGGCCGGCGTACTCCAGCGAGCGCAAGGCTTCGCGCACGGTGTTGCGGCTGACGCCGAAGGTATCCGCCAGGGTGCGTTCCGGCGGTAGTTTGTCGCCTTCTTTCAGGACGCCTTGTTCCACTTGTTCGCGGATCTGCGCGGCAACATCCTCGAAGGTGCGTCGGCGTATGGAGGTGAAGGGCGTGCTGGCGGACGATTGATCCATGGCGTGACAGTGTGCGGACGGGAGATTCCCCTACTTTACCCGACCTGAGGACTTGCGTTCGTTATTTTGGTTGGACCAAGATTGACAAAATTATTCATATGCAAGAGAATTCGGGAAAATCTTGGTTGGACCAAAAATCGGGAGAGCGTTTTGGAGCTCAAAGTCACAGAGTGTGCGATCGACGCCGATGGCGTTGCGACCGTGCGTTTCAATCGTCCTGGCCGGGGAAACTCCTGGACGGCGCGTTTGAATCAGGAGTATCGCCACATCATGGCGAGGCTGGACGCCGATCCGGCAGTTCGGGTCATCGTCGTGCGCGGTGCGGGCAAGCAGTTTTGTGTGGGCGCGGATTTCAAGGCGCTGGATTTCTACGCCGCGGAAGACCGCGACTACGAAGCCACCGTCGGGTCTGCCACGGCGGCCCAGCCGGGCTATGGCGTGCGGCCGGAGTTCGATCACGATCTGGTATGGCACTGGGGCATGCGCAAACCCGTGATTGCCGCCATCAACGGCGCTTGCGCGGGCATCGCCGTCGCGCTGGCGGGCTTTTGCGACCTGCGCTATGCGGTGGCTGGCGCCAAGTTCACGACGGTGGCGGCGCGCATCGGCCTGCCGGCCGAGTACGGGCTGGGCTGGCTGCTTCCGCGCCTGGTCGGCGTCACCCATGCGGCCGACATCCTGCTCACCGGTCGTATCTTTACGGCGGAAGAAGCCCTGGCGATGGGCTTTCTCAATGGCGTGATCGCGCCTGACGAGTTCGACGACGCCATCGCCGGCATCGCGAAGTCGGTGGCCAGAACGGTATCGCCGCAGGCCGCCCTGGTAACGAAACGCCAGCTCTATGCGGAGCTGATGGCAAACGATGTGGGCGCCTGCGTCGAGGATTCCAAGCAGAAGCTGGGACAGCTGATGCGCGAGCCGGACTTCAAGGAAGCCATCCGTGCCATGGGGGAGAACCGACCGCCGCGCTTCCCGGGCCTTGGAGCCGTCGCATGATGCCCGAGACCGTCATCGAGCGTCGCTGGGGCACCGACATTGTGCGGGAGATCCTGGGTGGCCATCCTTGCCAGGTATACCGCGACCGGCCGCGCGCGCTATCGGATCTGTTGATCGATGCGCAGCGTTGGGACGACCGCGTTTTGCTGGTACAAGGCGAACGCCGGCTTACCGGAAAAGACCATCTGGCCGCCGTGGCCCGCGTGGCCGAGACGTTGCGGCAGCGCGGCGTACGCCCCGGCGATACGGTCCTGTTGCAGGGCTTCAACCATATCGAATGGGTGGTGGCGTTCTGGGCGCTGCAATGCATAGGCGCAACGGTGGCGCTGGGCAATGCCTGGTGGAGCGAGTTGGAAACCCAATCCGCGCTGCACCTTACCCGGCCGCGCCTGCTGATCCGCGAGCGGATGCCCGAGGCAACGCTGCGGGTGTCTTGCGACACGCTGCTGTTCTCCGAGCTGCGCGGCATCGTCGACGCCGGTGAGGATGTCGCCTTGCGGGTGGATCCCGTTGCGGAGGAAGCCTGCGCCGTGGTGATCTTCAGTTCGGGGACGACCGGGCAGGCCAAGGGCGCGATGATGTCGCATCGCGCGGTGATCGCGAACATCCATAACTTGTTGCGCATGACCGGGCGGCTCCCGGACGACCTCGACGATACGCACCCGGGCACCGTGAACCTGGTCACCATGCCTTTGTTCCATCAGGGCGGTATGCAGATCTCGTTGATGACGCTGCTCACGGGAGGCCGCATCGTGTTTCTCCGTGGGCGTTTCGATCCCGTCGAGGTGCTCCAGCTTATGCAAGACGAAAAAGTCCGTGCCTGGGGCAGTGTGCCGACCATGGTGTCGCGAGTCGTGATGCATCCCGAGTTTGCCAGCTTCGATACCTCGAGTGTTGCCAGCATCCAGATGGGTGGCGCGCCCATTCCCTACGAACTGCGGGCACAGGTCAAGGCCTGCTTTCCCGCCTCCGGCAAACGGGTGGGCAGCATGTACGGACTCACCGAAACCGGCGTCGTGGCCACCGGCGTCAGCGCCGATGTGGAAGGCCGTCCCGGCTGCGTGGGGCGGCCATTGCCGGCGGCGGAGATCCGCATTGCCGCTCCCAACGCCGAAGGCGTGGGCGAGATCCAGGTGCGCTCGGCCAGCGCGACGACCGGCTATCTCGGCGATCCCACGCCGATCGGCGATGCCGAGGGCTGGATCGCTTCGGGCGACCTGGGCCGCTTTGATGACGAGGGCCGGCTTTATGTGGTGGGACGCGCCAAAGACATGATCATCCGCGGCGGCGAGAACGTGGCCAGCGCGCACGTCGAGCGTTGCCTGCGCACCCATCCCGCGGTGGCGGAGGCCGCGGTGGTGCCGCTGCCGCACGCCGATCTCGGCGAGGAAGTCGCGGCTGTGGTGGTGTTCCGGCCGGGAGCGCAAGCCACGGCCGACGCGCTGCGCGAGCATGCGCTGGCGCATCTGGCCAAGTTCGAGGTCCCTTCTCGTTGGTGGCTGCGCCGCGACGCTTTACCCACCAACGCCACCGGCAAGGTACTCAAGCGACAACTGACCGACGAATGGCCCGAGGAGGCATGATGAGCGATTTCAAATCCTCCCCGAGCGGCGTGCTCCACGGCATCCGCATCCTGGACCTGACCCAGATGGTGGCGGGGCCGTTGTGTACCCTTTTGCTGGGCGATATGGGCGCCGATGTGATCAAGGTCGAACCGCCGGAGGGCGAATCCGCCCGCCATATCGGCGTCAACCGGCCCGGCGGCGAAAGTGATTACTACCTGAGCATGAACCGCAATAAGCGCGGGGTCGTGCTCGATCTCAAAACAGCTGACGGGATCGCGGCCCTCAAGGCATTGGCCGCCCAGGTGGACGTACTGGTGGAGAACTTCCGTCCGGGAACGATGGAGCGGCTGGGGCTGGGCTTCGAGATGCTGCGGCAAACCAATCCGGGATTGATCTACTGCGGGCTATCGGGTTTCGGCAGCGACGGCGCCTACCGGGATCGGCCGGCGCTTGATCCCGTCATCCAGGCGATGTCGGGGCTGATGCAGCTCACGGGCACTCCCGATAGCGGGCCATTGAAGACCGGCCTGCTGATGTCCGACTTCGTACCGCCGTTGTTTGGCGCCATCGGCATCCTGGGCGCCTTGCGCGCGCGCGAGCAAACTGGCATCGGCCAGCGCGTGGAAGTGTCCATGCTCGATGCGACCGTGTTTTCGATGGTGCCGCGCGAGCAGTTCTATTTTTCTACGGGACGTACACCGGAGCGCCTGGGCAATGCCCACTTTCAACTGGCGCCCTGGAACACCTATGCCACCCAGGATGAACGGTATGTGATGGTGGTGGCGCACAACGATAAATATTGGCTCAATTTGCTGGCCGCGATAGGCCGCGAAGAACTGGCGCAGGATGCCCGCTTCGCCACCAATGCCGACCGCCTCAAGAACCGGGACGTGCTGGATGGCCTGATCGCCGAATCGATCGCACGGCACCCGCTGGATACCTGGCTGCGGCTGCTGGTCGAGGCGGATGTGCTGTTTTCCGTCGTGCGTGACTTTCCCGACGTATTTTCCGACGCCGAAATACGGCGGACGTTGATCGAGAGTATCGAGCATCCCAGTGTTGGTGAGCTGGAGCTGTTGCGCACGCCGATTCGCCTCGAGACCCACCCCGTCAGCATCCGTCGGCCGCCTCCGCGCCTGGGCGAGCATACCGCCGAAGTCGCCGCCGAGTACGGCTTTACCCTTCCGGAGACTTTTCAATGACCTGCGTATCCGACCTGGTCCAATATCACGCCCGGGATGGCCGCGGCTACATCACGCTCAATCGGCCCGAGAAAAAGAACGCCATGAGCGAGGCCATGTGGGCCGAGCTGATGCGTTGCTACGACCGTGCCGAGAGCGACGATGATGTTCGCGTCGTGGTGTTGCGAAGCTCGGGCGACGATTTCTGCGCTGGCCATGATCTCTCGGAAGTCGGCAACCAGTATCGCGATGACTCCGAGGCCGAGGGCCGCCGGCGCCGTCCCAGCCAGCGCGCCCGGCTGCGCTACGACAAAGCCTATATCGAGCGCTACCAGCGTATTTTCACCTCGCTCAAGCCCACGTTGGCGTGGGTCAAGGGCTATTGCCTGGGCGGAGGTCTCTATCTGGCGGAGTCTTGCGACCTGGTGATCGCGGCCGATACCGCCAGGCTCGGCCATCCGGAGCAGACGCTGGGGCTGTCGGGAGCGGCGTACTTCGATGCCTGGGAGATCATGACTTTGGGCGCGCGCAAGGCACGCGAGCTACTGCTGTTGGCGGAGATCTGGTCCGCCCAGGAAGCCAAGGAGGCGGGCCTGGTGAACAAGGTGGTGCCTCTGGCCGAGCTCGAGGCCAGGGGCGAGGCCTGGGCGGAACGCATCGTTCGCCTGCCGCGCGACGGCGTCGCACTGGGCAAGGCTGCCACCAATCTGGCGTTGCAATCGCTCGGCGTGCATGGGCAGTTCGCGTATGGACATTTGCTGCATACCCTGGCGACCAACGTGCGCTACGAGCCAGGTGAGTTCAACTTCATGAAAGAGCGCGGCGTGCATGGCGTGGGAGCTCACATCCACCAGCGTGATGCGTTCTACCGCGAAGACGGCGATGGCAAGTAGCGCGAGCCTGGGCGGCACACCGCCTGCCTGCCTTCCGCCATCGGCGGGCGCCTTCAACCGACAGCAATTCCGAGACTTCAGGAGCATCCATGGATTTCAGTCTGCCGGCCGAGGATGACCCTCGGCGCCTGGAAGTCCGGGAGTGGCTGGCCAGCCACCCGGACCGCAGCTATCGCGATCTCTACGAGCGAGGCTACGCCGTTCCGCATTGGCCACGGCCCTGGGGCCTGGATGCCGGTCCCGAGCAACAGATTATCGTTGACGATGAACTGGCTCGCGCCGGGGTGCGCGCGCCGCACCATCGTAATCCCGTCCCGATCAACAACTGCGGCCAATCCTTGCTGCGCTTCGGCACGCCGGAGCAGCAGCAGCGGTTCCTGCCTCCGGCCCTGGCTTGCGAAGAGATCTGGTGCATGCTGTTCAGCGAGCCCTCGGCGGGGTCGGACGTTGGCGCGCTGCGTACCACCGCAGTCAGGCAGGGCGATCATTATGTGATCCGGGGTCAGAAGATGTGGACGTCGCTGGCCGACAAGGCGGAGATCGGGGTGCTGGTGGCGCGCACCGATCCCAGCGTGCCCAAGCATGCCGGGCTATCGCAATTCCTGGTGGACATGAAAAGCCCCGGCATCACGATTCGCCCCATCATCGACATGACCGGCGAAGCAAGCGAATACAACGAGGTCTTCTTCGACAATGTCATCGTGCCGGCCGAGCGGCTGCTCGGACAGGAAGGCGATGGCTGGAAGATCTGCATGCAGCAATTGCAGACCGAGCGGGTGGCCTTGTCGCGTCCCGGCGTCATCTGGGGTTCGGGGCCGTCGGCGCGCGAGCTGCTCGAAGGCCTCATGGCGTCGGGCCGTCTCGCCGATCCGGCGCTGCGAGACGAAGCGGCGCGCCTGTATATCGAGGGCGAAATCTTGCGCCTGCTGGCGTTCCGCTCGCTGAGCGATCGCATGAATGCTCGCACGGCCGGCCCCGAGGGCGCGGTGCGCAAGATGGTCGCCGCGCCTCATGGACAGCGTGTGCTGGACCTCGCCAAGCGTAGCCAGGGAGTCGCCGGCATGGTGAAGGATCGCCGGGTGCTACCGGTCTCGAAGGCCGAGCGGGGCCCCTATTCGAACTGGGACCATGCCTATTGGTGGAGCCCGGCGGTCACGCTGGGGGTCGGCACGCAGGAGATCCTGAAGAACGTGGTAGCCGAGCGCATTCTGGGTTTGCCGCGCGATAAAGACCCGACTCGCCATACGCCATGGGCGCAGCTCGCGCCCGGCGCGGTCCCGGCGCCGGCTGCCGAAGGAGGCCGGGCATGAACTTCGCCTTGAATGACGACCACATTCTCCTGCGGGATACCGCGCAGGCTTTTCTGCGCAAAGAAGTGGATCTGCAGCCGCTGCTGATGCCCGGCGCCACGGTCCGCGAGGCCGGCTACGACCGTCTGTGGCCGAAACTGGTGGAGTTGGGGTGGCCCAGCCTGGTCGTGCCCGAAGCCTACGGCGGGCTCGGGATGTCGATGGTCGACCTTGCCTTGATCGTCAAAGAATGTGGTCGCTTTCTGGCGCCGTCGCCGCTGTTCGGGACGCTGGCGGGCAGTTGGGCCCTGATGGCGGCAGGCAGCGAGGCGCAGAAGCAAGCCTGGCTACCGGTGATTGCCGAAGGCGGCGCAACGTTCGCACTGGCCGCGGCGAGCCGGGAGGGCAGCTACGATCCCGTCGGGCGCACCGTGCTGGCCGTCACGCAGGCGGACGGCGTACGCCTCGATGGCTCCAGCGGATTCGTGGTGGATGCGACGGTGGCCGATCATTTCGTGGTGGCGGCCAACCACGAAGGCCGCGAGCGTTTTTTCCTGGTGGATCGCCACGCCGCGGGCATGACGATCGAGCCCCTGGCATGGCGCGATCCCACGCGGCATGTCGCCCATCTTCACTTCAACGCCACGCCAGGCGAGCCGCTCGAGATCGATGCCGCGGACACCTGGCCTTGGATACGCGATCGCCTGAGCCTGATGCTGGCGGCGGAAAGCGCCGGAGGGCTGCAGGAGGTGCTCGACGACACCGTGGAGTATGCCAAGGAACGAGTGGCTTTTGGCCGGCCGATCGGCGCCTACCAGGCCATCAAACACGATCTGGCGGACATGTTGGCTCAATCCGAGTGCGCCTCGACAGCGGTGCTGTATGCCGCCTGGGCTTTGTCGGACAGCCCCGACGAAGCCCGCGTGGCGGCGGCCATGGCGCAAAGCTACGCCAGTGACGCCTATCGCGAGGCCACGCACCGCAGTATCCAGATCTTCGGCGCCATCGGTTTCACCTGGGAGATGAAGAACCACCTTTACTACAAGCGGGCACGCTGCAACGCCGAACTGCTGGGGCCGCCCACGGCGCACCGGGAGCGGCTGCTGCGGGCGCTGGAGGATCGCGCCGGTGGCGACGCTTCGACACGCCCCGACGCGCGCCCCTGACGCGGCGGCGCCAACCACGAAGATGGCCTCGCGCGACGGCGGCTCCGTCGTCGCGCGAGGCCAACCCAATGCCCCTGAAGGGGCCTGATTGGAATGACAACGAGGAGAGCAAGATGATGAATACCCCATATTCGAGACGGCATTGGCTGCGATTGGCAGGAGGCGCGACGCTGCTGTCGGCCCTGACCTGCGTTCAGGCCAGCGAGGCTGAGTTTCCGACCAAGGCGTTGCGCATCGTCGCGCCCTTCAGCGCAGGCAGCGGCGTGGATGCCATCGCCCGGGTGTTTGCCCAGCAATTGTCCGAGCAAATGGGCGTGCCGGTGGTCGTCGAGAACCGCGAAGGCGCCGGCGGCATGATAGGGTCGGCTTACGCGGCCAAGCTGCCCGCCGATGGCTATAGCATGCTGGTGGCCACCACGCCCTTCGTGGTGGGGCCGATCATGCAAAACAACACCTCCTACGATCCCATCCAGGATTTCGCCGCGGTGTCGCGGCTGGCGGTCAATCCGCTGGCGCTGACAGTGCATGCCGGCCTGCCCGCGAAAACCATGGCCGAACTGATCGCCTACGCCAAAGACAATCCCGGCGAACTCACCTATGCGTCTTCCGGCCCCGGAACCCCGAGCCAGCTCGAGATGGAGGGGCTCAAGCGTCGATTGGATCTGGACATCCGCGAGATTCCCTATCGCAGCAACGCGCAGGCGCTCACCGATATGATCGCCGGGACGGTGGACATGTACTACACCGTGCAATCCACCTCGCTGGGCAACGTCCAGGCCGGACAGGTGCGCGCACTGGCGGTGGCTTCGCCCGAGCCAACGCTGGCCTTGCCTGGCGTTCCGACGATGGCGGAAGCGGCCAGCCTGCCCGGGTATGAGTCGCTGGTGTGGTACGGCTTCGTGGTGCCGGAAGGCACCCCGGCGAACATCGTGCAACGCCTGAATCGCGAAGTGGCGCAGGCCGCGGCGGTGCCGCGCGTGACCGAGGCGGTGCAGAAGCTCGGCTTCGAGATCGCACCCAGCTCGTCAGAAGCCTTTGACGAACAAATGCGCGTCGAAGCCGAACGTGCTACCCAGGCCAAGCAGGCCAATCAACCCTGACCCCGAGGCGGCCCCTCCGATCGGTGGCGCGCAGCCTTGGAGGCAACGGACAAGGCGTCAAAACGAGCGCGGAGTCCCCGGCGAAACATCCACCCCACTTTGGCCGGATGCCTCGCCGCTGGGGACAGGGGCGAAGTTGGCATCTCCCAGAGGCAGGACGGGCGCCTGCGGCCACGGCGCCTGGGCTGGCATGCTTGCCGCCGCGCCGGGGGCCGGAAGGCCCGAAGTCAGCACCTGCCATTCGGCGCGGCCTACCCGCGTCGCCAGATAGCGCCCCGACGACCACTGGCCTTGCCGGTTCACCGACAGGGTGAACGGCCGCACGACCTGCCCGTCGCGCAGTTCGACGTTGTCCGGGACGACCGAGAACCGCAAGCCGCGTTCAACGTTATCCCAGGCGGTGGCCTGCCCGGAAGCGGAGCGCTCGAGGGCTTGCTCGAGCATGTTCTGGTCGTTGCGCGCGAGCAGGGCGATCAGCTGGGCCGGCGCCGCCAGGGCGCCCTGGGCGGGGGCGGGTGTGGCCGGTGAGGCAAGACTGCCCTGAGGACGCAGACGTACGCTGATCACCGAGGGTTCGAGATCGTAGGCCGCGCCGCTTTGCTCTTGTGCATTCTTGGCGTTGATCCCGCTTTGCAGGGCCCAACTGGCGTTGTTGAACGTGCGGGCCGAATTGAGGCCGGAGTTGATGGCCGACAGCAGGACGTCGGCGGTGCGGTACTGGCGCCGCACCACGACGTCCTGGCTTTCGTAGTCGGCCAGCTCGAGCATGACGATGTGATCCCGGTTGCGATCGAGATCCAGGGCGCAGGGCGTGCGGCAACTGCTGCCGCTGTCGTCGCGCGCCAGGGCCCCGGGAGGTTCGCTGGCAACCGGTACGCGCTGTTGCAGCACGGGCGTGGCGCAACCGGCCAGCACGAGGAGGGAGGACAGGAGACCGAGCTTGGAGACCGAGGGCATGGCAGAGTCCGGGAGCGGGTAAGGCCCCAGCTTCACGCCTTACCGGGCGGGTGTCAAGCCGCCGGCAATTGGTCTTCCACCAGGGCGACGAAGTACTCGGCGCCCAGCGGTAGCAGCGCGTCGTTGAAATCATACGAAGGGTTGTGGACCATGCAGGGACCGAGGCCATGGCCGGCATCGCGATGGGAGCCATCGCCGTTGCCGAGCAGCACATAAGCCCCGGGCACGGCTTCCAGCATGAAAGCGAAGTCCTCCGAGTTCATCAAGCGAGGCGCCGCGGAGTCCACCTGTTGCGCACCGTCCAGCGATGTCAGGATGCGGACCACGGCTTGCGTGGCATCGGAATCGTTGACCAGTGCCGGATAGTTTCGCTCGAAGATCAGGCGCGCTTCGCAGCCGTGGGCGATGCCGATCCCCTCGACGATTGTTCTCATGCGGTTTTCGATCAAGTCGAGCGTAGCGGACTCGTGGGTGCGCACCGTGCCGGCGAGACGGGCCTGATCGGGAATCACATTCACGGCATCGCCGCCGTGGATTTGGGTCACGGAGAGTACCGCGGCATCTTCCGGCGGCCGATCGCGCGACATCACGGTTTGCAGACCGAGCAGGATCTGGGCCGCCGCGGGCAGCGGATCCACCGCCCAGTCGGGGCGGGAGGCATGCCCCCCCTTGCCTTGCACGAGAATCTCGAATCGATTGCTGGAGGCCATGAAGGGTCCGCTGCGCACTCCCCACCAGCCGACAGGCTGGCCGGGCCAGTTATGCAGCGCGAATACGCGATCGCAAGGGAATCGTGTGAACAGACCGTCCTCGATCATGGCCCGGGCGCCAGCCTGACCGCCTTCTTCGGCGGGCTGGAAAATGCAGTGCAGTGTGCCTTCGAAACGACCATGCCGGGCGAGGTACCAGGCCGCGGCCAGCAGGATGGTGGTGTGTCCATCATGGCCGCAGGCATGCATGCGGCCATGATGGCGCGAGCGATGGGCGAAGGAGTTGGCCTCCTGCATCGGTAAAGCGTCCATGTCGGCGCGCAGCCCGATGCTGCGCGCGCCCGAGCCGCGACGCAAGGTGCCCACGACGCCGGTGCCGCCGATCCCCGTGGAAACCGCATAACCCCAGGACGCCAGGCGGCGCGCCACCTCGGCCGCGGTGCGATGCTCGGCGAAACCCAGCTCCGGGTGGGCATGCAGATCACGCCGTAGCGCGGCGAACTCCCGCTTCTCGGCCACTGCCGCCAGGACCGGGGGGCGCACCGTCGGCTCACTCAGCGCGGGGGCCGCGGCCAGAGGCGTCCGGCCATCAACGGTGGCGGCCGCCGGCTCCAGCAAGGGCTCGCTTTGCAGGGCGCGGCCGGGCATGGCGGCGCTTGCGCTCTGGCACGCGGTCATGGCATTTTTTCCTTGTAGCGCTCGGCCAGCGCGGCATCGCGCGCGATAACGGCACCGAAGTCGGCGCGGTCGGCGTCCGACGCCACCTGAAAGCCGATCGCGGCCAGCGCGGTGGCGACGTCGGGATCGGCCAGGGTGGCGTCGATCGCATCGCGCAGACGTTCGACCTTGGCCGCATCCAAACCGGCGGGGGCCAGGAAGCCGAACCAGCCATTGAGCTCCAGGCCTTTGAGATCGGGATGCTCGCCGAGCAGCGGGTAATCCGGCCATTCGGCCACACGTTCGCCGCGCGCCAGGCCCAGGATCTTGAGTCGGCCGGCTTCGATATGCGGCACGGCGGTACTGGGCACCACCACGGCGAGGTCGATCTGTCCACCGATCACGTCGGTGAGCAGGGGCGCGGCGCCGCGATACGGAACATGCACGGCCTGAACGCCGCCGCGCGATTGCAGCTCTTCCGCCAATAGATGCTGGAAGGTGCCGACGCCTGGGCTGCCGTAGGTCAGCGAACCGGGGTGCTGGCGGCCAGCGCGATCGGAGTGAAGTCTCGAGGTGAATACTGGATCGCGTCGTTCAGCGTGGGCGCGAGTGCGACATCGTTGTTGGTTCCCACCAGCAGGGTGTAGCCATCAGGCGCAGCGCGAGCCACCCGGCTGGCGCCGATCGCGCCGCCTGCGCCGCCCACGTTCTCGATAACCAGGGTTTGGCCGAGGTATGCGCTGAGCTTGGGCTGCATGGTGCGGACCACGCCATCGAGCGAGCCGCCGGCGGGGAAGGGCACGATCAATTGGATGGGTTTGTCTGGATATCCTGCCGCATTGGCGGCAAGGGGCGCCAGGGTGGCCAGGGCGAGGCCGAGAACGTAGCGGCGACTGAAACGGCGGAGCATCATGATGAGATCATCCCAACGAAGTATTGGGGGCAGTCTCGCGAATTGTGATTCCGCCCACAAATGGTAAATTGAGCCAAGCTATGCCAAAAGAACATCGCTATCTCCGCCCGAGATGACGATCTTGTCCGCCGTTTTTCCCGTGCCGCCAGACGGCGCACCCGACACCCTGGATGGCATCCCCTTGCTCGCCTCTACCGTATTCAATCGTTTGCTTCGCAAAGGCCGTTTGCATCATTTGCACTTGCTGGTGGCCGTGGCGGAACTGGGCAGCGTGCACCGCGCCGCCGAACAACTGGGGATGGGCCAGCCGGCCGCCACGCGGGCCGTTGCCGATCTCGAAGCCGCACTCGGCGTCGAGCTGTTCGAGCGGCACGCGCGGGGCATGCGACCCACGCACGCTTGCCGCGATATCCTGCCGCTCCTGCGTTCCATCCTGGCCACGGCCTCCGAATGTGCCTCCGCCCTGGCCGCCAGCGCGGCGGGAGCATCCGGCATGCTGCGGCTTGGCGCGATTTCGCCGGCAACGACCGGCATTCTGGCGCCCGCACTGCCGGCTTTTCTTTTCAGCCAGCCCCAATTGCGGCTGGACGTCGTTGAAGATAAACGCCCTGCCTTGCAGGCTGGATTCGCCGACGGCCTCTACGACGCCATTCTGGTGCGTCGGCCGCCCGAGATCGCGGGCGGCACGGTTTTCTTGCCCTTGCTGTCCGATCGCATCGTGGTGGTCGCTTCGCCGCGGCATTCGCTTTGGCAACAGCGCGGCGAAACGCGAGAGGTGGCGCTGCTGGCGGCGGAATGGGCGGTGCCGCCGCTCGACTCCGAAACCCATGTGGCTTTTGAAGCGTACTTCGATCGCCTGGGGGCTTTCCCGCAAAAAGTCAGGACGATCACCCGGTCGTTCGCGCTGCTTCTGCCGATGCTCCAGGCTTCCGCCGTGGTGGCGATGCTTCCGCAGCAGTTGGTGCAGACCTGGATCGCCGATGGCAGCTTGGCCATCGTCTCAGTGCCGGCGGAGCACGCCTTGCCGCCGCTCGGCATCCAATATGCCGAGCAGCCGCGCAAGCAGGGTTTGGCGTCGCTCGTCGAGTTTCTGCGTCGGCGCTACGAGGCTGCAAAGCCGGTACCCGGGGACGTTCGGTGAGCGGCGCCAAGACGGCGCGCACGATGCTGCTGGTGCTCATCGGCGCGTTTGCCCTCAGCCAGGCCTACCGCACCATCGCGGGCGTCATGGCGCCGGCGCTGCAGGCCGACCTGCTGCTCAGCGCCGGCCAACTGGGCGTGGTCGCGGCGATGTTCCATTTCGTGTTCGGCGCCATGCAGCTATTCATGGGCGCCGGCATCGATTTTTATGGCGTGCGGCGGGTGTTGCTGGCGGTGTTTCCGCTTACCGTCCTGGGGGCGCTGCTGTCGACCCTGGCGCCGGGCTACGGCATGCTGCTCGTGGGCCAAGGGCTGATCGGGATGGGGTGTGCGCCGGCCTTTCTCGCCTGCTCGGTCTTCATCGCTCAGCGATTTCCGGTGGATCGCTTTGCGGCGATATCCGGCATCACGCTGGGTTTGGGCAGCCTCGGCATGGTACTGACCGCCTCGCCGCTGGCCTGGATCATCGAGGCCAGTTCCTGGCGTGCCGGCTTCGCCGTGCTCACCGCCTTGTCAGCGGCGTCTTGGGTGGCGCTCTGGGCTTGGCTGCGGCTCGACCCGCCGACGCGCAACCAGGGCGAGTCTCTGCCCGACGTATTGCACGGCTTTCTTCGGTTGTTCCTCTTGCCGCATACCTGGGGCATCGTGCTGCTGGGCATCATGGTCTACGCCAGCATCATGGCGCTGCGCGGTCTCTGGCTGGGCCCGCTGCTCGTCGAGCGCCAGGGTCTGTCGCTGGTGCAAGCCGGCGACGTGGCGCTGGCGATGTCGTTGTTGATGATCCTGGGCGCCCCCGTGCTGGGGCGGCTCGATCCGGGCCGGCGTTGGCGCCGATCAGCCCTCGTGGGCGCCACCCTGCTGCTGGCGGCGCTGTTCATGTTGTTGGCCCTGCGCGCCACATTACCGGTGGCGATCGGCGTACCGCTGGTGGTCGGCGTCTTATCGAGCTATACCATTTGGCAGTATGCCGACGTGCGGGACGCCTATCCCAGCCGGCTGCTGGGGCGGGCCATCGGGCTGTTCACGATGTCCATGTTCCTGGGCGTGGCGTTGATGCAGGCGCTGACGGGGTGGGTGGCCGGCTGGGCCCAGGCCGCGGCCATCGACCCATACGCCGCGGTGTTCCTGGTCATCGCCGGGCTGTTGGCGGCGGGGGCGCTAGCCTTTGCGCTGCTGCCCGCGCCGCCGTCCGACTCTCACTGAGGGGCCGGTGCGCCGGGATCGGAATCGGGAGCGGCATGGCCCAGTTCCGCCTCATGAATGAAAACATCGCGCAAGCGCTGGGCCGGAACCGTGAGCGGTCCGTCGGCGCGCCACAGGATATGAATGGTGGGGCAGGGCAGCGGATCTTCGATGGCGAGCATGCCCAGGCCCAGCCTGGGCCCATAGCGATCAAAAAAACGTCGCGGCATCACGGCCAGCACGTCGAGGGCCGGCAACAGGGCCAGCACCGTGGCAAAGGATTCGCATACCAGGCGCACATGAGGCGACGGCAGGCCGAAGCGTGTAAAACCGAGGTGTGCGGGATCGCCGGGACCGCCTTCGGGACCCGTCAGCACCCAGGCGGCATCGGCCAGTGCCGCCAGGCGGCGAGCGTGGACGAGCGGATGGCCCTTGCGCGCCGCGATGACATGCTGGCTGGTGAACAGCGGATGCAGGCGCAGATCGTGGCCGATATCGCCGTCGGGCAAGGGGCCGATGGCCAGGTCGATCTCGCCGGCCCGCAATTGTGCCAACATGGTGGGGTACAAAGTGTCGATGGCGTGGACCCGAACCTGGGGCCAGCGTGCTTCGAAGCGGCCGATCGCCGCCGGCGTGAGGTGGATGGCGGCGCCGGGCGACAGGCCGAGCTTGACGCTGCCCGTACCCTCGCGGGTATGCCAGGCGATGTCGTCGCGCGCCTGCTGGATCTCGCGCATCACATTGGCGGCGCGTGCCGCCAGCAGCTCGCCGGCTGGCGCCAGGCGCATGCCGCGCGGCGAACGGATCATCAGCGGCGTGCCCAGTTCTTCTTCCAGCTGGCGCAGCGACTTGGTGAGCGCCGGCTGGCTGACGTTCAGAATCTCGGCGGCGGCGCGCAGGCTGCCGGTTTGTGTAAGAGCCAGAATGAGCTCGAGTTGTTGCAGGCGCATGGCGGGCGATGGCAGCCCGGGGCCCGGCCCCAGGCTCGGCAATCCGGCGCTAGAGGGCCAGCATGCGGGCGATCATGGCTTGGACCGCGGATTGCCCGGGGTCGGCCAGCAGGTTCAGCACGGTGAAATGATGGGTGTCGGCCACCACATGATGGCGGCTGACCCGTGGCCAGGCCTCCGCCAGCACCCGTGCCTGTTCGTGGAACTGAACGGTTTCATGCTCGCCGATCACCGTCTGGAACTCGGTATTCGCGGGTGGCGCCATGAGCAAAGGGCTAAGGGCTTCGGCGCGGGCGGGGTCCAGGCCTAGCGCGTGATTGATGCTGCTGGGCAGCAGCGGCGGCAGGTCGAACAGGCCGCTCACAGGAAACACCAGCGCCGGAGCCGGCAGGCCGGCGGCCTCGGCCCTGCAAGCCACGGTGGCCACGAGGTGGCCGCCGGCGGAATGACCCATGAGGACCAGCTTGGCGGGGTCGAAGGTGAGTTCGCCGGCCTCCCGGCGCGCCATGAGGTGGCGCAGCCCCTGCAGGACGTCGTCCACCATCTCCTCGATCCGGTTGGCGGGGGCCAGCCGGTAGTTGAGAACCGCGGCGTCGGCGCCGGCGGCGGCGTAGGGCTCGACGATGAAACCGACGTCGTTTTTATCGCCGCCCTGCCAATAGCCGCCGTGAACGAAGACGAACAGGGGCGCGCCCGGCCGGCCGCTGGGAAAAAAATCGTAGTCTTGCAGCGCCTCGGAGCCGTAGGCGATATCCCGGACGGGCTGGCGCGCGGCGTGGACGCGGCGGGTGGCCGCCTGCCAGCTTGCCAGCACATCGGGAAAATCGGGAAAGGCGACGCGCAGGTTGTATTGCGCCTCGGACTCGGCGGGGTCGCAGAAGACGCGGGGTGTGGGCTGGGCTGTCATGACCGGGAAAATCCTCCAGGGGATGGACGTGGCGCCGGCCGGGCGGCGCCTGGGATCAGGATGCCTCGATGCCCGAGCGGCGGATCACCTCCGCCCACGTGGACAGCTCGCTCTGAATCAGTTGCTCGAACTCGGCCGGCGTGTTGGCGTCGGCGGTCTGCATTCCTAGCGCTTCCAGGCTGGCTCGGACTTCGGGCTCCTGCATGATACGCGCAAGTTCGCGATTCCAGCGCTCGATGATCGCCGGCGGAGTGCCGGCGGGAGCGACGACGCCCTCCCATTCGCGCATGGCGAAGCCGGGCAGGCCCGCTTCTTCCAGGGTGGGGACGTCGGCCAGCACGTCGAAGCGTTCCGGCCGGGTGACGGCCAGGGCCTTGACCTTGCCGGCGCGAACCATGGGGACGGCGACGGAACTGGTGGCGAACATGATCGACGTGTCGCCCGCCAGCAGGCCGTTGAGGGCTTCGGCGGGGCCCCGGTAGGGAATATGCTGAATATCCACGCCCGTCATTTGCCGGAAGGATTCGCCGATCAAGTGAGCGGGCGAGCCGTTGCCGCCGGAAGCATAGGTGAGGGATCCGGGGTTGGCCCGGGCGGTGGCGATCAGCTCTTGCAGCGAGCCCGCGGGCACGGAAGGATGCACCACCAGCACGTTATACAGCCACACGAGATTGGCCACCGGGGCGAAGGCGGTGGCGGTGTCGTAGGACACCGAGCGGAAGATCGACGGCAACACCGTATGGGTCATGAACATGATACCCATGGTGTAGCCATCGGGCGCCGAACGGGCCACGGCGTCCAGGCCGATCATGCCGGTGGCGCCGGGACGATTCTCCACCACCACGGGCTGGCCCCATGCCGCCTGCAGGCGCTCGGACACCACACGCGCCAGGACGTCGGGAGGACTGCCCGGCGGCAGTGGCACGACCAGGCGAATCGATTTGTTGGGATAGCTGTCGTGAGTATTCGCGACGGCAGGGCCACAGGCCAGGGCGAGGGCGGCGGAGCCGAGAGCGGCCAGCGCGCGGCGGCGTTGCAGTTTGAACATGGATGTCTCCTTCCGGATATATGGCTTTTAGATGGGGCGCGACGCATACCGGGGTGCCCGGCGCGATCGCGGCCGGGGACTCAGGGCTGGACGGGACGTGCCGACGACACCGGGGGTCCGAACAGCACGTCGTATTCGCGGGCGATGGCAACGACCTCGGCCGGGTTGGCGACGTTGTGGATGCGTTGGTAGAGCTCGACCAGTTTGCCGGCCGGCGCCGCCCAGAACAGGGCATGCACGGCACGGCCGGAATTGTTGAAGAACGCATGCTCGATGCCGCGCGGCATGCGGACCAGGTCGCCGGCGCGAGCGTTGCGCTTCTCGCCGGCGATCAGCAGGTCGATATGGCCATCTAGCACATAGATGTATTCATCCTGGTGCGGATGGGTATGCGGCGGCACGAAGGTTTCCTCCGGAAACGTGGCATGCCAGGCAAAGCTATCCTCGCTGGCCTGCTTGGGCACATACACCTGGCCCAGGATGTTCCAGGACACACCGTCCAGGCCGGTGTGGTTACGGGTGATGTCGGCGGATTCGGTTCTCATGCTCAGCACTCCTGGGGATCGGTAAGCCGGTCGAGCGTGGGCTGGACCAGTGGGTTGGTGGAAGCGAAGCGGGGCCGGAAGTTCCGGCGGGCCTCGGCCAGGTCGGCTTCATCCCAGTAGCCGATGAGGATGCCGCCTTCGGCGATGCGGGCCTGCACCTCCACCGACTCGATGGCGACGTCGGACACCGTGGCGCGTTGGCGGGGCCGGCGCGCCCAGGCGAACAGCGCCTCGTGCAACCGCGCCTTGATGTCGTCGTAGCCGGCCTGGCCGCCCAGGTCGCGCAGTTCCTGTGGATCGTGCTCCAGATCGAACAGCATCGGCCGGAAGCCTTCGAACAGCACGTATTTCCAGCGGCCGTCGAAGATCATGCGCATCCAGGAATCGATCGGGGCCACGCCGAGCGCGATTCGCGAATCCTGGAAGGCGAAGTCGTATTCGCACACCACGTGCTCGCGCCAGTCGGCGGGCGCCTGGCCGAACAGCCACGGGCGCAGTGAACGGCCGTCCATGATGTGGGGCACCGGTGGCCCGCCATAGATGTCGAGCAAGGTGGGGGCGATGTCCACGGCTTCGACCAGGGCCGGGCAGCGCGTGCCGCGCGTGGCGTCGGCGCGAGGGTCGGGATCGTAGATGATCAGCGGCGCCTTGATGACGGGCTCGTGGAACAGGTCTTTCTCGCCCATCCAGTGGTCGCCAAGATAGTCGCCATGATCGGAAGTGAATACGATCATGGTATTTTCCATCAGGCCCTGGGCTTCCATATGGGCGAACAGCCGGCCCAATTGATCGTCGATCTGCTTGATCAGGCCCATATAGGCCGGGATCACCGCCTCGCGCACGCCGTCGCGCGAGAAGGTCTGCGAGACGCGATGTTCCATCATGGCGGCGTAGACGGGATGAGGGTCTTCGCGTTCACCGGCATCGCGCACGGCGGGGATCACGTCCTCGGCGCCGAACATGCTGGCATAGGGCTCGGGCACGATATAGGGCCAGTGCGGCTTGATGTACGACAGGTGCAGACACCACGGCTGGTCGCCCGCCTCGTTCATGAAGTCGATCGCACGGCTGGTGATATAGGGCGTCTCGGCGTGTTCATCCGGCACGCGCGCCGGCAGCCGCGAATACTTGAGAAACCAGCCCGAGCGCTCGGTGCCCTCGCTATCGATGCCGGTGTTGGCCCAGCTTTCCCAGGGGTTGTCGCCGCCCATGCCATGGGCTTCGAGGTAGCGGTTGTACGTCGGATCGGGATCGTGACCCGAATACGGATGGATGCCGTCGTCGCGCTCGTAGGGATCGAAGCCGCACTCGGCGATCCGCACGCCGATCGGCGAACCGGGATCGATCCCCAGGCGCGACATGCCGGCGTAGTCGGCGCGCATATGGGTCTTGCCCACCAGAACCGAACGCACGCCCAGGGGCCGCAGATGATCGCCCAGCGTCATCTCCCCGGCTTTGATGGGTACGAAATTCCAGCTGGCGCCGTGGGCATGAACATAGCGCCCGGTGTAGTAGCTCATGCGGGAAGGACCGCAGACCGGCGATTGCACGTAGGCGCGGTCGAAGATCATGCCCCGCGAAGCGAGACGGTCGAGGTTCGGGGTGTGCAGGTGCGGATGGCCGAAACAGGAAAGATAATCGGCGCGCAGCTGATCGCACATGATGAAGAGTACATTCTTCACGCGCTGGGTCATGGCAACTCCATCGAAAGCGGGGCCGCCAAGCATGGACGCCGGCGGGACGAAACCATTCTAGGAAGCCCGTCCGAAGGGCGAAATTGGTATTTTTTGATTCCTATCACCTGGGGTTATCGGTGGAGGGCGGGTGACTCCCTCCGGTCCGCAGCGCGCCATGAGGACGCAGATTGGGATCAGCAACGCCGAGCAGAGAGAACACAACATGAAATCATCCGCCGACAGCGCCTGTCCTTGCGGCCAAGGCGCCTCCTATGAACATTGCTGCGGCCGCTGGCACCAGGGACCGCAGCGGCTGGCCGCGCCCGACGCCGAAACCTTGATGCGTTCGCGCTATAGCGCCTTCGTCAAGGAGGAATGGGAATACCTGCTCGACACCTGGCATGCGAGCACGCGCCCCGAGCGGCTGGAGCCCCATCCATCAGGGCTGCAGTGGCTGGGGCTGCAAGTGCGGCGGCAGAGGCTGCTGGCGGCAGATCGCGCCGAGGTGGAGTTCGTGGCCCGCTCCCGCTGGCAAGGCCGGGGCCGGCGCCACCACGAAAGCAGTCGTTTCGTGTATGAGGAGGGTCGATGGTGGTACGTCGATGGCGATATCTTGCCGTAGGAAGGCTGACTGCGGTGGTGGGCCTGCTAGCCGGACGCCAAAACGACGTTTCGCCGCCGGCTGGAGCGCGTGCTACGACGCACCGATGCGCAGAATGGGCTTGACGACCGAGCCGTTCTTGGAGTCTTCGAAGGCCTGGTTGATGTCGGCGAAGTCGTAGAACTTCACAAGACGATCAAAGGGAAAGCGGCCCGCCTTGTAATAGGCCACCAATTGCGGGATGAAGACCCGCGGCACGGAGTCGCCCTCGATCACGCCGACCATGGTCTTGCCTTCGGCCATCAGGTCGGGGTGGATGTCGAGCGTGACTTCGCCCGTGACGCCGACGATGGCCGACTTGCCCAGCGGCCGCAGGGCTTGCAGCGATTGCCGTACCACGGCGGGTACGCCGGTGGTTTCAACCGCGAAATGCGTGCCGCCACTGGTGGCCCTGCGGATCTCCGCCACGACGTCGGCCGTGCCGCCATTGAGGACGAGGGTGGCACCCAGCTCGCGGGCGAGTGCGAGGCGGTTGTCGTGGATATCGATGGCGATGATGTGGCGGCAGCCGGCGATGCGGGCCGCCATGATGGCGCTCAGGCCGACGGCGCCGCAGCCATACACGGCGATGGCGTGGCCGAAGCCGGGCCGGAAGTGATTGAGTACGGTTCCCGCGCCGGTCTGGATGCCGCAGCCCAGCGGGCCCAGCAGCGCGAGGTCCACATCGGGGTCGACTTTCACCACGTTGCGTTCGTGGGCGATCGCATAGCTGCCGAAGGATGACTGGCCGAAAAAGGTGGCGATTTCGGTGCCGTCCTGGCTCAGGCGGCTGGTTTGGTCTTCGAGATGGCCATCGAAGTTGAGCTCATTGAAGCGCAGGCACACGGTGGGATGGCCGGTGAGGCAGGTTTCGCAGGCGCCGCAGTGAGCGAAGGACAAGACGACGTGGTCGCCCACGGCAAGGCCGTTTACGCCTTCGCCGACGGCTTCGATCACGCCCGCCCCTTCGTGGCCGAGCACCACGGGATATGGGGAAAGCGGGATGTCGCGAGCCACCGCGTCGGTGTGGCAGACGCCGGTGGCAATGATGCGCATTCGCACTTCACGGGCACGCGGTTCGGCCAGGCGCACTGTTTCGATGGCGAACGGAGCGCCCTGCTGGCGTGTGATGGCGGCTTGGATCTGCATGGCGTACTTCCTCAAGAAATATTCCTACGTTACACCTGTCGCGCGTTGCCTCCTGGAGCGCGGCTGCCGGAGGGGGGCGGCGGGTGCGCCTCCGCGCTGCGCCTGTGGTTGGCGGTTCCCGAAAGGAGGCCCACCGGCCTTGGAGGCCGACGGCAGCCGCCAAGCTAAGGCCTGGCGGCCCGCCAGGCTCGACCGGAGCCTTCGACCTGGCCCTGCATGGTGTTGCCGTCGACGGTGCCGACATAGCGGGCGTCGCCCGCGGTGAAGGCAATCCGGGTGCCGCGCAGGGCGGCATCGCGGATGGCCGTGTTGCCCAGCGTGCCTTCGAGGCGCTGGTAGGTTTGTTGGAACTTAAGGGGCTGACCATCGAGAGTCCACTCGCCTTCTACCTTGGCGGGTACGAACCAGAGCAACGCCGTGCACCAGCGCGAGCAATCCTCGTCTACGGTGGAGCTTTCGTCGGACTCCCAATCGCCCATGCGGAAGCTGTTGGAAACGATCCGCGTGCCGGGTTGTAGGTCCAGCAGCGTGGGGCTGAGTTTCTCGTTGATGGACGGCAGCAAAAACAGCGTGATCACGTCGGCTTGGCTTAGATCGGCTTCGAATAGATCGCCCTGAGCGAACGTGGCGCGGTCGGTAACGCCGGCGTCGCGCGCGGCGCGCTTGGCCAGTTCGACCATGTCGGCGTTGTACTCGATGCCGTGGGCCCGCAGGCCTCTGCCGGCGGCCGTGATGACGGTGCGGCCGTCGCCCGAGCCGAGGTCGATCAGGAATTCGCCGGGCTTGACTTCGGCGATGTCGAGCATGCGCTCGACCAGGGCCTGAGGCGTGGGCACCCACACGACATCCTTGCCTTCCTGACCCACGCGAGGTTCGAACTGGCTGACCTGGGCGTGGGTGGGCGCGACCAAAAAAACGGCCATGGCCGCTGCGGCCATGGCTGCGGGAAAGCGTTGGAAGATGCGGGGGGTGGCGTGGAGCCTGGGCGATGGGGACATGCGGGGCCTCGCGGTATCGGGGCAGCCAGTGCGACTGCGGCATGCCGGGTATCCGGCGCGAAGGTGGAGCGTAGAACCGAGGACCACTCGCCGATGACGGAGTGGCTGCGAATCAGCGTAGCGCAGGCGGGACGGGACGGTCAATCGCGAGGCGGTAAACCATTGTTTGCGAAGGCAGCGCCGACGACGGCTCCGTGCGAAGAGGCAGCCGCCGGGTCTTTCCATATGATGATCGGTTCCGGCTTCCCGCCGCTCGAGCAAAGAGAGAGCGGCACCAGGCGGCAGCACGAGTCGTTGCCGCAACTCGCACGAAGGGACAGCGGGATCGCCCCTCGGACGCAAGACCCGTTCAGGTACGGCTGCTCACGCGGATGGACTTGGAGTAAGCTTGGCGGGATGAAACGGCTATCAACGACGTGCGAAGACGCGGTTCCGGCGATACGGAGCGAGGCCAGGCGGAGCGATGACAGACAGCCGCCGGAGCGCCTGGCCGCGGATTTTTTTGCGGGCGATGCCTGGGACGTGGCGCCGCGAGTGCTGGGTGCGCTCCTGTTGATCAATGGCGTGGGCGGGCGCATCGTCGAAACCGAAGCATACGACCGCGCCGACCCGGCATCGCATAGCCACGCCGGCCCCACGGCGCGCAACCGCGCCATGTTCGGCCCGCCTGGCCACGCCTATGTCTACCTGTCGTATGGCATCCATTGGTGCCTCAACCTGGTTTGCCGCGAGGAGGGGCACGGGGCGGGGGTGCTGATCCGGGCGATCGAGCCCACGCGGGGCTTGGACGTCATGGCCGCTCGGCGCGGCCTAAGCGAGCCGCGCCTCCTGTGTTCGGGACCCGGCCGCGTGGGACAGGCGCTGGCGATAGGCCCGTTGCTCAACGGCAAGCCGCTCGACCAGCCGCCCTTCGAGCTGTACGCACCCGACACTGCCATCGAGGTGGTGAGTGGGCCGCGGATCGGCATCAGCAAGGCCGCCGAGACAAGTTGGCGCTTTGGCGTGGCCGGCTCCCGCTATTGGAGCCGGCCGTTTCCCGCGGCGTAGGTCGTTTGCGAGATCCGGCTGCGGAAGGGGTGTCGGGGCGCGATCGAGCCGCGAGCCGGCCGCTACCCACCGGTGCCAGGATCAGAGGAAGGACGTGACGTTGTCCAGGACGTAGTCGCAGGCTTTTTCTTTCAATTGATCCTGCAATCCCGCCAGATTGAAGGTGGCGCCGTCGCCGCCTTGCAGCACGCCGGCGAGGCCTTGCTGGAAACCCGTATCTTTCTGCTGGGCCGCCGGGCTGCTCATGCCGAGCTTGCCGAGCAGTTGGTCTTTGACGCCTTGCGCGCCGGCGGCGCCCAGATAGCGATTTTGGACGCAGTATTGCAAGACTCCCGCGGCGTTGCTGGCCGTGCCGCTGCCGATGGCCGGCAGGCCCAGGCCGCCGAGACCACCAAGACCGCCAAGCGCGCCGGCGCCGCCGAGCCCGCCCAGGGCCTCCGTGCCAGCCGCGCTACCGGCCGACTGGGCCTGGCTGCCGCCCAGGGCTTCGGTGGCCTGGCTCGTGAGGCTATCCATGAAACCGGCCGACCAGGCCGGTGCCGCCAAGGCGACGGTGAGGAGCGAACCGGTAAACCAGCGTTGCAGGGAGGCTTTCATGCGATCGTTTCCTGTGAAAAATGGAAGGGGCTACCCCGCGGCGTGGCCGCGAGGCCGTTTTGCGATCAGTGCGGCCGAGGTGTATCGGCGGTGCTGGGCGGCAGAATGGGATATTCCACGATAGGCTGCTCGCCGGTGAGGGTGTGCAAGAAGGCGGTAATGGCCTGGACCTCGTCGTCGTTCAGCGTGTGGCCCAGCTGACTGGAGCCCATGATGGCAACGGCCTGTTCCAGCTCCCACACTTGGCCGCTGTGGAAGTATGGCGCCGTGAGGGCGATGTTGCGCAACGGCGAAGCGCGGAACACGTATTCATCTGAGGCGGTATTCGTGACCATGAAGCGGCCTTTGTCGTTGGGCGGCAGGATCTCGGCGCCAGGTCGTTCTACCACACCAAACGGGAAATAGGTTTGGCCCCCCAGGTTGACGCCGGAATGACAGGCGACGCAGCCTTTTTGCACGAAGAGTCCCAATCCCTGGAGTTCCAGCTCTTCAAGTTCGGCCTTGCCCGTGAGGAACTGATCGAAACGCGAATTGGGCGTGACCAATGTGAGTTCAAAGGCCTCGATCGCCTGGGCCATGTTATCGAAGTTGACCGCGTTGTCTTGACTGGGAAAAGCGCGTTCGAAAGCCTCTACATAGCCCGGGATGCTGCGCAGCATGGTTTCCACGCCTTCGGGGGTGTTGTTCATCTCCACGCTGGCCTGCACCGGACCCTTGGCCTGCTCGCGCAGGTCGGCCGCACGCCCGTCCCAGAACTGGGCGGCATTGAAGACGGCGTTGAATACGGTGGGCGAGTTGCGGGGGCCACGCTGCCAGCCGTGGCCGATCGAAACCGGGACGTTGTCGGCACCGCCGGTGCCGATGTTATGACAGGTATTACAGCTGATGATGTGGCTGCGCGAGATGCGCGGATCGAAGAACAGCCAGCGACCGAGTTCGATTTGTTCCGTGGTGACAGGCTGGCCCCGCACCTCGGTCGGATGTTCGGGAATGGGGGCGAATAGCGCGTTGGCCATCGTGCGCAGTGTTTCCGGATCTTGGCCGTCCGGCGTCGCGCCGGCCCAGGCCGCGCTTGCCAGTGCCAGCGATCCGAGTACCATGGGAAGTCTCTTGCGCATGTCGTACTCCGCAAATGAATCAACGATTACCGTAGGGCGAAGGATACCCGAGCCTTGCGTACAAGTCCGCCTGCTCAGCCTTGGTCGCCGACCTTCCACGCAAGGCGAGCCCCTCAAAGCTGAGATCATTTACCCGGCATATTGCCCAGCCTTTTGTTTGGAGGATTTATGTCACGTTCCGTTGCCACCCTTGCCGTTCTCGCCGCTTTGGCCCTGCCTGGCGTGGCCGCCGCCCAAAACTGCGAGATCACGGTCAATTCGAACGACGCCATGCAATACGACGTCAAAGAGATCGTCGTCGATAAATCTTGCCCCAGCTATACGGTTACCCTCAAGCACACCGGCAAGCTGCCGGTCAACGCCATGGGCCATAACTGGGTACTGACCACGGCTTCCGACTACGAGGCTACCGGCCGCGACGGCATCGCCGCCGGTCCGGCCAACGGCTATCTCAAGCCCAACGACAAGCGCATCATCGCCCACACCGACATGATTGGCGGCGGCCAGGAAACCAAGGTCAGCTTCGATCCCAAACTCTTGAAGGAAGGGACGGACTACACGTTCTTTTGCTCATTCCCGGGCCATTCCTCGCTCATGAAGGGCAAGCTGACGCTCGGAGGCTGAACGAGCCACCCGAAACGCCGCGAGGCGCACGCCGATCAAGGCCCGGAGATCCCGCAGGGCTGGCGGCGTGCGCCAGTTTCGTAGCCATGTCGGCCCTTTGTGGCTGCCTCCACGATCCTGTCGGATCCATGGTTTATCCTGGGTGCCTTGACCCTACACACAGGATGCGGAAATGGCGTATGTGTCGCCGAATACTTCGGTTCGCCCAAATTCCTGGCTTCGCCAACTGACTCGCTTAAAGCCGGCTCGCTGGCCTGTAACGCGATGTATACGGGTAGCGCTTGCGATATCCGTGCCCATTCTGGTGGGCATAGCCCTGGACTCACCCGCGACATTCCTGATGATGTCGCTCGGCGCCCTGGGTCTCGCGTTGGGCGAGCGCGATGGGCCTTACGCTCCCCGTTTTCACGAGATCTTCATCATCGCACCGATGGGTGCCTTGGGGTTCTTTCTCGGCTATCTGGGAGATCTGCCTTGGGTGTTCGTCACGGCCACCATGGCGCTGGCGGCCTTTCTGGCGGGAATCATCAGCAGCTATGGCTCGGCATTTTCCGCGGGTGCGGTGCAGGGTTTGTTGATGGGCTGCATCGCCATTGCCATCCCGGCGATTGCGCCATTCTGGAAGCCCGCGGTCTTTTTCCTGGCAGGCTGTGGCTTTTATGCTGTATTGCTTGGCGTCGAGGCGCTGGTATTCCGCAAACGCCCTTTTATCGACCTGACTGCCCATTTGCTCGATGAGATCTCGAAGCTGGCGTCGGCGCGTGCCAAAGGAGCCTCGGAATCGGATGAGGTGGCTTGTCGGCGTGTCATTACCGATGCGTTAGCGGCCGCCTATGCCGAATTGCTGTCGAATCGATACCGCCACCAAGCCGGCCGATCGGCCTATTTGGACTGGCAAGCGTCGGTACTACAGCAGATCGATCGCATCTTCACGGCAACCCTGGCTTCCAGGATCCCGCACAATCTCGAGGTATCGGCGACGGAACTCAAAAAAATGGCGGCCATGGTACGTCGGGACAGAGGTTTGACGGCGCCGGCGTCCGGCGATTTATTGCCGAATATGCTGCTGCCTCGCGCCGTAAATGCGTTCCGACGCACTTACTGGCATGATTCGTCCAGCTCGGCCCCCATGCCTACCGGCAAGGAGCCTGGCCAGCCAGACCGCCGTCGCGCGGGTGTTCTCGATCGGCTCGTGGTCGCTCCCGAAACAGTCAGGTGGGCCGCGATCCTGGCATTGTGCATGGCCCTCGCGTTTGCCACGCGCTGGATCCATGATGGCAGCCACTGGTACTGGACCCCGCTCACGGTCATCATCGTCTTGAAACCAGACCTGGGCTCGGTGTTCGCCAGAACCGTGCTTCGCGTTCTCGGAACGCTGCTCGGAGTGCTCGTTGGTGCCCTGATCTTCATGTTCTTTCCCAAAGGGCTGGTGCTCGTGGCCGTTCTCGCGGTGCTGGCCGCCGCATTGCCTTGGGCGGCGCAGCGTTCGTATGGGCTTGCCACATTCTTTGCGACCATTATCGTCCTGATGCTCTTGGATGAGATCGCACCCGGAATGCACAATATCGATTACGGGTTGCCCCGTTTGCTGGACACCTTGATGGGCGGCGTCATTATCCTGGTGTTTGGCTATTTTCTCTGGCCTCGGACTCACCAGACCGAATTGCAGCGCAGCTTTCAGGCCGCCCGCCAGAAACTTGCGGGCTATGTGGCGTCTCTCAAGAGCGGACAGGCTCTGGTAGGCAAGAGCCTTCCGGCCGTTCGCCGCGACGCTTATGTGGCTCTGGCCAAAATGAGAGCGCAGTTGCAGAACGCCATGCAAGAGCCGCCGCCGGCCGGACCGGAAGCCGTTGCGTGGTTTCCGTTGATCACGAGCGCTGAACTGCTATGCGACGATATCAGCGCCTGGGCCGCCAAGTATTCGATAAGCCCCGGTCAGGAGGCTATGGTCGACCGGCTGGCCGAACAATTGGCGGGAGAAACCGCCAGCCGCGACGAGCGGCAAGAGGTGTCGGACACCGGGAGCGATCCGTTTTCTCAGCTTGTGCTGACGATACGGGAGTGGCTGGAGCAAATGGACCGCATGACCGACGCTGAAGCAGAAACCTGGGCCGGACTTTCCGCCCGAGTGCCGGAGCCTGGCAATTCCGGCGTATCCGAGCCGCCGTTGCAAGTATCGGGGAAGAATCCGTAGCCGCAATCGTTGCTCGCCGGGTCAACTGACAAAAAAATAGCCACCTTTTTGGGTGGCTATTTTTGGTTTACGAATTCTGGTGGAGCCGGGGGGAATTGAACCCCCGTCCGAGAATCGTCCGCAGGCAGTTCTACATGTTTAGTCGGCTTATTTGTATTTAACCGGTAGCTTGGCCAGCCAACAGGCCGACTCCCGGCGATTCACACGGATTTAAGACCTCGACCAGTGACCTGCCGGTGTCCGATTCCTTGTAAGTGACACTGCTGTGGGTTTTACCCCACCTGGACCAAGGACAATCCAGTGCAGTGGCTAGCCTTAAGCGGCGATAGCGAAACGCTCGTCGTTGGCGTTTATTGGTTTTCCAGTGGATTTACGAGCGAACTGGTGCTCGACATGCCCTGCTCTGTTTCATGACCCCCGTCGAATCCAAGTCGGCCCCAAAACATTGCTGGTATCCCCTAGGTGGGGCGGCTGGCGGGGTTTTCAAGCCCGGCTTGCCGGGGTGGCATCGTGCGGAGACACCAACCTGAAACTATCATACCCTCGGGGGGTATGTAAGTCAAGGAACTGAGCCGCTGACAGTGTAGTGGGTCAACGCCCTTACCACCTTCCAGGTGTCGAGGGGCAGGGCGGCGATGTGATCGGCCTGCCAGCTTTCGACCGGCGCATCGTCGCCGCAATAACCCCAGGCCGCGGCAATGGTGGTCATCCCGGCCGCGTGCCCGGCCTGGACGTCGCGCAGATCGTCGCCGACATAAAGGCAATGCTCGGGAGGATGATGGAGCGCTGCGGCGGCGTGCAACAAGGGCGCGGGATGGGGCTTGGCATGGGGCGTGGTGTCGCCGCACACCACGACCGCCGCCGATAGTTGCAGATGCGCCACCAAGGGCTCGGCCAGCGCAGTGTGCTTGTTGGTGACGATGCCCCAACGCAGGCCCGCTTGGGCGAGTGAAGCCAGCAGTTGCGGAACATCGGCGAACAGCGCCGAATGATCGTACATCAACTCGGCATAATCGGCCAGAAAGCGGATCCGGGCTTCGTCGTAGCCGGCATCTCCGGGAGACAGGCCCAAGGCGACCCGGAGCAGGCCCCGGGCCCCTTGCGAGGCAACCGGCCGCAGTTGGTCGTAGGGCAGGGGTTCCAGGCCGCGATAGGCGCGCTGCCGATTGGCGGCGGCCGCAAGACCGGGAGCCGTGTCTGCCAGTGTGCCGTCGAAATCGAAGAGTACGAGCGGAGTCGTCATTCGTGGGGTCGCCGCGTGGCCAGGAAATAGTTGACGTCGGTGCTTCGCGTGAGGTGATAGGTATCGCGGCAGGGGTTATAGGTAAAGCCGGCGGTCTCGACGGTGTCGAGCCCCGCTTGCCGCGCCGCCAGCGCGAGTTCGGAGGGACGCAGGAAGTTGGCGTAGTCGTGGGTGCCGCGGGGCAAGAGCCGCAGAATGAACTCGGCGGCCACGATGGCCTGCAGAAAGGCCTTGAGGTTGCGATTGATGGTGGAGAAGAACACGTAGCCGCCGGGTTTGACCAACTGGGCGCAAGCTCGCACGATCGAGGCCGGATCGGGCACATGTTCCAGCATCTCCATGCAGGTGACGAGATCGAAGCTGGCCGGCTGCTGTGCCGCGAGGGTTTCGACGGCGATATGCTGGTAGTCGACGGCGACGCCGGATTCGAGGCTGTGCAGGCGGGCCACCGTAAGCGGCTTTTGCGCCAGATCGATACCGGTCACCTGGGCGCCCTCGCGGGCCATGCTCTCGGACAGAATGCCGCCGCCGCAGCCGACATCGAGCACGCGTTTGTCTTTGACCGAACCCGCAATGCCTTGCAGCCATTGCAGGCGCAGCGGGTTGATCGCGTGTAGGGGTTTGAACTCGCTGGTGGGATCCCACCAGCGTGAGGCGAGCGCGCTGAACTTGGCGAGTTCGGCGGCGTCGGCGTTGACGGAAACAGGGATCGTCATGGCGGGTACCGTGGCGGAATGGCTGGTCTGGAGCCCGGGTGCGGGGCGACTGGCCATGAGCAGGCCCGCGGGCGCTTTTGCCTTGGGGCGGCCCGGCGGCAAAAAAAGGCCCGGCTCGTAGCCAGGCCTTTATTCTACCCACATGGGAGAAAACTGTGACTTCGGATGGCGCTTGCCATCCGAAGTGCTGCCAATGCGAGATTAGCGGCGGCGGGTACCGACGACTTCGATCTCGACGCGGCGGTTTTGCGCACGGCCCTCGGGAGTGGCGTTGGTGGCGATCGGATCGGCCTTGCCCTTGCCTTCGGTGTAGATGCGGTTGGCGGGGACGCCGCGCTCGACCAGGTATTGCTTCACGGCGTTGGCACGACGCTCGGACAGGCCCAGGTTGTACTCGACGGTACCGATGGAGTCGGTAAAGCCGACGGCCAGGATGACTTCGAGGTCGATGTTGGCGATCTGGCGGACCAGTTCGTCGAGCATCGCGCGGCCATCGGGCTTGATGTTGTATTTGTCGAAGTCGAAGAAGGTATCGGCATCGAATACGACTTTTTCAGCCGTGGGGGTGACTTGCGGCGCCGGAGCGGGGGCCGGGGCCTGGGCGATGATGGTGCCATCGCAGCCGGGCAGGCCGGTTTCGGGCGTCCAGAACGCATTGCGCCAGCAGAGTTGGCCGGTGCCGTTCAGCCAGGGCAGGCCACTGACGTTGACCCAGTTGTTCTGGCCTTTGCCGAGGTTTTGTGCGATCACGGCAGGGTCGGCAACTGCGCGAACTTGCTGCGCAGAAGCGGCGCCGGCCACGGTGGAAGCGGCGAATGCAAGCGCCAGAGCGATTTGTGAGGGCTTATTCATGTTTCTCCTCGTGAGCTAAGCGGAAATTTTGAGTTTCGCAGCGAACCCCCGCCGCAGAAGGTAAATCTGACAAATGCCCGCCGGGACAGGCAGATGGAATCAGTATAGCAACGAGCCTAGGTGTTTCAAAGCGTTTTCGACTATGAAGCGCCTGTGACAGCGGCTAGTTTGACCGGCCCCGGTGACCGGGAAATGACGGGCAATACCCATGAATTGATTGTGGAATGTTCGTAGATACACGGCAAGCGAACCGTGGTAGCGGAGGCGTTGCGTGTTGGTTTTTTTCAACAAGAGGTGGTGGCGGATGGCGGCCGGGGATGTGTCGCCGCCGGATACCGCCCCCATCTTGACGAAGGCAAAGTGATAAACTTGGCTGCTTGGCCCACGGGCGCCTCGCCACCCAGTCGGCCTCGCCCTGTGCGGGCCCGGCGTACTCAGTCTGGAATCTATGGAATCCTTTGCCAAGGAGACCTTGCCGGTCTCACTGGAAGAAGAAATGCGTCGCAGTTATCTCGATTACGCCATGAGCGTGATCGTGGGACGCGCGCTGCCTGATGTTCGCGACGGCCTGAAACCGGTACACCGGCGCGTGCTGTTCGCGATGCACGAGCTCAACAACGATTGGAATCGGGCTTATAAAAAGTCCGCCCGTATCGTGGGCGACGTGATCGGTAAGTATCACCCGCACGGCGATCAGGCGGTCTACGACACCATCGTCCGCATGGCGCAGGATTTTTCCATGCGCTACATGCTGGTCGATGGCCAGGGCAACTTCGGCTCGGTCGATGGCGACAGCCCGGCGGCCATGCGCTATACCGAGATCCGGCTGGCGCGCATCGCGCACGAGATGCTGGCGGATATCGATCAGGAAACCGTCGATTTCGGGCCCAACTACGATGGCAGCGAAAAAGAACCGCTGCTGCTGCCCACCCGGCTGCCCAATCTGCTGGTCAACGGCAGTTCCGGCATCGCCGTGGGCATGGCCACCAATATTCCGCCGCACAACCTGGGCGAAGTGGTCGAGGGGTGCCTCTACGCGCTGCGTCATCCCGATTGCACGGTCGACGACCTGATCGAACGCATTCCGGCGCCCGACTTCCCCACCGGCGCCACCATCTATGGCATGGCCGGCGTGCGCGAGGGCTACCGCACCGGCCGGGGCCGCGTGGTGATGCGCGCCAACACCCATTTCGAAGACATGGATCGCGGCGGCCGTCAGGCCATCGTGATCGACGAGCTGCCGTACCAGGTCAATAAAAAAACGCTCCAGGAGCGCATGGCCGAGCTCGTCAACGAGAAAAAGATCGAAGGCATCTCCGACATCCGCGACGAGTCCGACAAAGACGGCATGCGTCTGGTGATCGAGCTCAAGCGCGGCGAAGTGCCCGAGGTGGTGCTGAACAACCTGTACAAGCATACGCAGCTGCAGGATACCTTCGGCATGAACTTCGTGGCCCTGGTGGAGGGTCAGCCACGTCTGCTCAACCTCAAGCAGATGGTCGAGTACTTCCTGTCGCACCGGCGCGAAGTCGTCACGCGGCGCACCGTGTACCAGCTCCGGCGCGCGCGCGAACGCGGCCACGTGCTCGAAGGCCTGGCGGTGGCGCTGGCCAACATCGATGAGTTCATCGAGATCATCAAGGCCGCGCCGTCGCCCCCGGTCGCGCGCCAGGCCCTGATGGACCGCACCTGGGATTCGGCGCTGGTGCGCGATATGCTCACGCGCGCCCAGGCCGACACCCCGGGTGGCAGCGCCGCCTATCGGCCCGACGGGCTCGAGCCCTCGATGGGCCTGCAGGCCGACGGCCTGTATCGGCTCAGCGAGACCCAGGCCCAGGAAATCCTGAATATGCGGCTGCAGCGCCTCACGGGGCTGGAGCAGGACAAAGTGCTGGGCGAGTATCGCGACGTGATGACCACCATCGCCGACCTGCTCGACATCCTCGCCAAGCCCGAGCGCATCACCGAGATCATCGCCGACGAACTCACCGCGCTCAAGAACGATTATTCGGTCAACGCCAAGGATGTGCGCCGCTCGCGGATCGAGCACAACGCCACCGAACTCGACACCGAGGATCTCATTACCCCCACCGACATGGTGGTCACGCTCTCGCACAGCGGCTACATCAAAAGCCAGCCGCTGTCGGAATACCGCGCGCAGCGCCGCGGCGGCCGGGGTAAACAGGCCACGGCCACCAAGGAAGACGACTGGGTCGAGCAGCTCTTCATCGCCAACACCCACGACTTCATCCTGTGCTTCAGCAACCGGGGCCGGGTGTACTGGCTCAAGGTCTGGGAGGTGCCGCAGGGTTCACGCAACGCGCGGGGCCGGCCGCTGGTCAATATGTTCCCCTTGGTCGAGGGTGAAAAAATCACCGTGGTGCTGCCCGTCAAGGCCTTTACCGAAGACCACTTCGTCTTCATGGCAACGTCGCGGGGCACGGTCAAGAAGACACCTCTGTCCGACTTCTCCAATCCGCGCAAGGCGGGCATCATCGCCGTCGATCTCGATGACGGCGACTACCTCATCGGGGCGGGGCTTACCCACGGCGGCCACGACATCATGCTGTTCTCCGACGCCGGCAAGGCCGTGCGTTTCGACGAAGGCGACGTGCGGCCGATGGGCCGCAACGCCCGTGGCGTGCGCGGCATGGCGCTCGACGAAGGGCAAACCGTGATTTCGCTGCTGGTGGCCGAAGACGAAAGCCGCAGCGTGCTCACCGCCACCGAGAACGGATTCGGCAAGCGCACGCCCATCGCCGAGTACACCCGCCATGGTCGCGGCACCAAAGGTATGATCGCGATCCAGACCACCGAGCGCAATGGCAAGGTGGTGGGCGCGGTGCTGGTGACGCCGGCCGACCAGATCATGCTGATCACCACCAGCGGGGTGCTGGTGCGCACGCGCGTGGACGAGATCCGCGAGATGGGGCGCGCCACCCAGGGCGTCACGCTGATCAGCGTGGACGACGGCAGCCGTTTGTCGGGCGTGCAGCGCGTGGCCGAATCCGATATGTTCGACGCCGACGACGGCGAGCCGTCCGGCGAGATGGCGGCCGACGCCAGCGATGCGCCCGCCGGCGAGACGCCGGCTCCCGATTCGCAATCCGACTCCGAGAATCCCCCCGATGAGCCGTCCGTATAACTTCTCCGCTGGTCCGGCCGCCATGCCGGAAAGCGTGCTGCGGCAGGCCGCCGCCGAAATGCTCGATTGGCATGGCAGTGGCATGTCCGTGATGGAAATGAGCCATCGCGGCCGCGAATTCGGCCAGATTTGTACCGAGGCCGAAGACGACCTGCGCGCCTTGCTGGGGGTGAACGACGATTACGCGGTGATGTTCATGCAGGGTGGCGCCACCGCCGAAAATGCCATCATTCCGCTGAACCTGATCGCGCTCAAGCCGGAACAGGCGGCCGACTATGTGCTCACTGGCTCATGGTCGCGCAAGTCGTTCAAGGAAGCCAAGCGCTACGGCGACATCGAGGTGGCCGCCGGGGCCGAGCATGAGCGGCGTTTTGGCGACGTGGAACAGGCGCCTTATACCTGGGTGCCCCCGGTGGCGGAGTGGCGGGTGCGGCCCGAGTCCAGCTACGTGCATTTCTGCAGCAACGAAACCATCGACGGCGTGGAGTTCGTCGAGTGGCCCGAGGCCGCCGAGCTTGGCGTCGACGACGTGCCGCTGGTGGTCGATGCGTCGTCGCACTTTCTGTCGCGGCCGCTGCCGATGGAGCGGGCGGGGCTGGTTTATGCCGGCGCCCAGAAAAACGCCGGCCCGGCCGGCGTCACCATCGTGGTGGCGCGCCGCGATCTTCTGGGGCATGCCTTGCCGGTCTGTCCTTCCGCCTTCGACTACGCCAACGTTGCACGGGAATCCTCGCGGTTCAACACGCCCCCCAGCTACGCCATTTATATGGCCGGGCTGGTCTTCAAGTGGGTGCGGGAGCAGGGCGGGCTGGCCGCCATGGCGAGCCTGAACGAAGCCAAGGCGCGATTGCTGTACGACGCCATCGACGCCAGCGGCTTTTATCGCAACCGCATCGAGCCCTCGGTGCGCTCGCGCATGAATGTGCCGTTCACGCTGGCCGACGACGCCTTGAACGACGTCTTTCTCAAGGGCGCCACCGCCGCCGGCCTGCTGGCGCTCAAGGGGCACAAGAGCGTGGGCGGCATGCGGGCGTCGATCTACAACGCCATGCCGCTGGAAGGGGTACGGGCGCTGGTCGATTACATGCAAGCTTTCGAGAAGCAATATGGATAACACGCTGCTACAGCAATTGGCGCCGCTGCGCGACGAAATCGACGCGGTCGACGCGCAGCTGCTGGAGTTGATCAATCGGCGCGCCCGGTTGGCGCAACGCGTGGGCGAGGTCAAGCATGCCGCCGGCGGCGCGGATGCCGTCGTGCTGCGGCCCGAGCGCGAAGCCCAGTTGGTGCGTCGCCTGCAGGCGCTCAATGACGGGCCGCTGCCCGCCGACTCGGTGCGCGCGATCTGGGTCGAGGTGATCTCGGCGTGCCGCGGACTGGAGAGCGGTCTGAGCGTGGCCTATCTCGGTCCCGAAGGAACTTATTCCGAGATGGCGGCGCTGGCGCACTTCGGCCACGCCATCCAGGCGCGGCCCTATCCGTCGATCGACGCCGTGTTCCGGGCCGTGGAAACCGGCGAAACCGACATGGGCATCGTGCCGGTGGAAAACTCCACCGAAGGCGCGGTGAACCGCACGCTCGATCTCTTCCTGGCCTCGCCGGTCAAGATTACGGGCGAGCATTCGCTGAAGATCCATCAGTGCCTGATGACGCAGAGCGGCACCCTCGACGGCGTGACCCGGGTGTTGGCGCACCCGCAGTCGCTGGCGCAATGCCACGGCTGGCTCAACCAGCATTGCTCCGAGCTCGGCCGCGAAGCCATCAGCAGCAATGCCGAAGCCGCCCGCCAAGCGTCGCTCGACCCCACGGTGGCCGCCATCGCCGGCGAGGCGGCGGCCCGCAAGTGGGGACTGCAGCTGGTGGCCGCTGGGATCCAGGACGACCCGCATAACCGTACGCGTTTCGTGGCCATCGGCCACGACGAGACGCCGCCTTCGGGCCACGATATCACCAGCCTGATCCTTGCCGTACCCAATCGGGCGGGTGCCGTCTACGAGATGCTGCAGCCGCTGGCCGAGAACGGCGTGTCGATGAACCGCTTCGAGTCCCGGCCGGCTCGCACCGGTCAGTGGGAGTACTACTTCTTTACCGATCTCGTCGGACATCGCGACGATCCCCCGATGGCGCGCGCCCTGGAAGGGCTGCAATCGCGCGCCGCCTATTTCAAGGTGCTGGGCTCCTATCCCGCACAACCCTGAGTGTCCCGCGCGGCGCCAACGCCGCGAATCTTCAAGATCCTGGAGCGTTGTAATGGATGCCAACGATCTGTCGGTTCCTACCCATATACAGGCATTGGCACCCTATCAGGCCGGTAAGCCCCTGGGGGCCCTGGCCGAAGAGTTCGGACTCGATCCCGCCAGCATCATCCAGCTGGCCTCCAATGAAAATCCCCTGGGCATGCCCCAGCCGGCGCGCCAGGCCGCGATCGAGGCCTTGGCCGGCGGCGCCCGCTATCCCGACGCCAACGGCCATTACCTGAAAGAAGCGCTGAGCCGGCGCTATGGCGTGCCTCTGGATTGGCTGACGCTCGGCAATGGCTCGAACGACATCCTCAACCTGGTGGCGGCGGCGTTTCTGGGCGCGGGGCGCTCGGCCGTTTACGCCCAGTACGGTTTTGTCGTGTACAAGCTCGCGGTCCAGGCGTCGGGTTCGCGTCACATCGAAGTGCCGGCCCGGCAATATGGCCACGATCTCGACGCCATGCGATCGGCGATCGCCAGCGACACGCGCGTGGTGTACCTGGCCAATCCCAACAATCCCACCGGTACCTTCCTTCCCGGCGAGCAGATCGCGGCTTTTGTCGAGGCGGTGCGCCGTGATCACGGCAGCCGGGTCATCGTCGTGCTCGACGAGGCTTATAACGAATACCTGGCGCCGGAACTGCGTTTCGACAGCGTGGCGCTGGTGCGCCGGCATCCCAACTTGATCGTGGCCCGCACTTTCTCCAAGGCGTATGCCCTGGCTGGCCTGCGGGTGGGGTTCGCGATTGCCCAGCCGGCGGTGTCCGATTATCTCAACCGGGTGCGAGAAACCTTCAACGTCAGTGCTCCCGCACAAGCGGCGGCGATCGCCGCGTTGCACGATACGGCATTCCTGGAGCAAAGCTACGAAGCCAACCGCCAGGGCCTGCGGCAGCTCACGGACGGATTCGACGAATTGAAGCTGGACTATGTGCCGAGCGTCGGCAACTTCGTCATGGTGCGACTGGGCGCTGCCGCGGCCGTGCATCTGGAACTGCTCAAGCGCGGCGTGATCGTACGGCACGTGGCCGGCGACGGTTTGCCCGAGTGGTTGCGAATCTCGGTCGGATTGCCGCGCGAGAACCAGGCTTTCCTCACCGCCCTGCGCGAAATCCTTGCGCGTTGAGATCATTATGTCGAAGTCTATGTCCGGCCGGCCGACGCAGAGTGGAAGCCGGCGTTCCGGGCGGCAAAGCGAGCCGCCGTTGATTCCCGTCCTCGCGGTGGTGGGGGTGGGCCTGATCGGAGGTTCCTTCGCCGCCGCCTTGCGGCAAGTGGGCCAGGTGGGCCAGGTGCTGGGCGTGGGCCGCGATGCGGCGGCGCTGGCGCGGGCTTGCGAATTGCGGCTGATCGATCGCAGCTGTACGCTTGCCGAAGCGGCCCGGGCCGATGTGATCATGCTGGCCACCCCGGTGGGCGCGATGCCCGAGCTCCTGCGCGAACTGCTGCCCCATCTGGGTGCCGATACGGTACTGACCGACGGCGGCAGCACCAAGCAGGATGTGGTCGACGCCGCCCGCGAGGCGCTTGGCGATGAGGTGGCCCGTTTCGTGCCGGGTCATCCCGTGGCGGGCAGCGAGTTGAGCGGTCCGGAAGCGGCCAGGCCGGATCTTTTCCTGGGTCGCCAGGTGGTCTTGACGCCTCTGGCCGAGAATCCCCCCGAGCTGGTGCAGCGCGTGCGCCAGGCCTGGCTGGCTTGCGGCGCGCACGTGACCGAAATGAGCGCGGAGCAGCATGACGACTGGCTGGCTTCGGTGAGCCACCTGCCGCATTTGTTGGCCTATGCCTATATCGCCCATCTGGCCGAGGCGCCCGATGCCTCCGAGCGCATGCGCTACGCCGGCAGCGGGTTTCGGGATTTCTCGCGAATTGCCGCCGCTTCCCCCGAAATGTGGCGAGACATTCTTTTGGCCAACCGGACCTTGATCCGCCGGGAGCTGGACCAGGTGCGAGAACAACTGCTGCGTTTCGACCGCCTGCTGGAGACGGAGAAGGCCGAAGAGCTGGAAGCCCTTCTGGCCCAGGCCGCCGAGCTGCGCCGGAGCTGGCGCCTTTAACCGCACACGACACGCCGCCCCAAGGCGGCACATGCGGCCTTGTGGAAGGGCAGCGCGCCGCCGCGAAGCGGCTTCAGCGCACCCGCATGCCTGGCTGAGCGCCTGGCCAGGGTTCGAGGATATAGATGCCCGGCTGGGCTTTTTCGTCGGCGTGGCTGGCGGCAAGCACCATGCCCTCGGACACCCCGAACTTCATTTGGCGCGGCGCCAGGTTGGCGACCAGCACGGTGTACTTGCCCACCAGCTGCTCGGGTTCGTAGGCTGAACGGATGCCCGAGAACACGTTGCGGTGGCGGCCTTCGCCGGCATCGAGCGTGAGCCGCAGCAGCTTGCGCGCGCCTTCGACGTGCTCGCAGGCCACGATGCGCGCGATGCGCAGATCGACCTTGGCGAAGTCATCGATCGTAATGGTGGGGGCCACGGCTTCGCCGCCGGGATGGGCGGTGGCGGTGGGTTCGGCATCGACGCCGGCGGCGGCGCCCGCCGCTGCCGGAATGTCGAGCAGCGCTTCGAGCTGCCGGGCTTCGACTCGTTGCATGAGATGCTCGTAGGTACCCAGCCTTGAGGACGGCGCGGTGGCGTCGGCCCAGACGAAATCGCGATCGAGTCCGAACAGATCGCGGGCGACCCGCTGTGTGAGCGTGGGCAGGATCGGCGACAGCATGACGGACAGCGCCTTGAAGCCGGCAATGGCCTGGGAGCAGACCAGATGCAGGCTGGTGCGCTGGATGTCGTCGAGCGCGGCGCTGCGCGCCATGACCCAGGGCTGGGCGGTGTCGAAAACCTGGTTGATGCGGTCGGCCAGGGCCATGATCTCGCGGATGGCGCGGCTGAACTCGCGGTTTTCGTAGGCGGCCGCCACGGAATCCAGCACCGACTGGACTTCCGCCAGGAAGTCGGCGTCGGGAGGCGCCAGTTCGCCTTCGAAATGACGCTCGATGAAGCGGGCCGCCCGGCTGGCGATATTGACGTACTTGCCGATCAGGTCGCTGTTGACCCGGGCGACGAAGTCGTCGGGGTTGAAGTCGACGTCTTCGACGTGGGCATTGAGCTTGGCGGCGATGTAGTAGCGCAGCCACTCGGGATTCATGTCCAGTTCGAGGTAGCGCAACGGCGAGATGCCGGTGCCGCGGCTCTTGGACATTTTGGCGCCGCTGAGGGTGATGAAGCCATGGACGTTGAGCTGGTCCGGCGTTTTGCGGCCGGCGAAATGCAGCATCGCGGGCCAGAACAGGGCGTGGAAATAGACGATATCTTTGCCGATGAAGTGGATCTGTTCGGTGCCGCCGTTCGGGTCGAGCAAGGCATTGAAGTCCAGGCCGGCACGCTCGCAGTAGGCCTTCAGCGAGGCCAGGTAGCCGACCGGTGCGTCGAGCCAGACATAAAAGTATTTGCCGGGCGCATCGGGAATCTCGATGCCATGGTAAGGAGCGTCGCGCGAGATATCCCAATCGGCGAGCTTGCCGTCCGCACCCAGCCATTCGCGGGTTTTGGCGAGCACCTCGGGCTGGAGGTGCGGCCGGCCCTGGGCATTGCTGCCGGTGGTCCAGCGCTGCAGGAACTCGACGCAGCGGGGATCGGAGAGCTTGAAGAAGAAGTGCTCGGAGCTCTTGAGTACCGGCTTGGCACCCGTGAGCGTGGAATACGGGCTGCCGAGTTCGGTGGGCGAGTACACCGCGCCGCAGACTTCGCAGGAATCGCCGTATTGATCGGCCGCCTGGCATTTGGGGCAGTTGCCCTTGATGTAGCGATCGGGCAGGAACATGTTCTTCACGGGATCGAAGAACTGCTCGATGACGCGGGTCTGGATCAGGCCGGCGGCGCGCAGCTGGCGGTAGATGGACTGCGAAAGCTCGGTGTTTTCGGGGGACGCCGTGCTGTGCCAGTGATCGAAGCCGATGTGGAAGCCCTGCAGATACTGCGGGCGTTCGTTGGCGTAGCGGGCCACCAGGGCCTCGGGCGTGAGGCCTTCGCTCTCGGCCTTGAGCATGATGGGCGCCCCGTGGGCGTCGTCGGCGCACACGAAATGCACCGTGTGGCCCTGCGATCGCATGAACCGCACCCAGATGTCGGCCTGGATGTATTCCATGATGTGGCCGATATGGAACGAGCCGTTGGCATAGGGGAGTGCGGTCGTAACGAACAGGGTACGTGACATGGCAGGCGGAGGCGCAAAAGCGAAAGTTGTTATTTTAGGCGCAGCCGCGCCGGGACGTCGCGGCATGGGCGCCCCGGCGCCAGCGGCGGCCGGCAAGCGAGTACCAGGCCCTCGCGTCTGCCGCCGGCGCGGCGGCATCTGGTAGGGGCTATTCGCCTTGAGGCGGCCCGATGGCGAAACGCGCTAGCGGATGTCGCGGACTTCGACGTCGATGATCTGGGGGTCGGGGCGCTTTGGCGCGCCGGGCCGGGACGCGGGTCGTTGCGGCGCCGCCTGTGGGTCGGGCGGGGTCCAGCGGCCGCGGTTGAACTGCCAGCGCATGTTCTGGCGGCGGGACGCCCAATAGGCGGCGGGCGCAAACGGCTGCCCACGCAGCTTGGCGATGATATAGAGCACGCCAAGGGCGATGGCCGTGGACGCCAGGAAGACGACCGCCATGGCGAAGCCGGCAAGAGCCAGTAGCACCAGCACGACAAAACGGAAAAACTGAGCGATGGGATTCATAGAGTGAGTGTACCTCGCACTTGGGCCGCCACCGTATCCGCTATGCTTGCGACATTGCATTGATATCGTCGTGAGAATCGAAATGTCGCTGAATACCGAACAGGTTCAAGCCTTCCTGCAAACGTTACAAGATCCCGAGGCGGGGGTGGCGCTGCTGGAGGCGGGGCGGGTTCGCCAACTGACCGTCGAAGGCAACGCTGTCACGTTGGACCTCGAACTCGGATATCCGGTTCAATCCCGCTTGCCGGAAATGCGCGATTGGCTGGCCGAACAGCTGCGCCAGATCGGCGCCGATCCCGTCAAGGTGGAGCTGCGCTGGGCCGTGACCGCCCACGCCGTGCAAAGCGGCCTGCGGCTGATGCCGGGAGTGCGCAATATCATTGCGGTGGCCTCGGGCAAAGGTGGCGTGGGCAAGAGCACCACGGCCGCCAACCTGGCCTTGGCGCTGGCCGCCGAGGGCGCTCGCGTGGGCGTGCTGGATGCCGACATCTATGGTCCCAGCCAGCCCACCATGTTGGGTATCTCCGGCCAACCCCGCAGCAACGATGGCGCCACCATGGTGCCGCTCGAAGCGCATGGCCTGCAGGTCAATTCCATCGGATTCCTGGTCGATCCCGAAACCCCGATGGTCTGGCGCGGGCCGATGGTGACCCAGGCGCTGGAGCAACTGCTGCGCAAGACCCAATGGAACGATCTCGACTATCTCGTGGTCGATATGCCACCGGGTACGGGCGACATCCAGCTCACGCTGTCGCAAAAGGTGCCGGTCACGGGGGCGGTGATCGTCACCACCCCGCAGGACATTGCGCTGATCGACGCGAGGCGGGGGCTGAAAATGTTCGAGAAAGTCGGTATTCCCATTTTGGGGGTGGTCGAGAACATGTCGATGCATGTCTGCTCGCAATGCGGCCATACCGAGCCTATCTTTGGCGAAGGCGGCGGTCAGCGCATGGCGCAGGATTACGACATCCCCTGGCTGGGCGGCCTGCCGCTGGCCTTGGCGATCCGCGAGCACGCCGATTCGGGCCGGCCCAGCGTGGTGGCGGAGCCCGACGGCGCCGAAGCCAGGGCCTATCGGGCGATTGCCCGCCGCCTGGCGGGACGCGTGGCCATGCGGGCACGCGACATGACGTCGCGCTTTCCCAGTATCGTCGTGCAAAATACTTAAGGCTGCCCCGATGCGAGTGGGGGCTGGCCGACGCGCCTGGGCGATACAAAAGGGCTGCAACTGGATTGCCGCCTGTGGACTGGCGGCTCTGGCAAGTGGCGCCGCGGCGGCGGACCGCTCGCCGCCCGAAGTGACGATTGATCCCGGCGGCGTGCCTCCTACGGTACTGCAGGCCGTCAGCAGCTCGGTAAGCCACATCGCGGCGTTGTCGCAAGATCAGGATGGTGGCGAAATCGACCGCCTGCGGCGCCGTGCAAGGGATGTCACGCTCACCGCTCTTGCCACCGAAGGTTATTTCATGCCCGAGGTGACCCTGGAAGCCAACACCGATGCGTTGGGCGAGACCTGGGATATCACCATCCGTCCCGGCGAAAGGGCGGTGATCCGGCGGCTGGAGCTGCGCTTCGAAGGCGCGATCACCGGCCCCGAGTTCGAGGCGCGCAGGCGCGAACTGCGCGAGCGCTGGGGGCTGCCGGTGGGTCAACCGTTCCGCAACGAGGCCTGGGAGTCGTCCAAGCGCGAATTGCTCACTGCCATTGCCGATGTCGACTTCGCGCTGGCGCGCATGCGCACCTCGCAGGCCAGCGTCGATCCCGAGGCCGCCGCGGTCGATCTGGAAGTGGTGATCGCCAGCGGCCCCAAGGTGCTCCTGGGCGAACTGGAACTCGAAGGGTTCGACGAAGTCCCCAGCACCTTGGTGTCGCGTTATGTCCGCTACTCGCCGGGGACGACACCTTACGATCGGCGCCAGCTCATCAACTGGCAGCAGGAACTGCAGCGTACGGTCTTCTTCTCGGCCGTCGAACTCGAGCTCGATACCCGCAGCGTGATCCGGGCGATGTCCGACGACAACGCGGCGGTGGAGCCAACCGGCGATGCCGCCACGGCCGAAGCCACCGCCTCGGCCGCGGTGGCGGTGGCCGCGGCGGGCGGAGACAGCGCCCCCCGCGGCGGGCGTTTCGCGAGATTCATGGACAGCGAGGTCGCGGTGGTGCCGCTGAAAGCCACGGTGATCGAGGCGCCGCGGCACCGGCTGGATATCGCCGTGGGCGTCGATAGCGACGTCGGGCCGCGCGCCGAGCTCATGTATCGGCAGAACGTGGTGGCGGGCCGCGCGGTGGAACTGCAAACCGGCATCGGTCTCAATCGTTATCGCCAGATGGCCTTTGCCGATATCCACCTGCCACCCAACCCGCGAGGCTATCACGACAAATTCGGCAGTCTCATCGAACACCACGACATCCAGGGGCAGGATGTGCAACGGGTGGCGGGAGGATGGGTACGTACCCAGACACGCCACGGGGCGGGCGACAGCCGGGTGGTGTACGAGACCACGCTGGGCCTGATCGGCTCGTACGAGCGGGTACGCTACGCGGATGTGCGCTACTCCCTGCCTTCGCTGGTGGCCACCTACGAATGGCTGCGGCGCGACGTCGACAACAAGTACGACCCGCGCGACGGTAACCTGATCGCGCTGGGCGCGGGTCTGGGTAGCGCCCTGAATGGCTTGCATCCGTTCAGCCGGCTCAAGGCGCGCGGGCAAATGTGGTGGCCGGTCGGCGAGCGCGACGTTTTCACCATTCGCGGCGAAGTGGGCAAGGTCTGGGCGAATGACAACACCAGGATTCCGGCCGACTTCGGCTTTCGCACCGGCGGGGCGCGAACGATCCGCGGCTATCGCTATCTCAGCCTGGGCGAAGAAGTCAACGGTGCGGTGATTGGCGCCAATGCCCTGGCGGTGGCCAGTGTCGAATACGACCACTACTTCACCGAGATGTGGGGCATGGGTGTATTCGTCGATGCCGGCGATGCCGCGTCGACGTTCCGCGACATGGACATCGCGGTGGGCATAGGCGCCGGCTTGCGGATTCGCACGCCGGCGGGCCCCATCTTCGTCGATCTTGCCTATGCCCTGCGCGACAAGCGCGTGCGTTTGAGTTTTTCGCTGGGGATCGCATTTTGAAGGGATGTTTCAGTACGGGCGCGAGTGCCAACCCCGTCGGGAGACGGCGCGGCCAGGCGCAGTCCGGCTTTGTGGTGGGGCTGTTGCTGATCCTGATGGCGGCGGCGGGATTCGTCTTGTTTCTGGTTGGCAGCTCCTACGGCGCGTCGCTTTTGCTGCGCATCGGCCTGGCGCTGGCCGGGTCGGGCGAGGCGAGCGGCGTCGAGGGGTCGCTGTATCGCGGTTTGTCGATCGCCGAACTGCGCTACGAAGGCAACGGGCTCGGCGTGGCCGCCGAAGGGATCCGGATCGACGTCGATTGGCTGGCCTTGCGGCAGCGTGAAGTCCGTCTCATCGAGGCTTCGGTGGCCAAACTGGAGCTCGATCTGCCGGCCGCTGAACCTTCGACCGAACCTTTTGCCATGCCGGCGGTGCCGAGCTGGCCCGAGCTGCCCGTCACGGTCAGAATCGGGCGGCTGGCCCTGGGGAGACTGACGCTGCGCCAGGGCGGGGAGCCGGTGCCGGTGGAGCTGCAGCGCCTGGCATTGAGGGCGGAGGCCGACGAGCGGCAGGCCAGAGTCGAATTGCTGGAGCTCGAGGTGCAGGCCGCCGAGGCCGGCCTGACGGCGCATGGCGATCTCGTCATGCGGCCGGCGGCCGAAGCCGGTGCGGCACCGGTGCTCGATTTGCGGTTGGCGCTGAGGGTACGCCAGGGTGACGACATCGCCGATGCGAGCCTCCAGGCCACTGGCGCCCTCGATCAGCTGTCTCTCGATGCCGTCGCACAGGGCTATGAACTCGACGTCACGGTACAGGCCGAACTGGCGCCGTTTTCGGCAACCCTGCCCTTGCATGCGCTGCGCGGCCAGGTGCGCGGGCTGAGGCCGGAGATGTGGGTGGCCAGCCTGCCGCCGGGCAAGCTGGATCTCGACCTCGATCTGGCCTTTGAGGGCGAGCTCTGGCCGGCCGGCCAGATCGGAGCCTTCAACCCCGACACATTGCGTACGCGGCTGGCCTTGACCGTCGAACCGGACAGCCGCTGGCAAGGCCGGGAGTTATCGGGCCAGGTCAATCTGCGCCAGGACGGCTGGCGGCTGCCGGAAGCCAGGATCGCCTTGCGGGTTGGTGATAATCGCATCGACCTGGACGGTGCGGCCGGCGCCGCCGATGACGTTCTGCGCTATCGTGTGCAAGTGCCGGCGCCGGGCCAGCTCTGGCCGGGTCTGGCGGGCCAGGCAGACCTCGCCGGCGAAGTGCGCGGCCTGCCCGAGCGGCATGGCCTTACCCTGAAAGGCTCTTTGACGCTGCCTCCCGGATTGTTGCCGCAGTCGGCCAGCGAAGGCATGCAAGTATCCATCGAGGGCGGCCAACTGGTCGAGTCCGATCCCTCGCCGCTCGGCGACGCGATCGATCTGCCGGCCGTTCTGGCCGAAGGTCCCTATCGTTTCGACGTGGTGCTGGAAGGCGGCTGGGGGCCTGGCGGGCCGGAGGCCTGGCAGGCGGGCCGTCCGGGATGGCGAGGGCGGATCGCGAGGCTGGCGGTCCAGAATCCCAAAGTGGGGTTGCAGCTTCTCGACCCTTTGGCCGTGGATGTAGCGGTTCCCGTGGAGCAACAACCCCTGGCGTGGCAACTGGGGGCGACGCGCCTGCAACTCGCCTTGCCTTACCAGCGCCGGGTCGTACTCGTGCATCGGGGTTCGGATGGCAACGGCGACCATTGGCGTTCCGCGGGCCGCATCGATGACCTGGTGCCGGCGTGGGTGGTGGCGCAATTGCCGCGTTCCAACGACCCGCTGCGGCTCGATCTGGCCTGGGATCTGGCGCGGGCCGCTTCGCTGACCGGCCAGGTGCAATTGCGGCGTCGTGCGGGCGACATCGAGATTCCGGGCGAACCGCCCCTGGCCCTGGGATTGCAGACTTTGCAGGTCGACCTCCGTGCCGAGGCGGCGGGCCCGGGGGCCAGCACGCTGCGCCTTGAAGCGAACGTGGCCGGCAAGCAGTTGGGGCGACTCGCCCTCGAAGGGTCGACCCGGATGGTGTTGTCCGGCGGAGTGCCAATGGTGACGGAACAAGAGCCGGTCCGGCTCGACGCCCGTCTGGCGCTCGACGACCTCTCCTGGCTGATGGCGTTTACCGGCGACGAAACCGAAGTGGGCGGCCGCCTCAATGGCGAGGTGCGGCTCGAACGCACGCGCGGAGAATGGCTGGCTACGGGTAGTTTGCAGGGCGATCAGCTGCGGGTGGTACGGATCGACGAAGGCGTGCGTTTGCTCAATGGCAGTCTGCGGGCCCGCTTCACGCAGGACCGCGTGGAGATCGACTCGCTGCGGTTTCCCAGCGAAATCCGCACGGTGCCGCGCAATAGCGCGGTGCAGGCCTGGGTAAACCAATATGGCAAGGAGGGTGTGATCGAGGCCTCCGGCAGTTGGTCGCTGGCCGATGCCTCCGGCGAAGCCAACGTTCGTGTCTCCCGATTTCCGCTGGTGCAGCGGGTGGACCGGTTCGTCGCGGGGTCGGGCGACATCCGCATTGAAGCGTCACCTCGGCGTCTCGACATCTCGGGCAAGGTCGTGGCGGATATCGGATGGGCCAACATCGAGGGAACGGACGAACTGCCCAGTTTGGCCTCCGACGTCGTCATCGTTCGGGATGGCAAGCCGGTCGAGGCCTCCGCCGCGCTACCCTTGCGCCTGAACCTGGAAGTCGATCTCGGGCAGCATATGACGCTCACCGGCCTGGGCTTGAACACCGGCCTGACCGGAACGCTGCAGATCCGCAACGGCGCGTCGGGCCTGCGCGGCACGGGAGTGATCCACACTCGCGATGGCCGCTTCAGTATCTACGGCCAGACGCTGGTGGTCCGCCAGGGAGCAATTACCTTCCAGGGGCCGATCGACGACCCGTTATTGGACATCGTGGCGGTACGCCCCAACTTGCAAATAGAGGCGGGGGTGCAGATCATCGGTACCGCGCGACGGCCGGAGATCACCCTGGTGTCGTTCCCCGACGTGCCGGAAGTGGAAAAGCTGTCGTGGTTGTTGCTGGGCCGAGGGCCCGACGCCAGGGGCGCCGACGCCGGGCTGCTGCTGTCGGCCGCCGCATCCTTGCTGGGGGATGGCGATGGCGAGCCGATATATCGCCAATTCGGCCTGGATGAACTCGGCCTGCGCTCGGGCATGGGCAGCAGCGTGCAAGGCCTGTTGCCCAGTCGCACCGTGATCGGCAGCATCACCAGTAGCGATGTGGACAACGAGGCGGGGCAGTTCCTGGTGGCGGGCAAGCGCTTGTCCGAAGCCTTGTATCTGACGTTCGAGCAGGCATTGTCGGGGCATGAGGCTGTGGTGCGCCTGAGTTACCGGGTATCGGAGCGCCTCAGTTTGTCGTTGCAGGGTGGAACGATCAACGGCCTGCGCCTGATGTGGTCGATGCTATGGTAAGGAAGCTACCGGCTGGCGAGTGACGCTGTCAGTCGAAGCGATACGTGACCGACAACATCGCACTCAGCTCGCGATAATCGAATAGCGCGATGTTGGCGTTCTGGCGCGCCGCCAGCACGCCCAGGTTGACCCGCCATTGCCGGTTGAGATTCACGGAGAGATCGGCGGCCAGCTGCCAGCGTGTGCGGACGTTGCGCGTATCACCGAAAAGCGGACTGTAGGCGCGGCGATCCCGCGCATGCAGGACGCCCGCCTCAAGGGCGAGGCGTGGAAGGTAGCCGCCCACGGCCGGCAGGGTTCGTTCGTGCCGCAGATCGAAGGCATAGCGGGTTTGGCTGTAGCCGGCGCGCCCATCCTGGGGACTGTCGTACTCGAAGGCCAGGTTCATCCGCAAGTTGGTGGTGAGCGGCGTGCGCGATACCAGGCGGGTGGTCAGCCAGCCGCTTTGGTCGCGCGGTTTGCGATGCTCGAGCGAAGCCCGCAGCACGGCGCCTTCGGGGCTCAGTTGATGTTCGGCCCACAGGCCGGCCGAGCGCAGGCCGCCCAGATAACCTTCATCCACCCAAAGCGCCAACAGACCGGCGCGGCTGCGGGGATTGAGGCCAAGATTTTCCAGGCCCAGATGGTTCAGGCCGATCCCGACTTCGGCATAGCCGGCGGTGAGCCCGGGCAAGTCGGAATCGAAAGGACGGCGCCCCAACAGATCGAGGCGGGCGGTGACGTTGTGCAGGGGCCAGGAGCTTTGATAATTGAATGCCGTCTCGGCCAGGCCGCCACCGCGTTCGCGATAGCCGTCGGCCAGGAAAGCCCGCACCTCCACGCCGTCGAGCAGAAGTGTGAGGTCGTCGGCGCTGGTGGCGCGCAGCAGATTGGTGCTCGCGCCCAGCCCGACGCGCAACTCGCCCCGCTGCACGCGCATGACGCTGGTCGCGCCCTGCCGCAGGGCGGGCGGCAGGCCGAACTGGGCGATGGCGGTGGCGAGGATGTTGCGACAGCCGCTGGGATCGCCCAAGTCGCAAAGCGTGGTGCCGTAATCGAACCAGGCCCCTGCAAACCCGGGCGCCAGCAGCAAGGCCTGCTCGAATGCCAGCGCGGCCGCCTGCATGTCGCCGCGGGCCCGGGCATCCAGCCCCGCTTCGTAGCTTTGCCTGGCGGCTGGAGGAATGTCGGCCCGGGCCAGGACAGGCACCAGGGCGAGGGCCAGGAGCAGGAGCCGCTTCCAGATATCGGCGCCGCGACGCCGTGCGAGGCGAGGTTGCTGTTTGGGCACGTGTTTACAGGAGAATGCGGCTGCTGCTGTCACGGCGCGGAAGGGGTTGGCGTGGACGGATGGTCGAGCGACGGCCAATGATACGCGGGACTGTGTACCAATGTGTAAAGCGGCAGGTCGCGGCCTTGTTCCTGGCGCAATACCGCCACCTGCCGGCTGCGGCTGCGCGGCAAGGCCTGCGCAACGGTTTTGCTCAACAGGAGGGCCCAGGGGTGGTGCCGCGTTTCGCGTTCGATATGGGCGGCGAGGTTCGCGGCCTCGGACACCACGGTATAGCGTTTGCGGCCGCGGCCGAAGGAGCCCAGCAGATAAGGCCCGGCATGGATGCCGATGCCGATCGCGAGGGGAGGCAGCCCGGCCGCCTGCAGGCGGGCGTTGAGCAGGGGAAGTTCGTCGAGGATGCCCTGGGCCGCGGCGCAGGCGGCATGGGCCTGCTCCATGTCGGTACCATTGCGCCACAGCAGCAGGGCGCCGTCGCCGGCGACGTTATCGAGCATGGCGCCCCGGGCGCGGGCGTGCTGGATAATATGGTCCACTCCCTGATCGCACCAGGCGGCCAGCTGGGCCAGGGGCAAGCGCTGGGATTGCCGGGTATAGCCGAGGATATCGGCCACCATGATCGTGCCCCAGCCGGTTTCGTCGGGAATGCGGGTGACATTGTTGCCCAGCAGCCGTCGCAGGGGTTCCGGAAGATAGGGTTCGATACGCGCAAGAATTTCCCGCCGCTCGCGCAGGGCCTGACGCAGCAGCAACAGCAGGGCGGCGGTGGCGATGAACGCGGCCGGTGCCGCCAGGGGCAGGGCGGCGCGGCTCCACCACCACAGCACGGCGCCCACGGCAAGCAGGGCAAGCGGCAGCGTCGTGCCCAGCCACCATAGGCGGCGGGGGCGGTGCGCATTGGCCAGCAATCCGAGGGCTCCCAGCAGGACCATCCCGATGGCGATGGCGTTGCCGGCACGCGGCGCATAGGGGAGTTGGCCCTGCAGCCAGTCGCGCATCAATTGACCGTGAACCTCCATGCCCGGCACGCTGCGCTGCAGCGGCGAAGTGGCGATGTCGCCCAAGCCCAGGGAGACGCCGCCGAACAGCAGAATCTGCTGATCGAGCGCACCCGCGGGTAAACTCCCCGACCAGATATCGGCGGCCGACACGTAATTGAGGCCGGCGGGATGACGCCACGGAATCAGGCTCCGCAGCTTCTCGTCCAGGGGCGACGCCAGATGCGGCATGCCCTCGGGCGCCAGCAGCCACGGCGCCTGCCACCAATTTCCGCGCCGCAGCTCCCAGGCCGTGGCGCCGGTCAGCGAGCCCGCCATGGCCTGGAACAAGCTGATGGAGCACTGCGTCAGGTCGGGCCGCAGGCACAGGATGGCCGGCAAGTGGCGCATCATGCCGTCGGGGTCGAGCTGGGCATTGATGTGGCCGGCCCGCGCAGCGTCGGCAATGGGCGGGGCATTGCCCAAAGTGCCCGAAAAGCCCAGGGAGGCCGCGGCGGCCTCCCGGCGGCTCTGTTCGTCCGCGAGGTGGATGGGCGTCCAGTGCATGGCACCGCGATCGGCGGTTTCGGGTAGCAGCAACTGGCCGATCACCGCGGGCCGGGAGGCCAGCTCGAGCCCGAAGGCGGCGTTGCCGCTTTCCTGGTGGGGATCGGCGGGAAACACGACGTCGAGCGTGATGACGGCGGGCTGGTGCCGGGCATACAGGCGCCGCAACAGCTCGGCCCACTGGGCTCGTGGCCAGGGCCAGGGCCCGATCCGGTCGATCGCCGTCTCGTCGATCGCGACCAGGGTGATCGGAGTGGCGATCAAGGGGCGCCGGCCGTCGAGCGCCAGCCAGGCGGCGCTCAGGTGCTGTTCCAACGTTAGGCGGGCAGGCGGCAGGAACCAGAAACCGGCGAGCAGAATGAGTAGCCAGACAGCCGGGCGCGGCAGCGCCGGGGCTGGTAGCCTGGACCACCAGCGCCCCGCGAGCCGGGGCCGGGATGGGATTATTGCCGCCCCCAGGTGACGACGCCTGACAAGAGCCCTTCGTCGAACTGGCGTTCGACGGTGGTAACGGCGGAATCGAGATTGGCCCCCAGCGCTCCGCTGACTTGCGAATTGGAGATCGCCGCGTCGGACTGCAGATAGCCGGCCGATGTGATGTGGCCTGCCGCCTGGGTGTTGAAGTCGCGCTCGGCGCCCTGGAAACGCGCCTCGGTGGTGAAGCTTCGGCGATCGAAGTCGACGCCGAGGCGGCCATCCGCCACGGTGAGGGCCTGGGGGGCCGCGCCGTGCAGGACGCCCGAGCCGCCGGCGGCGACGAAATCGGCGCGGCCTTGCCGGGGCAACTGGGTGGCGCGGTCTTCGAGGCCCGCGCCATAGTAGCTATTGACCACCTGCATGCTTTTGCCCGCGGCCAACAGTTCGGCCACCCGCATCGCGCTGCCATCGTCGACGGCTACTGTGCTGCTCCAGCGGCCCCAGTAGACGCCTTCGGGCGGCGTCACTTCGCTGGCCGGCGGCGGCGAGACGGGTTGCGGCTGGAAGGCGGTCTCGTCGTTGCGCTCGACCGTCATGGCACCATCGGTCAAGCGGGTGTCGGGCAGGCGGTCGCCAACGGTGAGGGCGGATTCGTCCGGGTGCGGCGGCGCCACGCGATCGGGGGTTTGGCTGGGATCCTGCACCATCCGCGGGGCTTGCTCGCCGCGAACGACTTCCACGTACTGGCCAGGGAGGCTGTCGCCCTTGCCCAGCAGCATGCCGCCGTCGGTGCAGGCGCCAAAGCCGCTGGCCGTGCAGTGCTCGCCCAGCGCCGCCACGATGACGGCACCGCTGTTGATCGCCACCCGCGATGCCGCGGGGCTGGTGGCCACCACGAAATCCGTGCCCCGGACGCCCACCGCCGCCACCGGCGTATTCAGGCGGAAGGCTTCTTTATTGGCTTCGCCGACGCCGCCGGTAATGGCGCGGGCCACGCCTTCGTCGAGGCGGTAACGGACGCGGTCGTCGTCGCGGCTGCGATGGTAGTCGAACACTTCGACCTGGAAAGTGGAGAAGGGCCGCACGGCCACCAAGCCGCCATCCGCCATGCGCAAGTGCGCGAAGCCCCCCTCTCCGGTCACGATGGTTTGGCCGGCCAGGATCTGGCTACCGCGCGGCAACGGCGTGCGGGCTTCGCCCTGGACAAGGTAGACCGGCCCAGCCGCGAGAATGACTTCGCCCGCGGAGGGGGCGGTGGCCGGGGCGGACTGGGCAAGCCCCGCCAGGGGCGCCGCCAGCGCGGCGGCGGCCAACAGACGAAACAGGGGCGAGGAAGCAGGCGCGGACATGGCGAACCTCGGAAAGGAGACTCGGCCTGGGGGCGCGGTGCCTGCGGATGGCGGGAGGGAGGCGGCCCCAAGCGTGGATCTCCAATCGTATCATGCGGTATCGTTCGCTGTGTTGAAAGCGAGCCCGTACCGCCCGGCGTTGGTTCGGGCAAGCCACTGGCTGAACCGGCATGATCGAGAGCTTGCTTGGGGGTAGGACGCCAGGCCGGGTCAAAACCAGCGGTAATTGACTTCGAGCATTAAATCTGCTGAAATGGGTGGCTTTGCGCCGTGTGCGCAGTTTTTTTGCGCCCGGCTATGGATGGGCGCACTTCAGCCCTTTACCAAGCCAAGAGCCTTGTCATGAAACGCACCTATCAGCCTTCCGTCGTCCGTCGCAAGCGCACCCACGGATTTCGCGCCCGCATGAAAACCCGTAGCGGCCGCGCCATTATCAACGCGCGTCGCGCCAAGGGCCGCAAGCGCCTGGCCGTTTAAACGCCGGGTTGCCCGGGCGCGGACGTTCGCGGGCCCGCAAGATGCCTTCCGGCGCGAGGCCGCCCATCGCCAATCGCGGCGACACACCCGGGCCGGCTCCGGCTGCAGCGGGATTTCCGCCCAGCGCCAGGGTTCGGCGCGCGGCCGAATACCAGCATATCTTGCGCCGTGGGCGCCGTCTTGCCCATAGCGAATGGTTCCAGATCATCATGGCCGGTCCCCCGGAAGGGCAGGGCGGCGCCAGGCTGGGCCTGATCGTTGGCAAGCGCCATGCGCCGCTGTCGGTCAGCCGGCAAGCGATCAAACGAGTCTGGCGAGAAGCTTTTCGCCTGGGGCGTCAAGCCCTGCCTCCGGGAGATTACGTTGTGCGTCTTCAATCCCGAATCCCGTCGCTGAGCCTCACCCGGCTCAAGGCACGCGCGCGCGAACAGGCGGACTCCTTGTTGCGGCAGGCCGCCAGACGGGCGTCGCGGCCCCGGCAGGAGTGAAGCATGGCAGGCTGGCGACGCTTCGCCGCGGCGGTCGTCCTGTCGCCGGTGCGCGTGTATCGCTATGTGATCAGTCCGTGGCTGCCACCCTCCTGCCGGTTTTCACCCACTTGCTCGGCCTATGCCGAAGAGGCCGTGCGCTTGCACGGGCCCTGGCGTGGTTCCTGGCTGGCGCTGCGGCGGATCTGCCGCTGCCATCCGCTGGCGCAAGGGGGCTACGATCCCGTGCCCGGTACTCGTCATGGTCAGACGCAAGACTCGGACACCGATTAACGGCTAAACTGCATGGCTTTGCAGTTTTGCTCACCGACGTTGCGGCAATCGTTGCCGGCAACGTATCTTGCCGGGCCCGGCGCCCGGCCCGCACCCTTGGCGGCGTAACGCCTCCAGACCCCTTTACAGGTTAATGGCTTCGACGATGGATACCCGACGCGCCATCCTCTGGATGATCTTTCTCATGTCCTTGTTGTTCCTTTGGAACAACTGGCAGATCTATCAAGGTCAGCCGTCGCTGTTCGGCGGCTCGCCCACCTCCCAGCAGGCGTCGGTGGCCACCGACGCCGCGGGCCAGGCCGCGCCTGGCGCCGTACCCGAAGTTTCCGACGTGAGCGTGCCGCCGCCCGCCCCCAGCGCCGCCGAGGCCACCGAAGTGCCGCCCAGCGCGCCCGCCGAGGCTCGCGTGGCGTCGCGCCAGCCGATCGTGGTGGCGAGCGATGTGCTGCGCCTGAGCTTCGACCCGGTGGGCGCCCGCATCGTCAAGGCCGAACTGCTCAAGTTCGGTGCCGTGGACGACAGCTCGCGCCCCGTGGTGTTGATGAACGACGACCCCGCCGTGCTGGTGTATACGGCGGAAACCGGCGTGGTCGGGCCGGCCGGCGCGGGCTTTCCCACCCACCGTACGCCGTTTGCCGCCAGCCATGTCGATACCGAACTGGTGGGCGATACTCTGCGCGTGAGTTTCACCGCCAGCAGTGGCGGCCTGGAAGTCGTCAAAACCTATACCCTGCGGCGCGGCAGCTACGACATCGCCGTCAGCCACGAACTCATCAACCGCGGCGAGCAGCCGGTATCGCCCTCGGTGTATTTCCAGCTCACGCGCGACAACAGCAAGCCACCCGGCGAATCCACTTTCTACAGTACCTTCACCGGCCCCGCGGTGTACTCCGAGGAAGGCAAGTTCCAGAAGATCAGTTTCTCCGACATCGCCGACGGCAAGGGCAACTACGTCAAGCGCACCGACGATGGCTGGATCGCCATGATCCAGCACTACTTCGTCAGTGCCTGGATTCCGCGCCAGGGGGTCTCGCGGGTCAACGACATGGTGTCGCTGGGCAACAACCTGTATGCGGTGCGCAGCGTCGAGCCCGTGGGCACGGTGCAGCCCGGTGCGTCACAAACGGTGCAGTCATCGCTCTGGATCGGGCCGCAAGACCAAAATGCCCTCGAGGCCGTGGCGCCCGGGCTCGATCTCGTAGTGGACTACGGCTGGTTCACCGTGATCGCCAAGCCGCTGTTCGTGGTCATGACCTGGCTGCACGGCATGCTCGGCAACTGGGGCTGGACCATCGTCGCCCTCACGGTGCTGATCAAGCTGGTGTTCTTCCCGCTGTCGGCCGCCAGCTATCGCTCCATGGCCCGCATGAAGGCCGTGGCGCCGCGCCTCACGGCCCTGCGCGAGAAGTACGGCGATGATCGCCAGAAGCTCAACGCGGCCATGATGGAGCTGTACCGCAACGAAAAAATCAATCCGCTGGGCGGTTGCCTGCCGATCGCGGTGCAGATTCCGGTGTTCATCTCGCTGTACTGGGTGCTGCTGGCCAGTGTGGAAATGCGTGGTGCGCCCTGGATCCTGTGGGTAACCGACCTCTCCGCGCGCGACCCGTACTTCATCCTGCCGGCGCTGATGATGGCCACCATGTTCCTGCAGATCAAGCTCAACCCCACGCCGCCCGATCCCATGCAGGCCAAGGTGATGATGCTGATGCCTTTGATCTTCGGCGGCATGATGTTCTTCTTCCCGTCCGGCCTGGTGCTGTACTGGGTGGTCAACAACATCCTGTCCATTGCCCAGCAGTGGTACATCACGCGCAAGATCGCGAACGCGCCGGTGGGAGCCGCCCGCAACGTTTGATCACGAGCCAAAGCGCAAGCCCCCCGGCCCACCTCGCACACGCCGCTCGGATGTGCCAGGCGCCGCCCAGTCCGCAGGGACTGACCGGTGTCGGGGCTTAGCCTTCAGAACGGAGTCAAGCGAGACGGTCATTTTCTGGAGCCGAAGGCTCCACTGAGGGGCGGCGGAGAAGCTCTGGCCGGGAGGCCGAGTTCTTCGTCACGCGCTTGGCGAGGGCGGGCGCGCGCCGCCGGTGTCCTTCACCCTGTTCTAGGAAGCCCGCCCATGGCCATGCGCTCCGACCCCATCGCCGCCATCGCCACGCCACCCGGTCGGGGCGGAATCGGCATCATCCGCCTCTCGGGACCGGCGGAGCTGGCCTCGCTGCTGCCGGCCCTGATGGGGCGCCAGGCGCTGGTTCCCCGCCACGCGCATTATCTTCCCTTCCTCGACGCCGACGGCGCCGCCATCGACCAGGGCCTGGCCTTGTGGTTCGAGGCGCCGCATTCCTACACCGGCGAGTTCGTCCTTGAATTGCAGGGCCACGGCGGCCCCATGGTGCTGCGCCGCCTGCTGGCCCGCTGCCTGGACGTCGGGCGCGCCATCGGCCTGCGGCTGGCCGAACCGGGCGAATTCACCGAACGCGCCTTTCTCAACGATCGCCTCGACCTGGCCCAGGCCGAAGCGGTGGCCGACCTGATCGACGCCGCCAGCGAAGCCGCCGCGCGCGGCGCCGCCGCCTCGCTGCAAGGCGTGTTCTCGCGCGAAGTCAACGCCCTGGCCGAACGCATCCTGCAACTGCGGCTGCTGGTCGAGGCCACCCTCGACTTTCCCGAAGAGGAAATCGACTTCCTCGAAAAATACCAGGCCGCCGCCACCCTGGCCGCCATCCGCGCCACCCTGGCCGCCATCCGCGCCCAGGCCCGCCAGGGTGCACTGCTGCGCGACGGCATGCAGGTGGTGCTGGCCGGCCCGCCCAATGTCGGTAAATCCAGCCTGCTCAACGCCCTGGCGGGGCACGAGGCGGCCATCGTCACCGACATCCCAGGCACCACCCGGGATCGCGTGGTGGAGCAACTGTCGATCGAAGGCGTGCCCCTGCACGTGATCGATACCGCGGGCCTGCGCGCCACCGAAGACGCGGTGGAGCGCCTGGGCATCGAGCGCAGTTGGGCGTCCATCGAGAAGGCCGACGTGATCCTGCACTTGCATGATGCCACGCGGCCCGAAGATAACGACGCCCTGCAGCGCGAGATCCTGGGTCGAGTGCCGCCGCGCACACCGGTGCTGCAGGTGTACAACAAGATCGATCTGTTGGCGGATGGGGGAGAAGCGCTGGCCGCGGGTGTTCGGGATTTGGCATCGCTTGAACGGGGTGGCGTGCTGCTCATTTCGGTGCGGCAGGACCAGGGGCTGGACGCGCTGCGCGCCCGGCTGCTGGAACTGGCCGGCTGGGTGCCGGGCGGCGAGTCGCCCTACCTGGCGCGCGAGCGCCATTTGCAGGCGCTCGCGGTTGCCGAGGAACACCTGGAGATGGCCGCCGAGCATGCGGCGGCGGACGATCGCGTGCTGGATCTGTTTGCCGAGGAATTGCGGCTGGCGCACCTGGCGCTGGGGGAGATTACCGGGCAGGTGACCAGCGATGATCTGCTGGGGGCGATTTTTTCGCGGTTTTGTATTGGGAAGTGAGGTGGGGTCCAGGGACGGCTCTAGACATCGACGATGATTATCACGCACTGATATGCTCATCGAACAGACATGTCAGGGACCACACGATCATGAAGCGTTGCATTGTCGGCGTCAGACAGCCAGATAGGCCAACCCCGAAAGGGAGCGAGACGCCAAGCATCTGGTTTCCCTCGCTGGCGTCATTGGCCGCCGTGCTCTCCGACGACAACCGCCGCCTGCTGCGCCTGATCCACGACAAGCAACCCAAGTCCCTGACCGAACTGGCGGAACTCAGCGGCCGCAAGGTGCCGAACCTGTCGCGCACCCTGCGGATGATGTCGGATTACGGCCTGGTTTCGCTGCAGCGCAATGTTCGGGATGTTCAGCCGACCGCACTGGCGACTGAATTTCTGGTTGTGCTGGATTGATGGCTATGAATACGAGAGGGAATGCGATGGCACGGATGTGGATGGTGCGCGACGAAGACGGCAGCCTGTATGACGCCTTTCGAGAACGCGGAGTGACCGCCGTGGGCTGGAATCAATTGGCGGCCCATGCCAAACCTGGTGTCGGGCGCAAGCTGGCGCGCAAGGTGCAGTGGCTAGTGCAGGAATTGCCGCGCGATAGTGTAAGCACCAATGCCAAGGATAAGTGGATCAGCCTATTCTTTTACCATTGAATGGCAATTGCTTTGAAGCAAGGACACCGACATGGCCGCAACCAATTTCAAAACCGAGAACAATACATTCCGCAAGCTCATCGGCAATGGACTGACCTACCGTATTCCGCGATTCCAGCGTGACTACAGCTGGTCCCATGACGAATGGGAAGATTTGTGGGCGGATATTCTTGCCACATTGAAGGAAGGTGGAGAGCAGTCGCACTACATGGGCTATCTCGTGCTTCAATCAGCGGACGACAAGACCTTTGATGTCATCGACGGCCAGCAACGCCTGACCACGCTGAGCCTGATTGTGTTGGCTGTGCTCAAGAACATTCAACGGCTTGTCGACGCCAAAAACGAAGCGGAACCCAATACCCAAAGGCTGAACCAGATCCGCCAAACCTATGTCGGCTATCTCGATCCCGTCACTCTGATTGCACGCCCCAAGCTCACGCTCAACCGCAACAATAATAACTACTACCAAACCTATCTAGTGCCACTGGAGCGTTTGCCGCAACGCGGCTTTCGCGCCTCGGAACACCTGTTGCGTAAGGCGTTCGAATGGTTTGACAAGCGAGTTGCCGACTACCTGAAAGCTAGTACCGGCGATGAGGGCAAGCGTCTCGCACAGCTTATTGAAGATGTCAGCGACCGACTTTTCTTCACTGTCATCACCGTGACGGACGAACTCAACGCCTACAAAGTATTTGAGACCCTAAATGCGCGTGGCGTGCGCTTGTCCGCCACCGATCTGCTCAAGAACTACTTGTTTTCCGTGCTTGACCGTGGTGGCGAAACAGATCATGAGCTGCGTAACTTGGAAGATCGCTGGGAAGCGATCGTAGGCCGCCTGCAATCGGAAAATTTCCCGGACTTTCTGCGCGTGCACTGGAACAGCCGCCACAGCTTTGCCCGTCAAGCCGATCTGTTCAAGACCATTCGCACCCGCGTGACGAATCGCGAAGGCGTCTTCCAGTTGCTGCGCGGTATGGAAGAAGACTTGGACACCTATCTGGCGCTATCGTCCCCGGAAGTATCCGAATGGTCGCAAGATGACAAGCAGCATGCCAGTGTGCTGAAAACCTTCCGGGTTCGTCAACCCTTTCCGCTCTTGCTGGCGGCCCGGCGTGCTTTTGATGCAGCCGATTTTACGGGATTGCTACGTGCCATCGTAGTGATTTCGTTGCGCTATAACGTGATCGGTGCCTACAGCACCGCCGAGCAAGAACGTACCTACAACGCTGTGGCGGAGAGGATCGCCAAAGGTGAATTCAGCCAACTGAGCCCAGCTTTGCTGGCCATGCGCAATGTGTATGTGGAAGACAGAACATTCCGCGCCGTCTTTGCGGAGAAAACCATCCGCACCACGGATTCACGCAACAACCGCGTGGCGCGCTTTATTCTGTGCGCCATCGAGAAACACTTGTCGGGGCAGGAGCATGCCTTCATCAGTGATGCCTTCAACATCGAACACGTATTGCCACAAAACGCACCCGATGGATGGGCGGATTCAGCGGTGAGGAGGCGGACAGCATGGTGTATCGGCTGGGCAACATGATCTTGATGCAGTCAGGCGCCAACCGTCAGGCTGGTATCCAGGAGTATCCGGAAGAACGTGCACTGTTTGCACAAAGCGGCTTTGAGATTACTCGAAAACTGGCGAATGACAATGCCGAATGGACGCCGCAGCGCATTGCCATGTGGCAGAACTGGATGGCCGATCAGGCCACCTCCATCTGGCGCATTGCGCAGTTGAGTTGAGCGATTGGGGGCGGATGAGCAACAAAAAAAGCTCGAACTCACTTGGGTCGAGAAAGAGAAGCGGCCCAAGAACGTTCCTAAGCGGCGCGTCTCGCGGGCGGCGACACGCCCGGAAAAGAAGATCCACGCCTGGGCCATTGCCGAAGCTCGAAATTTCCAGGGCCACTGGAACATCAGGCTCACGCAGGAAGCACACCAGCCAAGGCTGCCACTTCGGCGCGTCGGTGCGGACGCTGCCTTGAGCCCGCCGCAGTGCCAGATAGTAGGCTTCCTGGTTCTGCTCGATCACGCTTTCCAGCGACACTGTAGGGCACGTAGGCATAGCCGGCCCGCAACAGCAGCAACGTGTTCAGTACCCGGCTCAGACGGCTGTTTCCATCCTGGAAGGGATGTATCTCCAGAAGCACCACCACCCAGATGCTGCTCAAGGGCAATGGATGCAGACGTCCCGTGCTGCGTTCCTCGTTGAACCCATCCCCTTACACACAAGTCCCAAGCTCCCGTACCATTGAGGTTTTGACGCAGCAAGAAAGGCACGCCGATGGGTTGGGCACAAGACGAGTTCGAGACACTGGATCTGGGCGACACGCGGCTGAATGCCCGAGC
>JALOAI010000044.1 GCA_023228945.1 Pigmentiphaga sp. | reverse complement strand
AACGGCACACCCGCTGGAAGGAGCGTCTCCCCCAATCCGACAAGGATGTGTGGGACGCGCTCCAGCAACTCGACGGCGGCGAACAGGCCAGTCTGTTCGCCCATTGCGCGGCCTATTCGGTGAACGCGCTATGGGAGCCGGTCCCGAAGCATGGCGGCGGCCGTGTCTCGGCGCATGGCGTCGCCCGCCGTATCGACCATGCCAATGTGCTGGCGCGTGCCGTGGGTCTCGACATGATCGGCGCAGGCTGGCGTCCGACCTTCGAAAACTACCTCAACCGGGTCGCGAAGCCGCGTATCCTCGAGGCGGTCGCCGAGGCGAAGGGGCCGCAGACCGCCGGGCTGATCGACCATCTGAAGAAGGGTGACATGGCCCGCGAGGCCGAACGCCTGCTGGCCGATGCGGACTGGCTCCCCGAGCCACTGCGGACGCCGGTCATCGAGGAGCCGCTGCCGCTGACGGATGAGGCGGACGCGCTGCCGACCTTCCTCGACGGGGATGACACCTTGGCCGAGCAGGAAGCCGCCAACGACCATGCGGGCGACGACGAATACGCTATCGCCGCCTGAATGCTGGTGCGGGACGGGTCGACCAGTCGCTGCCCCGTCCCGCATCGACGTCTCACCTCAATCCCATTCTCAGCCCGGCCACGCGCCGGGCTTTTTTCATTTTCGGAGATCGACAATGAGCAATACGCCTTTTGTTCCCACGTTCGACATGACCGCCTTCCTGGCGCGCCAGGCGGAATATGAGAAACGAGCGAGCGAGATTTTTCCCGCCAATAAGGCTGCCGTCCTGTCTGTTCTGGCAGGATCTGGCATCACCCTTGTCACCGTGCGGTTCGATGGCAGTGGGGACAGCGGTCAAATCGAAGAGATTGACGCGCGTTCCGGTGAAAGCCGTGCCGACCTACCCGACACATCTGTCGAGATCGCCCGCTGTGAATTTCACGACGAGGAGGTCCGCCATGTGTCGGTCCCGCTCCCGGATGCGATCGAGGCCATGTGTTACGACCTCCTCGAAAGCAAGCATGGCGGCTGGGAGAACAATGAAGGCGGTTATGGCGAGTTCACCTTCGACGTCGCCGCCGGGACCATTGTTTTCGATTTCAACTATCGGATCGAACGGTCTGAAAACCATTACTACGAGCTGTAGGGAGGCGGAGATGGGCCATTGCTATCATCACGCGCTCTCGTCCGTGCGGAAATGGGGCGGCTCGGCCGAGGATTATCTGCCGCTGCACCAGTGGTTCGACGAGTCCAAGGCGATCACCGCTGACTTCCGCCATCGTGCACTGCGCCACCATGCCGAGGGCATTTTCATGCTCGAACGCTTTTTCGGCGCGACCATCACGGTCTCAAGCGGGCGGGTCGTTCCGGTCCGCTTGATCGGCGAACAACATGTCCTCGAAGATCTCGGCTTCATTCCGAGCTTCGCGGACTGGGTGCGCTGTATCCGGCCGCAGCCCTGGATGGGCCGCGCCCAGCCGATCCACAAGCTGGTGGACCCTTTTGCCGTCGAAAGCCCGCCAGCCTCCTGATCCAACCCTCATGCTTCTTCCCCGAAAGCCCGGCCACGCGCCGGGCTTTCGCGTTTTCGGAGATCCGATATGGCTGATTATTTCTGTTCCACGGTGGTCCAGCCCACCATTCCGCTGAGCGCCATGACTCCGCTTGAGCGACTGATCCTCTCAAGCATCTTCAGCAGCGACGCCGAAGGAGACGGCATCTATTTCTATGCCGAACAGGGCGCCAACGATATGCCCGCCTATCCCGTCGACGAGGTCCGCGCAGCACTCGCCTTGTCCGGAGACGTTGAAAGCGCGGCGGCCGACGCGGTCCGCGCGGAGCTTGCCGAACTCGGCGAAGACGATGCCTATCTTCAACTCGACCTCTCGGTGCCCGGTTGGGAGGTGTTTTTCCAGAGCATCGTCCGACGGACGCCCGCGCTCCCCTATGTATCAATCGTTTCGGCCTGGACCTGCACGAAAATGCGGCCAGACGGTTTCGGCGGCATGGCCGTGCTGATCACCGCCGACGACATTATGGCGCGCAGCACCGAGTCCATGCTCGATGAAATGCTCGGTATCGCCGAATATGGGCCGCTGGGCGTGGAGCCGGGTCTCGGCTCGCATGTCCTGCTTCGCCTCTGCGAGGAGCATGTCCGCGCGACCGTGGAAGTGGTTTTCGAGAGGGAGGCGCCGGATGGTCTCCAGATCACAGATGTGAGCAACGCCGACATTCGTCAGGCATCCCTCGATGTGAAGGCGGCCAGCGATCTTTCCCATGAAGAGGGCGAAGCCGCCTTCAAGGCCGCAACGCGAGCGATTTCTCTGGCCGCCGATCGCAAACTCGCTGCCCGCTGAACGGCGCAGGCCGGCTGGTTACTGCCGGCGAACATCGCCTGGGCGCTCTGCGCTCGGGTTTCCCCTCATAGAATGGAGATTGACCCGTGAAGATTTCCGACATCGAAAACGCCAGTCCGGAGGCGCTTGCGCCCTTGTTGCTCGCTACTCTTCAGCGCCTCGGCCAATTGGGCCGAAACGGCGCCGTCGCGCTTGCGCGTCTTGCCGAAAAGGATGACGCAGACGTGGAAGAAGCCGTGGAATGGCTGGCTGATATAGCCGCCGGGTCGCTGCGGGAGTGATCGGTCTGCCGTCGGCTCCGTCTCCGGGCCGGCGGCCAGAGTGAGAGGGTGGCGGGGAAGCGGGTGAGCCGGCCGGCTTGAGAGAGAGCGGTCGGCGGCTCGCTCCCTCGCTGCTCTCCCGGAGACCTCATATGACCGAAAGAACTGGCAGCGCCCCTGTCGCGGGCGCGACGTCCATCATTCTCGATGGCGACGCGGTTCACGCCGTGGCGCCACTCGGGGCCGTCCTGCGCTACTTCGATGGCGCCCCGCAGCCGCCGGCCCGGCACACACGCAAGCTGCGGGACTGGCAGACGCGCAACAGCACCGGCCGCCTCGTGGAGAAATCACCGTCGGCGGTTATGGGTGGCAGGACCTGCTCGGCAAGCTTCGTGCTCCACGAGGGCACCTTTATGTCCGGCATCACGCCGGTCCTTGTCGTGCGTCGTCACTATATGGTTACGACCGACCTTCGCTTTGAAGTCCTCGAATTGCCGCAGCCGGGCATGGTGCGGATTCTCACCCGTTGGAACGGCAAGGACGAGCTACGGCATCTTGCCGCCAATATGGCGGACGCCGAAAGCTGGGCGTCCCGGAACCGCTACTCCAACCTCGTCCTTCAGCTTGTCGAGGACGAACCCGTCGTCTCGACCATCAGGAGGGCGGCATGAACCCGGCGCCTTCGGTCCCGGTCACCTATGGCCGCACCGCCGACGGCGATCTCGCCGCGCTAGTCGACGACACCGCCTATGCCGCCATTTCCGGCCCCCGCGGACTGCGGATTGCGAACGCCTGGCGGCTCCGCAAGCCGATGAGCGAGTGGCGGCGCGATGATTTCCATAGCGCAATCGCCGTCGTCGCGGATGCGCTGGGGTTTCATGACCATATCGCCGAGCTGGTCCAGCACCGGGAGGAATTGCTGCGGCTCGGACGGAAGCGTGGCGATGGCAAGCTGTCGACACCGTGGGGCCAATCTCAATCGAGTGAGATCTATGCCGATGGGGTGGTCTTCCATTCCACGGCGAGCCATGGCGGCTTCAAGCTCGATCGCACGCGCAACGCGAGAATGCCCGCGGCCCTACGGGTTGCCGGGGGCTGGTATGAGGAAGATGCGGAATGGGCGAAGGTCGCGACTGGCTTTCCCGATCTCTTCACGGCCTATGAACGGCGTCACGCTGAGAAGACCCTGCGCGACTATTACCCAAATTGTTGGGAGGCGATCCACGACCGTTTCCTGGCGCCCGGTGAATCCGTCGAAAATGACCGGCGACTCTTTGGCGAGAAGCACCGGCACGATTGGGTGGTCGTATCGGCGATCCGATCCAGGGAAAAACCTGGCATGACGGATTGCATCGCCCGGCTCGGCGGGCGACGCGATCAGGGTCATGAACGGCGCTTCCGCGTTCCATCCGATGAATATATCGCCGGGCGCTTCGGGTTTGTAATCGACGAGGCCCGGCACCTGGAAGTCTGATTTATCTGGGCGGCTCCGTCATGGGGTCGCCCATTTTTTCGTCCGCCGTCCAGAGTTGGACCATATGGCAGGTTCCTACAGAAGCGACGTCACCGCGCCGAGCGCGGTCCCTCCTTCGGCCAAACGGCGATCCAGCGTGCAAAGCCTTGCACCCCGCTCCGCCGCGATCGCCAGATGCAGGGCGTCACCGGCACGCAGATTCAGCGAAAACTGATCGGAGAACAAAGCCGCGGTCCGAAAATTGGCAGAAGCCACCGGCACGATCGTCAGGCTTTCGCTGCAAAGCCGTTGAAACTGGCTCAGCACCTCGGCGCGTTGAGCCGCATCGAGCTGGCCTGTCCGGACCTTGATCGACAAGGCGGACGACATCTCCGTCACGACCCAATCGCTGATGATCAGTTCCTCCGGGTCTTGCCCGGCCAGCCATTCCTGAATCTCCGCCGTCCGGGCCTCGTTCGTCAGCGCCGCGATCAGCAAAGACGTATCGAGATACAGCATCAGTAACGATCACCATCGCGCATGGCGCGCGTGAACCTGTCCGCGCTTTCGCTTTGGACCGGCAGGGAATCGGTCAGTTGGCGTAGCCGGGTGGCATCGATCGCCTTGCGCGGCCGTTTGGCGGCCTCAAGGCGGGCCACAGGCTTCCCACGGCGCAGGATATCGATCGTGTCGCCAGCAGCAGCGCGATCGACCAGTTCGCTCAAATGGGCTTTGGCGTCCGCCAGATTGATACCATCCATGACTCGCTCCTGACCATGTAGTTGGTCACTTATAGGTTTTTTCGGCGAGAACAACAACGCCGCAGTCTGGGGGCTGGTGGATGCGGCAAGCATCCACACCGGGCCACCGGAGAGGAAGAGGAAGGCCGGGACGGGGTGAGCCTTGGCGGTTTGAGAGAGAGGGTCCGCCGGCTTCGACCCTTCCGCCTCTCCCGGAGCATCCTCGATGACCTTCAACCGTTCCACTGCGCTCGCCGCCGTGCCGTCCGGCGCCGCGCGTCATTTCGCCGACACCGCCGAGAAGCTGCTTGCCGCCGCGCAGCTCATCCTTCCCCACCTCCAAAGCGGCCGTCCCGTCGATGCGCCCGCGCTGCGCGGCGCGATGGAAACAGCGTTCGGCGGGTCCGACGCCGAAGGGCTGTGGGACTGGAAATCGGCCTATGACGCCTGCGAGACCGCGCAGATCCTGTTTCTGCGTAAATACGCCAATACGCTGTTCCGCAAACACGCCGATCCGCAGGCCCGGCTCGCGCTGATCGAGAAGATCGCGGGGCTGATGCCGACCCACACCCGGCGCTCCGAAACCTCCCAGGCGCTCCAGCAATTCTCGACACCCGCCGGCCTCGCCTATGTCGCCGGCGTCGCGGCCGCCTTTCAGCCGGGCGAGAGGGTGCTCGAACCCTCGGCGGGCACCGGCCTGCTCGCGATCCAGGCCGAGATCGCAGGCGCGCGCCTGATGCTGAACGAGCTGGCCGAAACCCGCGCCTCGCTGCTTGACCTGCTATTCCCGCAGGTCGGCGTCACCGCGCACGACGCCGCCCATATTCACGACTATCTCGATCCCGCCGCCGTGCCGGACGTGGTGGTGATGAACCCGCCCTTCTCGGCGATCGCCCATGTCGAGGCGCGCATGAAGGATGCGGCGCTGCGTCATATCGGCTCGGCACTGGCGCGCTTGCGGTCCGGCGGTCGTCTCGTGGTGATTACCGGCGCCTCCTGCGCGCCTGACAATCCCGCTTTCACCGATGCGTTTGTCGCGCTCCAGGAACGCGGCCGCGTCCTGTTCTCGGCGGCCATCGACGGGCGAGTCTATCGCAAGCACGGGACCACGATCGACACGCGCCTGACCGTGATCGACCGGACGCCCGCCGACGACCCGCTCCGGTTCCCCGATGCGCCCGGCGTTGCGCCCGACACGGCCACGCTGCTCGGCTGGGTGCTTGCCCAGGTGCCACCGCGCACGCCCGCGCCCGATGCGCCGCCGCCCAGCGCGCCGCTTGCCGTGCAGGCTATCGCCGCCCGTCCGGTGCGCCGCGCCGCCGCCGCCCGGCCTGTCGCGCCGACGCCCGTAGCCGAGGGCGTCGAGCTGGCCTATTCGCCCTGCGCCGAAGCTGTGCCGGGTCACGGCCATCTGACCGATGCAATCTACGAGCCCTATGTGCTCCAATCGATCCGCATCCCCGGCGCCAGGCCGCATCCGACCCCGCTGGTGCAGTCGGCGTCGATGGCCTCAGTCCCGCCGCCGGCGCCGAGCTATCGGCCTTCGCTTCCAGCGCATCTGGTCGATGACGGCATCCTCTCCGACGCCCAGCTCGAATCCATCATCCTCGCGGGCGAGGCGCATGGCGAGCATCTCGCGGGCGCCTGGACGGTCGACAAGACATGGGACGTCATTTCCGCCGCGCCGGACGAGGCGCAAGCCGCCGTGCGCTTCCGGCGCGGCTGGATGCTGGGCGACGGCACCGGCGCGGGCAAGGGGCGTCAGGTCGCGGGCATCATCCTCGACAACTGGTTGAAAGGACGCCGCCGCGCGGTTTGGGTGAGTCGCTCCGAGACCCTGCACCAGGATGCGATGCGTGACTGGGAGGCGCTCGGTCAGGAGCGCCTGCTGGTGACGCCGCTGTCCCGGTTCCGTCAGGGCAAGCCGATCACGCTCGACGAGGGCGTGCTGTTTACGACCTACGCCACGCTACGCTCGCAGGATCGCGGTGAGAAGGCGAGCCGCGTTCAGCAGATCGTCGACTGGCTCGGGACGGACTTCGACGGCGTGATCGTGTTCGACGAATCCCACGCGATGGCCAACGCCGCGGGCGGCAAGAGCGATCGCGGCGATCAGGCGCCCTCGCAGCAGGGCCGTGCGGGGCTGCGGCTCCAGCACGCGCTGCCCGATGCACGCATCGTCTATGTCTCGGCGACCGGCGCGACCACTGTGCAGAACCTCGCCTATGCCCAGCGCCTGGGTCTCTGGGGCGGCGAGGATTTCCCGTTCGCCACGCGCGGCGAGTTCATCGGCGCGGTCGAGAATGGCGGGGTCGCTGCAATGGAGGTGCTGGCGCGCGACCTAAAGGCGCTCGGCCTCTATTCGGCGCGGTCGCTCAGCTTCGACGGCGTCGAGTATGAGATGCTCGAACATGCACTGACCCCGGCCCAGATCGAGATCTACGACGCCTATGCCAGCGCGTTCCAGGTCATCCATAACAATCTCGACGCCGCGATGCGGGCGGCGGGCAGTAATCTCAATTCCCAGGCAAAGTCGGCCGCGCGGAGCGCCTTTGAGTCAACAAAACAGAGGTTCTTCAATCATCTGATCACGGCGATGCAGACCCCGGCGATGATCGCCAGCATCGAGCGCGATCTCGAAGCCGGCCATGCCGCCATCATCCAGATCGTCTCGACCGGCGAAGCCCTGCAGGAACGCCGTCTCGCCGACATCCCGACCGAGGAATGGGATGACGTTCGTGTGGATGTGACGCCTCGGGAGTATGTTCTGTCCTACCTCGAACACAGCTTTCCAGTGCAGCTCTACGAGCCCTTCAGCGACAGCGAGGGCAATCTCTGCTCCCGGCCCGTCACCGACAAGGACGGCAATCCGGTCGAATCGCGCGAGGCCATCGAACGCCGGGACCGGATGATCGAACGGCTCGCCTCGCTGGCCCCGGTCCCCGCCGCGCTCGACCAGGTGCTCCATCACTTCGGCACCGACATGGTCGCAGAGGTGACGGGCCGGTCGCGGCGCATCGTCAAGCGGCGCGGATCGGACGGCATCGACCGCTTCGTCGTCGAGAACCGGCCGGGCTCCGCCAATATATCCGAGACCGACGCCTTCCAGAGCGACGCCAAGCGCATCCTGATCTTCAGTGACGCGGGTGGCACCGGGCGCAGCTATCACGCCGATCTCGGCGCGAAGAACCAGCGGCTGCGCGTCCATTATCTGCTCGAAGCGGGCTGGAAGGCCGACAATGCCATCCAGGGCTTTGGCCGGTCGAACCGCACCAACCAGAAGCAGCCCCCGCTGTTCAGGCCGGTCACGACCAATGTGAAGGCGCAGAAGCGGTTCATCTCGACCATCGCGCGGCGGCTCGATTCGCTCGGCGCGATCACCCGCGGCCAGCGCCAGACCGGGGGGCAGGGGCTGTTCCGGCCCGAGGATAATCTGGAATCCTGGTATGCGCGCGACGCGCTGCGCCAGCTCTACCGACTGATCTTCAGCGGAAAGGTCGAGGGCTGTTCGCTCGCCGAGTTCGAAGCCGCGACCGGCCTGACGCTCGGCGACGAGGGTGGTCTTCGGGACGAATTGCCCCCGATCACCACCTTCCTCAACCGGATGCTGGCGCTCACCATCGACCTCCAGAACATCCTGTTCACCCGGTTCGAGGATCTGCTGACCGCCCGCATCGAGGGCGCAATCGCGTCGGGCACATATGAGTTGGGACTGGAGACACTTCAGGCCGAGAGCTTCAAGATCGTCGATCGCGCCACCATCTACACCCATCCGGGCACGAGAGCGGAGACGCGATTGCTGACCATCGAACGCAAGGACCGCAACCGGCCGGTGACGCTGGACGAAGCGTTTGGCCATCTGCGCGATCGGCGCGCCAGACTGCTGGTCAACTCGCAGTCGGGCCGCGCCGCCGTGCAGATTCCGACGCGCGGGCTGCAATTGGACGACGGGAGCGTGGAAGCGCGCATCCGGCTCGTCCGGCCGATGGAATCGACGCCGATGCCGCTTGCCGCCATGGCGGAAACCCAGTGGCGCGAAGCGGAGCGAGGCGAGTTCGAGCGGGCGTGGCAGGCGGAGCTTGCCGATGTGCCGGAGTTTGCGACCAGCACCATGCACATCGTCGCCGGGCTTCTGCTGCCGATATGGAAGCGACTGCCGCAGGAGTCCACCCGCGTCTATCGGCTCCAGACCGACGATGGCGAGCGGATCGTCGGGCGCCGCGTGTCGCCTGCCTGGGCGGCGACCGCTACCGCGAACGACAACAGGCCGGTGCTCGCGCCCGACGCCGCGTTCTCGGCGCTGATGGAGGGTCAGGCCATCCTCGATCTGGCGGAAGGGCTCCAGCTTCGCCGGGCGCGCGTGATGGGCGTGACCCGCATAGAACTGGACGGCTTCACCGACACCATGCGCGACCGGCTGAAGGCGATGGGGCTGATCTCGGAGATCATCTCCTGGAAGCTGCGGCTGTTCGTCCCGACCGGAAGCGATGGCCCGACCGTGCTCGCCCGACTGCTGGAACGGTTTCCGCTTCAGCGGGTCGGCGAGCGCCATGCGGCGTGACGGAGGGATGTGAGATGAAGAACTCCGCCACCGACATCGCGCAGCGTCTCGCCGATAATGCCGAGAGCGTCTGTCGCCGCTACCTGTCGAAAGGGCATCGCGAAGGCCGTTACTGGCTGGTGGGCGATGCCCGCAATACGCCCGGTCGCAGTCTCTATGTCCGCCTGGTCGCCTCTCCCGATGGAGGGGTGGCCGGAAAATGGACCGATGCAGCGACCGGCGACCATGGTGATCTGCTCGACATCATCACCATCGCGGGAGGCCATGCGCGGCTGCGCGACACGTTGGAAGAGGCCCGGCGCTTCCTCAGCCTGCCGCAGCCATCGCCTCGGCACGAGGGCGCCGGATCGCGGCGGGAACCCAAAGCGCCGTCCGGCACGCCGGAGGCGGCGCAGCGTCTGGCCGCAGCGTCGCTCCCCGTTCACGGCACCCTTGTCACGGGCTATCTCGCAGGGCGGAGCATCGGACCGCTTCAAGCGGGTGATCCGCTGCGGTTCCACCCGCGCTGCTACTATCGACCATTCCGGAAAGATCGTCCCGGCACGCGTCGGGCCTGGCCGGCGATGATCGCGCTGGTCACCGATCTGGCCGGCGCAATCACGGGCGTGCATCGCACCTGGCTCAATCCCACGACGATCGATAAAGCGCCGGTCGCCTATCCACGCCGCGCGATGGGTCATTTGCTCGGCCACGGTGTCCGTTTCGGGCGTGCTGGTCCGGTGATGGTCGCCGGCGAGGGCATCGAGACGATCCTGTCGCTCCGCACGATCATGCCCGAATTGCCGGCAATCGCCGGATTGTCCGGCGCCCACCTGGCAGCCATCCGGTTCCCGCCGGATCTTCGGTGCCTCTATATCGCGCGCGACGAGGATTCCACCGGAGCCGCTGCGGAAAACCTGTTGACCCGCAGGGCTGCCGAGGCCGGGATCGAGGCTATCCCGCTGGCGCCGATGCTCGACGATTTCAACTCGGACCTGCACGGCCTGGGGGCGGATCGGCTGCGGGCGCATCTGGTCCCTCAACTGCGGGACGAAGATGCCGAGCATCACCTCCTCCTGTCCGGCTGAAGGCCGGGAAGAGGGAGTTCGGTATTGTCGTCACCGGCGAAGCTGTGTCGCACCATAGGCGCCATTTTCGCTGAAGAGGCCGCGCCCACGCCTTCATAGAGGGCGACAGGAGCAGCAGGCGTCCAGCGAGCACAACGGACGACGGGGGCTATTTTCCGCCGCGGCCGCGAGCGGCCGCTTTGCATCGCGAAGCAAAATAGCCCCCTTTTGTCCGCCCTCCGCTTTGCTACGGCCGCCATCCCGCGCCCGAAAGGGGCGCGCGCACGCTTGGCGCTTGGCGGTGTGCGCGCCGTCCGGCCCGCTGCCTTCCGTCGCCATGAAGGCCGCGAGGGTCGCGGCTCCCAGACGAAAAGGCGACACCCCATGAACGACAGTAGCGATATTCCCGCTGACGAACCCGAACACGCCCAGTCCCAGACGGCCTATCTGCTCGAGGAGATGCAGCTCTATGGCTATCGTCCCTTCGAGGATGAGCCTGACCAACGGCCGCTACCTGAATCCCGTCTCGTCGATGGCGCGGTGGCCGATATGTTCGATGGCATGGTGTCGGCGCTGGTCGACACGCGGATCGAACCCGACCTCGAAGACATACTCTGGGGACTGGTCAACGTCTTTCACAACGGCATCCAGCGGGTCGAGCGCGAACTGGACGACAATGAGGTCGCGCAGAAACGGATGCAGCGCGAACAGGACGGCTCGGAGGTCAAGTCGGTCGAGTTGGAGCGGACGATCGCCGAAGGCGTGACCATGATCGAGCGCCGTGACACCTTCGAATATCTGCGCGACGCCGCCGCCGACCAGTACCGCGCTTTCGTCAAGAAGCCCTGGCTTCCCCGGTCCGGCTCCAAGGTCAATCGCAAGGCGCTGACCTCGGCGGTCATTGCCAGCAAGGACTTCATCAACGATCGCAAATGGTCCGACAAGCAGGTGCTCATGCCCAAAGGTGTTCGCATCGCGGTCTCATCTGGTCCGGCGTTCAACGATACGCGCCTCATCTGGTCGACGCTCGACAAGATCCGGGCCAAATTCCCCGATATGGTGCTGATCCATGGCGCGACCGAAAGCGGCGGCGAGCATATCTCGGTCCTCTGGGCCGACAATCGCGGCGTGCCGAGCGTCCCCATCAAGCCTGACTGGAAACTCGGCAAGGCCGCGCCGTTCAAGCGTAATGACGAGATGCTCGCCGCCATGCCCAAGGGGCTGGTGGTGTTTCCGGGCACCGGCATCCAGTCGAACATCCGTGACAAGGCCAAAACGCTCGGCATCAAGGTCTGGGATTTCCGTCACCTGGGCGGCGCGTAAGCGCCGCCCATCGGCCACGTTCGACAGCAATCCGTGTCAACCAATCATTGACACGGACTTTCGTGTCGCCTATCTGTTGACACGTGGAAATTGATAGCATCAGGCACAAGGCGCTGCGACGACTGGTCGAAAAAGGTAGCGCCAGGGGCGTGATCGAGGCGGAACGCGTCATTGATATGATCGCCTTCCTGGTTTCGTCATCCAGCCTGGATGAACTCTCTGTTCCACCAAACTTCGGTTTCCATCCCCTGACAGGGGACCGCAAAGGCAGCTACGCCATGACGGTGACGAAGAATTGGCGGCTGACATTTACGATGGTGGACGACTCCACGATCGCGGATCTTGATTTGGAGGATTATCACTGATGGCTATCAAAGTTCATCCTTCGATCCATGTTCATCCCGGCCCCTGGCTCAAGCGCCAGATGGTCGAGCCGCATGGTATCAATGTGAAGGAGCTGGCGCAGCACTTCGGTGTCTCGCGGCAGAATCTGAGTAATGTCCTGAACGGGCACACCGGCCTGACTGCCGATATGGCGATCCGCTTCGAGAAGGCATTTGGCCTGAAAGCCGATACGCTCATGCGGATGCAGGGCGCCTATGATCTCGCCCAGGCACGGGGCCATGAGGACGAGATCAAGGTGTCAGCATTATCGAAGGCGGCTTGAAACGCGATGTTCGAAGCTCCCAATGCCGCGCGGCTCAAGATATCCATCAACGGGATTGAACCCGAAATCTGGCGCCGCATCATCGTGCCGGGCGCGTGGAACCTCGAACAGCTTCACCTGGCGATCCAGGCCGCGTTCAATTGGTGGAACTATCATCTCCACGAGTTTGAGATAGGCGGACTGCGCTATGGCGATGCCGCTCTTGCCGAGGATGGCTCGGTCGAGGGGGATGCGCGAGTCTTCGACGAACGCGCGGTGCGGATAAGGGATTTCCAGGGCGCCGGGATTGTCTTCAGCTATCTGTACGACTTCGGCGACAATTGGCGGCATCAGGTCGAAATCGAGGAAATGGTCTTTCTCGATACGCCCCCAACCCACGCAACCTGCATCGATGGCGCACGCGCTCGGCCGCCCGAGGATGTCGGCGGCATTTCAGGATATGAGCAATTTCTAGAGGTGCTGGCAGACCCGAAAGACCCCGAATACAGAGAAACCAAGCGGTGGTGCGGCGGATATTTCGACCCTGAGTGGTTCGATATCGCGATTGCCGACAAGGATGTTCGCGCCGCTTTGAAGCCGAATGTGAAGCGGCGTCTTCACCAGCCCAAGCCCAAGGCAACGCGACCTTCATCCACAGGTCGCTGACCGATCCCTTGAGCGCGGCCAAATTGCCAGACAAGGCCGCTCGCGCCGCTTGGGCCGCCTCTGTTCCATTCAGAAATGGATATGGTCTGTCATAGCTTCTCGCCATTCCCGTTCGCCCCAGGCAGCTTACCCCGTTCGATCGATGCGCTCGGCGCCTTATCGCAGGCGGCGCGCGCGCCGGCTGGCTCGTTAGTCCCACCTTGCTCCGGAAGCTGCCGGAAGCGTCGGCTTTCCCGTGGCGCGCCGGAACGACTACCAGCCATTGAACGGATTTGATCGCAAGTCGGTGGTTTGACGGTGAACCAGGTCAGCGCGAAGTCGCTCGCCGGATATCCGGGGCCTTTGGCCAGTGCCGAAAGCAGGTGTGTTTGTTTCCTGTAGGGCTGCAAGCCGGTTCGCTCCCGTTCGCGAGCCAGCCTTGTCGCTGTTCTATTCGCATCGATCTCCGTCCTGCCTCGACCGAGGGGGCGGTCCCTTCCGACTGGCGAATCCCTAAGTCGTTCCGTTTCCGCCAGCAACCCCGGCGGCGCCGGACCGAGTTGCCGCTGCGCGGCTGCCCGCACCACTCCCGCGCCTATGGGGTCAGGCCGCCGCCTGAAGGCGGCGATGCGGACGGCACCGGACGGCCTTTGATCGGGCTTCGTCGGAGGGACGGTCCCTCGGACTTGAAGCAACGGAGCAATATCATGCAGAACATCGTCATTCTCGCCGGCAATCTCGGCGCAGACCCGGAAAGCCGCACCACCCAGGGCGGCACCAACATCACCACCATTCGCCTCGCCACCTCGCGTCCCCGCTACAAAGACGGAAAGATCGTCCGCGATGAACAGGGTCGCCGGGTCCAGGACACCGAGTGGCATCGCATCACCTGCTTCAACGGCCTCGGCAAGACGGTACAGGAGCATTGCACGTCGGGGATGAAGCTTCTGGTCCGGGGCCGCATCCACTACACCCAGTGGACCGACCAGCAGGGCAACGACCGCTATGGCTGCGAGATCATCGCCGAAACGGTTGACTTCCTGAGCCGCGGCAAGCCCGCGCAGAAGGATGAAGGTTACACCGGGAACTACAACGACCTCGATGACGACATTCCGTTCTGATCGGGACGGAGCGGCCCGGCGGAGCAATCCGCCGGGCCTCTTTATTTGCCGACGCCCGGAACCAGCCGCCCCGGATCGCCCCCGCGGAAAACCGACCTTGCGTGTCGGTCTGCGTCCAGATGCATGACACGTCCGCCATACCCTGACCATCGCTGCCTGGACCGAAGCGAGACCGGGAAGGATGAGGCAGTGTCCACCCAGCCGGACCCGGTTTGAACGAACCTCCGGCGGTTCCGATTCCTCGCAGGTGCCACCGCCGCTCTCATTGGCTCTGATCCTTGGTCAGACCCATGGCTTCGCCATCAACCCATAAAGGGTCCGCTACGCGCAGCGTGCGGCCTTCGGGCTGCGCCCGTGCGGTGATTGCAGCCATGCGCCCGACACTTCGGGAGCCTGTCGAGCGGGGATGGTCCCCGCGACGAAAGACAGGAGCCCGCAATGTCCAAGTCGCTCAACACCGTATCCGCCTATGCCTGGAGCCTCGCGCGCAGCCTCATGGTCAATATCATCGTATTCCGAACCGAAGGCGGCCTGTTCAGCGCGATGCCGGCCAGCGAATGGGACGGCGATTCGGCAAGCATCGTTCTTGAGTTCGATCCCTTTGCCCGGTGAGACGGACGCGGGGCCGCTCGTCGGCCCCGCGTTCCTTGAATGCGTAGTGGCGGATTTCCGCAGATACGCCGTTACGTAGATACGATTCCCTAGTATATTAGGTGGCCATGGGTTAGGCAGAGCGGCGACGTCCCCCGCATGAGCTTGCGGGAGATCGTCGCCACCAACTTGCGTCACATGCGTCATGCCAAAGGCTTGTCGCAGGAGGAGCTTGCGGACCGTGCCGGGATCAACCGCAACTATGTTGGAATGCTGGAGCGCGAAGAACACGCGGCGACCGTCGATATGCTCGAACGGATCGCGACGATCCTCGACATTGACCCGATGGAATTCTTCCGCAAGTCGAGCTGATCTTCATCCGTTATTGTCGGGACGACCGGTGCGCAGGGTGTTCCACGACCCGCGTCTCCTTTGCGGAAGGTTCTGGCAGTGGGCGCGATTTGCGGGCCGCGCGCGAGGCGCTTATCCCATCGGTCGCATAACCGGGCTCCGTGTTCGGGACAATCGCAACGCCTCCTGGGCGCCAGGTGTCGCGCAATGACCATTCCTGCATTTGACGACGCGCCTCCGCAGACAAGACGGGTGAACCCCTATGACGAACGGCATTTCGTTACCTATCTGCGCCTGCTCGAAGCGGATGCCGAGGGCGCGCACTGGCATGAGATTGTCCGCGTGATATTTGGCCTTGATCCGGCAACAGATCCCGAGCGCGCCTGGGGCATCTACGAAAGTCACCTCGCCCGCGCCAGGTGGATGACCGAAGTCGGATATCGTCATTTGCTCGAAGGACACCCCCGGTAGAACCGTCGCGGCCGGCCACCGGGGTTCGCTGCGCCCGACGCACAGCACGTTCTCCCGCAAGTCGTTGAATTCATGCGCTCGGGCGGTTCTTCTGGCGTGGGTGAGCGCAGGCAAGCTCGCTCTCCTGACCCCGAATACGGGATACAGGGAGAGGTGCGATGCCAACTGCCAGCGATTGGCGGTCGCAAGCGATCGCCGGGGTAACCGCCAATTTCGATTACGCGGACTTTGCGCAGGAGTTCCTGCGGCACAACAAGAACTACCGCCGTGACTATGATCGGATGACATCGACGATCGCGGACGGTGCACATCGGGAGGAGACCCTCAGCGCGGACTTCGTCCGGCGCTGGGGGTTGGTGTTTCCCCATCGACCCTTATGTGTCGGCCGCAGCCGCGCCCGCGCTATGGCGACCCGACGTCGCGCCAGGCACAGTCGTGCTGGCGCCCCCGCCCCAGGGTTGTGCTGCCGCGCCTGCATTTGATCCGGCCGATCTCGGCCCGATCCTCGCCGATCACACGGACCAGAGCGGTCGCCATCTCGTTATCGACGATCCCGGTGGACGCCTGCGCCTGTGGCTGTCTGATCCCGCTATGCGCGCAGGCACGGTCATCGCTCTCACTCCCGACCGGGACTATCCTTTGCGCCGGGCCGTCGCCGACCAATTCCGGCGCCAACTTCAGGGCGCGCCGCGCGGCAAACAATCCGCCGCTTTCCGGCCAACGGAATTTCAGCGCCTGCGCCTGAGTTTCCTGCTGCACCTGCTCAGTCTCCTCGCGGCGGGTCTGAGCACGCGCGAGCTGGCCGACGCCGCGGTTTATCCCGGCCTGGAGCTGCATGGTTCCGACTGGCGCGCGGCCAATGAACGCCGGCAGGTTCAACGACTGCGCGACGAGGCCATTCGGCTCAGCGAAACCGGATATCTCGATCTGCTCCGGAGCCGGTGACGCTCTACGCCGGTGCGACATTTCCCGCAGGCTGATTTTGCCCTCTCTCCCGGCATAGGCGGCATACGCCAGCCTTGTCTCCAGTACCACGCGCCTTGCCCTCGTGGCCCGCGCTTCGACGGAGACCGATCATGCAGCCTGACGCCCCAGACACTGCGCCGCGCTTTCTGCGAACCCCCGATGCTGCGAAGCGTCTCGGGCTGTCGCCGCGCACCCTAGAAAAGCATCGCTGCTTCGGAACCGGCCCCATCTACCACAAGCTCGGCGGACGCATCGTCTACACGGTTGCCGACATCGACGATTGGGCGGCGGCCGGGATGCGGCGCTCGACATCCGATCCGGGACCCGGCCTGGCCACGACAAGGCGGCACGCCAGCGGGACGCGCGGGCGATAATCCATGTCGCTAAGCAAAGCTCCCGCCCGGCAGCTCGACCTGTTCCGCCCGGCTGGCGGTGATGTCGCACCGCGCGATGCCCAGGATCTGATGAGCTGGCCCTTCTTCTCGCTCGCCAAGAGCAAGCGGGTCGCACCGATCGAGTTTCGCATGGGCGAGGTCTCGATCCAGGTCGAGGCGACGCCCGAACATGGCATGGCCACCATATGGGATGCTGATATTCTGATCTGGGCCGCGAGCCAGATCGTCGAGGCGCACGACGCCAGCCTGCCGACCTCGCGCCTCATCGCCGCCACGCCCTATGACATCCTGACCTTTACAAGGCGCGGCACCGGCAAGGCCAGCTATGAGCGGCTGCGCGCCGGTCTCGACCGGCTTCAGTCGACCACGATCGCCACCAGCATCCGTCAAACCACCCAGCGGCGGCGCCATCGCTTCTCCTGGATCAACGAATGGCGCGAGCGTCTCGACGGGAAGGGCCGCGCGCTCGGCATCGAGATGATCGTTCCCGACTGGTTCTACGCCGGGGTGCTGGATCACGCGCTCGTCCTTACCATCGACCGCGCCTATTTCAGCCTGACCGGCGGGCTGGAACGCTGGCTCTATCGCATCTGCCGCAAGCATGGCGGACGGCAGGAACATGGGTGGAGCTTCGACGTCGCCCACCTTCACCTGAAGTCGGGCGTCCTCTCGCCGCTCAAGCGGTTCAGCTTCGAACTGCGCGATATCGTCCGCCGCCAACCCCTGCCCGGATACCGGCTGACCCTCACCTACGAACTCGGCCGCCACCGGCTGAACTTCACTCCGCTCCCCATCGATCCGCTCGACGCCGCCATGCGGCGGATGGGCTACCCGCCTGTGGATAAGTTGCCATGAGACACGGACTATCAGGAACCGCGACTATCGGACGATCGGGAACCCGATCCTCGGACTATCAGGAACCAAAACCACCTATAACGCAATGGAATCATTGCGCGATTCCGCCCCTTAACATTGCTAACTCTGAATCCTTCGGATTCATGCTAACGGGCTGCGCCCCTGTGGACGAAGCGCGATGATCGTCGCGTTCCTCAATCAGAAGGGCGGCGTCGGCAAGACGACCCTCGCGCTCCACCTGGCTGGCCAGTGGGCCATCACCGGCAAGCGCGTGCTCCTGATCGATGCCGATCCGCAGGGTTCGGCGCTGGACTGGGCCCAGGAGCGCGCGTCGCAAGGCTTGCCGCGACTGTTCAGCGTCGTCGGTCTCGCACGCGACACGCTGCACCACGAGGCGCCGGAGCTGGCGCGCAGCGTCGACCATGTGGTGATCGACGGGCCGCCCCGTGTCGCGGGATTGCTCCGCTCTGCTCTGCTCGCCGCCGATCTCGTCCTCCTGCCGGTGCAGCCATCGCCGCTTGACGGATGGGCTTCGGCCGAGATGCTGACGCTGCTCGATCAGGCCCGCATCTTCAAACCCGCGATCGCGGCGCGTTTCATTCTCAACCGCTATCCTGCGCGCACGCTGATCGGACGCGCCACTGCCGACAATCTTGCTGACCATGATCCGCCTCTGCTGTCGGCCCATGTCGGTCAGCGGGTGATCTTCGCAGATGCGCTGCGAACCGGGCGGCTCGCGTCCGAAATGGACTCGGGCAGCATCGCTGCGCGCGAAATCGTCGCTCTGGCGCAGCAGGTCGAGAGCTTGCTGCCATGAGCGGTCCGGTGAAACCATCCAGGCGTTTCGTCGCCCGGCCACGCGGTGTTGAATCCTGGGTATCCGACGGCGATCGGGAACGAACCACGCCGCCGTCACGCAGCGCGAACACCGCGCGGCTCACCATCGACGTGACGCCGGACTTGCGGAAACGGATCAAGCTGGCGGCGCTCCAGCGCGGGCTGACGCTGGCCGATCTGTTGCGCGCCATGCTCGCCGATGCCTTCCCGGACGAGGATCAGGAGCGCGCCCCATGATCGCCGCCCGCGATGATCGCACCCGCGTCGACCTGCTGTGGATCGAGAAGAAGATCGAGCGCTGGATACGCTTCGGACGTCCTGTCGAGGATCAGATACTCGATCGGCGCCGTCGCCGCCTCGGCTTCGCTCCTAACAGCATATTCGCCTTCGTGCGCTGGGCGTCCAACGACTTCGGCTCGGTCGTTTCCCGCATCGACATTCTGCGCGCGGTCCTGCCGGGCGAACCTTATCAGACCGTGCCCGGCGTCGATCCCGGCGGCGACATTCTGCTGCGGGTTTCCGGCTGGCCGAAGGTCCAGCGCGTGTTCGAAGCGATCGACGCGGTGGACGCCCTCGGCATCGATCCCGCCGACACCGCGCCGGACCATTGGCGCCACGTCCACAATCGTCTCGCCGCTCGTGAAACGCCGCGTCCCTACACGCTGGAGCGCCACCGCGCCTGGCTCGCCCGCAAAGGCTCCCTGCAATGACCTATCCGTGGAAAACGCTCGCGGCGGCCGTCGTCGCGGTCAATCTCATCGCGATCTCCATGTGGATCGATCCGCCGCCGCGACTGATCTGGAACGCCAGTCCGAGCGTTCCGATCGGCTTCTACCGCGTGCGGACGGGCGACTCCGTCCCGCGCGGCGCGCTTGCCGTGGTGATGCCGCCGCCGGATATCGCGGGGTTCCTCGCCGAGGGCGGTTATCTGCCGCTCGGCCTGCCGCTCCTCAAGCGTGTCGCGGCGCTGCCCGGACAGACGGTTTGCCGGACTGGCGGCACCATCAGCATCGATGGCCGGGCCGTCACCGTCGCCAAGGAGACCGACCGGCTTGGCCGCGCGCTGCCAGCCTGGACGGGCTGCCGAACGCTCGCAGCCGACCAGCTTTTCTTCCTAAACGCCGACCGCGAGGACAGCCTCGACGGCCGCTATTTCGGACCGCTTCCCGCAGCAACCGTGATCGGTCGGGCGACGCCGATGTGAGCGTTCGCCGTGCCGCGAAATCTTTCACCCCGCCAAGCAAAGGAGACTGGCAATGCAACCCAATATCTTCAAACCCACCGATGATGGCTTTACGGGCCGCATCCGGTTGTTCGGCATCGATGAGGTTATCGCCCTCGTTCGCGCCGAACCGAGCGATGCAGACAAAGCGCCGGATTTCCGCGTCCTGCTCGACGACGAACATGGCCCCAGAGTCGGCGCTGCGTGGAAGGATGTCAGCGAACGCGCGGGCGACTATGTCTCGCTGGAGATCGAAAGCCCGTTGTTCACAGGCCAGACTCTGCGCGCGCATCTCTTCCGCACCGACGACGAGGGCTCGGCTTTCCGCCTGTCGGTAAGCCGTCCGCGTGTCCGCGAAGATCGGAGCTGATCCGGTGCGCCCGCGCTGCTGCACATCGCGCCGCCGGGCGCTGTCGCTGGCGTTGCTCGCAAGTCTTGCGAGTGCGCCGGCGACGGCCATCGCGCGCGGCGAAACCGCGACGGCGCAGTCGCAGTCCGCCGTGACGCCGATCGCCGCCCATGTGGCCGAGGCATCGCGTCGTTTCGGCATCCCGGAGCCCTGGATATGGGCGGTCATGCGTGTCGAGAGTGCGGGCGACGTGACCGCGATCTCGCACGCTGGAGCCATGGGACTGATGCAGATCATGCCCGGCACCTGGGCGGAACTTCGTGCGCGTTATCGTCTCGGCCGCGATCCCTACGACCCCCGCGACAACATCATCGCGGGCGCTGCCTATCTTCGTGAATTGCACGATCGTTACGGCAATCCGACTGCAATGCTGGCCGCCTATAACGCTGGCCCAGGACGCTATGATGAGCATCTGGCGACCGGCCGCCCGCTACCGCGAGAGACGCGCGCCTATCTCACCATGCTCGCGCCGATGGTCGGCGGAGCGCCCGCTCGCGCGCTCGCCAGCGCGCCCGCCGATGCGCTGGCCTGGACCCACGCACCGCTCTTTTCCCGTCCGGTCGGCGTCACGTCCGGTACGGTTTCGACGCCATCCGAAGCGCCACGGGATGAAGCTGGAGAGATCCCAGATCCAGCCCCTTCCGAAGTCGAGGATAGCCTGTTCGTCCCTCTTTCCGGTCAGCAGCCGTCATGAGGGGCGCCCTCGCAGGCAAGCGTAGTCAGGGGAGCAACGGCGTTCGCTATCGCATACGAGGCCGGGAAGGCAGGGAAGTAAGGGGAGCATCGCAAGATAAAAGGACCGCCAGCAGGCTCGGTCCAGATGGTTGGTTGGTCGGGGATTTTTCGTATGGCTCCGCGAGCGGCCTGCCAGCATGTTCTCGTGAAACTGCCGAAATTCTCATCGATCCACGTCT
>JALOAI010000022.1 GCA_023228945.1 Pigmentiphaga sp. | reverse complement strand
CACGAAGCATCTGACAGGGAGCACGCAAGAAAAAAGCGCCTAAGCCTTTCGACCTAAGCGCTTGATTTTTTTCATGAATTCTTGGTGGCGCATCCCTGATTCGAACAGGGGACCTGCGGATTATGATTCCGTCGCTCTAACCGACTGAGCTAATGCGCCAGCAAGATTGCAATCATACGACGATTTTCAAAGTCGCGCAAGTCACCCCTCGGGCATACCCCTACTTGACGCCCCCGGCCAAGTTACCGATGATTCATTCACGCCTCCAGCCGGTGTGGCATGGCCACGTCAACACGGCCGGGCGTTTGCCGCCCCAAACTCACAGAAGGCTAGTCATGTCCGAAGTTTCTGCTGTTGCCGACGCCACTGCTGGCAGTGCACCTCGTAGTACTGGAACCGTTAAGTGGTTCAATGACGCCAAGGGTTTTGGCTTCATTACGCCCGACGATGGCGGCGAAGATCTCTTCGCCCACTTTTCCTCCATCCAGATGACTGGCTTCAAGACCCTCAAAGAAGGCCAACGCGTGGCCTACGAGGTGATCCAGGGCCCGAAGGGCAAACAGGCCCTCAATATTACGGCCACCGCATGAGGCCGCAGCGCATGGCGCGGGCGGCCTCCCTGGTCGCCGGCGTCACCGGGCGCTGGGGTCGAAGGCGGTTTGCAGGGCTGCTTGGCGCGATGCTCCTCGCGAGCACCGCGCCATTTGTGCTGGCGCAGTCTCAGTCCCAGCCGCAGCCTCCCTTGCCAACCCTGCGCCTCACCGCCGGCCTTTATGTCATCCAGGCAGAAGTCGCCAGCACACCGGCCCAGTTGCAATATGGCCTGATGTTCCGCCAGCGCCTCGAGCCCCAGCAAGGCATGTTGTTTCTGTTCCCGCGCCCCACCGAGCAGTGCATGTGGATGGTCAACACGCTGCTGCCGCTGTCGGTGGCTTTTTTGCGTGACGACGGCACGATCGTGAACATCGAAGACATGGCGCCGCAAACACGTACCAGCCATTGCGCCACCGAGCCGGTGCGGTTCGCGCTCGAGATGAATCGCGGCTGGTTTGCCGAACGCGGCCTGGGGCCGGGAGATCGCATCCGCGGCCTCCCCGAATCCGCTTCGCCCCGCTGAAGCGTCGCGGACTGGCGCAAAAGCCAGGGCCGGGACTAAGGCTCGCTGAGCGTGTCGCGTACCGATACCGTGGCAGCACCGCTGGCGAAATCCAGCCGCAACGCCTGGCCCTTGGCCAAGCCGCTGGCGGCGCGCACGACTCGCCCTTCCGCGTCCCGCGCGATGGCGTAGCCGCGTGCCAGCGTTTGTTGGGGGCCCAAAGCGCGCAGCCGTGCGTCGGCATGCGCCACCGCCCGCCCACGTTCGCGAGCGGCACGCTGCATGGCCTGCTGCAAACGCGTCGCCAGTTGTTCCAGGTGGTGGCGCCGGGCCGCCACCAGGCGCGCGGGCGACCTTCGGGCCAGATCGATACTTTGCAGGCGCTGCCGCCAGCGTTCGAAGCGCCGTTCCTGGGCCTGGCGCAAACGCGCCTCCAGACGCTGCAGGCGCTCGCGCTGCCTGGCCAGACGTTCGCCCGGCGACACCAGGCGCAAGGCGGCGCGATCGACGCGCTGGGCCAAACGTTCGAGGCGGCGCAGCTGGGCCCGTGCCAGCGCCTGCGCCAGCGAGTGCACTTGCTGCCAGGATTCCGCGCGCGCCACGCAAGCAAGCTCAGCCGCCGCGGTGGGAGTCGGGGCCCGGACGTCGGCCACGAGGTCGGCGATGGTGAAGTCGCTTTCGTGGCCCACACCGCAAATGACCGGTATACCGCTGGCCGCGATGGCTCTGGCCAGGGCTTCGTCGTTGAAGGCCCAGAGATCCTCGATGCTGCCACCGCCGCGAACCAGTAGAAGCACGTCGACCTCGGCCCGGGTATTGGCTCGGCGCAGCGCCGCCAGTAACTGCGCGGGCGCTTCCGCGCCTTGCACGGCGGAGGGGTAGACCACCACCGGGACGTGCGGTACGCGGCGTGCCAGGCAGGTAATGACGTCGCGCAGGGCTGCCGCGCGCAGCGAGGTGATGACGCCGATGGAGCGCGGGCGCACAGGAGGCTGACGCTTGCGCTCGACGGCCAACAGCCCCTCCCGGGCCAGTTGCTCTTTGAGCCGCAAGAAGGCTTCGAACAGGCTGCCCTGTCCGGCACGGCGCATCCCCTGGACCTGCAATTGGAAGTCGCCTCGCGGTTCGTAGAGCGACACCCGCGCCCGGACCTCGATGCGATCCCCTACGCGAGGCAAAAAGCCCACTTGGCTGGCCCGGCCGCGAAACATAACGGCTTTGACCGCCGCACCGGCATCCTTGAGCGAGAAGTACCAGTGTCCCGAGGCCGCCGCCAGGAAGTTCGACACTTCGCCCCGCACCCAGAACAGGGGAAAGCTGTGCTCCAGCACCTCGGCCACCCGGCGATTGAGCTGGCTCACCTCCAGCACCTGCTCGGGCTCCAGCCCGGCGGGGGCCGAAGATCCCGGGGTCAGCGCCATGGGCCGGCCTCGATCTGTCCACAATAATGACGGCAGGATGTCAAGTCGACACGGAGCGCCCGGATTGCCGGAGATGTCGAATTATCGTCGTAAACCATTGATTTGACTTTGTTTTTCCACTGACATGAAAATGCCACAAAAAGCGGCATGCCGCTCTGAGGCCGTATTTGCGCCAACTTCGCGTTTTACCCACAGAATTATCCACAGTTCGTGTGGATAGTTTGCTTCCGTCGCGAGCCCCTTTTGGAGCACGCGGCGCGGCACGCGTCCGCCACGAACGGCTACACTGCGATCTTCATTCGTGGGCGGATACGCATGCTCGACATTATCCATGATGCCGGTTGGCCGATCTGGCCGCTCCTGGCCATTTCGGTGCTCGCTTTGGCGCTGGTGATCGAACGCGCACTGGCTTTGCGCCGCGCCCGCGTACTGCCGGAAGGCCTGCTGGTCGAAGCCCAGGGCCTGGCCCGGCGGCCGGAGCTTGCGGCCGACTGGCTGCAGCGGCTCGAACGCCATTCGCCCTTGGGCCAGGTGTTGGCCGCGGGGCTGCGCTATCGTCATGCCACGCGCGCCGAAGCCATCGCCGCCCTCGAAGACGCCGGCCGGCAGGTGGCCCACGAGCTGCAACGCCATTTGGGCGGGTTGGGCACCATCGCCGCGGTGGCGCCGCTCATGGGCCTGTTCGGCACCGTTATCGGCATGATCGAGATCTTCAGTGCCTGGTCGCCCACCGGCAGCGATCCCACGCAGTTGGCGCGCGGCATTTCCATTGCCTTGTACAACACCGCATTGGGTATCCTGGTGGCGATTCCCGCCGTGATTTTCCAGCGCTGGTATCGCTCGCTCGTGGCCGATTACGTTCTCGCCATGGAAAGCGCGGCCAAGCGCCTCCTCGACAGCCTTCCCGCCGCCCGCCGTTCGTCCAGCGAGGCGCCCTGATGCGTTTCCTGCGCGACTCCACGACCGACGAGCCCGAGATCAACCTGGTGCCCTTGATCGACATTCTGCTGGTTTTACTGATCTTCCTCACGGCCACCACCACGTTTGCCCGCCTCAACGTTCTGGGCGTGGAACTGCCCGCCAGCGGCGCCGGGAGCACCGAGGTCGTGCCCGAGATCGTGGTCGAGGTCGACGCCCAGGGTCAGCTGGCGCTCGACGGCCGTCCCCTGGCCGGCTCGGCGCTAAGCCTCGAAGCGGCGCTGCGCCTGGCCCGCGGCCAGCACGACCAGCCGCCGCTGCTGGTGATCCATGCCGATGCCCAGGCCAGCCATCAGTCGGTGATCGATGTCATGCAAGCCGCCGGCAGGGCCGGGCTCGAGCGGCTGAGTTTCGCCGCGCGCCAGCCTGCGCGCTAGCGGCGCCAACGCGATCGCATGTCCTCTTCTGCCATCGACCGTCCGGGCCTTGCCGCCCGCCTCGAAGCCGGTTTGCACGCCGCCTGGCAACACCGGGGGCCGGCGGCCCGCGCGCTCTGGCCGCTGGCCGCGCTGCACGCCGGGTTCTGGCGTCTGCGGCGCCTGGCCTATGCTCGTGGCTGGCGCGCCACCTCCTGGGCGCCGGTGCCGGTCATCGTGGTGGGTAACGTGGTGGTGGGTGGCACCGGCAAAACACCGCTGCTGATCGCCCTGGCCCAGGGCCTGCGCGACCTGGGCTGGACTCCGGGCGTCATCAGCCGCGGCTATGGCGCGCAAGCGCCACTCGGTGCACCCCGTCTCGGCCTGGCCCCCGTGGATCCACTGGCCTTCGGCGACGAACCCAGCCTGATCGCCCAGGCCACCGGCGCTCCCATTGCGGTGCACCCGCGCCGCATCGACGCGGCCCTGGCATTGTGCCGCGCCTACCCGAAGGTCGATGTCATCCTGGCCGACGACGGTTTGCAACACCTTGCCCTGGGGCGCCAGATCGACCTCGCCGTACAGGATGCCCGGGGCGTGGGCAATGGCTGGCTGCTGCCCGCCGGCCCGCTGCGCGAGCCCGCCGACCGCCTGCGGCGCGTGGCCGGCCTGGTGACCAACCTGGCGCCGGGAGATTCCCACCCCGCCCCGGCGCCGCCCGGCGTACGCGCCGCCACCATGCGACTGCTGCCCGGCCTGGCAGTGCGGCTGGTCGACGGCCGCCAAGCGGCGCTGGCCGCCCTGCCGGCACGGCGGGGCATCGCGGCGGTGGCCGGCATCGGCCAGCCACAGCGCTTTTTCCAGACCCTGCGGGCGGCCGGGGTCACGCCGGACGCCTGTCGCGCCCTGCCCGATCATGCCAGCTTCGAGGGCGATCCTTTTGCCGGCCTCGATGCCGACGTCATTCTCCTCACCGACAAAGACGCCGTAAAATGCCAGGGCCGCAACGATCCGCGACTCTGGCGCGTTCCGGTCACCGCGCAGCTCGACGACCCCGGTTTTTTCGAGTGGCTACACCAGCGATTGCGCGCCTGTCCACCTGTTTCCCCCTTGCCGTCCGCCCATGGATCCACGCCTGCTTGACATCCTGGTTTGTCCGCTCTGCAAAGGCAAGCTGCGATTCGACCGCCAGAACCAGGAATTGGTTTGCCGCGCCGACCGCCTCGCCTACCCGGTTCGCGACGACATACCGTTACTGCTCGAATCCGCCGCCCGCCGCTGGGAGCCCGAAGCCGAGGCCGCCCCCGCGATGCCGGCTCCGCGGGCGCCATGAACCTGAACCCGCGCTCGCCCGCGGGCACGGCCGGCGTCGCGCCCGTCGCCCGGCACGGGCCGCGCCGGGGCAGGAGGACGTTCCCATGAGCCTCGATCATTCCTGGCTGGTGATGATTCCGGCACGCGCCGCCTCCACCCGGCTTCCCGGCAAGGCGCTGGCCGACATCGGCGGCGCGCCGATGGTGGTCCGGGTGGCGCAAAGCGCCCAGGCCAGCGGCGCTTCGCGCGTGATCGTGGCCACCGACGACATCGCCATCGCCCAGGTCGTCAATCGCCACGACATCTCGGTCGAGCTCACATCGCCCAAACATCCGACCGGCACCGATCGCCTCGCCGAAGTCTGCGCCCGGCTGGCCATGCCCGACGACACCATCGTCGTCAATGTCCAGGGCGACGAACCGCTCATCGAACCCAGCCTGATCACCGAAGTCGCGCATACCCTTGCCGCGCACACCGAGGCCAGCGTGGCCACCGCCGCCTGCCCCATCACCTCGGCCGAGGCACTTTTCGATCCCAATATCGTCAAGGTGGTCTGCGACCACCGCTACCGGGCCTTGTACTTTTCGCGCGCGCCCATTCCGTGGGCGCGGGATGCGCTGGCCGATGGCGGCCGCAAGCTTGCGGCCAATTTGCCGGCCTGGCAACACATCGGTCTGTACGCCTACCGGGCCGGTTTCCTGCGCGCCTTCCCCGCCCTGCCCGTCGGCCGCCTCGAAACCTTTGAGTCGCTGGAGCAATTGCGAGTGCTGGAACAGGGCCATCGCATCGTGGTGCATCACACGCACGTTCCTCCCGCGGGTGGCGTGGATACCCCCGCCGATCTCGAGCGCGTGCGGGCCTACGTGGCGGCCAATCCGGGACTCTTCCAGCGGTGACGCTCCGCAACGGGATTTGACCAAAACCACTCAAGCATGTAATTCTTTATGGTTTGAACGAAATTCGTGGCGACACATGGACGGGCAGGCGCGGCTGCCGGGCGGGCTGTTTTGGGCCTAGGGTTTTATCCATGTCTTGCCTTCATGATCAGTCTCCGCGCTCCAGTTAGGACACCCCCATGCGTCTCATCCTCCTTGGCGCCCCCGGCGCCGGCAAAGGCACCCAGGCCGCATTTCTGCGCGAACGCTTCGATATCCCGCAGATTTCCACGGGCGACATGCTGCGCGCCGCCGTCAAGGCCGGTACGCCCCTCGGTCAGCAGGCCAAGCAGGTCATGGACGCCGGGGGCCTGATGCCCGACGACATCATCATCGGTCTGGTCCGCGACCGTCTGCAGCAACCCGACTGCGCCAACGGCTACCTGTTCGATGGCTTCCCGCGCACCATCCCGCAAGCCGACGCGCTGCGCGAAGCCGGCGTCAAGCTCGATTACGTCATCGAAGTCGATGTTCCCGAAGAAGAGATCATCGATCGCATGAGCGGCCGCCGCATGCATCCCGCCAGTGGCCGCACCTATCACATCAAGCACAACCCGCCCAAGGTCGAAGGTCTCGACGACGTCACCGGCGAGCCCCTGGTCCAGCGCGACGACGACCAGGAAGCCACCGTACGCAAGCGGCTGGAGGTCTATCGCGAGCAGACCCGTCCGCTGGTCGACTACTATCGCGACTGGGCCGAGGCCGAGCCGCAAGCGGCGCCGCGCTATCGCCGCATCGCCGGCGTCGGCTCGGTCGACGACATCAAGACGCGCCTGTTCGCCGCTCTCGATTAAACGGCCAGCCTCGTCTTTTCTTCTTTTCCCAAGGAAGTTCCATGGAAATCGCCAATAAGGTCTTTATCGTCACCGGCGGAGCCTCGGGTCTGGGCGCGGGCACCGCGCGCATGCTTACCGAGCACGGCGCGAAAGTCGTCATCGCCGACGTGCAGGACGCCCTCGGCCAAGCCCTGGCCGCCGAACTCAAACAGAGCTTCGTGCATTGCGACGTCACGTCCGAGGCCGATGGCCAGGCGGTGGTCGCCAAGGCCCTCGAACTCGGCCCGCTGTTCGGCCTGGTCAATTGCGCCGGCATCGCCACCGCGCACCGCACCGTCGGCAAGAACGGCCCGCACCCTTTCGATCTGTTCCAGAAGACCATCATGGTCAACCTGGTGGGCACCTTCAACATGATTCGCCTGGCCTCCGCCGCCATGAGCGAGAATGCCGCCGAGCCCACCGCCGAGCGCGGCGTGCTCATCAACACCGCCTCGGTGGCCGCCTACGACGGCCAGATCGGCCAGGCCGCCTACTCCGCCTCCAAGGGCGGCGTGGTGGGCATGACGCTGCCGATCGCCCGTGATCTCTCCAAGCTCGGCATCCGCTGCGTGACCATCGCTCCCGGCATCTTCCGCACGCCCATGATGGACAGCATGCCTCAAGAGGTTCAGGATTCGCTGGCGGCCAGCATCCCCTTTCCCTCGCGCCTGGGCACGCCGCAGGATTACGCCAAGCTGGTGCACCAGATCATCACCAACGAGATGATCAACGGCGAAACCATCCGCCTGGATGGCGCCATCCGCATGGCGCCGAAGTAAACCGGCAAGCCGGGCATGGCCCGTTTCCGTGCCCGCCCATCCGCATCGGCGCCCACCCTCGGTGAGCGCCGATGTCGTTTGGCGGCGCGCCAGGATGGCCGCGCCACGCGCCCCAGGGCCAGCCTGCGGCCCGGCCGTCGGCCCGCGGACTGCCGCAACGCCCACGGCCGCGCCAGGCATCGCGCCCCGCCAATAGTGCCCGATCCCGCCTTCGGCGGAAGATTCTTTTCATGAGCCTGCTGCGATCCTCGGCCACCATCAGCGGCCTCACTCTACTGTCCCGCGTCACGGGGCTGGTGCGCGACATCCTCATCGCCCGCGCCTTTGGCGCCGGTCCGCTCACCGACGCTTTCTGGGTGGCGTTCCGTATACCCAACCTGCTGCGCCGACTCTTCGCCGAAGGCGCCTTTGCCCAGGCCTTCGTGCCCATCCTGGGTTCCGCCCGGCATCAGCATGGCGACGATGGCGTGCGGCCGCTGCTCGACCGGGTGGCCATGCTGCTGACCCTCGCGCTTATGGTGGTGACGCTGCTCGGCATCATCGGCGCGCCGGTGGTCGTCACGTTGGTGGGCAGCGGCATGCGCGATGCGGCCCGCGCCGACGATTTCGGCGCGGCGGTCTGGATGACGCGGGTGATGTTTCCCTACATCGTCTGCATGTCGCTGGTGGCCTTTGCGTCGGGCGTGCTGAACACCTGGCAGCGCTTTGCCGTGCCGGCGTTCACGCCGGTGCTGCTGAACCTGGCCATGATCGGCGCCAGTCTGTGGCTGGCCGATCGTTTCGATCCCCCCATCTACGCCCTGGCGGTGGGCGTCATGGCTGGCGGTGTGGCGCAGTTGGCGGTGCAGTGGGCGGCCCTGGCGCGCCTGGGCCTGACGCCCCGGTTGCGCTGGCAGGTGCGCGACGCCTGGCGCGACCCCACGGTGCAGCATATCGCCCGGCAAATGGTGCCCGCCATCATCGGGGTGTCGGTGGCCCAGGTTTCCATCATCATCAACACCAACATCGCCACCTGGCTCACCCCCGGCAGCGTCACGTGGCTGTCGTTCGCCGATCGCCTGATGGAATTTCCCACGGCCCTGCTGGGGGTAGCGCTCGGCACCGTCTTGCTGCCCAGCTTGTCGCGAGCGCATGCCGCGGATGACGGCCAGCGTTACAGCCATCTGCTCGACTGGGGCCTGCGCCTCATGCTGCTCACCGGCCTGCCCGCCGCCGTGGGCCTCGCCATGCTGGCCGATGCCCTGGTCGCCACGCTGTTCCATTATGGGGCCTTTTCCACCGCCGACGTCGTGCAAACCCGCACCGCCGTCATGGCCTACGCCGTGGGACTGGTGGGCCTGCTCTCCGTCAAGATCCTGGCTCCGGGCTTCTACGCCAGGCAGGATATCCGCACGCCGGTGAAGATCGCCATCGGCGTACTGGTGGCCACGCAGTTGCTCAATCTCGTGCTGGTGCCATGGCTGGCACATGCCGGCCTTGCGCTCTCGGTGGGCCTGGCGGCCTGCGTCAACGCCCTGCTGTTGCTGGGCGGCCTGTTGCGCCGGGGCATCTACCGGCCCGGGCCGGGCTGGGCGCTTTTTGCGCTGCGACTGCTACTTGGCCTTGCCGTCATGGCGGCCTTGCTGCTCTGGGCCGACGGGCGCTTCGATTGGCTTGCCCTGCAGCAGCAGCCCTGGCGGCGCGCGGGCCTGCTGCTGGCGGTGGTATTCGGCGCGGCGGCGGCGTACTTCGCCACGCTGGGGCTCACCGGCATGCGGCCGCGGCATTTTGCGCGGCGCGATTAGGGCCACTGGCAACGACCGCCTTGCCGGCTGCTGTGGCGCGGCCGGCCCGTCAGGCGATAACACGCCCGGATGACGGCGGCCTTGCCGTGCCCATGGGCGCCGATGGACCCCGCCGGGGCTACGGGCCTAGCCGGCCACCAGTTCGGGAGTTCTCAAGGGCTGCGGTGCGGCGGCCTGCCGGCGCATGGCCTGGCGTAGCTCGGTGGCGAAGCGCCGACGGAGCCGAGGCGTGATGTGACTCCCCACCCGCACCGCCTCGTGGCCATGGCAGAGCCAAAGAATGTCGCCCCGCCGTCCCCGCCATTCGAGCCGGGCCCAGGACGCCGAAAAACGATACTGGGTGACTTCGTTGGCGCGAATGACGTCGACCCGCAGTTGGCCATCGTGCAGCCAGACACACTCGCGATCGAGGGCGTGGCGCGCGTAATACAAGAGCGCCGCCGCCAGCAGAAGGTTCTCGACGATGGCAAACGGCAACACTACCCACAGCCCGAGCCAGGCGAACACCATGGCAATGGCGGACGCCACGAACGTGAGCGACAAATAAAACCACAACACCTGGCGCGGTGTGAACGAACAATTTTTTCGTAGAACCCAGTGCTGCACCGTTGGCCGCGCCGCACTTGCTTCGCCCATGGGACAACCTCGTTGCAAACCTCTTACCTCCCGCCAAGTATATCGTCCGGCCACGGTTGCGGCGCGGAACATCCGCTGCCACGCTGCGGGTCCGGTAGCGGAGACGGTAAGATGCCGCGTCCATTTTCAGTTTGCACCACCCACTTAGCCATGGAGGAGTTGCAATGACCATGCGCCCAAGCGCAGGCCCCGCCAGTCACGACGAGACCGAGCGAGGCCAAAAGCCGATGGAATCGAAGGCCGTCCCGTCTGGCGACGGCACCCGGGCCGGCAGGCCGGAACTTCTGACCCTGGCCCTGGATCCCGACCTCGACCAGCACGCCGACACCGATCGCGCCCTGCGCGGCGATATCCGCCTGCTGGGCAAGTTGTTGGGCGACGTGATCCGCGCCCACGAAGGCGAGCCGATGTTCGATACCATCGAAGCCATTCGACAGAATGCCGTGGCCTTCCGGCGCGACGACGACCCCGCGGCGGGGCAGGCGCTCGACGCCACGCTGGCCGAGCTCTCGCAGGAAGACGCCAACCTGGTGGTGCGCGCGTTCACCTATTTTCTGCATCTGTCCAATCTTGCCGAAGACCGCGACCAGCATCGCCAGCGCCGCGAGCGGGCGCTGGCCGGCGGCGAGCCCGAGCGCGGCAGCCTGCGACACACATTGCGGGAACTCGCCGACCAGGGCCACGAAGCCGACACGATTCGCGCCCTGCTGGCCGATGCCTGTCTCGTTCCGGTGCTGACGGCCCACCCCACCGAAGTCCAGCGCAAGAGCACCCTGGACAACCACCACGCCCTCGCGGGCCTGCTGCCGCGGCTCGACCAGGATCTCACCGCCGATGAGCGCAAGGCGCTGCAGCGGGCTCTTCTGGGGCGCATCACCACGCTGTGGCAAACCCGCCTGCTGCGCAATATGGGGCTGCAGGTGGCGGACGAAATCGACAATGCGCTGACCTTCTATCGCCAGACCTTTCTGCCCGAGATCCCCGCACTGTACGCCGATCTCGCCGAATGGCTGGAAGGCGCCGCCGCCGATGGCGATGCCTTTGCGCCGCCGCCGCCGCCACTGCCCCCGTTTCTGCGCATGGGCAGCTGGATCGGCGGCGATCGCGACGGCAATCCGAACGTGGACGACACCACGCTGGAGCATGCCGCCCGCCAGCAGGCGGCGACGGCGCTCGATCACTATCTCGAAGAGGTTCACGCCCTGGGCGCCGAACTCTCGCTCAGCGCCCTGCTCGGCCCCATCCCCACCGATCTGCGCGAGCTTGCCGCCGTATCGCCGGATACCTCGCCGCATCGCCAGGACGAGCCTTATCGCCGGGCGTTGATCGGCATCTACGGTCGCCTCGCGGCCACCGCCACCGAGCTCACCGGCCAGGCCTCCACCAGACGCCGCGCCGCGCCCGGCACCCCCTATCCCGACGCGGAGGCTTTCGCCGCCGATCTCAACATCATTGCGCAGGCCCTGATAGCCCAGCGGGCCGCGCCCATCCTGCGCCTGCGCCTGGCGGCTCTGCAACGGGCGGTGGCCGTCTTCGGCTTCCATCTCGCCACCATCGATCTGCGGCAAAGCTCCGATGTGCACGAACGCGTGGTGGCCGAGCTGTTCCGTACGGCCGGCACCCACGGCGACTACGCCGCGCTCGACGAAGGGCAACGCGTCGAGCTGCTGCGCCAGGAGCTGCGCCAGACCCGGCCGCTGGTTTCGCCCTGGCTCCCCTATTCCGACGAAACCACACGCGAGCTCGCCATCCTGCGCGCCGCGGCGCAACTGCGCCGCCGCTACGGCAACGACGTCGTGCGCCACACCATCGTGTCGCACACCGAAACCTTGTCCGACCTCCTCGAGGTCCTGGTGCTGCAGAAAGAGTCGGGCCTGATCCCGCCCGGCGCGCCGCCGGCCGCCGAAGACGGCCTGATGGTGGTGCCGCTCTTCGAAACCATCGCCGACCTGGAGCACGGGCCGGACATCATGGCCCGCTGGCTCGACCTGCCCGAGGTGGCGGCCCGCGTAAGCGCGGCCCAAGCGGGCACCCAGGAGGTCATGCTGGGCTATTCCGACAGCAACAAAGACGGCGGCATCCTCACTTCCAGTTGGGCGCTCTACCAGTGCGAGCGGCGGCTGGTGCAGATCTTCGCCGAACGCGGCGTGCGCCTGCGGCTGTTCCATGGCCGGGGCGGCACGGTGGGCCGCGGCGGCGGTCCGAGCTACGACGCCATCCTCGCGCAACCGCCCGCCACGGTGGCCGGCCAGTTGCGGCTGACGGAGCAAGGCGAGGTCATCCAGAGCAAGTACAACGATGCGCAGACCGGCCGCTGGCACCTCGAGCTGCTGGTGTCGGCCACGCTGGCCGCCAGCCTGTCGCCGGCCAGTGTGGACGACGACGATGCCGCGCTGCAGCAGTACGGCGAGCTCATGCAGGAGCTGTCCGATCACGCCTTCCAGGCCTATCGCCAATTGGTCTACGACACGCCCGACTTTGCGCGATATTTCTTCGAGTCCACGCCCATCAATGAGATCGCGGCGCTCAACATCGGATCGCGGCCGGCCTCGCGCAAGCGCAGCGCGCGCATCGAAGACCTTCGCGCCATTCCGTGGGGCTTTTCCTGGGCGCAGTGCCGCCTCTTGCTACCCGGCTGGTATGGCGTGGGGGCGGCGATCCGCCATCATCTCGATGCCATCCCGTCGGAACGCGAGGCACGACTGGCGCGCTTGCGCCAGATGGCCCGCGACTGGCCTTTCTTCCGCAACCTGATGTCGAACCTCGAGATGGTCCTGGCCAAGACCGATCTCGCCCTGGCTTCGCGCTACGCCGCCCTGGTCGGCGATGACGGCCTGCGCGAACGCATCTTCGGCGCCATCCGGCGCGAGTGGGAGTGCAGCGTGGCGGCGGTGCTCGACATCACCGGCCAGCGCTATCTACTGGAAAACCAGCCACTGCTGGCGCGCTCGATCCGCAACCGCACCGCCTACATCGACCCGCTCAATCACCTGCAGGTCGAGTTGCTGCGCCGCCACCGCCAGCGCATCGATGAAGATCGCGAACCCGATGTCCGCGAGCGCAATGGTCTGCACATGACCATCAACGGCGTCGCGGCGGGCTTGCGCAACTCGGGGTGAGCCGGGGCCGCCCCCCGGCGGGCGGCGCCACGCCCGCTGCGCCCGCGCCGAATCCCTGCCGAGGGCGGGCGCGCCCCTGGGCGACCCGCCCGGCCAGCCTGGTCAGTCGCCCTGGCGGCCGGCTTCGGGCAGCAGGCAGGCTTCGCTGGTGACCAGATCGTTGTCCCGGCCGAAATCCACCGCGAACTTCCAGGCCAGGGGCTCGATATCGCGCAGCCGCTCATCGATGACCACGCACTTCACGCCATCGATCAGCGTGGGCACGGCATAGGGCGAATAGGTGTAGGGACTGGCCGCCGCGCCGGGCGGCCGGAATCGGGCCATGACGCCCGCCAGGCGCTCGGCCCAGTCGCTGGGCCGAAAGCGCGCACCCTGGCGCGTCGTGCCATAGAGAATGAACTGCCGGACCGTGTTTGTCATGTTGCTGGTGTACGGGCGCCTGCTGCCGTTTGAACTCCAATAAACGGCCCTCGGGCCGGCCGCCCCGGCGAATCCGGCAGCGGCCGCCGGTCTTCCCGCTGACGCGCTGCGGATTGTAGTCGATTGCGTCGCCGCCCTCCGGGTAATCCCGCAAACACCGTAGGAAGCCCCCGCGTGATACACGCCGTTATGTGCGGAATTCTCAAGTATCATTGGCGTTTTCCGTCCGTCCCGGCAGTGGCGCGCAGCGACGCAGCCGGTGGAGTCATCGCCCGCGCTGGAGTCTTCTGCATGTCCTCGGTACTTGCCAATATCTTCGCCCGTTTGCCAGTGGCATTCACGCATGGTCAGGGAGTCTGGCTGTGGGATACCGAGGGCCGACGCTATCTCGACGCCCTGTCGGGCATCGGCGTTTCCAGTCTGGGGCACAATCACCCGCGGCTGGTGTCGGCCATCGCCGAGCAGGCCGCCAAGGTGCTGCACGTCTCCAACATTTACCAGATTCCCCAGCAAGAAGCCCTGGCCCGCCGCATCACCGAGCTTTCCGGCATGCAAGAGGTCTCCTTCAGCTCCTCCGGTTCCGAAGCCAACGAAACCGCGATCAAGCTCGCCCGCCTGTACGGCCATAAAAACGGCAACACGCACGCCCACATCGTCACCATGGAATCGTCGTGGCATGGCCGCACCCTGGCCACGCTGGCGGCCACCGGCAGCGCCAAGGCCCGCGAGGGCTTCGAGCCCATGCCCACCGGTTTCATCCAGGTCGCCTTCAACAGCATCGATGCCATCGTCAGGGCCGCCGAGGCCGAGCCGCGGGTCAACACCGTGATGCTTGAAACCCTGCAGGGCGAAGGCGGCATCCGGCCCGCCGAGATCGATTACCTCAAGGCGGTGCGCAAGCTGTGCGACGAGCGCGGCTGGCTGCTCATCATCGACGAAGTCCAATCCGGCATCGGCCGCACCGGCAAATGGTTTGCCCATCAGTGGGCCGACATCAAGCCCGACGTCATGACCCTGGCCAAGGGCCTGGGCGGCGGCGTGCCCATCGGCGCCACCGTGATGGCCGGCCGGGCCGCCGGCGTGTTTACGCCCGGTAGCCACGGCACCACCTTCGGCGGCAATCCGCTGGTCTGCCACGCCGCCCTTACCGTGCTGCAAACCCTGGCCGACGACAAGCTGCTCGACAACGCCCATAACGTCGGCAACCACCTTCAGGCACAGTTGGCGCAGGCGCTGGCCGGTACCGCCGGCGTGGTGGAAGTGCGCGGGCGCGGCCTGATGATCGGCGTCGAACTCGACCGCCCCTGTCCCGCCATTCCCAAGCTGGCGCTCGACGCCGGCCTGCTGATCAACGTGACCCGCGAACGCACCGTTCGCCTGCTGCCACCCCTCACTTTGCAACGCGGCGAAGCCGATGAGATCGTCGCGCGCCTGGTACCCGTGATCCAAGGCTTCCTGGCGGGTGGCTGAGCCGAATGGAGCCCGATATGTCCCCAACTTCCACAGGCCCGCTGCGGCACTTCCTGCAACTCCGCGATTTCAGCCGCGCCGAACTCCAGTATATTTTCAAGCGCGCACGGCTGATCAAAGATAAGTTCAAGCGTTATCAGCCGCACCATACGCTGCACGATCGCACCCTGGCGATGGTCTTCGAAAAAGCCAGCACGCGCACCCGCGTGTCGTTCGAGGCCGGCATGTACCAACTGGGCGGCTCGGTGATCCATCTCACCACCACCGATAGCCAGCTGGGCCGCAGCGAACCCATCGAAGACACCGCGCGCGTCGTGTCGCGCATGGTCGATCTCGTCATGATCCGCACCTTCGAGCAAACCCGTCTCGAGCGGTTCGCCTCGCACTCGCGGGTGCCGGTGATCAACGGCCTTACCAACGAATACCACCCTTGCCAGATCCTGGCCGACATCTTCACCTGGATCGAGCATCGCGGCAGCATCCAGGGCCGCACCGTGGCCTGGATCGGCGACGCCAACAACATGGCCTACACCTGGCTGCAGGCGGCCGAGCTGCTCGATTTCGTCGTCCATGTTTCCGGCCCCCCGGGCTACCAGCTCGACCCCGATCGCGTGCGCGATCTCGACCCGGCACATTTCAAAGTGTTCGACAGTCCCGACGACGCCTGCCGTGGCGCCGATCTCGTCACCACCGATGTCTGGACCAGCATGGGCTACGAAGCCGAAAACGACGAGCGCCGCCGCGCCTTCGCCGATTGGTGCGTCGATATGGACATGATGGACCACGCCGCGCCCAACGCTTTGTTCATGCATTGCCTGCCGGCGCATCGCGGCGAAGAGGTCACCGCCGACGTCATCGACGGCCCGCAGAGCGTGGTCTGGGACGAAGCCGAGAATCGCCTCCATGTGCAGAAGGCGCTGATGGAGTTCCTGATTCTCGGCCCTCAGGACACCCCCGCGGCCTGAGCCGTGCCCGGCTTATTGTCAGCCCGGTTAGCCTATAATTTCGGGCTGGCTTTTTTACACGGCGCGAGCCGATGCGAAATCATGCACGCGTCCGGTTTCCAGCGGGAGCGCAGCCATCACGCCGTGCTCCCGGCCGCCTCTTGCGAGGTCGCGCCAATGCGAACTCTCGCCCTTTTGTCGGAATATCCCCATGAGTGAAGTCAAAAAGGTCGTCCTAGCCTACTCTGGCGGGCTCGACACCTCGGTCATCCTGAAATGGCTGCAGGACACCTACCAATGCGAGGTCGTTACTTTCACGGCCGATATCGGCCAGGGCGACGAGCTCGAACCGGCGCGCGCCAAGGCGCTCAAGTTTGGCATCAAGCCCGAGCACATCTTCATCGACGATCTGCGCGAAGAATTCGTGCGCGATTTCGTCTATCCGATGTTCCGCGCCAATACCGTCTACGAAGGCGAGTATCTGCTCGGCACCTCGATCGCTCGGCCCCTGATCGCCAAACGCCAGATCGAGATCGCCCGCCAGGTGGGCGCCGACGCGGTCTCGCACGGCGCCACCGGCAAAGGCAACGACCAGGTCCGCTTCGAGCTCGGCTACTACGCCCTCGAACCGGGCATCAAGGTGATCGCGCCGTGGCGCGAGTGGGATCTCCTCTCGCGCGAGAAGCTCCTGGCCTACGCCGAAGCCGCCGACATCGCCATCGACATGAAACACAAGCAAGGTGGCGCCCCCTACTCGATGGACGCCAACCTGCTGCACATCAGCTACGAAGGCCGCCACCTCGAAGACCCCAAGGCCGAGGCCGAAGACTCCATGTGGCGCTGGACCGTTTCTCCCGAAGCGGCGCCCGACACCCCCGAATACCTCGATCTCACCTTCGAAAAAGGCGACATCGTCGCCATCAATGGCGAGGCCCTCAGCCCCGCCCAGGTGCTCACGCGCCTGAACGAAATCGGCGGCAAGCATGGCATCGGCCGTCTCGACCTCGTCGAGAACCGCTACGTCGGCATGAAGTCGCGCGGCTGCTACGAAACCCCCGGCGGCACGATCATGCTGCGCGCCCATCGCGCCATCGAATCCATCACTCTCGATCGCGAAGTCGCCCACCTCAAAGACGACCTGATGCCGCGCTACGCCAGCCTGATCTACAACGGCTACTGGTGGAGCCCCGAGCGCCGGGCGCTGCAGGTGCTGATCGACCACACCCAGCAGGCCGTCACCGGCTGGGTGCGCCTCAAGCTCTATAAGGGCAATGTTTATACCGTGGCGCGCGATTCCGACAACACGCTGTTCGACCAGAATATCGCTACCTTCGACGACGACGGCGGCGCCTACGACCAGGCGGATGCTGGCGGCTTCATCAAGCTCAATGCGCTGCGCATGCGCATTGCCGAAAACGCCCGCCGCAAGCGCGGCGGCTGATCGCCCGCCCAGGCCCGTTTGGCGGCAAGGTTCCGGCTCATTGCCCGAAGGCCTCCCGTCCACCGGGCTCCGCAAAAAAATCCAGCTCTTCCCACCACAGCCGCCTTCGGGCGGTTGTGTCGTTTCTGGCGTCGCCGAGCACCGAGGCCGGCTGTTGCGTAACGACAACACTCCTGATGAAAATATCCATATTCATGGATACCTAGGGTTTACCCCATGACAGGGCTTGCTATTGCCTAGGGTTTTCCCTATAATAGGGTTAACCCTAGCAAATCAGCTAGACAACAACCCCGCACAGGAGCACACCATGAACAATCTCGTTTTGAACGCCGACTTCCGCCTGACCGATGCCGCCGAGCGCCAACTGCTGCGCCAGATGGTGGCTGAACAGCAAACCCGGTTCTATCCGGTTACCGGCGTGATCAACTTCGTGGTTGACAAGATCCGGGGCCTCGCCGAACTCGCCGCCGAAACCCGCGCGGTGATGGATGAAGTCGGCCAGCGCTACCCGCGTCTCAACCACTACCTGTAATGCCGCGCGCCACAGGGTAAACGGGCTAGTCTCCTCCCGTTTACCCGCGGCTGCGGTTTCTTATGCCTTGCCGTCGCGCCGAACCTTTCTGTTGAAAATGCCGGCCCCCTCTTACGACATATCGCCCACCCTTGCTTCAGCCAGGTGATTTCGTCGCCTCCTTGGACGCTTTCCGTCCGCCCCCCTCCCAGCTATACGGTCCACTGCCTTGACGCTCCGGCTTTCTGCGCGGAATATCGCCGCCCTGACGCCGTGTTGCCTTGTGTCGTCTGGTTTCGCGTGCCACGATGGCGATTGGTCATCCCAGCAACAAGGCGTCATCCGACAGTTTTTCGCCGCGAACGCGTTCGAACATCTGCAGCAGGTCGGGTACATCCAGGCCCTTGCGCTCGGCGCCCGAGACATCGAGCACCACCTTGCCCTGGTGCAGCATGACGGTGCGATCGCCGACGTCCAGCGCCTGGCGCATGCTGTGCGTCACCATCATCGTCGTGAGACCGGTTTCGGCCACGATCTTGGTGGTGAGATCCAGCACGAAAGCCGCGGTTTTGGGATCCAGGGCGGCGGTATGCTCGTCGAGCAACAAAATGCGCGAAGGCTGCAGCGCCGCCATCAGCAGACTCACCGCCTGCCGCTGGCCTCCGGAGAGCAGGCCGATGCGGTCGCTCAGGCGGCGCTCCAACCCCAGGCCCAACACCGCCACCCGTTCGCGGAACAGTTCGCGCAATGAACCGTTGAGCGCGCGCGGAAAACCACGCTTCTGGCCTCGCGACCAGGCCAGCGACATGTTTTCTTCGATCGTCAGGTCTTCGCAGGTACCAGCCAGCGGGTCCTGAAACACGCGCGCCACGTGCTTGGCCCGCTCCCACACGGGTTTGCGAGTGACGTCGATGCCATCGATCTCGATGACGCCGGAATCCACGGACAAGTCACCCGACACCGCATTGAGAAAGGTCGACTTGCCCGCGCCATTGGAGCCGATCACGGTAACGAACTGACCGGAAGGAATCTCCAGACTCAGACCACGCAGCGCCCGCGTCTCGATCGGAGTCCCCTGATTGAACGTGATGTGCAGATCTTTAGCGCGTAGCATGTCAGCCTCCGGAGCGTGGGGGTAGTTTCATCTCAGGACTCCTTGGCGGCCGGCGCCGCCCGGCGCTTGAACCGGCTCTTGAGCTTGGGCAAGACGAGCGCGATCACCACCAGCACCGCCGTAATCAGATTGAGGTCTTGGGCTTGCAGGCCGATGAAATCGCTATTGAGCGCCAAGGTGATGAAAAAGCGATACAGGATGGCGCCGAGGATCACCGACAGGGTGATGATGACGAAGCGCCGCGACGGCAGCACGCTTTCGCCTACGATCACCGCCGCCAGGCCGATCACGATGGTGCCCACGCCCATCGAGATATCGGCACTACCCTGCGTTTGCGCGAACATCGCGCCCGCCAGGGCCACCATGGCGTTGGAGATCGCCATGCCCACCAGGATGGAACGGCCGGTGGCCACGCCCTGCGACCTCGCCATGCGCGGGTTGGAGCCCGTGGCGCGCATGGCCAGGCCGCTGCGCGTTGAAAAATACCAATCGAGCACCAGCTTCGCCGCGATCACGATGACGAACAGCAACAGCGGCCGCTCGACGTATTCGGGCATCCATCCGGGCAGGGTGATCGAAAAAACCGTGGGTTCGGCGATCAATGGAACGTTCGGACCGCCCATGATGCGCAGATTGACCGAATACAGCGCGATCATCACCAGGATACTGGCCAGCAGATCCATGATGCCCAACCGGACGTTCAGCCACCCGGTGACGATGCCGGCCAACGCTCCCGCCAGCATGGCAATGAAGGTGGCCAAAAACGGGTTGACGCCGTTGACGATAAGTATGGCGGCAACGGCCGCCCCCAGCGGAAAGCTGCCATCGACCGTGAGGTCGGGAAACCGCAGCACCCGGAACGAGAGCAGGACCCCCAGCGCGACCAAGGCGAAGATCAGCCCGATCTCGAAGGCGCCCATCATGGAGAAAAAGGACATGGCGGGATGCAGATAGGATGATGTCAGGATCCGCTCCGGCGCGGCACACCATGGTACCGCGCCGGACGAAGTGAATGGCCCCACGCTTGCCGCCTGCGCCGCGATGCCGCCCAAAACGGGAGCGTTTCGTGTGGTGCGCGGCCCGGCGGACAAAAATGCCCCGAGGTTTTACGTTGCCTCGGGGCGGCAGTATGGCGGTGAAACGAAACTGGCCAGACAACCCCATGGGCTGGCTGGCCGGCGCTCAACGAATCACCTCGGTGGCGGAGTCGATCACGGCTTGCGGGATCTCGACGCCCTGCGCTTCGGCGGCCTTGAGGTTGATGAAGAGATCAAGATTGTCGCTGCGTTCCGACGGGATCTTGCCCGGCTCTTCGCCTTCGAGGATGCGGACGACGATGCGACCCGTTTGGCGGCCGATGTCGTAGTAGTTGAGGCCGAGGGCTGCGATCGCGCCGCGCTTGACGCTGTCGGTGTCGGCGGCGATCAGCGGGGTGTCGGTCTCGTTGCCGACCTTGACCAGGGCCTCGTAGGCCGACACGACGTTGTTGTCGGTGCTGGTGTAGATGACGTCGACGTTGCCCACCAGCCGGCCCGCGGCCGAGCTGACGTCCACGGTACGCGGCGCGGCGGCTTCGACCAGGGTCATGCCGTGCTTGGGCAGGAGCTCTTTCATGCGTTCGACGACCACCGCCGAGTTGGCTTCGCCCGGGTTGTAGACCATGCCCACGCGCTTGGCATCGGGCAGGATACGCTTGATCAGATCGATCTGGTCTTCCAGGGCGAGCTCATCCGAGACTCCGGTGACGTTGGTTCCCGAGGCGTCGAAGCCGGGCACCAGCTTGGCCACGACCGGATCGGTGACGGCCGAATACACCAGCGGCACGGTTTTGGTGGCGGCGGCCACGGCCTGCGCGGTAGGCGTTGCAATGCCGACGATGGCATCCGGATTGCTGCCCACGAAGGTGCGGGCGATCTGGGCGGCGGTGCCCACGTTGCCTTGGGCGCTCTGGTACTGCCAGCGCAGATTTTCGCCCTCCTTGTAGCCCGCCTCGGCCAGTTCATCCTTGACGCCGTCTCGTACGGAATCGAGCGCTGGGTGCTCGACGATGGCCAGGACGGCCACGGATTTTTCCTGGGCCAGGACCGGCAGCGCGCACATGGCGCTGAACAAGGCCGCTCCCACCAGAGCACCGAACTTTGCAGGTTTAAACAGCATGGAAGGTCTCCTGACAATCTTCAAAAAGGAAGCAACACCGGCGCAACCAACGTTTACCGGGCGCATGACGCGCTAGTCTACCCAAGATTGCCGCTCGCGGCACAGGCGGGTAAATACCGGAGATAAAAATTCTGGTGGCGCTTCCGTCCCCCTGGCTGCCGCGCGCCGGCCGCCGGCCCGAAATCCGGCCCTTCGGCAAGATGAGGGCGCCGTCCATAACCCTCACGGGAGTGCCGGCCTTGCTAAGATCGTGCCCTCGACTCGAGGAGAATGCCGCCATGAACTCATCCCGCCCACTTGGCCGCTCCGGCCTCACCGTAGCGCCGCTTGCTTTTGGCGGCAATGTGTTCGGCTGGACCGCCGACGAAGCCACCACGTTCGCCCTGCTCGACGCTTTTACCGACGCCGGGCTGAACCTGGTGGATACCGCCGATGTGTATTCGCGCTGGGTTTCCGGCAACCACGGCGGCGAATCCGAAACCCTGATCGGCCGCTGGCTACGGCAAACGGGCAAGCGCAACCATATCGTCCTGGCCACCAAGGTTGGCAAAGACATGGGCGGCGGCCGCGTAGGACTCCGCCCCGATTACATCCGCCAGGCCGTGGAGGCTTCGCTGCAACGTTTGCAAACGGATGTGATCGACCTTTATCAATCGCACGCCGACGATCCCGATGTACCGGTGGCCGACGTGCTCGGCGCCTACCAACAGTTGATCGACGCGGGCAAGATACGGGCCATCGGCGCCTCCAACTTCACGGCCGGCCGATTGGCCGAAACGCTGGAGATCAGCACGCGCCATGGCCTGCCTCGCTACGAAAGCCTGCAACCCGAATACAACCTGTACGCCCGCACGGGCTACGAGGCCGAACTCGAACCGCTGGTGCGCGCCAACGAGATCGGCGTGATCACCTACTATCCGTTGGCCAGCGGCTTTTTGTCGGGCAAGTACCGCACTGCCGAAGACGCCGGCAAAAGCGTGCGTGGCGCCAAGATCTGCGAGCGATACCTCAACCCCCGCGGCTTGCGCATCCTCGACGCGCTCGACGACGTTGCGGCACGCCATCAAGCCACCGCGGCCCAGGTGGCGCTGGCCTGGCAGATCTCGCGTCCCGGCATCACCGCGCCGCTGGCCAGCGCCAGCCGGCCCGAACAATTGCAAGAGCTTCTGGGCGCCGTGCGCCTGCAACTAAGCCACGACGATATCCAGCAACTCAACGACGCCAGTGCGGAAACCGCCACGAAGTGACCACGCGCCCAAGCGCAAGCCTCGCCGCTCATGGCAAGGTTGGCGATGCCTAATCGGATGGCACCGACGGCTTCCCCGACCCCGCATCAAGCTCGGGCTTCACCGTCAGGTGAAGTGAAGAACTCCGCCCTCCCGGCCAGAGGTCATCAAGTGCGCTGGCGGCCGGGCCCCGCCCTGCCGCCGGATCTCACAGCGCGCGGCGGATCAATGGCCGCGCCGCGCGGTGCGCGATGCCCTGCTGGAGCGGTTGCCGGCTCCTCCCGCGTCTTTGGCGGCCTTGGCGGCCTTGGCGGCTTTGGTTTGCTTGGCGGTTTTGCCGGACGAGCCGGTCTTTGCCACCGTCACGGCGGCGGCTGACGGCTTTTGCTCGCTTTTACCGGGGCGTGAAGACTTTCCCGCCTTGGCGGTCTTGCCGGTGCCGGAAATCGCGCCTCCAAGCCGTGCCGGCGGCGGTGGCAATGACATCAGCACGGGCGGTTCGCCGCCCGCATCGTCGGTCGGGCGCCGCCGCTCGGCGCCCGTGGAGGCCAGCTCGGACTCCAGCCGGAACTCGATGCGCCGGGTATCGAGATCGACCCGCGCCACCTGCACCCGCACCGGCATGGTGAGGCCGTAGCGTTTGCCCGTGCGCTCGCCCCGCAGCTCGTGGCGTTCCTGGACATAGTGAAAATACTCGCTGCCCAGCTCGGAAATATGCACCAGTCCTTCGACGAACAGGGCATCCAGGGTCACGAACAAACCGAAGCTGGCCACGCCGCTCACGGTGCCGGCAAAAATCTCGCCCACCCGCTCGCGCATGTACCAGCATTTGAGCCAGGCTTCGACGTCGCGCGAGGCTTCGTCGGCGCGCCGCTCGCGGGCCGAACACAGCAGGCCCAATTGTTCCCAGGTGGCGTTTTCCTGTTCGGGAGAGCCCCGGCTGGCCACGGGTTTCTCGCCGGCGATCGACGGTACATAACGCTTGCCTTCGACCAGGGCCTTGATCGCCCGGTGCGTGAGCAAGTCGGGATAACGCCGGATGGGCGAGGTGAAATGGGCATAGGCGGGATAGGCCAGACCGAAGTGGCCCAGATTGCCGGGGCTGTAGACGGCCTGCTGCATCGAGCGCAGGCACATGGTTTGGATCAGGCCGAAATCCGGCCTTTCCCGCGCCTGCTGCAGCAGCTTGCCGTAGTCGATCGCGTCGGGCTTATCGCCGCCGCCCAGAGTCAGCCCGATCTGGCGCAGATACTCGCGCAGTTTCTCCAGCCGCTCTTCGCTCGGGCTATCGTGCACGCGGAACAGCCCCGGATGCTTGCTGCGCAACAGGAAATCGGCGGCGCAGGTATTGGCCGCCAGCATGCATTCTTCAATCAGGCGATGGGCGTCGTTGCGGTAGGCCGGCACGATGCGTTGGATGCGCCCGTCGGCGTCGGACTCGATCCGGGTTTCGACCGTGTCGAAGTCGATCGCGCCCCGCCGGCGCCTGGCCTCGGCCAGGCATTCGAACAACTGATGAAGATGCTGCACGTGGGGCAGCATCAGCGGCGGCAGCGGCGGCGCTTCCGGCATTTCACCCGACAGGGCGTGCCAGACTTGATCATAGGTGGTGCGCGCCTGCGAATGCATCACCGCGTTATAGAACTGGTAGCCCGTGACCTGTCCCGCCTTGGCACCATTGGCCGGCACGACCATATCGCACACCAGCACGAGGCGATCGACGCCGGGGTTGAGCGAACACAAGCCGTTGGACAGCGACTCGGGCAACATCGGGATCACGCGGCGCGGAAAATACACACTGGTGGCGCGCTCGAGCGCGTCGTCGTCCAGCGGCTCGCCAGGCTTGACGTAATGGCTGACATCGGCAATTGCCACCAGCAAGCGCCAGCCGGGGCGCTTGCGCGCGCCGTTGCCCAGTTCCACCGGCTCGCAATACACGGCGTCGTCGAAATCGCGGGCGTCGGCGCCATCGATCGTCATCAGCGGCACATCGCGCAGATCCACCCGCCCCGCCAGATCGACACGGCGCACCGCATCGGGCAGCTTGGCGGCAAAGGCCTTGGCGGCGGTCGAGAACTCGTGCGGCACATCGAATTTGCGCACCGCGATCTCGATTTCCATTCCGGGGTCGCCCGCCTCGCCCAGAACCTCGACGACCTTGCCCTGTGGCGGCGAATGCCGCGTCGGCGGCGTGATCAGCTCGACCGTAACGACCTGGCCCGGCCGCGCCCCCGCTTCGTCGCCCGGCGCCACCAGAATATCGTGGCGTACCCGCGGATCTTCCGGCACGATGATGGTAATCCCGCGCTCTCGCTCCAGACGCCCGACCAGGCGCCGCGACGAGTGCTCGATGATCTCCACGATCTGGCCGTCGGGCTTGCCGCGGAACTCGCCCGACTGGCGCGCCAGGACGCGGTCGCCATGCATCACCTTGAGCATTTCGCGCGGCGATAGAAAGAGATCCTGTCCGCCGTCATCGCGCACCAGGAACCCGAAACCATCACGATGGCCTTGTACACGCCCGGCGATGAAGTCGAGCTTGTCGGCCAATAACAACACCCCTTTGCGATTGGGCAATAGTTGCCCATCCCGCTCCATGGCAGCCAGGCGACGCTCGAATCCCACCCAGGTGGCGGCGCGAACGACACCCAGGCGTTCCGCCAGCGCCTCTTGGGACAGCGGTTCGGGAGCCTCGCGCAGCACGCGGAGGATCTCCTCGCGAGTGGGGACGTCGGGGTCGAAATCGTTGGGCACCGGGGAGTGGGCCGGCTTACGAGGGCGAGTTGTCAAGGTCAAAAAATCCCTTTATAATTTCGTTCTTTCGTGAAACTTGCACTGTACCGCAAGTGAGTTCCGGGCGCCATGCGCATCGGGGCATGCTTCAGAAGGTGTGGTTTTAAAAGGTGTAGTTTTAACACCGACGAAGTTAATGCTAACCAAGCAACACCAGCCAAGCGGCTTGCAAGGTTCAAAAAACCTCGTTATAATGCCTGGCTTGAGTTAAGAAATGCCCAGATGGCGGAATTGGTAGACGCACTAGTTTCAGGTACTAGCGCCGCGAGGCGTGGAGGTTCGAGTCCTCTTCTGGGCACCACGATTTACAGCTCTCTTGATTCACGGGGAGCCTACTCAAAAAGCCTTGGCCAAGCCGGGCTTTTTTTGTTCAAGACGCATCGTTCGCAAGCCATCTTGTCTACCCTTTGTGTGGCACGGTACAATGGTTGGCTTTGCATTTAACCTGCCTTTACCTTAGTCACCGGATATCCATGGCCAATTCAGCACAAGCTCGCAAGCGCGCCCGCCAGGCCGTTGCGCTCAACAAGCATAATTCCAGCCTGCGCTCGATGTATCGCACGTCGATCAAGCGTGTTCGCCAGGCTATCGCGGCAGGCGACCAGACCGCCGCCAACGAGATCTTTCAAAAGGCCTCCAGCGTGATCGACCGCGTTGCCGACAAGAACATCATCCACAAGAACAAGGCGGCGCGCCATAAAAGCCGTCTTTCGGCCGCCATCAAGGCGCTTGCCTGAGGCGTCCACCACGCGGAATGCCCTTCCGAATCCCCGTCTGCCGCCCTCGCGCGGCATCGGGAATTACCCCAAAAAGATCCCGGCAACACGCCGGGATTTTTTTTGCCCGCTTACCGGGCGATGCCTGATGATCCACAATATTTACGGGGCCTTTCACAACAAATCAGAACATTCCATCACTGTTGGCAGACCATATTCTGTCATTATGCTTTCAAAGATGACGGGAAAGCACTAGGTGTCCAAAGCTCTCGAAATCCCCCCTTTTGATCCATGAATCTTCTATCATTGCGGCCGCCATTGCCATCTTCTCGGAAAGACCTACGCGTCCTTAGCTTGGGTTGTTACGGTGATGGGCGCATTCTGCAACGTAGGAGCACTCTGTATCATGCTTATCAAATCCCAGAAGGACTTCTGGTCGGGGGTGATGTTCATCGCCATCGGCCTGTTCTTCGCCTGGTTCGCCACCGACTACCAAATGGGCACCGCCGCTCGGATGGGGCCGGGTTATTTTCCCTTCTGGCTCGGGATCATCATTGCCGTGCTTGGCGCGCTCATCGGGATCGGCGGTCTCCGTCGCTCGACTCCGGCGGATAAGGTCGGAAAGTTCGATTTCCGCGTCAATATTCTCGTACTCGGCTCAGCAGTCCTCTTCGGGCTCCTCCTGCGCCCCCTCGGCCTTTACGCTTCGCTGTTCGTCCTAGTCGTGGTCAGCAGTCTGGCCAGCCACGAGTTCGGCTGGAAGGTCACTCTCGCCAATGCGGTGTTCTTGATCTTGTTTTCCTACTTCGCCTTCATCCGCGGCCTAGGTCTGATCTTCCCGCTCTATCCCTGGTTCATCGGTTAAAGGACGACACGACTCATGGAGCTCATCGATCATATTATGTTGGGGTTCTCGGTGGCGGTATCGCCCGAGAACCTGTTCTACGCCTTCCTCGGCGCCCTGCTGGGCACCCTGGTCGGCGTGCTGCCCGGTATCGGCCCGCTGGCGACCATCGCCATGCTGCTGCCCATTACTTACGTGCTGCCCCCCATCGCTGGCCTGATCATGCTGGCGGGCATCTATTACGGCTCACAGTACGGCGGCTCCACCACCGCCATTCTCGTCAACCTGCCTGGCGAGATTTCGGCGGTGGTCACCACGCTCGACGGCCACGCCATGGCCAAGAACGGTCGCGCCGGCGCCGCCCTGTCGATTGCCGCCATCGGCTCGTTCTTTGCCGGCACCGTGTCCACCATGCTGATCGCGGGTTTCGCGCCTCCCCTGGCCGAAGTCGCGTTCAAGTTCGGCCCCGCCGAGTATTTCTCTCTGATGTGTCTGGGTCTGATCGGTGCCGTGGTGCTGGCTTCGGGCTCGCTGCTCAAGGCCGTCAGCATGGTACTGCTGGGCTTGCTGCTGGGCATGGTCGGCACCGACGTGAACTCCGGTGTGGCGCGCTTCACTTTCAATATCCCCGAGCTGCAAGATGGTCTCGACTTCGCCGCCGTCGCCCTGGGCGTGTTCGGTTTCACCGAGGTTATCCGCAACCTCGAGCTGAAAGACATGCGTCAGGAAGTGGCGTCCAAGATCGGTTCCTTGTACCCGAACAAGCAAGAGTTCCGTGAATCGGCGCCTGCCGTGCTGCGCGGTACCGCCATCGGCTCTGTGCTGGGTATCCTGCCCGGCGGGGGCTCGGTACTTGCCGCCTTTGCCTCATACACGGTCGAGAAGAAGCTGGCCAAGGATCCCGAGCGCTTCGGCAAGGGCCACCCGGCCGGTGTCGCAGGTCCCGAGTCCGCCAACAACGCCGGCGCGCAGATGTCGTTCATCCCGCTGCTCACCCTGGGGATTCCCGGCAACGCCGTGATGGCGCTGATGGTGGGTGCGATGATGATCCACAACATCCAGCCCGGTCCGCAGGTCATCACCTCGCACCCCGAGCTGTTCTGGGGCCTGATCGCCTCGATGTGGATCGGCAACCTGATGCTGGTGATCCTCAACCTGCCGCTGGTGGGCATCTGGGTCAAGCTGCTCAAGATCCCATACCGGATCCTGTTCCCGATGATCATGGTGTTCTGCTCGATCGGGGTGTATTCACTCAACTACAACGTGTTCGACATCTTCCTGACGGCAACCTTTGGTTTCATCGGCTATGTCTGGTCGAAACTCGATTGCGAAGGCGCCCCGCTGCTGCTCGGCCTGGTGCTGGGGCCCATGATGGAAGAAAACTTCCGTCGCTCCCTGCTTCTTTCGCGCGGCGACTTCATGACCTTCATCGAGCGTCCGCTCTCGGCCACCCTGCTGGGCCTGGCTCTCTTCCTGGTCCTCATCGTTACCTTGCCGGCCATCCGCAAGAAACGCGAAGAAACCTTCGTCGAAGAAGATTAATCTCATCGCATGATCGGCCTGCCCTCCGGGCCGGCCACCCTCTTCAAACCGCGCCCTCTCCGGCGCGGTTTTTTTTTGCCGCCGGGCCGTCCCAAGGCAAAAAAGCCCCCCGGGGGCAGCGCCGCCGCGTAGCGGCAAGCGTGGGGGCCCTTTTTCACCGCCGGGCCGTCCCAAGGCAAAAAAGCCCCCCGGGGGCAGCGCCGCCGCGTAGCGGCAAGCGTGGGGGCCCTTTTTCACCGCCGGACCGTCCCAAGGCAAAAAGCCCCCCGGGGGGCAGCGCCGCCGCGTAGCGGCAAGCGTGGGGGCCCTTTTTCACCGCCGGGCCGCTCCCAGGCAAAAACGGCGTCGAAAGAACAGCCTGCCCCGCAGGCCAGGCGTACACTTAGCCATCTTGCCTGGGGGCCTTCGCCATGTCCGACAACCGCCGCTTACAACACGATATTCGATCGATGCCGCGTGAAGAGCTCGGCCTCATGCTGGAATGGGCTCGCGCCGAGGGCTGGAATCCCGGCCTGCACGACGCCGAAGCCTTTCATGCCACCGACCCGAATGGCTTCCTTCTGGCGGAAGCGGATGGCCGGCCGGTCAGTTGCATCTCGGCCGTGCGCTATGGCAGTCACTTCGGTTTTGTCGGGTTCTACATCGTGCCTCCCGAGCTGCGTGGCCAAGGCCACGGCGCCGCGGTCTGGCATGCGGCCCTGGCACGCCTGGAGGGACGCCTGATCGGCCTCGATGGCGTTCCCGAGCAGCAGGATAAATACCGTCGATCGGGTTTTATCCTGGCTCATCGCAACATCCGCTACGAAGGCACCGGCTTCCCTTCTCATACCGCAGCCGCCGACCCGCAGCTCATCGACCTTCAGCGGTTGCCGCTCGCCACGGTGGTCGACTACGATCGCGCTTTTTTTCCGGTTCCACGTGCCATGTTCCTGGAGCCTTGGCTACAGACGCCGTCCACCGTGGCTCTGGCCAGGTTGCAAGGCCAAAGCTTGCGCGGCTATGGCGTGATGCGGGCCTGCCATCAGGGCTGGAAGATCGGCCCGCTGTTCGCCGACACACCGCAAGACGCCGAGGCGCTATTCATCGGCCTCGCCCGCCGCAGCGCGGGGCAACCGTTCTATCTCGACGTTCCGGAGAGCAACCCGGCGGCCCTCGCGCTCGCCGAACGCCACCGCCTGCGCGAGGTTTTCGAGACCGCGCGCATGTACACCGGCCCGGCGCCCGAGCTGTCGCTCGACCGGACCTACGGCATCACGACGTTCGAACTGGGCTGACGCCCGCTTTCCTTCCCGACTCCGTTACGATGCGGCAGATCATCAAGGCACTCTGGCTCGCCCTGGGATTCATCAGCCTGGCCCTGGGCCTGCTCGGCGCCTTTCTTCCATTGTTGCCCACCACGCCGTTTTTGCTGGTGTCGGTCTGGGCCTTCACCAAAAGCTCACCTCGCCTGCACCGCTGGCTGCTCGAACATCCCCGCTTCGGTCCGGCCATCCAGCAATGGCAGCAACACGGCGCGATTTCGCGGCGCGGCAAACTCCTGGCGATGCTGGCCATAGGCGGCACCGTGATCGCCAGCCTGCTGCTCGGCATAGAGGGCCGCCTGCTTGCCGTTCAGCTGGTCGTTTTGGCCTGCGCCAGCGCCTTCATTCTCAGCCGGCCCAGCGGTCCCCGGACGGAACCCCGGCGCCGGCGATGAAGAGCTCCGGCCTTTCGGCCGGAGCTGCTCCGCCACCCTTGACGAGCGCCAGCCGGGCTGGATCGGTACGCGGGTTGGTTCGCCCACCTTCTTGCTGCCTACATTTCTTTCTGGATACTTACGGCATCCGCCATCTTGAAACCCGAGAGATGTACGCTTGCCACATGACGATGCTGAAATCCGGTGAAGATCTCAGCTAAAGAGTGATAATGCCTACGGTTATCCAGTGTTGCCTCAGATCGCGGCAACACCGGCATCGCGATTCATTACAACGTCATAGGAGCGAGACATGGTGGATGATCTGGTGGTGGATCTCTCCCGCATACAGTTCGCGGCAACGGCTCTCTACCATTTCCTTTTCGTGCCTCTTACGCTGGGCCTGACTTTCCTGATCGCCATCATGGAAACGGTCTACGTCAGCAGCGGCCGCGAAGTCTACCGACGCATGACCAAGTTCTGGACCAAGCTGCTGCTCATCAACTTCGCGCTCGGCGTCGCCACCGGCCTCACCATGGAGTTCCAATTCGGCATGAATTGGTCCTTCTATTCCAGCTTCGTGGGCGATACCTTCGGCACCGCCCTGGCCATCGAAGGCTTGATGGCGTTCTTCATGGAAGCCACTTTCATCGGACTGATGGTGTTCGGGTGGGACCGCCTGAGTAAAGTCCAACATTTGGTGGTCACGTATCTGGTCGCGCTGGGCAGCAACTTCTCCGCGCTCTGGATCCTGGTCGCCAACAGTTTCATGCAAGATCCACACGGCGCGGTGTTCAATCCGGTGACCATGCGAATGGAGCTCGATAGCTTCTTCACACTGTTCTTCAACCCCGACGCCCAAGCCAAGTTCGTCCATACCGTGCTCGCGGGCTACGTCACCGCCGCCATCTTCGTCTGTGGCGTCAGCGCCTACTATATGCTGCGCAAACGCCATCTCGACGTCGCCACGCGCTCGTTCCGCATCGCCGCGCTGTTCGGCGTGCTCGGCACCGGCGGCGTCCTGACGCTGGGCGACGCCCTGGGCTACGTCGGCGCCCATGCGCAGCCCACCAAGCTGGTGGCGATGGAAGCCCTGTGGGAAACCGAAGAAGCCCCAATGGCCTTCAATGCCATCGCCATCCCCTCGCAAAGCGAGCAGCGTAATTTGTGGGCCATCCAGGTGCCCGCCATGCTGTCCATTCTCGTCACCCACTCGCTCGATGGCACCCTGCCCGCCGCCGACGTCCTCAAAGAAGAAGCCAAGGCGCGCATCCGCAACGGCATCCCCGCCGTGCTGGCGCTCGAGCGCCTCAGCCGCGACCAGCACGATGCCGAGGCGCTGGCAACCTTCGAGGCGCACAAGGCCGATATGGGTTATGCCTTTCTGGTCCAGCGCTACGCCCCCGAAGGCGACCTCACCCGCATCGGCGACGCCGAGATCGAGAAGGCCGCACTCGATACCATTCCCGAGGTCTGGATCGTGTTCTGGGCATTTCGGGTGATGGTCGGCCTGGGCCTGCTCATGCTGGGCTTCTTTGTGCTGGCGGTGATACTGACGCTCACCAATCGCGTCCAGCACAGCCGCTGGTTCCTGCGCGTTTGCGTGCTCATGATCCCGGTGCCGTTCATCGCCAGCGAGATGGGCTGGCTGGTGGCGGAGGTCGGCCGCCAGCCCTGGACGGTGTTCGAGGTGCTGCCCACCTGGCTCTCGGCCTCCACTCATACGGTGAGCTATCTGGTGTTCTCGCTCGCCGGTTTCATGCTGCTGTATACGGTTTTCGCGATCGTCGAGGTCTTTCTCATGCTGCGCTTTATCCGCCAAGGCCCCGATGCGCCTGAAGGCGAAGCCGGACCGCACACCCCCACCACCGCCCCGGCCGCCGCCTACTAAGACCGAGGAGATCCATCATGGAACTGTATTTCACCCTGAAAGTGGTCTGGTGGCTGCTGCTCGGCGTCCTGCTGATCGGCCTGGCGGTGATGGTCGGCATGGATATGGGTGTGGGCACATTGCTCCGTTTCGTCGGCCGTACCGATACCGAGCGCCGCATCGCCCTCAATATCGTCGGCCCCCACTGGGACGGCAACCAGGTCTGGTTCGTCCTGGGCGGCGGCGCCATTTTCGCCGCCTGGCCCTTGGTCTACGCCACCGCCTTTTCCGGCTTCTACATCGTCATGGCGCTGCTGCTGTGGAGCATGATCGTCCGCCCCTTGGGCTTCGAATACCGCAGCAAAATGCCGTCGGAGCGCTGGCGCAACACCTGGGATTGGAGTTTGTTCATTTCGGGCTTCGTGCCCATGCTGGTGTTCGGCGCGGCGGTTGGCAACCTGCTGCAGGGCGTGCCCTTTCATTTCGACTGGCGCCTCGTTTCCTACTACACCGGCAGCTTCATCGCGCTATTCAACCCCTTCGCCATCCTGTGCGGCCTGCTGTCGGTGGCCATGTCACTCTACATGGGCGGTGCGCGCCTGATGAGCGGCAGCGCCGGCGTGGTGGGCGTGCGGGCCCGACAAGCGGCCCTGGTCGCGGGAGTGCTGGCGATCGTACTGTTCACGCTCGGCGGCATCTGGGCATCCCAGCTCCTGGGCTACCAGTTGACGCAAGGGCCCGAGCCCGGCGCGGTACAAACCCCGCTGCACCAAACCGTCATCCAGGTGCCCGGCGCCTTGCTGGCCAACTTTCATGCGCATCCCATTCTGTGGCTGGTGCCCGGTCTGGCCTACGTCGGTCTGGTGCTCGGTCTTTTCTCGTTGTCCGCCAGGCGCGCGGTGCTCGGCTGGTGGCTGGGCGCGCTGGCCTGGATCGGCATCATCGGCACCGCGGGCACGGCGATGTTCCCCTTCCTCATGCCCTCCAGTACCGAGCCATCCCATAGCCTGACGGTCTGGAACTCCGGTGCAACCGTACTGACGCAAAGCTGGATGCTGATCTTCGTCGCCATTTTCATGCCGCTGATCATCTGGTACACCAGTTGGGCCTTCTGGATAATGCGCGGCAAGGTGGATGCCCATCATCCCGAATCATCGGAACGCTCTTGAGGAGTACCGGATGTCCATTCTTTTACGTTTTATTCTGGCCATGATTCTTGCGGTGATCGCCATCATTCTGGCGATCATGCTCGGCGATTACGGACCCTGGTATCTGGCCTGGGTGCTGGGCACGGGCCTGATGGTACTGGCGGCCGCCCTGGGGGCGGTCCTGTTCGAGCAACAGGAAGACGCCGCCAGGCAGGCCGAGAGGCAGCCAGCCGGTAAAAAGCCACCGCCGCCCCGCGAGCTGGAATACTGAACAAACGGTGCAGCCTCGCGGGAACACCATGCAGGTGGGCCAGATTTCCACCTCCACCCCCGCCGCACGAACAAAGTGCGGCTATGAGTGCACAGGCCGGGCGGTCAGTTGCACGCCCAGCGCCGCACATACACGGGCAATAGTATCGAAACGCGGATGTGAGCCAGGGCGCAATGCTTTATAGAGCGCCTCGCGCGTCAGGCCGCTGGCTCGTGCTACTTCGGTCATGCCGCGCGCACGGGCGATAATACCAAGGGCATGAGAAAGTTCGGCGGGATCGTTTTCTTCCAGAACAGCTGTCAGATAGTTGGCAATGTCTTCATCCGTCTTGAGGATTTCGGCCATGTCGAACTCAGGCAGCTCGAAAATTTTGGTGGTCTTGGTCATGTGCGTTACTCCTGCAGCGACTTCGCCAGTGCAATGGCCTGCTTGATGTCGGCTTTCTGTGTGGACTTGTCGCCGCCGCCCAGCATGATAATCAGTACGTCCCCCCGTTGGACGTAATACATCCGCCAACCAGAGCCAAAGTGTTCACGCATCTCGCTGACGCCCTCGCCTACCGGCTCAACGTCGCCCAGGTTGCCGCGCTGTGCCTTGTCCAACCGCTTTGCCAGTCGAATGCGAGTCATGCCGTCCTTCAGACCGCCAATCCACTGCAGGAACTCGGACGTTTGCTTGATCGTGAACATAAACCAAATGTAATCACTTATTCACACCACGTCAACCTTTCCCCGCTGCCGACACCCCCCAAGGCAACCTCAAGGGCGCACCGCTCATCCTCCAGCGCCTATACGACGTTATACAAAAACCAAAAGAAAAAACCCGCAAACCTATGTGGAATGCGGGTTTCGTGCAGCGCCTGATACGGCGGTCGACAGACTTACATATTGTCGATCATCACCTGACCGAAACCGGAGCAGCTGACTTGCGTGGCGCCTTCGAGGAGACGGGCGAAGTCGTAGGTGACCTTCTTGGACAGAATGGATTTTTCCATGCTGCTGATGATGAGGTCGGCGGCTTCCGTCCAGCCCATGTGGCGCAGCATCATCTCGGCCGAAAGGATCTCGGAGCCCGGGTTGACGTAGTCTTTGCCAGCATACTTGGGCGCCGTGCCGTGGGTGGCTTCGAACATGGCCACGGAATCGGACAGGTTGGCGCCCGGAGCGATGCCGATGCCGCCAACCTGCGCCGCCAGGGCGTCGGAGACGTAGTCGCCGTTGAGGTTGAGGGTGGCGATGACGTCGTACTCGGCCGGGCGCAGCAGGATTTGCTGCAGGAAGGCGTCGGCGATGGAATCCTTGACGGTGATCTCGCGACCGGTCTTGGGATTCTTGAATTTGCACCACGGGCCGCCGTCGATCAGCTCGGCGCCGAATTCCTTCTGGGCCAGGCCGTAGCCCCAATCACGGAAGCCACCTTCGGTGAACTTCATGATGTTGCCCTTGTGCACCAGGGTGACGGACGAGCGGTCGTTGTCGATCGCGTACTGGATGGCCTTGCGCACCAGGCGCTCGGTGCCTTCGCGCGAGACGGGCTTGACGCCGATGCCGGAGGTGTTGGGGAAGCGGATCTTGTTGACGCCGAGCTCGTTCTGCAGGAAGTTGATGAGCTTGCGGGCGTTGTCGGACTCGGCTTCGAATTCGATGCCGGCGTAGATGTCTTCGGAGTTTTCGCGGAAGATGACCATGTTGGTCTTTTCCGGCTCTTTCACGGGCGAGGGCACGCCCTTGAAGTACTGGATCGGGCGCAGGCAAACGTAGAGGTCGAGCTGCTGGCGCAGGGCGACGTTGAGCGAGCGGATGCCGCCGCCGACCGGGGTGGTGAGCGGGCCCTTGATGGACACGACGTAGTCGCGCACGGCGTCGAGGGTTTCTTCGGGCAGCCAGACGTCGGGGCCGTAGATCTTGGTGGATTTCTCGCCGGCGTAGACTTCCATCCAGTGGATCTTGCGCTTGCCGCCGTAGGCCTTGGCCACGGCCGCATCAACCACCTTGAGCATCACCGGGGTGATATCGAAACCGGTGCCGTCGCCCTCGATATAGGGGATGATCGGCTGATCGGGAACGTTCAGCGAAAAATCGGCGTTGACGGTGATTTTTTCGCCCTGCTCGGGCACCTTGATGTGTTGATATGGCATGAAGCGTTCCTTCTGGATAAAAACGAGACGTATCGCGACCGGGACACCAGCCGCGCCATGAACCAGGCACGCCCGGGAGCCCCGGTAGGGCCCATTTGGGCAAACAGCATATTATCCCGCATTCTGGCAAACTTTGTGCGGCAGCGTAGCAGGAGCGTGCCGCCGGCGTTTCCGGAAACCTCGCTTGCCCGCTCGCCGCGCCCTTTGGGGCCATGGAAAGCCATGCCCCGCGTCAACGGCCCTCGACGCCGGAGGCGGCTGGATTGTTCCCGGCTGGCCAAGGCTGCCAGCCCAGGCCTATACCCGGCTCGGTCCGAGGCAGGTCGGCCTGTTCGCCGAGGCCGGCCACCCAAATGAGCTGCCCATCGCGCCATAACCTGGGCAGGCGCTCACGCTCCCATGGCGGCACGCCCCGCTCTTGAAACCACGCCTTGAGGCCGCGCGCGGGGCCGCCCCACGCCAGCCGCAAACGCCCGCCCTCGGCGCGCCAGCTCAGGCGCAAGGGTTGGGCGGCCAGCCAGGCCGGATCCAGGCCGCTTTTGGTGGTGCGAAACGATAAGGTTCCCAGCGGTGCGCAATCCCAGGCGGCTTCACTTTGCCACGCACGGCGCAAATCCGCCGGCACACCCTCCAGGGCCGGCGGCAGGCGTTGGCAATAGCCTCGATAAACACCGAATATCGTGCCGGCATGGCGCCAGCGCAAGCCACGATCGGCCGCGGCGGTGAGCAACTGCCGTTCGAACTCGGCCAGCCTGGCCGCCGAGGGCATCCCCAGGCCCTGCCCGGCCAGCCAGGCACGCAAGACCAGGCGCCGCCGGATTCCCGGCACCAAGGCCCGCCAAGCGGCCACATCGAGCCGGCGGCCGTCGTCCTGGAGAGCCACGAGGTCACCGGCGGCCTGCTGGGCCAGCCAATCGGCGACTTCGGCCGCCTGGTCGGCATGGCGTGCCAGGGTCTGGCGATAGCCTGGCCAATGCGTCGCCAAAGCAGGCAGCACGCTGGCCCGCAGCAGGCCGCGGGCCAGCGAGGGGTCGAGGTTGCTGGGATCGTCGGCCAGTGTGATTCCATGGGCGGCGGCCAGCGCTTGGGCCGCAGGCAGAATCTCATGGCGGGCAACGGACAGCCAGGGGCGCCAGGCTTCGATCGAGGCCTGTTCCCAAACCGCATGAGGCCGCATGCCCGCCATGCCGTCGAAACCGGCGCCACGCAGCAGGCGCATCAGCACGGTTTCGGCCTGATCGTCGAGGTGCTGGGCCAGCAGCAGATGGCGGCAATCGTCGGCCCGGGCCAAGGCGGCGAACGCTCGGCGCCTCGCCGTTCGCGCCGCGGCTTCGAGCCCCTGCTCCGCGCGCAATGCGGCAGGCACTTCGACACGCCGCACCCGGCATGGCACGCCGAGGCTGGCGGCCAGCCGTTCGACCTGCGCGGTCCAGCCATCGGCCATCGGCAGCAGGCCATGATGTACGTGCCAAAGCCGGGGCTGCAAGCCGAGCTCGATCGCCAGCGGTACCGCCAGGCCGGCGAGCGCCACCGAATCCGGCCCCCCGCTCACCGCCACGGCCACGGCGGCACCCGCCCGCCGGCTCGCGATATCGGCCAGACATCGCCGCAGAGGGTGCAGCAACTTGGAACTGGGCTCGGGCATTACCTCAGTCTCTCCAGAGAGACGGCGGACAAGGCGGGCTCGGTTCTCGCAGCCCTACTCCATACCTCGGCCCGCCGCCGCCATGGCTGGGTCAGGCTTTCGCCACCTTGAAATTGCCGTAGCCCATGAGGCGTTCGAGGCGGCGCTCGAGCAGGGATTCGACCGGGAGATCCTGAACGTGGCGCAGGCTGTCGGTAAGAGCACGCCGCAATAGCCGGGCCATCACCTGGGGATCCCGGTGGGCGCCGCCCACCGGCTCGTTGATCACGCGATCGATGAGGTTGAGTTGCTTGAGCTGAGGCGCCGTGATGTTGAGGGCCGCGGCGGCATCCGGGGCTTTGTCCTGACTACGCCAGAGAATGGAGGCGCAGCCTTCGGGCGAGATCACGGCATAGGTGGCGTACTGCAGCATGAGCACGCTGTCGGCCACCGCGATCGCCAGGGCTCCGCCCGAGCCCCCTTCGCCGATGATGGTGGTGATGATGGGCACCTTGAGCTCGGCCATCGCATACAGGTTGCGGCCGATGGCTTCGGATTGGCCGCGCGCCTCGGCGTCCACGCCGGGATAGGCGCCGGGGGTATCGACGAACGTGAAGACCGGCAGCTCGAACTTCTCGGCCAAACGCATCAGGCGCAGCGCCTTGCGATAGCCTTCGGGCTTGGGCATGCCGAAATTGCGCATGGCGCGCTCTTTGGTATCGCGGCCCTTCTGATGGCCGATCACCATGCACGGAAAGCCGTTGAAGCGGGCCAGGCCGCCGACGATGGATTGATCGTCGGCGAACATGCGATCGCCGTGCAACTCGTGGAAATCGGTGAAGATCGCGCGCACGTAGTCGAGCGTATAGGGGCGCTGGGGGTGCCGGGCCACCATGGCCACCTGCCAGGGGGTGAGCTTGGCGTAAATCTCTTTGGCCAGCGATTGGCTTTTTTGCTGCAGCCGGGTGATTTCCTCGGAAATGTCCACGGCCGAGTCCGCCTGCACGTAGCGAAGCTCCTCGACTTTGGCTTCGAGCTCGGCCAGGGGTTGTTCGAATTCGAGAAAGGCGTTACGCATCAATACTCCACGGCGACAGAATCGAGGCTGCGCCACAAATACCAGGTTGCGACCGTACTCCAGGGTTTCCAGGCCTGCGCGACTTCTCGCGCTTCGAAGCGCGAGACGGGCTCGCCGCTGAAATAATGCACGGAGATGGCCTTGAGCAGCCCGACGTCGTCGAGCGGCAGGATATCGGGACGCCGCAAATTAAAAATCAGGAACATCTCCGCTGTCCAGCGGCCGATGCCGCGGATGGCGGTGAGTTCGCGAATGATGATTTCGTCTTCCATCGACGCCCACTGTTCCGGATGGACCAGGCCATCGCGGAAGTGGCGTGCGATGTCGACCACATACTCGACCTTGCGCCGGGACAGCCCGGCGCCGCGCAGCTCCTCGGGCTCGAAGCCCAGAATGCCGACCGGCGTGGGCAAACCGCCGCAAACACCTTCGAGCCGCCGCCAGACAGCGTCGGCGGCCTTGGTGGAGATCTGCTGGCCCACCACCGCGCGCAGCAAGGTGACGAACGGCTGGCCCTGCGAGGCGAGGTGAAGTTCGCGATGTTCGGGGATCACGCGGCGCAGGATGCGGTCGCACTCCATCAACGCCTCGACGGCGTTCTCCCAGTAATCGGGTTTGGCATGGTGCGGCATCAGGCGCGCCGCCACTCGGTGAGGCCGCCGGGACGGTCTTCGAGCATGATGCCAGCCGCCAGTAGTTCGGCCCGGATGGCGTCGGCACGCGCGAAGTCGCGGGCGCCCTTGGCTTCGGCCCGGCTGGCGATGTGCGCTTCGATTTGTTCGGCGCTCAAGGCGCCGGCCATGCCGGTGAGATCGCGCAGGAAGGTTTCGGGCATCTGTTGCAGCAAGCCGAGATGCGCGGCCAGACCGCGCAACTGCGCCGACAGCCGCGGCGAGCGCGAGCGATGGGCGGCGCCGGCCAGCTCGAACAATTGCGCCACCGCCTCGGGTGTATTGAAGTCGTCGTCCATCGCGGCGGCAAATGCCTGGGCATGCGGCTCGTTCCAATCCACGCCGAGTTCGTCGGGCGGTACTTCCTTGAGGGTGGTGTAAAGGCGCGCCAGCGCGTGGTCGGCGTCTTCGAGGTTGGCGTCGGCGAAATTCTGCGGGCTGCGGTAATGGTTGCGCACGATGAAAAAGCGCACCGACTCCGGCCGATGGCGCTCGCAGGCCTCGCGAATGGTGAGGAAGTTGCCCAACGATTTGGACATCTTCTCGGCATCCACCAGCAACGGGCCGCAATGCATCCAGATATTGGCCAGCGAGCCGCCAAACGCGCCTTCGCTTTGCGCGATCTCGTTCTCGTGGTGCGGGAACTTCAGATCGGGGCCGCCACCATGGATATCGAGCGGCAGGCCGAGGAGATCGCGGCTCATGGCCGAGCATTCGATATGCCAGCCCGGGCGGCCTTCGCCGAACGGGGAGGCCCAGCGCGATTCGGCCGGTTCGGTTGGTTTGGCGGCCTTCCAGAGCACGAAGTCGAGCGGATCGCGTTTTCCGGCGGCGACTTCGACGCGCTCGCCGGCCCGCAGATCGTCGAGCGACTTGCCCGACAACTTGCCGTAACCGGGAAAGCGGCGCACAGCGTAGTTGACGTCGCCATCGTCCGCCCGATAGGCCAGGCCTTTTTGTTCCAGGCGGCCGATGATGTCGAGCATGCTGGCCACGTGCTGCGTGGCGCGCGGCTCGGCATCCGGCGGCAAAACGCCCAGCCGGGCTTCGTCGGCGTGCATGGCCTCGATGAAGTAATCGGTGAGCTCGCCGATCGGACGATTGGATTCGACGGCGCGCCGAATGATTTTGTCGTCGATATCGGTGATGTTGCGAACGTAGGTGACCCGATAGCCGCGCTGGCGCAGCCAGCGGGCGACGACGTCGAAGCCCACCAGCATGCGCGCATGCCCCAGATGGCAATAGTCGTAGACCGTGACGCCGCAGACATACATGCGCACGTGACCGGGTTCGACAGGCTGCAGCGGTTGCTTGCCGCGGGCAAGCGTATTGTAGATGGCGAGCATGGGAATGGCGCGGAACGGGCGCCCGAGCGCCCCGAGGCGTTGATCGGGCTAAAATCCCGACGTTCGGAGTTCAATCTTTTAGTATAGCAAGCCAGCTTCCCGCGCCGATGCCTTCCTCTCCTTCCTCCGCTTCGCGCCGCTTCGGGCGGCGCAGCGCGCCCGCCCTGCTGTTGGCGGCCGCACTGGGCCTGGCCGGCGCGCCCGCCGCCGCGGCCGACGACCCTCCTTATGGCTGGCCGTGGCTGCGCAACGCGCTCGACGCCTTGCGACCCTCCGTCGACACCCGGCTGCCGGAAAGCTCCACCCAGGCGGCCGAACGCCTCGAGCGCCAGATCGATCAGGGCGACGCCGCCGGGGCGCTGGCCGAAATCGATCGCCGACTGGCCGAACGCAAGGCCAGCACGATCAGCGGCACCGACGTACGCCTGGTGTTTCTCCGCGCCCGGGCGCTGGCCGCGCTCGGCCGGATCGACGATGCCGCCGGTGTCTATCGGCAAATGACGATCGATTTTCCCGAATTGCCCGAGCCCTGGAACAACCTCGCCGTGCTCCTGGTCTCACAAAACCGGCTCGAGCCCGCCGCCGACGCCTTGCACATGGCGCTGCGCACCTGGCCCGACTACCCCGCGGCCCAGGCGAACCTGGGCGATGTGCTGCTGCTGCAGGCTCGCGCCGCCTACCAGCGTGCCGCCGAACTCGGCATGAGCGGCGCGGCCACGCAAGTCCGTCACCTCGATTCGATTCTCAGTCCCGGAACGCAAACTCCATGAACCGTCTGCTCCGTCCCGCCCTGCTGCTCTGTGCCAGCGCGGTCTTTTCCCTGGCCGCCGCCACCAGCGCGGCAGCCGCCACTTCTCCTGAAGGTAATGCCATGAATCCTCGCGTCAAGATGCAAACCACCGAAGGCGACTTCGTCATCGAACTCGACGCCGCCAAAGCGCCCAATACCGTGCAGAACTTCCTCGGCTACGTCCAGGACGGCTTCTACGACGGCACCATCTTCCACCGCGTGATCGGCAATTTCATGGTTCAGGGCGGCGGCTTCGAGCCCGGCATGAAGCAGAAAAAAACCAAGGCACCGATCGACAACGAAGCCGCCAACGGCCTGAAGAACGACAAGTACACGCTGGCCATGGCGCGCACCAACGATCCGCATTCGGCCACCGCGCAGTTCTTCATCAACGTCACCGACAACGACTTCCTCAACTTCACCGCGCCCAATCCGCGCGGCTGGGGCTATGCGGTATTCGGCAAGGTGGTCGAAGGCACCGAGACGGTCGACAAGATCAAGGGCCTGCCCACGGGCAGCAAGGGCGGCCACCAGGACGTCCCGGTCGACGACGTGGTGATCACCAAGGCCGAAGTCCTGGCACAGTGATGCCGGCCGCCGCGCAACCCATCGCGCTGCCGGGCACGATCTGGCTGGCGTCCGATCTGCACCTGCAGGAACAGACGCCGGCCACCGCCGAGGCTTTCGGCGCCTGGCTGCTGGAGGCGTCGCAACAGGCCGAGCACATCCTGCTGCCGGGCGACATCTTCGATGCCTGGGTGGGCGACGATGCCCTGGCGGTGGCGCCGCCCTGGCTGCGCGCCGTGGTCGAGGCCATGGCCCGGGCCGGCGCCCGTACCGACCTCTGGCTGGGGCATGGCAATCGCGACTTCATGATGGGCGCGCAACTGGCGCAGGCCATCGGCGCCCGCCTGCTGCCCGAGCAGGCTCTGCTCGACACCGATATCGGCCGCGTGCTGCTGCTGCATGGCGACGAACTCTGTACCGACGACCTTGCCTACCAGCAGATGCGCCAGATCGTGCGCGATCCGCAGTGGCAAGCGGGCATGATGGCCAAGCCGCTGCCCGAGCGTATGGAACTGGCCCGGCAGCTGCGGGCGCAAAGCGAATCGGGCAAGGCCGGCAAGAGCCTGGAGATCATGGACGTGAACCCCGACGCCGTCTGTGCCATGATGCGCCGCCATGGCGTCAGTCGACTGCTGCACGGCCATACCCACAGGCCCGCCCGGCACACCTTCTTGCTCGATGGCAAGCCTGCCGAACGCTGGGTGCTGCCCGACTGGGATCTCGAACAGGCGCCGGGGCGCGGCGGCTGGCTCCATCTCGACCGCGACGGCCTCGCCCTGAACGACCTCACGGCCTGAGCCTCTCGCGCCAAGAAGCCTTGCCGATGATCCCGCCCTGGCGCGGCCGCGCTCTCCGGCGGCTGGCCAAGGCCCCGGCCGACCGCCGTGCCGCCGCGCACGCGCCCGGAGACGGCTTGCCGCCACCGCTTTCTCGCCCGGCGCTTTTGCATCCGCTTAAGGGCTACAATCCCGGGCGTCAACCGAATTTTTCCTACCACCGCATGCCCTCTCCGCAGCCCCGCCATGTCTCGCCCTGCCGGCCGATCGCCTCGATCGGCCCGGTGGCGCGCGTGCGCGCCGCGCTAGGGGCACGCCACACGCCTCCCCTGGCCCCCGCCTCGGGCCCGCGGGCCGTGCTTGGCCCGGCCGTGCGGGACGCGGTCGGCAATCGCTGACCCCCGCACGGCGCCAACAGGTCACGGATGCTTCGAGCATCCCGTCTACCATGCGGCCAGGCAGCTCCCGTTTCCGATTTCTAGGGTGATTCCGCTTGCCACTCCCGTTCCGGGCAGTGGCCCTTGCGCTCAAGCGCGTTGTCATAACGCCATGTAGCGCCCGGCCTGGCTTTTTGTTTCGCCTTTCCGGATCGCACCATGGATCTCACCAAACAATTCGTTAAAGCCAAGAGCCCCTGCGCCGACGGCTTCCGCTGGTTTCTACGCCATTACCAGCAGGGCGGCAATTATCAAGAATTGCTCGACGCCCTGGTCGAGGATGGGCGGGTCGACGATGCCTTCTGGCTGCTCGACCAGTTCGGCCCCACCGATGCCGTCCTGCGGCTGGATCACCTCGAAGCCACCGCCCTGGTGTTTGCCGGCACCGTGGAAGTGGCTGGCAACGTGGACGTCTCCGACCGCGTGCGCACCGGCCGGCACTTGCACGTCGGCGGCAGCCTGCGCGCGGGCCAGACGATCATCGCCGGCGAGGATCTTCGGGTGGGAGCGGGCCTGCGCGCCGAGGGCGAAGTGCGTGCGGGCGGCGACTTGCGCGTCGCCTGGAACGCCGACGTCGCCGGCGCTCTGACGGTTGGCGGTTTTGCCCGTATCGGCTGGGAACTCCAAGCCTCGGCCCAAGTGCGCATCGGCAGCGATCTGACGGTAGGCCACGATCTCGTGGCGGCCGCCGCGATCGACTGCGGCCAGGGCTTGCAGGTGGGCGGTGAGCTGCGCGCGGCGGGTACCGTTACCACCGGCCACGGCATAGCCGTCCAAGGCGACCTGCGGTGCGAGGATCACCTGAACGCCGCCTGGGGCATCCGGGTCGGCGGCAGCATGGCGGCGGCGGGATCAATCCGCGCCGGCGAGAGCCTCCAGGCGGGAGGCACCATCCAGGCGGGCGGCGACTACGGTATCTACGCCGGCCTGGCCGTGCCGCGCCATGCCTGGGACAGCTGCGCGCTGGTACGCGCCCAGAACCTCCCCGAAGGGCTGCTCAGCGGCTGTTGGAGCGGCCCGGCAGTGGCGTGAGCGCGCCGAGCCGCCTCAAGCGCGAACCCTCCCTTGGGGAGGAAGTCGCGAAGCGACTGGAGGGTAGTCCCTGCAGCGCGCCGAGCCGCCTCAAGCGCGAACCCTCCCTCGGGGAGGAAGTCGCGAAGCGACCGGAGGGTAGTCCCTGCAGCGCGCCGAGCCGCCTCAAGCGCGAACCCTCCCTCGGGGAGGAAGTCGCGAAGCGACCGGAGGGTAGTCCCTGCAGCGCGCCGAGCCGCCTCAAGCGCGAACCCTCCCTTGGGGAGGAAGTCGCGAAGCGACTGGAGGGCAGGCCATTCGGTGCGCCGGGCCGCCCCAAGCACGAATCCTCCCTCGGGGAGGGAGTTGCGCTTGGGCGAACGCAGCGTCAGGAGGTGTGATCGACTTCGATCCGCCATTGACCGCCCATGCGGCGCAGGATCAGCGTCACCTGCCCGGTGGCCGGGTCGGCCTCGGCCTGGGGCGGCTGGAGATGGTAGCGGCCCACCAGCAGGGCATGCTCGGCTCCTAATGGCCGGAGTTCCAGCACATCGAAACTCAAGCGCCCGAGCTGCCCCGGGATGCCGCCGAACCGGCCGGCATACATTTCGCGGATCGCGGCATGCCCCAGCACGTCGCGGCCCTGGCTGCGATAGCGCGTCTGGGGCGCTTCCACATATACCTTCATGAACGCATCGAGATCTCCGGCCCACCAGGCCCGGGCACTGGCGTCCAGCATGTCGCGCACGCCGCTCTCCAGCGCCGGGTCTATTGGGGCCTGCCCCATCGCCGGGCTTGCCAACGCACTCGCGAACACCGCCGCCATCAGCAGCCGGCGCAGATAAGGATGCCGCATTCGGTTCACCTCGCGGGAAGGTTCTGACGCCGCCATCCGGAAACCGCCAGGCCGCGGCCGGATGGCGGCTTTGCATGGGCGGGCCCCGGCATGGGCCGAGCGTCGCCAACCGGCTGCGTTTCAAGCTCCAGCTGGATCAGCCAGTGCATCGCCGCTTCGCGGCTATCGCCGCACATCGCCGCCTCGGGCTGCAATGAGCCACAGACTTGCGGCCGCTCGGGCCGGCCGAAGAGGCGGCAGCGTTCGTTCTCGTCCAGTTGCACGCACCTCTCGCCGGCCGCCTTGCCGAATGGCATGCCCGGGATCGGGCTGGAAATGGAAGGGGCGATGCAGCACGCCCCGCAATCCGGACGACAAATCATGGGCACGACACTCCACAGGAACAACAATTGCGTGGCCGCCACCGGCCTGGCGGGCCACTACGCCATTTTTTTGCCGCCGGGCCGCCCCAAGGCAAAAAAGCCCCCCCGGGGGGCAGCGCCGCCGCCCAGCGGCAAGCGTGGGGGCATCTTTTGCCGCCGGGCCGCCCTACAATCGCGGACATCTGGAATAGGGAGCGGCACAGGATGAAAATCGCGATCATGGGAGCGGGGTCGGTCGGATGCTACTACGGCGGCATGCTGGCGCGCCAGGGCTGCGACGTGATGCTGATCGGCCGGCCCGCCCACGTCGACGCCATCGATCGGCAAGGGCTGCGCCTGCAATCGCAGGCCTTTGATGCGCTGGTGCCGCTGCGGGCCAGCACCGAGGCGGCGGCGGTGGCCGGAGCCGATCTGGTGCTTTGCTGCGTGAAGTCCCTCGACACCGCGGCGGCCGCGCACGCCATGGCGCCCCACCTGGCCGGTGCGACCCGCATCCTCAGCCTGCAGAACGGGGTGGACAACCTCGATACGCTGCAAGCGATCCTGCCGCAAACCGTGGCGCCCGCGGTGGTGTACGTTGCCACCGAAATGGCCGGGCCGGGGCATGTCGTCCATCACGGTCGAGGTGAGCTGGTCGTGCCGCCAGGCCTCCTGACGGCGGCTGAGCAGGCGGTTTTCGCGGCCGCCGGCATCCCGCTGGAGCTGTCGGATAACGTCGTCGGCGCGCTGTGGTTCAAGCTTATTCTCAATTGTGCCTTCAATGCCATTTCGGCCATCACGCAGCGGCCTTACGGCGAACTCTGGCCCGCTCCCGGCGTACGCGACAGCGTGAAGGTGCTGGTCGACGAATGCCTGACGGTAGCCAAGGCCGAAGGCGTCGTCCTGCCGGCGGACCCCTGGCCCAGCGTGGAGGGGATCGCCGCCAGCATGCCGGGCCAGCGCTCGTCCACGGCGCAAGATCTGGCCAGGGGCAAGCCCACCGAAATCGATTATCTCAATGGCGCCATCGTGCGCCGGGGCCAGGCCCACGGCATCGCCACGCCCGCCAACCTGATGCTGCATACCCTGGTGCGCAATCTGCAAGCTCCCTGATACCGAGCGGAGCCGACGGCGGCCCCGTTCCGGCCAGCGCGAAACGCGACTGGCGATGGCGCGCCCGGGTCGGAAAAGCGACACCCCCCCTGCCCCTTACTCACGAGGCGGACTGGCCCATTTGAGCATCGCGGTACACACGCCGCGCATCATATCGACCTCGTCTTGCGTCAGTTGCACCCGGGTAAACAGATGATGCATGCGCGGCATCAGTTTCTTGGGATGCTCCGGATCCAGGAAGCGCACCCCTACCAGAGCACGCTGCCAGTGTTCCAGGAAGGCTTGTACCGCCTGACCGGAGGCCGGCGGCGCGATCGGTGGCACGTAGCCCCCCGGAGCGGGAGACGCCATGCGGTCGGCGATGAGGGCGTAGCGCATTTCCCAAGCCATCACCTGCAGCGCCTGAGCCACATTGAGCGAGCTGTAATCGGGGTTGGCGGGAATATGGCAGATCCGGTGGCAAAGCGCGATGTGGGCATTGGTGAGGCCCGAGCGCTCGGTACCCAGGACCAGCGCGATGCGCGGGCCCTCGCCGGCGTTCGGCAACGATTCCAGATGCCGGCGTGCGAGCAGCGCCGCCTCCCGGACATCGCAGGCGGGAGGCCCCAGATCGCGGCCTCGGGCCGTGAGGGCGAAGGCCAGCGTACTGCGCGCCAGGGCCTCGCGCAGCGTGGGAAAGACTTCGGCCCGCTGGAGCACATCGGCCGCCCCGCTGGCCAACGCGATGGCGGCGGGGTCGTTCACGGCGTTTTCAAGCTGCGGATTGACCAGCAGCAGGCGATGAAAGCCCATGGTTTTGAGCGCACGCGCCGCCGAGCCGATATTGCCGGGGTGGCTGGGCTCGACCATGATGAAATCGAAACGGGAAAACCAATCGGGAGCCATTCGGCACTCTTGGAAAAGGGGTTGGGACTCTTGTCTGCCTAGGGGCTGCGGCGGCGCGAGGTGCGTCGCGAGGGGCCGCCGGCACAGCCTTGCCGCCCCTGTGCTTTGGCACGCGGGGCCGCCTTTGATCAAAAAACCGGCGGCCTGGCCTAAAATGCCAGGTTCACACACTGCCAGATCCGCTTTCATGCACCCCATGCTCAATATCGCCGTCAAGGCGGCACGCCGCGCCGGCAACATCATCAACCGCGCCAGTCTCGATCTCGAAAGGCTGCCGGTCGGGCGCAAAGGGCCACGCGACCTGGTGACCGAAGTCGATCGCGCCGCCGAAAGCGCCATCATCGAGATTCTACAAGCCTCCTTTCCCGACCACGCCATCCTCGCCGAAGAATCCGGCGCGCACGGCCCGACGGGCAAACAGGCCGAATTCCAGTGGATCATCGATCCGCTGGATGGCACGACCAACTTCGTGCATGGATTCCCCGACTACGCCGTCTCCATCGCGCTGGCCCAGCGCGGCGTCATCACCCAGGCGGTGGTCTACGACCCCACCCGCAACGAACTCTTCACCGCCACCCGCGGCGGCGGCGCCTTCCTCAACGATCGCCGCATCCGGGTCTCCAGCCGCCGCCGGCTCGAAGAAGCCCTGGTGGGCGCGAGCTTCCGCTCCACCGACGACGCCGAACTCGTGCGCTGGGCGCGCATTTTCAGCGAGATGTCGGTAGCCTGCGCCGGTACGCGCCGCATCGGCTCCGCCGTGCTCGACCTGGCCTGGCTGGCCGCCGGCCGTCTCGACGCCTGCTACGGCGCCGGTCTCAAGCCCTGGGATCTCGCGGCCGGCAGTCTGCTCGTGCTGGAGGCCGGTGGCCTGGTGGGCGATTTCGAGGGCGAACAAACCTGGTACGAGCACGGCAATCTCGTCGCCTCGGCACCCAAGCTGTTTCCGCCCATGTTGTCCTTGCTCGAACCCATGCGAAAACGTCTGCCGAGTACCCCCGCCCCCTTATGATGGAGTGGATATTCGAGCCGACCGCCTGGGTCGGCCTGCTCACCCTGATCCTGCTCGAGATCGTTCTCGGCATCGACAACCTGATTTTCATCGCAATCCTGGCCGACAAGCTGCCGCCCGCGCAGCGCGACCGCGCGCGCATCATCGGGCTGTCGCTGGCACTCATCATGCGGCTGGGCCTGCTTTCCGTCATTTCCTGGATGGTTACCCTCACCCGGCCGCTCGTCGAGTTCGCCGGGTTCACGTTCTCGGGCCGCGATCTGATTCTTCTGCTCGGCGGCCTGTTCCTGCTCTTCAAGGCAACCACCGAATTGCACGAGCGCCTCGAGGGCTCGCACCTTCAGAACACCGGTCCGCGCGCCTATGCCGGCTTCTGGGTGGTGGTGGCGCAGATCGTGGTGCTGGACGCCGTGTTCTCGCTCGACGCCGTGATCACCGCGGTAGGCATGGTCGAACACCTGACCGTCATGATGCTGGCGGTGATCATCTCCATCGGGGTCATGCTGGTCGCCTCCAAGCCTCTTACCCGCTTCGTGAATGCCCACCCGACGGTCGTCGTGCTGTGTCTGTCGTTTCTCCTGCTGATCGGCTTTTCGCTGGTGGCCGAAGGCATGGGCTTTTATGTGCCCAAGGGCTATATCTACGTGGCCATCGGCTTTTCCATCGTCATCGAGTTTTTCAACCAGGTGGCGCGGATGAATATGGTCCGGGCCCTGGCCGCCCGCCCCCTGCGCGCCCGCACCGCCGAAGCCGTGCTGGCATTGCTGGGCGCCAAGCCGCAAAAGGAAGAGCCGGACCAGCCCGCCAGCCCCGCCACCGAACCCGAGGCGCGCGTGTTCGCGGTGGAAGAACGCAATATGGTCAGCGGCGTGCTGAGCCTGGTCGATCGCACCGTGCATTCCATCATGACGCCGCGCAACGATATTTCCTGGGTCAACCTCGAAGACGACCCGCTCGTGATCCGCAAGCAGCTCACCGACAGCTCGCACAGCCTGTTTCCCGTCTGCCGCGGCCACCTCGATGAGGTCGTGGGCATCGGCCGGGCGCGCGATCTGCTGGCCGACGTGCTGCTCGACGGCAGCATCCAGCCCGACACCCTGCGCCAGCCGCTGATCGTGCACGAGTCGATCCGCATGCTGCACCTGATGGAAACGCTCAAGCAATCGCGAGGGCAGCTGGTGCTCGTCACAGACGAGTTCGGGGCCATCGAGGGCCTGGTCACGCCCATCGATATTTTCGAAGCCATCGCGGGCGAGTTTCCCGACGAAGACGAACTTCCCGACATCCTTCCGGAAGGCGACGACCAATGGCGCGTGGCGGGCGCCGCCGACCTCCATCATCTGGAACAGGTACTGGGCACCGATGGCCTGGTGAGCGAAGACTACGCCACCCTGGCGGGTTATTTGCTGGCGCACTTCGACCAACTTCCGCTGGAAGGCCAGGTTTATGCCACCCCCGACGGCCGCTTGCGCTTCGAGGTGCTGGAAGTCACCGGCCGGCGTATCGTCGCGGTGCGCGTTACCCGCCATCTCCCCGAGCCTCTGGCCGAAACGGGCGATGCCGCCTGACCTTCCGCCCGGGGCGGCCAGGCCGCCCCGGGAACCGGCGGTTCCCTGAAACACGGCGCGGCCGCCGTGGCGTCAAGGGCGGAGCTGCGTGCCATGCCCGAAGCCGAACGGCACTTCAGCACGTAGGCAAACAATGGTATACCCACAACATTTGGAATGAATCACGAAGCGGTGATACACTCCTGTCTCACCGGATTCCAAGCCTGGGCGTCCCCACCCCGGCGCCCGCCGCCTTCGCGTTTCGTCCCGGTCCCTTCCAGAGATATCCATACCCATGCCTCGTAACTTGATGATGCGCCGGTTGCCCATGGTGGCTGCCGTCAGTTTGCTGCTTGCGGCCTGCGATCAGGCCCCCCAGTCCAACGGCCAATCCGCCGCGCCGCCGATCCCTGTCAGCGTGGTCACCGTCAAGCCCGAGAATTCTCCCTTCGTCACCGAACTTCCTGGCCGGCTTGCGTCCACCCGCGAAGCCGAAGTGCGCGCCAGGGTGCCCGGCATCGTTCAGGAAAGGGTGTTCGTCGAAGGTAGCGACGTCAAGGCCGGCGACGTCCTGTTCCGCATCGATCCCGCGCCCTTGCAGGCCGCACAGCGCGCCGCGCAGGCCAATCTCAAGGTGGCCGAAGCACGCCTCATCGAGGCGCGTCAGGTGCAGCGTCGCTACGAGCCACTGGTCAAGGCCCAGGCGATCAGCCAGCAAGAGTACGATCAGGCGGTATCCAGCCTGCGGCAGGCCGAGGCCTCGGTGGCCCAGCAACAGGCCCTGCTCGTGGAAGCCCAGCTCAACCTCGGCTATGCCACCGTCGAAGCGCCGATCAACGGCCGCATCGGCAATGCGTTGGTCACCGAGGGCGCGCTGGTCGGAATGGGCCAGGCCACGCCGATGGCCCTCATTCAGCAGATCGATCCGATCTACCTCAACCTCACTCAATCCACCAACGAGCTGCTGCAAATGCAGGAGGCCGTCCTGGCCGGCCGGCTGAGCACCGATGGCGCCAATGCCATGCCGGTGGAACTGGTGTTGAGCAATGGCCAAACCTACACTCACCAGGGCAAGCTGCTGTTCTCGGGCATCAGCGTCGACCCGGGCACCGGCCAGATCATGGTGCGGGCGGAGTTCCCCAATCCCGACGGCCTGCTGCTGCCCGGCATGTATGCGCGCGGCCGCATTATCCAGGGCACGGCCGAGAACGTGATCACGGTGCCCGCCCAGGCCGTGCAGCGCACCCCGGAAGGTACGGCCTACGTTCTGGTGGTCGGCGACGACAACACAGTGGTCAACCGCCCGATCACGGCCGGCGCCATGATGCCCACCAAATGGATCGTCGAAAGTGGTCTGCAGGCGGGCGACCGCGTGCTGATCAACCGCTTCCAGCAGGTTCGCCCCGGCTCCAAGGTTCAACCCCAGGAAGCCGGCGCGGCAGGCCCGGGCAGCGCGTCCGCCAAACCTCAACCGTCGCAGCAGCCGCAGGCCAACCCGGCCTCTTAATCCCGATCGCAGGCCGATTCCATGCCGCAATTTTTCATTAGCCGACCCATCTTCGCGTGGGTGGTGGCGCTCTTCATCATCCTGATGGGGGTGCTGGCCATCCCCAATCTGCCGGTCGCGCAGTTCCCCGACGTGGCGCCGCCCAGCATCACGATCAACGCCACCTACCCGGGCGCCTCGGCCGAGGTGGTCAACGAATCCGTGACCAGCCTCATCGAGCAGGAGCTCAACGGCGCCAAGGGCTTGATGTACTTCTCGAGCCAGAGCGACTCCTACGGCCGCTCCACCATCACCGCGACCTTCGAGCCGGGCACCGATCCCGACCTCGCTTCGGTAGACGTGCAGAACCGCATCAAGCGGGCGGAGCCACGGCTGCCGGTGGCCGTGATGTCGCAGGGGATCGACGTCGAGCAGGCCAGCTCCAACTTCCTGCTCATCGTCACGATCTCGTCGCCCGACAACTCGGTGCCCACCGAAGACCTCGCCGACTACACCACCCGCAACATCCTCGACGAACTCAAGCGCGTGCCCGGCGTGGGCCAGGCGCAGCTGTACGCTTCGTCGCGCGCCATGCGGATCTGGGTCGATCCGGCCAAGCTGGTGGGCTATCAGCTGTCGATGAGCGACGTCAACGCCGCCGTGAGCTCCCAGAACGTGCAGGTGCCGGCGGGCTCGATCGGCGCGCCGCCGGTTCCTGGCGACCAACAGGTGTCGGCCAGCATCATCGTGCAAGGCCTGCTGGCCACGCCCGAAGAATTCGGCAACATCGTGCTGCGTTCCAATCCCGATGGTTCCAAAGTGTATATGCGCGACGTCGCGCGTACCGAGGTCGGCTCCGAGAACTATCAATTCTCGTCGCGCCTGAACGGCCAGCCCACGGTCGCCGTCGCGATCCAACTCGCCACCGGCGCCAACGCGCTGGCAACCGCCAATCTCATCAAAGAGCAGATGACGGGGCTCGAACGCTACTTCCCGGCGGGCATCGCCTGGGAAGTCCCCTACGACACCTCGCCCTTCGTGCAAGCTTCGATCGAAAAAGTCGTTCATACCCTGATCGAAGCCGTGGTGCTCGTGGTGCTGGTGATGTTCCTGTTCCTGCAGAACTTCCGCTACACGCTCATCCCCACCATCGTGGTGCCTATCGCCCTGCTGGGCACCCTGGCCGTGATGTACGCCGTCGGCTTCTCGATCAACGTGCTCACGATGTTCGGCATGGTGCTGGCCATCGGGATTCTGGTCGACGACGCCATCGTGGTGGTCGAGAACGTCGAACGCATCATGGCCGAAGAGGGCCTCTCGCCCAAACAGGCCACGCGCAAGGCCATGCGCCAGATCACAGGCGCCATCGTCGGCATCACCCTGGTGCTCTCGGCGGTGTTCCTGCCGCTGGCCTTCATGGGCGGCTCGGTGGGCGTGATCTACCAGCAGTTCGCGATCTCGATGGCGGTGTCCATCCTGTTTTCGGGCTTTCTCGCGCTCTCGCTCACGCCCGCGCTCTGCGCCACCTTGCTCAAGCCGCTCGACCCCGACGCCCACGGCGAAGAGAAAAAAGGTCCGTTCGGCTGGTTCAACCGCGGCTTCAACCGGGCCACCCATGGCTACCAGCGTTCGGTCGGCGGCCTGGTTCGCCGCCCCAAGCGCTTCATGCTGCTCTACCTGGTGATCGTCGGCTTCCTGGCGTTCACCTACCAGCGCCTGCCCTCGTCATTCCTGCCGGTTGAAGACCAGGGCTTCACCATTACCAATATCCAGTTGCCGCCGGGCGCCACGCTCAATCGCACCTTGCAAACGATGGAACAAGTCGAGAAGTTCTATCTCGCGCAACCGTCGGTCGAGCGCATCGTCGGCATCCTGGGCTTCAGCTTCTCCGGCGCCGGCCAGAACATGGCCCTGGCGTTTGCCACGCTCAAGGATTGGTCCCAGCGCGACGTCTCGGCCATGCAATTGGCCAATCAGGCCACCATGGCGCTGGCGGCCTCGGCGCCCGATGGCCAGATATTCTCGCTGATCCCGCCGGCCATCCCTTCGCTCGGAACCTCCAGCGGGTTTGAGTTCCGCTTGCAGGATCGCGGTGGCCTGGGCCACCAGGCCCTGGTCAATGCCCGCAACCAGGTGCTGATGCAGGCCAACCAGGATCCGGTCATCGCCTATGCCCGCCCCGAAGGCCTCGAAGACGCCCCTGTTCTGCAGCTCAACATCGACCGCGACGCCGCCATGTCGCAGGGCGTGCCGTTCAACGCCATCGCCAGCACGCTTTCCACCGCGCTGGGCTCGGCGACCATCAACGACTTCGCCAACTTCGGCCGCATGCAGCGCGTCATCGTCCAGGCCGAAGGCCGCGACCGCGTCGACCCCGAGAAAGTGCTCAGCCTCAACGTCATCAATACGGTGGGCGAAGCCGTACCTCTGCGCACCTTCACAGACTACGTCTGGACCATGGGCGCCATGGGCATCAACCGCTACAACGGCTATCCGTCCATGAGCATCAGCGGCGATGCCGCACCCGGCTACAGTACCGGCCAGGCGATGAACGCCATGGAACGCATCGCCGGCAATCTTCCCGCCGGCTTCGGCTACGAATGGACGGGGCAGTCGCTGCAAGAACGCATCTCGGGCAACCAGATGCCGCTGCTCATCAGCCTGGCGCTGCTCTCGGTGTTCCTGGTGCTCGCCGCCCTCTACGAAAGCTGGACCATCCCGCTCTCGGTGATCCTGGTGGTACCGCTCGGCCTGATCGGTTCGGTGCTGGCGGTCACGCTCGTAGGCATGCCCAACGACGTGTTCTTCAAAGTCGGCCTGGTGACCATCATCGGACTATCGTCCAAGAACGCCATCCTGATCATCGAGTTCGCCAAAGACCTGTACGCCGAAGGCCGCGGCCTGCTCGAAGCCACCATCGAAGCCGCACGCCTGCGCTTCCGGCCCATCCTCATGACCTCGCTGGCTTTCACCCTGGGGGTCACTCCCCTGGCGATCGCCACCGGCGCCAGCGCGGCCAGCCAGCGGGCCATCGGTACCGGCGTGCTCGGCGGCATGATCTCCGGCACGATCCTTGCCATTTTCCTGGTCCCCGTGTTCTTCGTATTCATCATGCAATTGTTCCGGGTCCGCTCACAAGACGTCAGCCTCCACGACGACGAACCCGCCACCGAAGGAGCACCCCATGTCAACCCTTAACGTCCCCGTGACGGCCGACGACCCGCGCCCCCGGCAGCACCGGTGGCCGCGCCTCGCGCCCCTGCTCGCGGCGTTGGTGCTGGCAGGCTGCTCGTTCGCTCCCACCTACGAACGCCCGGCCCTGCCGGTTGCCACCGACTGGCCCATCGCCCCGTCGGGGGCGGGAGTCATTACCCCCGCCGAGTTATCGCCGGGTGATGCCGCCGGCGTCCCGGTGCCGGCCGCCGCGGGAGTCGGGTGGCGGCAGTTCTATCGCGATCCGGAACTACAACGCCTGATCGAAACCGCGCTCGAACATAACCGCGACTTGCGCATCGCCATCCTCAACATCGAAGTCGCGCGCGCGCAGTACAACGTCCAGCGCTCCGAGCTGACGCCCTCGGTGGGTGCGGGCGCCACCGGCCAGCGCCAGCGGGTGCCCGCCGGCCTGTCGCCCACTGGCGAATCCACGATCAGCTCGCAGTACCAGGTGGGCGTGTCGATGCCCAGCTTCGAGATCGATCTCTTTGGCCGCATTCGCAGCCTGAGCGACGCGGCGCTGGCGCAATATTTCGCCACCGAAGAGGCGCGGCGCAACGTCCAGATCACCCTGATCGCGCAGGTGGCCGAAGCCTGGTTCAACCTCTACGGTACCGCGGCCCTGAGCCAGCTCACCGAGCAGACGCTCGCCTCGCGCCAGGCTTCGTACGATCTCGTCAAGGCGCGCTACGACGCCGGCGTGGGCTCGGCGCTGGATCTCAACCAGGCCGAAACCTTGCTGGATACCGCGCGCAGCAACCAGGAGGCGCTGCGGCGGCAAGGTCTGCGCGCCCGCAATGCCCTGACCCTGCTCACCGGCATCCCTTCGCCGGCGCTGCCCGACGATGCATCACTGTTGCGCAACCGGCCGGTGCTGGCCGAGATCCCCGCCGGCCTGCCGTCGGCGGTGCTGTTGTCGCGCCCCGACGTGCTGGCGGCCGAACAGCAGTTGCTCGCCGCCAACGCCAACATCGGCGCGGCTCGCGCGGCGTTCTTCCCAAACATCTCGCTCACCGCGCTATTCGGCACCGCCAGTGCGCAGCTCTCCAACCTGTTCAGTAGCGGCACGCACACCTGGAGCTTCGCGCCGCAGATCGCCATCCCCATCTTCAGTGGCGGCGCGCTGCGCAGCCAGCTCGAACTGGCCGAAGTCCGCCGCGACATCGGCGTGGCCACCTACGAGCGCACGATCCAACAAGCCTTCCGCGAAGTCAGTGACGCCCTGGCCGGAACCGCCACCTATCATAGCCAGCTCCAGGCCGAAACCGATCTCGTGGCAGCCGCGCAACGATCACTCGATCTCGCGCAGCTGCGCTACGACAGTGGCGTAGACAGCTACCTGCAGTTCCAGGATGCGGAACGCACGCTCTATAGCTCGCAACAAGGTTTGGTACAAACCCGCATCGAAGAACTGCTCAACCGCGTGGCGCTGTACAAGGCGCTGGGCGGTGGCTGGCTGGCCAATACCGACGGCCCGGCCCCGGCGCTGGAGGACGCGGTGCCCGAGGCGGCCGACCGTTCGGAGCGCCAGCGGAACGGGTCGGCAGGCACGGGCGACACTCCCCCCGCCGCCGGTTCCCACACCGTCGCTCCGGCGCCCCCGCTGGCCACCACTCCCGCGGTGACGGAAGCGGCCCCGCCGCCGGCCGCACCTTCGCCGGCCGACGCCTCGCGACCCGCGGCTCAAACGGGCGCCGCCGTCCCACCAGCGGCCACCAACACCGGCGGCGCCGTCACCATCGAACGCAGTACCTGGCGCGACACCGTCCGCGGCACGGCACCCGCTCCCTGACCACGCGCCCGAGCGCAAACCGCCCCCTCCACGCGCCGACTCCGCACAGGAGCCGGCGTTTTTTTGCCGCCGGGCCGCTCCCAAGGCAAAAAGCCCCCCCGGGGGGCAGCGCCGCCACGTAGTGGCAAGCGTGGGGGCTTTTTTTCCGCCGGGCCGCTCCCAAGGCAAAAAGCCCCCCCGGGGGGCAGCGCCGCCACGTAGTGGCAAGCGTGGGGGCTTTTTTTCCGCGGGGCCGCTCCCAAGGCAAGAAGCCCCCGGGGGGCAGCGACACCGCGTTAGCGGCAAGCGTGGGGGCATTTTTTTACGCTAGCCGCGCCGCGACACATCAGAAGAGTCATTTTCCGTTCGGCTCGATGGTGCGTTCACTCAAAAAAGAGCAGACTGGCACTCGAGCGTTCGGATCGCACCGGACAGCTTTTGGACAAGGATGAGAATGAGAACTATTATTCAAAATAATATTGACCTTGCCTCATTCTTCGCCATGGTTTTCCGTTGCGTGTCGTTCCGTTGCGTGTCGTTCCGTTGCGTGTCGTTCCGTTGCGTGTCGTTCCGCTCTCTGGCTTCGTTGTGGCTCTGCCTCTGTCTGGCAGGCTCGTCCGCCGCGCTCGCCGCCAACCCTCATCCCATAGCCGTGGTTGCCACCACCAGCATGCTGGCCGACGCGATGCAGCGCATAGGCGGCGACCGGGTGGCCGTCACCGCCCTTATGGGGGCTGGCGTCGATCCTCATAGCTACCGCCAGACGCGCTCGGACATCGTACGCATGGTACGCGCCGATCTGGTCGTCAGCCACGGCCTGCATCTCGAGGCCCAACTCGAACCCTTTCTTGCACAACTGGTGCAGCGCACCCCGGTCGCCGCGTTAGCCGAACAACTGGATCCGGCCAAGCTGCTGCACGACGAAGACTATCCCGAGCGCCACGATCCGCATGTCTGGATGGACCCGCGGCTTTGGGCCGACGTCGTGGCCGCCGGCGCCCAGACCCTGTCGCGGCTCGACCCGGAAGGCCGGCCATACTACGAGGCCAATGCCGATCGCTATCTGGCGGAACTCGATGCCCTGGCCGCCGATTCCGGCCGGATGCTGGCCGGGGTACCCCCAGGCAAGCGCGTGCTGGTTACCGCGCACGATGCCTTCCGCTACTTCGGCCGCGCCTACGGCTACGAGGTCGTGGCCATCCAGGGCATCTCAACCGAAAGCGAGGCCAGCCTGAACCGGATCGAACAATTGGTGGAGCTGGTGGCCAGCCGCGGCATCGGCGCGATCTTCGTTGAATCGTCGGTACCGCAGCGCAACATCCAGGCCTTGATCGAGGGCGCCGCCGCGCGCGGCCACGAGGTGCGGATCGGCGGCGAACTGTTCTCCGATGCCATGGGTGCGCCTGGCACGCCCGAGGACACCTACATCGGCATGTTCCGGCACAATGTGTCCACCATCGCCACCGCCCTGGCCGGCTCCGCGCCGCCAGCCCAGGCTCCGGAAAACTGACCATGGTCTCTCCCGCCGCCACTCCCAAAGCCACCGCTCCCTTGTCGGTCACCGGTCTCACCGTCAGCTACAACCGCAAGATGGCGTTGTTTTCCCTAGACTTCACGGTTCCACCCCAAGCCATGGGCGTCATCGTCGGACCCAATGGCGCCGGCAAGTCCACCTTGCTGAAGTCCGTGTTGGACATCGTGCCGCGCGTCTCGGGCGAGGTCAGGGTGTTCGGCTCGTCGTTTGCCGCCAATCGGCATCGCGTGGCGTATGTCCCCCAGCGCGCCAGCGTGGATTGGGAGTTTCCGGCCACGGTGTTCGATGTTGCCGCCATGGGCCTGTATCGCGAGCTCTCTCCGCTGCGCCTGCTGGGGCGCGCGCATCGCGAGCGCGTCATGGCTTGCCTGGCGCAAGTGGGCATGTCGGATCTCGCCAGGCGCCAGATCGGCCAACTCTCCGGAGGGCAGCAGCAGCGCGTGTTCTTTGCGCGCGCGCTGGTGCAAGGCGCCGATCTCTACCTGCTGGACGAACCCTTTGCCGGCGTGGATGCGGCCACCGAACGTACGCTCATCCAGGTGCTGCACGGTCTGAACGCTCTCGGTAAAACCGTCCTCTGCGTCCATCACGACTTGAGCACCGTGCCGGAGTATTTCGATCACGTCCTGCTGCTGAACGTACGCCACGTGGCCAGCGGCCCGGTGGCCAGCACCTTTACCGCCGCCACCCTGCAAGAAACCTACGGCGACCGCCTGGCCGAGGGTCATTTGCAACGCCTCGCGGCCATGCTGGCGCCGTCGCCCGCCTCGGTGGCGGTGGCAGCCGGCGCGCTTGGCGCAGCGGCCCCCCAAAGCTCCCTCTTGCCGGAGAGGGGCGCGCGCCCCGCTTCGCGCCGCCCCTGACGCCATCGCCATGCTTTCCGCTTTCGTCGACGCGTTGGTACTGGGGGCGGGCTACAACACAACCGTCGTGACCCTGGGCGCCGCGCTGCTGGGCGCCGCCGCCGGCGCGATCGGCGCCTATGTTCTGTTGCGACGCCGTTCGCTGCTGAGCGACGCCGTTGGCCACGCCACGCTGCCGGGGCTGGCGCTGGCTTTCATCCTACTGGTCGCGCTCACCGGCGACGGACGCTGGATGCCGGGCCTGATGGCGGGCGCCGCCCTCAGCGCGGCCCTGGGCCTGGCCACCGTAGAGGCCCTCGCGCACCGCACGCGCCTGAAGGAAGACGCCGCCATCGGTATCGTGTTGTCGGTGTTCTTCGGCGCGGGGGTGGTCTTGATGACGATTCTGCAATCGTTACCCACCGGCCGCCAGGCGGGCATCTCGACCTATTTGCTGGGATCCGCGGCAAGCATGCTGCGCAGCGAGGCCGAACTGATCGCGGTGCTGTCGGCTGTGCTCGCGCTGGCGGTATTCCTATTCCGCCGCCGTCTGACGCTCGTGTGCTTCGACGCCTCCCATGCCGCGGTATCGGGAATCTCCGTGCGCGCCACCGATATGCTGCTTTCGATCATGTTGCTGGCCGTGGTGGTCACCAGCCTGAAAGTCGTCGGCGTGGTGTTGAGCGTGGCGCTTCCCATCCTACCGGCGGTGGCCTCCCGGTTCTGGACCGATCGCCTGGATAGCATGGTACTCATCTCCATGGTGCTGGGCGCGACCGGCGCCTATGCCGGCGCCGCCTTGTCGTCGGTGGCTCCCGGCCTGCCCACCGGGGCGTTGATCGTGCTCGCGCTGTTCCTGCTTTTCCTCTTCTCTCTGCTTCTGGCTCCTCGGCGAGGGCTGTTGGCGTCGCTCTTGCGCCATCACGCCCTCCGGCTGCGCATTCACCAGCGCCAGGGCTTGTTGGCGCTGGCCCGGGGCGAGCCCATTTACGACGGCTTGACCCTGCGCGTGCTGCGTCGCGCCGGCCTGATCCGCCGCGACGGCGTGGCGACGGCGCGCGGCGTGGAGGCGGCCGAGGCCACCGTGGCCGAGGAGCGTCTTTGGGGCGCCTACCAGCGCTGGTATCCGGCCGAAGCCGCCGCCGCCATGCCCGAGCGGGCCCGCCCGCTGAACGAGTTGCTGCCGCCCGACATGCTTGAGGAACTGACGCACCGCCTGGCTCGACAGGAGGAGCCATGACTCACGAGGAATTCGTCCAGCTCAGCCTGACACCCCTGCTCATCGGCTGCCTGGCCAGCGTGTCGTGCGCTCTGCTGGGCAGCTTTCTGCTCTTGCGCCGCCAAAGCCTCATGGGCGACGCCATCAGCCACGTTGTGCTGCCCGGCATCGTCGGCGCTTTCCTGCTCACTGGCGCCACCTCCGCCCTGGCCATGATGGGGGGCGCCCTGGCCGCGGCGCTGGTGGCGGTTGGCCTGATCGAAACCATCCGCCGTTTCGGCCGTGTCGAGCCCGGCGCCGCCATGGGCGTGGTCTTCACGTCTTTGTTCGCCGTGGGCGTACTGTGGCTCGAGCGCTCCGGCGCCAGCGGCATCCACCTGGATGTCGAACATGTTCTTTACGGCAACCTCGAAAGCATGGTCTGGCTGGCGGCCGACGGGTGGCCGGCGCTGTGGGATCCGGCGGCCCTGGAGCTGCTGCCACCGCAGTTGCCCCGCCTGGCGGGGGTGCTGGCGATCGTCCTGGTATTTCTCGCCCTGGGCTGGCGAACGCTGGTCGTGGCCACCTTCGATGCCGACTTCGCCTCCAGCATCGGGGCCCGTCCGGGCGCCACCGGGATCGTCCTGCTGATTCTGGTCGCCGCCAGCACGGTGGCCGCCTTCGAAGCGGTGGGCGCGATCATCGTGGTGGCCATGTTCATTTGTCCCGCGGCCACCGCGCGCCTGCTCACCGACCGGCTGCTGCCGCAACTGCTATGGAGCACCCTCTGCGCCGTGGTGGCCGCCGTGAGTGGCTACTTATTAGCCGCTCACGGGCCATTCTGGCTAGGCTACGACGCCAGTGTCAGCGCGGCCGGCATGATCGCCGTAATGTCGGGCCTGCTGCTCGCGGCGGCCTGCCTGTGGGGCCCGCACCGCGGTGCGGCCCAGGGCTAGCGCCGCCACCCTTCGGGGAGCCTTCGATTCCAGGGAATGACAGCCCCACTTGACCCCGTGCCGAAGGAGAAGCCCGGACACCGGTCAGCCCCCGCGGACCGGCCGGTGCCTGACGCATCCGAGCGGCATGCAGGCCGCGAGGTGGACCGGGGCTTGCGCTTTGGCGCGTGGTCAATCGAACACGCCCGTGGACAAATAACGATCGCCGCGGTCGCAGGCGATGAATACGATGGTGGCGTTCTCGACTTCTTCGGCCATTCGCAGCGCCACCACCAGGGCGCCTGCCGACGAAATGCCGGCGAAGATGCCTTCTTCGGCGGCCAGGCGGCGCGCCATGGTTTCGGCGTCGGCCTGGGTCACGTATTCCAGGCGATCGACAGCCGCGGGATCGTAGATGGCCGGCAGATAGGCCGGCGCCCACTTGCGAATGCCCGGGATTTGCGAACCCTCGGTAGGCTGGGCGCCGATGATCCGGATCGCCGGGTTGCGCGCCTTGAGCGCCCGCGAGACGCCGGTAATGGTGCCCGTGGTGCCCATGGCGCTGACGAAATGCGTGATGCCGCCCGCGGTATCGCGCCAGATTTCGGGGCCGGTGGTTTCTTCGTGCGCGAGCGGATTGTCGGGATTGGCGAACTGATCCAGCACCTTGCCTTTGCCGTCGGCCTGCATTTGCAGGGCGAGGTCGCGGGCGTATTCCATACCGCCTTGTTTGGCGGGGGTCAGGATGAGCTCGGCGCCGTAGGCCTTCATGGCGGCGCGGCGCTCGACCGACAGGTTATCGGGCATGATGAGCACCATGCGGTACCCCCCCATGGCGGCGGCCATGGCCAGCGCGATCCCGGTATTGCCGCTGGTGGCTTCGATCAGGGTGTCGCCCGGCCGGATCTCGCCGCGCTCCTGGGCTCGGCGGATCATCGAGAGCGCCGGGCGGTCTTTGACGGAGCCGGCTGGATTGTTGCCCTCGAGTTTGGCAAGTATGAGATTGCCGCGGCTCTGGTTGGCCGATCCGGGCAAGCGCTGGAGGCGGACCAGCGGCGTATTGCCGATGGTCTGTTCGATCGTGGAGTAGGCAGGTGCGTTCATGCCGGAATCATACCGCGCAGTTCAGCGGCCTGGCATCCCCGCCGGTGCTGAAGAGGCGCTGGAGCTCACACCGACTCCCTGCGCGCGCAGCGCGGCCGCTTTTTTGGGGCCGATGCCGCGCACCCGCTCGGTGAAATCCTGGAACGACGTAAACGGCCCCGCTCTTTCGCGCTCCTGCACGATCAGGGCCGCCGTTTTAGGGCCGATACCGCGCACGGTTTGGAGTTCGGCCAGGTTCGCGATGTTGACATTGACAGGCGCGCCGTTCGGCGCCTGGGCCAGGGCCAGGCCGCCCGCGAGGCCGAGGCCCGTGGCCAGCGCCAGGCGGCTGGCCGCCCGCCGCCAATGCGCCCGGCGCAGATCAGCCGGCCGTGCAGGCCCGGCCGACAAGGGCGGCAGCGCCTGGGGTTGCGCCACGGTGGATTCGAGAAAGGGATTCATAAGACACTCCTGGAGAGAAACCCTGGCGACCGGCCACCCGGGATGATGGCCCACCAGTGTTGTCCAGCATGCCGGCCGGCGCTGGCCGCCGCCAGTCGCCCGACCCGGAAATGTCATACGAAGAACTACGGAAGCGCCGGGCCTTCCCAGGGGTGGTCAGGCCGGACGCTGCGGTGCTAGCCGGCGCGGCGATCGCCGCCCAGCCATTCACGCGCGTACTCGGCCACCCCGGTGGCGACATCGCGGAAGGGCTGCTCGTAGCCAGCCGCCCGCAAGGCGGTCGTATCGGCCTGGGTGAAGCTTTGGTAGCGCCCTTTCAGGTCGTCGGGAAAAGGTACATAGCGCACCAGGCCCTGGCCCACCAGTTCGTCGAGCGGCAGCTCAGCCTCGCCACGCTCGGCTCGCAGTGTATTGACCACCGCCATCGCGATATCGTTGAAGGGCTGCGCCCGGCCGGTACCGCAGTTGTAGATACCCGAGGGACCCTCGTGTTCGAGAAAATGCAGGTTGACCGCCACGACATCGGCCACCGAGATGAAATCGCGCTGCTGCCCGCCGTCGGCGTAGCCATCCCAGCCACCAAACAACCGGACGTGGCCTTCGGCCTGGAATTGCTGCATGTGGTGATAGGCCACCGAGGCCATGCGGCCCTTATGCTGCTCGCGCGGCCCATAGACGTTGAAATAGCGCAGGCCCACCACGGGTGCCCTCAGGCCTTCCGTCATGCGCCGGCGCAGGACCTGATCGAACAAGAGCTTGGAATAGCCGTAGACATTCAGCGGCGCTTCGCAGACGGGATCTTCCCGATAGTCGGGCCCGGCGCCATATACCGCCGCCGACGAGGCGTACAGCAGCGGTAGGCTGGTCTGCTGGCAGTACTCGAACAACTCCAGAGTCACGCGGTAGTTGTTGTCGAGCATGTAGCGGCCGTTGCGCTCGGTCGTGTCGGAACAGGCGCCTTGATGCAACACGCCCCGCAGACGGGGCAGTTTTCCCGTCGCGAGTCGTGCCCTGAAGTCGTCTTTATCGAGATAGTCGGCAATGGCGCAATCGGCCAGGTTGACGAATTTATCGCCGTCGGTGAGATCGTCGACCGCGATGATGTCGGTCACGCCACGGGCATTGAGGCCCTTGATCAGTTGGCTACCGATGAAGCCGGCGGCACCGGTGACGAGGATCATGGCTGCAACTCCTGAGGGGTAACGATGGATGTGCCCAGTTTGCCGACGACGATGCCGGCGGCCCGATTCGCCCAGGCCACCGCCTCGGGCCAGGGCAGACCGATGGCGCGCATCACGGCGGTGGTGGCCAGCACCGTATCGCCGGCGCCGGAGACGTCGAACACCTCGTGGGCCAGGGCGTCGATATGGTGGCGGCCATCGGCGGCATAAAGCGTCAGGCCCTGCTCGGAGCGCGTGACCAGCAGAGCTTCGAGCTCGAGCTCGCGCCGCAATGCCTCGGCACGCCGCTCGAGGTCGTCTTCGTCGCGCCAGCGGCCCACCGCGTCTTGCATTTCGGCGCGATTGGGGCTAACCAGCGTGGCGCCGCGATACCGGCCGTAATCATCACCCTTGGGATCGACCAGCACCGGCAAGCCGGCGGCGCGCACCAGCGGAATCAGCGCGGCGACGTCGTCGAGCACGCCCTTGGCGTAGTCGGAGAACACCACGATATCGTGCCGGGCCAGTTGCGCTTGCAAGGCTTCGTGAACGCCGAGCAGTGCCGCGGCCTGAGGCCTGGCTTCCACATCGACCCGCAGCAACTGCTGCTGACGGCCCATGACCCGCATCTTCACGGTGGTGGGAATAGCGTCGCGCACCAGCAGCGGCGTCATGCCGGCTTCGCTGGCCAATCGTTCGCAGGCCTCGCCGGCATCATCGCGCCCCACGACTCCGATCAGCGTGGCCTGCGCGCCCAGTGCAACGATATTGCGGGCCACGTTGGCGGCGCCGCCCAGGCGGTCTTCGCTGCGCGACACATGCACCACCGGCACCGGCGCCTCGGGTGAAATCCGATGGACGTCGCCGAACCAGTAGCGGTCGAGCATGACGTCGCCCACGACCAGGACGCGCGCGGCCGTGACGGCGTCGGCGGGAAAGGGTTGATTAAGTGCCTTCAAGTTCTTCCAGTCGCTTGGGGAGATAGGTTTCCCAGGAATTGCAGCCGGGGCACTGCCAATAGAACCGGCGTGCCCGGAAACCGCAAGCCTGGCAGGCATAGCGGCCCAGCCGTTGCGCCGGCCGCTGAATGATGCCATGCAGCAGATGCGCGTCATCATCGCTGATGCCGGAGGCGGTGGCTGCCCCCGCCGCCTCGATCTGCGCCTGTAGCAGACGCTCGAGGCCCGATAGCGACGGGTGGTGCCGCAAGGCCTCGCGGGCGAAGCGCCAACTCGCCTCCGGCCCCTGGGCCGCCTGCAGGGCGCGAAAGATCGCGTCGAACAGATCCTGCGACGGTGTTTGACGATAGATGGCCTCGAGCCGCTCCAGCGCCTGGCTTGAAGCCGTCCCGCCGGCGTGACTGGCCAGCCAGGGGCCGGCCACCAGACCGGCGAACTCGGGGTAGCGCTGCAAAACGCGCTCCAGCGTGGCCCGCGCCAATCCCGGTTCGCCGTCCAGCATGGCCAGTTGCGCCCGCAACAGCGCCACCCGTACGCTGCCCTGTACCGACGGCGCGGCCTCTTCGTCGCCCAGGCCCTGGGTCGCGGCATCGAGCGCGGCCTGGGCGGCGTCGCGATCGGGCGGCTGCGCGGCCAGCGCGGCCTGCGCCAGTTCGCAGTGATAGTGCACGGCCTGGGGCACCGGCTCGTCGATCAGCCGCTGCAGCGTCTGCATGGCCGCGATGGCCTTGGGCCAATCGTGCTCCGCTTCGTAGATGCGAATCAGCGCCCGCACGGCCTCGGTCGCGAAGCGCGAGGTTTGCAGACGGATGAACCCCTCTTCGGCCCGATCGAGCAGACCGGCCTTGAGATAATCCTGCGCCAACTCATGCAAGGCCTGCTCGCGCTGCGGCGCCGGGAGATCGCTGCGCTGAATCAGATTCTGGTGAACACGGATCGCCCGCTCGAGCTCGCCGCGCCGGCGAAACAGGTTGCCCAGGGCGAAATGCAATTCGATGGTTTCGGGGTCGAGCTTGACGACCTCGATGAAAGCATCGATGGCCCGGTCGGGCTGTTCGTTGAGCAGGAAGTTGAGGCCGCGGAAATAGGAATCGGGCAGCCGGCGGGTTTCGGACAGCATCTGCCGCACGTCGACACGCGCCGCGATCCAGCCCAGTCCGAACAGGATGGGCACCAGGATCAGCCACCAGGGATCAAAATCCACGCGATTGACTCAAAAAAAGGAATCGGACGGTATCCGCCGCCGGCCCACTAGCGATCGGCCTTCAGGGCGCAACGGAGCGCCCGGGCTCGCGCCCCGCCGGTACGCCGGCATGACGCTCGGCCGCTTCGCGAAGTTGCGCGGCCTCGGCACGCAGGCGTTCGAGCTCGCGGCGCTGCCGCGCCGACTCGCGCCGCCGGCGCACACCGGCCGGCAGAGTCATCAGCAGCCCCAGGAAAGCCCCGATCACGAAAGTGGCCAGCATGACGACGATGAGACCGACCTCGGCCTGATAGTCGCCAAAGAAATTGACCGTCACGGGCCCGGTGTTTTTGAGGGCAAACAGAAGCACCACCACGAACACCAGCAAACGCAAGGCCCAGACGACGTATCGCATATCGACGCTCCAACGCAAAATACCAGCCGAATTGTACGGGGATTTCAGAGGGGTGCGCACGAAACCCGTGCGGAATCGTTTCTGGGATGGCGCCGCGCAAGCGGCGCGCTCACCTCGCCAGCCCTCGCCTCGGCGGGGGACCTGCGTACAAACGAAGAATCAATCCGGGCTGTCGGTTAGGCGGCCGTCGACCTGCTCGCGCAGGGCTTTGCCTGGCTTGAAGTGCGGTACCCGCTTCTCGGGCACGAGAACCTGTTGCCCCGACTTGGGATTGCGCCCGATACGGGGCGGGCGGCTCGACAGCGAAAAGCTGCCGAAGCCGCGAATTTCGATGCGCTGGCCGGCCCCCAGGGCCTGGGCCATCGCATCAAGGATCGTCTTGACCGAATCGTCGGCATCGCGCACCGCCAACTGCGGATGGCGGGCGGACAACCGGGCGATCAGCTCAGACTTGGTCACGGCTACGCTCTCGAGCGATCAGTTGTCGCGCTGTTCGAGCTTGGCCTTGAGCAGGGCACCCAGGTTGGTGGTGCCCGACGAGGCGCTGGCATCGGACATGCGCTGGATCGCGGAGGCGGTCTCGGCGCTATCCTTGGCCTTGATCGAGAGCTGGATCGAACGTGTCTTGCGATCGACGTTGATGATCATCGCATCGATGTTGTCGCCGGCGTTGATCACCGTGGTGGCATCTTCGACACGACCGGCCGAGATCTCGGAAGCCCGCAGATAGCCTTCGACGTCGACCGACAGCGTGACCACGGCGCCCTTGGGCTCGACGGACTTGACCGTACCCGGCACCACGGCGCCCTTGTCGTAGGTTGCCACGAAGTTGTTGAACGGGTCGCCCTCGAGCTGCTTGATGCCCAGGGAGATACGCTCTTTGTCGGTATCGATGCCAAGCACCACGGCCTCGACTTCGTCGCCCTTCTTGAAGTTGCGCACGGCGTCTTCGCCGGTTTCGCTCCAGGAGAGGTCGGACAGATGCACCAGGCCATCGATGCCGCCGGGCAGGCCGACGAACACGCCGAAGTCGGTGATCGACTTGATGGCGCCGCGGACTTTATCGCCACGCTTGTGGTTGGACGAGAATTCTTCCCACGGGTTGGCGCGGCACTGCTTCATGCCCAGCGAGATGCGGCGACGGTCTTCGTCGATCTCGAGCACCATGACTTCGACTTCGTCGCCCAGGGTCACGACCTTGCGGGGATCGACGTTCTTGTTGGTCCAGTCCATTTCGGACACGTGGACCAGGCCTTCGATGCCGTCTTCCACTTCGACGAACGCGCCGTAGTCGGTGATGTTGGTGACCTTGCCGAACAGGCGGGTGCCTTGCGGGTAGCGACGGGCCAGGCCGATCCAGGGGTCTTCGCCCAGTTGCTTGACGCCCAGCGAGACGCGGTTCTTTTCCTGGTCGAACTTGAGCACCTTGGCTTCGACTTCCTGGCCGACGGACAGGACTTCGGAGGGGTGGCGGACGCGACGCCAGGCCATGTCGGTGATGTGCAGCAGGCCGTCGATGCCGCCGAGGTCGATGAACGCACCGTAGTCGGTGATGTTCTTGACCACGCCCTTGACGATGGCGCCCTCGTGCAGGGTCTCGAGCAGCTTCTCGCGCTCTTCGCCCATGCTGGCTTCGAGCACGGCGCGGCGCGACAGCACGACGTTGTTGCGCTTGCGGTCGAGTTTGATGACCTTGAACTCGAGGGTCTTGCCCTCGTAGGGCGTGGTGTCTTTGACCGGACGGAGGTCGACCAGCGAACCCGGCAGGAAGGCGCGGATCGCGTTGGTCATGACGGTAAGACCACCCTTGACCTTGCCGGTGATGGTGCCGGTGACCAGTTCGCCCGACTCAAGGGCGTTTTCAAGGTTGAGCCATGCCGACAGGCGCTTGGCGCGGTCGCGCGACAGAACCGTATCGCCGTAGCCGTTTTCGAGGGAGTCGATGGCGACGGAAACGAAATCGCCTTCCTCGACCTCGAGTTCGCCCTGGTCGTTGAGGAATTCTTCGAGGGGGATCAACGCTTCGGACTTGAGGCCGGCGTTGACGACGACGAAGTTGTGGTCGATGCGGACCACTTCGGCGGAGATGACCTCGCCGGACTTCATCTGTTGGTTCTTGATGCTTTCTTCGAACATCGCGGCAAAGCTTTCGGCGAAGCCGACGTCAGTGCCGATGTTTTGGGTGGAAACCGAAGACATTAAAATGGGATCCAAGGCCAGGATTGGCCGGTTACACACCGCCGCCAGCGGGATTGCCGGTGCGGTGGAGTTGCTGAAATCCGGGCGGCGTGCCCGGGACTCAATCTGATGCGCGCCCTGCTGCCGGCGCACACTGAATGCCGCTGCTTGCTGGCAAGCCGCGGCACGCTACACTGCTAGCCCGCGAGTTCGTCGGGCGAATCCATCGGGCGCCCCGCCGTTTTTTGGCCATGCCACCGCAGCACTTGCTGCACGGTTTGATCGATGCTCAAAGCGGAGGAATCCAGCTCGAAGGCATCGGCGGCGGGTGCAAGCGGGGCAATCGAGCGGGAGGCATCCCGCGCATCGCGCGCTTGAAGATCTCGCAGAAGGTCTTCAATATTAGCCGAAATCCCTTTGCTGATCAACTGTTTATGGCGGCGTTCGGCCCTTGCTTCGGCACTGGCGATCAAAAACACCTTGAGCCCGGCGTCGGGAAAGACCACGGTACCCATATCACGACCGTCGGCGACCAGCCCGGGAAGTTTGCGGAACGCCCGCTGGCGCTCGAGCAAGGCCGTGCGCACTTCGGGCAGCGCGGCCACCCGCGATGCAAGATTGCCCACCGCCTCGGTGCGGATGGCGTCCGTCACGCGCTCGCCATCCAGCCAGATATCGGCATTGAAGCGCACGTCCAGGCTGCCGGCGAGGCGCGCGACCAGCGCGGGATCCCGCTCCGTCGCGCCCCGCCGCATGCAGGCCAGCGCCGTCAGGCGGTACAGTGCGCCGCTGTCCAGCACATGCCAGCCAAGCGCCTCGGCCACGCGCAGCGCCACGGTTCCCTTGCCGGAGGCGGTGGGGCCATCGATCGCGATCACCGGCGCCGTGTGCGGCCCCTGGCCCGGCGCGTGGGGTGGACTGCCCTCCAGTCGCTGCGCGACTTCCTCCCCGGGGGAGGATTCGCGCTTGGGGCGGCCCGGCGCATCGAATGGACTGCCCACTGGTCGCTGCCCACTCATGCCACCAACTCCGCATATACCTCGAAGTAGCGCGGGAAGGTTTTGGCGACGCAATCGGGGTCGAGTATCGTCACCGCCGCCGGGCCAAACGCCGCCAGCGAGAAGCACATCGCCATGCGATGATCGTCGTAGGTAGCGATGGCCGCGGCGTCGCGCCAGCCCCCCGCCAGTTCGGGCGGGGTTACCGTCAGCCAATCGTCGCCGGATTCGACGCCGGCGCCCAAACGCCGCAGTTCGGTTTCCATGGCGAGGATGCGATCGGTTTCCTTGACCCGCCAACTGCCGATGTTGCGCAGGCGGCAAGGCCCATCGGCAAACAACGCCAGCACCGCCGCCGTCATGGCCGCGTCGGGAATAAGGTTGAAATCGGCATCGAAGGCACGCAGGCGCTCACCCTCGGCCACCTTGACGCCGCTGGCCACCAGCCGGTATGGCTCGCGCGTGATGCTCGCGCCCATGGCTTCCAGCGTTTCGGCGAACGCCACGTCGCCCTGGATACTGTCGCGGCCCACGCCCTCGATCACCATCGGCCCGCCGCCGATCGCGCCCAGAGCCAGAAAATAGGAAGCCGACGACGCGTCGCCTTCGATCCGGAATTCACCCGGACTCACGTACCGCGCATCGGCCGGCACTTCGAACCGCTGCCAGCCGTCGCGCCCGACCACCACGCCGAATCGGCGCATCAGGTTCAAGGTCATCTCGATGTAGGGCTTGGAGATCAAATCGCCCTCCACTTCGATGCGCAATGGTTGCCGCGCGGCGCGGGTAGCCAACGGCCCCGCCAGCAGCAGCGCGGTGAGGAATTGGCTGGAAACCTTGCCCGACACCCGCACCGGCTCTTCCAGCCGCCAGGCGGGACTGCCGCTCAGCCGCAATGGCGGGTAGCCGGGCGTTCCCAGATCCTGAATCTTGGCGCCAAGCGCCCGCAGCGCCCGCACCAGATCCCCGATCGGCCGTTCGTGCATACGCGGAATGCCCGATAGGGTGTAATCGCCGCCCAACATGGCCAAGGCCGCCGTGAGAGGCCGGAACGCGGTGCCCGCGTTACCCAGAAAAAGCTCGGCCCGCCGATTGGGCCAGGGCAGGCCGCCCGCGATTTTCCAGCTATCGGCGACGTCGCCCGGCGCCACGCCGACGCCAAGCGTGCGCAAGGCCTCCAGCATGACCCGGGTATCATCGGACTCGAGTACGCCGTAAAGCGTGGTTTCGCCGCCGGCCAGAGCCGCGAGCAGCAAGACCCGGTTGGAAATGCTCTTGGAGCCGGGCAGCGCCATCGAGCCTTGCGCGCGCCGAACGGAAGGCAAAACCAGCGATTCGCGCCGCGCCGCGGAAGAGGAAGAAAAAGTCATCGTCAACGATCCGAGGAAGTGTCCGCCCCAAAAGCCCGAATCCATGCTAGGTTTAGCGGATCGCGGCGGCACGCTGCGGATCGTAACACCCGACCGTGAAGACAACCGTTTCCTCCCCCGCTTTCCGCCTCCTCACCCCCGAAGAACGCGCCACCTCCATGCAACGCACCCTGCGCTCGGGATGGGATGGCACCCATGATCTTTGGATCTTCGGCTATGGCTCGCTGATCTGGCGGCCCGAGTTCGACCATAGCGAGTCCCGCCTCGCCACCCTGCGCGGCTACCATCGCTCGCTGTGCCTCTGGTCACGCGTCAATCGCGGCACCCCCGAGATCCCCGGCCTGGTCTTCGGCCTCGATCGCGGCGGCTCCTGCAAAGGCATGACGTTCCGCCTGCCCCGCGCCAAGGTCGAATCCGTGTTCCCGCAACTCTGGGAGCGCGAAATGCCCAGTGGCGCCTATCTGCCGCGCTGGCTCGGTTGCCAGACCCCCGAGGGGCCCGTCACCGCACTCGCCTTCGTGATGGACCGGCGCAACTCCGGCTATGCCGGCCGTCTGCCCGAACATGAGGTCGTCCAGATCGTCCGCCGCGGCATCGGCCGCTACGGGCATTGCGTGGAGTACGTGGCGGAAACCGCGCGCGCGCTACGCCACCACGGCATCATCGACTCCCGCCTCGAAAACCTCGTGCACCGCCTCGAACACCACACGGAATGACACCGGTGCGGCAGCCCGAACGCCACGGCGTTATCATTGCCACGCTGCGCTATCTGGCCGGCCTCGGGTCGGGGCTGCCGCCCGATGCCAACGTCGCGGTGCCATCATCCCTCCAGGCTTTGGCCCTCCTCGCGCCGGGCGACATCCCAGCCCGCACGCCGCTGGCGCCGCCTCCTGGGGCCACCTTTCCAAACACGCCATGTCATTAGCCGATTTGCGCCAACATTACACACGCGGCGAACTCATCGAAAACGCCGTCGCCGCCTCCCCGTTCGATCAGTTCGATCGCTGGTTCGCCGAGGCTCGCGCGGCTGCCGTCCCCGAAGCCAACGCCATGACCCTGGCCACCGCCGACGCCAGCGGCCAGCCATCCGCGCGCACCGTCCTGCTCAAAGGCGCCGACTCGCGGGGTTTTGTGTTCTATACCAATTACCAATCCCGCAAAGGCCTCGAGCTCGCCCGCTCGTCCCGTGCCGCCCTGCTGTTTTTCTGGCCCCAGCTCGAGCGGCAGGTGCGGATCGAAGGCCATGTGGTCACGGTCAGCGCCGAAGAATCCGACGCCTACTACCGCAGCCGTCCCCTGCCCTCGCGCATCGGCGCCTGGGCCTCGCCGCAAAGCCAGGAAATCGACAGCCGGGCCGTTCTCGACCAGTTCGAAGCCGACGCCGCCGAGCGTTTGGGCGACAACCCGCCCCGCCCGCCGCATTGGGGTGGCTATCGCGTCGTGCCGCACGCCATCGAGTTCTGGCAAGGCCGGCCCTCACGCCTGCACGATCGCCTGGTGTATCGGCGCCAAGACGACGGCAACTGGCAACTGAGCCGCCTGGCCCCCTGAACGATCCGCACCATGCCAGTTGACACGCCGCCCGTCCGAACCCCTGATTTTGGCGACGACGCCTTTCGCACCGCCCTGGGCCGTTTTCCCACCGGGGTGACCATCATCACCGCGCGGGCGCCCGACGGCGCCCCGGTAGGGCTCACCGTCAGCTCCTTCAACTCCGTGTCGCTGCACCCGCCGCTCGTGCTCTGGAGCCTGGCCCTCAAGTCGCGCGCTCTCGAGATCTTCGAAACGGTCGATCGCTACGCCATTCATGTCCTGGCCGCGGGCCAGGCCCGCATCGCCCGCCAGTTCGCCATGCCCGGCGTCCCCGACCGCTTTGCCGACGTCGCGTGGCAAGCCAACGAACATGGCACGCCACGCCTGCTCGAAGGCCAGGCGGCCTGGTTCGAATGCTACAACCGCAGCCGCTACCGCGAAGGCGACCATCTCATCCTGATCGGTGAAGTGGAGCGCTGCGGCCACAGCGGAGAAATGCCACTGGTCTTTCACGCCGGGGGCTTCGACCTGACCCCGGGCACGCCGACAGGCTCGTCCAACGAATCTTGAGCGCTGATGCAATCACGCAAACGCAGGAGATCCTTGGCCGGCCTCTGTGCCAGCTGATTTTTTGCCGACCCTTGCTTGACACGGTTTTTTTTCCACGTTATAGTTTTGGCCTTGCAGCAACACACCAGTTGCCAGCAAACGCGGGAATAGCTCAGTTGGTAGAGCGCAACCTTGCCAAGGTTGAGGTCGCGAGTTCGAGCCTCGTTTCCCGCTCCAATTCTTACGCTGCAGACATCCTTCAACGTCTGCAGCGCCTCGATTCCACAGGGTTTTCTCCTTGTGGAGCATCCAGCAAGTTCTGCTGAAATCCACTGTCAAGCACGCCGTTCTAGCCCATAAACCAGCACATGGAATCCGGGTGCGCGGCAGTGCGCCTTGTTTGCCGAGTCGCCTCCGACAATCGCGATACACCTCCCTCACCAGAAGGAGATGTACCCCATGGCACTCACCGACGCAGTCGTCCGGCAGGCGAAGATCACCGCCAAGAACGACACCCTCAGCGATACTGGCGGCCTGCTGCTGTGCGTCAGCAGCAAAGGCGCGAAGAAGTGGCATTTCCGCTTCTCGTGGCTAGATAAGCAGCAGCGTGTCGCCCCGGGCGCCTATCGCGATCTTTTCCTCAAGCAGGCACGCGAGCAGCGTGACGATCTGTGCGCGCAGATCGCCCAGGGGAAGCTGCGGACTCATCTGTGGCGGCGCTGAAAGGCGACCCCGTTTAGGAAATTGATCATATCCGAGTCCCCGTCCTGCGTTTGATTAACCGGGAGGGCTGACCCTGTCCCAGATCCAATCAAGTTCAAGGCCCTCTGGGCTACCAATCATTCACCCATTCGCCGCCACGCAGGCGCTTTCAGAAAGGACGAGTCCAGGGATTGCATGATGCCTTACAGTCGGGCCGGCCGCGTAGCCATGACGACGAGCAAAATTGCCGAGCTGCTCAATACTGCATACCTGCGCCAGCCCAAGGGTCAGATTCATTGGACCGTGCGTGCCCTTACCGATGAAGCGGGAGCCTCCAAAAGTCCTGTGCAACCCTAATTTATACTGTTCGGCGTGCAACCCGCTCCCATCCATCCATCCATCCATCCATCCATCCATTCATTCATTCATTCATGCTGTCCAACGATCCTTTCTTTATCGAGAAGGTGTGCGATATTGTGGAGCTGTATCTCAATACGCCAGAACACACCCTGATGCCGGCCACCACGCACCTGGTTTCGGGAATAGTTCAAAAACCACGACATCCAGTCGGGCACGCCAAAGCCGCGCGCTACGGCAGCAACTAACCGCGCCAGCGCCGTCTCGGTACCAGCTCGCATGTCCAGGAGCTCGGTGGCCAAATCGAGGCGCCGGCGCTGCTCCCCAAAACCATCATCCAGGCACCGCAACGCTGTACACTGCTCGCCACCGCCCGGGGCAAGCGATGATTACCCACATTTCTCACCGCTACACGGATCAAGAGGCGCTGGAGGCACTACTCGGCGACGGAAAGCTTCTGGACGCCGTGTCGGCCTCCTCCTCCATACTGATTCAGATTTTCTCGGCGGACACCAGCGCCAGGCATCTGCAAACCGTTTCGGCGTTGGTCAGCGCCAGGCTGCCAAAGGCAACGGTAGTGGGCGCAACCACCGTTGGCGAAGTCTATGAAGGACGATTGCTGACGGCTAGCACCGTGCTGGGAATCACCTGCTTCGAGAACTCAACGCTCTCCGTGATGGCGATGTCTTGTCGGGATGCGGATGCACGCCAGGTGGGCGCCGAACTGGGGACGCGCATCAGCCGGTGCTCGGGGAACATCGCGGGCGTCATTCTGCTGGCAACCCCATTGAGCATCGATGCCGGCGCCCTGCTGCAAGGCATCGAATCCACCGCGGGCAACTTTCCGGTTTTCGGTGGCGGGGCCGGCGATTACGCCGCCATGACCCACTCGCTGGTATGTGCCGGCGACCAGCAATACTCGCAAGGCGCAGTTGCCGTAGTGCTCGCCGGAGACGAGCTTCACATCGAGTCGAGAACCTACCTTGGCTGGAGACCTCTGAGCAGATCGATGCGGGTAACCGGGGTTGATGATCAACTACTGGTCAAGACGGTTGACGGCAAGCCCGCTTTCGATGTTTATCGGCGCTATCTCAACATTCCCAATGACGAGAATTTTTTCCTGAATGCATTGGAGTTCCCCTTCCTCCTGGAACGGTCCGGCGAACTCTTGGCAAGGGTGCCGATCGCGGCAAGCCGCGACGGCGCATTGAAATTCATCGCCGACATCCAAGAGGGCGAGCATTTCCGGATCGGCTACGGCGACATGGATCTGATTATCAACGACGCCCTGCACATCCATCGGTCTCTGGCTGATTTTTCTCCGCAAGCGATATTCCTGTATACCTGCGGGTGCCGCCGTTTCTTGATGCAGAACGATGTCGACCTGGAAACCCGGCCATTCGAAGACCTGGCACCGACATTCGGTTTTTATACGTACGGAGAGTTCTTCTCCTTGAGCAATCCCAGCTTGCTGAATTCGACCATGGTTGCCGTCGGATTACGGGAAGGCGAACCCAAGGCCAACCCGAACCGGACGCCGGCTCCACAGGCCGACCCGCAAGCGCAGAGCAGCGATCCCTATGCGCATAAGCACACCCGTGTCGTATCGCGCCTGATGCGCTTCATCGATGCCGTCACAGCGGAGCTCGAAGCCTCCAACCGGGAAATCACCAAGCTTTCCCGAACGGATCGCCTGACCCAGTTGGTCAACCGGATTCAGCTGGATCATGTGCTCGAGGAGAATCTGCAGCAGGCGCTTCGCCATGCCACACCCTTTTCGATCATCCTGATGGATCTGGATCACTTCAAGCAGGTCAACGACGCACATGGCCACCTGGTCGGCGATGAAGTGCTGGTGAGTACCGGCAAGATCCTCACGGCCTGTACGCGCATCGCTGACACGGTGGGGCGCTGGGGAGGGGAAGAGTTCCTGATCATTGTGCCGCATGCCGACTTGAACGGCGCGGCCCACCTGGCGGAGAAGCTGCGCACCGAGATCGAGGCCCATGCGTTCCCGCCTGTCGGGAAAATAACGGCAAGTTTCGGCATCACGAATTTCGTGCCGGGCGATGATGTCGTGAAGATGATCATGCGAGCCGATGTCGCCCTCTATGCCGCAAAGCATGGAGGACGAAATCGCGTCGAGCTGGCGAGCACCTAACCGAGCGGCGCCAAGCGGCAGGACGGCAAGCGCGTGGTCAACGCCGTTTCAGCAGGCGCTTCCAGTAACGCCCAATCCGCCGCAGCCGAAATCGGCTCCACCATCGCAGCAAACCATAAGACAAATGCACTTTATCGTCGCCCAGCGCCATCTCGGGCCTGAAACGCAGCCAGGAGGTTTTGGGATAAGCCACGAGTTGATCGGGATAGACGCTTCGGTGGCCGATGATCAGGTAGGCGGCAATGCAAGGCCCGGCCACATAGACCGCCCCCAGGCTGCCGCCAAATAGCTCAACGCCCATCAGGATCGCGGCAATGGGCGTGTTGGACGCCGCCGCCACGACGGCTACCAGGCCCACCGCCGCACCCATCGAAGGACTGACTCCGAACAGAGGCGCAAAAGCGTTACCGGCGATCGCACCGATGACGAATTGCGGCGTTGCGACACCGCCATAAAAGCCCGAGCCCAGCGTGATCGCCACCAATAGCGTTTTCCAGAGGAATCCGAGATACGGCATGGTCTCGCCCTCCAGAGCCTGGCTGATGAGCGGCAGGCTCAATCCCAGATATTTGGTGGGGACGACCAGAATCAACGCGGCAAGCAAAAGGCCCCCCATCACGGGCAGCAGGGGCGGCCATAAGCGGAGCCGGACACCGACCCTCAGGAAAATACCTCGCGCCAAAGCGATCATATCGACAAAAACCCAGGCGACGATCCCGCACACGATCCCGATGGCGATGGTTTTAAGAAATAGAATCTCCGAGAATTCGGGCAGCGGGAGCAGATGGTAGAACGTATACGGCACGCCCCACCATTTGCTCACTTCGAACGAAACAACACCGGAGACGATGGCTGGAAACAAAAAATCATGGCGAATTCGCCCGATCGTGAGCACCTCGACGCCATAAATCGCTCCCGCCAACGGCGTGCCGAATACGCTGGCAAAACCGGCGCTGACGCCACACGCCACCAGGCGGGTCTGCAGTTCGCTATTCAGCCGGAAAATCCGGCCGATGCCGGAGGCGAGCGAACCGCCAAGATGCGAGCAAGGGCCCTCCCGTCCCGCCGCGCCGCCGGATGCCAAAGTGATGATGGCCGCCACTGGCTTGATCACCATCGTTTTAAAGGGCATCCGCCCGGCCTGCTTATGCACGGCCTCGATGACCGAATCCTTGAGCCCGGTTTTGTTCAACCGATAGCCATAATGCAAAAGCAGGCCGTTCAGGAAGCCGCCCGCCGGTAATAGCGCCATCTGCAACCATAGAGGCACCGTAGCCGTTTGGCTGGTAAAGAAATTCAAGCCATGCAGGAAGAGACTGGTGCCGCTGCCGACGACCGCTCCGGTGATGGTGGCCAGCACCAGCCACTGCACCACCGTCGCCAGCATGACGACCGGTTCCACGAGGTTCAAGCGGGGCAAGGACATCGAACTTATCTGATACGTTGCGTGCGATGGCGCCGTCGATCACCATGTCAGGCCCAGCCCGGTGGAAAGACGTTTTTCGTTGAGGCTCTGCCGGCCACCGCGCACCTGGTTGCGAGAATAACTCAGGAACCATGATACCCAGTCGGTCATGCGATAGCGGACCCCGACGATCGCATCGAGGCTCACGTTGGCCGCATTGTTCAAAGGTCGCAACAGTTCGCCGGAGGCAAAGAGCTCGAAACGCTTGTCACCCAGGTAGCGGTTATAGTCCCAGCGCAGGCTGACGGCATAGAAGCCTTCCGACGCGCCGTCGCTGTAGTTGTAACGCCCGCGTCCGACCAGGCCCGCCAATGAAAAAGCCCCGGTTTCGTCATCCCAGAACTGATAGCCGGGGCCAGCGCCTACGGCCATCTGGCGCGATAGCTCCTCGATTCCGTCCCAGCGATAAAAAGCTCGCCCTTGCCAAAAGAATTGCTCGGACATAAATCGGTCACTGGATAGACTCGCACCATAATGATGAGAAGTGGTCACGGAGTTATCGGTGTTGCGCATATAGCCGGCATCGATCTTGTGCCGCCAGCGCCCTTGTCGTAATTCGCCATCGAGCTTGGCGGCGTAGTCCTCGGTGCGAGTCGAGGCGGTTTTGTGATTCAGGCCGAGGTCCAGGTTGCCCTTCCAAACCACATCGCCCAATGCCAATGATTGTTCGGCGATTGGCTCCGGCGCTCCCGGTTCGTTTAGGGGAACCCCCGGTACGGATAGGATGGCGACTTCATCTGCGCCCCTGAGACGCGCCAGGTAATCCCGGCGCATGGCTTCATTCGGGATCTGGACGTCGGACGCACTGTCCACCGCCTTGACCTGGCTCCAATCGAGTTGCATGGTACCGCCATAGCCGGTGACGAGGATGAGCTTGCCCGCCTCGAGCTGTGTCACACGCCCCGTCAGCCGATCGCCGTTTTTCATCCACACGGTGTCGGCATGGGCGTCTGGAGCCAATAGAACGCATAACGCCCCAAGGCACATCAAACATAATTTGCAGGTTTGAGAAAAATTTCTGGCTCGAGAAATGACGTCAAGCTCACCAACGCTCATAAAATAACGATTTGCGACATAAAACGGCAAAGCCGGAGAGCGCCGTCGTCCCCGCCAGAGCTTCCCCGCCCCGGTTGCGGGGTCTTCGGCTGGAGAGACTTTCGGTCCGATCACAATGCCATCGCAAAACGGTAACCGACCCCGCACCCCCGAGCCTTCCGCATCTTACGAAATAAGCCGCCCGCTCCTCATTCCCGCCCTCTACAGAATCTCTATATTTGTAAGGAATTCGAGCGCGTCCGCGCACGGGATCGACTGCGGTCGGCGCGCGATACCCTGGGGGGCGCCCGGGACATGCCAGCGGTCTTGCAAGCGAAGAACGATTGCATCTCGACTCATCTCGGACGGCTGCCGGACAAACGCCGCTGCCCGGATTCGTCGTAGCCTTGCAGTTGCAGGCATGCCGCTCGCCGCCATGCCGCTGCCTCACCTTTGCCGGAGAACGCGCCATGTCTCCTATTTTCATCGACCGGGAAGATGCCGGACGGCAGTTGGGCGCCGCCATGCCCTTGCGCTACCGGGAGCGCGACGATGTCATGGTGCTGGGCTTGCCGAGAGGCGGCGTTCCCGTGGCGTGGCAAGTGGCCGCCGCTCTGCAAACGCCCCTGGATGTACTGACGGTGCGTAAGCTGGGGCTACCCGGCAATCCGGAGTTCGCCATGGGAGCCATCGCCCCTGGAGGCATCACGATCCTCGATGAGCGCGTCATCGGCGGCATGGGGGTATCGCGCCAAGCCATCGACACGGTACGCGATGCGGAGCAGAAAGAACTCGATCGGCGCCAACAGCGCTACCGCGGCGATCGCCCTCCCCTGGCGATGGCGGGCAAGATCGTTGTCTTGGTGGATGACGGCCTGGCCACCGGTTCGACTATGCAAGCGGCGGTGGCCGCTGCGCGCCAGGCATGCGCGGCTGCGGTAGTGGTGGCCGTGCCGATGGCCTCAGTGGAAGCCCGCGACGCCCTCGCGGCACAGGCCGACGACATTATCGTACTTGCAACCCCGCAGCGATTTCAGGCCGTCGGGCAATGGTATGCCAAATTCCCGCAAACCAGCGACGAGGAGGTCGATCGCCTGCTCGCCGGCCATCCATAGGCTACGTAAGCACGGCATCATCATACTGGGAAGAAACCGCGCCCTTGTAGCGCGGCCAACGGCAGGGAATACGAGCGGCCTGTAGCGGCTGCGTGTACGGCGCCCTGCCCGCGCAGGCCTTCAGGCCTCGCACAAGAAAACGCTGAGATCCGTCTGCGGCGGCTTGACGCCGAAATCGAAAAACATCTGGCTCACCCAGCCACGATGATATGTCTTGTGATTGACGACGTGCAAAAACATGGCGCCACGGGCGAGCTCGCCCGGTTCGCCCGAGACGAAGTTGAACGTGATCCGCTCGGCCAGACTGGCGGGATCCTGCCGGCGAGCCCAGTCGATATACCACTGATTGGCTTCCAGTTGCGCCCGCGCCAGTTCCTCGAGCGTCGGGTGCAGTATGTCGCTGCGGCTGGAGAAGCCATGGCTTTCACCCATCAAATGAGCGCGCCAGATCAGATCGACCTGGTAGTTGTGGTTCAGCGTGCCGAGCATGGAACCGAACAGCGCCCGGCCTGGCTGATACGCCGCGCCTTCGGGCAAGCCGGCCACGGCGTTGAAGAGTAATTGGTCGGCCCATTGGTTGTACTGAGCCAGCATGAGGGCGGTGGCGCCGTTCAGGAGCTCCCGCCCGCGCCGGCCGTGCCCGGCCTCGCCTTCAGGCCCCAGGTTCGCACCATTACGTTCGCTTGGCATAAGGAAGACCCCTGGACGATGCGGTACTCGCGGGTGGCCGGCCAAAGCGGCAAGCCTGGCGCAAGCCCTTCAGCATTATAGGAAGGCTTTATTGCCGGGGCGCGCGCAAGATGATCTCGGTGATCTCCGATGGCCGCCCTACGCGCAGCGGCAGGCCGTTCCACAAACCCGCGCCGCTGCTCACGTATAAACGCATGCCATCAACATCGTAAAGGCCGGCAACATAACCTTCGTTGGCCCATTGCGTAATCCAGTGCAGGCCAGCGATCTGGCCGCCATGAGTATGACCCGACAATTGCAGCCGCGCGCCCGCGCTGGCATGCGCCCCGGCCCCGGTAGGCCTGTGGCTGAGCAGGATCACCGGCTCGTCGGCGGCCACGCCGGCCAACGCCGCGGCAATGTCGGGCAGCGGTTCGCCAAAGCGCGAGGCCGCGGGATCGGTAACGCCCGCCAGCACCAGCGTTCCACCTTCCATCTGGAGCACGGCATGTTCGTTGAGCAGTAGCCGCAGATCCAGTTCGCGAAGGCGGTCCAGCCACTGACGATACTCGGTGTAGTACTCGTGGTTGCCCGGAATGGCATAGACGCCCTGCGGCGCGGTGAGCTTGCGCAGCGGTTCGACATCATCGGCTCGTGCCCGTACGCTGCCGTCGGCCAGGTCGCCGGTGAGCACGATCAAATCAGGCTCCAGGGCATTGGTGGCCTCAACCACCGCCGCCATCCAATCCTGCTGCAAGAGGCGGCTGGCATGCAGGTCGGTCAGTTGCACCAAGCGGAAGCCATCGAGGCCGGCCGGCAAACCCGGCAGCACGATTTCCACCGTGTGTATGTCGGGCAGGCGCACGGCTTCCCGCACCCCGAAGGCCGCCAGCAGCATCGCCGCCACCGCCACGCCCCAGCGCAGCGCCAGGCCACGGCGCGGGCCGCGCGATTGCCGGGAGCCGGCCACCGGCCGGGGCAGGCCGGCGGCGGACCCCAGCAACCGGGCCGTGCGACCCGTCATGGGGGCCTCGGAATCGTCGCCCGCCGCATCGCCTGGGCGCGCCTGCGCCAGGGCCCAGGCCACGCCGCTGGCAATCCCGCTCGCGACGTCGACCACCAGCAGCAGGCAGGCCGCCATCAGAACGCTGCCAAAGGCCCAGCCCCCCAACATGATGACGACGCCGGGGACCTCCGGCGACGCCATCGAACCGAAGAACGTCCGGTTGATCAAGTGATGCTGGGTGAGCAGGAGCACGATCGCGGATACCAGGGTTTTGGCGGGCCAAGACCAATCCAGGCACCACACCAGGCGCCAGAGAACATAGAGGGCGAGCAGCCCGGCAAACACATGAAACACGGAGGCACGATCCTCGAAGATGATTGGAGGGACCCGGAAAACGGCGCCATTGTGCCATCTCTCCCGTCCAGGCTGGGGCCGCCATGGCCGCTGGCCCATCTTGGCGAGCATGAGCCCGCTTCATAAACCCACGATGAACGGACAGTGCGCGTTTGCCCCCCGGGGCCGCGCTAAAACCAAAAGTCTCCCGGCAACCCGGGTTGTAGATCCGGAGTCGCCTTGCAGGCACGGCCGTTGCTGGCATACGGGTGTTCCACTTCTGCCGGGAACCACGCCATGTCTGCTTTATCGTCGATCGGGGGATGCCGAAACGGCGATCAGACACGGCCAACGGCCTTGCAAGCATCCCGGCTCATCGCCTTTCCGTCACGGAGGCTCCCATGCCGAATCTGTTATCCGCGCTTCGCCAGGCAGCCCTGCCGTTGAACGGTGCCGACGACCTCGCGCCCTTGCGCCATGCCATCGGCGATGCCCGTTACGTTCTGCTGGGCGAAGCCTCGCACGGCACCCACGAATTCTATGCCTGGCGCTGCGCCCTGACTCGACAACTGATTCAAGAGCAACGCTGCGCCTTCATCGCCGTCGAGGGCGACTGGCCCGATTGCTACCGCGTGAATCGCTACGTCAAAGGCTATGCCGACTCGGGTGAAAGCGCCGAGCAGGTGCTGCATGCGTTCGAGCGCTGGCCCACCTGGATGTGGGCCAATCGCGAGGTCGTGGAGTTTGTCGAATGGCTGCGCGCGCACAACGAAACCCTGCCGGTCGCGGAACGTATCGGCTTCTACGGGCTCGACGTCTATTCCTTGTGGGAGTCGATGGAAGCCGTCGTCGAGTATCTGGACACGCTGGATCCCGAACTGGCCCGCGCCGCGCGCGCCGCCTATCAGTGTTTTGAACCGTACGGCCGCGACGCGCGAGCCTACGCCACGGCGACGCTGATGGCTCCCGAAAACTGCGAAGACGAGGTGGTTGGCGTGCTGCGCGAGCTGAGGTCGCGCGTGGTCGAGTACCAGGACGATGCCCGCGAAGCCTGGTACAACACAGAGCAAAACGCCTGGATCGCCCGCGGGGCGGAACAATACTATCGCGCCATGATCCGGGGCGGCCCCGCCTCCTGGAACATCCGTGATCGCCATATGATGGAAACCCTGGAGCGGCTGATGGCGCATCACGGCCAGCGAGCACGCGCCATCGTCTGGGAGCACAACACCCACGTGGGTGATGCGCGCCATACCGATATGGCCAACGCGGGCATGTTCAACCTCGGCCAACTGGTACGCGAAAGCCACCCCGAAGCCGGCCATACCTTCCTGCTGGGATTCGGAACCCATCGTGGCACCGTCATGGCCGCCGATGAGTGGGGCGCGCCCATGCAGCGCATGCGGGTACCGCCAGCTCGCAGGGGCAGCCTGGAGGACCTGCTGCATCAAGTCCTGAAATCACTGCGCGAAGCTACGAAAAACAGGGCGCCAGAAATGCTGATGCTGATTTTCAACGGCACCCGCAACGGCGGAATCCCCGGCCTGGACGCCGTGCTCGACCATCGGGCGATCGGCGTGGTGTATCACCCCGAGGCGGAACGCTGGGGCAACTATGTGCCCAGCCTCGTGCCCCGGCGTTACGACGCGTTCGCCTTCATGGATAGCAGCCGCGCACTCGATGCGCTGCATTGGTCCGCCCACTCACACGAACAGCCACCGGACACCTGGCCCAGCGGCCTGTAGGCCTGCCCGCCCTGGCGGGGCAGCGCCATGGCCGTCTTCCGACCGATTGGGTATGCTGGCCGGCCGGCGGCGCGATCTGCGCGCCGCTTTCAATATCCAGGAGTCAAGCCATGACGCAAGCCGCATCCGTTCGTCTCAGCAACCCCAGCGGTCTTTACGATAGTTCCGTGAATGGTTATTCGCACGTGGCCGAAGTGCCCGCCGGCACGCGCCTGGTGTTCGTTGCCGGCCAAAGCGGCGAAAACGAGCAGGGGCAGTTGGAGCCCGACTTCCAGGCCCAGGTGGCCCGCGCATTCCAGAACCTGCGCATCGCGCTGGAAGCCGTGGGCGGGACGCTGCAGCATATCGCCAAGCTCACGGTCTATATCGTCGACCACTCCGAAGCCAAGCTGCCCATCTATGGGGCCGAGTTGCAACGTGCCTTCGGCCAGGGGCCCATGCCCACCTGCACGCTGGTGCCCGTGCCGCGGCTGGCCTTGGACGCCATGTTGTTCGAAGTGGACGCCGTGGCTTGCCTGCCGGCCTGATCAAGATGCCTCAAGGCTTGAATGCGAAGCCCGATCTGCTTCCTCACGCTCTAGACACCATATGGTCGATAACTCGTCTCGCCCGCTGACTACCTGGCTGCAACAGCTGGCCCGCCTCAAACCCGCGCCCTGGCACTGGCCGCGCGCCGTTCGAGCGGCGATCAGCGTCGGCCTGCCCTTTGCCGCCGGCCTCGCGCTCGATAACATCATGACCGGCATGTGGATCGCCATGGGTGCGCTCATGATGACCACGGCCGAACAAGCCGGACCCGATGCCATGGTGCTCCGCCGCCTGGCCATCGCCGCGCCCATGGGCGCGGTCGGTTACCTGGCGGGTTATCTGACAGGGATGCCGTGGGCCGGCGTCGTCGTCGCCATGGCTGGTCTCGCTTTCGGCGCGGGCATCGTCAGCAGCTACAGCGCCACACTCTCGATAGGATGCCTCCAGTTTCTGCTCACGGCCGCCATCGCCGTAGGTGTACCCGCCATTGCGCCCTTTTGGGAGCCCGCCCTGCTGTATCTGGCCGGCGCCCTGTTCTATGCCTTGCTGCTGGGCATCGAAGCCTGGTTCTGCCGACAACACCCCCAACGCGATACGCTGGCCACCCTGTTGGCCGCCCTCGCCGACCTGGCCGAGGAACGAGCCGAGGGCCGCCCCACCACCCTCCATCGACGCGCCGTCACCGACGAACTGGCGGTTCTGGAGGCGGCCTTGCCGCCCGGGGCTCGTGATCATCGTGCTCTCCAGTGTTTCGCGCTTGCGCGGCAACAATGCGACGCCGCTTTCGCCATCATCCTCGCAACCGACGACACCGAGACATTGCGATCCGCCTCTCGCCAGTTGCGCCTGCTGGCCCTTGCCGCGGCCGGGGCGAAGACTTTTCGCGCCGACTCCAATCCGGATGGGCCGTTGGCCGCGCCCTTGCAATCGCTCGCCACGCTCCTGGCCGGGCCAGACTCCAAAACCTCGCCACGAGCCGAATTCCGCCACGCCCTCGCATCCGGCGACTCTCTCGGCCGGCGCCCATCCAGGATGCCGGATCGCGAGGCCGTCCTGTCGGCGCTGGCCTTGTCGCTTTGCCTGGCCCTGGCCTATGCCAGCCGCTGGATCAATCCGGGGAATCACTGGTTCTGGGTGCCCCTGACGGTGGGGTTGGTGATGAAGCCCGACCTGGGATCCATTTTTGCGCGCGCCCTCCTGCGCAGCATCGGTACCCTGGCTGGCGTGCTGGCGGGCGCTCTCATCCTGATCCTGGTTCCCAAGAACTTCGGCTTTGCCCTCATCATGGCCATCCTGGCCGGTATTCTGCCTTGGGCCATGCAAAGCTCCTATGCCCTGCAGGCCGTCGTGCTCACGCCACTTGTGCTCATGCTGGTGGATATCATCGTGCCGGGAACCGGCGACGCCAACTACGCCTTCCAGCGACTCAGCGACACCCTCATCGGAAGCGCCATCGTCATGGTGTTCGGCTACTGGCTCTGGCCAAAACACCGAACGCGTTACTTCACGCGTGATTTTGACGACTGCCGGCACGCGGTCGCGAGCTATCTCCTGGCCGTGCTTTCCACAACGCCCGCCGGCGGCGTGGCGGATACCGCGCCAATCCGCGGCCGCGTCTACGCGCGCCTGGCGACGCTGCGCGCCCAGATCCTCAGATCCCAGGCCGACCCGCCACCCGCCAGTGCCGAGGCCGCTCTCTGGCTGCCGCGCCTCGCCAGCCTGGAGCGAATGGGCGATGCCATCACCGCCTATACCGCCACGCCGGAACGCTCGATGACGCCATCGCCCAGCCTTGCCGGTCTGGCTCGAGCCTTGGGCGGCGGCGGCTCCTTTCAGCTATCCGATTCCGCGTCCGACTTGCCCCCGGCAGTCCGGAGCGGCGCCTCGCAGCCAGCCTCTCGCAGGAGATCGAATCGTTGCCAAGCAACGCCAGAGCGGGGGCGGTACCGCAACCCGGAGGCTATATTTGACAAGAGCCCATCGGCAAGTCATAATTTAAAACCTACTCGGCTTGGCCTTTCCAGCGCTTACGGCGTATTGATAGGCTTTCCGGCTCGTCATCGGCACAGGGCTGGTGCATGCTTGGCGCAATGGCAGAGTGGTTATGCACCGGATTGCAAATCCGTTGACCTCGGTTCGATTCCGGGTTGCGCCTCCAGACAATATGCGGCTCACAGCGATGTGGGCCGCTTTTGTTTGCTCTGCAATGGCAGGCTGTTAACCACCCTTAGCGTCCCCTTCCCGCTCCGCCTGCCTGAGATCTTCATCGCTCAGGATAGGAACGTCGGGATCCTTGGAGCTCGCGTCGCCTGGTTTGAACTTCAATCCATCCATATAGGGCGTGGGTTTCTTTCGGCGATAGTCCAGGAACTCTTTGCCATAGTACGCGCGGGCTTCATCCACGGTTTTAGCGCCCCTGACGATATCGTGCATGAGGTTGAGCGCCAGGAAATTGGCCTCTTCATCATGGCAGCGCGCAGAGACTTCGCCGACCGTTCTTTCCACGATGATACTGCCATCGAAGCGAGCGATATCGTCAAACTTGTCGACCGGGACGCGATAATCGATGAACGATTCGACGCTGTCCATGTGGGGCGTGGGAAAGCGATGCTCGTAGAAAACCCGTGAAGCCACGATGCGTTTCCAGGGTCCGGGCTTGTGCCACACCAGTAGCGTCGCGGTGGTCTCTTGCGGTTCGCCATACTTGTCGATAACGAGTTGCGCGGCCTCCCGTGACTCCTCTGGCCAGCCTTGAATGATTTCCGTAGCGGTGCTTCCAGCCATGACGATCTCCTGCCGAGTGGGCGAATGTGCTATGAGGCACACTGGGCAGCACGCATCATGCCCGCCGGCTTCCAGCAGATGTTTTAGGGTCGCCCGCCCGGCTTATCCGCATCGTGGCGATCGGCGCCGTTCGGCCCCCGGGATGCGGGCGCAGCGGTGCCGTTCCTGCCCTCTTTGGCCTCCTCTTTGTGGCGCGTCACCGCGCGCAACTCTTTCAGTTGGCGCTCCTCCATTTCCTCGGCGGCTATCAGTCGCTCATTGGCGCCCTTCAGGGCGCGAAGCAACTCGTCGAGTTTCAGGTGCACCGCCTGGCTGTCTTTATTCTGGCTATGCTGAATCAGAAAAACCATCAGGAACGTCACGATGGTGGTTCCGGTATTGATCACCAATTGCCAGGTGGACGAAAAATGGAATATCGGCCCCGCCAATGCCCACACCCCCACCAGAAACAAGGCAGTGGAAAATATCCAGGGCGACCCGGCCCATTGGGCCACCTTCGACGCCAACGAATCAAAATAATGATCGAAGTCGAAGTGGCTTGCAGGCGGTTGGACAGCTCCATTTTCCGAACTGGGCGGGCTTTGATTCTGTAGCATCTCGATCTCCAACAAGACGCGCCCACTGTACGGGAAGCGGTTCCGCCACCTTGTAATTCAACGTAAAATTGCGCAACGGACGCAGGCGCAACAACCCATTCGTCCCACACTCCGCCAATCTCGGTCGTAGAAAGTAACGTCGCCCTTCGCTCCAGGTCGCATAATCGGCTTCGACTTGCATACTAAAAACGCCCTCTCAAGGGCAGCGGAGTCAAGAATGTCGGCCTTGGCAATAATCTGGCAAACCATGGTGAGCGAGTTCTCCGATATGGCAGACCTGCGCGAAGCCACGATCATCGTTCTGCGCCTGAGCCTGGCAACGCTGCTGGGCGCGGCCATCGGCTACGAACGCGAGCGCCGCGGCAAGGATGCAGGGCTGCGCACCCATATGCTGGTCTCCCTGGGCTCGGCGATCTTCGTATTGGTGCCCACCACCAGCGGCATGGGGGAAGACGCCATCAGCCGGGTCATGCAGGGCTTGGTCACCGGGGTCGGCTTTCTTGGTGCCGGCGCGATTCTGAAACAGGAAAAGGCGCTCGAAGTCCGAGGGCTGACAACGGCCGCCAGCCTCTGGATCGCCGCCGCCGTGGGATTTTCGGTGGGCTACGGCCGGGAGGCAACCGCCGTGGTCAGCACGCTCATCACGTTATTCGTCTTGGCCATCATCGGACGCTTGGAACAAAAATGAAGCTCCCTGTTTCCGGGGCGCCCCCGTAGGCGACTCAGCGCACACTTTATCCCAAAGCGCCTCGAAATCCTCCTGCGGCAGATCGCCGCCATGCTCAAGAACCACCAAATCCTTGGAGCCGGCGATAAAGTGCCGATACCCGGTATATCCACTGGTGCGGTCGATGGTATTCACTTCGCCGCAAATTCCGTATTGGTTACGAAACTCCGCGCTTTTCGGATCGAACATCCCCTCTTTGACATAATCACGCACCATCCGGTGCAGCCGGATCTCTTTGATTGCCGCGGTTTCGGCCGACGACAGCTCCGGGGCCGAATGGGCCTGGCCGTCTTTTTCCAGCTCGGCATCCACCCGGCGCCGGATCTCGTCCATATCAAATAACGAGGCCACGCTGTCGACCCTGGCACTCCAGGCGGCTCCAGGCTCTTGCGGCGCCTCCGGGCCGTGGCCGGCGACAGGGCCGACCACGCCTCCGATGGCCAGCATGACCGCCACTCCCCGCCGATAGAATTTCATACCGCCTCCGCTTGCGCAGCCGTCGCATCGCTCGCGACCTGCTCACTGGCCAAGCCGTCGCCAGGGGCCTGGACTCACTCCGGCGCAATCCGCACCGGAACCGATTTTGCAGCCGGTGTCTTGCTTTCTTCCGCGAACTGCCAGAGCGGAATCAATGCATTGCATTCCGGATAGTAAGCCGCCACCGTTCCCTTCGGAATATCGAAATCGATCGCGCGGAATCCTCCAAGGCTGCGCACGATCCCATCGTCCACGGCGGTCGTGAGCCGCGCCATCCCGCCTTCTGCGATCTTCAGTCGCAAACGGTCGTCGCGATGGATCATCAGAATCATGCGCGAGCCATGAATGCCTCGCAGCCGATCGGCGTAGCCGTATACGGTGGTATTGAACTGATCGTTCGAGCGCAAAGTCATCAGGCGCAGGACCTCGGGATCGCCGCCCTCGTCGAAACTGGCCGACAGTCCTTTGGGCAGCTTGAAGTTCGCCCTGCCGGTATCGGTTTCCCACCGGCGTTCTCGGGCGGCAATGGGACGCGGAAAGCCGCCGGGCTGGTCCAGCCGCGCATTGAAATCGCGAAAGTCGTCGGGCAAGGCAAACTCGATCTCATCGCGCACCAGCGCATAATCGCCCACCCAGTCGTCCCATGGCACCTTGGGGTTGACCGCCAGCGCGGCCCTGGCGATCCCGGCGATGATCCGCGGCTCCGACAACAGGTATTCGCTCGCCGGCCGGTGCTTGCCGCGCGAAGCATGGATACAGGTGGTCGAGTCCTCCATCGTCGTGATTTGCGGGCCGCCGGCCTGCTCATCGATCTCCGAGCGCACCAGCGTCGGCAGAAGATAGGTGGTGCGCGCCGTGATCAGGTGGGTACGATTGAGCTTCGTCGCCACCTGTACCGACAAATCCAGGGAGCGCCATTTGGCTTCCATCAATCCGCGCTCGGGCACGGCCCTCAAAAAATTGCCGCCCAAGCCGATGAAGGCGCTCACCCGGTCCTCGATCACGGCTTCGCAAGCCTCCACCGCGTTCAAGCCGTCCTCGCGCGGCGGCTCGAAGCCATAACGCTCCGCCATATGATCCAGCGGCACAAGCTCCGCTTTCTCGGCGATCCCCACGGTGCGCTGACCTTGCACGTTGGAATGGCCACGCACCGGGCAAATGCCGGCGCCCGGCTTGCCGATATTGCCGCGCATCAATAACAGGTTGATGAGCATCTGCACATTGTCCACGCCCAGCTTATGCTGGGTCAGGCCCATGCCGTAGATCGCGATCACGGCGCGCGCCCTGGCATAGGTTTGCGCGGCGGTCTCCAGCGCTTCGCGGGGCAGCCCGCCACCTTCCGTGATTGCGCTCCACGAGGTTTGGCGCACCTTCGCGGCGAAGGCATCGAACCCGTGCGTATGCCGGGCGATGAAGACGTCGTCGAGTACGCCGGGGCGCCCGGCGGCCTTGGCCTCGTCATCCAGGGCCAGCAAGGCTTTCGCCACGCCCATCAGCGCGGCGATGTCGCCGCCTGCTCGCACTTGATAATACTGAGTGGCGATCTGCGTGGCCTGATGCGTCAACATCTGCTTCGGATGCTGGGGGTTGACGAACGACTCCCACCCTCTTTCACGCAGCGGATTGAATACCACGATGGGCACGTCGCGCTTGCGCACCTTTTGCAGCTCATGAAGCAGGCGTGGCGAATTGGTACCCACATTCTGCCCAAAAGAAAAGATGCAATCCGTCTCGATGAAGTCTTCCAGCAGAACCGTACCCACCGAGGTGCCGATGCTCTGCGGCAACGCCACCGAGGTGGTTTCGTGACACATATTGGAGCTGTCAGGCAGGTTGTTGTTGCCGTACAGGCGAGCCAGCAACTGGTACATATACGAAGCTTCGAGCGAGGCGCGCCCCGAGGCATAGAACACCACGCTCTTCGGGTCGTAGCTTTTCAGCTTGCGGCCGATATCCGCAAACGCGTCCTCCCACGCCACCGGCACGTAGGTGTCGCTGGCGGCGTTGTAGCGCATCGGGTGCGTCAGCCGCCCTTCGTTCTCAAGGTCGTAATCTTGCCACTCCAACAGCTCGCTGACCGGATGACGGGCAAAGAAGTCGGGTGTGGTGCGCTTGGACGTCAGGTCCCAGAACGTCGCCTTCGCGCCGTTCTCGCAGAACTCGGCGGGATGCGGCTCGGCCGGCTTGGCCCAGGCACAGCTGGTGCACATGTAGCCGCCCGTCTTGTTGTGATCCCGCACCAGGCTCACCACGCTGTGAACCGCCCGCTGCCGGGTCGAATGCTTGATGAGCGATTTCACGGAGCCCCAGCCGCCGGTGGGCTGGTCATAGGGCTTGTAGCGGCTTCGTTGCGGCATATGGCGTCTCCCCGAGGTTCCTGTTCCCTCTATGACGCTACCGGCAGCGCCACGCCTGCGTATGTCGAAGGATGTCGAATTCGCACCAGATCCAGCCAGTTCCCGGGCATTCGGGCCAAACTGCGCCCTCTGCCCCGTGGAGCAGAGGCGCCCAAGGTGTCAGTTACGTTTTGCATCAGATACCGGGCGCGGCTGGCCTGCGCGGTCGTCAGGCGGCCCCAAGCGACTACCCTTGGTCTATTTGACACCAGGTATTTTCTTTTGCTATAGTTCGCGTCTTTCCTGATTCGCATACTTTTGCGCATCAACAGGATACGCGGGAATAGCTCAGTTGGTAGAGCGCAACCTTGCCAAGGTTGAGGTCGCGAGTTCGAGACTCGTTTCCCGCTCCAAGTATTTTGGGCTCTACCCCATAACCGGGGGATGGGCACTCGCTAGACACGGTTGATCACACCGTTCCAACCGCGCTGGGCCAAGACCCTCATGCGGTAATTCTCAAAGTTCCTGAACCCATACGCACGGTGTGAGAGCATCTCCATTTTCGTGTGGAAGCCCTCGGTGATACCATTGGATTTGGTGAAGCACCACATCCGCGCGATAGGCTCCAGCCATGACCTGAGCGTCTGAGCCAATGCTCTGGCCGGACTCTGTTCAAACTGCTGGGTCAACGCCAGCAACTGGGGCATCATCTTCTGGGCTCGCTTTCTTTTGAGGTTCTTCATCACCAAGAAGCCCTTCAACTGCTGCTTGGCGAAGTACAGTGCCCGAAGCACCGGCTCTTGAGCCAAATACTGATGCAGATTCTCCTTCTGTCCCGCACTGAGCTTCCAGTGATGACGGCGCATCAGGCTGAGCAGCCCACGGTTCTTACGGCCCTCGGGGTCATACTGCTGCCACAGCTTCAGAAAGTGCTGGTTCACCAAACGCACCACATGGAAGCGGTCGGCCACGATCATGGCATTGGGAAAGTACTGCTGAGCGATCCGGCGATACGTCTCAGACAGATCCATCACAATGACCCGCACCTTCTCCTTGCCCGGCACGCGCTTCAGATAGCTGCGCAGGCTCGCCTCTGAGCGGCCCAGCACCACATCGAATACCTTGTGATTCTTCAGATCGACCAGCGTGGTGGCGTAGCCCTTCTTGCGTGTGAAAAAATGCTCATCAATCCCGCGCACCTGCGGGCAACTGCGCCCGGAGATCTGAGCCCTTTTCACCGGGAAGTTGTCGCCGATTTACTAACCTTCTTGAAAGTAAAGCCACATATTGAGATAATGTGGGATGAAATCGAAACGTGACACAGACGGTCGAAAGCTGGACCACCATACGCTGCAGGCGATGCGTCAGCGGGCCGTGAAAGC
>JALOAI010000079.1 GCA_023228945.1 Pigmentiphaga sp. | reverse complement strand
GGGGTCGTTTGCGGGAGGGGGCGGAATCCTACGCTAAGGTTTCGGCCATCGGTATTCGCCGGTGAGATTGATGTGCTCCCAGCCGAGCGGCGAGACATGGGCCAGGAGATCGGCCGATAGCAGCTTTCCCTCGCGCTTCTGGGTGGCAACGACGCCGCCGAGCTTCATGGTGTTCCAGAAGATGATGATGGCGGCGAGCAGGTTCATGCCGGCAATACGGTAATGCTGGCCTTCGGCGGAACGATCGCGTATTTCGCCGCGCCGGTGGAAGCTGATGGCCCGTTTCAGCGCGTGATGGGCCTCGCCCTTGTTGAGGCCGATCTGGGCACGACGTTGCAAATCGGCGTCCAGAATCCAGTCGATCATGAACAGCGTGCGCTCGACGCGGCCGACTTCTCGGAGAGCTGTCGCCAGTTCGTTCTGCCGTGGATAGGAGGCGAGCTTGCGCAGGATCTGGCTGGGCGCGACACTTCCGGCCGCTATGGTGGCGGCGATACGCAGGATATCGGGCCAGTTGCGCTCAATCATGGCCTGGTTGATCTTTCCGCCGATCATGGCGCGCAAGTGCGCCGGCGCGGCAGACGGATTGAACGCATAGAGCCGTTTGGACGGCAGATCCCGGATGCGCGGAGCGAACCGGTAGCCGAGAATGGCGCAGGCGGCAAAGACGTGGTCGGTGAAGCCACCAGTATCGGCGAACTGCTCACGGATATGGCGGCCGGTATCGTTCATGAGCAGGCCGTCGAGGATGTAGGGCGCCTCGCTTGCTGTTGCGGGGATTACCCGGGTTGCGAACGGTGCGTATTGATCTGAGACGTGGGTGTAAGCTTTCAGGCCGGGGGTGTTGCCGTATTTCGCGTTGACCAGGTTCATGGCCTCGCCCTGCTCGGTCGCGGCGAAGAACTGACCGTCGCTCGATGCTGAGATACCAGCGCCCCAGAATTGGGCCATCGGTAAACGGGCCTGCGCCTCAACCACCATGGCCAGTGCCCGGTCGTAGGCTTCGCCTTCGGCATGCCACCGTGCGATACGGATCAGTTCCCAGAAGGTGTGGGTGTTTGTGGCGTCCGCCATCTTTCGCAGGCCGAGATTGACCCCTTCCGCGAGAATGACGTTCATCAGTCCGATCCGGTCGGCGCAGGGCGCACCGGTGCGCAAATGGGTGAAGGCCTCGCAGAAGCCGATCGCGGCGTCGACCTCCAACAAAAGATCGGTGATGCGTGTGAGCGGTATCTGCTTGTAAAGATCGAGCACCAGATCCTCGGCACCGTCCGGTGCAGCGGCTTCAAGTTTTTCAATATGCAGGATGCCGTTCTCGATCGACCCGCCGGGAATCGTGCCCATGCGCGCGGCGCGGCCAAGCTCGCGCAACCGGATATCGAGGCGCTCTTGCCGATCTGCCAGCCATTCCTCAGGCCGCAATGGTACAGCGAGACGGCTGCTTTCCGCCACGGCTTGCGCAGGAACGAGAACCTGTTTCAGATCACCGTAGCGCCGGGATCGTACCAGCCAGACATCCCCCGAGCGGAACGCGTCGCGCAGATGGAACAGCACCGCGATCTCCCAAAGGCGGCCGTCGCCAGCCGCCTGGGCGCGAAGATGACGATGCCATTTCGAACTCGGCCGCAGGAAGTCGGTATGCGCTGTATCGTTCAAACCATTGCGCAGGATCATCACCGCTTCCACTAGCGGCCTCGCGACCGGCGCGGCCCGAAGGTCGAGTAAACGCAGCATCCGTGGGGCATAGCGCCGGAAGCGATGATAGCCGTCGAGCACATGATTGAGCGGGTCGTCCGCCATGATGGCGGTCAGGCTGGCGGCCGTGGCGACAAGGGCCCTGAAGCCGTCCCAGCCCGATCCATCCGCGATGACGGTTTCCAGCGGCTGGCCGTCATCCTGTGCATCGAGCAAGCTCCCACCGATTTCGGCGAAGGATTTCAAGGCGGCGCGCACCGCGTTCGCTTCATCCGCAACCTTCGCCTGGCAAATCCGTTCCGAGGCCCGGTATAGCCTGCCGACGATCCGATCATGGGTTTCGATCGCGGCGTCGGCGAGCATCGCCTGCCATTCCGACGCGCACACGGCCAGAATCGCAAGCCGCCTGTCCTCCGGGAGATCACGCATGCCGTCGGCATAGTACCGCTCGCCCTGCCTGCGCAGCCGCGTTGCGCGATGAGCGGGAACTCCAGTCAGCAGATCCTCGGGAAGATCGAGACGTTGCAGGTATTCTAGCCGGTCAAGAAGCCGATTCGCAGACAAAGAGTTCGAACCGGGCTCGAACTGCCGCAGCCAGACGAAACGGGTCACCCGATCGTCAACCGTGTCCTCGAGCAATGCCAACAACTGCTCCCGGATGGGCGGTGAAAGGCGGCCGGCAATTCTTGTCTCGATCCGCCGCTCAGCATCGACCAGAGCCGTGGCACAAAGCCGCTCGATCGTGGATGTCGCAGGGAGAACCGTGCGGGTGCGACGGCATTCGATTACGAAGCGACGGGCGATATCGTCGTTCGAAACCGCCAACTCGGCTTCCCGGAACAACCACTCCTTCAGTTCGCGCGCGCCGCGTCCGGCGAAGGTACGGAATCCGTAGAGCCCCCGCAATTCGGCAAGGTGCTCGTGTCGCGTCTCCTCGCGCGCGGCATAATCAACGAGATCGTCGGCGTGCAGACCAAGCTGCGCTCCGATGAACTCGATGACTTCCGCCGGAATCAGCTCACCCGGGGCCAGCACTCGCCCAGGATAACGGAGAACACATAATTGCAGGGCAAAGCCAAACCTGTTGTGCGGGCGGCGGCGCTGCCTGATATGCCCGAGATCCTCGTCGCTCAGCGTGTAGTGCTTGAGCAAATCCGCCTGCGAAGTCGGCAGGCGCAACAGCGCGTCCTTCTGCCGATCGGTTAAAGTGACACGACGCGGCATCCATGTTCCTTTTTCAAAATCAAATGATGTTCAAGATGCTTTGTTTATGAAGCTGGTTGAGATACATTTCCAGCGTACAGTCCAACCCCGGCTACTGCGCTGCCTCAAACCGCCGTTTAAGAAACATGCTGATTGGATACGCCCGTATCTCGAAGGCCGATGGTTCCCAGTCCCTTGACCTGCAGCACGATGCTCTGCGTGCCGCAGGCGTCGAACAGGACAATATCTATGAGGATCGCGCTTCAGGCAGCCGCGACGATCGTCCCGGACTGACCGCATGCCTCAAAGCGTTACGTGTCGGCGATGTACTGGTGGTCTGGAAGCTCGATCGCCTCGGGCGGTCGCTTGCCCATCTCGTCAACACCGTAAAGGGTCTATCAGACCAGAAGATCGGCCTGCGGGTGCTGACCGGAAAGGGCGCCGAAATCGACACTACGACCGCATCCGGCCGTATGGTCTTCGGCATCTTCGCAACCTTGGCCGAATTTGAGCGAGACCTGATCCGCGAGCGCACCATGGCCGGACTCGCAGCGGCCAGGGCGCGCGGCCGTAAAGGAGGCAGAAAATTCGCGCTCTCCAAGGCGCAGGTGCGCCTCGCTCAGGCCGCCATGGCGCAACGCGATACATCCGTCTCCGATCTCTGTAAGGAACTCGGGATCGAGCGCGTCACCCTTTATCGCTATGTCGGCCCCCAGGGCGAACTCAGGAGTTACGGAAAGCGTGTTCTCGGCTTAGCGTAGGATTCCGCCCCCTCCCGCAAACGACCCCAAGATGGTGGCTGCCG
>JALOAI010000043.1 GCA_023228945.1 Pigmentiphaga sp. | reverse complement strand
CGCTTTCACGGCCCGCTGACGCATCGCCTGCAGCGTATGGTGGTCCAGCTTTCGACCGTCTGTGTCACGTTTCGATTTCATCCCACATTATCTCAATATGTGGCTTTACTTTCAAGAAGGTTAGTAATCGCCGCACCGTGGACGGAAATCTACCTTGACGCCGCCCGGTGGGAGATTCCGGCCGAGCGCATGAAAATGGACCGGCCGCACATCGTGCCGCTTTCGCGGCAATCAGTATCGGTGCTGCGACGCCTGCAGGAGCTCTCTTATGGAAGTCCGTGGGTGCTACCGCACGAGAGAAAGCCGCTCCACCTTCACATGAGCAACAAGACCTTGCTGTTTGCGCTTTACCGGCTGGTCTACCGAGGCAGGATGACCGGCCACGGTTTCCGCTCGGTGGCGTCGACCATCCTGCATGAGAAGGAGTATGTGCATGAGCACATCGAGATGCAGCTGGCGCATAGCGATGACGATGAGGTGTCAGCGGCCTACAACGGTGCCCAATATCTGAGCCAGCGAACGAAAATGATGCAGGATTGGGCCGATTATTTGGACGCGGCCCGCCTGCAGGGCGTCGAGCAATAGATGGTTGATTACGGGCCGACGGGGCTGCCGCCCCGGGCGCGCTGGCGCGCCGAAAAGCGGCCGACAATAGCAAACCCCCAACCCCCAACCCCCGGCCTGCGGCGGCCGGCGGGGCCTTCGGCCAAAGCGCAGTTGCGAGACCCTTCTCAAACAAGCTTGCAGTAACTACTAAATGTAGTTACAATGAATAAACGATGGAATTTGAATGGGACGCCGCCAAAGCGGCATTGAATTTGCGAAAGCACGGCGTTGCCTTTGAAGATGCTGCGCGAGTCTTCCTCGATGGTGGCCGCCTTGAGGCCTACGACGGGCGCGAGGACTACGGTGAGGACCGCTGGGCCACTATCGGACAGGTGTATGCAGCGGTTCTGTACGTGGTCTACACCGTTCGGCATGAAGACTCCATCCGCACATTTCCGCACGGAGGGCACTTTCTCATGAGAAAAAAAAGTACCGTGAAGCTAACGATTGACCCGAACAACCCGCCGCCTTTGACCGATGAACAAAAGGCGCGACTTGCTGCGCTCGCCGCGATGCCCGACGACCAGATCGACACGAGCGATGCACCTTACCGCCCCGATGCCGTCTGGATGCGGGCAGCAGACAAGCTGCCGCAGCAAAAGCAACAAATCACGCTGCGCATTGATGCCGACGTACTCGACTTCTTCAAGCACACCGGCAAACGCTACCAGACTCGCATCAATGCCGTGCTTCGCTCCTACGTCGAAGCGCACAAGGGGCGAGACTGACGCCCATGCGCCTGCGCGCCGAGCCCCTGGCGGATGCTGCCGGCTCAGCTAGACCGCAACCGCATGATCGTAGAGCGAGCGACGCCGTGTTGTGCCGCCAACCCACGCACGCTGTCACCCGCTGCGAGCCGCGCTGCAATGTCGGCCCGCAACTCCGTGGCAAGCGCCGGACGGCGGCCCAACCGCTTGCCCTCCGCCTTGGCCCGGGCGAGGCCGGCCTGGGTTCGCTCGATTAGCAGATCTCGCTCGAATTGTCAAGGGTCATTCAGTTTTCCCAATTGAGGATTATTGGCTGACCCGATGACAGCCAGCACTCGGCCGTTCGCGAAGCTCGGGCTGGGAAGCCCCTCTCACCAGTCTGTTGGTGCGACCGAGAGCGCGGCAAACGTACCAGCCAAGCCGTGGGCAAAGCGCTTCGAGAGTATCAAGGCGGCAGTCTCCGAAGCAAAAGCCCCGGATCTTCACGGCTTGTCGGCCGCACTCAGCTACCCCCTCATGTCCCAGGATCGCGGCAACGATGGATTCGATGACGCAGCCCCTGAGGTCGAGGACGATGAAGACGATGGGGATGACAGCGGCGGATTCTTCGGCTGGGGAGATGACCGATGACAACCGTGAAGCTTTGCCAAGCTGCTATCCGGCCCGTGTTTCCTATCGGACAGTCCCCCTCCAGGTGGCTTTTTTGTTGGGCCTTATGGGGATGAAGGGCTCGGCTCGGCCAGATCCGCTACCGGTGGCGATCGCGGAGACCTTACGCTGCCGAAGGCCGATCAAAGCGTGTTCTGGCCGCGCCGCGAGCCACGGCAGAGCGAGGCCCCGCCCCTCAGCCCACGCCCAGCGCCGCATAGAGATTGCGCGGATCGCGTAACTCCGGCACGAGATCCAGCTCGCGGCTCTCGGGCTCCGCGCGATCCAGATCGGCGATGTAGCGCAAGGCGGAATAGTCTTCCAGCGCGAAACCCACCGAATCGAAAATGGTAATTTCCGCATCCGAGCCACGCCCCGACGCGCGCTGCGCCAGCACGTCGCTCAATGCCGCGACAGGGACGTCGGGCGCAAGTTGCTGGATCTCGCCCTCCACGCGGGTCTGGGGCTCGAACTCGACAATGATGCGTGCGTCGCGCAACACGTCGGGGTCGAGTTCGGTCTTGCCCGGACAATCGCCGCCGATCGCGTTGATGTGTGCGCCGGTGGGCACTTGTTGCCGTACCAGCACAGCCGCGCGCCGTTTGTCCGCGGTTGCAGTCGTGAGGATATCGGCCCCGCGCACCGCGTCTTCGACGGAAGCGGCCGGCAGCACCCGCAAGCCCGCCACCCCGGCCAGATTGGCGATCAATCGGTGCGTGGCGCGAACATCCACATCGTAGGCGCGGATCTGGTCTACCCCCAGCATGGCATGAAACGCCAATACCTGAAACTCGCTTTGCGCACCGTTACCGATTAAGGCCATGGTGCGAGCGCCGGCGCGCACCATGGCGCTTGCCGCCAAGGCCGACGTCGCGGCGGTGCGCAACGCCGTCAACAGGGTCATTTCGCTCAACAACAAGGGGTAGCCCGTGGCAACGTCCGCGAGGACACCAAAAGCCATGACGGTGGGCAAGCCCAGCGCCGCATTGCCCGGGTGGCCGTTGACATACTTGAACGCGTACAGGCGGCCGTCGGTGGCCGGCATCAGCTCGATGACTCCGCTCGGCGTATGGCTGGCGAGCCGCGGCGTTTTCTCGAAAGCGTCCCAACGCAGGTAATCGTCGCGGATATAACCGGCCAGGCCCCGCAGAAATTCCGGGATACCACGCCGCCGAACCATGCGGCCCAGTGCGGCGCTGCCTATATATCGGGTTTGCATACTCGCTCCTCCTGAGTATCGTAAGCCGGTCATGGCCCTCGCGGTGTGCTTGTGCGGTCCAGGCGCAGCGTCATGCAAAACGCCCCACCCCCCGAAAGCATGAAGGGTTGAAGGTCCAACTCGTGCAGGCGATAGCCGCGTCGCGACAGTTGACCGCGCAACGCAGCGGTGGAGCGTGCCAGCACCAGAGCATCCCCCACGTTGACGGCATTCACGCTGAAATGCGCGAGATCGTCCGCCGTCGCCTCGATCAAGCTTTCGGCGGGCACGCGGCGCCGCAGGTGTTCGAGCGAAGCCGGCGTCAAGGCCGGCGGGTAATACAGGACTTCGCCGCCCGACAAGGGGCTGAAGCAAACATCCAAGTGGTAGCTGCGCTCGGTGGCCAACTCCAGGGCGATGACTTCCTGGCCGAAGTGGCTTTCGATCAGCCCGATAGCCTGCCGGCTCGAACGCGGCCCATAAGCAGCCCAGAAACATTGCCGGGTCGCATCCCAAATGCAGTCGCCCGCGCCCTCCTGGTAGCAGCCGGCCGGCAGCGTGGCGATCTCATCGATGTGCCCGCTGCGTTGCAGGCCGAGGAATAATTCGCGCAGCGGCGCCTCCTCGCCTTGCCGCTGTACATGCCGGAAGCGCGCCATCAAGGCTTTGCCGTCCAGCACGACGGCGGCATTGGCGGGAAACACCATATCGGGCAAGCCCGGCACGTCCGGCGCGACGATCAATTCGCAGCCGACGCCGTGCAAAGCCGCGCACAAGCGATCGAACGCCTGCTTTGCGGCATCCCGGAAGGCGGCCGGATCGCGCGCCCAGAGTTCGGGTTGCATCCAAGGATTGATGCGATAGCTGACGTCGAAATAATCCGGCTCGACCAGCAAAATACTCGGGTTTGCGCTCACAAGCCCTCCTGCGAACACGCCCTCGCCGGACCTCGTCCCGAGGGATAACCCGGACACCGCGCAATCCCCGCAGTCTGGTCTGTGCCTGACGCATCCTAATCGCATGTTAGCCGAAAGGTGAACCAGGCTGCGAGTGACAGGCACCTGACCGGCGAGCGTTGGCAATGTCGCTGAAAAACCCGGCTTTACACGGCAGCCGGCCGTGCGAGCACGCACCAGGCGGCGCCGATACCGCCCGCAACACGGGCATCCTCGGCGTGGGCGCCACCCTTATCCCTCCCCCGCTTCTTCGTCCCACTTCCGCAGCAACGCCAATTTTTCCCCGATCTTGATTTCCAGCCCCCGATCCACCGGTCGATACCACCCGGGCTCCTGCATGCCGTCGGGCAGATAGGTTTCGCCTGCCGCATAGCCATGGGGTTCGTCGTGGGCATAGCGGTACTCGTGCCCATAACCCAGTTCTTTCATGAGTTTGGTGGGCGCATTGCGCAGGTGCACCGGCACCTCGCGGCTTTTGTCCTGCTTCACGAAGGCGCGGGCCTGGTTGTAGGCCATGTAGCCGGCGTTGCTTTTGGCCGCCACCGCCAGGTAGATCACCGCCTGCGCCAGAGCCAGTTCGCCTTCCGGGGAACCGAGGCGCTCGAATGTGGCGGCGGCATCGTTGGCCAGTTGCAGGGCGCGCGGGTCGGCCAGGCCGATGTCTTCCCAGGACATGCGCACAATGCGCCGGGAGAGATAGCGGGGGTCGGCGCCGCCGTCGAGCATGCGGGTGAACCAGTACAGGGCGGCATCCGGATGCGAGCCGCGCACCGCCTTGTGCAGGGCCGAGATCTGGTCGTAGAAATGATCGCCGCCTTTGTCGAAGCGGCGCAACTGCTGGCTGAGGGCGCTCTCGAGGAACGCCGTATCGACCTGCTCGACGCCCGCCGTTCGGGCCGCGGTGACGCATTGCTCCAGCAAATTGAGGAAGCGGCGGGCGTCGCCATCGGCATAACCCGCCAGCACCGCCACGGCGTCATCGTCGAATGCCAGGTCGCCCAGTGCTTCGCGCCGGGCACGTTCAAATAATTGCCGCAGTTCCGCTTCATCGAGGGAACGCAGCACATAGACTTGTGCGCGCGACAACAGCGCCGAGTTGACCTCGAAGGAAGGGTTTTCGGTGGTGGCGCCAATGAAGGTGACCAGGCCCGATTCGGCGTACGGCAGCAGCGCGTCTTGCTGGGCCTTGTTGAAGCGATGGATTTCGTCGACGAACAGGATGGTGGGCCGGCCGCGCTGCAGGTGATGCTCGGCCTGCTCGATCGCGGCGCGGATGTCCTTGACGCCCGAGAACACGGCGGAGAGTGCGATGAACTCGCAATCGAAGGCTTGCGCGGTGAGCCGGGCGAGCGTGGTCTTGCCCACCCCCGGCGGGCCCCACAGAATCATCGAGTGCGGCTTGCCCGAGGTGAAGGCCAGCCGCAGCGGCTTGCCTGGCCCGAGCAGGTGGGATTGTCCGATCACGTCGTCCAGCGTGCGCGGGCGCAGGCGCTCGGCCAGGGGCTGCGCCACGGGATCGGCGGCGAACAGATCTTTCATGGTGACATGCGTACCACATCCACCCCCTCGGGCGGTTCAAAAACGAAGGCCTCCGCCGGCGCCTGCCCGCCCGGCACCAAGGTGACGAATTCGATGCGGGTGGTTTGGCCAAAGGCGTCGAGGATGTCCACGCGGCGCGGCAGGCCATCGGCCAGGCCGATATCGAGGTGGGCGAAGCCGGCTTCCGCCGAACGGGGCACGGCACGCAGCCAGGCCAGGTCGCCGGCCTCGGGGCGCGGTTCCAGGCGGAACGCGGCGTCGATGTCGCCGTCGCCAAACAGCACCTGGGCCGGCGCATTGCCCACGGCCGCGCTCACGGGCCGGATGGTGGCCTGGGCCAGATCGGGGTCGAACTGCACCACTTGCTGTCCGTCGGAAACGATCAATTGCTCGAACGGCTGTTGCACATCCCAGCGAAAGCGGCCGGGCCTGGCGAAGGCGAACTCGCCGCTCTGCTGCTGCGTCATCTGCCCCTGGGGATTGAAAGTGGTCTGCTCGAAGCGCCCGGTGGCGCCGCGCACGTCGCGCACGAAGGATTGCAGTTGCGCCTCGGCGGATTCTGCGGCCAGCGCCACTGGCGGCGCCAGGGCGGCGCCGGCAAAGCCCGCCACCACGATCGCCAGGCCGGCCAGCCAGCGCCGCCGACCCGGGCGCGCCGCGCCGGCCTGGGCCGCGCGGTTGAAGGAAAACACGGATTTCACGAACATGCTCCCGGACCCGCGCACCTGGGTACGCTAGTCCTGATTATCGTCGCGGTTGTTGGGGGCCAGGATCTCGCGGTTGCCATTGCTTTGCATGGCGGACACGAGGCCCGAATGCTCCATTTGTTCGAGCAGGCGCGCGGCGCGGTTGTAGCCGATGCGCAAGTGGCGCTGGACGAGCGAGATGGAAGCGCGGCGTTGCTTGAGCACCACTTCGACCGCCTGATCGTACAAAGGATCCGATTCGGCATCGGCAAAGCCGGTAACCGAACCCACGCCGTCGCCGGTTTCGCCCTCGCCGCCATCGAGGATGCCGTCGATGTAGTCGGCTTCGCCGTGGGCCTTGAGTTCTTCGACCACGCGGTGGACTTCATCGTCGGACACGAAGGCGCCATGCACGCGGTGCGGCAGGCCCGTACCCGGTGGCATGTACAGCATATCGCCCTGGCCTAGCAGCGCTTCGGCGCCCATTTGGTCGAGGATGGTGCGGGAGTCGACCTTGGACGACACCTGGAAAGCGATGCGGGTGGGGATGTTGGCCTTGATCAGGCCGGTGATCACGTCCACGCTGGGCCTCTGCGTGGCCAGGATGAGATGGATGCCGGCCGCCCTCGCCTTTTGGGCCAGGCGAGCGATGAGCTCTTCGATCTTTTTGCCGACGACCATCATCAGGTCGGCGAGTTCGTCGATCACCACCACGATCATGGGCAGGTGGCCCAGGGGCTCGGGTTCGTCGGGCGTGAGCGAAAAGGGGTTGGGAATGGGCTCTTCGCGCTTGGCGGCGTCGGCGATCTTGGCGTTGTAGCCGGCCAGGTTGCGCACGCCGAGCTTGCTCATCAGCTTATAGCGCTTTTCCATCTCGGCCACGCACCAGTTGAGTGCGTTGGCCGCCTGGCGCATGTCGGTGACGACCGGCGCGAGGAGATGGGGAATGCCCTCGTAGACGCTCATTTCGAGCATCTTGGGATCGATCAGGATCAGCCGCACGTGCTTGGCGTCGGCCTTGTACAGCAAGGAGAGGATCATGGCGTTGATCCCCACCGATTTGCCCGAGCCGGTGGTGCCGGCCACCAGCAGGTGCGGCATTTTGGCGAGGTCGGCCACCACGGCGTTGCCGGCGATGTCTTTGCCCAGCGCCATGGTAAGCATCGACTGGCTGGCGTGGTAGGTTTGCGAGCCGAGGATTTCGGTGAGACGCACCATCTGCCGGCGCGGATTGGGCAACTCCAGCCCCATCAGGTTTTTGCCCGGGATGGTTTCGACCACGCGGATGCTGACCAGGCTGAGCGCCCGCGCGAGATCCTTGGCGAGGTTGACCACCTGGCTGCCTTTCACGCCGGTGGCCGGCTCGATCTCGTAGCGCGTGATCACCGGGCCGGGCTGAGCCGCCACCACGAGGACTTCCACGCCGAAGTCGGCGAGTTTTTTCTCGATCAGGCGGGAGGTGAACTCCAGGGTTTCGGCCGGGATCGACTCGGTGACCGCCGGCGCCGGATCCAGCAGCGAGAGCGACGGCAGACTGCCGTCGGTTACCACCGGGGCGGCGAACAGCTCGGTTTGGCGCTGGCGCTGCTCGGCCTTGCTACGTTCTTTTTGCTGGCGCTTGGATTGCGGCACTTCGGCCAACCCGGGTTCGATGCGCACCGGAACCTCGTGCGCGAAGCGTTCTTGCTGCACCACCACGTGCTGCTCGCGTTCGGCCTGCGCGCGCTGGCCGGCGCGGCGATCGCGCCAGGCATCGAGGGCCTGCTGGCCTTGGACGTAAAGACGTTCGAGCTGGCGGCCGACCCACTCCGAAACCGTCAGCCAGGAAAAGCCGAAGAACAGGCTCAGGCCCACCAGCAGCATCACCACCAGCACCAGCGTGCCGCCGCTATAGCCCAGCGTCGTGGCGCCGAAGTGAGCGATGGATTGCCCGATCACACCGCCGCTGCCCGCCGGCAGGGGCTGCACCCAGGAACCCAGGCGCAAGGCTTCGAGCCCCATGGAGCCGAGCAACAAGAGGCCGAAGCCCACCGCCTGCTCCCAGTGCACCCTTGGCAGCACCTCGGGCTCGCCCGGATGGCGCAGCAACTCGGCCAGGCGCTGGTAACCCGCCTTGACGCGATGCAGCAGCAGCACCACCCACCACCAGGCCGAGACGCCGAACAGATACAGCAGCATGTCGGCCATCCAGGCGCCCAGGCGGCCGCCATGGTTGAATACCGTATCGCTGAAGGTGGCGTGCGACCAGCCCGGATCCTGGGGATGGTAGCTGGCCAGCACCAGCGCCAGCCAGGCCGCGAGGGCGGCAAACACCAGCCAGCGCGCCTCGCGCAGCAACGCCGAGAGGCGGGAAGGCAGCACCGTGGGCATGGCGGAGTTCGAATTACGCGTGTTGCGCGACGATCGCGAGGTTGCGGCAGGAGTTCGGGCCATTTCCCCATTATAAGGTGGCGGCGCGCCACCCTCCTATAATTCAACTTTTACGCGACTCTCAGGGCAGGACCATGACTACCGCCAAGCACGCCAAAGTATTGATTCTGGGTTCGGGGCCGGCCGGCTACAGTGCCGCCGTCTATGCGGCACGGGCCAATCTCGAGCCGGTCCTCATCACCGGCGTCGAACAGGGCGGGCAACTGATGACCACCACCGACGTCGACAACTGGCCCGCCGATCCCGCCGGTGTGCAAGGGCCCGATCTGATGCAGCGCTTCCTGCAGCATGCCGAGCGCTTCAATACCGAGATCGTGTTCGACCATATCCACACGGCCAAGCTCGATCAGCGCCCGTTCACCCTGGTGGGCGACAACGGCACCTATACCAGCGACGCCCTGATCATCGCCACCGGCGCCTCGGCCAAGTATCTGGGCCTGCCCACCGAACAGTCGTTCATGGGCAAGGGCGTCTCGGCCTGCGCCACCTGCGATGGTTTTTTCTATCGCAACCAAGACGTCGCCGTGGTGGGCGGCGGCAACACCGCCGTCGAAGAAGCCCTCTACCTCACCAATATCTGCCGCACCGTCACCGTGGTGCATCGCCGCGACCGTTTTCGCGCCGAGCCCATCCTGGTCGACCGCCTGATGGCCAAGGCAGCCGAGGGCAAGGTGATCTTCGAGTACTTCCACGAGCTCGACGAGATCCTGGGCGACGCCAGCGGCGTGACGGGCGCGCGCATCCGCGACAATCGCAGCGGCGAGACCAAGGATCTCGCGGTCTCGGGCGTGTTCATCGCCATCGGCCATGCGCCCAATACCCAATTATTCGAAGGCCAGTTGAAGATGACCAACGGCTATATCGTCACGCGCAGCGGGCTGGAAGGCATGGCCACCATGACCTCCATCCCTGGCGTCTTCGCGGCCGGCGACGTTCAGGATCACGTCTATCGCCAGGCCATCACCAGCGCCGGCACGGGCTGCATGGCGGCGCTCGATGCCCAGCGCTGGTTGGAGGAGAATGCCGAAGCGTCGTAAATCCCGGGCGCGAGCCGCCACATTGCCCCACACTGCCGACGCCCCGCTCAACCCGGCTTTTGCCGGGCTGAAAGGCGCGTTGCGGGAGCTCCAGCGCGAACAGCGCCAGACGGCGGCCGCCGCCACTCGCCAACGCGAGGAAGAGCAACGCCAACAGGCCGATGCGGCGTGGCTCCGGCGCCAGTTGGGCGGCGTCGTCCCGCTCGCGCCCACCGGGCGTATCGAGCCCCGATCCGTGGCGCCCCGCCCGCTGCCGCTGCAACGCTGGGCCGACGACGACGCCGTTCTGCGCGAGTCGTTGTCCGACGATTACGGCGCCGAATGGCTGCTCGAAACCGACGAATCGTTATCGTTCCGCCGCCAGGGCCTTGGCGCCGACGTGGTCCGCAAGCTGCGGCGCGGCCATTGGGCGATCACCGCGCAATTGGATCTGCATGGTTTGCGAGTGGACGAAGCCCGGGAAGCGCTGGCGGATTTCCTGCGCGAATGCGTGCGCAGCGAACGGCGCTGCGTGCGCATCATTCACGGCAAGGGTCTGGGGTCGGTCAATCGCACGCCGGTGCTGAAGGAAAAAGTGCGGCGCTGGCTAACCCAAAAGGATGAAGTGCTGGCCTTTGTGGAAGCGCGTCCCAACGACGGAGGCGCCGGGGTGGTGCTGGCCCTGCTGCAAAAAACCGGCCACTAGAGCAAACCGCCGCCCCGATCATTGCGGCCCTGCCCGTGTCGTGCAGTTTCCTGCCTTGCCGTTGCGGCCGGTGCCACTCCCTCAGCAACCTGGCTGCCTTCGGCGCTGGCAAAGCTCTCCCCCGGCCTCGGGATGGTAGGGCTTGTGTTGCAAGCGCGTGTTCAGATCGCGTCTTCGCCGGTCTCGCCAGTGCGGATACGGATCACCTGCTCCACCGGCAATACGAAAATCTTGCCGTCGCCGATCTTGCCCGTGTAGGCCGAGCGGATGATGGCCTCGCAAGCCTGCTCCACCAGGCTATCGCCCACCACGAGCTCGATGCGCACCTTGGGCAGGAAGTCCACCACATACTCGGCGCCGCGATAGAGCTCGGTGTGGCCCTTTTGCCGACCAAAACCCTTGACCTCGGTTACCGTCAGGCCAGTGACGCCCACTTCCGCCAGCGCCTCGCGAACCTCGTCGAGCTTGAACGGTTTGATGATGGCGATGATTTGCTTCACGATACAGCTCCTGGGTCGAGTTCGATAAGGATGTCGGCCGGGCCACCGACCCTGCGGCCGACACCCAACCGTACGATTGTATAGCGCTCGGCCCCGGCGAGTTACAACGTCTTGTTCCACGAATCGCCATGAATCCCAATACGACCCGTCTGCTTCTCATCGCCTGGCACTCGCGCACCGGCGCGGCCCGCCAACTGGCCGAAGCCGCCGAGGCCGGGGCCCTGGCGGCGGCACGCGAGATGGCGGATGAACGCTTGTCAGTGCGCCGCCTGCCCGCCGACGATGTGAGCGCCAACGACCTGCGGGCCGCGCACGGCTACGTTTTTTGCGCGCCCGAGAACCTTGGCAGCCTGAGCGGCGCCATGAAGGAATGCCTCGACCGGAACTACTACGCCGTGCTCGACGAGCTGGCGGGCCGGCCCTATACCCTGGCGATTGCCGCCGGCACCGACGGCGAAGGCGCGCGCCGCCAGTTCGAGCGCATCGCCACCGGCTGGCGGCTGGAGCCGGCCGCGCCGGCCCTGGTGGCACGCAACGGCGCGCAGGAGCCCGCCGACATCCTCGCCCCCAAGATCCTGGCCGAAGAACACCGGAAGGCCGCGGAAGAACTCGGCGCCACCGTGGCGGCGCTGCTGCTGCTGGGCTGAGGCCGGCTTATCGCCGGCGCGCCTCGTATAAAGGCATCACGCGCTGCGACATCTGCTGCAGTTCGGCGATACGGCTGGCGGGCGAGGGATGGGTCGACAGGATCTCGGGCGGGCTGCCGCCACCCACCTGCGCCATTTTTTGCCACAAGCTCACGGCGGCGCGCGGATCGTAGCCCGCCCGCGCGGCCAGCTCGACGCCGATGGCATCAGCTTCGGTTTCGAAGCCCCGGCTGTTGGGCAGGGTGAACATCACTTGCGACAAACTACCGCCGATGTCGGCCGCCTGCTGGCTGCCGGTGATCATGCCCAGCACCGAAACCCCCACATTGGCGGCCATCTGCTGCGACATCTTCTCGCGCGTGTGTTCGCGCAGGGCATGGGCGATCTCGTGGCCGATCACCGCGGCGAGCTCGTCGTCGGTGGGCTTGACCTTCTGGATCAGGCCGGTGTACACCGCAATCCGGCCGCCGGGCATGCACCAGGCATTGACTTCATCGCTGTCGATCACGTTGACCTGCCATTGCCATTGTGCGGCATCGGGCCGGAAGGCGGGCACTTCGGCGATCAGGCGCTTGGCGATGCCCTGCACCCGGCGCACGGTGGCGGCGTCGCGGTTGAGCGCTCCTTCGGCGCGCGCCTGGCTCAGGGTTTCGGCATAGGCCTGGGCCGCCGCCTGCTCGACCTGGCCGGGCGTCACCAGGCTGGACACATACTGCTTGCGGTCGACGCCCACGGCGCCGCTGCCGGTGGTTTGCACTTGGGCGCAGGCCGAGGCCAGAACGGCCGCACCGCCGATGATGGCATGCCGCAGCCAGCGCCGCGTGCGAATGGATGGACGAGACGGCATCGAACGATCTCCCTGGGATATGCCGCGGCGCCGCGCCGCGGCCGATATCGTGATCACGGGAGCGCGGCCGCGGTTCCGGGCGGCGCTCACCGCTGCATTATGCACCGGGGCCAATGTGCGCGAGGAGGCGCGGACTGGACAATGGCCGCCCCGCGGCGGGCGTGACGTCGCCGCTCATGAGCGCGAGAAAGCGCGGCACGGCAAGCCGGCGAGCCGCGCGGATTCCCCTAGCCGGCCTCTCCGGGAATCGGCGCCGGGCCGCCATCGACCACGCTGGGCGCCGCGACGTCGCCGCACTGCGCCCGGTGGCGCAAGGCGTGATCGATGAGCACCAGGGCGAGCAGCGCCTCTGCGATCGGGGTAGCGCGGATGCCCACGCAGGGATCATGGCGCCCCAGCGTTTGCACCATGACGGGCGAACGCTCGACATCGATCGAACGACGCGGTGTACGAATGCTGGAGGTGGGTTTGATCGCCAGCGCGACGGAAATCGGCTGGCCGCTGGAGATGCCGCCCAGCATCCCGCCGGCCTGGTCGGCAACGAAGCCGTCGGGCGTGATTTCGTCGCCATGCTCCGAGCCGCGCTGTACCGTGCTTTGCATGCCGGCGCCGATCTCCACGCCCTTGACCGCGTTCAGGCCCATCATCGCATGCGCGATGTCGGCGTCGAGGCGGTCGTACAGGGGTTCGCCCCAGCCCACGGGCACGCCCTCGGCCTGCACGACCAAGCGCGCGCCCACGGAATCGCCGTCGCGGCGCAGTTGGTCCATGTAGGCTTCGAGTTGCGGGATCACGCTGGCATTGGCCGCAAAAAACGGATTCTGGCCCACCAGATCCCAGGATTCGAAGGGAATCGCAATCTCGCCGAGCTGGGTCATGCAGCCGCGAATGCGAACGCCGTAGCGCTCGGCCAGCCATTTGCGCGCCACGGCGCCAGCCGCCACGGTGGGCGCCGTGAGGCGCGCCGAGGAACGCCCGCCGCCGCGCGGATCGCGGATACCGTATTTATTCCAATAAGTGTAGTCGGCATGGCCGGGGCGGAAACGCTGGGCGATGTCGGTGTAATCCTTGCTGCGCGCATCCTGGTTGCGGATCAGCAAGGCGATCGGGGTACCGGTGGTACGGCCCTCATACAGGCCCGAGAGGATCTCGACGGCGTCGGGCTCCTGGCGCTGGGTGACGTGGCGCGACGTGCCGGGCCGGCGGCGATCGAGTTCGCCCTGGATATCCTCGGCCGACAAGGCCATGCCCGGCGGGCAACCGTCGATCACGCAACCGATTGCCGGGCCATGGGACTCGCCGAAGTTGGTCACGCGGAAAAGTTGCCCGAGAGTGCTGCCTGCCATGGTGCCGACCTTGAAGAAAGAATGCGCAAACGAAAAAATGCATTATCGCATCGATGCCGCTGCCGCCTAACGCCAATACGGTTCAGTTAAGCGCATGAGCGGCAAATCTTCATGTCATCTTCCCTGGAGCGCGGGCTCGGCAGAGAGCCTTAACTGAACCATCTTGCCCCTAACGCCCACATCGCCAGTATGGACAGCGCGCGTTCCTCCGACCCTCGCCTTTGTGCCGCATCGACCTGCGCGGCCGCCCGGCTTCCGAATTCCCCCACCCCGCACATGGGCATGAGAATCGTTCTCAGAAGAAGTGCTTATCATGATGCAGATCAACGTTCGCAGCCTCATCTGGTCGGTACACTGGATTACCCCTCTTTCAGATTCCACTTTCTTCGCCATGGCTTTCAGAGCGCCGCCCTGTCTCTCCGTGCCTTAGCGGCACCGCCCCTTCCCGATTCAACGAGGTGTTTCCATGCACGCCAATTCCAGGTCGCTTTCCCAACTTACGCGCCGTTCGGCGCTAGGTCTCTTGGGCGCCGGCGCCGCCGCCCTGGCGCTACCCTCCGCCACCCGTGCCGCGGGTGTCCGCCTGGCGCTTTATGGCCCTCCGGCCGGTCCCACCGTCACCCTGGCCTATGCGGTGGCCAACCAGATGCTGGCGGAGGTGGCCGACGACGTCACGCTGACCGTCTGGCGCAATCCCGACGAACTGCGGGCAGGCCTCACCTCCGGCGCCATCGATCTCTCCGTGGTGCCGGCGCAGGCGGCGGCCAACCTCTACAACCGGGGCATGGGATTGCGGCTGGTCAATGTGATGACCAACGGCCTGCTCTACATCATGGCCCCCGAGGGCGGCCCAAGCAGCCTGGCGGCGCTCGCGGGCCAGCGGATCGCCGTGCCTTTCGTCAACGACACGCCCGATCTGATCCTGCGCGCACTGCTGGAGCACCATAAGCTGCAGATGGAGCTGGTGCCGGCCGGCAACCCGACCGAAGCCGCCCAGATGCTGCTGGCCGGCCGGGTAGCCGCGGCGCTCTTGAGCGAGCCCGTCGCCACCGTCGTGCAGATCCGTGGTGGCGAGGCCGGCAAGCCCATGGCTCGCGCCGTCGACATCCAGCGCGAATGGGGCGGGATCACCGGGCTCGGCCCCGTGGTGCCACAGGCGGGCCTCGCGGTCACGCGCGGTTTCACCGAGCGCCATGGCGATCGCCTCCCCCAACTGCAGGCGGCGATGGTGGCGGCCACGGCCAAGGTGCTGGCCGATCCCGCCGCTGGCGCCAAGGCCGCGGCGGGTCCGCTCGAGCAACCGGCGCCCATGCTCGCCCGCTCCATCCCGCACTGCAACCTCACCGCCACGCCGGCCAGCGAGACGCGCCCCGCCCTGGAAGCCATGTTCCAATTAATGGCCAAGGCCGATCCCGCCCTGCTGGGGGGCAAACTGCCCGACGACGGTTTTTACGCTCTCTGAGCGCTTGACACAACAAGGAGCCCGCATGGCAGCCGGCGCCGGTTTGCTCGAACGCCTCGGCCGCCTGGGCCGTTTCGTCTGGTCCGCCTGGGCCGGCGTCGCGGCATTGGCCTTGCTGGCCGCCGTCTGGCAAGCGGGGCACGAAGCCTATGGCGACTTCATCCTGCCAGCGCCGCTCGCCACACTGCGGGCCGCCGCCGCCCTGCTCACCGACCCCGTGGCCTGGCAGTTGCTATGGCTGACCACGCAGCGGGCGCTCATGGGATTCTTCCTGGCCGCCGCCGCCGGCACTCTGGTCGGCATCGTGGCGGGGTATTCGCCGGCCTGTTTGCGTTTGGCCCGTCCGCTGCTCACGATCACATTGGGCGTCCCTCCCATCGCCTGGATCGTCCTGGCCATGATCTGGTTCGGCGCCACCGACGCCACGGTGGCGGTCACCATTCTCATCGCCGCCACGCCGCTGGTCTTCATGGGGGCGGCCGAAGGCATCGCCACCCGCGACCGTACCCTCGACGCCATGGCCCAGGTGTTCGGGGCCGGCGCGATCCGCCGCTTCACCCACGTGGTCGCGCGCCAGCTCGCGGCCCACTTGTTTCCGGCGCTCATCCTGGCGCTGGGCTCGGCCTTCAAGGTCGCCATCATGGCCGAATTGCTGGCCAACGCCGGCGGCATCGGCAGCGCCCTCGCCCGCTCGCGATCCTTGCTCGATATTGCCCAGGCGCTGGCCTGGGTCACCCTTGCCGTGGCGGCGCTCATCGTGGTGGAGTACGGCCTGATCCGACCGGTGCGTTCCGAACTGGAACGCTGGCGCGAAGCCCTGCAACCCTGGGGAGTGAAGCGATGAGCGCACACCCGAGCGCAAAGAGGCTCGAACTGCGGCGGCTGGGGCACGCTTTCTTCGGCCGTACGGTGCTGGAAGACATCTGGCTAACCGTGGAGAGCGGCGAGATCGTCGCACTGGTCGGCCCCTCGGGTTGCGGCAAGTCCACGCTGGCGCAAATCGCCGCGGGCCTGGTCGAACCCCGCGAGGGCGAAGTGATACGTCGCTACGCCAACCACGCCATGGTGTTCCAGGAGCCCCGGCTGCTCCCCTGGGTCACGGCCCGCGACAACATCGGCTTCAGCCTGCGCCTGGCGGGAATACCCCGGCGCCAGCGCGCCAGCCGGATCGCCGAGGCCGCCGCCCTGGCGCAGTTCGAACCCGACGACCTCGGCAAATACCCCTCCGAACTCTCGGGCGGCATGCGACAGCGCGTGGCCATCGCCCGCGCCCTTGCGCCGCGGCCCGACTTCATCTACTTCGACGAGCCGTTCACGGCGCTCGACGTCGCCCTCAAGCGGCGGATGCAAGACCTGGTCATCGCCGCGGCGCAGCAAACGCAGTTCGCGGCCCTCTTCATCACCCACGATCTGATGGAAGCCGTGCGCATCGCCCATCGCATCGTCGTGCTGGATCACGCCGGCCACGGTGTCGCCGGCGAGCGTGCTATCGCCGGCGCTCCCGGCACGCGCGACGACGCCACCGCCTTCCAAACCGTGCAAGCCATGCTGCGGCACGATCCCGCCTTCGCGCATATCCACGATGTCGACGAACGGAGGCGGGCATGAGGCTGCCGGCACCGCCGCCCGAAGACGCCACTGCCGCTTTCCCGGCGGAATCGACAACACGCCCCTCGTTCGCCCCGCCGGCGTCGGCGTCGGCGGGCAACGCCGCGATCGAAGCACAGACCGCACGCCCTCATGGCCCTCGCTCCTCCCGCGGCCACTCGTCCATGCCTCTGCACCGCGTGCTCACCCACGAAGGGCTGCGGCTGTTCTTCCCGCTTGCCGCCGTCTATGCGGCCATTTGGCCTCTGGCCTGGGTGCTGCTCTGGTCCTTCCAGCTACCGCTCTCCACCCTGCCGCCCGGCTTGTGGCATGCGCAGGAGATGATCCTCGGCGCCTGGGGCGCGGCCTTGCTGGGCTTTCTCACCACGGCGCCGGCGGAGTGGACGGACACCCCCCGGCCGCGCGGCGGAGCCTTGTGGGCCCTGGCCGCGCTCTGGGCCGTGGGCCGCCTGGCCGGCTTGCTGGGCAGCGACTGGCTGCAATGGCCGTCGGCGGTGGCCGACCTGAGCTGGATGCTGCTCCTCGTCAGCTACCTGGGCTGGGCTTCGTGGCAACGCCGAACCACCCGCCTGCTCGCCTTCGTGGGCTGGCTGCTTGCCCTTACCGCCGCCGCCACCATCGCGCGCGCGGCCATGCTGGCCGACGATGCCGGCCTGGCGGCGCAGGCCTGGCGCCTTACCGGCCTGATCTTTTTGGGCATCTTGGGGCTCGCCCTCGTGCGCATCACCGTGCCGATCACCAATCTCGTGCTGGATCCCAGCCAAGCCACCTCGCCGTTCCGGCCGCACCCCGGCCGGCTGAATCTCGCCCCCGGCCTGCTGGCCCTGGCGGTCATCGCCGAAGTCGGCGGCGTGTCGCCCACGGTGGGCGCCTATTTGTGGATTGCCGCTGGCGCCGCGTTCATGGACCGGGTGGCGGAAGCCTTCGTCGGCCGCGAGGCCTTGCGGGCCGAAATCGTCTCGCTGGCGGTCGCCTCGGCCCTGGCGGGCCTGGGCCTGCTCGCCCTGGGCGCTTCGCGATTGGGCGCCCCCTGGGGCGCCACGGCACCCCTGCACATCAGTTTGATGGGCGGCTTGGGCATGGGCGTGCTCGCGGTAATGGCGCTGGCCGGCCGCCTGCATACGGGCCGGCCGCTTGGTCTTTCGTGGCCAACCCGCCTGGCTTTCGTGCTACTGATCGCTTCGGTGGCGATACGGGCCCTGCCGGAAATGGGTTTGGCGCCCTGGCCTCCCGGTCCGCCCTACGCCTTGGCCGCCTTGCTCTGGGCCGCCGCCTTCCTGCTTTGGCTGATCGACTACTGGCCTGCCTTCTCCGAAGCCCCCTTACCCCATGCCCAAAGCTGTCGGCGCTGAGCCCGGCGTTGCCGCGCGCGGTTGCCACGCGGCACCGTACCGAGGACGGTTTACACGAAACGGTTCTCGATCCGGTCCAGGCGGTCGATTTCGATGACGACGACATAGCCCGGCTTCGGGCCAGTGCCGGCAAAAGAGGCTTACTGCCCCCGCGGCATGCGTTCCAAGCCCGGCAGCATCCCGGCCCGCGCCACTTCGCGGCGGGTCTCTTTGGTCAGATACTCCAGGAACACCCGCGTGCGCTGCGGCACGAAACGCCGGCTGGGCAGCACCGCGTACATGGCCAGGCGGCCGCTGCTCCACGGCTCCAGCACTCGTACCAACTGCCCGTCGTTGAGGTATGACGCGACGATATCGCCTGTTACGGAAGTGATACCCGCGCCATCGAGCGCCGCGCGCACCAGGGTATCGCTATGGTTGCTACACAGCCCCGGGTTGACCTCCACCTGCAAAGGCGGCTCGTCCCGGTCTTCCCGCGACAGCGTCCATTGCAGGGGATCGCCCGCCGCGGCCCTGAGCATCAGCGTTTCGTGCTTGACAAGATCCGCAGGCTCGCGGGGTATGCCGTGGGTTTGCAGATATCGCGGCGACGCCACCAGAATGGCCCTGGCCTCCACGACTTTGCGCGCGACGAGATCGGCGTCGAAATCCGATCGGCGACCGATCAGCGTCAAATCATAGGCTTCGTACAAATCGGCGGTGGCCGCCTCGACATCGATTTCGATGCGGATCCTTGGAAATCGGCGGCGGAATTCGGCCAGCAAGGGCGCCACCACATAAGTGGCCAACACCGGCGGCGCATGGATCCGCACCAAGCCCTCCAGTTGCCGATCTTGCGAGTGCGTCAGCGCTTCGGCTTCGTCGATAGCCTGGAGGATCGGGCGCAAGCGGTCGAGATAGGCGTGTCCCGCATCGGTGAGCACCATCCGGCGGGTGCTGCGCTGCAGCAGCCGTGTGCCGAGATGCGTTTCCAGGTCGGCCACCAGGCGGGTGACCACGGGCGGCGACAAATCGAGCTGCCGCGCGGCGGCGGCAAAGCTGCCTTCGGCGACGACCCGTTCGAACACACGCATGGAAAGTAAGCGATCCATCGAAGCACCCACAGAAAATGAAGCCCTATTATTTCATTTTTAGCAATACTGTCATGCATCCCAAATGGTTTTTCTTTATCCGTATAAACCCTATAGTCTGGTCATGCCCTGATCACGGATGAACGCCAGCGGGGCCCACCCTTCACCTGCTCTTTGCAGACTTTTTATTCTTATGGAAAAGGAAAATATCATGAAGACGACCTACCTCTCCGCCGCCATCCTCTCGTTGACCGCCCTCGCCAGCGGCCATGCCATGGCCCAAGGACTGAGCACCGAGCAGGTTCGTGCCGAGCTCGTCGAAGCGGCGCGCAACGGTGATCTGATCGTCAACCCCTCCACCGGCCAGACCGAACGCGATCTGGCGCCCCATCTGTACCCGGCCCGCGAGCAAGTTGGATTTACCCGCGAGCAGGTACGCGCCGAGCTGGTGGCCGCCGAGCGCAACGGCGATCTGATCGTCGATCCTTCCAGCGGCCGAACGGTGGCCGACATCAACCCGGGCACGGTTTCCGCCTCTTCCCAGGCTCCAGGCAAGACCCGCACGGAAGTCGTCGCGGAACTGGTCGCGGCCGAGCGCAACGGCGAACTGGTGGGCAACCTGATCACCGGCCAAAAGCAAAACGAGATGTATCCGCAGTTTTACCCCCAGCAATCGTAAACTTTTGCGTATCAGTCTCCGCACGGCCGCCCGAAGGAGACTGAAGCCCCCCCGGGGGGCAGCGAACGCAGTGAGCGTGGGGGCCGTCCCCCTTTCCGCACGGCCGCCCGAAGGAGACTGAAGCCCCCCCGGGGGGCAGCGAACGCAGTGAGCGTGGGGGCCGTCCCCCTTTCCGCACGGCCGCCCGAAGGAGACTGAAGCCCCCCGGGGGCAGCGAACGCAGTGAGCGTGGGGGCCGTCCCCCCTTTCCGCACGGCCGCCCGAAGGAGACTGAAGCCCCCCCGGAGGCAGCGAACGCAGTGAGCGTGGGGACGGTTTCATCTCCGTGAAGCCAGCCTGGGGATCGCGGCGGCCTACAATCGGTCCTTTCGCTTCGCAGGCAGCCTCATTACATAGCATGACGAGAAAGAAGCCGTCCATCGCCCGGAAACGTTCTCCGGCGTCTTCCCCTCTCCCTCGCCGAGCCCGCGGATTCCTGCGGGCTCTCGTCGTTTCCGCCGTCGCGGCTTTCAGCATCGCCAGCTGCGCCCTGAATCCGCAACTGCGCGACGCGGCCTTCCTGGATTCCGTGCTTGCCCCATTCGGGCTTGCGGGCCCCACGCCTCAGGGCACGGTGCCTGCCGCTTTCTCGGGGGCACAGGTCCAGACGCAATTTGCGGCATGCCCGGAGTTTTTTCCGGCCCGGCATGCGCCCGTCGTCCCTGCCGGCCATGCGTTGCGTGAACTTTGCTTCAGCGCATTTGCGATTCTGCATAGCGGCCAGACCAAAACCCCCGTTTTCGTTGCGCAACGCCTGAACCGCCGGGTGCTGGCGCAGGCGGGAGACATCTCGCGCAGCGATCGCTTTTTTGCCGACGCCCGGCTGCCGCGCGCCGAACGCGCCGAGCTGGCCGACTACCGTGGCTCGGGTTATTCCCGCGGGCACATGGCCCCCGCCGGCGATATGCATACCGCCGACGCCATGGCTCAGAGCTTCAGCCTGGCCAATATGGTTCCGCAGAACCAACGCCATAACGCTGGCGCCTGGAGCCGAATCGAGCAAGATACGCGAAAGTACGTGATGCGGGCCCAGGGCGATGTGTATGTGTTCACCGGCCCCGTGTATGCCGATCAGCCCGAAAAAATCGGGGAAGGCGGCGTCGCGGTGCCTAGCCACCTCTATAAAGTGGTGTACGACGCCACCACCGGTCGCTCCTGGGTGCACTGGCAAGCCAATAACCCCGACACCCAGGCTGGTACGCCCATCACCTACGATGAATTCGTACGCCGTACCGGCTTGCGCCTCCTGCCTCAGGACTGAACCGGACAACACCAGCCGAAAAATCCGGCGGCAACGCAGGCGGCAAGACGGACTGGCCGGCACCTGGGCCGCCAGGCGCGTCGTTATCCTGAATTCTGTTCTTCCGGATAATCGGAGATAGGCCGAGACGGCGTGGCGGGATCCCGCACCGGGGGCTCCTCCTGCGTGTCGGGTTCCCTGATAGGCGGCGGCTGCTCCGGCCGCTGGGGCGGGTTGGGCACCGGATCGGCCGGCCCTCGTTCCTTGCCCGGCACCTCCTCATCAGGAATTTCCGGCATCGGTCCCTCGGGCCGGTCGCCGTCTTCGGGATTCGGGATTTGAGTCGCCATGGTGGTCTCCCTCAATGGAAACCGGGCTACGGCATGTGGCGTGCCCGGCGCCATGCAATATCCTGCAAGCCTCCAGCCGATTCAGGCCATCCGATAGACCGCGGCGTCGATTCGCGCCACCCCCGGTTGGGGCTGTCGGCCGCGGGCAGGCGGTGCCGGGGCTCCCGCTCGGTGTATTCCACTGCTCATGGACGCCGGCCACCTGGCATCGTTCGCGAATGCGGCCACGTTTTGGGCGCACCATGCCTCAGAAATGCAAAACGCCACCGGCGAGGGTGGCGTTAAGCCCTTGATGAACAAGGAAAATTCTGGTGGCGCATCAGGGACTCGAACCCCGGACCTGCGGATTATGATGCCTTGAATACCGTATTTTGTGAGATCAAACGAGATGCAGTGAGACAAAAAATATTCTTTAATATCAAGTAGATATTGACGTGTTTTAGTTTAAGTGTTCTCATGTGCT
>JALOAI010000021.1 GCA_023228945.1 Pigmentiphaga sp. | reverse complement strand
ATCGTGGGCTGGCCAAGAACGCCGCTCATCTGAACACCCTCATGGGGCTGGTGAATTTGAAGCTCGCCGCCAAACGATTGATGCCCTTGCAGGGCAGTGGTGCGTCCATTGCATGAGAATGGGCCGGGAAACGGTCCAATCCGGCCGTAAAACGCCGGCCAGATTGCCATATCGTGAAATTCGGTGTCCGATTTCGATCGGATCTGATGATGTGGCAACCATCTGTAGCTCATCGCGTTTTGCTCAGCGTTTCCCTAGACACATTTGGCGATGCGCTGCGAGGGAGCGTCCGCACCCTATTCGCTCATGGCAGGGGCATGACGCTGGACGACTACCGCTTACTTCTGGCGGAAAGAGAGGCAGCCAGGGCAAGCATGGCCGCTCTGGCCCGATATGCAGATGTTCTTTGCACCCTGAGTGCAACAGGGCCCGCTCCGAGTATGAACAGCCCGGCGAATCATGACCCCTCCCTCCCCTACGGCGTCACGGGCTCGTTCGGCTTCAACGTCGCGGTGTCGCTACTTGGCGTTCCTGCAATTTCCTTGCCCCTGCTGTCTATCGACGGCATGCCAGTTGGCATTCAAGTCATCGGCCAAATGCATCAGGACGAGTATATTTCCCGGATTTCCCAATGGATCGTCAATCACATTGACCCTATCACCATAGGACAGCCGGGCTGAAAGCCGCCGGGACGACGTGCTGCGCCATTTCGACGCCGCGGAAGTGACCGTGGGGCCCGTCATGCGCGCGTCCCAGTTGCTGACCGATCCTTTCTTGATCGGCCGCCAATCACTGGTCGGCATGCCGGACCCGGGCGCCGGCGTGCTGCCGATGCACAACGTCGTACCACGCCTATCGCACACGCCGGGTGGCCTGTGCGACGCCGCTCCCGCTCTGGGCCAACACACCCGGGAGCTGCTGGGCGAACTCGGCCTCTCGCCCGACGACATCGAAACCCTCTTCCAGGAAGGCGTCGCAGCATGAGCGCGCTGGGCCGCCTCAAGCGAGGCAGCGGTTCTCTGGAGCCGAAGGCTCCCCCGACTGGTGGGTCGATCATCCGCCCCGCCTCGTTCTGCGGCGTCTACGCTCTCAAGCCCACCTGGGGCATCGTCGGCCGCGATGGCTCGAAAACCTATTCGACCACTCTTGACACCATCGGCTGGTACGGCCGCGGCGCCGAAGACCTCGCCTTGCTATACGAGGTGTTCGATCGGCAACCGCAAGCGGTGCGGCCCTTTGATCTCTCAAAGGCGCGCATCGCGGTCTGCCGCACGCCCGTGTGGCATCACGCGGGCGAGGCCACCATCAATGCCCTGTCGCGCGCCACGGCGGTGCTGCGCGAGGCCGGCGCGGAAATCACCGAACTCGAGCTTCCCGCACCTTTCGAACAGCTGATCGACTGCCAGGTCTTGATCATGCGCTCGGAAGGCCAGGCGTCTTTTCTGCCCGAATACATGACGGCCCTGGAGCGGCTGCATTCCACGCTACGCGAGCAAGTCGAGAACGTCGACGGTTATACCCGCGAAGGGCTGTGCCAAGCCTACGACACCGCGGCCCGCTGCCGCATGGCGTTCGATCCATTGGCGGCGCCCTACGATTGCGTCCGTACACCAAGCACGATCGGCGAGGCCACCCTTGGCCTGGCCGCCACTGGCGAACCGATTTTCAACGCCATGTGGACTCTGTTGCATGTGCCGTGCTTGACTTCCTCCCCTCCCTCTCGCTGAAGCTCGTCGCCCGCAGGCGAAAAGGCAGGGGATTCCTACCGTGTTCAGCCCGGACGGGCTGACTCACCTCGGTGGGTTCCTGCTGCTGGCGGCCTGACTGCGCCACTCACTTCACAGGCGAACCGGGCGTGTCCCGCCCTTAACACATTGATCGCGCCGACCCGATCGGCGTTGTCCTCGAAACCACAGTCGACGCACCGGAATTGTGCCTGCGTTTGCCGATTGTTCGCCGAGACATGGTCGCAGCACGGACATGTCTGACTGGTGTACTGCGACGGCACGGCAATGAGATAACCGCCGTTCCACGACAGCTTGTAGTCCAGTTGGCGACGGAACTCGAACCAGCCTTGATCGAGAATGGCTTTGTTCAGGCCGGACTTGGCCCGAACGTTTGTTCCCGGCTGCTCGGTTGTTCCTGCCGCCGACTGGCTCATGTTGCGTACCTGCAAGTCCTCGATACATACTATCGCGTGGTTCTGGCTGATCGTGGTCGTGGCTTTGTGCAGGTAGTCGCGGCGGGCATTGCCGATACGGGAATGGAGACGCTGGACACGGGCGCGGGCCTTCTTCCAGTTGTGGCTGAATTTCACCTTGCGGCTCATGGCCTGCTGGGCTTTGCCCAGAGCCGTTTCGTGCCGTTTGAAGCTGTTGAGCGGTTCGAGATGGGAGCCGTCCGAGAGCGTGGCGAAGCGGGCGATGCCCATATCGATGCCCACCGCCGTGGTGGACCGCGGCACGGGCTGTTCGACCTCGCGCTCGGTCTGGATGCTCACGAACCACTTGCCGCCTGACAGGCTCACGGTGACATTCTTCACCGTGCCCAGCACTGCCCGGCTGTTGCGGTAGCGCAGCCAGCCCAGCTTGGGCAGGAAGAGGCGGCTGTTGCCCTGATCGAGCTTGATCTGTTTTGGATCGGGGTAGCGGAAGCTGTCGGACTGGCCTTTCTTCTTGAAGCGTGGGAAGTTGGCGCGTTTGGCAAAGAAATTCTTGTAGGCCCGCTCCAAGTCCTTGAGCGCATGCTGCAGCGGATGCACGGGCGCATCCTTGAGCCACGGCGTTTCCCTGCCGTTGCGCCAGGCGGTCAGTTCCTTGGCCATTGCCACGTAGCCGATGAACTTGCCGCCGGCTTCATGGTTGGCTTTTTGCAGCGCCAGTGCCTTGTTGTAAACGAAGCGGCACGAGCCAGCGAAACGCGCCATCTGGCGCGCTTGCTGGCCGTCTGGCCGCAGTTCGTATTTGAAGGCTTGGAGGCGCCGCATGGCTCGAGTTCTGGTTATTTATACAGCATGCAGTATAGGACGGCTACGCCGTCCGCGCTATCCTTCCCCGCCCTAAAGAGGGCGAGGTTTGTCGCGCATCCGATCAAGGCCGGCAAGATCAAGGCCCTGGGAGTCACGCAGCGCGAGCGCTATCCCGGCCTGCCCGACGTGCCCGCCATCAATGAGTTTCTGCCCGGCTTCGAGATGACCTCCTGGCTCGGTTTCTTCGCGCCCGCTGGGCTTCCGCCCCCATTGCTGGACACCATCAGCCAGTCGATGCGGGCGGCCTTGCAGGAACCCAAGACGGTGGCACAGTTGGCCGAGCTTGGCCTGATGGTGGAAGCGAACGAGCCCCAGGCCTTTGCGACCCAACAAAAAGAGGCTTTCGCCAGCCGCGGCGAGCTGATCCGGGCAAACGGCATCCGCGCCGACTGAGGCGCGAGAACGGCGGAGTCGCTACCTGACGGTTTGCGACTTCCAGTTCGCCACGCGCGCCACCACGTACATGGCCACGACGCTGAAGGTGAACATCGCAAGGTCGACCCATTTTGGCCGCTCGGGCGTGCTTTCGCCAAAAACCGCCAAGGCCATCAGCACGATGACCAAATGGGCACTGAACACCAGAAGTGATGCCGAGCCCATGACTTCCAGGGGCCTGATGCGTGGCAGATGTGCCGTGAGCCACGCCCCATAGTGGAGCAATACGGCCACCCAGGCCAGGAAGTTGAACAAGCGCAGGGGCGCGAGATGCCATTTATCGGCTATCTGGTTCCAGGGGTTTTCGCCCGGAAAGGGTGCCAAGCCGGTCGTGAAGCGCCAGATGATGAAGGTCACGACCACCAGCAGCGCCGCGCGGCCCAGCCAATCGGGCAAGGGCCACCGCTCGCCGATGGGCACCCGGGCATGGTATGAACCCAGGGCCATACCCAGCACCCATAGCAATTGCCAGGCGAAAGTCTCGAAAGCACCGGTCTCGTTGAAGGGCACCGGCAGCCCGGTGAGCGCGACGGTAGCGTCGTAAATCACCCTGGAGAGGCCCAGTTGCGCCCCCGCCCACAAGAGCACGCTCGACACCAGGACAAGGCGCCAGCCACGCTGCAACGCATACGCCAGCACCCATGGGCTGACCAGCATATACGTAATGTACATCGGCAGAATATCGAGCAACGGCGGGTTGTAGATCATCAGCAAGGATGTCCACAGACCCGTCAGCGGCGCCTGCAGATAAAACGACATGAGGTTGGTGGCCGCCGGTTGCTCGAACTTGACATCGAGCGCGGCGATCACCGTGAACAAGAACAGCAGACAGGCAACCTGGCACGCATAGATCAGGCGGGTCCGCTTCCAGAAGGTGCGTTTCATCGCCGCCATGCCGTCGCGCGCCGCGCGCCTCGTATAAACCAGGCCGGCCATATAGGCCGACAGAAATACAAAGCCCTCCGCGGCGGAAACAAAACCGAACGACTGGCTGGTGGGGACGCCGAACCAGGTCGGTAGATGGGTCGACGTCATCAAGACGAGGAAAAGGCCTCGCAGGGCGTCCAGGTGGGTTTGTCGGGCAGCGCTGGAGTCGAGCGCGGGTCGTACGGCGGCGCCGCACGCGGCGGTGACAGGAGGCGGAAGGCTGGCGGCGCGAGGCTTGAGGTCCATGACAGGAGGTGCCTGAAGAGGCATTCCGGCCCCGGACCGGAATTGCTCATGGGCACGAGCCGCGTCGGCGCGGCAGGGAAGATACTTATAGGGACCCCGGGGCGCCGCCCCAAGTTCCTGCTGGCGGCCCGGCCTCCCGGTGCCCGGTGGGTTTCCCGGCGGCCGGGCGACCGTTCAAGCGGGATAGAGGGCGCCCAGCACCCGTGGCCCGGCCGCGCCGGTCACCGCCGTGACATTACCCGGCAGCTTCAGGAGATGGGCGCGGGCCAGCCATGCGAAAGCCAGGGCCTCCACCTGCTGCGGCGGCACGCCCAGCGCCGCCGTACTTTGTAGGGCGCAGTCCGGCAAATACCTTGCCAGCGCCGCCATCAGCACGGGGTTGGCCGCGCCTCCGCCGCAGACATACACCTCGCGCGCCCCAGCCGCCGTCTGCCGGATGGCCTCGGCGGCGCTGCGCGCCGTCAGCTCCAGCAAGGTGGCCTGCACATCGGCGGGAGTCACGGCACCATGCCGCCGTTCGTAGTCGGCGAGGCGCTCGTCCAGCCAACCCACATGAAAACGATCACGGCCGGTGGACTTGGGCGGCGGTGCGGCAAACCAGGGCTCGCTGTCGTAGAGAAAGGCGCACAGCGCTTGCCGCGGCTGCCCGCTGGCGGCCCAGGCGCCATCGCGATCGAAGGGCAGGCCCAGATGGCGCTGGCACCATAGATCGAGCAGCATATTGGCCGGACCGGTATCGAAGCCGCCCACCTCGGCCGCTCCGGTGGGCGACGCCCGCCCCGGCAGCAGGCTGACGTTGGCGATGCCACCCAGATTGAGCAACACGCGCGGGCCCTCGCCCGCAAATACCGCCTGGTGAAAGGCGGGAACAAGAGGCGCACCCTGGCCGCCCGCCGCCACGTCGCGCGACCGAAAATCGGCGACCACCGCGATGCCGGCGCGCTCGGCCAGGCGTGCCGGCGCGTTGAGCTGCCAGGTATAGCCCTCTTCGGGAGCATGCCGCACCGTCTGGCCGTGTGCGCCCACCGCGCCGATGTCGGCCGGCGCCAGGCCCGCCGCCCGCAGGACGGCGACGACGACATCGGCGTAGAGGTCGGCAAGGGCGTTGGCCGCCAAGGCGGCCCGGCGCAATTCGTCGTTGCCCGGGCGGTTGAGCGCCAGGAACTCATCGCGCAGGCTTCGCGGCAGCGGTAAGCTGGCATGAGTCAGGACACGCGCTCTCCCCTCGTCGGGGAAGCGGGCCAGGATGCCATCGACGGCATCGAGACTGGTGCCAGACATCAGGCCGATGCAATACATCGCCGGACCTCAGGTGACGCAAAGCCGCTTCGCCTAGCGGCCGAAGCGGCTTTGCCCCGGTTCGTCAGGGCCTGTGGCGCCGTCATTCGGGGCCGGGCCGCGGCCGGAAGACCGAGGCCCGCGCGGAATCGGGGAGCCGTAAGCCATGCCCGGGCTCAGCTGGCGCCGGCCTCGCCCGACACCTCGAGGGCTGCCTGCTCGCTATCGCGCAGCGCTTCCTGATCTACCTGCAAAGCGGTGAGCATGGCCAGATGGCCCTGGAAGGTAGCCGCGTGGGCGTGGAAACGCTGCAGCATGTCGCCTTCGAGCGAGCGGGCCACCGGAATGTCGGCCGACTGCGGATCGATCGGGTTGCCCGCCACGCGGAACTCGTAGTGCAAGTGCGGCCCCGTGGCCATGCCGGTGGCGCCCACATATCCGATGACGTCGCCCTGGCTGACCTTGCTGCCACGGCTCACGCCCTTGGCGAAGCGGCTCATGTGCGCATACAGCGTGGTGTACTTGCCATGGTGCTTGAGGACGATCGTATTACCGTAACCACGCTGGCTGCCGACGGATTCGACCACGCCGTCGGCGGTGGCGCGAATGGGGGTGCCGGTGGGGGCGGCGTAGTCGATTCCCTTGTGTCCGCGCATGGTGTTGAGCACGGGGTGCCGGCGCAGGCCGAAGCCGGAGCTCACCCGGGTGAATTCCAGCGGCACGCGCAGGAACGCCCGGCGATTGCTGCTGCCGTCGAAGGCGTAATAGCCGCCGGAGGCGCCCGCCTGTTCGGGATCGAACCAGACCGCCTGGTGGGCCTTGCCGTTATTCACGAATTCGAGCGCAAGCACCCGGCCGGCGCGGGTGTTCATGCCGTTGCTGGTGTAGGTTTCGTAGACGACGCGGAATTGATCGCCGGAACGCAGGTCGCGGAAGAAATCGATATCGCTGGACAGGATATCGACCATCTGCAGCGTGATGTGATAGGGCACGCCGGCGGCGTCGGTGGCACCGAACAGCGAGCTGCGGATGGTGCCCACGCCGACCTTGATGTGGCGCTCGGCCGGGATGGATTGTTCCTCGGCGACAAAACCCTCTGGCGTGCGAAGGACTTCCAGCAACTGCTGCACGACCTTGCCGTCGGACTCGGTGCCAGGGGTATGGACGTAGCGCATCCACTGCAACTGGCCGCTGTCGTCGGTGGCCACCTGCACCGCACGGCCCGGATACAGCTTATAGATGCTGCGGGCGCCGGAGTCCTGCACCAGGAAGCGCTGCAGTTCGCCATCGCGCACGCCCAAGCGCGACAGCATGCTGGCGACGGAATCGCCCTGCTGGATGCGTTCTTCGAAGATGTAGAGATCGGAAAGGGAGGAATCCGGACTGGCCTGGAGGGGCTGCGGGAGGGGAAGAGTCTGGGCGATGTGCTCGACCGTGGGCATGGGCTCGGCCACGTTTTGGGATACCATTCCCACCGCGGCCGCGGCACCAAACAGCCCCACGGCCGCCACGATCAGAAAGCGCTGGGCAAAGCCCGTCTTTCGTGCGCTGGCTGGCCTGGCTGCAAAAGGCATGCGTAGGACACCTGAAAAAAGGTTGATACAAGACACCGGCACCCCCCGCGAATGACGGGGATGCGCTCTCAGGGACTACCGGCGGATAGACAGAAGGCCGCAGACAAGAAAGCCGGCGGCCGAGGTGAATTCGGGGTCACTTAATAAACTACGCGAAGAATCCTGCAAAACCGCCTGATTTTCAAGGCATTTTTGCAATCTCTCACAAATTTCCTTTCCAAGAGTATATCGAATGTCCGAGCCGCAAATCCAGCCCCTGCCGCTCACCCCCGAGGTCGAGGCCGACCTGGCGGTGGTCAAGCGGGGTTGCGACGAACTTCTCGTCGAAGCCGAATTCGCGCAAAAGCTGGCGCGCAGCCGCGCCACCGGCAAGCCGCTGCGCATCAAACTGGGGCTGGATCCCACGGCGCCCGACATCCATCTCGGACATACCGTCGTTCTCAACAAGCTGCGCCAATTGCAGGATCTCGGCCATACCGTGATCTTCCTGATCGGCGACTTTACTTCGTTGATCGGCGACCCCAGCGGCCGCAACGCCACCCGGCCGCCGCTGACGCGCGAACAGATCACCGCCAACGCCGAGACCTACTACGCCCAGGCCAGCCTGGTGCTCGACCCGGCCCGCACCGAGATCCGCTACAACTCCGAATGGTCGGACGCCCTGGGCGCACGCGGCATCATCCAGCTCGCCTCACGCTATACCGTGGCGCGCATGCTCGAGCGCGAAGATTTTACCAAGCGCTATCGCGGCGGCGTCCCCATCTCCGTGCATGAATTCCTGTATCCCCTGATGCAGGGCTACGATTCGGTCGCGCTGCAGTCGGATCTGGAGCTCGGCGGCACCGACCAGAAGTTCAATCTGCTCGTCGGACGCGAACTGCAGAAGGAATACGGCCAGGAGCCGCAGTGCGTGCTCACGATGCCGCTGCTGGTGGGGCTCGACGGCGTCGAGAAAATGTCGAAGTCGAAGAACAACTACATCGGGATTTCCGAGCCGGCCGACGCCATGTTCGGCAAGCTGATGTCGATTTCCGACGACCTCATGTGGACGTACTTCGAGCTGCTCTCGCTGCGCCCCATGGCCGAGATCGAAGGCTTTCGCCGCGACACCCAGGGCGGACGCAACCCGCGCGACATCAAGGTGCTGCTTGCCCAGGAAATCGTCACCCGCTTCCATAGCCAGGCCGCCGCCGAGCAGGCGCTGGCGAACTTCGAGGCCCGTTTTCGCGACGGCGCCATCCCCGACGACCTTCCGGAAGTCCAGCTCACGGGCGCCCCCATGGGCATCCTGCACGTGCTGCGCCAGGCCGGGCTATGCGCCTCCGGTGCCGAGGCGCAGCGCAACGTCGAACAAGGGGGCGTCAAGATCGACGGCCGGAAGATTGAAGACAAAAGCACGGTGTTGTCTGCCGGCACCTATGTGGTACAAGTCGGGAAGCGCAAGTTTGCCCGCGTCCAACTAAGCTGACGACGCGTTCCGGCGCCCGGCCTTCTACCCTCGGCCACGGCGCCCGCCATCCTGACTTTACCGGAGTACGTCATGAAGATCTGCAGCCTCTCGTTCACCGACGGCCAGCCTATCCCGGCGCGCTATGCCTTCTGCAAAATCGATCCCAAAACGCGCGTCGCCATGTCGGACAACCAGAACCCCCATCTGTCCTGGTCCGACCTGCCCGAAGGTACACAGTCGCTGGCGGTCATCTGCCACGACCCCGACGTGCCCAGCAAGCCCGACGACGTCAACCAGGAAGACCGCGAGATCCCGGCCGACCTGCCCCGCGTGTCGTTCTTCCACTGGGTCCTGGTCAACCTCGATCCCGAGCACGAAGAGATCGCAGAGGGCGCCTTCAGCCACGGCGTCACGTCGCGCGGCAAGGGCGGCCCCATCGCGCCGCTGGAGGCCCAACAGGGCATCAACGACTACACGCAATGGTTCGCCAGCGATCGCGACATGAGCGGCGACTACTACGGCTACGATGGCCCGTGCCCGCCCTGGAACGACGCCATTCTGCACCGCTACGTGTTCACGATCTATGCGCTGTCCGTTCCCAGCCTGGAGCTGGGTGAGCGCTTCACCGGGCAGGACGTGCTGACGGCCATGGAGGGCAAGATCCTGGCGCAGGACAGCCTGACCGGCACCTATACGCTCAATCCGCGGCTGGCGCCGACTTCCATTGCGGAGCCGATCTAAGGCCGCGCCACGGTCCGGGGCCACGCTCCTCAACGCCGTTCCCGCAACTACGCCACTTCACGATCCCGCCGCCCCCCAGGGCGGCGGCGTGCGACAAGGCCCCCCAGGCCATCGCCCCTTTCCCATCCTCTCGGTCGCCCATGCTGGGCTCCCCTCCCTACCCGCGCTTGACAAATAAGATGTTCGCACCATAATCTTGTTGTTATCACAACAAAAATAAAGCCCGTATCCGGAGTCTCGTACCGGCTCCGCCTGCAGTCTTTAAAACACCGCCACCGCGGCCTCTGTCCCTCATCCGATCGGGCCGTTCAACCCGGGCAATGCTCCAGCGCCAACGTCGGCAGGCCTGCGAAACTCTCGAACCCATTCCGTATCGCCCAAGTTCCAAGTCGATAGCCCATTTGTTGTCAAGACAATGAGATAGCAATCCATACACCAAACCAGCGTCGCCGACTCACGGCCCTGCCGAAGGCGGCCAGCGCCGGACCTAGCCGAACGGCAGGCTTTTTCTTTGCATTCAATCACCCGCATTGCCCCCGCAATGCCTCGTTTCACTACAGGAGGATCTCATGAAGAACACGAAATGGGCGGCGCGCCTGGCCGCGCTCATGCTGAGCGGCTTCGCCCTGGGCTCGGCACAGGCCGCAACCTACTCGGAGCAACCCGTCAGGCTGATCGTTCCCTATTCGGCGGGGGGCTCCATCGACACTATCGCGCGCGCGGCGGCCCGCGAAATGTCACGCCAAGGCGGTGGCAACTTCATTGTCGAGAACCGGCCCGGAGCCTCGGGCAACATCGGCACCCGCACCGTGGTGGACGCCATCCCCGACGGCAACACACTCCTCGTCGCGCCGGACAACGTGTTCACCGTGAATCCCCATTTGTTCGATACCATGGGCTTCGATCCGATCAACGATCTGACGCCGGTATGGGAAATGGCCCGGCTCGTGCTGGTCATCGCCGTCCATGAAAGCCTCCCCGTGAAGTCGATACCCGAGCTCATCGACTATGCCAAGTCCAAACCCGACGAACTCGGTATCGCCACCGCCGGGGACGGCACCCCGCATCATCTCGTTGCCGAAATGTTCCAAAAAATGGCCGGTGTCGAGCTGATTCATGTGCCTTACAAAGGCGGTGCGCCCGCCATCGCGGATGCGGCGGCGGGGCACGTCCCTATCGTAGTAGGCGGCCTGTCGGTGATCCAGCCTCATGTCGACTCCGGCAGGCTGCGCGTTCTGGCCGTCACGCAGTCCGAGCGCTCGCCCCAGAGCCCGGATATTCCCGCCGTGGCCGAATCCCTGCCCGGCTTCGACATTTCGTCGTGGATCGGCATGTTCGCTCCCTTGAACATGCCGCAAGCCAAGCTGGACGCGCTGAGGGACTTGCTGGAGAGGTCCATGTCGTCCGACGAGCTCGAGAAAGTCATGATCACCAACGGGATCGATCCCATCGCCGAACAACCCGAAGATTTCCGGGCCCGGATCCAGGCGGAATCGGATGTCAACCGCAAGCTGCTCTCCGCTATCGACGTCAAGCGCTGATGACCGCTCCGCGGTTCCCGGGTGCGCGGCCCGATCGGCCAGCGGGTTCCGGGGAGTAAGCCCGCCCCCGCTCTTACGCCTTTTTGGGAGCATAATCAGATAAACTGGTGTGTTTTCGCCGGATTATCCCCGCAGGAGCCCCCCATGTTCGACCGCAACCGCACCATCGCCCAGACCGATCCGGACGTCTGGGCCGCCATCCAGCAAGAAAATACCCGCCAAGAGCAGCACATCGAGCTAATCGCCTCCGAGAACTACACCAGCCCTGCCGTGATGCAGGCGCAAGGCACCCAGCTCACCAATAAGTACGCCGAGGGTTATCCAGGCAAGCGGTATTACGGCGGTTGCGAGTACGTGGATATCGTGGAACAGCTCGCCATCGACCGGCTCAAGCAGCTGTTCGGCGCCGAGGCGGCCAACGTGCAGCCCAACTCGGGCTCGCAGGCCAACCAGGCCGTGTACATGGCCGTGCTTCAGCCGGGCGATACCGTGCTGGGCATGAGCCTGGCCGAGGGGGGCCACCTCACGCACGGTTCGCCGGTCAACGCCTCGGGCAAGCTCTACAACTTCGTCTCCTACGGCCTCAACGCCCAGGAGGAGATCGACTACGACCAGCTCGAGCGGCTGGCCGCCGAGCACAAGCCCAAGATGATCGTGGGCGGCGCCTCGGCCTATGCGTTGCGCATCGATTTCGAGCGCATGGCTCGTATCGCGCGCGAGCACGGCGCCTATTTCATGGTCGATATCGCCCACTATGCGGGGCTGGTGGCGGGCGGCGCCTACCCCAACCCGGTGCCGCATGCCGACTTCGTTACCTCCACCACCCACAAGTCGCTGCGCGGCCCGCGCGGCGGCGTGATCATGATGCGGGCCGAGCACGAGAAGATCATCAATTCGGCGATCTTCCCCGGTATCCAGGGTGGTCCGCTGATGCATGTGATCGCCGCCAAGGCGGTGGCCTTCCAGGAGGCCCTGCAGCCCGAGTTCAAGGACTATGCGCAGCAGGTGGCGCGCAACGCCCAGGCCTTGGCCGCGGCGCTCATCGAACGCGGCCTGCGCATCGTGTCGGGCCGCACCGAAAGCCATGTCATGCTGGTCGATCTCCGCCCCAAGGGCATCACCGGCAAGGAAGCCGAGGCGGTGCTGGGCCAGGCGCATATCACCACCAATAAAAACGCCATCCCCAATGATCCCGAGAAGCCCTTCGTCACCAGCGGCATCCGGGTGGGCACGCCGGCCATGACCACTCGCGGCTTCCGCGAGGCCGAAGCCACGCGCACCGGCCATCTGATCGCCGATGTGCTCGATAATCCCCGCGATGAGGCGAACATCGCCAAGGTGCGTGAGCAGGTCGATGCGCTCACCCGCCAATTTCCGGTATATGGCGGCTAAAACCCCTGCCGTCCCGCACCGCCGGTTCCGCCAGCAGGCGGATCGGCGGCACCGGGACACGGGTGCCCGAACCGTTGCGCAGGTGCCCAATGAGATGCCCCTTCTGTAGCCATCCCGATACCCAGGTCGTCGAAACCCGCACCTACGATGAAGGCGACGCCCTGCGACGCCGCCGGCGCTGCCAGGCCTGTGATCGCCGCTTCACCACTTATGAGCGGGCCGAGATCGCCATGCCGGTGGTCGTCAAGCGCAACGGCAATCGCAGCGATTACGACCCGGCCAAACTGCGCGCCAGCTTCAACCTCGCACTGCGCAAACGTCCCGTCAGCACCGAACACGTCGAGACCGCCGTCGAGCGCATCGAAGAAACCCTACGCACCCTGGGGGAGCGGGAGGTATCGTCGCAACGCATCGGCGAGCTGGTAATGGCCGAGCTTCGCCGCCTGGATCGGGTGGCCTACGTTCGCTTCGCCTCGGTCTATCAGGGCTTCGACGACGTCGACGCCTTTACCGCGATGGTCGACGAAATGCGCCAGGCCCGCCGCGACGACGAAGCCAACGGCAACACCGAAGCCGGCGGCGCCAAGCCCCGCCCTGATACCGATCCGGCCGAGCCATGAGCGCGCCGGGCCGTCCCAAGCGCGAATCCTCCCTCGGGGAGGAAGTCGCGCAGCGACCGGAGGGCCGTCCATCCGGCGCGCCGAACCGCCCCAAGCGCGAATCCTCCCCCGGGGAGGAAGTCGCGAAGCGACCGGAGGGCCGTCCATCCGGCGCGCCGAACCGCCCCAAGCGCGAATCCTCCCCCGGGGAGGAAGTCGCGAAGCGACCGGAGGGCCGTCCATCCGGCGCGCCCCTCGATCAGGAGGCGCAAGACAGCCATTGGATGGCGCAAGCCCTGGCGCAGGCGGACACGGTCATGAACCTCACCACGCCCAATCCACGCGTGGGTTGTGTCATCGTCCGGCATGGCGAGTGCCTGGGCGCCGGCGCCACCCAGCAGGCCGGGGGCCCCCACGCCGAGATCATGGCCCTGCGCGATGCCAAGGCGCGAGGGCACGACCTCGCCGGCAGTACGTTCTACGTCACGCTGGAGCCGTGCAGTCATTACGGCCGCACGCCACCCTGCGTCGATGCCGTGATCGCCGCACGGCCGGCACGGGTGGTGGTGGCGCTCACCGATCCCAATCCGCAAGTCGGTGGACGCGGCCTGAAGCGCTTGCGCGAGGCCGGCATCGAAGTCGTCCAGGGGGTGGCCAGCGAGGCGGCGCTGGCCCAGAACCCGGGCTTCGTTGGCCGCATGACGCGCGGCACGCCTTGGCTCTGGCTCAAGCTGGCCGGATCGATCGACGGCCGCAGCGCCCTGCACAACGGCGTATCGCAATGGATCACCGGCGCCGCCGCGCGACAGGATGGCCATCTTTGGCGCGCTCGCGCCTGCGCCGTGCTCACCGGCATCGGCACCGTCCTGGCAGATGATCCCCAGCTAACGCCTCGACAAGGGCGCATCCTGCGCCTGCCGCGCAAGATTGTGCTCGACAGCCGGCTGCGCCTGCCCGTGGACGCACGCTTGCTCGACGGCACGCCCACCTGGGTGTTCACCACTGAACGAGCGCCGCCGCGCGATGCCGAACTGGCGCACCGGCACGCCGAAGTGGTGCGCCTACCGGCGGGCAACGACGGTCGTCTCGACCTGTCCGCGGTCATGCGCTGGCTGGGCGAGCACGATATCAACGAGATCCACGCCGAGGCCGGTCCTCGCCTCAGCGGCGCCCTGCTGCAGGCCGGCGTGGTCGACGAGCTGCTGGTGTACCAGGCGCCGCTGCTGCTGGGCGATGCCCAGCCGATGGCGCAGTTGCCCGCCCGCGACACCCTGCCGGAGGGGGCGGCGTTCGAGTTCATCGACGTCGGCCAGGTGGGCGCGGATTTGCGGCTGCGAGCCCGCCATGCGGAACGCTGGTCGGCTTTGCGGCGGGCAATAGCGGTCTGATCCGTTAATCCCGGACGCTGCCCCGGGCCCGGTCCCGGCGCCGGCTTGCGGGCACGGATCCGAACGGTTCGCGGCCACTGCCGAAACCGAGATATCTCCCATCTCGATATAGCGATTCTCCTTCCGACAGCGTCTCGGTACAGTCCTTTCCAGGAACGCCGGGCGGCCCCCAAGTTCCCTGACACCCTTCGGGGGAAGGCCCGCCGCGCGGCGGCGGGCTAGGGGGCGCCCTCATCTGTCGGCCATATCCGGCCCGCCCCGCAGGAGGACTCACCTTGAAGTTGCTACGTTTCAACAACGGCCGGATCGGCCTCGTCATCGACGACACCGTGCGCGACGTCACGACGGCGGCCGGCGTCGATCCCGAATTCTGGCCGCCCGTCGGCGTGGTGCGGCTGATCGAACAATTCGCCCACCGGCGCGACGACCTGCTCGCCGCGGCGCTGGCGGCGGAGCCCCTGGCGATCGATAGCGTGGTGATCGATAACCCGGTGCCCTGGCCCAACAAACTCATCGCTATTCCGGTCAACTATCATGCCCATGCGCTGGAGATGTCGTCGCCGGCGATCTCGAAAAATGGCGGCTTCTTCGTGAAGAGCGCCTCATCGCTGTCAGGCGCCGGCCAACCCGTGCTGCTGCCTGATCTGCCTGGCCGCGCCGTTCACCACGAGGCCGAGCTGGCAGTGGTAATCGGCCGCCGCGGCCGCCACATCCCGCGCGAGCAGGCGCTCGACTACGTGTTCGGCTATGGCTGTCTGCTCGATATGACGGTGCGCGGCAAACAGGAGCGCGCCATCCGCAAGTCTTACGACACCTTCACGCCGCTCGGCCCGTGGATCACCACCGCCGACGAAGTGCCCGATCCGTCGGCCCTGCGCGTCCAGCTCTGGGTCAACGGCGAGCCCCGGCAGGATGCCTGGACCCGCGACATGATCGTCGACGTGCCCGAGATCATCGCCATGTGCTCGTCGGTGATGACGCTGGAGCCGGGCGACGTGATCGCCACCGGCACCGCCGAGGGCGTGGGCCCCGTCGTGCCCGGCGACGAGATCACCATCGACATCACGCCCGGCGTGGGCCGCATGACGGTGGCCGTGGCCCAGGGCGAAGGCGGCTGGAACGTGGCCATCCCGCGCACCCTGCCTAACATCTGAGGAGACGTCCATGAACCGCCAATCCTTCGCCGACCTCGACGATCTCGACACGCTCAACCGCGAGCTGGCGCCGCTGTCGTTCCGGGCCGGCTGGAACAAGGCCGAGCCCTCGCTGTGGGCCGAACCGCGCACCGCCTTCGTGCCGGCGCACTGGCGCTGGGCGGAGGCGCGGGCCGCGCTGGACACGGCGGGCCAGCTGATCGACACCGAGCTGGCTGAGCGCCGCAACCTGTTTCTGGTCAACCCTCATCCCGGCAACCACTACGCCACCCTGCGCACCCTGGTGTCGGCCTACCAGATGATCCTGCCGGGCGAACGTGCCCGCTCGCACCGCCACAGCCCGCATGCCCTGCGCTTCGTGCTTGACGTCCCTGACACCTCCTACACCGTGGTGGACGGCACGCGCATCGATATGCGCCCGGGCGACGTACTGCTGACGCCGGGCTGGCATTGGCACGGCCATGGCAACGACGGGGACCGCCCGGGCTACTGGGTGGACTTCCTCGACGTGCCCACGGTGCAGTTGCTGGAACCCATGCGCCTGGAGCACTGGCCGGAAGGCTTCCAGCAGCCCGACACCGTCACCCGCGATCATCCCTTCGTGTTCCCCTGGGAGCAGACCGCCGCGGCCCTGGACTCCGCCGCGCCCGACCTCCAGGGCCGCTACGGCAAACGTGTCGTCCTCGACAGCCAGGCCGCCATCCCCACGCTGACCCTGGCCATGCACCGGCTGCCGGCGGATTGCCGGACGCGTGCCTGGCGGACCACCGCCAACCAGATCGTCTGCGTCAAGTCGGGACACGGCGCCGCCCAGGTGGGCGGACAGCGCTTTGCCTGGGCGCCCGGCGACGTCTTCGCCGTGCCCGCCTGGCATGCCTTCAGCCTGGCTACCAGCGAGCCGGCCGACCTGTTCGTCGTCTCCGACGAGCACATGCTTCGCCTGCTCGGCTACCTGCACGAAGAACCCCTGGCCGAGACCTCCGCGGCGGCCTGAGGGCACGTTCTTTTTTCGTCAAAGATCCCACATGCAACATCCTCAACCTTCGGCCGCCGACGTCATCGTCGTCGGCGGCGGCCCGGTCGGTCTGGCGCTGGCCGGCGACCTCGGCTGGCGCGGCATCTCGTGCATTCTGGTGGAGCAGACCGACGGCGCCATCGTCCAGCCCAAGATGGACGGCGTCAATGTCCGCACCATGGAGTTCTGCCGGCGCTGGGGCCTGGTGTCCGAAATCAAGGCCTGCCCCTATCCCGCCACGTACCCGCAGGACATGGTCTACCTCACCAGCCTCAACGGCTACGAGCTGGGCCGAGAAACCTTTCTCACCCCCTCCGGCGGTCCCGAGGAAAAGCGCCTCGGCGCCAGCCCGGAAGTCCGCGTACGCTGCCCGCAGAACCTGTTCGATCCCATCCTGCGCCGCTTTGCCGCGCGCTTCGACAGCGTGGACCTGCGCTACCGCACCCGCTACCTGCGGCATCGGCAGACCGGCGAACACATCGAAGTCGACGTGCAGGGCGAGGACGGCGACGAACAGACCCTGCGGGCACGCTGGCTGGTGGCCTGCGACGGCGCCAACAGCGGCATCCGCCGCGAGCTGGGCATCGGCACCGACGGCCTGGGCGTGCTGACCTACACCACCAACGTGATCTTCCGCTGCGCCAACCTGTTCGCCGAGCACGACAAGGCGCTGGCCTACCGCCACATCTTCATCGGCCCCGAAGGGGTGTGGGCGACCATGGTGGCGATCAACGGCAGCGATCAGTGGCGAGTGCAGATCGTCGGCGACGCCCAGCGCCGGGAGCTGAGCGAAGCCGAGATCCGCCAAGCCATCGAGCGCCTGGTGGGCAAGCCCTTCGACTATGAAATCGTCTCGATCCTGCCCTGGGTTCGCCGCGAGCTGGTGGCCGATCGCTACCGCTCGGGCCGGGTGCTGCTGGCCGGCGACGCCGCGCACTCCACCTCGCCCACCGGCGGCTTCGGCATGAATACCGGCATCGGCGACTCGGTGGACCTGGCGTGGAAGCTGGCGGCGACGCTGCAAGGCTGGGCCGGCCCCGGCCTGCTCGACACCTACGACACCGAGCGCCGCCCGGTGGCCTGGCGCGCCGTGCGCGAGGCCAGCGGCAACCTGCGCCGCATGATGTCGCCGGGGGCCCATCCCAATCTGCTGGAGCCCACTTACGCCGGCGCGCTCGAGCGCTACGAGCTCGGGCGCCGCTACTCGGCCACCATGCTGCGCGAGTGGTACAAATTGGGCATCGACATGGGCTACAGCTATGCGGAATCGCCGCTCTGCTGGCCAGACGACGACACACCGGCCACGCTGCCGGCGCTGGCCACCGCGCCGCCCGCGCCCAGCGGCGCGGTGCTGCGGGGCATCCTGGACGACGGCACGCCGATCACCCCATCGCTGCTGCGCGAGTGGCAGCGCCTGGCCCTGCACGTCGCCGACGGCTATCCCGTCCAGACGGAGTGGCAGGAGCTGCCACCCGAAGCCGTCATGATCTACCGGCAGAGCGCCGTCCCCGGCAACCGCGCTCCCCACGTCTGGCTCGACGACGGCCGCTCCACGCTCGACCTATTCGGCCGCGGCTTCACCCTGCTGCGCATCGGCGCCGACGCCCCCGACGGCGAACCGCTGGCCGCCGCCGCGCGCGCGGCCGGCCTGCCGCTGGACATCCATACGCTGGACGGCGACGACGTCCAGCGCGCCTACCGCCGCCGGCTGGTGCTGGTGCGCCCCGACGGCCACGTGGCCTGGCGGGGCGACGCCTGGCCGGCCGCGGGCGCCGCCGCCCTGCTCGACCGCGCCCGCGGCGCCGCCGCCGGCCACTGAAGCCGGCGCTCCCTTCCACCCCCCCGAGGAGACATCCCCATGCAACCGATCCGCTCCGCCCTTGCCGCCCTGATCTGCGGCCTGGCGCTCGCCGCCCCTGCGGCCGCCCAGGACACCGGCTACCCCAGCCACCCCATCAAGCTGGTGGTGGGCTACTCCCCCGGCGGCCCCACCGACATCCTGGCCCGCCAGCTCGCGCCCATCCTGGCCGATGCCCTGGGCCAGCAGGTGATCGTCGACAACAAGCCGGGCGCCAACGGCAACATCGGTGGCGCCGAGGTGGCGCGCGCCAGGCGCGACGGCTACACGCTGCTGCTGGGCGATCTCACCCTCGCCACCAACCCCAGCCTGATGCGCACCATGCCGTTCGACCCGCAGGCCGGGCTGCGGGCCGTCGCGCCGCTCGCCAAGGCGCCACTGGCGCTGGTCGTGAACCCCAAGGTGCCGGCCGCCACGCTGCAGGAGTTGCTGGCCTACGCCCGCGCCAACCCGGGCGAACTCACCAACGGCACGGCCGGCAACGGCAACCTCACCCACCTGGCCGGCGAAGTGCTCAAGTCGGCCACCGGCACTGACATCCGGCAAGTTCCCTACAAAGGCTCCGGCCCCGCGATCACCGACCTCGTGGGCGGGCAGATTTCCATGGTCATCACCGGGATTAGCAGCACCGAAGGCTTCATCCGCAACGGCCAGCTCCGCGCGCTGGCGATCACCGGCCGCGAACGCTCGCCGGCGCTGCCGGATGTCCCGACATTTTCCGAAGCCACGGGCCTGCCCCTGCCCGAGCTGGATCTCGGCTCGTGGTGGAGGCTGTTCGGACCGGCGGACCTGCCCGACGCCGTGGTCGAACGGCTCAACGCCGCCGCCCGCCAGATCCTGGCGGACCCCGCGCTGAAGGAGCGGCTGGCCGGCATGAACATCGTGGCCGATCCCGGCTCGCCGGACGACATGCGCCAGCGCCTGGAGAGCGAAACCGCCACCTGGCGCAAGGTGATCCAGGCCGCGGGAATCGTGCCACAATAAGCGCGGCCCTTCCGCCCTCCAGCTTCCCGCCACCGTCATCCGATGCAGTTCGAAGATCTCCAGGCGTTCGTCACGGTTGCCCGGCTGCGCAGTTTTTCCGCGGCGGCGGGCAGCCTGCGGGTGGCGCAATCGTCGCTATCCAAGCGCGTGCAGCGCCTCGAACACCATTTCGGCGTCGCCCTGCTCAAACGCCATGCCCGCGGCGTCGCACTCACCGGCCCCGGCACCGTGCTTCTGGCCCGGGCCGAGCGCCTGATCGCCGAGCTGGAAGACGTCGAACGCGACGTCCGCGGCGTGCTGCAACAGGCCGCGGGTACGGTGCGGCTGGCCCTGCCGCCCGCCACCAGCCCGGCTCTGGCGCCGCGCATCTTCGAACAGTGTGAGCTCCTCCACCCGGGCATCCGTTTGCAGTTGCGCGAGAGCACCACCGACAACATCCACGGCTGGCTCACCGAAGGCGAGGTGGACATCGCCCTGATGTACAACCCCGAGTATGGCGTCAACTTCGAGATCCACCCATTGATCCTCGAGCCGCTGTTCGTGATCGCTCCCGCCCTCGACCGCGGCACGGGAGAGCGGGCCAGCCACCCCGACACCTACTCGCTGCGCGATCTCGCCACCCTGCCGCTGATCCTGCCCCGCCGGCCGCACAGCATTCGCGTGCTGGTGGAGCGCCTCTGCGCCGCCGAAGGTATCCACCCCAACATCCTGTACGAGATAGACAGCATCCGCTCCACCCGCGGCATCGTGGAGCGCGGCCTGGGCTGCACCCTGTTCAGCCGCACCTGGCTCAGCGAGGCCATCGAGGCGGGCCGGCTGTGCGCCATCCCGTTTTCGTCGGCCCTGGTCAATTGGAAGCTGTGCGTCGCCCAGACCCGCCGCGAGGACGCTTCGGTGACCATTGGCACCGTCCGCCGGCTGGTCGAAGCCAACGTGGCGGAGCTGTTCGCCGACGGTTTCTGGCATGACGCGCGTTGGATAGGCGACGCCTCCGAGCACTGAGCGCGGGTCTGGCCGCCTCGCGCGTGCTCGCGGCGCTCCCGCCGCGGCCTCCCACCGCAGCGGGCCATTCGGGCCGCGCGCCCTCGCGCGCCGACCGCACCCAGCCATCGCAAAGCGAGATGGCAAGGATCGCCGTTTTCGAGGTAGTCGCCCCGGCATCATCTTACTTATAGTTTCCTTATCCGGCCCGAGGCCGAATCACCATAAAGAGGAGACTACTTTGTTCTATCATTTCAAGAGATCCGCCTCCCGGCGCATTATGCTCGCCGCCCTCGCCATTCTGCCGGCCGCCGGCACGGCGCAGGCGCTCGCCGCTGGCGAGGATTTTCCCAACCGCCCGATCCGCGTGGTGGTGCCGTATGCCGCCGGCGGCGGCACCGACGTCCTGGCCCGCTACGTTACCCGCAAGGTTTCGGAGCTGCTCGGCCAGAGCATCGTGATCGAGAACCGGCCCGGCGCCGGCACCTCGATCGGCGCCTCGGACATCGCGCGCTCGCCGGCCGACGGCTATCACCTGCTGTGGGGCGACAGCGGCAGCTTCGCGGTGAATCCCCACATCCATCCCAATCTCTCCTACGACCCCCTCAAGGATTTCGCGCCGGTTACGCTCACGCTCACCGGCACGCTGATCCTGCTGGCCCGCGATGGCCTGGGTGTCAACTCGGTGCAAGATCTCATCGCCTACGCCAAGGCCAACCCCGACAAGCTGAATTACGGCACACCGGGCAACGGCACGCCCCACCATCTCTTCATGGAAGGCTTCAAACGCGATTCCGGCGGGCTGCAGATCGAGCACATCGCCTACAAGGGGGAAGCGCCGGCGATCCAGGATATGCTGGGCGGCACCCTGGACGTCATGTTCTCGGGCGCCCGCCAGGCGGCGGCGCAAAAGGACTCCGGCCGCATCCGGCCGCTCGCGGCCTCGGGCACACAGCGCAATCCGGTCATGCCAGAGGTGCCCACCCTCGCCGAAACCGGCCTGGACGGCAATGCCTATGAATACTGGCACGCCGTGGTGGCCCCGGCCGGAACCCCGGACGCGGTGGTCGACAAGCTCAATACCGCCTTCCGCGCGGCGCTCACCGATCCGGAAGTGACGCACTGGCTGCGCACCGCGACCGGTACCCAGCCCAGCCCGACCACACCGGCCGAACTGGCGGCGCACATGAACAGCGAATCGGCCAAGGCCGCCATCCTGGTGCGCGACATCGGCTTGCGCCAGCCTTAGGATACCTCGCAGCCCCTCCGTCCCGCTGGTCATTCGGAGCACGTCCGCGAGCCGGCGCCCCGCCGAAAGGCGCACAGACGAATGCGGGGCTGATCGGTGGCTGGCAGACGGAAGGACGGGTGCTCCCAACAGCCTCGCGTAAATGCTATCGTCCCGCCAACGCGGCGGGACGCCATGCAAACGCTCCCGCCGCGCGTCGCCGATCGATGCCGCCTCCCGGGGCGGGCCCATCCCGGCTCGTCGTCTTCGCCTGACATCCGGAGCGTCATGATCAACATCGCGCGCTTTGCCTTGAGCATCTCGCTCGCCCTTCTGACCGGCCAAACGGCCTTCACGGCCGCCCTTGCCGCGGAACCGACTCCATCCGCCAGCGGGAGCGGAGTCATCCAGCTCACTCCCTATTTCTGGGCGGCCAGCATGAAGGGCGACATTTCACCTTTCCGGCGTGGGGCCACGCTGCACGTCGATAAATCGTTCTCGAACATCCTGAAGGACCTCGACTTTGGCGGCTTCCTACAGCTTTGGGCGCGCCGCGATCGCTGGGTGCTGTCGGGCGACCTGATGTACGTCGCCACCTCCAGCGGCAGAACCTCGGGGCAGCTTCCCCTCTTGCCACCGCCGCTTCCCGCCGTTTCCAGCGTGGGCGCCAAGGTCAGCACCAAGGAGTTCACCGCCTCGCTCATGGCCGGCTACCGTCTGTACGACGCCCCCGCCGTCACGTTCGACCTGCTCGGTGGTGTCCGCACCTGGCATATCTCCAATAAAGTCACTGTCTGGGCGGATTCCTTATCCGGCAGCTACCACGAAAGCTTCGGCTGGGTCGATCCGGCGGTGGGTGCGCGCGTCTTCTTCCGCTTGAATGAACGGTTCACCACCCTGCTGCAGGGCGACGTGGGCGGTTTCGGCGCGGGCTCCCGCCATAGCCGGCATCTGTTGGCCACGCTGAATTATTCATTCAACGATTACTTGACGCTATCCGCCGGCTACAAGACGCTTTCTGTCGATTACCATCGTCACGGTCATGTCTTCGATACGACGCTTGCCGGGCCGGTGCTCGGCCTGACGTACGCACGACGCTTCTAACGCCGTTTCCCTGGAGGTTTGCATGTCGTTCCCAATTCGCTCCCTGGCCACCGCCCTGACGGCCGCCAGCCTGCTCGCCGCGCCCCTGGCCGACGCCTGCACCCGTCTTGTGTATCACGGGCTGGATGAGCAGATCATCACGGCACGCTCCATGGATTGGAAGGAAGACATCGCAACCAATCTGTGGATCTTCCCGCGCGGCATGGAGCGCTCCGGCGAGGCTGGTCCCGACTCGCTGCGCTGGATCTCCAAATACGGCAGTGTGATCGCCTCCGGCTACGATATTTCCACCACCGACGGTCTGAACGAGGCCGGGCTATCGGCCAGCGTACTCTGGCTGGTCGAATCCGAGTACCCGGAGTTTCCCAGCGGCAAACCAGGGCTGTCGATCGCCGCCTGGGCCCAATACGTTCTCGATAACTTCGCCACCGTGGCCGAGGCCGTGGCGGTGCTGGAGCAAGAACCCTTCACGCTCGTCACCGACAAGGTTCCGGGGCAAGACCGCCTGGCCACCCTGCATCTGGCCATCTCCGACGCCACGGGCGACAGCGCCATCATCGAATACATCGACGGCAAACAAGTCATCCATCACGGCCCGCAATATCCGGTGATGACCAACTCTCCCGCTTTCTCCGAACAATTGGCACTCAACACCTATTGGCAGGAAATCGGCGGCACCGTGTTTCTGCCGGGCACCAACCGCGCCGCCGACCGCTTCGCCCGGGCCGCGTTCTATGTCGAGGCCATCCCCAAGGTCGCCGACCCGGTCGAGACCCTCGCCAGCGTATTCAGCGTGATCCGCAATGTGTCGGTGCCCTTCGGCATCTCCACGCCGGATCATCCCAACATTTCCTCCACCCGCTGGCGCACCGTGGCAGACCAAAAGCGCCTGCACTACTTCTTCGAGTCCGCGCTTACGCCCAATGTGTTCTGGGTGGACCTCCACCAAGTCGACTTCTCCGAGCAGACCGGCAAGGTCAAGAAGCTGGACCTGGGCCCCGATCAGCGCAACGTCTTTGCGGGCTCGGTGGCCGACAAATTCCACGACGCCGAGCCGTTCAAGTTTCTGGGCATCTGACCACGCGCCAAAACGAAGTTTCGACGTAGTCAAAGCGCAAGCCCCGGCCCACCTCGCGGCCGGGATGCCGGAGTTCTTCGCTCAAACCTGCATGAAGGCTTCCAGGCGCTCGCGGCCGAAGCTGGCCGCCGGCCCCTGGGCCACGGCCTGCCCGTGGTCGAGCACCAGCACGCTGTCCATGACGGCCTCCAGGAACCATAGATTCTGCTCCACGATCACGAAGGCGCCCCCCTCGGCCTTGCGCGCCCTTACCAGCTCCGCCATGTGGGCGATATTCTCCTGCTGTACGCCTTCGGTGGGCTCGTCGAGGATGGCCAGCGGCTTGCGTTCGGCCAGCACGCGCACGAACGACAACAGCTTTTTCTCGCCGCCGCTCAAGGTGCCCGCGCGCTGCCGCAAGCGCTCGCGCAGGCGGGGAAACGCTTCGAAATAACGCGCGTAACCGTCGATCGAACGCGAGGCGCGATGCAGCGTGAGATTGTCCAGCACGGACAGGTCGTCGAACACTACCGACTCCTGCGGCGCATAGCTGATACCCAGGCGGTTGCGGCGAAACATCGGCAGCCCGGCGAGGTCGCCGCCTTGCCAAGTGGCGCGTCCCGAGAAGGGTGTCAACCCTCCTGTGAGCAGGCGCAGCAGTGTCGACTTGCCGACGCCATTACGGCCCAGCACGCCCAGGCACCGGGCGGCGGCCACGCTGCCCGAGACGCCACGCAGCACGGTGGTGTCGCCATAGCCGCCCGTCAACTGTTCGAACCGCAACAGCTCGCCTGGCATGGTGCCCGCGGCCGCCGCAGCCTGTCCGCTCAGTGGAGCGCCAGGCGAGCCACCCGCCGCGGCAACCGTTGCGGCCTGGGCCGGCCCGTGCTGGCCGCAGAGCCCGGAACGCTGACCTGGCTGTGCCATTATTTCTGCCCTCCCGCATACACCGCCCGGACCTCGGGGTTGCCACGGATATCCTCGAAGCTGCCCTGAGCCAGCAAACGCCCCTGATGCAGCACGTATACGCTATCGGCCAGCGACTCGACCGCCGACATATCGTGCTCCACCACCAGCGCCGCGGCGCCCGCCTCTCGCACCGTGGCCTGGATCACCGCGCTGAGATGGCGGGTTTCGTCCACCGATAGGCCCGCGCAGGGCTCGTCCAGCAGATACAGCACCGGCTCGGTGATGGCGGTCATGGCAAACTCCAGCATCTGCCGCTGGCCCTGCGAGATGGCGCCCGCGGGCCTATGCGCCACTTCGGCCAGAAAGGGAAACTCACGATGCATCCGCGCCATCGTCTCACTGGTCCAGTCGCGCGTGGCCATTCGCAGGAGGTCGCGGCGCCGTGCCCGGTTGGCCCATTGCGCGATGCGAAGGTTGTCGGCCACCGTCAGCTCGGCGAACACCGAGGGAATCTGGAACTTGCGACCGACTCCCAGCCGCGCCATGGCATCGGCGCGATAACCGTCGACCCTCCGGCCCTGGAAGGCCAGGTGGCCGCCGATCAGCGGCAGCCGGCCGGTGAGCACATTGAAGGAGGAGGTTTTTCCCGCACCGTTGGGCCCGATCACGCAATGCAAGCCGGGGCGATCCAGCACCAGGTGGAGCCCGTTGAGAATGCGGACACTCCCCTGCCTCACGACCACGTCGTCGTAGCGCAGCGTGGCGGGCGCCGCCTCGCGCCGATAGGCCGGGTCGGGCGCCGTGACGCCAGCCTCCGGGGTTTTGGCGGGAGCGGAAGGCCGGCGGCGGGTCACGACGCGGCCCAAGCCCTGCAGCAGGCCCAGGATGCCATCGGGGAAGCGCATCACGACTACGATGAAGACCACGGCGATGACGATTTCCCAGTAGGCGAAATGATCCCTCAAATAGGTGGAAAGTATGCCGATGACCACTGCCCCCAGCAGCGCGCCATAGGGGCTGCGCCGCCCGCCCACCGCGGCCCAGATCACGAACTCGGCCGACAGCACCACGCTGCTGGCCTGCGGCGTGACGATGCCCTGGTGACCCGCGAACAAGGCGCCGGCCAGGCCGCCCAGCCCGGCGCTCACGGCAAAGGCCCAGGCCTTGAGGCGGTCGGTGGCAAAACCGAAGAACTGCAGGCGATTCTCGTTCTGGGCGATCGCCGCCCAGAGCGTGCCCAAAGGCGTACGCAGCAACCAGGCAACCAGAGCGGTACTTGCCAGGGTGGCTGCCACCACCAGGTAGTAATAGTTGCTGTATCGATCGAGATCGAACGGCACCGGCACGCCGCTGATGCCATTGAAGCCCCCCGTGACCGAGCTCCACTGGTTGGCGAGCTGGAACCCGAACATCACCAGAGCCAGCGTGATCAACGCAAAGTAAGGCCCGCTTTCATGGCGCCGGGCGAATACCAGGCGCGCCACGCCATACGCCAGCAAGGCCGGCGCCAGCACGCAGAGCAGCAGGCCGGCGGTGGTGGCAAGTATTCCGCCGGAGGGCAGCACATAGCACGCCAGATAGGCGCCCAGGCCAAAGAACAAGGCCTGGCCCAGGGGCAGGAAGCCGGCGCGGCCCCAGGCCAGGGCGATGCCCTGCGCCACGATGCCGAACAGGAGATACAGGCCCAGCTCGTAGGCGAAGAATTCGTCCATCACGCCCGGCACCGACAGCAGCGCCACGGCCAGCACGATCCAGGCCGCCACGTCGCGGCCAATGCCGCGACGCGAACGGGAACGCGCGGCGGTGGGCTGAAGAACTCCGTCCTGTCGGCCGGCGCCCTGGCGCCCCGACTCGGGAGAGCTTCCCGCTCCAGCCTGGGCCGGCCCCGCCTGCTCTTGCCCTGAAGGACCGGACGTGCGCTCGGCCATGGGGTCAACGTCGGGCGATGAGACCATTGGGTTTCAACCAGAGGAAGAGTAGGGATACCGCCAAGACGGCGAGATAACCCGAGGTTTGATCGAACAGATTGGAGATGACGACCTGGGTGCCGCCGATCATGCCCGTGCCGGCCGCCAGCCCCGCCAGGCTGCCAAGCCCGCCCACCACCAGCACGAAGAAGCTGTTGAGCAGGTAATCCAGGCCCATGGCCGGCTCTACCCGCACCAGCGGCGCCAGGAGGGCTCCCGCCACGCCCGCGGTACAGACGCCGAAGACAAAGGCTCCCGTGGCGAGCCGGGTGGTGGAAATGCCCACCGCCTGCGCCAGCGTGGGATTGCCCACCATGGCCCGGATACGCGCTCCCGAAGGGCTGCGAACGTACCAGAGGGCCAGCGCGGCAAACAGGACCACCAGGACCGCCATCAGCAGCACCCGGTAACTGGGATAGGCCACACCCAGCAACGCCACACTGCCGGTAAACGGCATGTCGACGTTCTGGTAGCCCCTGCCGTAGAACAACTCGATCACCTCGCGCATGAGAATGCTCAGCCCCCAGGTGGCCAGCAAGGTGTCGAACGGCCGGTGGTACAGATGGCGGATCATGAGGCGCTCCACCACCCAGCCCACCACGCCGCACACGGCGATGGCGATCGCCACACCCCATAACGGCGACAGGCCGGCGGATTGGGCGGTGACGGCGCTGAAGGCGCCCAGCATGAGGAACTCGCCGTGCGCCATGTTCATCACGCCCAGCATGCCGAACACCACTGCCAGGCCGAGCACCACCAGGGCCAACACCAGGCAGTGGTATACGAGATTCAGCAATTCGACCATGATGAAGCAGATACCTCAATTCGTGCAGCTTTGTCCCGGGGGAACGTTTTCGAAGGTTTGCACGATCTCGAACTCGGTGCCTTTGGATTCCGCCAGGTAGATATTCTTGGCGGCGTAGCGCCCCAGAAGCTCGATGCGGCCGCGCGGCCCTTCGTAGGCGAGGCCCTCGGCCACGGCTTCCGTCGCCTTGGGTTCCAGGCTACCGGCCTTGGCCGCCATCGCCTCGAGCAGCAGCAGGCCTTCGTAGCAGGATTCGGCCAGGCCATTGAGTGGCGCCTTGGCGTTGTCGAAGGTGCTGCGATAACGATCGGCAAATTGGCGTGCGGCGCCCGAGGGCAGCGTTGCGAAATACCCTGTGGACGAATACAAGCCTTCGGTGTTTTGTGCTCCAATACCGAGCAGGGTGTTTTCTTCGAGCAAAGTACACAAGCGCAGCGCCTTGGCCGGCAGGCCGAAGCTCGCGAATGCCCGGTTGAAGCCAACCGAGGCGCCGCCGACCAGGGTGATGAACACTCCCTCGGCGCCACTGTCGCGGATGCGGCCCAGGCTCGCGTCGAAGTTGTCGACCGTAAACGGCAGATACTCCTCGCCCACCACCTCGCCGCCGCTGGCGGCGATGGCTTCTTTGGCCACCACATTGCTATCTCGCGGCCACACGTAATCGTTACCGATGAGATACCACTTTTTGACATTGCGGTTCTGGGCCAGCCAGGGCATCACCGGCAGCAATTGCTGCTGCGGTGTTTCGCCGATGACATAGGTAGCCGGCGCGCAGCCGCCGCCCTCCGTGGTTGGCGTATAAATGTAGGGTAATTTTCCGTCGAGCATGGCCGCCACGGCTTCACGCACGGCGGAGTCATGCATGCCGATCAGAACTTCGACCTTGCGTCCACGCCACAAGCGCAGCGCCGCCTGGGCTGCCTGGGCCGGAGGAAGCCCGCCATCCGCATACAGAACTTCGATCGGACGGCCCAAAACCCCACCGCGCGCATTGATATCTTGCACACCCAGCTCTGTGCAGTTGCGGCTGGAGGGCCCAAAAAGCCCCGCGGGCCCACTTTCGGGGATCAGCATGCCCACCCGGATGGGCGACGACGCCGCCCACGACACCCTGGACAACAGCGGCATGCCCAGCATGGCGGCCACACCGCCTTGAATGATACGACGTCGATTCATCTCCTTCTCCTTGATCTGATTTACGTTTGACGGATCTCGAGTACCGCGGCAGCAAAAAGCACGCCGTAAAACCGCGCCGGTCCGCCGGCCCCGGTAGGCGCCTCAATGACCGGCGGCCTTGGGAAAGCCGTGCTCAGCTCCCGGCCCGGGCAGGAAACGGCGGCGGCGTTGGCGGCAGATCGGCCGCGATCCGCTCGCCCAAAGCCAGTAGAAAACGATCGCTATGCGGCGGCCCCTCCAGCGCCAGGCCGATCGGCAGTCCCCGCACCAGGCCCATGGGCAGGCCGAGCCCTGGCACACCGGCCACGCTACCGGGATCGGTATGGCGGATATAGGTCAGGAAGGTGGGCGACTCCATGCCGTTGAACGGCACGGTGACATCCAGGCCGAGCAACGGGGCGGGCAAGGGACAAGTGGGGAAAATCGCCGCGTCCAGCCGATGCTGGCGGTAATGCTCGGCATACATCCCCTGCAGCCGGCTACGGAGCTGCAGCGCGCGCTGATATTCGTCGGTGGTCACCGCTTCGTCTCCCAATTGCTGGGCCACGATGGCGGCGACGTCGGGGCTGCCAATGCCCGCATGCAACTGGGCCAGTGACAGCTCCCGCCCTTCGGCGGCCAGGAACGGCGGCAGGTCGCGTTCCAGTTCATACAGAACGATGGGAAAACCGATCTGCCCGTTGAGTTCATCGCGCCCGGCCATGTCGGCCTGGACGATATGGGCGCCGGCACGCGACAGACGCTGCAATACGGCTTCGAATGCCGCCGCGATTTCGGGGTCGACGTTCTGACTGAAGGAAGCCGGCACGCCCAGGCGCAAGCCCGAGAGATCAATCGTTGGCAGCGTATCGTCGCGCGTGATCAGGGCATCGAGCAGGGCGGCGTCGCGCACGCTGCGCGTCATGGGGCCGGCGGTGTCCCGCGTTCGGGCCAGCGGCACGCAGCCATCCCCGCGATAACGTCCGGTAGTGGGCCGCAGGCCGACCAGGCCGCAAAAAGCGGCCGGCACCCGGACCGAACCGCCGGTGTCGGTGCCCAGCGCCGCGGGCACCATGCGGGCGGCCACCGCGGTGGCCGACCCCCCGCTGCTGCCACCCGCGGAACGGGCCGGATCGTAAGGATTGCGCGCCGCCCCGGTGACCGCATTATTGCTGGTGATACCCATGGCGAGCTCGTGCAGGATGGTCTTGCCGGCCATCAACCCACCCGCCTCGCGCAGCGCCGCCACCACGCCGGCATCCCGGGCCGGCATGCGATCACGGAAGGCGCCCGTACCCGCCGTGCAAAGCATGCCCGCCACGTCGATGTTGTCCTTGACCGCCAGCGGCACCCCGGCCAGCGGCAAGGAGGCGTCGGTGGCGCGGCCAGCGGCGTCCTCCTGCCGGGCGGCGGCCCGCAATGCATCCGGATCGAAGCTGGACCACGCATGCAGGTCTTCATGCCGTTGCGCCTGATCGACCAGGGCGCCCACGTATTCTTCACAAGAGAAATCCCGGCGCAACAGGCCCGCCCGGGCCGCCGAGATATCCAACTCGAGCAGATCCATACCATCCTCCAAGACTGTCGGGGACGCGTGAGCCGCCGGATGCGCTTGCATCGCACCGGCCTCCTCGTCCAGCCAGGCTCATTGTGCCGGTCGCCGTGGCCCCGCGACATCCTCAATGTTGAGGAGGTTGGCACCAGGGAAGACCCTAGGTCGCTTATCCAATAGTTGTTCTTCGGCCTGTGCTATATGAAACTAAAAAGAAGGCGGGGCTCGGATCGTCGGCCCCGGGCAGTTCCGCCCCTGCAACCAGCAAACCCTGACTCAGGAGCCTTTGTTCGGATCGGGCCGCTTCCAGCTTCGATACCAGCCATGTACCTCAACGCCAATCAGCAACGCCAGCTCGCGCAACTTCTCGGGGTATTGCATGAGTTCACCGACGGTACCGAGTTGCGCACCGCCATCGGCCCGTCGCTGCTCTCTTTGCTGCGGGCCGATCAGTATGTGTCATACCTGTGGGCCGACCCCAGCCAGCGCTATCGAAACTGGGTCACGCCCACGATGTCGGCCGACCTGCTGCGCACGTACGACGATTACTACTATCAGTACGATTGCATAACGCCAGTCATGGAGGCGTTTTCGGAACCCGCCATCGTCGAGCATAAGGTCGGCCGCGACGTGATGCGCCGGAGCGTGTTCTACAACGAGTTCCTGCATCAGGAACGCATGACCTCCGGCATCAATCTGTACCTGCGCGATGCCGAAGGCGAATTGGGCGACTTCCGCATCTGGCGCCAGCCGCACCGCCCCGCCTTCGACCACGAGGCCGTACATTTGCTACAGCTGCTGCAACCCGCGCTCTGCGCCGCCCTGCGGCGCTGCCAGCGGGCAGGCGATGGCCGCTCGGTAAGCGCGCCCTCCACGCCCCAACGCGCTGCCCAGGGCCTGAGCCCGCGCGAATTGGCCGTAGCCCGCCTGGCTGCCCAAGGCCTGCCCGACAAACAGATCGCTCGCGAACTGGCCATTGGCTTCACGACCGTGCGCACGCATCTCGGCAACGCTTATCGCAAGCTCGGCGTGGACAACCGCGTGGGCCTGGCCCGGCTGCTGCACTGACAGCCCGGCCCTTGCCGCCGCGCGGCCGGGAATCCTTACTCCAGCCCCGCCGCCGCAAAGGCCTGCCGCAGGTCGGCGATGAGGTCGTCGGCATGCTCCAGCCCGATATGCAGGCGAACCACGGGTTGCGACCTCGCATAGGCCGAATGGGCGGCCAGATCGGCCGGCTCCACCAGCGACACCAGGCTTTCGTAGCCGCCCCAGGAATAACCGATGCCGAACAAGGCCAGGGCATCGACAAAGCGGCGCGCCGCCATCACGTCGGTGGTGTTCAGCGAAATCGACAACAGGCCATTGGCGCCCTGGCAATCCCGCCGCCACAGTTCATGGCCGGGATCTTCGGGCCAGGCCGGGCACCAGAGACGCGCCACGCCGGGATGCCGGGCCAGAAAAGGCAGCACGGCCTCGAGGTTGCGCTGATGCTGGGCCAGGCGCACCGGCAGCGTGCGCATGCCGCGCAGGGCCAGCGACGCCTCATCGGCACCCACTGTCAGGCCCAAAGCGTAATGGGTGTCGTCCAGGCGGGCCGCCAACTCGGCGTCGGCCGCGACCACCGCTCCCATCATCACGTCGGAATGGCCGGCGATATATTTGGTGGCGGCCACCACCGAGATATCGGCGCCCAGCGCCAGCGGCCGATACAGGTAGCCGGCGCCCCAGGTGTTGTCGGCCACGACGGTAACGCCGCGCGCGCGGGCCAGACGCGCGAGCGCGGGCAAGTCCTGCATCTCGAACAGCAGCGAACCGGGCGCTTCGATATACAGGAGCCGGGTGTTGTCTCGCAGCCGGATCTCGGAAGCGTCCGCCCCGGGCCGGTAGTACTCGACCTCCACGCCCAGCCGCCGCAACACGCTGCGATCGAGCTTGCGCACCGGGCCATACACACTGTCGGGAACGAGAACGTGGTCGCCGGGCTTCACCAAGGCCAAAAAGGCCAGCGAGATCGCCGACACGCCCGACGGAGCCAGAAAGCAGCGCGACCCGCCCTCGAGCAAGGCGATAGCGTCTTGTAGCGCCTGGTGGGTTGCCATGCCCTGGCGGCCGTAACTGGGGATACGCTCACCCGCGCGCCGGCGCCGCATGACTTGCGCGAAGGCGTCGGTACTGGCAAAACGGACGGTGCTGGTGCGCACGGTGGGCACATTCACCGGCGCCACCCCGGTGTCGGGATCGAAGGCCGGCGAGCCGGTATGCAGCAATTGCGTGTCGAGATGACGAGTCATGAGAAAATGTGTGGTAGTCATATAGAGTCGCGCTGCCGGAGCATTGTGTTCATACAGGCGGCCGGCCGCTTCGATCATAACCCCACCCGATGAGGCTTCGTCCCGCACGAGCGCCTCGCCGGGATATTGCGCTCCATGTCACCTCGACTCATCCGCTGGTTTCCTTTTCTCGCCTGGTCCCGCCCCACCGCGGAATCCCTGACCGCCGACGCCCGCGCCGGAATCGCCGTCGGCCTGGTCCTGGTGCCGCAGGCCGTCGCCTATGCGGTACTGGCCGGCATGCCGCCCATCACGGGTCTTTATGCCTCGCTGTTGCCGGCGATCCTGGGCGTCCTGTGGGGCTCCTGCAATCTGCTCGGCGCCGGCCCCACCGCGCTCACCTCCATGCTGGTGGCGGGCTCGCTCGCCGGGATGGCGGCCGTGGCCTCGCCGCATTGGGTGCAGCTCGCGGTCTGGCTGGCCATCCTGGCCGGGGTGTTCCAGATCCTGCTCGGCGTATCGCGCCTGGGCACCATCGTCAACTTCCTGTCTGGACCGGTGATCGGCGCCTTCACTCAGGCGGCGGCCGTCCTGATTCTGCTATCGCAGCTGGATTCCATGCTGGGGATCGACCCAAGCGCCTGGTGGAGCGCGATCATGGCCATACGGCCCGCCGAGGCGCTGGCCGCCGTCCACTGGGGCGCTCTGGCTTTCGGCGTGGGCACGCTGATCTTTCTGCTGGGGCTCAAGCGCTACAGCCGGCGCTGGCCGCTCATCCTCATCGCGGGCATCGTCTGCACCGTCATCAGCTGGCTTACCCCCTTTGCCGGCAGCGGCGGCGCCGTCGTCGGCGATCTGCCGGCCGGGCTGCCGTCGCTGGGGCTGCCCGACCTCCCCACCTGGAACGAGCTGCGCGCGCTGCTGCCCATGGCGGCGGTGATCGGCCTGGTGAGCTTCATTGAAGCCGTGAGCAGCGCGCGCGTGATCTCGCGCGAAAAACGCACGCCCTGGCGCGAGAATCAGGAACTGGTCGGCCAGGGCCTGGCCAAGATCGCTTCCGGCGTCAGCGGCGCGTTTCCCGTCAGCGCGTCGTTCTCGCGCTCGGCACTGTATCTGTATGCCGGCGCCGTAAGCGGCTGGGCCTCGCTGTTCACCGCGCTGTGCGTGGTGGCCAGCCTGCTGTTCCTCACGCCGGCCCTGGCCTGGGTGCCGGTGGCCTTCCTGGCCGCCGTGATCGTGGTCTCGGTGCTCAATCTGATCCGGCCGCGCTGGTTTCTCAACCTCTGGCGTACCTCACGCCCCGAGGCCCTGATCGCCATCGCCACCTTCGCCGGCACCCTGGTGGCGGCACCGCAACTGCAATGGGGCGTGCTCGCGGGCTTCGTACTAGGCCTGGTGCATTATCTTTACCAGCGCGCGCACCCGCGCCTGATCGAAGTCTCGGCCCACGCCGATGGCACCTTGCGCGACCGTGCGCGCTTCAAACTGCCGCGACTGGCGCCCGATCTGCTGGTGGTGCGCATGGACGCCTCGCTCAACTTCGTGACCGCGCCGCTGCTGGAGCGCTTCGTGCAGGAACGCTGCCGCGCCGAGCCCCAGTTGCGTCGCGTTTTGCTGCATTGCGGCCCCATCAACGCCGTGGACAGCACCGGGCTCGACGTGCTCAACAATATGATCCTCGATCTGCACGACCGGGGCATCGAGGTGCTGTTCACCGCGGTGAAGAAACAGCTGGAAGACGCCTTTCGGCGCGATGGCCTGCTCCATCGCCTGCCCAAAGAGGCGTTCTACCCCACCGAAGCCATGGCGATCGGCGCCCTCGGAAAGAACGCTTCCACCACGCCTGACGCCGGCGCGTCGGCGATGTCCGAGAAGGCTTCTAGTCGTGTGGATGCGCCAGAAACCGGATCACCCCATCGGCATCGCGATGCCGCTGCAATGAGCCCTGACGCTCCAGACACTGGAGATGCGCCAGCGCCTCGCCCAGCGCAAACGTAAGCTGGTGCAGGTCGAGGGGGCGCTTGAACATCACCGGCACGATATCGAGCGCCGACTGCGGCGTGACGCAAGCCTCGAGCACTTCGTCGAGCCTGGCCTGATGATGCTCGCGCTGCTGCGTGATGCGGGTATGCAGGCCCACGAAAGGCCGGCCGTGCGAAGGCAGCACCAGGGTATCGGCCGGCAGCGGCGCGTATTCGTCCAGTGACGTCAGATACTGGCGCAGCGGGTCGGCGGCGGGTTCGAAGTCGTACACGCTGATGTTGGTGGAGATTCGCGGCAAGACCATATCGCCCGAGATCAGCACGTTGCGCTCGCGACAGGATAACGACACATGTTCCGGCGAGTGGCCGTAGCCCACGATCACTTGCCAGTCGTCTTCGCCGATACGCAACACATCGCCCGCCAGCAAGCGGTGAAACTCTTGCGGCACGGACGGCACCAGTTCGGCATAGTACGAACGGCGCACGCGGATTTTTTCCAGCGCTTCGGGATCGGTGAGGCCGTGGGCGCGGAAAAACGCCACCGCACGCTCGCCGCCATTGACATTGCCCTCGGCCCCGCCCTCGGAGAACATGCGGGCGGTGACGTACTCCGACATGGTCATGAACAGCGGTACGTCCAGGCGCTCGCACAACCAGGACGCCAGCCCCACGTGATCGGGATGCATGTGGGTGACGATGATCCGCAGTACCGGCAGACTCTCGAGTTCGGTTTCGAGAACTTGCCTCCAATAACCCCGGAGGTCGTCCCGCGCCACGCCGCAATCGATGATGGCCCAGCCATCACGTCCTTCAAAACGATCGCGCAGCAACCAGAGATTGATGTGGTCGAGGGCGAAGGGCAGCGGCATGCGCACCCAGCGCAGCCCGGGCTGCAACTCGTGGGAACCACCAAAAACGGGGAGTGTGTCCCCAAGGGGATACTGGAGCTGGCTTTCGAGGGGATTCATCAGGGCCACCCGGGCGGGATACCGTCAGGCGCTGGGCGGCTGACGGTTCCGGAAATTGAACGGAATCGCCAACCTTAGCAAAAAGCGGGCGGGTGTGCTTGACATGCCGGCCCAGGCGGGGCCGGACGTGTCCGAGCCACCCGGCCGCCATGGCCTTAGCCCAGAAACACCTCATTGGCCCGCAACTGCGCTTGCACATCTTCCACTGCGATATCCGCCGGCTCGGCCAAATCGCCATGCGCCTGCACCGCCAGCGCCGCGGCGACTCCCGCCGCCTCGCCCATGACGAAGCAGCTGCCGGTGACGCGGGCAGCGGATTGCCCCTCGTGGGTCATGGAAGCACAGCGGCCGGCGACCAGCACGTTGCGCACTCCGCAACCCGCTTCGGGGATGATCATGCCCAGCGGCAACTGGTTGTAGCCGCGCGACTCGGGGATGGGCGGCCAGCGCCACTCGACGTCGCCGGCCACGTGCAGCTCCAGCGGCCAGCCGTTGACGCCGATGGCGTCGTCGACGTCGGCGCAACCCAGCACATCGTCGGCCGACACCACCGCGCGGCCGCGGATGCGGCGGGTTTCGCGGATGCCCAGCTGGGTGGCGATGTCGAGTACGTAGGCATTCTCGAAGCCGGGCACCCGGGCTTTGAGAAAGGCCAGGTAATCGACGATCTGCCGCCGGCCCTCGAGCTCGCCCGCGCTGAGCGACACGGCGTCGGTGCCGTCGGCCGCGCTGCCATCGGCATTGGCCAGTTGGGTGACGTTGACCCGCCACTCGTAGGGATGCTTTTGCGGCCGCACGATGGCGCCGCGTCGCGGAAAACGATACTCGCCGCTGCGCACGGCGTCGTCCATCAGGCCCGGGATGGTGCTCCAGGCGTCCTGGGCGCGTTCGGCATCGACATTGCCCACCTTGAACATGAGGGTGGGGTATAGCAAGGAGCCGGTTTCGTCGCCCTTGTCCCAGGGCACACCGGCCCAAGCGGCGAGATCGGCATCGCCCGAAGCGTCGATGAACACCCGGGCGCGCAATGCATAGCGGCCCGATTTCGTTTCGACCAGCAGGGAATCCACTCGCCCGTGTTCCCCCATCACCACGCCACAAGCCAGGGCATGGAACAGGATGCGTACGCCGCTGGCGTCGAGGAACTGATCGGCGGCGCACTTGAATGCCGTCATGTCGTAGGCCTGCGCGTCGACCTTGCCCAGGATGCGATGGGGCGGGTTGAGGCCGCCCAGGGCTGCGATGCGATCGAGCAGCTCGGTGCTGAGGCCCTGGACCACACGGCGATTTTCACCGTGCACATTGGCGTACAAGCCGCAGAAATTGGACACGCCGGCCGCTGTGCCCATACCGCCCAGAAAGCCGTAGCGTTCGACCAGCAGCACGCGGGCGTTCAGGCGGGACGCGCTGGCGGCCGCCAGCAGGCCGGCCGGGCCGCCGCCGAGCACGACGACGTCGTATTCGCCGAACACCGGCGTCTGGCGGGGAGGTTCGGAGATGAAGGAAGACATGCAAATACTCCAGATGCACAAGGGGCTGGAGGACGCAGGATCGCGCCGCCGCTCCAGCCCCATGGAAAAATCCGCCCTGAACCCACCGGGCGCCCGGCTTGCCGCCCGGTGTGAAGAAACTCCGGCCTTCCGGCCGCGAGGTGGACCGGGACTTGCGGCTTGGGCGCGTGGTCAGTTCTTGTTGTTGGTAATGCCCAGATCGCGGATCAGCGGCCCCCAGCGCTTGAGCTCGTCGTCCATGTAGGCACGGAACTCGGCCGGGGTGTTGCCCACCGCCTGCATATGGCTGTTGGCGAGCTTCTCGACCACGCCCGGATCCTTGAGCGCCTGGACCAGGGCGTCGGCCAGCTTGGCCTGGATATCGGCCGGCACCTTGGAGGAGATCACGAAGCCGATCCAGGCGGAACCCTCGATACCGGGTACGCCGACTTCGGCCAGGGTGGGGATCTCGGGCAGTAGCGGCGAGCGTTCGGAGGACGTGACCGCCAGGGCTCGCAGTCGACCGTCGCGAACCATGGGCATCACGGCGATCGGCGGCAAGGCAGCAAACTGCGTATCGCCGGAAATCACGGAGGTGAGCGCGGCCGGCGACGATGGATAGGGCACATGCACGGCGGAGCTGCCCAATTGCTTGAGCATCAGTTCCACCGCCAGATGCGACACCGTGCCGGCGCCCGGCGACGGGAAGTTGAATTTGTCGGGGTTGTCTTTCAGGGCCTTGAGGAGATCGTCGATGGTCTTGATATCGGACGAGGCCGGTACCACCAGCACGTTGGGCTGGTGCACGCCCAGGGTGAGCGGCGCAATGTCGGTGAAGGGATCGTAGGGCAGGTCGTCGAACAGCACCGTATTGTTGACCATGGGCCCCGTGATCGACACGCCGAAGGTGTAGCCATCGGGATCGGCCTTGGCAATGAGATTGGTACCGATGTTGCCGCTGGCACCCGGACGGTTCTCGACCACGATGGTCTGGTCGAGCAAGCTGCCGGCGCGCTCGCCCACCACCCGGGCGACTTGATCGGGGCTGGAACCGGCGCCGAACGGTACGATCAGGCGCAGCGGCTTATCGGCGGGCCAGGCGGCATGGGCCAGGCCCAGCGGCAGCATGGCGGCGCACGCCAGGGCGGCCCGCAGCGGCAGGCGGCGCAGGGAAGCGCCCAAAGATGAAGTCGACATGGATCATTCCTCCGTCATATCGTTGAAATACAGCTGCTCGTTGGCAATGAAGGCTGCCACCATCGCACGGTAGGCGGCATCCACCACCGCGTCCAGGTTCTGGAAACCGCGGTTGTGCCGCGCCGCCAGCGCGGCGACCTTGTCGAACACCTCGGCCTGGCGCGCCGGCGCCGACACCTGAAAGCTATCCTGCTTGAAGCGCGCCGCGTCCTTGACGTACATGGCGCGCTCGGCGATCAGGCGCACGATCTCGTCGTCCAGGCGATCGATATTGGCACGAACTTCGGCCAAGTTGCCACAGAGCGGCTGATAGGCGGGATCCCGGAAAGCCCGCAAGGGGCGGCCGCGCAGATCGGGTTCTTGATGACTCATGCTGTGAAGACCAAACAGAAAATCGTCCGTGGAGCACGGTTTCGACACCGCAAAAAGCTTACCCTCCACCCTTTATCATGTCTATCCAGTCACCTAAATAAAGGCTAGCGGAATTCTTAATAATGGACCTGAAGCTCCTGGCGGTGTTCGACGAAATCTATAAAACCCGAAGCGTGTCGCGGGCGGGCGAGAATCTCGGCCTGGCGCAAACTTCGGTCAGCCTGGCGCTGGCGCGCCTGCGCCGCCAGTTCAACGACCCTCTGTTCGTGCGCACCAGTGCGGGGATGATGCCTACGCCACATGCGCTGACACTGGTGCAGCCGCTACGCCAGGCATTGGAATTGCTCCGCGTGGCCACCCAGCAGCAGGTGCTGTTCGATCCGTCCACCTCGACCCGGCATTTTCATATCGCGATGACGGACATCAGCCATCTCGAGTTCCTGCCGCGGCTGATGAACCAGATCGTCAAACAGGCGCCGGGGGTGCGCGTCGACATCCTGCGCATCGGCGGCGACACGGCCAGGCAGCTCGAATCAGGGGATGCCGACCTGGCCGTCGGCTTCATGCCCGACGTGGAGGCGGGCTTCTATCAGCAGACATTGTTCGACCAATCCTTCGCCTGCGTGATGCGGCACGGGCATCCGCGGATCCGGCGCAAAATAAGCGGGAAACTCTTCGAGCAGGAACGGCATGTGGTGATCACCGCGCCGGGCACCGGCCATGATCTGGTCGAGCAAGGCCTGTCGCGCCAGCGCGTGGCCCGCCAGGTTGCCTTATCGATGCCCACCTTGCCGGGACTGGGCAACCTGTTGGCCAATACCGACCTCGTGGCCACCGTGCCAGACCGGGTGGCCCAGATGCTGGTCAGGATCGCGCGGGTCAAGGCCCTGCCTCCGCCCTTTCCCTTGCCATCGTTCTCGATCAAGCAGCATTGGCATGCCCGCTATCAGTACGATCCCGCCAACCAATGGCTGCGATCCACGGTGGCCAACTTGTTCCTGGAGGCCTGACATCGGCGGCGGGCCTACGCCGGCACCGGCTCGTCCAAGCGCTGGATGTCGCGGCGCAGCCACCACAGCAGCAAGATGCCGGGGATCGCAATTCCCACCGTCACCAGAAAAAAGCCCGGCCAACCCAGCGCCTCGACCAGCGGTGGCGACAGCGGGCCGGCCAGATAGGTGCGGCCCACGGCCGAGAGGGCCGACAGCAGCGCAAACTGCGTGGCGGTGAAGCGCGCGTTGCAGAACGCCATCAGCAAGGCGACGAAGGCGGCGGTGCCCATGCCACCGCACAGATTCTCGAGCCCCACGCCGGCGGCCATCAGCGCCAGGTTCTGTGGGGATACCGCGATCAGCCAATAAGCCAGGTTGGAGACGGCCTGCGCCAGGCCGAACAGGAACAGCGAGCGATACAGCCCCAGCCGAGCAAGTAGCCCGCCACCGATCAGGGCGCCAACGATGGTGGCCGCCAGACCCATCAGCTTGTTCACCGCGCCAACCTCGGTAGCCGAATAGCCCGCGCCCCGGATCAGGAAGGTGGTGGACAATGCCCCCGCAAAGGCATCGCCCAGCTTGTACAGCACCACCAGGGCCAGCAACGTGAGCGCCCCTCGCCGGGAGAAAAACTCCACCAGCGGCCCCGCCACCGCCTCGGCCAGCGTACGCGGCGGCCGGGGCTGCACTTCCGGCTCGGGCGCCAGCAAGGTAATCACGGCGGCCAGCGCCATCAGGCCGCCCATCAGGATGTAGGTGTTGCCCCAGCCGATCCAGGCGTCGGCCAGGATCAAGGCCAGGCCGCCGGACACCAGCATCGCCAGCCGATATCCCAGCACGGACACGGCCGCCCCCGCGCCGCGCTCATCCGGCCGCAGCACATCGGTACGGTAGGCGTCGAACGCGATATCCTGCGTGGCCGAAAAAAAGGCGACGAGTACCGCCAGCATCGCCAGCGGCATCAATGCCTGGCTGGGCGGAAACCACGCCATCGCGGCAATCGACAGGGCCAAGGCCAGCTGGGTAATCAGCATCCAGCCGCGCCGCCTGCCCAGGAAGGGCGGCACGTAGCGGTCGATCAGCGGAGCCCACAGGAATTTGAGCGTATAGGCCGATCCCACCAGGGTGAGAAAGCCGATGGCCTGCAACGACACGTCTTCGACCGTGGCCCAGGCCTGCAGCGTGCCGCCGCTCAAGGCCAGCGGCAAACCGCTGGCAAAACCCAGGGCCAGGAGCGGCGCGACGCGCCGGTTGAAATACAGTTGATGGGCGGGACGAATGGCAACCTCCGTGGGAAAAATGCGTCGTGGCGTAGGCCGCGAGCCCGCAGTCTAAGCCCACATGACGCGGAGCGCGAGTGAAGAACGTCGTCAAAACCGTGGCCGTACCTGAAGTTGCGTTAAGCCCGATATCAGAACGCTTGCCGCGCTCTTAATTGTATTGATATCATGACAACATAATAAAATGGATAAACACTATCTCATCTTGATCCCTAAAGGAGGTCGTGAATCATGAACCTGCAACGACGGCTAGCCCAAGCCATTCTTGGCACCGCCGGCTTCATCGCGGCGCTGGTACCCCTGGCCAGTCTGGCAACGGAAGTCTGGACACCCCGGCATCCCGTCAATCTCATCGTGCCCTATCCGCCAGGCGGCGTCGTGGACTTCGTAGCTCGCGCCATAGCGCCTACGGTCTCGAAGGATCTGGGAGTTCCGATCATCGTGCACAACCGGCCGGGCGCCAGCGGAGTCATCGCCGCCCGCAGCATTGCCAACGCTGCACCCGACGGCTACACCGTCGGCTTCGGTTCGCCCAGCACGCACATGGTGCTTCCCGCGATAGGCATGGACACCCAATACGATCCAATCGCTGACTTCACTCCGTTGATCAAGTTATTCGAGTACGTCACCGTGCTGGCCGTTCATCCCGACCTTCCTGTCAATTCGGTGGGCGAACTGATCGCATTGGGCAAGAACCCTGCCACCGAACTGTTCTACGGCACCCCAGGCTCCGCCACTTCTTTTCACATTCTCGGCGAGCTTTTCAATCAGACCGCCGAGATCGACATGACGCATGTACCCTACAAGGGCGGCAATGATCAAACCATAGGTCTGGTCGGTGGCCAAACCCAGGTGAGTTTTCTGGTGCTGCAAAATGTTCTACCTTTTCTCGACGATGGCCGCATCCGCCTGCTCGCCAACTTTGCCGACACGAAGCATCCCGCCATTGCCAACGTTCCACTGATCCGCGACGAGTTCCCGGAGCTCAGCACCGACCTCGGCTGGATGGGCATTTTCGGTCCGCCCCGCCTCCCCGCACCCATCGCCCAGCGTTTAGCCAAGGGGTTCCAGGCCGCCATCATCAGCCCGGAAGTCCAAGACAAGCTGCGTGACAACGGCTTGCTCGCCATTGGACATATCTATCAGCCTGGCGAGTTCGAACAGGCCGTGAACAGCGGCCAGGAGTCGGTCAAGACCATCACCAGCGCCCTGGGGATCCAGGCCAACTAACCCGCTCTTCTCCGACTTTGCCATGTCAACATTCAAGGAACGCCCCTGGAGCCAAGTGATGGGCTCCGAGATCGATCAAACACTGGCCGCCATCAGCCGCTTGGACCACTTGGGTGGACGCCCCGCCCTGCTCTGCATCGATAACAGCAATGCGGTGTTCGGTGATACGCCCGAACCACTCGAAGCCATGGTCAAGCGCTTTCCGTTCGGCTGCGGCATGGCGGCGTGGGATGCACTGGAGCCCACCAAGGCCTTGCTGCAGGCTTTCCGCCAACGGCGGTTGCCCATCATCCATTCCGCTCTGGATCATAATCCCACGCCGGACCGTTTTCGCATTGCCGGCATCAAAGGGGCCGCCAAGGTCGTCATGAGCACCAGGGATCGCGCCTGGATGCCCGAGCTGACCCCCCTCGACGACGAACTCCGCATCTATAAACGCTGTGCCAGCGTGTTTTTTGGTACTGCATTAACCACACATTTACAGTACGCCGGAGTCGACACCCTGATCGTCTGCGGCAACACCACGAGTGGCTGCGTGCGGGCAACCGTAGTCGATGCCTTCAGTCTGGGATACAAGGTCGGCGTCGTGGAAGAATGCGTGTTCGACCGCAATACCGTCTCGCATCAAGTCAATCTGTACGATATGCATTTCAAGTATGCGAACGTTATGCGTCTGGACGACGTGATCCCTTACTTGGAGGGGGAGCTGCAAAAGGCAGGCGCACGATAAAACGCTCCGTCCTAGAATAGGGGTTGTTACGGCCCGTTGGCTTCAGCCTCATGGAGGCTTCGCTCATCCCACGGGTCTCGCACGTCAATGGGCCAGCCCCCAGGAGACCACGCCATGAAGGCTTTGTACCCTTCCACCCCGCAACGCATCGCCGTCCGTCAGGCCGAACTCGGCGTCGGTTTCCAGGTAGGCCGCGCCCTGCCTACCCGCGAGCGCCGCATGGTCGGCGCCTGGTGTTTTCTGGACCATCTCGGCCCGGTCGACATCGGCCCCGACGGCGGGGGCATGCACGTGGGCGCACATCCCCACACCTGTCTGCAAACCTTTACCTGGATGATCAACGGTGAAGTCATGCATCGCGACAGCCTGGGCTCCGAACAGGTGATCCGGCCGGGCCAGGTCAATCTCATGACCGCGGGCCACGGCATCTCGCATACCGAAGACTCACTACCCGGCGCATCGCGGCTGCATGGCGCGCAACTGTGGATCGCGCTGCCGCCCGAACATGCCGACATCCCGCCGGCCTTCGATCACTATCCCGATCTGCCCACCTGGCAAGAGGCGGGCGCCACGCTCACGCTGCTCGCGGGCGAACTGGCCGGCCGGCAGGCCCCCACCCGCCTCTACAGCCCGCTGCTGGGCGTCGACCTGCACAGCGCCTCTGGTGGACGAGTGAGCGTGCCGCTGAATGCCGGCTTCGAGCACGGCTTGCTGCCGTTGGAGGGCAGGCTGTCCTTCGAAGACCAGGAGATCGGACCTCAGGATTTTCTATACCTCGAGCCAGGCCGCCCATCCCTGGAGCTGGAACTGGCCGCCGGCAGACGCCTCCTGTTGCTCGGCGGCCAGCCGTTTGGCCAGCCCGTGACGATGTGGTGGAACTTCGTCGGTCACTCGCGCGACGCAGTGGCCGCGGCCCAGGCCGATTGGGAGGCGGGTAGTGAACGCTTCGGCACTGTGCCGAAGGCGACCGAAAGACTGGCTGCACCGCGGATACCATGGTGATGATGGACCGCAACGCGCCGGCCGCTTCCTCTCCCGCACGGTGCACGGTCGGGTCTACTGAAGCCGAGCCCCGCGTGGCAGCCGCGGGCGCCACCTGGCTGCCGGTGTTTTCCGGGCATCCAAGGCGTGGTTCCCGAGGCGCCGCGTTTATTCCACTTGGATGCCGGCGTCGTGGATGACCTTGCCCCAGCGATCGGAATCGCTTTGGATAATACGCCCGAGCTCTTCCGGCGAACTCGTGGTGGCTTGAATCCCTTCCTTGGCCAGCGAATTTCGAATCGCCGGCTCGTTCATGACCGCCACCAGATCCTGGTTGATCTTGCGCACGATCGCCTCGTCCGTACCCGCCGGCGCCACGATGGCGAACCAGTTCGTCAATTCGTATCCCGGCATGCCCGCTTCCGCCATCGTCGGGACTTCGGGCAGAACCTCGCTGCGCTCGGCGCCGGTAACCGCCAGGGCCCGTAATGCCCCCGACTGGATATGCGGCAACACGCTGATCACACCGCCCATCCACATATCGATCCGGCCCTCGAGGAGATCGGGCATCGCCGGAGCGGCCCCTTTGTATGGCACGTGCCGGATCTCGACGTCGGCCATGGATTTGAGCAGTTCGTTGCCCAGATTGTGCGGCGAACCCACGCCCGGAGTGCCGTAGGTCAGGCTATCCGGTTTGGATCGTGCCAGGTCCAGCAGTTCCTTCAAGTTTGAAACCGGAAGTGCCGACGGCACGACGAGCGTGAACATCTCGGTCGCCACCATGCCCACCGGCGCAAACGCCGTCATGGGATCGAGCGCGGAACGGAACAAATGCGGCGTGACCGTAAAGACGTTGCTGGCGGTGAACAACAAGGTGTATCCGTCAGGCTTGGCGCGGGCCGCGACTTCCGCGCCAACGTTGCCGCCGGCGCCACTGCGGTTCTCCACCACGACAGGAACACTCCAGCGCTGCGCCAGGCCTTGCGCCACCATGCGCCCCAGCCGATCGGTCGCCCCGCCCGGCGCGAAGGGAATCACCAGGCTTACCGGCTTATCCGGGTAACCATCGGCCGACGCCAGTGCGGCCTTGCCGGCGCTCAGGCACATCGCCAGCGCCCCGACCGCCAGCGGCAGGGCTTTTATCCATCGTTTCTTAAGCATTGGTCTCTCTCCCTATGTCCATCGTGTGTCGAAGCCGGCCCTGACTTGTGGCAGCGCCTTCGGCGCGTGGTCAGTCCCAGACGTCCGGCTCGGTCCGGCGAATCTTCTCGAGGATCGGTTGAATACTGAACCAGCCCGCCTGGTGCGAGCCAAGTTGCTGCGCCGCCAAGGCCGCCACCTCGGGCGGGATCGGGCGTGCCCCGCCGGCGGCTCTGGCCATGAGTGTCTGCTCACAGGCGCGTTCCAGCCGAATGAACCACCAAACAGCTTCGTCGACGCTGTGCCCCACGGTAATAGGACCGTGGTTTTGGCAAATGACGGCTTTGCCCGGGCCCAAGGCCTCGGCGATACGGTCGCCCTCCTCCCGGATCGCAGCCACGCCGCCATATTCGGAGTACAGGCCGTGATCGTTGTAGAAGCTGCAGGTTTCCTGCGATATGGGCTCCAACAGGCAGCCCAGGGTGGAAAACGTCACGCCATAGCGCGCATGGGCGTGACAGGCCGCCACGATGTCCGGCCGGGCGTGGTGGATTCGCGAATGGATCGCGTAGGCGGCCGCACTGGTGGGCCTATCCCCGATGACCACTTGCCCGCTTTTATCCACCAGCAACAAATCCGACACCCGGATATGCGAAAAATGCACGCCGATGGGGTTCACCCAAAAATGGTCCGTGTCGATCGGATCGCGACAGGTGATGTGCCCACCGATTCCCCAGTCGAATCCATAGTGCGCGAACACCCGGAAGGCGAGGGCAAGCTGTTGCTTGCGATGCTGGCGTTCCTGCTCGGGGTCGTCGAAGACGGGCATCGCGGGCCAGTCCAGCTCCCGGCCCACCGCCTCCAAGGCGAGACTTCGTCCGGCATGCGGCATCAGCTTTCTCCCAATGGCGAATGAAAAGCGTTGAACATTTGCACCTTGCGAAACGATTCAATCCATCCCGCGCCAGCGCGGGAACAGCTGCTCCGCGTTGCCGCGCGCGATCTGCCGGTGTTCGCCGGCATCGAGGGGCCGACAGGCATCGTGGCATCTATCGCGCAGCGCGCTTGCCGCACTCGCGACCTGGTCCCGGGGCCCGAACGGGTAATCGGTGCCAAACAACAGATTGTCGATTCCTGAAATCGCACGCATCGCCGAAAATGTGACCTCATTTGCCGACAACGCGGTATCGAAATAGCACTTGGCCAGCTCGACACGTATGCCATTCGGAATATAGGACTGCAACCGCTCGTCGTTGCGGGCCAGCACCTCGATACGATCCGCGATGTAAGGCATCGCTCCGCCCATATGCGAAAAAATGAACCGGATTCCCGGAAAGCGCTGGAGCACGCCCGAGAAGATCAACGAAGCCACGGCTCGCGCGGTGTCGAACGTGAAGTCGAGCGATGACAAGGAGAGCCCCGCCACGGCCACCGGCGCCACAGGCGACGTGGGATGCACGAATACCACGGCGCTCCGGCGATCCAGCTCCTCATACAAGGGCCACAGGCTTTCGTCCCCCAAGTATTTGCCGCGGAAGTTCGACAACAGGCAAACACCATCCGCCGGCCCCTGCTCGTAGGCGAAGGCCACCTCCGCCAAGGCGGCGTCGAGGCTCACCAGCGGTACCGTGGCAAAACAGCCGAACCGGCGTGGATGGTTTGCGCACATATCCAGTGCCACTTCGTTGCAGGCGCGAGCCAGGCGCGCGGCGACATCGTCCGCCACCTCCAGGCCCGGTGCGCTGATCGAGGTTATGGCGCAGGCCACGTCCGCGGCGTCCATGCGCTCGAGCGCGTCCTCCACCGTCCAGTGCGGCAACCGGCCCGACGAACCTTGAGCGCCAATTTTGATGGCGCCTACCGCTTCAACGTAGCCGGGAGGCAGGATATGGTGGTGAACATCAATGTAGCGGCCCACGGGACGCCTCCTCTTGATCCTGTTGCCGGATCGCCTAGGCGGACGGCGGCGTGCCAGACGTAGCCAAGGACTTGCCAATGGCAAATCAGACCTTGCGCGTGAAAGGCAACCATTATGGCAAAGCGCTTATATAATTTGAAATACTAATTTCATTCCAATTAATAGGCTAAGCCTATGAAAATCAGACTCCGTCAGGTCGAAGGCTTCCTGGCCCTGGCCGATACCTTGTCCTTTTCGCGCGCCGCCCAGCGGCTGGGCATGACGCAGCCCGCGTTCTCGCAGATGATCCGCGAACTTGAAGACGCCCTGGAGCTGCCGCTCTTCGAGCGCAGTACGCGCCGGGTCCAGTTGCTGCCGGCGGGCGAGCAACTGCTGGATCGCATGCGCGCCGGGCTGGACCACCTGCAGGAGGCCTATCAGCAAGCCCAGGCCCTGGCTCGTTTGGAGCAGGGGCAACTGGCGGTGGCCACTCTGCCATCGCTTGCCTGTGGCGCCGTACTGCGGGTCATGTCGGCGTTTCGCCAACAACACCCGGGTATCGCGTTGCGGTTGTATGAGGATCACAACCGGCAGATCCTTGAAACGCTGGCGGCCGGCAAGGTCGACCTGGCGGTGGGCTCGGCCATGCCGGACATCCGGCAGCTCGACTTTGAGCCATTATTTGAAGACGAGCTGGCCTGCATTTTGCCGATTGGCCATCCGTTGAGTACGCAGCCGGAGATCGACTGGAAGCAACTGGCAGACGAAACCATGATCCTGGTGGCGGCAAGCTCGCAAACCTATCAGATGGTGCGCGAGACGCTGGCCGTGCTGGCCCGCGGCAAGCAGGCCGAGTATCAAACGCTCAACAGCGTTACCGCATTGAGCATGGTGCGCGCGGGCTTCGGCTTGACCATGATCCCGGCGATCACGTTGCCGGAGCTCAATATGGAGGGGCTGTGCCAGCGGCCGATGGGTGTGCCGAAACCCAGCCGGCAGGTGGGCATCTTCCGGCGCCAGGGCGCTGGTCTTTCGCCCGCTGCGCAGGCTTTTTCGCGCATGTTGGGGGAGGCGTTGCGGACTCGGACCACGTCTACCGCGTGAGCCCTTGCGTCTCTAACACTCCAAGCCGCTCAAAACCAGACAGCCAAGGCAAACCAACGGCGATCACTCATGATTGTTCCGGCAAATTCGCAAGCACCCGCTGCAACAGCATCAAGAGTTGTCGATATTCCGGCGCCGTCAAACAGTCGGCGATCGCACTTTGCGACTCATCCGCCGCCGTCCGCGCGCGGCACAATAAATCACGCCCCTGCGCCGTGATGCGCACCAGGCGGCGGCGCGTGTCTTCCTCGGGAATCTCACGGGTCACCAAACCCTTGCGTTCGAGGATCTTCAGAACCAGGGTATTGGTCGAGCGATCTAGACCCAATACTTCACCCAGTTCCGTTTGGCCCAGTTGCTCAACGATATCCAGCACGAATAAATAGTCGTACTGGCGATCGGTCAGACCCAGCGCGGCGCATCCCTCATTGAACCGCCCTGACGTCTTCTGTAGACAGCGGCGCAATAGGAAACCCGGGCGAGCCAGTAAAGCTTGGCGCGCCGTCTCCAAAGAATCCAGCTCGACTGCTGGAGTTGTGCAATCTAAGGGCATTAGGTGGTGGCAAAACGTTGAAGGCCGGCAGGCACGAGGTTGCCCCAGCTCTTGACTCGGTAGCGATGATAGTACATAGTTCGAGCCAGTTCGTTTGATGTCTGATAATCAGCTATCGCACAAAAAGGAGTTTTTATGCGCCTCGCTCCACGCTCCCCCGCCGTGATCGGCCGCCCAGTGGACGATCCCGCCAATTGGCTACCCAACAACCTGGCACAGGATCCTCGCTGGCGCTTCGAGCTCACCAACGCCGAGATCGACGATTTGCATACCATGGCCGTCCGTCTCGGGCCACGCCTGGGTGGCGACCCAAATCGTTTACTGGACCTCACGACAAGCGACTTCAATCTGGGCCGCTTCGGCGAGCGCCTGGAACAACTGCGGTCCGAACTCAAGGATGGATTTGGAGTTGCGTTGATCCGAGGCCTTCCTCTGGACACACTTAGCCGTCTGGAAGCCGCCACCATCTATTGGGCCATCGGCAGCCATCTTGGCCAAGCTCGATCCAACAATCCGGATGGCGACATGCTGGGCCACGTCACCGACCTGGGTAAAAGCCAGGACGATCCCAACAGCCGGGGTTATCAGACTCGCGAAACCATGGACTATCACTGCGACCAGGCCAGTATCGTGGGTCTGCTGTGCGTGCAGGAGCCAAAGAGCGGGGGGCTTTCGAAAATCGCGAGCGCCGTTGCCGTCTACAACGCCCTGCTGCAACGCGCCCCCGAAACCGTCGAGTTGTTATCCCGGAAGTTTTGCTGGACGAAACATGGGGAGACCGATGATGGTGAGCAAGCCTATTACGAGAGCCCGGTCTTCAGCGTCCTCGACGATAAGCTCTGCGTGTCGTTCGGTCCGCGCCATATCATCAAGGGACACGATCTACCTGGCGCACCCGCGTTAAGCAGCGCCCAAGCCGAGGCCATCCGCATCACCGAGGAACTGGCCGAAGAGTTGCATTACTCCATGCAACTACAACGGGGCGATATGCAGTTTCTCAATAACTTCGTCGTCCTGCATACCCGCACCGCGTATATCGATTGGCCCGAGCCCGGCAAACAACGCCTGTTGTGGCGCCTTTGGCTATCTGCCCCCGACCTTCGATCCCCAACAGATTACGTCAAGCAATGGGATGCCGGAGTCAGCCTGAGCCGCACCCAGCCTCGCATCGTGCTTTGAGCGCCTTACCACACGCACTTTACCGAAGGAGAGAGACATGAGAAAAACCAAACCCTGGATTCTGCATCTGGCCTGCCTAACCCTTGCCACCGCCAGTACGGCTTGGGCCTCGGATAGCTACCCTGATAAGCCCGTCCATTGGATCATTCCCAACGCCGCGGGCGGTGGCACCGACGCCATTGCCCGCTTAATTGCGCAGCATCTGTCTCCGGAACTAGGCCAGCCCGTGATCATCGAGAACCGCCCAGGCGGCTCCTCAATCATCGGGGCGACGGCGTTGGCACGCTCCAAGCCCGATGGCTACACCATGCTCACCAGCGACAATGCCACCTTTGCCACCAATCCTCACTTCTACGAGAAGATGGGCTATGACCCGGAGAAAGACTTCAGCTACGTTAGCCATGTGGCGCGCTTCCCGCTGCTGCTGATCACACGACCCGACTTTCCCGTGAATGATGGCAGAACATTCATCAGCCATCTCAAGGAGAACGCCCTAACATATGCCACGCCGGGCACCGGGCTTCCCCATCACTTGGCATCCGAGCTTCTGCTTCAGGAAACCGGCGCACAAGCCACCCATGTGCCCTATCGCGGGTCGCCAGCGGCCCTCATGGATCTCAATGCGGGAAGGATCGATTTCATGTTCGTCGACCTGGCAAGCGGCAAGGCCTTCATTCAGGATGGCCGGGTCAAGCCCCTGGCCGCCGCCACTACCGAGCGGTTGGCTGAGTTTCCCGAAGTACCCACGATGAAAGAGCTTGGCTTCGATACTTTCGAGGTCTATGCCTGGCAAGGCGTGGTGGTACCCAAAGACACGCCTGCTGCGACCGTCGCACGCCTCAACCAGGCACTGGCCGCAGCGATCGACGCTCCCGGTGTCCGTGAGCGAATGAGCGAAATCGGGGTGGAGCCAAACACCAGCACACCCGAGGAGCTAGCCGGGTACGCGACCCAGGAATCCCAACGTTGGGGCGAGCTGATCCGCTCTCGCGGCCTGAAAATCGACTAGCTCTTGCACTTCATAGGTGCTAGTCCCCAAGGACTCCACATCAAAAGCGACTGCTCATGTACCAAACATCTCTATTGATCGGCAATCACCGCCGAATGGCTTCATCCGGAACAACCTTTGAACGCCACAACCCTTTATCTCGCTTGCCGGTCACAGTGGCTCCCGCGGCCACGGCGGACGACGCCAAGGCGGCAGCCGATGCCGCGGCGGCGGCGTTCGCCGATTGGTCGACCCTCGGTCCGAACGAGCGTCGCATGCGCCTGCTTGCGTCGGCCGATCGTTTGCAGACCAAAGCCAATGACTTCGTCGCCGCCATGGCCGAGGAAATCGGCGCGACGGAAGGCTGGGCCAGATTCAACGTTCATCTCGCCACCAATATGCTGCGCGAAGCGGCAGCCCTCACGACGCAGGTGGGCGGCGAGACGCTGCCTTCCGACAAGCCCGGCACATTGGCCTTGACCATACGTCAGCCGGCCGGTGTCGTCTTGGGCATCGCGCCGTGGAATGCTCCCATTATCCTGGGCGTGCGTGCCATTGCCACTCCGCTTGCCTGCGGCAATACCGTAATCCTCAAAGGTTCCGAGCTTTGTCCACGAACCCACGGTCTGATCGTGGAAGCGATGATCGAAGCCGGACTGGGCGACGGGATCGTCAACTACCTCAGCAACGCTCCCAAGGATGCGGCCGAGATCGTCAACACCCTGATCGCCCATCCCGCGGTTCGGCGCATCAACTTCACGGGCTCCACCCGTGTTGGCCGTTTGATTGCCGAGCAGGCGGCTTCCCATCTCAAGCCCGTCTTGCTCGAACTGGGTGGCAAGGCTCCGCAGGTGGTACTTGATGACGCGGATGTCGATCATGCCGTCAAGGCCGCTATCTTCGGCGCCTTCATGAATCAGGGGCAGATCTGCATGTCCACCGAGCGTATCGTCGTGGACACCGCCGTTGCCGATGCCTTTGTCCAGCGTTTTGCCGAACGGGCCCGGACGCTGAAGGTTGGCGATCCAGCAGACGGCTCCGCTCCGCTCGGCTCCGTCGTCGATGAGAGTACAGTAGAACGCTGCATGGCCTTGATCGCCGACGCCACCGCCAAAGGAGCCGTCGTGAAAGCCGGCGGCACGGCGCAGGGGACGCTGATGACGGCCACAGTAGTGGACCACGTCACAGCCGACATGCGCCTTTATCACGAAGAATCCTTCGGTCCGGTGGTGGCCATCGTACGCGGCACGGGTATCGAGGAGCTCATTGCCCTGGCCAACGATACGCCGTATGGCCTCACCTCGGCCATCTTCAGCCGCGACGTTACCAAGGCTTTGCAAATTGCCCAACGCCTTGAGTCAGGTATCTGCCACATTAACGGTCCCACCGTACACGACGAAGCGCATATCCCATTTGGAGGGGTCAAGGCCAGCGGCTATGGCCGTTTTGGCGGCCAGGCCGGGATTGCGGAGTTCACCGAGCTCCGGCAGATCACCATAGAACCAGGAGATCAAAGCTATCCGTTCTAGTAATAATGACGACGGTAATCCAGTCGGCTGGCACGCCCAATTCGTCCGTCATTCGGCACGCCAGCCGATGTGCATGTCCACATGGATATCCGCATAGGGGCAAACGAGCGCACCAGATTCGTTGCGTTCGAGCAGCCCCACCGTGATCAAAGCCGAGGCGTCATCATGCACCCGCAACTCGTAGGAGTGTTCCCCGCCCCCAGCTCGATGAGCAAGCCTCGAAGACGTGCCGCTGTCAGTGATTCAGTCTCAGGCCTTGTTACTACGGCGAGAGCGATGTCAAGATTCTCTGAGGGAGAAGCAAGAGTCTTGAACACGACACCCGGTATGTTGTGGCGGCTGCAAACCGAAGGTACTAGCGCCACACCCATGGCGCACTCGACGAGACTCACGATAGTCTGAATTTGCACGGCCTCTTGCACCACCTTGGGCGTAAAACCTTCCATCTGGCAGGCGAGCATCACCTGGCCGCGGAGGTTCTGCGCGGCCGCGGCCGAGTACATCAGAAAGGGCTCGTCCGCGAGCTCGCGCAACTTGAGATGCCGTCGCCTTGCTAAAGGATGGTGAACAGAAAGAGCCAATATTAAAGTATCCGGCTCTACAGGCACCAAGGCAAGATTTGTTGGCTCAAATACCGGAAACCGTACCAGACCAAGATCAAGTTGGCCAGCCTCGATCTCGCGAAGGATCTGCGTAGTGGTGCGTTCGCGCAACTCTAGCGAGATCAGCGGATAGTGCTCGCGAAACATCGGCAACGCCCGCGGCAAGAGCGAATAAGTGGCCGAACCGACAAAGCCTACGCTTAGCGTTCCTGCCAGGCCCGTGGAGGCGCTCGTTGCCGCTTGACGCAGTTGGTCAACGTGAAAGGCTATTTGTCTCGCATCCCGAAGGATTGCTTCACCAAGTGCCGTAAGGCGCACCCCACGGCGCTCTCGAATGAAGAGCGGGCCGCCGAGATCCTCCTCCATGCGTTTGATGGCCACTGACAGTGGCGGCTGCGCCATATGCAGTCGCTCTGCCGCTTTGCGGAAATTCTGAGTCTCAGCTACGGCGAGAAACTGGCGGATCAGACGGGTGTGCATGCTGCGAGCTTGTAAGTGAAGACCTGCTTTAGCTTAACAAAAAGATATCGTCACTCCAAAGAAAATGTATTGGACGCATAAGTCTACGCCGCTTAGCCTTAGTCATGATTCCCCCAACCGCCTATAAGCCGGAGATTCTATGAACGAATGCGAAGAGACCTTGGAGCTGCTGATTGACGCGGTACGGAGGTTCACCCGAGAAGTCTTAGTGCCCGCCGAACCGGAAGTGCAGCTCACTCATGAGATCCCCGATCACGTGGTGCGAGGGTTAAAGGAGCTTGGACTCTTCGGCATGACAGTGCCACAAGAGTATGGTGGGCTGGGACTGAGTATGTACGAAGAGGCTCGCTTGGTGTTCGAGGTGGCCTATGCCGCACCGGCCTTCCGTTCTTACTTCGGCACCACCAACGGCGTGGGGACGCTTGGCATCATCAATGAAGGCAGCGAAGCGCAAAAGCGCAAGTATTTGCCCAAGCTTGCCAGTGGCGAGATGCTCGCCTCCTTTTGCTTGACTGAACCTGACGCCGGCTCCGACGCAGCGTCCCTCGCGACACGTGCGGTACACGACGGTGACCACTACATCATCAACGGTACCAAGCGTTTCATCACCAATGCGATCCATGCCGGCGTGTTCACAGTTTTCGCACGAACCGGCACCAAGGAACAGGGGGCGAGTGGTATTTCCGCCTTTCTTGTAGATCGTGGCACTCCAGGGATGAGCATCGGTCAACCCTACGAGAAAATGGGCTTCGCGGGCTCGCATGAATCCGACGTCACCTTCGACAACGTGCGTGTGTCCGCAAGCGCACTGCTGGGTGCCGAAGGTCAGGGCTTCAAAAGCGCCATGCGCTCGCTCGATCATGCGAGGCTGCATATGGCAGCCGTCGCCGTCGGGGCCTGCGAACGCCTGCTCGACGAAGGCGTGCGCTACGCCATAGAGCGCAAACAATTCGGACGGCCAATTGCCGAGTTTCAGCTGATCCAAGCCATGCTGGCCGACAGCCAGGCCGAGGCCTACGCGGCGCGTGCGATGGTGGAGAAGGCAGCACGCGACAAGGATGCGGGCAAGAAAATCACTAAAGAAGCAGCGTGCTGCAAGTACTTCGCCACCGAAGCGGCGGGACGCATCGCCGATCGCATTCTGCAGGTGCACGGGGGCAATGGCTACATGAAAGAGTACGCCATTGAACGTCTCTACCGCGACGTACGGCTGCTACGTATCTATGAAGGCACTAGCCAGATCCTCCAGATCATCGCAGCGCGGGAGCTCGTGCGCGAACACCTTTGAGACCGGCTATAGGGTTGGTGCACTGATCATCGCCGCCCCCTGGCAGAGCCTGGATCGTGCCGAAGCTTCGAACCAAGGCCTAACCCAACGTTCTATTTATTGAATGACTGAGTATGACAAAAGCTCCTCTACACGGACTGCGCATCCTCGACCTCACAACCGTCGTGATGGGGCCCTATGCCGGACAACTGATCGGCGAGTACGGTGCCGAGGTCATCAAAATCGAAGCCCCGTGCGGCGATAGCACCCGTCATATCGGCCCAGGCCGAGAGAACGGCATGGCAGGACTCTTCATGGGAGTCAACCGCCACAAGGCGAGTGTCGTGATCGACCTCAAGTCGCACGCAGGTCGAGAAGCCTTGCTCTCGCTAGTGGAAACCGCCGATGTGCTGATGCACAACATGCGGCCAAACAAAATGGAGGCGCTGGGGCTCGGGCCCGATGAGATACGCGCACGCAACCCTCGACTCGTGTATGCCTCGCTCACCGGCTTCGCCTCCGACGGCCCTTATGCCGGGCAACCTGCCTATGACGACGTGATCCAAGGCCTTGCCGGCTTTGCTGGACTGATGGAGATGCAAACTGGCGTGCCGCGCTACATACCCGCAGCCCTCGCCGACAAGGTGGGCTCGCTCTTTGCGGTACAGGCAGTGCTCACCGCACTGCTGCAGCGCGAGCAGACAGGCTACGGCGCCTGCGTGGAGGTGCCAATGTTCGAGGCGGCAGTGAGTTTCGGGCTGGTGGAACACATGCAGGGCGGGCAGTTTGAGCCACCAATCGAGCCGATGGGCTATAGACGCGCGATGATGCCGGGCCGACGCCCCTACGAAACACGGGACGGACACGTATGCGTGATGCCTTACACCGACTCGCACTGGCAAGCTTTCCTCTTGGAAGTAGGAGACACCGCAACGCTGGAGGATCCACGCTTCGCGACGCTCTCCGAGCGCACTCGCAACATCGAGTTGCTCTACACACGATTGGCCGAACATATTCTGACTCGATCTACCCAGGAGTGGCTCGGCGTCTGCCACCGATTGGATATCCCGGTTGCCCCAATGAATCGACTGGAGGATCTTCGCGCCGATCCCCACCTCTGTGCGGTGGAGCACTTCGTGACGGTCGATGACGCGGACATGGGTAGGCTGGTGTTTCCACGCAACCCCGTGCGCTTCGATGGCTGGCAGTCGCAACCAACCATGCCGCCACGGCTCGGGCAAGACACCGAGCGCGTCCTGAACGCCGTCGCGCGTCGTGACGGGGATAGCCGATGAGCGCTCTGCAAGGCTTCAGTGTGCTTGAGCTCGGCCGCGTACCACCAGCCGAGCTGCCCGGTATGTTTTTGGCCGACATGGGCGCTGATGTGCTCAAAATCGACACTCCAACTCGAGGCCAGCGGCCTTCGGATACTGATCGCTTCGAGGCACAGTCACATACCAATCGCAACAAGCGCTCGATGGCGATCGATCTCAAGCATCCGCAAGGGCTGGCGATTTTCCTGCGCCTTGCACGCGAAGCGGATGTCATCATTGAAGGTTTTCGCCCCGGAACAATGCGGCGTCTAGACGCCGACTATGAAAGCATCGCATCGATTAATCCCCGTATCGTCTATTGCTCGATGTCGGGCTTCGGGCAAGCGGGACCCTATCGCAGCCGGCCCGCGCATGATTTGAACTTTCTGGCCCTCTCAGGAGCCCTGAGCCTCTGGGGTGATGCAGGACGAGCGCCAGATGTGCCGTTGAACCTCGTCGCGGACTATGGAGGTGCGGGCATGCACGCCGCGCTCGCCATCGCCTTCGCACTCTTGGAACGGGAGCGCAGCGGCCAGGGCCAGCACATCGACATTGCCTACCTGGACACGAGTATTGCCCTGCTGGCTGCGACACCCAATATGCGCCGCTATTTTAGCGACGGATATGAGCCAACCGCGGGCGAGGGCGTATTCTCCGGCACCTATCCCTACTACACACTCTATGAGACGCGCGATAGGCGCTGGCTTTCTGTCGCCTGCTCGGAACCAGCCTTATGGCACAACTTCTGCAACGCCCTCGATCGACCCAAGTGGGTAGAGTTCGAACGGCGAGCGGAGCACTACACGCGCAGCGCCAATGCGCGGGAAGCCGAGGTGTGCGACGGGGTGGCGAAGATCATCCGCACTCGTGATAGCGCCGAATGGGAACAGCATTTCGCCAAACACGACGTCTGCGTCGCGCCGGTGCGCAAAGTAAGCGAGATGCTAGCGGACCCACACGTGCGGGCTCGATCTCTCATTCGTGACGTTGAACACCCAACCCATGGACCCCTGAGATTCGTCGACTCCGCGCTGGGGCTCGCACGAACGCCCGCCTTGATCAACACCCCCGCACCGCACACCGGTGAACATACGCAGGAAGTACTGCGGACGCTCGGTCTCAACCCCAGCGAGATCGCTCGCCTGCGCGATCAAGCCATCATTGATTAAACAGGCAACAGGCAGGATCGCACGGAATCTTGCCTTTCCACTTAAAGGAGACACACCTCATGTATTCGCAACTCCGACGTTCCATCCTTGTCGCAGGAGCTTCTCTTTCATTACTCGCTGCCCTTGGAGATGCCGCAGCGGCAGACTACCCTTCGAGACAGGTCCGCCTCATCGTCCCCTACGGACCCGGCACCGTGAGTGATGCCACAGCACGGCTTCTGGCCGACAAACTCGCGGAGCGCTGGGGACAGAGTATCGTGGTGGAAAATCTCACCGGTGCTGGCGGCGTGGTGGGCACACGGGCTATCGCGCAAAGTACCGCCGACGGTTACACGCTCGGCATGCTGGCCAGCAACCATGCAATCAACGCGGCCGTCTATCCCGACCTGCCTTACGACCCGTTGGGGGATTTCACGCCTATCGTACATGTCACGTTCAATCAGTTCGCTTTCTGCGTGCCTGCCGACGTCCCCGCAAACACCCTGCAGGAGTTCATCGCTCTGGCCGAAGAACAACCTGGAAAACTCAACTACGGCTCGAGTGGAAATGGTGGTTCACCCCATCTCGCGGTGGCAAAGTTTGCTCATATGGCAGGGATCGATCTCATGCATATTCCCTATCGATCGAACGGCGCGGCAGTGACCGACCTCATCGCTGGCAACGTCTCCCTCCTCTCGACGTCAATCTCTGCGCTTCTGCCCCATGTGGAGTCAGGCCGGCTCAAGGCCCTCGCAGTCTCTGGTGATCAACGCTCGCCGTTGATGCCCGACGTACCGACGGTTTCGGAAGCCGGCGTACCAGGCTACACCATGAAAAACTGGAACGGTATCGTAGGGCCTGCAGGCCTACCCCGCGAACTCGTCGAGCATATCCAAGATGACATTATCGAGGTTCTCAAAGAGAATGCCGTGAGCGAGCGCATCGCCGCACTGGGTGCCGAGTTGGATGTGTTGCGCTCGGATGCCTTCGAGCGCCGTCTGCGCGAGGAGGTTTCGACCTGGAAGGAAGTCGTGACTGCAGCGAAGGTGAGGCCCGATTGATGTTGGCACTATCCGTTCTAATGCCAAGGGGCGCCACCATCACGCAAGCCTGCGTCGGGCCCGCGATGGTCCGAACTCTTGGAAGATCCGTGCCCTGGTGCTCAAGCCCCCACCAGCGTCAATACCAGCTGCCGCCGATGGCCTCGCACTCTCTGTTCCCACAAATACACCCCTTACCACGTCCCCAGCCCCAATCGGCCATGTACCAGAGGTATCGATAAACTGGTCGCAGTAAGTACGCTACGCGCGTGCGCCGCCATATCGTCAGGGCCTTCGGCCCGGTGCTGGAACGCCGGATCGCCATCGGGGGCCAAGCGCCGGAACAGGGTTTCGAGATCGCGATGCACGTCGGGATCAGCGTTCTCGGTGATGAGCAGCGAGGCGCTGGTGTGCTGCACGAATACGGTGATCACACCGCAGTTCAGGCCGCTGGACGCCGCGAACGCCACCAGCGGCGCCGTGATGTCGACCAACTCACGACCGCGAGTGGAAACGACTATCTGACCTTGCACGACTTGGATAGATTTTGGAGCCATCCCTGACCTCCCGGGCTCTGTTGCCGTTGATCAACGAGATGCTCTCAACCAGCAGCCCCTGCGCCAATGCCGATCTAAGGTTGCCAACGGCAAGGTTTCGCGCAGCTCCAAATAAGGGGATCGACTCATGCTTGCGCGCCAGTTCCATCACACTGACGCTCTCGGTCATATGGTCAAGCTGGATGGGCAACAGCCATGAGGCCGTTACCGAAGCGTCTACAACAAGGGCCATCAGCGATTATGCCTCTCGTGGTGGGCCGCCTGAATTTCGGTCAACGTCCACCTCGCCCCACCGCGTCCAGCAACCGGGTGAGGTGAGCCTTGGCTTCAATCGTCCCGATCTCGCGCATCTCTCTCACAGTCATTGACATCTCATGAGATGTCTATATATTGTGTGCCATGAGACTGGTTCTAGACACCAATGTGCTCGTGGCCGCCTTCCGAAGCCGCACCGGAGCGAGCAACCTGCTCCTGCGATTCGTCGATAAGGGCGCGCTGACACCGCTTTGCTCGACGGCGCTGTTCTTGGAGTATGAGGCGGTGCTTAGCCGGGAGGAAACCCGTAAGGTAACAGGCCACAGTCTGCAGGATGTCGCTTCGGTGCTGAGTGCGCTCGCCGCTGTGTCTGAAGGCATCGACATCTCGTTTCGGACTCGGCCCATGTTATCCGATGTCACCGATGAGATGGTGCTGGAGGCTGCGCTGAACGGACAGGCCGAGGCCATCGTGACGCATAACGTCAAGGACTTCCGTCCGGCGCTCAAGCTGGGCGTCATCATCGCAACACCCGGAGAAATCGTCAGGAGACTGCACACATGACGCAGACCCAGCGCTACAAATATCCTCTACAACTGCCGCGGTCGCTCAAGGAGGCGGCTGCGCGCCTCGCCATGGAAGACGGCGTGTCGCTCAATCAATGGATCGTGTCAGCGGTCGCGCAGAAGGTCGGAGCCGTGGAGACGGCCAGCGACTTCCTCCAAGCACGTGCCGGAACAACCAAACGTGGCGCCCTGACAAGGCTTCTGGATAAGGCGCCGGATGTACCGCCGCTGCCAGGGGATAGGGTTGACTGACCAGGGGCAGCCTTCCTCACGCCCCCACCAGCGTGAACACCAGATGCCGACGATGCGCACTCGTCCGGTGCTCCCACAAATACACGCCTTGCCAGGTTCCCAGGCCCAACCGGCCATTCACCAAGGGTATGGATAAACTGGTGGCGGTTAGGGCGCTGCGCGCATGCGCCGCCATATCATCCGGGCCTTCCGCCCGATGTCGGAACGCAGTATCCCCATCGGGTGCCAGGCGCTGGAATAGAGTCTCGAGATCGCGGTGCACGTCGGGATCAGCATTCTCGGTGATGAGCAGCGACGCGCTGGTGTGCTGAACAAAAACCGTGATCACACCGTAGCTGAGGCCGCTTGATGCCGCGAACGCCTCCAGGGGCGCGGTGACGTCGACAAGTCCGCGACCACGAGTGGCGACGACGATCTGTTCTTGTACGACTTGGGCGGACTTTGGAGCCATGCTTGGCCTCCCCGGGCTTAATCGCCCTCGATCAATACGACTCCTTCGGCTTGCGCCGCCCGCGCCAACGTCCGGTCCAAGGTCGCCAGCGGCAGAGCTTCGCGCAGCGCCAGTTCCAGATAAGCCGCATCGTAGGACGTCAGCTTATGCTTACGTCCCAGCTCCATCACACTGGCGCTGTCGGCCATATGGTCAAGTTGGATCGGCAATCCGGCAAGCAAGGCCAGCGCTCGGTTGCTGCTCACGGCGTCCAGGCGTCCACGCCGTTCGGCGGAAAGAAAGATATTCCGCATCTCGAACCACCATAGGTGCGGTACCAGAGCCTCCTCATACGGTAGCCGGGCGTATGCCGCCTGTGCGACCGCCGAGGATTCGTCGGGTAACAGCCACGTGGCTGTTACCGAAGCATCGACGACAAAGGCCATCAGACGCCGTGCCCTTCGTGACGGCCCTTCTGGATTTCCGCCAAGGAGAGGGACGGCATGGTCGGACGAAACGCGGCAATTTGCGCCATGGTTTTCTCGATCTCGGCCCGGCGCTGATCCGCAGCGGGAATCAGGCGCGCCACCGGCCGCCCATGGCGGGTAATAGTGAAACTCTCGCCACGCTCCACCGCGTCCAGTAGCTGAGTGAGGTGAGCCTTGGCTTCAGTGGTCTGAATCTCGCGCATCACGCTGTTTTCAACTAGTTGATTTAGATGGTTAGATTACCAAATCACCCGCTCGACCACAACGGGTTTGCCGTGTTTGGGACGCGTCAAGGACGCGCTCACAGCACCGCGTCGTACTCCACCGTCAGCGGCGCATGGTCGCTGAAGCGCTCGTCCTTATACACCGAGGCGCGCTGCGCCGTGGCGGCGATGCCCGGCGTGGCGATCTGGTAATCGATACGCCAGCCCACGTTCTTGGCCCAGGCCTGGCCGCGGTTGCTCCACCAGGTGTAGGCCTCGCCTTCGGCGGTGGGGTACAGGCTGCGGTACACGTCGACCCAGCCCAGTTCCGAGATCACCTTGGTGAGCCAGGCCCGTTCTTCGGGCAGGAAACCGCTGTTCTTGAGGTTGCCTTTCCAATTCTTGAGGTCGATCTCGTGGTGGGCGATATTCCAGTCGCCGCACAGCACCACCTCGCAGCCGCGCCGGGCCAGCTCGGCAAGATGGCCGTAGAAGTGCTCCATGAACTCGAACTTGGCCGCCTGACGGTGATCGCCGCTGGAGCCCGAAGGCAGATAGAGGGAAATGACGGCCAGGCGGTCGTAGACCAGCTCGAGGTAGCGGCCTTCGGCATCGATCTCGGGCACGCCCAGTCCCTCGATCACCTTGTTGGGTTGGTGACGGGTATAGATGCCGACGCCGCTGTAGCCTTTTTTGTCGGCGTAATGGAAATACCCTTCGTAGCCTTCGGGACGGCGCATTTCGTCCGTCAGGTCGGCATCCTGGGCCTTGAGTTCCTGCAAACAGATGAAATCGGCCTGCTGGTCGACGATCCAGGGCAGCACGCCTTTGCGTACCGCCGAACGGATGCCGTTGAGATTGAGCGAAACGATACGCAGCACGTGGGGCCTCCCGGATACAATGGCGGCCCCGATCATAGCAAGCCGGGCCTCACATGACCGCCTCCTCTTCCTTGCGCACTGACTTCGTGCGCTTCGCCATCGACCAAGGCGTGCTGCGCTTTGGCAGTTTCACCACCAAATCGGGCCGCATCAGTCCGTACTTCTTCAATGCCGGCCTGTTCCATCACGGCGGCTCGCTCGGCCAGTTGGCCGGCTTCTACGCCAATACGCTGCTGGGCAGCGGCGTGGCCTTCGACATGCTGTTCGGCCCCGCCTACAAGGGTATCCCGCTGGCCAGCGCCACGGCCGTTGCCCTGGCGGGCATGGGCCGGGATACGGCCTTTGCCTTCAATCGCAAGGAAGCCAAGGATCACGGCGAAGGCGGCACCCTGGTGGGCGCGCCGCTGGCGGGCAAGGTGGTGATCATCGACGACGTGATCACCGCCGGCACCTCGGTGCGCGAGTCGGTGGACATCATCCGCGCCGCGGGCGCCGAGCCGGCCGCCGTGCTGATCGCGCTGGACCGCATGGAACGCGCGGGCCAGAACGGCGAGCTCTCGCCGCTCTCGGCCGTGCAGGAGGTGGAACAGCGCTACGGCATGCCGGTGATCAGCATCGCCTCGCTCACCGACATCCTGGCGCTGGCGGCCTCCGATACCGCCGGCGCGGTGGCGCCGCATCAGCAGGCCATTCTGGATTATCGGGCGCGGTATGGCGTCACGGGCGCCAGTGCGGGGACGGGCTTATAACAAACGAGTGCCCAAGGGCACCTCGTGTTCGGGGACGCACAGCGACACGCGTCCGCCGGCATCATGGAAACCCGTCACGAGACACTCCGACATCATGGGGCCAATCTGCTTCGGCGGAAAGTTGACCACGGCGACCACCAGCTTACCCACCAGCGATTGCGGGCTGTATAGCGCTGTGATCTGGGCGCTGGACTTGCGAACGCCGATTTCCTCGCCAAAATCAACCTGCAGCCTATAGGCCGGTCGACGCGCCTCGGGGAACGGCTCGGCCGCCACCACGCGGCCCACCCGTAGCTCCACCTTCGTGAAGTCGTCCCATTCAATCAGTTCCATCGCAAACCCATTTGATGCCAACACACGCCATGTTCCGTAAACCTTGGTACCAGCCACGCAGCTAGGGCATGACCTTGCGCCCCGCCATATGCTTTAAATAAGCCAACAAATCGTCCAGCTCATCGTCGGGCAGGATGTTCGCGTCGAACGCCGGCATGGTGCCCTGCGGCCAATGGCGCAGCGCGGCCGGATCGCGAATGTATTGGCGCAGGAAGTCGCCGGCGAAGTACTCGGTGGGATTGTGCGGCACATTGAGATCGGGGCCCATCGCGGCCGCGCCCTGGCGGTTCACGGTGTGGCACACCACGCAATGCACCTGGAAGGCTTTCCAGCCTCGCTGCACGGTGTCGTCGGCCGTGGCCGCCGGCGGCATCGCCGGAAAACGCTCGGCCAGCGAGGTGGTAATGCGCACCTCCGCCGTTTGATAAGGCCATTGCTCGGGCCGGATGCCGCTGGCCTCGGGCTGGGTCCAGACCATATAGAAAGGCCCGGCGCTGGGCCGATCGGGCCCCAGGGCGGGCCAGGGTTCGCCCGGCTCCTCGATGGCCAGCCAGGCCCGCGCGGCGCCGGGGCTGGTGTTGAGCAGCGGCGTGCTGTCGAGCTCGGCGACGAAACCATCGAGCGCAACCATCTGCACCGGCGTGGCCGGCACCACGCCCGCCAGCAGCGCCGCCATGGGCACCGCGCGATAGGTCATGGCGCGCTTGTACGCCACGTCTTCGGGAATCGAGATCGTTTGCACGTCGGGGCGGGCAAGCAATTGTTCGGTGGAAAGGCTTTGCACCTCGCCGGGCGCCAGTTCGAGATGCAGTTCAGCGGCATTGGCGGCCGCCAGCCAACAGCAGCCCGCGACCATGCCCGTGGCCAGATGTCGCAATGCGGTATTCATGAGAAACCCTCCAGACGTAGGCGCAAACCCGTGGCGAGAAAGTCTACGGCCTGTGAACGCGAAAGGAAACCAGTGAAGAACCCTGGCCTCCCGGCCGAAGCTTCTCCGCCACCATTGACGAGCACCAGCCCGGCTGGTGCTCGTCGCCACCACCTGGGGAAGCCTTCGGCTTCAGAGGGAGCTTGATCTCGCTTGGCTTCACCTGGCGGTGACGCCTGCGCTGGATGCGTGGTCGGGGGAGCCTCCGGCTCCAGCAGATGTGGCTTCGCTGAGCTCGCCATGAACGACGCGGCTTGCGCTTGGGCTCGTGATCAGATTAAGCGGCCACGCGCCGGCCCGCCAGAGCGAACGCGAGATCGAGCGCCTCGAACAAGCTCTGCGGATTGGCCAGGCCCCGGCCAGCCAGATCCAGCGCGGTGCCGTGATCGACCGAAGTCCGTAGGTAAGGCAAGCCCAGCGTGATGTTCACGCCATGGCCAAAGCTCGCGTGCTTGAGCACCGGCAGGCCCTGGTCGTGGTACATCGCCAGCACGGCGTCGTAGCGGGCGACGTGGTCGGGCACGAACAGCGTATCGGCGGGCAAGGGGCCGTCGAGCGCCATGCCCTGGGCACGCAGCTCGGCCAGCACGGGTTCGATGACGGTGATTTCTTCTTGTCCCAGGTGGCCACCCTCGCCCGCGTGCGGATTGAGGCCGCACACGGCGATGCGCGGCTGCGGCAGGCCGAACGACTGCCGCAGAGAGGCATGCAGGATGGCCAGCACCTGTCGCAGGCGCTCGCGGGTAAGGGCATCGGCCACCGCGCGCAGTGGCAAGTGCGTGGTGGCCAGTGCCACGCGCAAGCCGCCGCCGGCCAGCATCATGACCACGCGCTCGCAGCCGGCGTGTTCCTGGAAGAATTCGGTATGACCGGTAAAGGCCACGCCCGCCTGGTTGATCACGCCCTTGTGCACGGGCGCGGTGACGATGGCCGCGGCCTGCCCCGCCAGCGCGGCATCGGCCGCGACTTGCAGGGTTTGCAGAACGTAGGGGGCGTTGGCCGGATCGAGCCGCCCGGCCTCCGCCGGGCGGGCCAGGGGCACCGGGTGCAGGCGCACGCCGGCCAGGGCTTCGAGATCGGTCACGCCGGCAGCCGCCGCCCGCGCCTTCAGCAGGCCGGGATCGCCCACGAGCACCAACTCGCCCGGCACGGCCTCGCCACCGCCAGATACAGCCCCCTCAGACGCCGGCCCGCCAGCTGCATGCCGCACCGCGGCGCGGACCGACAATTCAGGGCCGATGCCGGCCGGCTCTCCCGTGGTGAGCCAGACGGAGGGTACCGCACCGGAACTCGCGGTGAAGGGTTGGGGCATTGCCGCCGGAGCGGCGGCGCCCCGGGCCGCAGGAGCGCCCGGCGCCGCCGGCGTGTTGCCAGGATCGGCCTCGCCGGAAGCGGAGAGGCCGGCACTCGGGCGCGTAGACATGCCGGTGCGTCAGTTGCCGCCGTCGTCGCGAGCCAGGCGGTTGTCGACGAAGGCCCGGGCGCGCACCATGCTCACCCATTCGTTCCAGGCCGGCTCGAGGCGGCGCTGGAACAGCAGTTGTCGCGCCTGCATCCGGCGGGTTTGCTCGGTGACGTCTTGCACGCGGCGATCTTCGAGCAGGATCAGGTGCCAGCCGAACTGGCTTTGCACCGGTTGCGAGATTTCGCCGGGCTGCAGGGTATCGAGCGCACGCTCGAAGGCCGGCACGGTTTCGCCCGGCGACAGCCAGCCCAGTTCGCCCCCTTGCGGCGCGGAGGCGTCGTCGGAGTATTGCCGGGCCATGGCGGCGAAATCCTCGTTGCCGCGCACCAGGCGTTCGCGCAGCTGGCGCAGACGCTCTTGCGCCTGGGCGTCGGAGAGAACGGCCGAGGTGCGCAGCAGGATGTGGCTCGCCCGGTTCTGGGTAACACTCACCGGCCCGGTGTCGGGCAACTGGCCCGCCGCCTGGCGCGGCTCGTCGCGATCGATCACCTTGAGGATGTGGAAGCCGTTGCCGCTTTGGATGATGTCGCTGACCTGGCCGGCGCGCAGGCCGCGGGTGGCCTGGAGGAAGAGCTCGGGCCATCCGCCGGTGGGACGCGGCCCGAGATCGCCGCCGCGCAGTGCTTCGTCGCCGTCCGATCCGGCGGCCGCCAGTTGCGCGAAATCAGCGCCCGAGCGCGCCTGGCGCAGCATGTTCTCGGCACGGGTGCGCAGGCTGGCGATGAGATCCGGGGTGGAGCCTTCCGGCACGCGCACCAGGATCTGCGCGAGGTGCAGCATGGCGTTGGCATTGGCCATGCCCGCCGATCCCTGGCGGTCCTGGTCGGCCAGAAAGGCATCGATTTCGTTTTCGGAAATGATGATGGTGCGATCGACTTCGAGTTCGCGCAGGCGATTGATGCGAACCTGTTCGCGCAGTTGCTCGAGGTAGGCCTCCCAGGTGGAGGCCTGCTCCACCTCCTGGCGCAATTGCTGGACCGTGATCTGGTTCTGCTCGGCGATCCGGCCCACGGCGGCCTGGAGCTGCTCGTCGGTGATGCGGATGCCGGCACGCTCGGCTTCCTGGAGCAGGACTTTGTCGGTGATCATGCGTTCGAGCAACTGGCGCTGCAACACCTCGGTCGGCGGCGGGGTGATCCCGTTGGCCTGGAGCTCGGCGGACGCCAGGTGTTGTTCGGCCTGGAGTTCGCGCCACGTGATGATGTCGTCGTTGACCACGGCAACGATCGAGTCGCCTGGCTGCGCCCCCTGGACGAATACGGTGCCGGGCGCCGCGGCCTCGGGCGGCGGCACTTGCGCCTGTACCGCCGCGGAGGCGCACGCACCGCTCAGCAAGGCCAGCGCAAAAAACCGGCGGAATCGGATTACCTGCATGGGACTAAAGCTCCAAGGACGGGCCACGGCAGCCACCGCGGCCATCATTCATAGCGTTCGAACGGAGTACCGGGCTGGATGGGCCGCGTCACCGGCTGGTAGCCGGGGATATTTCGCCGCAGGGTTTCGAGCGGGTCGGTACCGAGGCTGCCCAGGCCGTTCAGTTCGAGCTGGAAGAATAACGCGGTATTGGACGATTCGCTGGACACCGCGTAGCGTTGTGCCACCACCCGCGCCGTCCAGCAGCAGCCGCCGTTGTACTCCAGGCCGCCCAGCACCTGGGTAAAACGGCTGTCCTGCATGGAGTAATCGACCCGGCCAACGCCGTACCAATTGGTGGCGAACGGCCACTGCACGGCCATGCTCACCTGCTCCTGGCCGTTTTGCTGGAACGACCGGCGAATGTAGCGATAGCCCGCGTAGACCGTGGCCAGGCGGGCGGCATCCCAGCGCGCCGAGATCGAGCTTTGTTCCAGCCGGTGGATGTAGGGGTTGTACTGGATGGTGGCCTGGCCGCTGAGGTCGTCGGTGAGCGAGCCCGCCACTTCAAACAGAAAATCGGAGCGTTCGTTGCTGCGCGGCGCCTCGCCGGGGAGGGTGACCCGCTGATCGGCGAAATACACGCGCTGCGCCGCCGATATCCGGGCCCGCTCGACGCCGCTGGCACCGTCGAGCCAGCGTGTGGAAAGCGCCGCGGTGAGCTGATTGGCATTGGCGATGCGATCCCAGCCGCCGGAGAACAGGTTTTCGGAGAACAGCTGGCTGAAGCCGAAGTCGGCCAGCGCCGTATCGTAAACGGGAATCGTACGCTGATCCCGATAGGGCACGTACAGATAGTACAGGCGCGGTTCGAGCGTCTGGGTCATGGAGCGGCCGAACAGCATGGCATCGCGCTCGAAGATCAGGCCGGTATCGAGCGACATAATGGGCAGTACGCGGTTGGCGCTGCGGATGTCGTATTCGCGCAGCCCGCCCGCCGGGGAGTCGGCGTCGTAATAGAGCGACCGATTGAAGTCGGTGTGGTAACTGGAGGCATGCACGCCGACCTTGGGCGTGACGAACCAGCCGGGCCGCAGGATGGGCAGGGAGATCGAGGGATAGACCGAAACCCGCGTGCCCTCTTCGCGCGGCAAGGCCTGACCGGTGGCCAGCCAAGGCACGCGCCGGAACCGCACGGCTTCGCCACCCAGCCGGAGATCCAGGCCATTCCAATCGTAGCGGTTACCGGCGAACGTGAAGCGCGGCAACATATCGTAGGGCGGCGTAATCGGCGAGTCGGCGTCTTGCAGCACCTGGTACTGCACGGGCGTGAGCTGCGCGCTGAAATACGGATTGGCCCACGACAGGGTTACCGACTGCGGCAACGTGACCGTGGAGGCGCGATCAAGCGCAACCGCCGAGAAATCGCGGAAGTAATCGTCGTCGGAGGCGCGCTGGAGATCCCAGCCCAGGCCGAAGCCGCGCCCGAGATCCTGCTGGTGGCTCGCGCTGTAGTACCAGCGGTTGTTGCGTTCGCTCGCCCGGTCGTGGGGCATGAGGGCGCCATACACCTGCCCCTGGTAGCCCGCGCCCAGGTAGCGGAACTCGGCGCCGAGCTGCACGCCGCGGCGGGCGAAGATCATGGGATAGAGCGTGGCGTCGTAGTTGGGCGCCAGGTTCAGGTAATAAGGCAGCGTGAACTGCGCACCGCTGCGGCTGGTGAGGCCGAAGGTGGGAGGCAAAAAACCGCTCTTGCGCTTATCGCTGAGCGGGAACGACAGAATCGGCGCCCCCAGAATGGGCACGCCCTTGAAATACACCACGCCGCTGCGCGCCAGCCCCTGCTCGGTATCGAAATCCAGATCCACCTGCCGCGCCCGGATATACCAATCCGGCTCGGGACAGGGGCAGCCGGTATAGATCACCTCGTGCAGCCGGGTCTGGGTGCGGCTGAGGAATTCGGCTTTCTCGGCCTCGCCGCTGCCGCCCGTGGTGGCCACGTAGAACTCGGGGTTGTCGAATTCCCCCGAATCGGTGGCCATGTCGAGCTTGAGCGCGGGGCCGGTGACGACACTGCCCTCGCGCAGCAGGCGCACGTCGCCCTGGGCGTCGAGCACCTCGGCGGCGCGATCGTAGTCGATGCGGCTGCCCTTGAGGATGACGTCATTGCGGCGCACCTCGGCATCGCCTTCCAGCACCACGCGATCGTCGGGATCACCCCGCACGGACTCGCTGCGGGTGAACACCGGCAGTTGATTCACGTCGATTCCGGGATGCAGCTGCAGGCTGCGCGACTCGCGCAGCGTGGACGTAGGCGGCCCGCCGCCCTCCTGCGCCCGGACGGTGGCAACACCAGCCAGGGCTTGGACGGACAGCGCCATGACGACGGCAGGCCAATAGAGGAGACGCACGGGACGCAAAGGCAGGCAACAAGGGATGGCGCGGCACCCGCGGGGCGCAACGCCCGGAGAATCGGACGGGAGCCGGAAGATTATCATAGGCGGTTGCCGCCGGCATCCGTGCGGCGCTCCCGCCGACCTCCTTGCTCCATCCGATGACCGCTACCGATTCCCGTCTTGCCATGCTGCATGCCTGGCTGCAGCAGCTCCCCACCCAACTGGGCGCCGAGCCCGACAGCTTGCGGCCGGCGTCGGCCGACGCCAGCTTTCGCCGGTATTTCCGGATCGATACCGCGCACGGGACGCGCGTTGTCATGGACGCCCCGCCCGACCGGGAACCCCTCGATGCCTTCCTCGACGTGGCCGAGCGGCTGCGGCGGGCCGGCGTCAAAGCTCCAGACGTGCTCGCGCGCGACCAGGACCACGGCTTCCTGCTGCTCTCCGATCTGGGCGAACTGAATTTTTACGCCGCCCTGCGCCAGGATCCCGCCCCCGGCGATGCCGCCATCCATGGCTGGTACCTGGGTTCCCTGCAAGCCCTGGCCGCAGTGCAGCGGGCCAACGCCAGCGGCCTGCCGGCCTACGATGCCAGCCGCCTGATCGAGGAACTGCAATTATTCCTCGAGTGGTACATCGCCCGCCACTGCGGCTACTCGCTGGACGACACCGAGCGCGAACAATTGGCCGGCATCGGCGAGCTCCTGGCGCGCCGTGCCGCCGCGCAGCCGCAAGTGCTGGTGCACCGCGATTTTCATTCGCCCAATCTGATGCTGCCCGTGGACGACGATCCGCGGCCGGGGGTGCTCGATTTCCAGGACGCGGTGCGCGGCCCGATCGCCTACGATCTCGCCAGCCTGCTCATGGACGCCCGCACCACCTGGGATGAGCCACAGCAACTCGACTGGGGCATCCGCTACTGGGAGCTCGCCCGCCGCGAAGGGCTGCCGGTGCCCGCCGACATCGCCGATTTCCACGCCGATTGGGAATGGATAGGCCTGCAGCGCAACCTGCGCATCCTGGGGGTGTTCGCCCGCCTCAATCTGCGCGACGGCAAGCCGGGCTATCTCGCCCATATGCCGCGCGTCGAAGGCTATGTGCGGCAGGTGGCGGGGCATTACGACGTGTTCCGTCCGCTCCTGCGCCTGCTGGACCGCCTGGCCGAGCATGCGGCATGACCATGAAAACCATGATCCTGGCGGCCGGACGCGGCGAACGCATGCGTCCGCTCACCGACCACACGCCCAAGCCCTTGCTGGCGGTGGGCGGCAAGCCGCTTATCGTCTGGCATCTGGAGCGGCTGGCGGCGGCCGGGCTGCGCGACGTGGTGATCAATCATGCCTGGCTGGGCGAGCGGCTGGAGGCCGCCCTGGGCGACGGCCGCCGCTGGGGCGTGCGCATCACCTGGTCGCCCGAGCCCGCTGGCGGGCTGGAAACAGCGGGCGGCATCGCACAGGCACTGCCTTGGCTAGATAGCGACCCATTTCTGGTGATCAATGGCGACGTCTGGTGCGATTGGAACCCTATGCGGGCATGGGAACTGGCCAGCGCCATGGCTCCGCGGGATCTCGCTTGGCTGCTGCTGGTGGACAACCCAACGCATCACCCACAAGGCGACTTCTGGCGGGTGGGCGGCCGGGCCTGCGACCCCTCCTCGCCGCCGGAAGGCGGCGAGCGACTCACCTTCAGCGGCATCGGCCTTTATCGACCCGAACTGTTGGCCGACGTGCCTCGCGGCAGTTCCGCACGGCTGGCGCCCTTGCTGCGCCGCGCCATGGGCAACGGCCAAATCCTCGCCAGCGGGTATCAAGGCGCTTGGATCGATGTTGGCACTCCCGCGCGGCTTGCCGCGCTGGACCGGGCGCTGTTGCGGCCTGGAGCCGGCACAGCCTTATCCTGACGAACGAGTCGATGCTGGTCGAGTCTAGGCGGATTTCCCGACCAGGATATCGATGATTATGATCATAGATGAAGTATTAATTAGTATAATAGAACATCTATGATCATTCTCGGAAGAGCTCCACATGCCCAAGAAGCTCACCCGGCCGGATACCCTCCACCCCCATATACAAGAACGCCTGCGGCTTTGGGGCTTGGCCATCCGTGCCCAGCGTCTGCGCTACCAGGAGCTAGCCAACAACCTGGCCCGGCGGCTGGATATCTCCGTTGCCACCCTGCGCCGCATGGAACACGGCGACCCCGCGGTCAGCGCTGCGTCGTATCTGAACGCCCTGCAAACCCTGGGCCTGCTCGACCTCGTCGTTCCACCTCCCGCCATCGACCTGACGACCGCAACGCTGAACCAGCGAGTCTCGCGTACTTCCGCTACGGCGAACGAGATCGACGACGATGACTTCTTCTAGAACACGACCCTTTTACGTGTACCTACAGCGGCCCGACGATGGCCATTGGGTCACGATTGGGCGGTATACCGCCGTTGATCACGTTGGCCAATATCGATACGCACCCAGCTATCTCGAGGCGCAGCTCCCCTGGGCCATCGACCCGATCAACCTGCCCCTGCTGGCCGACGTCAGCTTCCCTGCCGTGCGCTACCGGGGCCTGCACGATGTCTTGCGCGACGCGGCCCCCGATGCCTGGGGGCGCATGCTCCTGCAACGCGAATACCAGTTGCCGGAAAACGCACCGGATGCAGACTATTTGCTTCGCGCCGGCAATGCCGACCGCTGGGGCGCCCTTGCCGTCGGACACACTCGCAAGCCTTCGGTGGCAGCTCTCGCGAGCCCGGGCCTGCCACAGCTCGAAGCCCTGGCGCGCGAATTGTTGGCCATGGCCAGTCACCGCCCCGCGATCGACCCGAAGCTGCGCAGGCGTCTGATGGCAACACCCAGCCTCGGTGGCGCACGCCCCAAGGCCACCGTGCGGGATGGACAGACATTCTGGTTGGTCAAGCCTTCGCTAGCTACCGACTTGGTCGATATTCCGTGTCTTGAGCATGGCATGCAGCAATGGGCCAGCACCGCCGGGCTGTACTTTGCGCCAACGGTCCTCGATCACGTCATGGATGTTTCGGGTCTGAGCGTTCTACGCTCACGCCGCTTCGACCGCCACGGCGATCGGCGCTGCATGACCATCAGCGGCGCCTCCCTGCTGCAAACGGAGTATCCCGGCGGGAATACTGCTTCCTGGAGTTATCCCCTCCTGGCCATGGCTTTAAAGCAGATCGGAGCCCCCGACGAAGACCGGCAGGAACTCTTCGAGCGCATGGTGTTCAACGCGCTGATCGGCAATGACGACGATCACCCGCGCAACCATGCGGCACTTTACTGCCAGACAGAAAAACGGTGGCGCCTCGCGCCCGCATTCGATGTGGTTCCGGCCCCGGGCTCGGAACATCCCCGGTCTCTCGCCATGCAGCTCAGCACCGGCAGAAAGGACGTATCACAAGCCAGCCTGCTGGCGGAAGCTCACCATTTCGGCTTCCTCACGCGGCAAGACGCGGAAACCCACCTCAATAACCTTCTGCAACGCTTCCAGGCCGGATTCGAGGCGGCGGCCCGTGTGCTTTCGCCACCTTTGTGCGCTCTGATGGCCCACCGACTGGCCGAAGGCCTGACCCTGTTGCGCCCCCCAGAAGGGGCGCAACAGAGGCCTAGCGGCAACTAGGCCTTAAACAGCCGCCAGCGCGTGTCCAGATCCGCCAGCAGATCGTCGATGTGCTCGATGCCGATGGACAAACGCACCATGTCTTCGCTCACGCCGGCCTTTTTGAGTTCGTCGGCGTCGAGCTGGCGGTGGGTGGTCGAGGCCGGATGGGTGGCCAGCGACTTGGCGTCGCCGATGTTCACCAGGCGGGTGAACAACTGCAGCGCGTCGAGGAAGCGCGCGCCCGCTTCGCGGCCGCCGCTCTTGAGGCCGAACGACAGGATGCCGGAGGCCTTGCCGCCCATGTAGCGCTGCGCCAGGGCGTGGTCTTCATGGTCGGGCAGGCCAGCGTAATTGACCCATGCCACCTTGGGATGCTGCTGCAGGTGGCGGGCGATGGCCAGGGAGTTCTCGCAGATGCGGTCCATGCGCAGCGGCAAGGTTTCGATGCCCTGCAGCACGAGGAAGGCATTGAAGGGCGACAGCGCGCCGCCGGTGTTGCGCAGCGGCACCACGCGCGCCCGGGCGATGAAGGCGGCGGCGCCCAGCGCCTCGGTATAGACCACGCCGTGGTACGACACGTCGGGCTCGTTCAGGCGCTTGAACCTCTCCTTGTGCTCGGCCCAGGGGAACTTGCCGCTGTCGACGATCACGCCGGCCATGCTGTTGCCATGGCCGCCCAGGTACTTGGTGGCCGCATGCACCACGATGTCGGCGCCGTGCTCGATCGGCCGGCACAGATAGGGACTGGGGACGGTGTTGTCGACGATCAGAGGCACGCCGCGGGCGTGCGCAATCTCGGCCAGGGCCGCGATATCCGTGACATTACCCAGCGGGTTGCCGACGGATTCGCAGAACACCGCCTTGGTGCGCTCATCGATGAGGGCGGCGAACGACTCGGGGTTTTTCGGGTCGGCGAAGCGGGTTTCGATGCCCATTTGCGGCAGGGTGTGGGCAAACAGGTTGTAGGTGCCGCCATACAGCGTACTGGCCGACACGATGTTGTCGCCGGCCTCGGTGATGGTCTGGATGGCATACAGGATGGCGGTCATGCCCGACGCCACCGACAGCCCGGCGATGCCGCCTTCCAGGGCCGCAACGCGCTTTTCGAGCACGTCGTTGGTGGGGTTCATGATGCGGGAATAGATGTTGCCCGGCACTTTCAGGTCGAACAGATCGGCGCCATGCTGCGCGCTGTCGAAGGAGTAGGCGACGGTCTGGTACACCGGCACCGCCACGGCGCGGGTGGTGGGTTCGGGCGAATAACCGGCGTGGACGGCCAGGGTTTCGATTTTCATGCGGGGTCTCCTAGTTGCGCGGCCTGCTTCGCCAGCGCGGCGGCGAAAACGGCGATTATGCCTGGGGCGGCGAATCTCGCCCAGTCTAAGCTTAGAAGTCGACGACACCGCAAGTGGCCCCGGCCTGCGCTCGGGCGAGGTTTTCCGTGTGCGGACCAGGGCCAGCGGCAAGCCGGTTTGCCCATGGTACGCTTGCCGCGTCACCGGTTCTGCCTTTTCCGAATTCCACCGCCATGCCCGTTCCCGCCACCGACATTTCGCCTTTCCGTCAACGCCGGCAGCGCGTGCTCGAGCACATGCGCGCCAATGGCGGCGGTGTCGCCATTCTGCCCACCGCGCCGCAGGCGCTGCGCAATCGCGACGCCGACTATCCCTATCGCCACGATAGCAACTTCTATTACCTCACCGGCTTTCCCGAACCCGAGGCTTGGCTGGTGCTGGTCGCCGGCCCCGACGGCGATCGCAGCCTCCTGTTCTGCCGCGAAAAAAACCTCGAGCGTGAAATCTGGGACGGCTACCGCTTCGGCCCCGACGCCGCCGCCGAGGCCTTCGGCTTCGATCAGGCCTGGCCGGTGGGCGAACTCGATCAGCGCCTGCCCGCGCTGTTGGCCAACCAGCCCGCGCTGTATGCGCCACTGGCCGACTCCACCGCGCTCGACCGCCGCTTGCGCCAATGGCTGGGAGCCGCCCGCCAACAGGCGCGCGCCGGGCATACCGCGCCGGATCGCCAATTCGACCTGCTCGCGGTGCTGGCCGAGATGCGCCTGTTCAAAGACGATACCGAGCTGCAACTGCTGCGCCGCGCCGGCCGGATCTCGGCCGCCGGCCATCTCCGCGCCATGCGCCATGCCCGGCCCGGCCTGCGCGAATACCACATCGAAGCCGAGCTGCTGCATGCCTTCCGCTACGAGGGCTCGCAGGCGGTGGCCTATAACTCCATCGTCGCCGCCGGCGCCAACGCCTGTGTGCTGCATTACCGCGCGGGCGATACCGAGCTGCGCGACGGCGATCTGCTCCTGATCGACGCCGGCGCCGAATACGATAGTTACGCGGGCGACATCACCCGCACCTTTCCCGTCAATGGCCGCTACACCGGCCCCCAGCGCACCTTGTACGATCTCACCGTGGCGGCCCAGGAAGCCGCCATCGCGGCCACTCGTCCGGGCGCCCACTGGAACGCGCCGCACGAAGCCGCGGTGCGCGTGCTGGCGCAAGGCATGCTCGATAGCGGGCTGCTGCAAGGCTCGCTCGATGGCGTGATCGAATCGGGTGCCTATACCCGTTTTTATATGCATCGCACCGGCCACTGGCTGGGCCTGGACGTCCACGACGTGGGCGGCTATCGTGAAGACGATGGTCAGGGCGGCCGGCGCTGGCGCACCCTGCAACCCGGCATGGTGCTGACCATCGAACCCGGCATCTACGTGCGGCCGGCCGACGACGTGCCGGAAGCCTACTGGAACATCGGCATCCGTACCGAAGACGACGCAGCCGTCACTACCGATGGCTGCGAGCTGCTGACCCGCGACGTACCGGTGGCGGCCGACGAGATCGAGGCCATCATGCGCGACGGCCGCGGCTGACCTGGCGTCGTGCCAAACCGCCGCGCCGCCGCCAGCGGTGAGGGTGGCGGCGCGGTCGGCCGGCCAGGCCGCCCATGTCCAGCCCGGCTCGCGCCATGCCTTCGGCCACAAGCATCCTGAACGACCCATGATCGACAGCGACATCACCATTCTCGGCGCCGGCCCTGTGGGGGCCACTCTGTCCCTGCTGCTCGCGAGCCGGATGCCCGACCCGACCCGGCTCCGCTTGTGCCGGGTGGCTCGGCCGCCCAGGCCGGCCGACCAGGTCGCCACCGCTACCGGGGTACGCTCGCTGGCGCTCAACCACGGCAGCCGGACTTTACTCGAATCCCTCGGCGCCTGGCCGGCCCAGGGCGCGCGCATCCATACCATCCATGTCTCGCAACGCGGCCGACTCGGGCGCACCCTCATCCGCCACACCGACTTCGACGTTCCCGAACTGGGCACCGTGCATGCCTACGACCAGTTGGCCGCCATGCTCGACCAGGCGTTGGCCGCCAGCGGCGTGCAAGTTCTAGAAGGGCCGCCAGCGGCCATCACCGGCGAAATCCAGGGCGGACTACGCCTGGCCCAGGGCGACGCGCTCTGGACCAGCCGCCTGGTGGTGCGGGCCGAAGGCGGTGCCGATGCCGCGCCGGCCATCGAGCGCGAGTACGACCAGCACGCCATCCTCACGACCGTGCAGGCCTCCGCCCCGCTCGATGGCTGGGCGTGGGAGCGCTTCACCCGCGACGGCCCGCTGGCCTTGCTGCCTTTGCGCCAGGCGGGTAGCCAAACCACGCATTCCCTGGTCTGGTGCTGTCGGCCGGCCCAGGCTCGCGCCCTCATGGCGACGAGCACGGCGGGCTTCGCCGAAGCCCTGAACACCGCGTTCGGAGCACGGCTGGGTCGGCTCGGCGTCACCGGCCCCCGGCTGGTGCAGCCCCTGCGCCTGCGCTGGCGCCGCGAAACGCTCGGCCCCCGGCGCATCGCGATCGGCAACGCCGCGCAAACGCTGCATCCGGTGGCGGGCCAGGGCCTCAACCTGGGTCTGCGCGATGCGGCCCAGCTCGCGCATGAACTCGGGCCGTGGCTGGCCCGGCCCGAAGCCGATCCCATGCCGGTGCTGAGGCGGTATGCCGACCGCCGACGGGCCGATCGCCTGATTAGCGGCGCAGTGACCGACCTCCTGCCACGAGTCTTCAGCACCGGCCTATCGCCGGTGGAGCATGCTTGCGGCCTCGCCCTGCTGGCCCTGGATACCCTGCCGGGCCTGCGCTCCCCCCTGACCCGGCAATTGTTGCTGGGGCTGCGCAGCTAGCGTCGGAGATGTATCAAATTTCATCCTCCGGTGAGCGAGGATGAATGTCGATACGCCCGTCGAGCGCAGCGGTACAATCGGCGATCTCCCCGGATTTCTTCTGCCCACTCCGGCCTCGCCAAGGCCGGAGCGGGCGGTCGCCCTTCATGCAGATAGGTCCCTGGCAACTGCCCAACAACGTGATCGTCGCCCCCATGGCCGGCGTGACCGACCGCCCCTTCCGGCAGCTCTGCCGGCGGCTGGGCGCGGGCCATGCCGTGTCCGAGATGGCGGCCAGCAATCCACGGCTCTGGCACAGCGTGAAAACCTCCCGCCGGCTCGACCACGCCGGCGAAAGCGAGCCGATCACGGTGCAGATCGCCGGCGCCGATCCCGCCATGCTGGCCGAAGCCGCGGTGTTCAACATCGGCAAGGGCGCCCGCATCATCGACATCAACATGGGCTGCCCGGTCAAGAAGGTGTGCAGCGCCGCCGCCGGCTCCGCCCTGCTGCGCCACGAAGACCTCATCGCCCGCATTCTCGAGGCCGTGGTCGGGGCCTGCCAGCCGCTGGGCGTGCCCGTCACCCTTAAAACTCGCACCGGCTGGAGCCGCGACGAACGCAACGTGCTGCGTGTGGCGCGGCGCGCGCAAGACATCGGCATCGCGGCGCTGGCCCTGCATGGCCGCACCCGCGCCGACCTCTACGCCGGCGAGGCCGAGTACGACACCATTCGCGAAGTCAAGGCGGCCCTGGATATCCCGGTGATCGCCAACGGCGACATCGACTCCCCCCAAAAAGCCCGGGACGTGCTCGATTACACCGGTGCCGACGCCGTGATGGTCGGCCGCGCCGCGCAGGGTCGGCCGTGGATCTTCCGCGAGATCGACCATTACCTGCGCACCGGCAGCCACTTGCCGCCTCCCACCTGGGGCGAGCTCCGTGATCTGCTGCTCGAACACCTCGACGACCATTATCGCTTCTATGGCGATTACACTGGCGTCCGCAGCGCACGCAAACACATCGGCTGGTATCTTGCCTCGCTGCCTGGCGGGCCGCAGCTCTGCCGCCATATCAATCGCCTCGAAACCACCCAAGAACAATGGCAGGCGGTAGCGCACTGGTTCAGCCAGGCGCAAGACACCGCCCCTCTGGCTGCCTGATATCGCATGAACAACATCCCCACTTCCCTGGAGGCGTGCGTCCACGCCCAGCTCGATCAGTACTTTCAGGATCTCGACGGCGAAGTCGCCGGCGGCATCTGGCATATGGTGATCTCCGCCGTCGAACGACCCATGCTCGAAGCCGTGCTGCAACGCACCGGCGGCAACCAGTCACGCGCCGCCGAGATGCTGGGCATCAATCGCAATACACTACGCAAGAAGATCGAGCAGCACGGCGTCGATCCGCATGCCGCGCCCCCTCCGGCCTGAAGCGCCCCCACCATTTCCATCTTCTTTCCGAGATCCTCATGCCCATCCAGCGAGCCCTGCTCTCCGTCTCCGATAAAGCCGGCATCGTCGACTTCGCCCGCGCGCTGGCCGCGCGCGGCGTGCAATTGCTCTCCACCGGCGGCACCGCCCGCATGCTGGCCGACGCCGGCCTCACCGTCCAGGAAGTCGCCGACTACACCGGGTCGCCGGAGATCCTCGACGGCCGGGTCAAGACCTTGCATCCCAAGATCCATGGCGGCCTGCTGGCCCGCCGCGATTCGGCGGAGCACCTCGCCACGCTCGACGAACACGACATCGGCCGCATCGACCTCCTCGTGGTCAACCTCTACCCTTTCCGCGAGACCATCGCCCGCCCGAATTGCACATTCGCCGACGCGGTGGAGAACATCGACATCGGTGGCCCGGCAATGCTGCGCGCCGCGGCCAAGAACCATGGCACCGAAGCGGGCGGCGTCACGGTGGTGATCGACCCCACCGACTACAACCGCGTGCTCAACGAGATCGATCAGCACGGCACGCCGTCGTATGCGCTGCGCCTGGAATTGGCGACCAAAGTCTACGCCCATACCGCCGCCTACGACGGCGCGATCGCCAACTATCTCACCGCCCTGTCGCAGGCGCCCGCGCCCGACGACGTACCGCAGCGCGACGAATGGCCGCATACATTCACGCTGCAGATGCGGCGCCAGCAAATCATGCGCTACGGCGAGAATCCGCACCAGACCGCCGCCTTCTACACCGACGCCGGCGCGGCGTCCGGCCTGCTGGCCAACTACCGCCAGTTGCAAGGCAAAGAGCTGTCGTACAACAACATCGCCGATGCCGATGCAGCCTGGGAATGCGTCCGCACGTTCGACGGCCCCGCTTGCGTGATCGTCAAGCACGCCAACCCCTGCGGCGTCGCGCTGGGCGCCAACGCCCTCGAGGCGTATCAAAAAGCCTTCAAAACCGACCCCACCTCGGCTTTCGGCGGCATCATCGCCTTCAACGGGCCACTCGACGCCGCCACCGCCCAGGCAGTGAGCCAGCAGTTTTCCGAGGTGATCCTGGCCCCGGCCTACGATGGCGGCGCACTGGAGGTGTTCTCGGCCAAGAAGAATGTCCGGGTGCTCGAAGTTCCCCTCGGCAATGGCGCCAACCCGCTCGACGTGAAACGCGTGGGCGGCGGCTGGCTGGTGCAGCAGCCCGATAATCGCAATCTCGCCGCCGACGAACTCAAAGTGGTCACCACCGTCGTGCCCACTGAAGCGCAGCTTTCCGATTTGCTCTTCGCCTGGAAAGTGGCCAAGTATGTCAAGTCCAATGCCATCGTCTTCGTTGGCGGCCACATGACGCTGGGTGTCGGCGCCGGCCAGATGAGCCGCATCGATTCCGCGCGCATCGCGTCGATCAAGGCCGAGAACGCGGGCCTGTCGCTGCAAGGATCGGCCGTCGCCTCCGACGCCTTCTTCCCCTTCCGCGACGGTCTCGATGTGGTGGCCGATGCCGGCGCCACCTGCATCATTCAACCGGGCGGCAGCATGCGCGACGAAGAAGTGATCGCCGCCGCCAACGAGCGCGGCCTGGCGATGGTGTTCACCGGCGTGCGCCACTTCCGCCATTGAACGCGATCCCCGGCACCCCCGGCCGGCTGCGCATCCTCGGCATCGACCCGGGGCTGCGCCGCACCGGCTTCGGCCTGATCGACGTTCAGGGCGCGCAGCTGCACTATGTGGCCAGCGGCACCATCGTGGCGCCTGCCGAGCAACCCCTGCACCGCCGCCTCAAGATCATTCTCGACGGTTTGCGCCAGATCGTGGCGCAGACCCAGCCCCAGGTGGCGGCGCTCGAAAAAGTATTCGTCAACGTCAACCCGCAATCCACCCTGTTGCTGGGGCAGGCTCGCGGCGCGGCCCTGTGCGGTCTGGCCGACGGCGGGCTGGAAGTGCATGAGTACACGGCCTTGCAAATCAAGAAGGCGGTGGCGGGCACCGGGCGCGCCCTCAAGACCCAGGTCCAGGAAATGGTGCAGCATTTGCTGACTCTGAGCGGTGCGCCAGCGGCCGATGCCGCCGATGCCCTGGCCTGCGCGATCTGCCATGCGCATACCGCGCCCCTGGCCCACCGTCTGGGTCATCTGCACGATGCCGGCCAGGGCTGGAGCGCGCCACCGCGCATGCGCCGGGGGCGCTTGAGTCCTTGATCCGAGACATGGAGTTTGTGGCGGAATACGACACCGGGTTTCCGGAAACCCGATTCCTTCCCTTATGATGACATGTTGGCACCGACGGCCTACGCGGCTTGCCGCGGCTGGCTCGATCGGTTCAACCAGCATCGTCCCAGGAGTCCTGCATGACAGATACGCCCCGGCGTCCGCCCGAATCCCCGGAAACCAAATCACCAGACCATGCCGGTATCCCGCCCCCCAGCGGCGCGGCCAATCTGATCGATACAGACTACGTCATCGGGCAAGACAACGTCCAGGGGCGCCTGGTTCTGTCACTCGACATCCATGGCAAGGTATTCACCATTTCCGCCTTGGTGGCGGTGCTGTTCGTGGTCCTCACGCTGGCGCTGCAGAATCACGTCGATCCGCTCTTTACGGCACTCCGCGACTGGCTCACCGGTAACCTGGCCTGGTTTTTCATCACCGCCGGCAATATCTTTCTCCTGATGTGCGTCGGCCTGATTCTTTCGCCGCTGGGCAAAGTCCGGCTGGGAGGGCGCGAAGCCAAACCCGACTATGGCTACCTGGGCTGGTTCTCGATGCTGTTCGCCACCGGCATGGGCATCGGCCTGATGTTCTATGGCGTGGCCGAGCCGATGTCCCACTTCTCGGCGGCCGTCGATGGCGTCGCCTACGGCCCGGATGGTACGCGCATCGACTGGGCGCCCCTTGGCGGTGCGGCGGGCAACCCCGTTGAGGCCGTTCGCCTGGGCATGGCCGCCACCATTTTCCATTGGGGCCTGCACCCTTGGGCCATCTACGCCGTCGTTGGCCTGGCGTTGGCACTTTTCAGCTTCAATAAGGGTCTGCCCCTGAGCATTCGTTCGATCTTTTATCCGTTACTTGGCGAGCGCATCTGGGGTTGGCCGGGCCACGTAGTGGACATCCTCGCGGTGTTCGCCACGCTGTTTGGCCTGGTCACCTCGCTGGGAGTGGGCGCCGAGCAAGCAGCGGCCGGTATAGAGTATCTGTTCAACGTGCCGGCCACCGACACCAGTAAAGTCATTCTTATCATTGCCATTACAGCCATCGCCCTGCTGTCGGTCGTAGCCGGGCTCGACAAAGGCGTCAAGCGTCTTTCCGAGATCAACATGGGAATGGCCGTACTGCTGTTGCTCTTCATCATCGTCACTGGTCCCACGCTGGCCATCGCCACCGGTTTCTTCCAGAGTCTTCTCGCGTATCTCGAATATCTACCCGCGCTGTCCAACCCGGTCGGACGCACTGACGCCAACTTCAGCCAGGGCTGGACGGCCTTTTACTGGGCCTGGTGGATCAGTTGGTCGCCCTTCGTCGGCATGTTTATCGCCCGCGTCAGTCGTGGCCGCACCGTGCGCGAGTTCCTCACCGCCGTGCTGTTGGTGCCCGCCCTGGTGTCGGTGTTGTGGATGACAGCCTTCGGCGGCACCGCCATCCACCAGGTGATCGACGGCGGCGTTACTACCGTGCAAGATGCCGTGCTCGAACTCAAGCTGTTTGCGATGCTGGCCGAATTGCCTCTCACCTTCATCACTTCGTTCATCGGCATCATCCTGGTCGTGGTGTTTTTCATCACTTCGTCCGACTCCGGCTCGTTGGTGCTCGATACCATCACCGCTGGCGGCAAGGTTAACGCGCCGGTGCCGCAGCGGGTATTCTGGGCCGTGATCGAAGGGGTGATCGCCATTGCCCTGCTACTGGGCGGCGGCCTGGTGGCGCTGCAAGCCATGGCGGTCTCCACCGGACTGCCCTTCACGATCGTGCTGCTGGCCGGGTGCTTTGCCATCATCAAGGGGCTCATGAGCGAGCCGCGCTGAACACGGCACGGCTCGCCTACCGTGCGAATGAGCCCGGCCCGCCCTGCGCGCCGGGCTCATTCGCTTCTTGGCGAGGCGTTCGCCTGGACTCCCCTTTAATCGACCGTAATTCCGGCCGCCTTGATCACCTCGGCCCACCGTTGGCGGTCTTCGACCATCAAGCGATTGAAATCCTCGGTGGTGGCGGGATCCACGACAAAACCCTGCCCCGAAAGCTTCTGCTGGATTTCGGGTTGTGCCAGAATCCTCTGCAGTTCGCGGTTCAAGGTAGCGATCACGTTGGGAGGTGTGCCCGCCGGCGCCACCAGGCCCATCCAGATATCGCTCTCGAAGCCTGGCACTTCTTCACCGATGGCCGGCGTATCCGGCAAGGTTTCCAGGCGGGCGGGGCTGGTCACGCCCAGGGCCCTGAGGCGTCCGTCCTGGATGTAGGGCAACGCCGAGTTGAGCGGACAAAAGATGAGATCGACGGTACCCGAAAGCACATCGACCAGCGCCGGCGCAGAACCTTTATAAGGTATATGCATCATGCGGCTGTCCGTCAGCTTCTGAAACACCGCCGCCGCCATATGATGCGGGCTGCCCGCGCCCGCCGAGGCATACGTCAGTTCATCGGGCTTTGCCTTGGCCGTGGCAATCAGGTCCGCGACCGACTTGACCGGAGAACTGCTGGGAACCACGAGCACCATCGGGAGCCTTGCCAGCTTGGCAATGCCGGTGAGATCCTTGGCCGCATCGAATGGTAAGCGAGCGTAGAGTACAGGATTGACCGCGACCGTTTGGTTGGGCGCCAGCCCCAGCGTGTAGCCATCCGGTTGCGATTTTGCGACGTGATCGGTACCGATGTTGCCAGCCGCCCCGGGTCGGTTCTCCACCACAAAAGGCTGGCCCAGTCGGGTTGCCAGCTCCTGGCCCAAGACGCGGGCCAGCACGTCGGTACCGCCTCCCGGCGGATACGCGTCGATAATGCGCACCGCGCGCTGCGGATAGGCGTCCTCGGCCGCCACTGGCGCCGACATACCCGCACCCAGCGCCAGACCGGCCAATACCCAGGAAAATGCCAACAGATGTCTCATGCCACCTCCATTCTTGCTTCGTTGATGAATCTGACGGGGCCACGCTCCGGCGCCCCGTCCCCGGTGCCGCCAACGCCCGCTTAGTAGCGCACGTCGTCGCCCGTCACGGCTTCGGCCACGTCATGGGAGATCGCCAACAGGCGACCGTCCAAGCCCCGCGCGCCGATCAACTGCACGCCCAGCGGCAGGCCGTCACGTCCGTCGCCCACGGGCAGCGCCACACATGGCACATGCAGGGCGGTCCACATCGCGCAGAACACCATGGCACTGGTCATGGGCGGCGGGCCGGCATCCGCCAGGGGCGCCTCGCCGGACGCCGGGGGCGTGATCACCACGTCCAGGTCTTTGCCAAATAAGCCATCAAATACACGGCGGCATTGCGCCAGGCCATCGTGCGCCTGGATCAGGTCGGCGCTGGACACCGCCCCCTCAACCAGACTGCGCATCCCCTCGTGCAGCATGGGGTAGTGCTGAACATATTCGTTGAAGAACGATACCCGACCCTCTCCGCGCATGAGCACACCATGCAGGGCGGTGGCTCGCTCCAGTTCCTCCGGCAAGTCGAGGTCTTCGACGATCGCGCCGGCATCTTCCAGGCGCCGCGCCGCCGCCAATAGCGCGGCTTCGCCGCCCGCCTCGATATGTTGCCAGTTGGGGCCACGGCACAGGCCCACTCGCAAGCCCCGGATGCCGGGCCGCTCTTCCGGCACCGCGATGCGGAACACCGACGCCATCAGCGCCAGATCCGCGACGGATCGGCCGTACCAGCCGATGGTGTCCAATGATGGTGCAAATGTCTTGGCACCCTCGGTGCTTACCAAACCATGAGTTGGCTTGAAGCCATGGATCCCGTTGTACGCCGCCGGCCGGATGAGCGAGCCGCCGGTTTGCGTGGCTAGCGCCAACTGCGCCATTCCGGCGCCAACGGCAGCCGCGGAACCAGACGATGACGCCCCCGGCGAATAGCGTGGATTCCTGCCGTTTCGGGTATTCGGAAAGCGTCCTCCCGCGGCAAATTCGGCTGTCTCGGTCTTGCCCAGGATCTGCGCCCCGCGCTGGCGCACGATGGCCACGCTGGCCGCATCCTTGCTGGGGCGATGGCCATAATAGATGGGCGAATTGTGGCTGGTGGGCATGTCGAAGGTATCGATCATGTCCTTGACACCCAGCGTCAGGCCGTGCAAGGCGCCGCGCGGGATCCCTTTGTCGAGTTCGCGGGCATTGCGCACGACTTCATCGGCATTCACGTACGACCAGGCGCGGATCGCGGATTCGCACTCCTGGATCCGCATCAGCGTAGAACGCGCCAGCTCTTCGCAAGAAAGCTCGCCAGCGGCGATCAGTCCCGCCGCCTCCGTGGCGGACAACTCGTACGGCTGCATCATTCCTCCTTGCGCGTTCGTACTCGAAAACTCGATGACGAAGCGTAGGATGGCCGCCGGCTTTAATCAATCTTGAATGTTCACTCAATATGAGGCCGGCCATGCACGCACGATATGGCCAAGCCCCAAGACTCCCTGCGCACGGCTCTCAGCCCGGCGGGATCCACACCTCGCTCACCGCCGTATCCGGCGAGTATTGGCTGGCGACTTGAGCCTGCAAGAGCTCGGCCGTGGCCAGCGCATCGGTAAGCGCGTGGTGCGCCTGATACAGCGGCAAGCCATGGCGGCGCCGGCTGTCGGCCAGGCGTACCGAGGCCGGCGCCAGCCCGCGCAGGCGGCGCCAGGTCGCCATCGCCGGGCGGCGATGGTAGCGGGCTTCGAGCTCCATGGTGTCGATCATCGGAAACTCCAGCCTGCCGCCGAGCAGGCGCTGCGCCGCGTGCGCCAGGAACTCGCACTCGATACGCCGGTAATGCACCACCATCACCCTGCCCGCCATGGCATCCAGCAACTCGGCCAGCACCTGCGACAAGGGCGGCGCCTGCGCCACTTCGGAATGTGTAATGTGGTGGAAACGCACCGACTCGTCGGCCAGGCCGGTGTCGGGCTTTACCACCCAGTAACGGGAGTCGGCGCAACGGATGCGTACCAGCCGGAACGGCAGCAGGCCGATGCTGACGATGGCGTGTTGGCGAGGGTCCAGGCCGGTGGTTTCAAGGTCGAGCGCGGCCAGGGGGACTTCGGCCAGCGGCGTATCCGCCGGTATCGTGCCGGCCTCGTAAAATCGCCGCAGTGCGGGCGCCGCGTTGCGATTGCTCTCCGCCAGCTGCGCGAGCCTGGGGGTCCAGTCCTCCGGCAATCGACGCCAGGGTAGGCGGATCATGCGCGGCCCCGCGCCGGTGGCTGCATCGGATAGCGCAGCCGCAGAAAATTCTGCGCGTCGCTCAGGATCTGAAAAGCGTCTTTCAGGTTATGCCGTTCCGATGCGCTGAAACGCTCGGGCCGGATGTAGTTACCGGGTTCCCGGCCCTCTTCCACATCGTAGGCCTGATGACGCACCCGGACCCACGATAAAAACTCGAACGCATAGCGCAGGTGCTCGATCGCTTCGGGTGGCAGCCAGCGCCTGGCCGCAATCGCGTCGAGCCGCTCGAGCGAATGCTGGGCGATGGTGCCGCAGGCCAAGGCATGGATCCGGATCAAGTCGATGAGCGGCGCGGTACCCCGGCCCTTGAGGTTGATGATGTTCCGCTGTTCGCCATCCTTCTCCATCACGAATGTGCGGAACAGGCCCAGAGGCGGTGTGCGGTTGAGGGCGTTGCGCGTCATGGCGCCCAGAAACGTGGGATCCTGACCGGCACGCGTGGCGATCAGGTCGCGCAGTTTGTCCACCATCGAACTATCGCCATACACGCCCTCGAGATCGAAGAACACGCTGCTGTGCAAAAGGGCTTCGGGATTGGGCTGCGTGATCCATTGCAGGAAGGTATCGCGCCACACGCGCAGCGGCTGGCGCCAGCGCGGGTTGGTCGCCATGATGTCGCCCTTGCAATAGGTGTAGCCGCAAGCCGCCAAGCCATCGCTCACGAACTTCGCCAGTGCGGCGAAATAGGCATCGTGCAGGGCCGGATCGAAGGCGTCGCCAATGACCAGCGCATTATCCTGATCGCTGATGAGCAGTTGCTCATCGCGCGCCATCGACCCCGCCACCATGAAGCAATAGGGCACGGGCGGAGGCCCGAGCTGCTCCTCGGCCAGCTCGCACAGCCGTTGGCAATAGGCACGGCCGATGCTCGACATCGCCCGCCCCACCATCTCGGCCGTGGCCTGGTCGGCCACCAGCCTCACGAAGGTGGCTCGCATGTCGGGCACCAGGGCGCGCAGTTCGTCCACGCTATTGCGGTGGAAAATACCGTTGACCAGGTACAGACTGCTGCGCGACTCGAAGCGCATGATGTCGGCCAGGTTGATCACGCCCACCGCCCGCCGCCGATACAGCACCGGCAAATGATGCACCTTGTGGCGCAGCATCGTCAGCGAGGCCTGGAACACCGAATCGTCGACCTGCATCGCCACCGGCCGTGGTGTCATGATTTCGCGCACCGGGGTTTCGGGGGGCAAGTCCACCGCCAGCACACGGGTGCGCAAATCGCGGTCGGTGATGATGCCCGTGATTTTGTCGATGGCGGCGCCCGGTTCGCCGCCCGCCTCCGGCCACGGCTCACCGGGCTCCATGATCAGCAACGAGGAAACGCCTTGCTCGCTCATGATCGCCGCCGCCTCGCGGATACTGGCCGTGGGCGGCGCCCATACCGGGGGCCGCGACACCAGTTGACCGACCCGCAGCCGCAGCAGCTCGTTGGCCTTGCCCTGATCTTCGATCACCGTCTTGAGGCGGGGTTGTCCCTCGGCCTCGACGAAATCGGCAAAATTTTCGTGTTCATCGCACAGACGCTGGAAGTCGTCGGCGGTAATGAAGTAAATCAGGCTGTCTTCGAAAGCGCGGGCGGGAAGGCGCACCTTGCCGCCGCGCAACAGGCTGGACTGGCCGAAAATATCGCCTTCGGTCAGACGGTTGTACAGCGCGCCATTGCGCCGGTAGAGCTCGACCGCGCCGCTGCGCACATAAGAGAGGTAGCCCAGCGGCTCGCCGGCGGCGAAGATCTCGCTGCCGGCCTTGTAATACGCGATCTCCACCCGGGTGACGAGATCATCGAGCACCTCGCTGGGCAGCGCATCGAACGGCGCGTGACGGGCAAGATGATCCCGGATCTCGAGCAACTCGACTTGCATGGCGGCTCCAGAATAAAAGCTCAGCGGCCCAGGAGGCCTTTGAGAGCCTCGCCCAGCGCCCGGCCGCCGGCATTGCCCTCCCGGCCTTCGAGCAGGCGGTCGATCTGCCGGCTGGCCTCGTTCTGCAGAGCCTGCTGCAAAGCCTGGCTGCCGATGGCGCTCCAGAGAATGGCGTACTGGGGCGCTCCCAAAGGACCGCTAAGATGGATGGGGATGGACACGCCGCGCAGCTGTTCGAGCGCCTTGCCATCCTGGCCGGTAGAGGTATTGACGACGTTGGCCAGCACGACGAGGTCGTAGGTGTTATTGACGAGGTCGATGCTTGCCGGCTCGCCTTGCGTAACGCGCAGCAGCGGCGCCGATAGCAAGACGTCTTGCAGGGCGACCACGCCCTGGGTCGCCACGCCTCGCAGGCGCAACTCGGAGAAGTCGGTCTGACGGCTGTCGTCGGCGGCCTGGGTCGTGTCGTTGCCGCTGCCCAGCACCTGGCGGAACTCGCGCAGCGTCTGCGCCACATTGATACCCTGGATCGCACCATCGCGCACCTGCAGCCCGATCTCGCCGGCCAGGTTCTGGCGCAGCTCGGCCTGCGACACGCCACGGGAGCTCAGCGCCAAGTCGAGGCTGCCGCGCCCCGACAGCTTGCCGGACCCCGCCACCGCATCCAGCAAAGGCTGGACGGCGACGTTGCGCAACTGGGCCTTGAGCGTCAGTTGCGCATCGGCCGCCGCGGCTTCGCCGCTGGCCTGCACCGTGCCCTGAAACAGGCGCGCCTGGAGGTTCTTGAGCGTGGCCCGGCCCTCGTTGACCACCAAGGCCAGGCGCAGCTGCTCCGCCAGGACGCCCCGCGCCTTCAGGGAGGCCAGCTCAGCGTCGATCTGCCAGTGGCGATCGCGTAACACGGCGGGGTCCCACAAGGGCTCCTTGGCCTCTTTGGCGGGTGCGGACTCGCCCGACGCCGCCGCCTGGGCGTTGTCGGCGGCGCGGGGCCACCAACGATCGAGATCGAGCGCCTGCCCCCGGAGCCGGAGCGCCCATTGCGGCTGGCCCCCGAGATTCTGGCCGCTCACGTTCCAGGCCATGTTCTGGCCGTCGAGCTCGGCTTCGCCGCTAGCGACGAGGCGCTGTTCAGCCATGGGGTAATCGATTGCGGCCTTGACCGGCACCGTCAGGCCGTCGTCGGGCAATCCGCGCCCGAGTAGCGACAGGGTACCCGCCAGGCCCGATAACACGAGCCGGTTTTGCCTGGCTTCCCACCGCGCCGCCGCGGTGAGGCCCCAGCCGAGGCGCCGCTGCTCGGGCAAGGCCAGCTCGCCGCGGGTCGCCAGCCGCGTCGCCTGGATGGATGCGGCATCACCGCGCAGGCCCTCGAGATCGGCTTCGAACGACACCGCACCCTGGCCATCCCGCTGAAAACGCAGGCGGACGACTTCGCTGGCAGCTTCATCCGCGCCCAGCCGCACGCGGGGAGCATCGAGGCTGGCCAGGAAGGACTGGCCGTCGAGCTGCCCTTTGGCCTGCAGCTTGCCGGACTCCAGCAACAGCCTGCCGTCTCGCCATTGATGGGACAACTGCGGCACGTGCAGTTGGAGATCCAGCCCTTGCAGCGGCGCCGCCAGGGCGACATCGCCCTGGAAGATCAGGGCCAGGTCGCGTGCCGCCAGGCTGCCCTCGTGGAGATCGACATCGACCGTGCCGCGCAAGGCCAATGCGTTGGCCTTGACCGACGGCAGCACGCCATCGAGCCGGAGCTCGAAGCCCGACGCCCGGTATCGGCCTTCCGCCGGCGCCAGGGTAAAACGGCCTTGCAATTGCAGCGCGGCGTCGGCCCGCGGTTTCTGCCCAAGCAGCCGGCCCGACAGACTGAACTCGAAGGGCCTTTCCAGGGCGATACCCCTGGCCTGCGCCGCCACTCGCTCGATGCGGAACGCCGTGCCGGTGCGGGCGTCGGTGACCGCCAGCTCGCCGCCTTCGAGGGTCACGCCGGCGATGTTCCAGTCGAGAGCGGGCCCGGCAGCGCCGTCCGTCCCCGGCGCGGCGCCACCGACGTCCGCTGGCTCGGCCTCGAGCAGATCGTGGAAGTTGAAACGGCCGGCTTCGTTGCGCACCAGGTTGGCCTTGATGCCATTGACCGTCAGGTGTTCGATCATGAGGTCGCGCGACAACAGCGGTAGCCAGGCCACCGCGACCCGGGCGGAATCCATCGCGGCGAAGGTTTGCGTGGAGCCGGGTTCGGACAGCGACACGCCGTTGATCTCGAGCCCCAGGCGCGGAAAGATCGACAGGCGGAGTTCGCCGTCGATCGCCAGGTTGCGATCGTAGCGCTGCTTGACCGCCTGCTGCAGCATTGGCTTGTAGTCGTTGGGGTCGATGAACGCCACCAACGCCGCCAGCCCCAATGCCGCCAGGACAACCAGCGCCGCCAGGACGATCGCCCCCCGTTTGACCCACACCATGAAAGCGCTCCCCGCGAATTCGACCGATGGTGGCGCAGTGCTGGCACAATGCCACCGTGGATAATCAATTACTTTAACCTACCCCGCCCCGCGGGGCCTCAACGTCATTCATTCGCCATGTCCTACGATCCGAACAACATTTTCGCCAAGATCCTGCGCGGTGAAGCCCCCGCCATCAAGCTCTATGAAGATGAGCAGACACTGGCCATGATGGACATCATGCCGCAAAGCCCGGGCCACGTGCTGATCCTCACCAAAGAACCCGCCGAGACGCTGTTCGAGATGACGCCCGAGGGCGCCGCCGCCTGCATCCGCACGACCCAGAAGCTCGCCCACGCCGTGCGCGAAGCGCTAAAGCCCGAAGGCGTGTTCATCGGCCAGTTCAACGGCGCCGCCGCCGGCCAGACCGTGCCGCACGTGCATTTCCATATCATCCCCCGCGATCACGGCCAAACGCTGAAAATGCACGCCCGCGAAATGGCCGAACGCCCGGAACTCGAACGCATCGCCCGCCAGATCCGGGCCGCGCTGGCATGACGGTGAGCGCCAATCTTTACGGGCGCTTCGCCGAACGTTTCGAGCCGACTGCCGTCTGCCTGCAACTGCCCGATGGCCGCAACATCGACTATGCCGAACTCGACCGGCAGACGGCGCGCTATGCGCATGCCCTGGTGGCGCTCGGCGTAAAACCCGGCGACCGCGTCGCCGCGCAGGTCGACAAATCGCCCGAGGCCGTCTATCTGTATTTGGCCACGCTGCGCGCCGGCGCCGCCTTTTTGCCCATGAACACCGCCTACCAGAGCGGCGAAGTCAGCCATCTGCTGGGCGACGCCCGGCCGACGGTTTTCGTCGTGCGCCCCGCCGCGGCCGAGCCGGCCCGGGCGCTGGCCACCGCCGCCGGCGTGCCGCGCATGGTAACGCTGGGCGATGCCGGCGATGGCGAGCTCCCCGCCTTGGCCGCCGCACAAACGAGCGAGTTTGCCACCATCGTGCGCCAAGAAAGCGACCTGGCGGCCATCCTCTATACCTCCGGCACCACCGGCAAACCCAAGGGCGCCATGCTCACCCATGGCAATCTGCATGCCGGCGTGAGCGTACTGCACCGTTTCTGGCGCTTCCAGCCCGGCGACGTGCTGTTGCATGTTTTGCCCATTTTTCACATCCACGGCCTGTTCGTGGCCTTGCACTGCGCCCTCTGGAATGCCAGCGCCATGTGGTTCGAACCCAGGTTCGACGCCAAGCGCGTGCTGCAGCTGTTGCCCCGCAGCACGGTCTTCATGGGCGTCCCCACCAATTACGTCCGCCTGTTGACCGAAGCGGGCCTCGACGCCGACGCCTGTCGCGGCATGCGGCTGTTCATTTCCGGCTCCGCGCCGCTCCTGCCCGACACCTTCCAGCGCTTTCAATCGCGCACCGGCCACACCATCCTCGAACGCTACGGCATGACCGAAGGCGGCATGTTCGCCTCCAACCCTTATGAGGGCGGACGCCGCTGCGGCACCGTGGGCCAGCCGCTACCCGGCGTTTCGCTGCGCGTGGCCGACGAGCACGACAGGCCCGTGCCGCCCGGCACCATCGGCAGCATCCAGGTCAAGGGCGCCAACGTGTTTGCGGGCTACTGGCAGCTTCCCGAGAAAACCGCCGAAGAGCACACCGCCGACGGCTACTTCCGCACCGGCGACCTCGGCGTGTTCAGCGACGACGGCTACCTCGGCATCGTCGGCCGCAGCAAGGATCTCATCATCACCGGCGGGCTCAATGTGTATCCCAAGGAGATCGAGGAGATCATCGACGCGCTGCCCGGCGTGGCCGAATCGGCGGTCATCGGCCTGCCGCATGCGGATTTTGGCGAAGCCGTGACCGCGGTGATCGTGCCGGCGGCGGGCGCGCAGCCCGATGCCGGCGCCATCATTGCCGGCGTAAAAGCCGCCCTGGCGGGCTTCAAGGTGCCCAAGGCCGTGCATTTCGTGGCCGAACTGCCGCGCAACACCATGGGCAAGGTGCAGAAGAATCTGCTGCGGCAGCAGTTCGGAGCTTGAGCCGACCGGATCGTTCTCGCAGGCGTTTCATGCGGCCCCCCCGTTCACCCAGACACGCCAGCGCACCCATGGTGTGCCGGCGTGGTGCCGCTCAGCCCAGCCAGGTGTCCAGAGGAAGGGCGAGGTCGGCCGGGGCGGGGTCGGCGGGGGACAGGTCGGGCGGGGCGTCGGTGGCGCCGTCGTCCTCGCCGGTGCCCTGGGCCAGCAGCCAGGCCTCGACCGTGTCGTCGTCCCACTCGGCGAGGGCTTCGTCGGCGATGAACCACTCGGCGCTGGAGAGCGCCAGGCCGCCCGCCTGCTTGGCGTCGATCATGCCCTGGATGGCCCTGATGGCCGACGATTCATCGAACACCGAGTCGAGCACGCCGCCGAGCTTCTGGGTTTGCCCGGACTCGATCGCCGCGGGGCCGCTGTACTCCTCCTGCGAGTAATACTTCGACACTGCCATGCGGGCGCGCACGTAATCACCGTCGGAGTTGCCCGGTTGCAGGGCCGAGTTCAGGAAGTCCGCCAGGAATTCCGAACGGCCATGCTTCTCAATGTAGCCGACCCAGTAGTCTCTGCCCTCAGCGTCAGGCTCGCGTCCCAACACATTGCGATAGACAAAGTCGATGTAGTCGGAGGTGCCCAGCCCCGTGCCCGCCTCGCCGTTCTGGGTGCCCACCCAGTGCATGTCGCGGGTGAGTACCCGTAAGGACTCGGAAGCCGACAAACCCTTGTTGACGTTGGCCAGCAACACCTCGCTCCAGTACACCAGGCCGGCGTACTCGGCCGGACGCTGGAAGGCGCCGATATAAATGCTGGCGATGAAGTCGAGCACCGGCTCGGGGATCAGCTTGGCCAGATGGTCGGGCAGCGGGTTGACCTTGAAGTCGTCCAGCGTGGGCGCGCCGATGATGCCGTCAAAGGGCGGCGGATCGATCACGGTGGCGGTATTCTGGTTGATGGTGATCGAATCGACGCTGATGTCGATGACGCCACTGCCCTTGAACCACAGGGAAACGAAGTCGAGGCTGTTGGGCCACACATCCGCGGTGATTTTCACGGTGCCACGCCCGTTGGTGTAGCTGGATTCGGTTACCAGCCAGGTGGGTCCCGCAAACTCGGCCCGGTCGAATCGCAGGCCGGGCGATGTATAGGAAAACTGGATGATGACCTTCATGTCGGCCCGCAAGTCCGACGCGCGCAATTGATACACCAAAGCCCCGTCGGCCGGACGTGCCGTGGGAGTCCAGGTAACCGTAGTCATGGGATGCCTCGCAGATCTATTTTTATGGGGTGCCGCGACGGCTGGGACAGGCGCCCGGCGGTGGATCGGCATCATCCCCGGCCATGGAGAACAAACCAGGATTTGTGCCGGCAAAAGCGCGGCATGGCTCACCGCGCTTTGGCAAGCAAATCTAGCAACCTTCGATACATTCCGTCAAGGCTGGATACGACATCACTTCTGCGAATAGGGCCCGAGCCGAAGGCTTCCCCGAATTCGACAAACCCTAGGAGCGCGGGCGGTAGAAGATTTCCGCCCTTCCGGTGCACTGGATCGGTGAGCGCTCGAGCTTTTGAGCCTCGAGGCGGAGCCTGCTCAGGCCAGCTCGACCGTGCTCCACCCTGGCCGAT
>JALOAI010000078.1 GCA_023228945.1 Pigmentiphaga sp. | reverse complement strand
GGGGTCGTTTGCGGGAGGGGGCGGAATCCTACGCTAAGGCTTTGGCCAACGATATTCTCCGGTAAGGTTGATGTGCTCCCATCCCAGCGGCGAGACATGGGCCAGCAGATCAGGCAATAGCAATTTTCCCTCGCGTTTCTGGTTGGCGACGACTTCGCCCAGCTTCATGGTGTTCCAGAAGATGATGATCGCGGCGAGCAGGTTCATGCCGGCGATCCGGTAATGCTGGCCTTCGGCGGAACGGTCGCGGATTTCACCCCGGCGATGGAAGCTGATTGCCCGCTTCAGCGCATGATGCGCTTCGCCCTTGTTGAGCCCGATCTGAGCGCGGCGTTGCAGATCGGCGTCCAGAATCCAGTCGATCATGAACAGGGTTCGCTCGACGCGGCCGACCTCGCGCAAAGCCGTGGCAAGTTCGTTCTGCCGCGGATAGGAGGCGAGCTTGCGCAGTATCTGGCTGGGCGCGATGCTTCCGGCCGCAATGGTGGCGGCGATGCGCAGGATGTCGGGCCAGTTGCGCTCGATCATGGCCTGGTTGATCTTGCCGCCGATCAAGGCCCGCAAGTGCGCCGGGGCGGCCGATGGATTGAATGCATAGAGTCGCTTGGACGGCAGATCCCGGATGCGAGGGGCAAACCGGTAGCCGAGAATGGCGCACGCGGCAAAGACGTGATCGGTGAAGCCGCCCGTGTCGGTGAACTGCTCGCGGATATGGCGGCCAGCGTCATTCATGAGCAGGCCGTCGAGGATATAGGGGGCTTCGCTCGCCGTTGCAGGAATCACCTGGGTCGCGAACGCCGCATATTGGTCGGAGACGTGGCTATAGGCTTTCAAGCCAGGGGTATTGCCGTATTTGGCGTTGACTAGGTTCATGGCTTCGCCCTGCTCTGTGGCGGCGAAGAACTGGCCGTCGCTCGAAGCGGAAGTGCCCATGCCCCAGAACTGGGCCATGGGTAACGCTGCCTGCGCCTCGACCACCATGGCCAGCGCCCGGTCGTACGCTTCGCCTTCGACATGCCACCGTCCAATGCGGATCAACTCCCAGAAGGTGTGGGTGTTTGTGGCGTCCGCCATTTTGCGCAGGCCGAGATTGATCCCCTCTGCCAAGATGACGTTCATAAGCCCGATCCGGTCGGCGCAGGGCGCGCCCGTGCGTAAATGGGTGAAAGCTTCGCAGAAGCCGGTCGCAGCATCCGCTTCCAGTAAGAGATCGGTGATGCGTGTGGGCGCTATCTGCTTGTAGAGATCGAGCACCAGGTCCTCGGCGCCGTCGGGTGCGGCGGCTTCGAGCTTGTCGATATGCAGGACACCGTTTTCGATCGACCCGCCGGGAATCGTGCCCGTGCGCGCGGCACGGCCAAGCTCGCGCAAACGGATGTCGAGGCGCGCTTGCCGGTCTGCCAGCCATTCCTCCGGCCGCAACGGCACGGCAAGACGGCCGCTTTCCGCCGCGGCCTGCGCCGGAACGAGTGCGTGTTTCAGATCAGCATAGCGCCGGGATCTGGCCAGCCAGACATCCCCGGATCGGAAGGCATCGCGCAGATGGAACAGCACCGCGATCTCCCAGAGGCGAGTGTCGCCAGCCGCCTGGGCACGAAGATGACGATGCCATTTCGAACTCGGCCGCAGGAAGCCGGTATGTGCACCATCGTTCAAACCGTTGCGTAGAACCATCAGGGCTTCCAGCAGCGGCATTGCGACCGGCGCAGCCCGAAGATCGAGCAAACGCAACATCCTTGGGGTATAGCGACGGAAGCGATGATACCCGTCGAGCACATGATTGAGCGGATCGTCGGCCATGGTGGCGGTTAGCCTGGTTGCCATTGCAACAAGGGTTTTGAAGCCATCCCAACCCGAACCGCTCGCGATGACGGTTTCCAGCGGCTGGCCGTCATCCTGTGCATCGACCAGGGCACCGCCAATTTCGGCGAAGGATTTCAAGGTGTCGCGCACCGCGTTCGCTTCATCCGCGACCTTCGCTTGGCAAATGCGCTCCGAAGCACGGTAGAGCCTGCCGACAATCCGGTCATGGGTTTCGACCACGGCGTCGGCGAGCATCGCCTGCCATTCTGATGCGCACACGGCTAGAATCGCAAGCCGCCTGTCCTCCGGGAGATCACGCATGCCGTCGGCATAATACCGCTCGCCCTGCCTGCGCAGACGTGTCACCCGATGGGCAGGAACACTGGCCAGCAGATCCTCGGGAAGATCAACACGTTGCAGGTATTCCAGCCGGTCGAGCAGCCGGTTGGCCGACGCAGAGTTCGAGCCAGGCTCAAACTGCCGCAGCCACACGAAGCGGGTCACCCGATCGTCCGCCGTCTCCTCGAGCAATGCCAGTAACTGTTCCCGGATCGGCATGGACAACCGGCTGGCGATCCTCGTCTCGGTCCGCCGCTCGGCGTCGACCAAGGCCGTGGCGCAAAGCCGCTCGATCGTCGATGTCGCAGGAAGGACCGTGCGAGTTCGACGGCACTCGATCACGAAGCGACGGGCGATATCCTCGTTCGACACCGCCATCTCGGCTTCCCGGAACAGCCAATCCTTCAGCTCGCGCGCACCGCGTCCGGAGAAGGTGCGGAATCCGTAGAGCGCCCGCAACTCGGCTAGATGCTCGTGCCGTGTCTCCTCGCGAGCGGCATAGTCAACGAGATCGTCGGCATTCAAGCCGAGTTGCGCTCCGATGAACTCGACGACCTCCGCCGGAATCAGCTCGCCTGGAGCCAGCACCCGACCAGGATAGCGCAGGACGCATAATTGCAAGGCGAAGCCGAACCTGTTGTGCGGGCGGCGACGCTGCCCGATATGCCCGAGATCCTCGTCACTCAGCGTATAGTGTTTGAGCAAGTCCGCCTGCGAGGTCGGCAGGCGCAACAGCGCGTCCTTCTGCCGATCGGTTAGAGTGACACGGCGCGGCATCGATGTTCCTTTTTCAAAATTTGATGGTGTTCAAGATGCTTTGTTTATGAAGCTGGTTGAGATACATTTCCAGAGACCGATGCAATCGTGGCCGGCGCGCCGCCTCAAACCAACGTTTAAGAAACATGCTGATCGGATATGCCCGCGTTTCCAAAGCCGATGGCTCACAGTCCCTCGACCTGCAGCACGACGATCTGCGCGCCGCCGGCGTCGAACAGGACAATATTTATGAGGATCGCGCTTCCGGCGCTCGGGATGATCGGCCCGGCCTGGCCGCCTGCCTAAAATCCTTGCGCGAAGGCGATGTGCTGGTGGTCTGGAAGCTCGATCGCCTCGGACGGTCGCTTGCCCACCTGGTCAACACCGTGAAGGATCTGTCAGAACGCAGGATCGGCCTGCGGGTGCTAACCGGAAAGGGTGCGCAGATCGACACCACAACCGCATCCGGCCGCATGGTGTTCGGTATCTTCGCCACCCTGGCCGAGTTTGAGCGGGATCTGATCCGGGAACGCACCATGGCCGGTCTCGCCGCCGCAAGGGCGCGCGGACGCAAGGGCGGTCGAAAATTTGCCCTCACCAAAGCTCAGGTGCGCTTCGCGCAAGCCGCCATGGCGCAACGCGACACGTCCGTTTCCGATCTGTGCAAGGAACTGGGGATCGAACGCGTCACCCTCTACCGCTATGTCGGCCCGAACGGCGAACTCAGGAACTACGGAAAGCGTGTCCTCGGCTTAGCGTAGGATTTCGCCCCCTCCCGCAAACGACCCCTGGATCTGCTGGAGCCTTGGTCGATCACACCGGAAAGCAAGGATCCATCAGGTGCTGCTGCAAGTAAGGTGAGCGAAAAGAAGCTCAATAGCATTGATGG
>JALOAI010000077.1 GCA_023228945.1 Pigmentiphaga sp. | reverse complement strand
ATCTGCGCCAGACCTTGACCGAACACGGGATCGCCCGGCCCGAGGACATTGCGGGCGTGAGCCAAGAGGAAATCCGCCAGCTCGAATTCACCTTCGGCGCGTTGCCGCGCAGCTACCGGCAGGTGCTTTCCGTGATCGGTCGCCGTGCCGGTCGGCTGGTGGACGACCGCGAGCTCCAGATCTACGCCGATCAGTTGCCCGAAGTGAACCGCATGGGACGTGAAAGGCGCGCGGATTGGGAGGCGGAGGGTGGCGACCCCATCCCCGACGACGCAATCTTCATCGGCGCGCGCTATGGCATGTCGCCCTGGTTCATCCTGCAGGACAGCCGCGCCCACCACCCCCCTCGCGGGGATTCCCCGGTCTTTTTGTTCGATACGGACACGGGAAAGGTCACACAGGTCTCGATCAGCGTCTGGGGCTGGGTCGAGGGGCTAGTCCGTGATGCCGAAATCTTTATCGCCGAGGGCATCCCCGAGAAGAACGCCCGCCGGGGCCATCGGACAGAACTTCCGCCCCTGGCGCTGCAATACAAGCAGCAAGCGCAAAGGGATCGCAATATCACCATCATCATGATGGCGGGCGCAGTGTTGCTCGGTGCAACCCTTTACCTCATCTATCGCCTGACGACCTGACCGGCACGAACATCTGTCGCGCGAGCCAGGCGCAGGCCAGCGCAGCCATCAGGTGGCCCAGTGCCAACCAGAGGTAATCGTGGTTGTCGAGCGACAGCGGCTCCCGTCCCCCGAAATGCGGCGGCCCCATGATACCGAGCCGCAGGCCGAGCGCCGCGAGGGCGCAAAGCACAGCGCCCCAGTACGAAATAGCGCCGGTGCGGCGATACCAGAATCCCATGACAAGGCCGGTAACCAGAGCCTGAGGGGCGCCGAGAACATAAGCGATGATCACTCCGAAAGCGAAGATGAAGCCGAACGCCTTGAGCGGGGACCCGATCTGCATCAGTTCCGGCAATTCGCCGAAGCTGAGCATGATCGGGATAATGGCCCCGATGAGCGGCCCCATGAGCGCGAACAGCGCCACGATGCCGGCAAAGCGTTTCCAGGAAGGCTGATGCCACTGATCCGGCCCTGGAATTGGTTCAGTCGCCACTGCTTCCCTTTCCCGGTTTCAGAAATGCCAGGCGCTACCGGAATATCCGGCGCGCAGCCCAGGTGCAGAGGATCGTGGCGCCGATATAGGCGGGGAGCATCCCGCTTGTTCGGCTCAGCGTGACTCCATCGGCTGCAAATCGGTCACCCGAGTAAAGAAGCGGGACAAGCCAAACGACGAATGCTGCCCCACCGGCCGCCAACCAAGAGATTGTCCTGAACCGCCATTCCCAAAGCGCCACGACCAAGCCGACCACGGCGGCCGCCGGGAAGCCGATCGAATAGGCATTCGGCAGGCCGAAGAACATGCCGATCACGGCAATCTTCAGCAGTTCCAATACGCCCCCGGCCAAGTCGCTGATCGATGCCGGCGTTCCAGAGACTATCCCAAGCAGGACGAACCAGACCAGAAAGGTCGCCAGACCGGCCAAGGGACCCGTCGCCGCGAAAAATGCGACAATTCCCACCGAGCGGCCCCAGTGGCGCCTGTCCTGCCCGCCTTTGACCTTTTCCACGATTTTCTCTCGCCTGTCGCCGGAATTGTCCGGCTACCGGAAGATCCGGCGCGCGATCCAGGTGCAGACAGCCGCCGCCAGCACATGCGCGGCAAGCAGCGCTCCGATCCATTGCACCAATCCTTGCGGTGGCACGACGGCGGTGGCGGCCAGCGACATCAGCAGCCAGAATGCGAGCGCGGCAACCAATGATGTTCTCCACGAAATCCCGCCCTTGCGACGGTCCCGGAACGCAACGACCAGCCCGACGCCCGCCGCCGATACGATCCCGTAGGCGTAGGCGAGGATCGCCGAGACAATGGTGCCGACCAACATGCCGCCCACGAACCGCCGGGCGATGTCATCGAAATTGCCAATCGCGATTTCGACGCCCACGGCATAGACAGTGAAAAGCCCGGTTACGCTGATCGCGCCCACCAACGGTCCAAGCAAGGCATAAATGGCGACGATTCCGGCAAATCGCCCCCAGGATTGCGAACCGGGCCGAGGCCGGCCCGCCACGGTTTGGCTTTGCGTGTTCATTGGTTTTTCCCCATTTCGGAAGTGTTCGATACCGCTGGACGACCGAAGATCGCTCGCGCGAGGAACCAGCACAGCCCCGCTGCGGCCAGATGCGCCAACAGAATCGCGATCTGCGCGGCGCGTTCACCTTCCGACGCGGAGACGAGACCTGCCGACCGCAACGCTGCCAGAACGCCCAGCACCAGGGCGGCCCCGAGCGCGACGTAGAGTGAAATGTTTCCCGTGCGCGCATCCCACGCAGCAATCGCAAGTCCGACCAGCGCTGCCGGGGCGGTGCCGACGATGTATGAAATGGGCAGGCCGAACACGATGCCGAGCAGCATCACCCCCACGGCGAAACGGCCCTGGTCCAGCCAACCGTCCGCGGCGAGACCCGAACCGAGGCCCAAACCGGCAAGGAGAAGCGTAACCGCCAAGGCTCCGACGGGAGGTCCGAGCGCCACAAACACGGCGACGATGCCGACGAAGCGGCCGACGTAGGGCTGGTCGTTGCTGTCCTGGACCTGTCCAATATCTGTCATGCCGGCAGATTGAACGCCGGCTCGAAGGGCCGCACCCCCCCGTTCAGGGGGGTGTGGGATCGACGGACATCCATACGCTCACGCCATGTCGGAGAGCTTTGCCAGCATCGTCACCCTGATCGCCTTCACCGCCGGTCTTTTCTATGCGGCGGGCGGGGTTCTGCACATGCGTGCCCTGGTCATGGACGCCATGGCCGATGGGCTGCTCACCATGCTCGGAGACGGTGACGCCGGCAAGGAGCGTCGGCGCACGCGGATCATGACCCTCGGCGCGGCGCTGACCTTTGCCTCCGGGCTCTCGCTGGTGGCGATGTCGCGCTGGACGCTGCCGATCTTCGCCGTCAACGCAGCGCTTCAGGGCGCATACCTCCTCTGGGCGGCCCGGGCCTTCCCGCCGCGGGACCACAACGAGCGGCGGGGACGGCGCAGCACCGTTCGCGCTTTCCTCATCTATCTCGTGGCATTGGGCTTCGTGGTTGCGCTCGACCGGTTTGGCCTGTGGCGCATATGGTTCGAGCCTGCCCTTGTTGAGCTTGCGATCATCGTCGTATCGGCAATTGCGGTTTCATGGTTTTTCCGGCGCGGCTTACGCGCTCCGAGCGAGGGGGCTGGCCCGATGCACGCACCCGCCCCGCAGGCGGAAGCCCAAGTCTCGCTGCCTCCGGAACGGTTGAGGCTGGCCCCCGAGTATCACTGTTCTCCCCTGTGGGATGACGAGCGCGGAAACATGCTCCTTCCCGGTGATCTAGCGTTGAGCCCCGAGCTGGTGGCGCGGATAGACGCATGGGACGATGAATTTCAGGCGACCTATCGTGAGGACAATCCGCTCGGCGCCGTTTTCCCGAGTGTTGCGGCGGAACGTGCCTGGGTCCGGGAAGGCTACGCCATCGCCGGGGATCTTGGGCGCGAATGCCCCGGACCGCTCAGCGTGCAGATCTCCGCCCTCGACATGCTGATGCGCGATGCCCGGCACGATCTTTCACCATTGACCCCGATGCCCGAAGATCGGGGGCAATGGATCGGGGAGCTTTGCGGCGTTGCGGAGATCGAAGCGGCGATCGAAAGGCTCGACGCGCTCTCGCGTGAAAGGGATGGGCTGCCGGACTGGGACGGGGACAGCCGCGACGACATCGCCCGGACCCAGGAGCTGTTCCAGCGCATCCTCGCCCACGTTCCCGCGCGCTATATCGAGGATGTCGCTGCCGGGCTCGAAAG
>JALOAI010000076.1 GCA_023228945.1 Pigmentiphaga sp. | reverse complement strand
ACGCAATTCGTGCGTGGCCCCGCCGCGACGCTGGCTTATCTCGGGGACATGCTGCACGGGCGCGAGCGACGCCATCTCGGGCACAACCCGGCCGGCGCCGCGATGATCGTGGCACTCATGGTCACGCTTTCCGGCACCGCGCTGAGCGGCTTGCTGCTCGAACAATCGATCGAGGAAGCCCGGGCCGTGACGGTTGCGGGCGAGCACGGAAACCGGGAAGTCAGAGGGGACAAGACCTTGAAGGAGGTGCATGAAATGCTGGCCAACATGGCTCTGGTTCTCGTGGCCTTGCATGTTGGGGGTGTGGCCGTCACCTCATGGCGCCATCGGGAGAACCTGCCCCGTGCCATGGTCACGGGCCGAAAGCGCCCTCCCGGCACAAATGACGTGACCTGATCGTTACGTATTCCCGCTGTTCTGGCCCCGCCTGTTTGGCGGGGCCTGTTTGTTTTGTGCAACCGCTGCGGTTCGTCGCGGCAGGCTGACGAGAAGCTGACGCAGGTTTTCCGCGGCGATCAGGATCACGTCAGCCGCCCCCTCCAGATTGGTTTCATCAGGCAACCAAGGCTGAGGAGCATAGCCATGAAAACCATCCTGACCGCCACCGCATTGGCCCTCGCGATCCCCGCCGGGGCCGCGTTCGCTGGTGAGAAATGCAACGTGCCGACCGAGAACATGCAATCGTGGGAAGCTCTCATTCAAGTGACCGACGAGTTCGGTTGGACCATCTCGAAAATGGAACTCGACGACGGCTGCTACGAACTGAACGTCATCGACCAGGGCGGCAACAGCCTGAAGATGACCGTCGATCCCGGAACGCTCGAGGTGATCGACGGCAAGGTCAAACGCTGGAGCGACGGCACCAAGCCCGAGAAGCGCAACTGATGGCTGCAAGGGTCCACCTCATCATCGAGGTGGACCTCTTTCCACACGGGCGTTCGCCTCGGCCATAGCCAGGAAAGTGCCCCCGAGATGATCGTAAAGGACATTCGAACCATGAAAATTCTATTGATCGCCGTAGCCGCTCTCGCGGTATTGCCTGCGGCGGGGGCGATGGCAGGTGACGACTGCCATGTGGGGCACGGGGCCTGGCAACCACGCGAAGCGGTAATGCAGGCGGTAACCGGCCTCGGTTGGCATGTTGAGAAGATCGAGGCGGATGACGGCTGCTGGGAGGTCAAGGGACGCGATGCCCAGGGCCGTCGCATCAAGGCCAAACTGGATCCCGCGACGTTGCAGGTCGTCAAATTGCGCCACAGGGATGGCCAGCAGATCCCCGAGCGGGATCGCGGCAATGCACCCACCGTCGCTCCGTCGGCACCCCCCTCCAATCCGCTGTTCCAGAACGGCACCCCGCCCGTTGTGCGGGTGAACTGATATATCAGGCAGAAGAGAGCAGAGTCATGAAATCCATCCTTGCAGCACTCGCGCTGACTTCGGCCTTGGTGGCGCCCAGCCTTGCCATGGCCCGGCCGGTTACCCTCACCACCACCCTGAACACGTACGGTGGCGATGGTGCCTATCTCGTCCTCTACGTCACCGATGCGCAGGGGGCGTATGCCGGAACCCTGTGGATGGCCGGCGGCAAGTCGAAATATTACGAACATCTCAGCGACTGGTATCGCGCCACCGGCGGCGACCTGGCGCAGGTCGACGGCATCACCGGCGCCAGTGTCGGCGCGGGCCGGTCACTCGAAATCACCCTCGACCTTGCCGATGCGCTGTTCGATGCGGGCTATACGCTGCATGTCGACGCCGCCGTCGAGGACATGCGCGACAGCCCGAAGGACATCGCCGTGCCGCTGACGACGGCAGGAGCGGGAAAGCCTGCGCCCGGCCGCAGGTATGTCGCCAGCCTCCGCTACGACATGTGAGGCAACGCCATGATCCGCACGCTGCATCGCTGGCCGGGTCTGCTGGCCCTCATTCTCGTCATGGCCCTTGCGTTGAGCGGCGCGGCGCTCTCGGTCTTTCCCGCGGCCGAGCGGCTTTCCACGCCGCAGGCCGAGGCCGGGCTGACCGTCGCCGATCTCGCAGGACGTATCCTGGCTGCCTATCCGGGGGTGGAGCAGATCCGGCGCGCGCCGTCGGGCCGGATCACCGCGTTCTGGTTCGACGACGGCACGCCCGGCGCGGCGGTAATCGACCCGGCGACCGGCAAGGGCGTCGCCAGCGCCGATCCCGATCCGGTCAAACGCTGGTTGACCAACCTTCACCGTTCGCTGTTCCTGGGCGATGCCGGTCGTATCGCCATGGCCATTGGCGCCGTGGCGATGCTGATCCTGTCGGTCTCCGGCGCGATGCTGGTCGCGCGGCGCATGGGCGGCTGGCGGCGCTGGTTCGCCCCTTTGCGCGGGCCGGCGTCGAGCCGCATCCATACCGGGATCGCCCGCGTGGCGGTCGCGGGGCTGGTTTTGTCCTCAGCGACTGCACTGTGGATGGCCGCCTCGACCTTCGATCTTCTGCCGGATGGAGCCGCACCGCCGACCTTTCCGACTGAGGTCAGCGGAAGCACTGGGGTCTCGCTTGCTGCGATGGAGCCGCTCTCCGTGATTGCTGTCACGGAGTTGCGCGAGCTGAGCTTTCCCTATCCTGGCGACGCCACGGACGCCTTCACTCTGAAGACGGATCGCGGCACCGGCTATCTCGATCAGGGGACGGGTGAGCTTCTGGCCTGGGCCGAGCTGACGATGTGGGAACAGATATCTGAAACCATCTACATGCTGCATACCGGGCAGGGGGCCGCATCTCTCGGCCTCGTGCTGGGTGTGCTGGCGCTCGGCGTGCCGGCAATGGGGGTGAGTGGTCTTGTGCTCTGGTTCGCGGGGCGGCGGTCAAGGCCGCGTCTCCGTGGCAATCATCCTGCAAACGGCGCTGCGACCATCTTGCTGGTGGGCTCGGACGGCGGCAGCACCTGGGGTTTCGCTGCGACGCTCCAACATGCGCTGACCACGGCGGGCCAGCATGTTCATGTCGCGCCAATGTCCGGTTTCGAGCCGGCGCGCTATCCGCAGGCCGAACGGTTCGTCATTCTCGCCGCCACCTGGGGCGAGGGACAGGCTCCCGCCACGGCGAAGGGGTTCATTGAACGCCTCGCGGCGCTGGAATCTGTCCCTGAGGCCCCGCTTGCCGTGCTTGGTTTCGGCGATCGCACCTTTCCCGCGTTCTGCGCGTTCGCCGATGAAGTCGGGAGTCGGGCTGCTGCCAAAGGCTGGGCGCAATTGATGCCCTTCGACACGGTCGATCGCCAGTCGCCGCAGGATTTCGCCCGCTGGGGCCGCGCCCTGGGGGCGGCGCTGGGGATCGAGCTTACGCTCGAACATGTGCCAACCCCGCCGGTGACGGGGCGGCTCACCCTGATCTCGCGCCGTGATTACGGGGCGGAGGTGCAGGCGCCGACCACGATTCTGCGCTTTGCCCTACCCGAGGCGACGTTTTTGCAACGGCTGACAGCTCGGGGGTTTGGCCGGTTTCAAGCCGGTGATCTCCTCGGCGTTCTGCCCGAGGGTGCGGACCTGCCGCGCTTCTACTCGCTGGCGTCCGGACGACGCGACGGATTCGTCGAGATCGTGGTGCGCAAGCATCCCGGCGGCCTCTGCTCGGGTCAGCTTCTGGCGCTGGAGCCGGGCCAAGCGATCCGCGCATTCGTCCGGCACAATCCGGCTTTCCATGCCGCAGCAGGACGCTCGCCGCTGATCCTGATCGGCGCCGGCACCGGCATCGGCCCGCTTGCGGGCTTCATCCGGGGCAACAGCCGCAAGCGGTTCATCCATCTGGCCTTCGGGATGCGCCACCCCGCAAGCGATTTCCTGTATCGCGACGATCTGGCCGGCTGGCAGGTCGATGGCCGTCTGGCGCGATTGACCACCGCGAACTCGCGCGGGGCAAAGCCGCGCCATGTCCAGGACGCGCTGCGGGCCGAGAGC
>JALOAI010000042.1 GCA_023228945.1 Pigmentiphaga sp. | reverse complement strand
CCCTCGGGCAGCCAGTCCTTCAGCGAGCACGGCAGCAGCAACAGTTGATCGGGAGTGTAGGGGCGATAGGTCGTCGGCATGGCTGCTATTTTACCGAGAGGCGGTTCCTACCGCCCACGCTCCTAGAACATGTCGAAGTACTCCCGCTGTTCCCACTCCGACACTTCGAGATTGAAACGTGCCAGCTCGGCCTCCTTGAGGTGGCAGAGGTAATCCACCAGGGTGTCGCCAAAGGCCTCGCGCCAGAACGCCGATTCGCGCAGGGCGCGCACCGCGTCGTCCAGGCTGCGCGGCAGCAGGTCGGCCGGTGTATCGTAGGGTGCGTCCGCCGACGGGCCCGGATCCAGCTGCCGGGCGATGCCATCCAGGCCGGCCAGCAGTTGCGAGGCCAGATACAGATAGGGATTGGCCGTGGGTTCTCCCACCCGGTTCTCCACGCGCGAAGCGGGATCGCCCGGTGCGCCCAGCACCCGCAGCATGGCCGCGCGGTTGTCCTGGGCCCAGATGGCGCGATCGGGCGCCAGCGAGAACGGCCGATAGCGGCGATAGCCGTTGATCGTCGGGCAGGCGAACAGAGTGGCTTCGCGGGCGTGCTGCTTGAGCCCCGCCAGATACCGCATGCCCAGCGGGCTTAGCGGGGCGTCGCCGTTCTCGGGGATGAACAGATTGGCGCCCGAGCCCGTGCGGCACAGCGACTGATGCAAGTGCCAACCGCTGGACATCACATTGGGAATGCGCGGCCGGCACATGAACGTGGCGTGATAGCCATGCCGCCAGCAAACCTGCTTGATGGCGCCACGCAAAAGCACCATCATATCCGCCGGCATCAGGCCGCTGGTGGGGCCGAACGTCAGCTCGAATTGACTGGGACCAAATTCGATTTCGAGCGAGCGCAGCGGCAAGCCCAGCGCCAGGATCTGGCTGCGCAGCAGCTCCATCAAGGCGTCGGCACGGTCGTAGCGCAGCTCGGTCAGGTACTGGTAGCCATGCGACAACAGCGACACCGATGGCGGCGTGCCGGGCTGGCCGGAATCCGGCAGCGCCATATTGGGATCGTCGAGCTTGAAGACGTGGAACTCCACCTCGAGCCCCGCGATGAACTCATAACCTTGTGCCGCGGCCTGTTGCACCGCGGCACGCAGCAGCGGCCGGGTGGCGAGCGGAAAGGGTTCGCCGCGCATGGTGTAGGGGTCGCACAGCACCCAGCCCGTTTTGTTGGCCCAGGGCAAGGTGCGGAATGTGGCGGGGTCGGCCACCATGACGAAGTCCGCCCCGCCCTGCATCCCCTCGAAGGCGAAGCCGCCACCCGCGCTGAATACCGGGAACACCGTTTTATGCGAGGTGTCCTTGGCGAACAGGGTGGTGGTCATGTTCACGCCGCGCCACAGGGCCGAGCGGGCTTCGCTGGCCACCAGCGTTTTGCCGCGCAGGATGCCGTGCTGGTCGGGAAACACGAAGCGCACGACTTCGAACTCGCCGCTATCCAGACGCGCGGCCAGCGCTTCGGCCTGGGCACGCTGGTCGGCGTCCCACAACCCATGGTGATCGACAAATCGGTTCACGATATTTTTCCGGAGAGGTTGTGGCGGGTCCTCAAGGCTGGAATCCGGCCGCCCAGCTCGACGCCTGACGGCGGGCGCGATCGGCTTCCCGCCAATAGTCGTCGGGCGACTGGCTGGCGGCGCTCACGCCGTCGATCGAGGCCGGGCCATGCAAACGGCGCGCCTGGTCTTCATCCGCCAGCATGGGGATCCGGCCCCCGCTTTGCGCCGCCGCGATCGCATTGAGCAGCATGCGGCGATAGGCGACGATGCCTTTGTCGGTACTGCCCAGGTGCTCGCGGGTGCGATTCTGGATCGGCCCCTGCGACTCGACCGCCCACTGATCGTGCACGTTGATGTCGTGGCCCATGCCGGTATAGGTTTGGGTCAGTTGCTCGCGGGCATCGAAGCCGTAGTTGTTGCGCTTGTTCTTGCGCGAGGTGTAGTCGGGCAGTTCGTAGAGCTCCAGGCGCTGTTCACGCATCTGCTGTTTGTCGACCGGGCCGGTGAAGCTGGTGAAGATGGCATACCAGTAGCAATGGGTATCGTCCACCGGCACATGCCATTGCGAGATGGTCATCTCGGCGCTCATGGGGATCACGATGGCCTGGGGGAATACCAGGTTGGTGACCCGCACGTGCCGCTCCTCGGCCGACAACTCGCGCAAGGCAAGCAGGCGCATGCCGTAGTCGGTGGTTTCCACGCGGATCTCGGGGCGATCGTAGTCGCGCAGCACGGCGGTGATCGCCAGCTCGGAATCCGCCGAGGCGCCGCGAAACTGCTTGCCATAGCTCTCCGCGGTGTTGGCGTCTTCAAAAAAGCGGTGCAGGAACGACGCATGGGCCGGATCGATGCCAACCTCGAGCGCCTGTAGCCAATTGCACTCGAACAGGCCCTTGAAGGCGAAGGTGTGGCTATCGGGCGCGACGAAGCAATCGAACTCGGGAAACGCGGGCGGCGTATCCGTACCCAGATACCCGAAGATGATTCCCGCACGCTCGACCACGGGATACGAAGCCTGACGGATGGTAGTGTGCATTTTGCTGCCCGCCGGTTCGGCGGGAGTTTCCAGACAGGCGCCGGAAACATCGAACAGCCAGCCATGGAAGGGGCAGCGCAGGCCGCCCTGCTCCAGGCGACCATAGGCAAGATCGGCGCCACGATGAGGGCAATCGCGATCAATCAGGCCAAGCCGGCCCTGCTCATCGCGAAACAGGACGAGATCCTGCCCCATCAGGCGTACGGCGCGCACGGGCCGTGCGCCTTCGAGCTCTTCGCTGAGCGCGACAGGTTGCCAGTAACGGCGCAACAGCGCGCCCGCCTGGGTTTCCGGGCCCACCCGGGTCATCAATTCATTCCGTTCCGCACTGATCATGGCAGGGCTCCTGAAGGCTGTTTCACTGAAAGACGCTGCATTGCATACAACTGCATGCAGAATCATTGCGCCTCGGCAAAAAAATGTCAAGCACCGCTCGCACCTCGGCAAGACTCCCACAGCCCCGCCAAGCAGCGCCCGGCGGCTTAACTTCCCTGTGGAAACTGCCCTATCCGTCTGTCAGCACAAGCATATCGCGCTTGATACAACTTTGTCGCGCAAAAGCCATGCCGCCCGGCACCTCGCCAGAAATTGAGCGGTCGCATGCAGGCTCCAGAGACGGTTCCATTGCTGCATGCATACAAGGGACATATGGCGAAGACTACCGTAAAATCAAACACTTTCCTCCTTCCTGCCGCCACGCCTCGCCATGAACGCTCCCCGGTCCCAGCAATCCCGCGTCCTGCTGCAATTGCGCGACATGATTCTCAAGGGAGCCTTTGCCCCGCGCGAACGACTGGCCGAGATCCCGTTGGCCGAACGCCTTCAGGCCAGCCGCACCCCGGTGCGCCTGGCCCTGACCACCCTCGAACACGAAGGCCTCATCGAACCTTCGCCGGGCGGCGGCTACCAGATGCGCGGCTTCACCTCGCAGGAGGTGGATCACGCGATTCAGGCCCGCGGCGTGTTGGAGGGGTTCGCCGCACGCCTGCTGGCCGAAGAAGGCCTGTCGCGCCAGCTTTCGCGCGAATTGCACGATTGTCTGGCCATGGGCGACGAGGCGGTGAACAAGCCCGAGATGACGCTGGACGACTACGCCGTGTATGTAGAGATGAATGATCGCTTCCATCGGCTTGTCATCCAGGGATGTGGCAACGCCGCCGTGGCCCGCATGCTCGAAACCCTGGCCGGGCAGCCCTTTGCCGCACCCAGCGCGATGCTGCCGATGCAATCCTCGATGAACGAGGGCCAGAAGTGGATGCAAATGGCTCATCGCACCCATCACAACATCGTGCATGCCCTCGAGAACCGGCAAGGCATGCGGGCCCAGGTACTGGGCGAAGAACACGTGCAAATTGCCCGCATGAATCTCGAGTATGCCCTGCATCAACCCGAATTGGCGGCGCAAGTGATGCCGGGCATCAAGCTGATGACCGACTTCGGCTGATCACTCCGCCAGTTCGAGGCGCCGGATGCCGGCGCGGCGCAGCATGGCCTCGAAGGCCAGGCGATCGACCTTGGCTCGACCGGCCGCGTCGCCCCCCAGGCGAGAAGCCGCCGAGGTTTCGAGGATCGGCTGTGCAATCGGAATATTGAGCCCTGCGCCCGCGTCGCTGGCCAATTGGATCTCGCACGCACGCTGCAACGTCCACATGCGCTTGAACGCCACCGGAATATCCGGCCCGGCCGTCAGCAAGCCGTGATTGCGCAGGATGAGGTGATTTTTATCGCCGAGCGAACCCACCAGGCGCGGTTGCTCGTCGGGGTTGGTGGTGATGCCCTCGAAGTCGTGGTAGGCCAGATCGCCGTACAGCACCGCGCTGTAGAAATTATCGTGGCGCAGCCCTTCGGCCTTGCAGGCGATCGCGATGCCTTCGGTGGTATGGATGTGCATCACGCAGTGCGCATCGTCGCGGGCCGCGTGGATGGCGCTATGGATGATGAACCCGGCCAGGTTCACCTGCCCCGGGTTCGACCCCGCCACCTTGCCCGACAGGCTGACCTTCACCAAATTGCTGGCGGTAACTTCCGAGTAGTGCAGGCCGAAAGGATTGATCAGGTATTCGGGCTCGGCACCGGGCTCCTGCGCGCTTGCCGGCACGCGGCTGGTGATGTGGTTGAAGATCAGCTCGGTCCAGCCCAAATAATCGAATAGCCGATAACAGGCGGCAAGCTCCAGGCGGAGCTCCCATTCGTCGGGATGCATCCCGGCGGGTGCGGGCGGGAGGGTCATGTTCATGGCGCGCTCATTGCGGGAATGGGCGAAAGCCGGGGCACCGGCCGTCCGCCCTGTGAGATGAACGGCCATTATATGGACGCGCCGAGCGGTTCAACAAGGAGGGCGAGGGCCGCGGCCCTCGGCTTCCGCAGAGGTGGCCTCGCTGGCCTCGCCGTGAACGACGAGGCTTGCGCTTGGGCGCGTGGTCGACCCTCAGCGTTTCACCAGTTCGCGCGCTGCCGCCACGATGCCCGTCACGTCGGGGATCGCGGCATCCTGCAGATGCGGCGCGGCGGGCATGCGCAGATCGGGGGTCGCCAGGCGACGCACCGGCGCCGCCAGCTCGCCGAACAAGCGCTCCTGCACCACCGCGGCCACTTCCGCGCCCACGCCGCCCGTGAGGTTGGCTTCATGGATCACCAGCAGGCGGCGGGTGCGGCGAACGCTGTCGAGCACCGTTTGCCAATCCATCGGCGCCACCCAGCGGGCATCGATGACTTCCGCCTCGATACCCTCCGCCGCCAGAACCGACGCGGCCTCCTGGACGCGATTGGCCATGGCGCCCCAGCTCAGCAAGGTGACATCACTACCCGGCCGCCGCACGCGGGCGCCGCCCACGGGCGCGATCGGCCCCTCCAGCGCCACGTCGGCGGCCTCGCCGTGATACAGCCCCCGATGCTCGATGACCATCACCGGGTCGTCGCAGGCCACGGCCGACAACAGCATGTCGTGGGCATCCTGCGGCGTGGCCGGCAAGCCGACCCGCAAGCCGGGAACGTGGGCAAACCAGGCCTCGAGATTCTGCGAGTGCTGGGCGCAGGAGCCCGGCAAGGCGCCCTGCTGGGTACGGATGACGAGCGGCGCCGACAGCCGTCCGGCCGAGACATAGCGCACGTTGGCCGCCTGGTTGACGATCTGATCGGTGGCCACCAGCGTGAAATCCATCCACATGATTTCCACGATGGGCCGGGCGCCCGTCATCGCCGCGCCCACGGCGGCGCCCAGCATGGCGGTCTCGCTGATCGGCGTGTCGAACACGCGAGCGGCGCCAAAGCGCTCCTGCAGACCCCGCGTCACGCCGAACACCCCGCCCGGCTTGGCCAGATCCTCGCCATACAGCAAGGCTTCGGGCCACTGCTCCAGGGCGCGAGCCAGGGCGGCGTTGATCGCCTTGGCGTAAGTCAGGGACTCCACCTGCGTCGCAACGGCTTCGGCGGTGGGGGACAATGTCGAAACGTCAGACATAAAGGTGCTCCTGCAGAGTGTCGACGGGGGTAAAGGGCGCATCGAGCGCCTCCGTGGCGGCGGCCTCGACGGCGTCGCGCGCCTCTTGCTCGACGCGCTGTAGTTCGGCTTCGGCCACGCCGCGCTCCAGCAACTGGCGGCGCCAGCGGCCTATCGGCTCGGCGGCGCGTGCGGCGGTCAGCTCGCCTTTGGGCCGATAGCTCTGCATATCGCCGTAGTAGTGGCCCACCAGGCGATGAGTGGTCATTTCGATCAGGGCCGGGCCTTTGCCCGCGCGCGCCTGGGCCGCGAAATCGGCCACACAGTCGCGCACGGCGGCAAGATCATTGCCATCGATGCGCACACCCGGAATGCCATAGGCTTCCGCCCGGCGGTAGAGATCGGGCTGGCGCACGGTCTCGCGGTATGGGGTGAGCTCCGCATAGGTATTGTTCTCGCAAATGAACAGCACCGGCAGATCTTGGTAGGCGGCGAAGTTCATCGCCTCGTGGATGGCGCCCTGGTTCATCGCACCGTCGCCGAACGCGGTGAGCGCCACCGCGCCATTGCGGCTCAGCTTGTTGCGCAGCGCGGCGCCGCAGGCGATCGGGGCGCCGGCGCCAACGATGGAGTTCTCGCCATAGAAACCCCAGTCGGGCGCGCTGAAATAAGCCGAGCCGCCGCGCCCCTGGCAGACGCCGGTCGAGCGCCCCATCAGTTCAGCCAGGATCCCGGCCAGCGGCACGCCCAGGGCGTGCGCCCAGCCATGGCCGCGATAGGTGGAAAACACCTGGTCGCCAGCCCGCAAGGCCTGGCAGGAGCCCGTATAGATGGCCTCCTGGCCAATGCACAGATGCACCGAGCCCTGGATGATCTGCTGCTTGCGCAGCTCGGTGATTTTCTCCTCCAGCATCCGGATGCGATACATGGCAGCCAATGCCTCCAGATCGCCGGCGGGGGTCGCCGCGAGAGGCGGCGATGCAGCTTGATTCATACAATACCTCTGAGGTTGAAAAGTCGCCGCGTACCATTGGCCACGGCGCATGCATCAGAACAAAGTCGGCAGCGCCCCGCCGTCAATCACCACATGCTGGCCGGTGATGTAGCCCGCCTCGGCGCTGCACAGGAAGGCGCACAAGGCGCCCACCTCGCCGGCCCGGCCCAGCCGCCCGGCGGGAATCGCCGCCTCGAAGCGGGCCAACTGCTCGGCCTCGCTGATTCCGGCGCGCGCCGCTTCCCGCGCGATCGCGGCCTCCTGGCGCGGGGTCATGATCCTGCCGGGCAGAATGGCATTGAGGGTCACGCCGTCGACCGCGGCTTCGGCCGTAAGACAACGCAGCAAGCCGCTCAGGCCCAGCCGCCCCACCGTGGACGCGGCCAGCCCGGGCAGCGGCGCCCGCACGGCCGACGAGGTGATGGCGACCACGCGCCCCCAGCCTCGCCGGCGCATGCCCGGCAGGTAGCGCTGCAGCAGTTCGGCGGGCGGCACGTACAAGGCGTCGAAGGCCTCATGCCAATCCTTGGCCGTCATCTCGGCCACCGGCCGCGGCGCCGGTCCGCCGACGTTCAGCACCAGGATATCCGGCGCGGGCACGGCTTCGCACAGCTGCTCCCGGGTGGCGGGAGCGGCGAGGTCGCCGGCCACCCATTCCACGGGTACGCCGGGCGCCAAGGCCGCCAGCCGTTCGGCCGCGGCTTTCAGGCGACCACGATCACGGCCGTTGAGGCAGACCGCGACGCCGGCCAGGGCCAGCGCCTCGGCGCAGGCCAGCCCCAGGCCTTGGCTGGAGGCCGTGACCACCGCCCAGCGCGGATCCTGGGCCGAGCTCATGGCAACACCTCCCGCGGCACGCGGCATTGCGCCACCAGCCTGTCGGCGGCCTGCGCCAGCAAGCCCAGGTCGGAGCCGCTGGCGATCACGGTGGCGCCCGCCGCTCGCCATTCCGCTACCTGGTCGGGCGCCGCCAGCAAGCCGGCGGCGCGTCCCGTGCCCAGCACCGCGGCCATGCCGCGCCGCAAGGCGGCCACGACTTCGGGGTGGCGCGGATCGCCAAAGTACCCCAGGTCCACCGCCAGGTCGTGAGGCCCGAAGAACACCGCATCCACGCCCGGGACTTCGGCGATCTCCACCGCGTTGCCCAAGGCCCGGCGGCTTTCTATCTGTACCCATAACGCCGTCTTGCCATCGGCCTCTTCGCGTGAAGGCCGCTGGCGGCCGTAGGCGGTTGCGCGTACGCTACCGCCCATGCCGCGAACTCCCCTCGGCGGATAGCGCATGCTGCGCACGGCATCGGCGGCCTGGGTCGCGGTCTCGACGTTGGCCACCATCACCGCGTCCACGCCAAGATCGAGCAGAACGCGCGCATTGACCGGCGTCGCTTCCGCCACGCGAACCACGGCGGCGACGCCCGAGCCCGCGAGGGCCGCCAATTGCGCATGGAAGTCGGGCCACGACCACGGGCCGTGTTCATGATCGAAGATCAGGAAGTCGGCGCCGCTGCCGGCCAGCACTTCGACGTTCTGCACCGAGGTGGAGCAACAGAACAAGCCGAACAAGGGGTCCTTCGCCCGCGTTCGCCCGGCCAGGCTGGCAACGGGATTCCCGCTGCGGCCTCCCGTCTCGGTGGCCGAGGTGTTCCCGTCGATCGTGCCGGCCCCCAGCGGCTCCCGTTCGGCCGGACCTTGCCCGGGTCCGGGGCTCACGCTTTGGTCCGTGGTCATGTTTGTCCTCCGGTGCCAGCCTCCACGGCATACAAGCGCCCCACGTCGCCGTCCGGATCGCCAAAACGCTCGGTCATGACTTCGGCCAGGCTTTTGCCGCTATCGCACACCCAGCCGCCGGACCGCACGGTATAGGCGTTGGCCAACCTGGCAGCCGCCGGCTCCCGGCCGGAATCCCGCAACTCGCGTGCCGCTTTCATGATGTATTGCCGGAAGCGCACGACTCCGATATCGGTAGCGCCCAGGTTCTCGCGGGTGCGGTCCACGATGGGCCCCATGCTGTCCTGGATCGCGGCATCCTGCTCGGACACCCCGTCGATGCCGGTGAAGCTGGATGTCTTCTGCTTCTTGCGATCGATCATGTATTCGTTGTGCGGACCGCGGATCGGGCGGTAGTTCTCGTCCACTTCGGCATGCACGGTGTGCCCGCGGCGGCAGCGCTCGCGCTCCTCGGCCGTCAGCGGCCGCTCGGGATTCCAGGTGTAGGTATAGATCCAGCACCCTTGGTCGGTATGCGGCACCCAGGTCTGGCCGTGATAGTTCTCTCCCGGGAAGGCACTGGGCGCATAGGCATGATTGGGCATCAGAAAGTGCGCGATCCGCCAGTACGATTGCCCGGCGTCGGCGCGCCTGGCGCCGCCGATGATCAGGCCGGCATCGAAGGCATTGACCGCAAAGCGGGGCATCGTGTCTTCCTTGACCCAGCGGATGCGATCGTTGCGCACGCCCTGGGCGCCGATGGCGGCGTGCTGCAGCATGCTCAGCGCCTGCTCTTCGTCCTGCTCGAAGATCATGTGCAGGAAGGAGAAGTGCGCCGTGTCCAGGGCGCCTTCCACGGCCTGCACCCAGTTGCAGTCCTGCCATTTCTTGGACACATAACGATGCTCGGGCGGCACCAGGGCAAACTCCATCCGCGGCAGTTCGGGTGGATCGGCCTCCGGCCCCATGTAGATCCAGATGATGTCGCCCCACTCACGTGCCGGATACGACTTGAGACGGATTTTGTCGCGGTAGGGCGAACCCGGTGGAGCGGTGGGAATCTCCAGACAAACTCCGTTCCGGTCGAACTTCCAGCCGTGATACACACAGCGCATGCCGTCGTCTTCATTGCGGCCCAGGTACAGACTGGCCCCTCGGTGCGGGCAGACCGGGTCGATCACTCCCACCGTGCCGTCGCCTTCGCGAAAGGCCAGCAGATCCTCGCCCATCACCCGGAACTTGCGCGGCGCGCCGCCCGGCTCCGGCAACTCTTCCGAGAGCAAGGCCGGCACCCAGAACCGGCGCAGCAACTGCCCCATCGGCATGTCGTCGCCGGTGCGGGTCAGCAATTGGTTGTCTTCTTGGCTCAGCATGATTTCCTCGTAGCGGGCTAGAACGGCGGACCCCCTGGTGTTGGCAGTCCAATGGCGCTAATCTACGAAAATATGCCGATCAAACTCGATAAAAGTTTGAAAATTCCGAACTGAGTTTTATTTATTCGAACAAAACTATGGATAACGCCGATACCGCACGCGACGCCGATCTCCTGGAGGCCTTCAAGGGAGACCACCAGTTTGCCATCACGCTGGCCCGCGGGCTGGAGATTCTGCGCTGTTTCAGCGCCAAGCGGCCGATTCTGAGCAACAAGCAGTTGTCGGCGCTCACCGGCCTGCCCAAACCCACCATCACCCGCTTCACCTATACGCTGGCACGCCTGGGCTATTTGCAGACCGATGCGCGCTCCGGCAAGTTTCTGCTGGGTTCCGCTGTGCTCTCGCTGGGCTATCCCTTGTTGGCCAATCTCGGCATCCGTTTGCTGGCGCGGCCGCTGATGCACGAATTGGCGGAGTACGCCCGCGGATCGGTATCCGTCGGCGTGCGCGACCGCCTCAACATGGTCTACGTGGAAACCAGCCGGCATCAATCCGCCTTCAGCAGCCGTCTCTCCGATGTCGGCCTGACCTACCCCATCGTCGCCACCGCCATCGGCCGCGCCTATCTGTGCGGCTGCGCGCCGGATGAACGCCAGGCGCTGCTCAACGAGATCCGGGTCAAGGCCCCAGAAGCCTGGGCCCGCCACGAAGCGGCGGTGATGCAGAACCTGGAGGATTTCCATCGCCGCGGTTTCTGCACCGCTCACGGGGATTTGCAGTCGGACATCTGCGGCGTCGCGATTCCCCTCAAGAATCGCAGCAATGGCCTGCTCATCGCCATCAATTGCGTCGTGCATTCCTTCCAGCTCAAGGGCGACGAACTCGAACGCGATCTCGGGCCCCGGCTGGTGGCGATGGGCCGATCGCTGGATCTATCCTACTCGGTCGATTGAGAACCCACTCCGGCCCTCTTCGAACATTTCCGATAGAGTTTTAATTTTTTGAACTGAGTTCAAAATATTCATCCAATACTGGTGACCGTACCGAGAGCTCGCCAGAATCGGCTGCATTCTTCAACCTATTATTCTGGGAGCTATAGGTGCCGGAAACCATGCAGTACATCGATTACGGCGAAGGCGGCGGACCGGAAGTGCTGCGTCTCGCCACGGCGCCCACACCCGCGGCCGGTCCAGGCGAAGTGCTCATCCGGATAGCCTTCGCGGGAATCAATCGCCCTGACTGTGGCCAGCGCATCGGCCGTTATCCGCCGCCTCCCGGCGCCTCGCCCATCCTCGGGCTGGAAGTGTCGGGCAGCATCCACGCCGTGGGCGAAGGCGTCGAGGAATGGCAGGTTGGCGACGCGGTCTGTGCCCTGGTGCCCGGTGGCGGCTACGCCGAATACTGCACGGCGCCGGCCGCGCACTGCCTGCCGGTACCCGCGGGTTGCACGCTGGCCCAGGCGGCGGCCCTGCCCGAGGCCTTGTTCACCGTTTGGGACAATCTTTTCGAACGGGCCCGCCTGCAACCCGGCGAAACGCTGCTCGTCCATGGCGCCTCCGGCGGCGTGGGCTCCACGGCGGTACAGTTGGCCAGCCGCAAGGGCGTGCGGGTGATCGCGCTGGCCGGCAGCGCGGCCAAAGCCGAGGCCTGCCGCGAATGGGGCGCGGATGCGGTCATCCAGTACCACGACGAAGACTTCGTCGCCGCCACGCACGCCCTTACCGAGGGCCGCGGCGCCGACGTCATACTCGATATGTTGGCCGGCCCCACCCTGGCCCGCAACCTCGACGCTCTCGCCCTGGATGGCCGGATCGCGCTCATCGCCTTCATGGCCGGCGCGCAATCCACGATCGATGTCGTGCCCATCCTGCGTAAACGGGCCACCATCACCGGCAGCACGCTGCGGCCTTGCAGCTTGGCGCATAAGGCGCGTCTGGCCGAGGCCCTGCGCCGCGAAGTGTGGCCACTGCTCGAACGCGGCGAATGCCTGCCTCGCATCGATCGGGTCTTTCCGCTGGCCGATGCGGCGGCGGCACACCATCATTTCGAATCGCTGCGGCATGTCGGCAAACTCGTGCTCGATTGCCAGACTGCCTGACGCCAGACCCGCAATCCGTTCCGGAACCATCATGTCCCACTACCCCGCCCCCTGGTCCGAGGTGTCGCTGCGCGACGCCGTGAGCCCCGACGAGTGGCAGGCGCGAGTCGACCTCGCCGCCTGTTACCGCCTGGCCGCCCATTACCGAATGAGCGACCAGATTTACACCCATATTTCGGCGCGCGTGCCCGGCACCGAAACCATCCTGCTCAATCCCTACGGCACGCTGTACGACGAGGTACGCGCCTCGTGGCTGGTCAAGGTCGATCTCGATGGCAACATCCTGCAGGATCCCACCGGGCTGGGCATCAACCGCGCCGGCTTCGTGATTCACAGCGCACTGCATCATGCCCGCGAGGACGCCGGCTGTGTGATGCATACCCACACGCGGGCCGGCATCGCGGTAGCGGCCCAGGCGCACGGCCTGTTGCCGCTAAGCCAGCATGCCATGCGCTTTTACGAGTCCATCGGCTATCACGACTACGAGGGTATCGCGCTCGATCTCGCCGAACGCGAGCGGCTGGTGCGCGACCTCGGACCGCACCATGCGCTCATTCTGCGCAACCACGGCCTGCTTACCGTGGGCCGCACGGTGCGCGAAGCCTTCGAACGCATGTACTACCTGGAAATGGCCTGCCAAATCCAGATCGATGCCCTGGCCGGCGGCACCAAGCCCCATCTGCCGCCCGCTGAAGTCGCCCGCAAGGTGGCGGGCCAGTTCGAGAATCCCGGCCGCACGCCGGTGGCCGACCGGGATTGGCCCGCCTTGATGCGCCTCCTGGCTCGCCAGCACGCCGACTTTGCCACCTGATTTCAACAAGGCCCGGCCACGGGCCAGCCCCATCCGTAGGAGACCCCGCATGATCAAACGACTCCCCTCCCTTTCGGCGCTGCTGCTCGCCGCCATCCTGCCGGCCACGGCGCTGGCCTCCACCTTTCCCGACAAGCCGATCCGCTTCGTCGTGCCCTATCCACCCGGCGGCGTCGCCGATACGATTTCGCGCGCGATCACCGATCGACTGAGCCAGCGGTTGGGGCAATCCGTCATCGTCGAGAACCGGCCCGGCGGCAAGCAGATCATCGGCACCATGGCGGTGACCGGCGCCCCGGCCGACGGCCATACGCTATTGCTGAGCAGCGTGACCAGCCTGAGCCTGAACCCCGCGACGGTGAAAGATCTGCCCTACGACGCCGAGCGCGATCTCGCACCGGTCAGCCGGCTGTTCCACGCGCCGCTGCTGCTCGTTACCACCCCCAGCGTACCCGGCGACACCGCCCAGGATCTGGCGGCTTATGCCCGTGCCAATCCGAACAAACTGAGTTACGCCTCGATCGGCCCCGGGTCGTCCACGCATATCGCTGCCGAGCTGTTCAATATGCAGGCCGGGGTGGACACCGAACATATTCCCTATAAAGGCAGCGCACCGGCCATCCTCGATCTCCTGAGCGACAACGTGCAATTCATGTTCGACGGCGGCACGTCCTCGCTGCCCCACGTGGAATCGGGCAAGCTCAAGGTGCGCGCCGTGACCACCGCCGAGCGCTTCCCCTATCTGCCTGACATTCCCACCATGGCCGAGCAGGGCTTTCCCGATTACGAAGTCTCGGCCTGGTGGGGCGTCTCTGCGCCCGGCGGTACCCCGCTGGAAGTGCGCGAGCGCATCGCCGCCGAACTACGCGCCATCCTGGAAGACAAAGAGCTGCTCGACCGTTTCGGCGCCAACGGCGTGGCGCTCGCCGCCGACTCTCCCCGGGAGTTCGCCGAATTCGTCGAACGAGAAAACGCGCGCTGGACCGACTTCTTCGCCAAGTCGTCCATGACGCTCGAATAAACCGCAGCGGAGTCCCGTATGACCACCTCCCCGGCTCATCAGTCCTATATCGACGACCGGCTCGACGACGGCCACTTTTCGGTGCGCCGCGCCGCCATGCACGACCCGGCTCTGTTCGACCTCGAGATCGAACGCATTTTCGAGTCGAACTGGGTATTCGTCGGCCTGGCCAGCCAGTTGCCGGCAGCCCATGACTATCTCTCGGTCATGGTGGGCCGCACGCCGGTATTGCTGAGCCGGGGCGGCGACGGCCAGATCCGCGGCTTCATCGATAGCTGCCGCCACCGGGGCGCCCGCCTGACGGCCCAGCCGCAGGGCAACCGGCGCACCCATGCCTGTCCTTACCATGGCTGGGTCTACGATTCGCAAGGCCGCTGCCTCGACGTCAAGGATAGGCAGCACGGCGCCTATGCGCCCGCCTTCGAGGCCGAAGATCACAACCTCGTCGAAGTCGCCCGCCTGGGCGATTATCGCGGCTTCCTGTTCGTCAGCCTCGGCGCCGACGTCCCGACGCTGGACGAGTTTCTCGGCGACACGCGCAGCTTCCTCGATCTGGCGATCGATCAAAGCCCCGACGGCCTGGAGTGCGTGCCGGGAGACGTCAGCTATACCTACCGCGGCAACTGGAAGCTGCAGGTCGAAAACGCCCTCGACCTCTATCACTTCACTTCCACCCATCCTTCCTACATCCAGGTGCTGAGCCAGCGCAAACAGCGGCGCCAGGAAGGCGGCGATCAGCGTCCCTCCTCGATCTACGAGAACATGGCGGCCCAGCGTGGCGCCCAGCGCGGCACGCTCAGCTTTCCCTACGGCCACGTGGCCTACTGGGGCGACAATCCCAACGCCGCCGAACGCCCGCTGGCGCGCGACTACGATGCCCTGGTAGAACGCGTGGGCGCGCACAAGGCCGAATGGATGCTGAAGGTTCGCAACCTGGTGATCTTTCCCAACCTCCAGCTGGTGGAGAACGCCTCGCTGCAACTGCGCATCCTGCGGCCGCTGCGCCCGGACCTGACCGAGGTGCGGGCCTACTGCCTCGCGCCGGTGGGCGAGGACGCCGCCACCCGCCGCGCCCGCATTCGCCAGTACGAAGATTTCTACAATCCCAGCGGCCTCGCCACCCCGGACGACGTCGCGGTCTATGAACGCTGCCAGCACGGCAGCGCCGCACGCCAGATCGACTGGTTCCAGGGCTACGCCCGCGGCATCACCGCCCGCCACGAGGGCGGCAACGACGCCGCCGCCGAACTGGGCCTGAATCCGGTGGAATCGGTGACGGGCGGCTACGCCCTGGCCGACGAGACCTGCTTCCACACTATTTATCGTGAATGGCAGCGACTCCTGGGCCTGCCTGCCGGAGAACCCACACCATGACGCACGCTCCCTCCGAACGCACCTTGGCCGCCCGTGACCTGGCGGAACACCTGATCCATGGGGAGCTGCGCGATCTCGACGCCCAGGATTGGGAAGCCTGGCTGGCGAGATTCCATCCCGAGGTGGAATATTGGGTACCAGCCTGGCGTCAGGGCCTCGCCCCGACCAGCGATCCCGGCGGCGAGATCTCCTTGATCTATTGCGACAGCCGAGGTGGACTGGAAGAGCGTGTGCGGCGCCTGATCTCCCAGCGCTCGCCCGCCTCCACCCCGCCCCGACGCACCGCCCATCTCGCCGGCAACGTGCTGGCCGAATGGCAGGACGACGGCTCGGTGGTCGCCACCGCCGTGTTCCAGACATTCCAATACGATTGGGTGGAACGGCGCGACCACGGCTTCTTCGGCCAGAGCCGCTATCGCTTCGTGCGGGACGATGCCACTGACGGCTGGCTGATCCGGCAGAAACGCCAGGTGCTGCTGAATGATGCCCTGCCGGGGATGCTGGATTTTTATTTGTTGTAAGCCGCATCCCCCTCGGCTTTCACGCATGGCGTCATCCGGCCACCTGCAGCATCATGGCCTGAAATCCTCGTCCCCCAAGGATGCTCGCCATGCCACTACGCACCGCAGAGAGCCAGCACCAGCCACGGTACCGCGACACCCTGACGCTCTACACGCCGCTGCGCGTGTGCCAGCCTGAGGGCGAATATGTTATCGACGACCCTGAACCCCACCCAAACTTCGACGGGATTTGGAAGGAGGCCTTGCGCCACTGGCTACCGCAATGCCTCGCCCTGTTCTGGCCACACATCCACGCAGGCATCAACTGGGGGGTTCCCCCCACCTTCCTCGACAAGGAACTCCAGCACCTGAACCGCATCGTGCGCACCGGCACACGCCACGTCGATATCCTCGCACGCCTGCAGTTCAAGACCGGCGCCAGCGCACTGCTACTCATCCACCTGGAAGTCCAGGCCGGCCGCATCACCGCCGCCTTCCCCGCCCGCATGTTCCAGTAATACATCCGCCTGCTGGAACGCCACCCGGAGGAACGCATTCTGTCCTGCGCCATCCTGCTCGACAGCCAGAGGGGCGAACCCATCCAGACCTTGCACCGCGACAACAACGGCTGCACACTCATCTTCCGCTTCCCCGTCATCCATCTGGCCGCCTGGCGTCAGCGTATGGCAAACTTGAGGGCACAGGCCGCCACCAACCCCTTTGCCGTCATGGTGCTGGCCCAGCTGGAGTACCGCGCCACGCGGCCCGATTCCACCCGCCTGGCCAGCAAACTGACTCTGGCCCGCGCCCTGGCAAAATGGAACTACACCACCGACACCCGCCGCCTGCTCTTCCACCTGCTCGACAGCCTGCTCACCTTGCCCGAACCCTTGAACGATCAACTCCTGGAAACCCTGGAAGCCGAGGAAACCGCCATGATGGACACCATGAACAGCTATGAGCGCCTGTTGTTTCGCCGGGAAAGAACGGCGGGAATCGCGGAGGGTGAGATAAAAGGCGAGATAAAAGGCAAGATTCAAGGAAAGATCGAAGGTGCTGCCGAGATACTGGAAACCCAGCTCCAGCAGAAATTCGGCGCCTTGCCCGACTGGGCCCTGGCCCACATCGCCCAGGCCGATCCCGAAGCCCTGCGGCAGTGGGCCCTCAACGTCTTGCAGGCCGACAAACTGCAAGACGTGTTTGGCGACTGACAACGCCTCAACGGCAAAGCCTGCCAGGCTGACAGTGGCCGATGTTTGACGGCAACCACCTGCCGGTGAAGAACCCCTGCCTCCCGGCCGGAGTTTCCCCGCCACCAGTCGGGGGAGCCTTCGGCTCCAGAGAACAACCGCCTCGCTTGATCCCGTCCTGAAGAACGGGGCTTGCGCTTTGGCCCGTGGTCAATTCGCCGAGGCACCGTCCGTGTCGGGGTCCGTCAGCATCTTGAGGCACTTCAGGAACAATGGCCGATACTCCTCTGGCAGGCGCTCCAGCACCGCGGCCTCGACCCGGGCATCGCGCGGCATGATGCGGTTGAGCAGCTCGGCCCCACCGGGCGCCAGGTACAACTGGTAGGCGCGCTGGTCGTCCCGGGCGGTAACGCGCCGCAGCAGGCCGGCGGCCACCAGGCGCTTGACCATTTCGGCCACCGTGTTGCGATCCATGAACAGGCGCTCGGCCAGGGCATTCTGGTTGAGGCCCGGTTGCTGGTACACCACGATCAAGGCGGCCTTCTGGCGTGGCGTGACGGACTCGTCGGCAAACTCGCGGGCGAATCGATCTTCAGCCAGAAAGTGCGCCCGGCGCAGCAGATGCGAGGCTATGTCGTCCAACTGGAAATGATCCAGGATTTTCCGTACCTCGGGAGAAACATCCCGACCGGCATCGGCTGGATCATTCGCCACGGCAAGCGGGCTTGACGAGGAGCGCGGAACTTGCCTGGCGGTACGTGAGGCTCGGGCAGAAGCGGTTTCAGACATGCGGGACCAGAACGCGATGAGGGGCTGGCCGCGCACCACCCGGCAAACTCGCCTGACAACGAAGGGCGGCCAGGGCGGGCACGACACATTAGTACGTAATCATACTTTTTTGCCGCTCTCAGCGCAAAACGAAGAAGCTCTGCCCGCTCGGCGGCCGGCCGCGGCTTCGGCTTGCCCGCCAACACCCGCTCCTCGCCCTCGATCGGGCGGCTTCGCGTCGAGGAGACCCAGGCCGCGCCAAGCATAGCTAAAAAAGTGCTTGACCTGCCCTTCAGAAGCCCCTAGACTTTTCACAAAATACCCGTATACGTACTATCTTTAACGACGTATACGTACTAATTGGTGCCTGATCGTTGTTCCAGGCACAGGCCTGGCCGCCCGAATCTCATTTCGCATTTTCCTTTCCGCACCGTGCCGACAAGTTCATGAAACACTACCGCAACTACATCCAGGGCGAATGGCGGGAAAGCTCCCGCCGCTTCGACGACCATAACCCCGTCGATGGCAGCGTGTTCGCGCAGGTCCACGAGGCCAGCCAGGCCGATGTCGGCGATGCCATCCGCGCCGGCCATGCCGCGCTGGCCGGCGCCTGGGGCCGCACCACCCCCGGCGAGCGCGCCGAGATGCTGTACGCCATCGCCAACGGCATCGACAAGCGACACGACGACTTCCTGGCCGCCGAGATGGCCGACACCGGCAAGCCGCTGGCCATGGCCTCCACCATCGACATCCCGCGCGGCGCGGCCAACTTCCGCGTGTTCGCCGACCTCATCAAGACCGCGCCGCTCGACTGCTTCCGCACCGACCTGCCCGGCGGCGCCCGGGCACTCAACTACACCGTGCGCAAGCCCCTGGGCGTGGTGGGCATCATCTCGCCCTGGAACCTGCCGCTGCTGCTGTTCACCTGGAAGGTCGCCCCCGCCCTGGCCTGCGGCAACGCCGTGGTGGCCAAGCCCTCGGAAGAAACGCCGGGCACCGCCACCCTGCTGGCGGAAGTCATGCACGAGGTCGGCGTGCCCGCCGGCGCCTTCAACCTGGTGCACGGCTTCGGCCCCGGCTCGGCGGGCGAATTCATCACGACCCACCCCGACATTAACGCCATCACCTTCACCGGCGAGTCGCGCACCGGCTCGGCCATCATGCGCGCCGCGGCCGAAGGCGTAAAGCCGATTTCCTTCGAACTGGGCGGCAAGAACGCCGCCATCATCTTCGCCGATTGCGACTTCGATCGTATGCTCGACGGCATGGTCCGGGCAGTGTTTCTCAACTCGGGGCAAGTCTGCCTGTGTTCCGAACGCGTCTACGTCGAGCGCTCGCTGTACCCGCGCTTCTGCGAGGCGCTGGCCGAGCGGGCGGCGCAATTGCGCCTCGACTGGCCCAGCGATCCCGCCACCCAGATGGGGCCGCTGATTTCCGCCGAGCATCGCAATAAAGTGCTGAAATACTTCGATCTCGCCCGCGAGGAAGGCGCCCGGTTCCTGGCTGGCGGGGGCGTGCCGCGCTTCGGCGATGCGCGCGACCAGGGCTATTGGGTGGAGCCGACGATCATCGCCGGGCTGCCCGACGACGCCCGCTGCGCCACCGAGGAAATCTTCGGTCCGGTCTGCCACATCGCGCCTTTCGACACCGAAGCGGAAGCCATCGCCCGCGCCAACGCCACCCGCTACGGTCTGGCGGCCACCATCTGGACCAGCAATCTGGAGCGCGGCCACCGGGTGGCCGAAGCCATGCGGGTGGGCCTGAGCTGGGTCAACTCCTGGTTCCTGCGCGACTTGCGCACGCCTTTCGGCGGCGCCGGCCTCTCGGGCATTGGCCGCGAGGGCGGCCAGCATTCCCTGAATTTCTACTCCGAACTGACCAACGTCTGCATCCAGATCAACCAGGAAACACCATGAATCCGACCGTATTGCAGGAAGTCGCCGACCTGCTCGACGCTGCCGCCCGCAGCGGCCAGGCCATCGACCCGGTACGCTCCCGGCTGCCCGAGGGCGACCTCGACGCCGCCTATGAAGTGCAACAGATCAACACCCGGCGCGCCCTCCAGGAAGGGCGGCGCCTCACCGGCCGCAAGATCGGGCTCACCTCGGTGGCCGTGCAGCGCCAGTTGGGCGTCGATCAGCCCGACTTCGGCATGCTGTTCGCCGACATGGCGGTGGCCGACGGTGCCGAGATCGCCTGGGATCGCCTGATGCAACCCAAATGCGAGGCCGAGGTGGCGCTGGTGTTGGAACACGACCTCACCGGCGAGCATCTCACGCCGGTCGATGTGCTCAATGCCGCCGCCTATGCCCTGCCGGCCATCGAGATCGTCGGCAGCCGCATCCGCGATTGGGACATTCGCATCACCGACACGATTGCCGACAACGCGTCTTCCGGCCTTTACGTGCTCGGCCAACGTCCCGTTCGCCTCGACGCGCTCGACCTGCGGCTGGCCGGCATGGTGATGGAACGCAACGGCGAGCCGGTGTCCTTCGGCGTGGGCGCCGCCTGCCTGGGCCACCCCCTCAACGCCGCCTTGTGGCTGGCGCGCACCATGGCGGCCGCGGGCCAGCCGCTGCGCGCCGGCGACGTGGTGCTCACCGGCGCCCTCGGGCCCATGGCCGCGGTGCAGCCGGGCGATGTCTTCGAGGCCCGCATCCAGGGGCTGGGCAGCGTACGGGCCGTGTTCGGCCGTAACTGAAGGAAGCACAACAATGTCCGATCAAAATCAAGACACCGTTCTCCGTGCCGCCAGGCTCCTCGACGACGCCGCGCGCGAAGCGCGCGCCGTGCCGCAATTCAGCAACGAGCACGCCTTCGACCTGCCAACCGCCTACGCCATCCAGCGCGCGGTGGTAGGCCAGCGCATCGCGCGCGGCGCAAGCCGCATCGGCATGAAGATGGGCTTCACCAGCCGCGCCAAGATGGCCCAGATGGGCGTGTCCGACATGATCTGGGGCCGCCTCACCTCCGACATGCTGCTGGAGGAAGGCGGCGAAGTCGACCTCTCGCGCTTCATCCATCCGCGGGTGGAGCCCGAGATCTGCTTTCTGCTCAAGCGACCGCTCGCGGGGATCGTCACGCCCATGCAAGCCCTGGCCGCCGTCGAAGCCCTCGCACCCGCCCTCGAGATCATCGACTCGCGCTACCAGGACTTCAAGTTCTCCGTCCCCGATGTCGTCGCCGACAACGCCTCGTCCGCTGCTCTCGTGGTGGGCCGCTGGCACGCGCCCGACACCGACGTGGGCAACCTCGGCCTGATTCTCGGCTTTGATGGCCGGCCCGCCGAGCTCGGCAGCACCGCGGCCATCCTCGGCCATCCGATACGCGCCCTGGTGGCGGCCGCCCGCCTCGCCGCCGAGCATGGCGAAACGCTCGAAGCCGGCCATTTGATCATGGCCGGCGGCGCCACCGCTGCGGCGGCTTTGCCGGTCGGCGCGGGCGTGCGCTGCGAGATGCAAAGCCTGGGCAGCGTGGCGTTTCGCACGAGCGCCAAGGAAAACTGAGATGAAACGGCCCGCACGTCCATGACGTTCGCCGCCATGAGATTTCCCGACATTCACTGTATTCGAGAACGCTGACATGACCGACACTTCGAACCCAACTCAGGCCCAGGTGGTAAGCGGCAAGGCCACGCCGCGCGGCAAGTTTCCCCACATCAAGCGCGCCGGGGACTTTCTTTTCGTTTCCGGCACCAGCTCACGCTTGCCCGACAACACCATCGCCGGCGCCCAAGCCGATGCCATGGGCACCACCACCCTCGACATCCGCGTACAGACCCGCGCCGTGATCGAGAACATCCGCGACATCCTGCAAAGCGCCGGCGCGGATCTGAGCGACGTGGTCGAAGTCTGCAGCTACCTCGTCAACATGAACGACTTCGGCGGCTACAACGCCGTATACGGCGAGTTCTTCGGCATCGACGGCCCCACCCGCACCACGGTCGCGGTGCACCAGCTGCCGCACCCGCACCTGCTCATCGAAATCAAGGTGGTGGCCTATAAGCCGTTGCCACGCTAGCCGCCTACCGAAGACAGCTTGCCGCCACCCCGACGTTAAGAGAAACCCCTCACCTAACGCTCACGGCGGCTTGCCCTCACCTCTCATGATGAAACAGCCTCTTTCACACTCACGATCGTGGCGGCTGATGCCGCCCGGAAAAATGAACGAGGTCGTTCTTCCACACCAAGGAATCGTCACCATGCCCACCCTCCACGCGGCCATCATCGGCAGCGGCAACATCGGCACCGACCTGATGATCAAGCTGCTGCGCCACGGCCAACACCTCAAGCTTGCCGCCATGGTCGGCATCGACCCCGACTCCGACGGCCTGGCCCGCGCCGCCCGCCTGGGTGTGGCCACCACCGCCGACGGCGTCGATGGCCTCATCGCCCTGCCCGAGTTCGAGCACATCGACATCGTCTTCGACGCCACCAGCGCCGGCGCCCACCACATCAACGAACAGCGCCTGCGCGCCGCCAAGCCCGCCATCCGCCTCATCGACCTCACCCCCGCGGCCATTGGCCCTTACTGCGTGCCCGTCGTCAATCTCGACGAACACCTGGACGCGTTGAACCTCAACATGGTCACCTGCGGCGGCCAGGCCACCATCCCCATGGTCGCCGCCGTGGCTTCCGTCACCCCCGTGCACTACACCGAGATCGTCGCTTCGATCGCCAGCAAAAGCGCCGGCCCCGGCACCCGCGCCAACATCGATGAGTTCACCGAAACCACCAGCCAGGCGCTCGCCAGCGTCGGCGGCGCCACCCAGGGCAAGGCCATCATCGTGCTCAACCCCGCCGAGCCGCCGCTCATCATGCGCGATACCGTGTATTGCCTGGCCGAGACGGGACCTGACGTGGCCGCCACCGAGCAGGCCATCGCCGCCGCCGTCGAGGCCATGGTGGCGCGCGTGCGCCAGTACGTGCCCGGCTACCGCCTCAAGCAGGCCGTGCAGTTCGATCGCATTCCCGCCGAGACGCCCCTGAATGTGGCCGGCGTGGGCCGACTCAGCGGCCTGAAGGTCAGCATCTTCCTGGAAGTCGAGGGCGCCGCGCACTACCTGCCCGCCTACGCCGGCAATCTCGACATCATGACCAGCGCGGCTCTCGCCACCGGCGAGCGCGTGGCCGAGCGTTCGCTGGCGGCACGCGTCGCTTGAGCCGGGGCCGACTAGCCTCCGAACCATAACGCGCCAGGAGCCAGGTATCCGGTACCCGTCCAGGTGCCAGATGTCAGGCGATAGGTTTGACGAGTCAGCATAAGGTGCCAAGCACCAGCGGCCAACAGCCTGCTCTCCGCTCGCGCGTCCCTCCCTCTTGCTCCACACGGAGACCCGCACCATGAACCCGGACAAAAAGCTCTACATCTCTGACGTGACCCTGCGCGACGGCAGCCACGCCATCCGCCACCAGTACTCCGTGGACGACGCCCGGCGCATCGCCGCCGCCCTGGACGCCGCCCGCGTCGACTCCATCGAAGTCGCCCACGGCGATGGCCTCGCAGGCTCCAGCTTCAACTACGGCTTTGGCGCCCACACCGATCTCGAATGGATCGAGGCCGTGGCCGATACCGTGCGCCATGCCCAGGTCGCCACCCTGCTCATCCCCGGCATCGGCACCGTACACGATCTCAAGAACGCCTACGCCGCCGGCGCCCGCGTCGTGCGCGTGGCCACCCACTGCACCGAGGCCGATGTGTCGCGCCAGCACATCGAAGTCGCCCGCGAACTGGGTATGGATACCGTGGGCTTTCTCATGATGAGCCACATGACCACGCCCCAGGCGCTCGCCCAGCAGGGCAAGCTCATGGAGAGCTACGGCGCCACCTGCATCTACGTGGTGGACTCCGGCGGCGCGCTCAACATGAACGACGTGCGCGATCGCTTCCGCGCCATGAAGGACACCCTCAAGCCCGAAACCCAGACCGGCAT
>JALOAI010000075.1 GCA_023228945.1 Pigmentiphaga sp. | reverse complement strand
GCTCGACGATCTCGTCCCCATCGAGCCCGCGGCGATGGAGGGGCGCCAGATCATCGAATGGGACAAGGACGATATCGACGCGCTGCGCTTCATGAAGGTCGATGTCCTGGCGCTCGGCATGCTGAGTTGCATGCGCCGGGGGCTGGACCTGTTGGCCGAGCACAAGGATATCCACCTCGATCTGGCGTCGATCCCGGCCGAGGATCCGCGCACCTATGCGATGATCCGCAAAGCCGATACGCTCGGCACCTTCCAGATCGAGAGCCGGGCGCAGATGTCGATGCTGCCGCGCTTGAAACCCCGGACCTATTACGACCTGGTGGTGCAGGTCGCGATCGTGCGGCCGGGGCCGATCCAGGGCGATATGGTTCATCCCTATCTGCGCCGGCGCGAGGGCCTGGAAGAGGTCGATTATCCCCGACCCGAGCTGGAGAAGGTGCTGGGCAAGACGCTCGGCGTGCCGCTGTTCCAGGAACAGGCCATGCGCGTCGCCATCGAATGCGCGGGCTTTACCGCGGGCGAGGCCGATCTCCTGCGCAAGAGCATGGCGACCTTCAAACATACCGGCGGCGTCTCGAAGTTCCGCGACCGGCTGATCTCGGGGATGATCGCGCGCGGCTATGAGGAGGAGTTCGCGGCGCGGACCTTCCAGCAGCTCGAAGGGTTCGGCTCCTATGGTTTTCCCGAAAGCCACGCGGCGAGCTTCGCGCTGATCGCCTATGCCTCGGCCTGGCTCAAATGCTGGCACCCGGATGTCTTCTGCGCCGCGCTCCTCAACGCCCAGCCCATGGGCTTTTATGCGCCGGCCCAGATCGTGCGCGACGCGCGCGAGCATGGGGTGGAGGTCCGCCCGGTCTGCATCAATGCCTCCCGCTGGGATTGCACGCTGGAGCCGACCGGCGACGAAAGCCGTCTCGCGGTCCGTCTTGGACTGCGCATGGTCAAGGGCCTCGCCAATGCCCATGCCGCCGCCATCGTGGCGGCGCGGGGCGATGAGACGTTCACCTCGGTCGACGATCTCTGGCGGCGGGCCGGCGTTCCCGTCGCGGCGCTCGACCAGATCGCGGCGGCCGACGGATTCCGCCCGGCGTTCGGTCTGGCCCGGCGCGAGGCGCAATGGGCCATCAAGGGGCTGCGCGACGAGGAACTGCCGCTCTTCGCCGCCGCCTCGGAGCGCGAGGGACGGACCGTTCCGGAACTCGACGAGCCGGCGATCGCGCTGAGAGCGATGCCTGCTGGCCGCGAGGTGGTCGAGGATTATGGGCATATCGGCCTGTCGCTGCGTCGCCATCCGGTCTCCTTCCTGCGCGAGGACCTGGCGAGGCGCCGGATCGTCACCTGCGCCGAGGCGATGGCGGCCCGCGATCAGCGCTGGCTGGAGGCGGCGGGGATCGTGCTGGTGCGCCAGCGTCCCGGGTCCGCAAACGGCGTCATGTTCATCACGCTCGAGGACGAGACCGGCATCGCCAATCTCGTGGTCTGGCAGAAGATCTTCGAGCGCTATCGCCGGGTCATTCTCTCATCGAGCATGATCGCCGTGCGGGGCCGCGTTCAGCGCGAGGGCGAGGTCGTGCATCTCGTCGCCCATCGGATCGTCGATCTGTCGCGGGATCTGGCGACTGTCGGGCAGCGCGAGGTGGCGACGGACGGGCAGCAGGGGCCGGGGGCCGGCGGTATCAGGGTGAAGGCGCGGGATTTTCGGTAAAGCCGGTGGCTTTGACAGAAGGCGGTATCGGTTCGAACCAACGAATCGGCCTGCCTCTCGGGGGTCACAAATCTTCTGGCCCGATCGACCATTCTGCGATTTCTCTATCGATCAATCGCCATTGCTCTGAAAGGTCGGCAACGTCGGCGCTGTCTACGACAGCATGATCGAGGCCCTCGAATTGGTCTCCGAGATATGTGGCGAGGCCCGCACCGCCTTCGTTGGCGAACCACACTCCGACCAGATCCGCGATTTCCTTCAACTGCCTGAGAGTCTTTTCGGCATCGCGAATGTCGAAATCACCAAGCTCCCTGTCCTGCCGACTTTGCTTGTTCCCGGCATGAGCAACATGCGAGTTAACGTGCTCGGCAATTCGATCAAGGCTGGCGAGCCGAGTTTCGATCTTCTCCAATACCGTGGCTGAGATCAGATCGCTCGGGTTACGCCCTGATGGAGACACGCCGCTCAAAACATCGAAATGCCGATGCGCGGCCTGACTTTTCATGAGCTCTGGATCACCCCACACCGGACGCCCCTTCGCGGCGACGAGGTGGTCATGTTGTTCTTGATGCAGGCGATCGAGATCGTATTGCGCGTCAAGCACTTTCTCGACGTAGATTCTCCTGGTCAACCAGTTTTGGCTCGCTTTCACGTCGTTGACGACAGATCGGATCGAGTAAACTCCCTTGGGGCCATTGATCGGGGCCTTATCGAGAAGTCGGCGAGTGCCGAGAAGCAGGCTTGACCAGTATCCCTCGGAAACGAGATTGAACATCATCTGGTTAAGCGGGGGTCTCGAGCCTCTCTTCTCATTTGCAAGACGGACGATCCGAACCGTCGTGCGAAAGGCGGCGTAGTTCCAGAGCAGATCCTGAATGGTTCTGTGGATGCCCGTTGTCTCGTCGCGAAAAGCATCCCGCCACGTGGCGATGTGCTGGTCATGCTGCGTCATTAGTTTTCCAAGCCTGAGCGCCAAACTCACCTCATCATACCGGCAGACGCCAACACCGGCGACGGCTATTCGCTTCTGATTCTTCATTCGCGCGGGCTCTTTTTATTGTTCCCGCGAATAAACGCGCATCTTGCAGTGGGCCTGAAGGGGGAAGGCCTTCCCCCTGGCCGGCACTATCGTTGCCGGCGCACCCCCTTCAGCGGGGAGACCCCGCAACGCCCCCTGAGAGGGAGAGTGCGGACGGGTTTTCCGTGACGGGTTGAGGGCTGGAGGAGTGGCCTCCGGCGCCCGTCGCGGAGATCATCCCGATGGCCAGACAGGACCGCGCTCGCCCAGGCGGCGCCCGCAGCAATCTCTATGACGACATCACCGACAAGATCATCGCCGAGCTGGAGGAAGGGCGGCTGCCCTGGGTCCAGCCCTGGGGGACGGCGGCGGCGAAGGCGCCGCTCGCCATGCCGAGAAATGCCGCGACCGCGCGGCAATATTCCGGGATCAATGTCCTGATCCTCTGGGGCGCCGTGGTCCAGCACGGCTATCCGACCCAGCATTGGCTCACCTTCCGGCAAGCTCTCTCGCTCGGCGGCAATGTCCGCAAGGGCGAGCGCGGCACCACCGTCGTCTATGCCGACCGTTTCACGCCGGAGGACGAGAAGCGCCGCGCTCAGGAGGCGGGAGAAGAAGCAGGCAGCATTCCGTTCCTGAAGCGTTTCACCGTGTTCAACGCGGCGCAATGCGAAGGCTTGCCCGAGGACATCGCTGTCGAGGCACCACCACCACCGCCAGGCATGATCGAGCCGAGGGTCGAGGCGCTGATCTGTGCCACTGGTATCGATTTCCGCATCGGCGGGGATCGCGCCTTCTATGTTCCGGCGCTCGACTATGTCCAGGTGCCGCCACCGGCCGCCTATTTCGAACCGATCAACTGGCACAGGACGGCGCTCCACGAGATGGGTCACGCCACAGGCCATGCCTCGCGCCTGGGGCGGGATTTTTCGGGCAGCTTCGGCACGAAGAAATACGCCTTCGAGGAGCTGGTGGCTGAGATGAACGCGGCCTTCTGCTGCGCCTCGCTCGGCATCGTGCCGACCGTGCGCCATGCCGACTACATCGGCTCCTGGCTGGAGGTGCTGCGCGAGGATAACCGCGCCATTGTCCGCGCGGCCTCACAGGCCAGTAAGGCGGCCGACTGGCTGCTGGCGCATCTGCCCGACGAGGACGGCGCTGAAACGGTTGCGGCCTCGACCGAGCGGAGGGTGGCGGCATGATCCTCCTGACCCGTACACAGCGCGCGCAGCTCCTCGCCAATGGTCGGCATCGCGGTGCCGATCACGTCCCCGTCGTGAAATTCTTCAACCCCTTCGGCGCGGGCGTCTGGCTCGCCACCGAGCTGGATCAGGGCGGCGACATCATGTTCGGCCTGGCCGATATCGGCTACCCCGAACTCGGCTCGTGGAGCCTGGAAGAGCTGCGTGGGGTCCGGT
>JALOAI010000074.1 GCA_023228945.1 Pigmentiphaga sp. | reverse complement strand
GGCTCAAGGAGACGGCGGTTGTTGAACCAGTCCACCCATTCCAGCGTGGCATATTCGACGGCCTCGAAGCTGCGCCACGGGCCTCGGCGGTGGATGACCTCTGCCTTGAACAGGCCGTTGATCGTCTCGGCCAGGGCGTTGTCGTAGCTGTCACCGACACTGCCAACCGAGGGTTCGATCCCGGCCTCAGCAAGGCGTTCAGTGTACTTGATGGACAGATACTGACTGCCGCGATCGCTGTGATGCACCAACCCCATCCCCTTTCCGGGACGGCGATCATGCACCGCCTGTTCCAGGGCATCGAGGACGAAGCCCGCATGCGCCGAGGTGCTGACACGCCAGCCAACAATCTTGCGGGCATAGGCGTCGATCACGAAGGCGACATAAACGAAACCCTTCCAAGTGGCGACATATGTGAAGTCGCTGACCCAGAGCATGTTGGGCGCCGGCACCCGGAACTGGCGGTTGACCTTGTCCAGCGGACAGGGCGCCTTCTTGTCGGGGATCGTCGTTCTGTGTGGCTTGCCCCGGATAACGCCTTGAATACCCATGTTCTTCATCAGCCGCGCGACCGTGCAGCGAGCGACATCGAAGCCCTCGCGGCGCAGCTGATGCCAGGTCTTGCGGACGCCATAGACGCGCCAGTTCTCTTCGAAAACACGGCGAATCTCGGGCCGCAGGGCTTCATCGTGGCGGGCACGGTCCGACATGCGAGCTGGATCAGCCCGCTTCGCGAGATGATCATAGTAGGTGGAAGGGGCGATCGGCAGCACGTTGCAGATCGGCTCGACCCCGTGCGCATCCCGGTGCGCGTCGATGAAACCCACCATCACTTCGACCGGCGGTCGAGCTCCGCCATCGCAAAATACGCCGACGCCTTGCGCAGGATCTCATTGGCTTGGCGCAGTTCGCGGTTCTCTCGCTCCAACGCCTTCATCTTGTCGGCCATCTCGGTCGGAATGCCCGCCCGTCGGCCACTGTCGACCTCGGCCTTCTTGACCCACTCGTTCAGGGTCTGCGGCGTGCAGCCGATCTTTGCCGCGATCGACACGACCGCCTGCCAACGGGACGGGTGCTGACCCTCAGTGTCGAGAACCAGCCGAACCGCGCGCTCGCGCACTTCAGGGGAAAACTTGTTCGTCGTTTTGCTCATGATGCTCCATCCTACTCAGGAGTTGGAGCCTCCGGCAAACCCGGCGCGGTTCAGCAGGATAGTTTTCAGGTCCGTTGATCGGTTATCGACTCAACGAAAGACTACGTTCGCCTAGCGAGACGATGTTGGTTGCCGCGAAGCTGTTGGCAGGACCAGCATCGCCTCGAAACCGGACGACTGCCTCGGCCTCGGCGACTGCAAGGTGAGCTTTGACGAAATCCGATCGGCAATGCCGGCGACGATGGCAAGGCCAAGCCCGCTGCCTTCCGTTTTGGCTGCCCCCCTCTCGAAACGACGGGTCAGCCGGCCAAGCGCCTCGGCGGGCACGACGGGGCCGTCATTGGCGACGCGGAACGTGCCGTCCTCACTGAGGCTGACCTCGATCGGTTTGTCGGATGCGCCGTGCCGCAGGGCGTTCTCAATGAGGTTGCGGCCGATGATGCCAAACGCATCGGGGTCGAGGTCGGACATTACCGGGTGCTCCGGCAGGGCGAGCACGATCCGGTTCGGTGCTGTCCTCTCGATATCGTCCACGACCAGACGGGCAGTGATGCGAAGATCGGATAGGTGATCGAGCCGTAACCGCCCGCCTTCTGCTCGGGCCAGTTGCAGAAGCCGTTCCGCGATCCGGGCCAGCCGCTTCAGAGAAGCCTCGATCTCGGCGGCCCTGTGGCCGGCACCGGTATCTTTCGTTTCTACCTGTATCCGCTGGGCCTGCGCGATTGCGCCTGCCAGCGGTGTTCGCAATTCATGCGCTGCGTTGGCGGCGAAGGTGCGTTCGGCCTCGAATGTGGATTTGAGTTGCGCCAGAAGCACATTGATCGCCGCCCCCACCGGGGCGGCCTCGACGGGAAGATCGTCGCAGGCGACGGGGGCGAGGTCGCGCGGCGAACGCGCGGCCAGCCGGTCGCGGTAGCGGCGCAACGGGGCCAGACCCGAGCGGACAGTCAATACGATCGCCAACAGTGCGGCAGGGATGAATACCAGCAACGGCAACCCCAGGCCCGCCCAGACATCGCGTGCCGCCGCCGCGCGATGGGCAAGCGGCTCGGCGACCGTGAGGCGGATCGTGCCTTGGAGGGCGTCCTCGCCATACAGGCGATGGGTTGCGGTCGTGCGAAAGCCCGGCCCGTCCCATTCAGGGAAGATGGCGGGATCGGCCTCATGCGATTGCAGAAGAATTCGCCCTTCGTCATCGCGCACGATATAGGTGAGGAATTCGTCGTGGTCGCGCAGGTCGGCAAGGTGTTGTGTCACACCTTCCTCCTCACGTCCGACGATCTCGACAGCGGCCAGCGGCAGCAGGCGCTGCGCCGCCTCCTGTAGCGACGAGTCGAAGATCCTGTCCATCTCGTGCCGCAGCATGACCGCCGTGACGGCGGCGGCCGCGATCCACAGAAGCGTCAGAAGGATACCCAGCGACACCCCCAACCGCATCTGAAGGCTGCGTGGCATCGTCATGGCGAACCTAGCCGGTAGCCCAACCCGCGCTCGGTCTCGATCACCTCGGCGCCCAGCTTCTTGCGCAGCCGGCTGACATGGACCTCGATGGTGTTGCTTTCCACCTCCGTATCGAAGGCATAAAGCTTTTCCTCAAGCTGTGCCTTGGACAGAAGCTGCCCCGGGCGGGTGAGGAACGCCTCGAACAGCGCCCATTCACGTGCGGTGAGCTGCACGGGCCGGCCGTCGCGGCGGATGCTGCGGCAGGCAAGGTCGACGGCAAGCGTGCCGTGGACGATGATCGGGTTGGGATTGCCGCTATAGCGCCGCGCGACCGAGCCGATGCGCGCGGAAAGCTCGGCCAGATCGAAGGGCTTCACCAGATAGTCGTCGGCGCCGGCGTTCAAGCCTTCGATCCGGTCCGAAATCTGGTCCAGCGCTGTCAGGATGATCACCGGCGTCACGTCGCCGCTGGTGCGCAGCGACCGAAGGAAGGTGATGCCGCGTCCGTCGGGCAGCATGAGGTCCAGCAATACAAGATCATAGCCGGTGCCGGCCATCGCATCGCCGGCCGCGTCCAGGCGCGTGACCCAATCCACCGACTGGCCACCCGCAGCGATCTGGTCCCGCACGGCGGCACCCAGAACGGTATCATCCTCGATCAGCAGGATCCGCATGATCTTCCTACTCATTTGCCTCTGGCCATTATGGCGACCCGGGCTGACGCAAAGCTGATGGCGGGACGCCCCGGGCTTCAGCATCCCGTCAGGTTCGCGGCGCAGAATGTCATCCAGTGGCCGTTATACGGAGTGTGGTCCATGAAGAGATCGCTGACAATTCTGACCTTTCTCGTGGTCCTTCCATCCGGGGCTGCACTTGCCGGCGACGACTGTGCCGTGCCGCTGGCAGACTGGCAGCCAAGAAGCGCGGTGGTGCGGCTCGCGGAAGAAAACGGATGGGTGGTGCGGCGCATAAAAATCGACGACGGCTGCTACGAGATAAAAGGCACAGACCGGGAAGGACGCCGCATCGAGGTGACGGTCGATCCCGGCACGCTTCAGGTGATCGAGATCGAATACAAGGACGGAGATGATCGGCGCTCCCGTGAGGGCAGAGAGCACAAACATGACTGAGATGATGAAGGGTGACGCCATTCAGGACGTCGCCGATACTACGCGCACGGTGCTGGTCTGGGATCCGTTGGTGCGCAGCTCTCACTGGGGTCTGGTTGCCGCCTTTGCAGTGGCATGGCTTGCGGCGGACGAGGTGCAGCCGCTTCACGAGGCGGCCGGTTACGCGGTGGCGGCGTTGCTTGCCCTCCGCCTGATCTGGGGTTTCGTTGGCAGCCGCCATGCCCGTTTCACGCAATTCGTGCGTGGCCCCGCCGCGACGCTGGCCTATCTCGGGGACATGCTGCACGGGCGCGAGCGACGCCATCTCGGGCACAACCCGGCCGGCGCCGCGATGATCGTGGCACTCATGGTCACGCTTTCCGGCACCGCGCTGAGCGGCTGGCTGCTCGAACAATCGATCGAGGAAGCCTGGGCCGTGACGGTTGCGGGCGAGCACGGAAACCGGG
>JALOAI010000041.1 GCA_023228945.1 Pigmentiphaga sp. | reverse complement strand
TGGTGGCCGGGTTCGAGCTGTGACCGACCCGGCGAGCGATCTGGCGCTGGCGCGCGCCGTCGACGAGCTTCGCCGTGGCGGCATCGTCCGCATCCTCGATGGCGAAATCCGCCTGGATGTGCTGGCGGCTGAGCTGGCGACGGTCGATTCGCTGGCCCGGCTGGAACGCCGCCGCCGCGCCGACCTGCTGCTGACGGCGGAGCGGGCGGCGACCTTGCGGATCGACAATCAGCGCGAGGCCGCCGGGCAGCCGGTGGTGCTGGTGCGGCGGATGCCGTGGCACGATCTGGTCGCTTCGATCGCGACCGCCGATCCGGTGGACGACCTCGCCCAACCGCTGAAAGGCCCGTTCCCGACGCGCGACCCCGGCCCCCTGGCCCGGGCCGCCGAGGCGGCCGTCCGCCTGGCGAAGCGCGCCGCCGTGCTTCCGGCACTGTTCGCGGCAGAGGGCGAAGGCGACGAGGATGGCGGCGACATGCTGGCCGCCGACGCCGGGGCCGTCCTTGCCTGGCGCCGGGCGCCGCGGCTGCAAATCGTCAGCCGGGCGAAGCTGCCGCTCGATGGCGCGCCCGACAGCCGGGTGGTTTCCTTCCGGCCGTCGGACGGCGGGCCGGAGCATCTGGCGCTGTTGATCGGAAAGCCCAAGGGCGTGCCGCTGGTGCGCCTGCACAGCGCCTGCCTCACCGGCGACGTGCTCGGCAGCCTGAAATGCGATTGCGGCCCGCAACTGCGCGCTGCCGTCGGCCGCATCGCCGGGGAAGGCGGCATCCTCCTTTATCTGCAACAGGAAGGGCGCGGCATCGGCCTTCTGAATAAGCTGCGCGCCTATCAGTTGCAGGATCAGGGCTTCGACACGGTCGACGCCAATCTGCGCCTCGGCTTTTCCGCCGAAGAGCGCGACTTCGACCTGGCCGCCGCCATGCTGAAGCTGCTGGGGGTGGCGCGGATCCGCCTGCTGTCGAACAATCCGCTGAAGCGGCAGGCGCTGGAAGCGCATGGCGTTGAAGTGGCCGAACTGGTGCCGCACCAGTTCGGCGCCAACCCGCACAACGCCCATTATCTGGCCACCAAGCGCGACCGCCAGGGGCATCGGCTCTAGCCGGATAATCGCTCGCGAATGGTGTCGGTGATCTTACGGGTGGCCAGCGCCGCCAGCGCACGCGCCACCAGCGGCCGCGCCAGCCGGAACAGGGTGCCGGCGAGGCCGCCGGCATCGAGACCGACCAGCGCCATGTGCAGGATCGCCTGCGTCCGGGCGCGGATGGGGGCGGCAAGCTCGTCCACCAGCGGCTGGGCCTGCCCGGCCGGGTCGGGCCATTCGGGCGCCGGGCACAGCAGCCGGGCGCGCACGGCCAGCTTGCGCGCGCGCTCCATCCGCAGCCGCTCGTCGTCGTTTGCCGCCAGCCGATAGGGCAGGCCGGTGGCCGGCTGCTGGCCGGCCCATTCCCCGGGCGGCAGCGGCACCGGCAGGATGGCCCGCTCGTGATTTCCCTCGCCGTCGCAGGTGATGGTCCAGTAGGGACCAGAGGGCGCGGTTGCCGTGCCCTTGTCGGCCCAGAAGTCGCTTGTGTCGGCCGGGCGCGGGCCGCCGATCCGCCCCGGCGTGGCGAACAGCGGGTTGTCGGCGCGCACCGAGAAATAGTTGCGGAGGAAATTTTCGGCGTTGCGGCGACCAAGCAGGAAATCATGGTGGCGGAAATGTTCCGACAGAAAGCCGGCGAACGCCCCAAGCCCGCCCGAAGCGATGGCCGCCGCCCCGGTCAGGGTGTTCCAGCTTCCGGGCGCTGGGTCGGCGCGCATCGGCGACAGCATATACTGGCTGTAGACGCCCTCGTTCGCCGCCAGCGCATGATCGTTGGCATCATAGCGCGCCTGGGCGGTATAGGCGGCCAGCAGGTTCGGCAGCAGCTTTAAAAGCGGCAGCGCGCCTGCCGGAGGGGGCGCTTCGGGCGCGGCGCCCTCCGCCTCGGCCGGGAAGGGGTCGATCAGCACCACCGCCCGGCTGGCGCGGCCGCCGTCACTTTCCGCCCGCCCGAGCGGCCCGAACAGGGTCTGGCGAACATAGTCGAACGGCTGGTTGTTCATGGTGCCGCCATCGACGGCGGCGAAGGCCAGCGTGCCGGGCGCCCTGGTGCAGTTCACATAGCCGGCAACCATGTCCGCCCGGCCCGCCCAGTCGCGGTTGCCATCGGCGGCGGGCGGCGGAAAGCGCGGGTCGAGGCGGACGAAATTGTTGAGGCCGCTCAGCGGCTTTTCCAGCCAGCGGCTTTGCAGCGCCAGCGGGAAGGCGGCGCTGGCCAGGGCAGCGTCGGCGATCCGCGCCCAGGGGGAATCCTGCGGGCCTTGCCCTTCTTCGATCACCGGGGTCGCCGAGGCGTCGTCGAGGCGGAAATGAAATAGGTCGGCGTGGCGGCTGGTGGCGAACTCCGCCCCTTCAAGGCCCGCCAGTTGATAGCGATAGGGGATACCGGAAAGATTGCCGATGGTGAAGGCGAAGCGGGCGCCAAAGCCAAGCCATGCCCGCGGCCCGGCAAGCGGCGCAAGCTGGAAGTGCACCGTCTGCGCCGCCGCCCGGTCCAAAGGGGCGACGTTCAGCAGCGAGGCGAGGGCGCCGATGCCGTCCTTGCCGGCGGCGTCGAGGTCGGCGGTGTCGAGCATCGGCCGGATATCGAGCTGCCTTACCCAGATATTGTAGAGCGGGTTCCAGTGCGGGGCGGGCGCTTCCCCGGCCGGGTAGCTGGTTTCCTTGTCGAGCGCGGTCGGCAGCGTCGCCCCCGATGGAAAGGCGCCGCGCGCGGTGACGGCAAGGGTCGCCCCCACCACGCTTCCGGCCGAGGCGCCGGCCACCACCCGCAGCCGCACCGCGTGCGGCGGCACCGACCAGCGGGCGAAATCCAGGCCGTGGGCCTCGAAATCGGCGCGTTTTGCCGCTTCGAAGCGATCCAGTATCTCGATCAGATAATCCATGACGCCGGCGGTGTAGGCGCCGGCCGAGACGGCGCCGGCCAGCACCAGCCCGAACTCGAAGGTGGGAAGGGCGATCGACAGGCCGTCCGCTCTCGACAGCACGGTGGGCGCCACCGGGCCGGCGCGCGGGGCGCCGAACATGGCGCGGGTCATGCCATGTTCGTCGGCGTCGTTGGTAAGCCCGTCGATGGGATGGAATTCGCTGAACTGCCCCGTCACGCTATGTTCCCCACGCCATGTTCCCCAAGCCATGGTTTCCACGCCATGGTCCCCCGCAATTGCCGCCGGCAACAGGCTTGACGATGCTTTCCCTACATTTCAAGCCAGCGAAGATGATCCGTGTCGACACCAGCAGCGGCCGCCTGTTTTTTCGGGGGGAATGGCACCGGGCCGTCATCGGCCGTGGTGGGGCGGTGGCCGCCGAAACCAAGCGCGAGGGCGACGGCGCCACGCCTCTTGGCCGCTATCGCATCCTTGGCGCCCTGCTGCGCCCCGGCCGGGTGGCGGCGCCGGAAACGGCGTTGCCGTGGCGCTGGCTCAGGCCATGGGACGGCTGGTCGGATGATCCGGCCGACCCGGCCTACAACCGTCCGGTGGCCCATCCGCACGGGTACAGGGCCGAGCGGCTGTGGCGGGACAAGCATGTGTATGACGTGATCCTCGTCACCGACCACAATGGCGGTCCGCCCATCCCCGGCCTTGGCAGCGCCATCTTCCTCCACCTCGCCCGCCCCGACTGGCGGCCGACCGAGGGCTGCGTTGCCATGGCGCGGCAGACGATGCTGGACATCCTGCCCCGACTGGCAGCCGGCGCGCCGCTGGAGATCATCTGAATCTTGACATTCCCCCGCCACCGCCGCACTAGCCCGCCCCACGCGCACCCGTAGCTCAGCTGGATAGAGTGTCGCCCTCCGAAGGCTCGCGACCAACGAGAAACCGGGTGTTTTATATAGAGTTTTCGGGTATTTAGGAAGGCCAAAGTCAGAAGGGAGTTATTTTTCTCACCAGATTCTCACCGTGAGAACGAAGCCGAACGGATCACGGATTGACGTTTTTCGGCACCCAACATACGGCTTTTAAGCCATCCGCACCCGTAGCTCAGCTGGATAGAGCGCTGCCCTCCGAAGGCAGAGGCCAGAGGTTCGAATCCTCTCGGGTGCGCCAAATTTCCCCAATAAATCAACGGATTACATCATCAGCTTCGGCAGGTTGGGTCTTGGGGCCGTCGGCAAAACTCACCAGATTCATGGCGTGTGGCCGTAATAGCCTATATTTTCCAACGTGTTGGCCCTGGTCGATTCTCACCAGTGTCAGAAATCTAAGACTTCGCTTCCAGAGTTGATGCTCGGGATCACTTCACTCACTCAGAACAATCCACGCTGGTGCATGGTCGCTGGTCTTCTCCCAACCGCGCGGACGGGTGTCGACCTCGGCAGCGAGAAGCCGATCCAGCGCTGGAGGGTTGAGCAGGAAATGGTCGATCCGGAGGCCCGCGTTGCGTTCGAACGACCGCCGCCAATATTTCCAGAAGGTGTAGATCGTCTCGTTCGGATGCAGGTGGCGGAGCGCATCGGTCCAGCCCTGATCCAGCAGCCGCTGCCAGGCCTCCCTGACCTCGGGCGCGAAGAGCGCATCCTCGCGCCATCGCTCCGGGGCATAAACGTCGAGATCGCTGGGCATCACATTGAAATCGCCCGCAACGATCACGGGAGCATCCAGCTCGATCAGCGAGGCCAGATGCGTTTGCAGCCGTTCGAACCAGCGCAGCTTGTAATCGAACTTCGGGCCGGGACGCGGATTGCCGTTGGGCACATACAGCCCGGCGATGAGGACGCCGTTCACCGCAGCCTCGATATAGCGGCTTTGAACGTCACCCGGATCGCCGGGCAGACCGCGCCGGGTCTCGTGGATCTCGCCGACCCGGCTTAGCAGCGCCACGCCGTTCCACTGGCTCTGGCCATGCCAGATCGCATCATAGCCCGCTTCCCGGATCGCGGCTTCCGGGAAGCGGTCTTGCGCTGCCTTCAACTCCTGCAACACAACGACATCGGGCCGGGCCAGATCCAGCCACCGCAGCAGGACCGGCAACCGCCCGTTGATGCCGTTCACATTGTAGGTGGCGATCCTCATCAGAGGTCGGGAAGAATCTGGTCGGCGCGGCCCCATCGCGCGAGGTTCTTCGACGCGGCGCGTTTCACCATCTCTCCGACATCGCCGATGTGCCAGTGTGAGGGCGCGTCGATGTCGCGCAGTTCCTCCCAGGTCAGCGGGACGGCAATCGGCGCGAACTCCCGGGCCCGCGCGCTGTAGGGCATCACCGCCGTCGCGCCGCGCTGGTTACGCAGATAGTCGATGAAAATACGCCCCTTGCGCCGCGCCCTGGCGAGCGCCGCGGTGAACCGGGCAGGCGCCGCCTGGGCGAGCGCTGTCGCGAAGCGGTGCGCGAAATCCTTCACCTGCGGCCATTCGGACGAAGGCGTGAGCGGGGCGATGACGTGGACACCCTTGCCGCCCGTTACCATCGGAAAGGTCGTGAGGCCCATCTCGGCTAGGACGTCGCGGACATGGAAGGCGGCCGAGACGACATCCCCGAACGCCAGCCCTTCATCGGGGTCGAGGTCGAACACCAGGCGGTCGGGTTTCTCTACATCCTCGATCCGCGCCCCCCAGCCGTGGAACTCGATCGTGCCCATCTGCACGCAGGTGAGCAGGCCTGCCGGCGTATCGACAAACAGATAGGGCTCGTCATGACCATCCTTCTCGCGGATGGCGACCTGCTTCACGGCCTCGCCGAAGCTGCCCGCGTCATGCTTCTGGAAGAAGCATTTCTTCGCCCGGCCCTGCGGACAGCGCACCAGGCTGATCGGGCGGCTGCCCGCCCAGGGCAGCATGATGCCTGCCACCGTCTCATAATAGTCGGCGAGGTGCCCCTTGGTGAGCTTGCCTTCGGGAAAGATCACCCGGTCGCGGTTGCTGATCCTGACGCCGCTGCCCGCAGGCGCGACCGCAATCTCCACGGCCGCTTCGGTTTCCAGCACCACGGCTTCGGGCTTCTTGTCTTCCCGCAGACCGAGATAGCTCGGATGCCGCAGCACGCCGTCGCCGGTCACCTCGGTATAGGCGATCTCGGCAACCAGCTTCGGCTTGATCCACCGGGCGCCCCGCACAGCGGCGCGTGGCGCTTCGACTGTCGCGGCCTTGCGTTCGAGTGGCGCCATGATCCCGGTCAGCCGTTCGATCTCGTCGTCGGTGAATCCGGTCCCGGCCTTGCCCGCATAACGCAGCTTGCCATTCTCGTTGACGCCCAGCAGCAAAGACCGGAATCCCCGCCGCTTGTCGGACGGCAGCCAGCCGACGATTACGAACTCCTGCCGCTGAACGCACTTGGTCTTGGTCCATGCGCCGCTGCGGGTTCCCGAGTATCGGGCGTCGGACCGCTTGGAGATGACGCCCTCGAGCCCGGCGCCGCAGAAGCTGTCGAGCAGCTTCTCGCCATTGCCGACGATGTGGTCGGAATAGTGGATGCGACCGGTCCCCGTGCCGATAAGGGCCTTCAACCGCTCCTTGCGCTCCGTCAGCGGCTTCCCGGAGAGGTCCTCGCCGTCAAGTTCGAGGAGGTCGAAGGCGTAAAACTCGATGATGTCGGGATTGTCCTTCAGTGCTCCCTGCAATGCCTGGAAGCTGGTGCGCCCATCGGGAAGCCGCACCACGGCCTCGCCGTCGATTAGTGCGCTGCCGGCATCGAGCGTGACGGCATCTGCGATCAGCCCGGCGAAGCGATCAGACCAGTCCAATCCCGAGCGGGTATAGGCCCGGCCTTCGCCGCCGCCGATGGCGATCAGGGTGCGGTAGCCGTCATATTTGAGTTCGTGCAGCCAGTTCGTCCCCGTTGGCACATGGTCGACCAGCGTTGCCAACTGCACGGGACGGAAGGCAGGTGGTGAGACGGCCGCGTTCTTTCTCCGAGAGGAGGTTTTCCCAGAGCGCGAGTTCCCGGCCTTGGCGGCGGCGGACTTGCCTTTGGCTACCTCGCCGGCCGCGATCTCATCCATTGTGCGGCCGCTCTCGATGCTGGTGAGGTGCGTGCCGACCAGATCGTCAGAGCCGCCTGCATGGGCGTCATCGACCTTGCGGAGAATCCAGTTCTCGGCCTTTTCCTTGCCGCGTGGTTTCAGGCGGAACATCACCCATTCGCCCTTCATCCGGCGGCCGTGCAGGATGAAGTGGAGATGGCCTTCGGGCAGCGTCTTGCGGGGATCCTTCCCCGCGATCGACTCCCATGTGCCATTGTCCCACAGCATCACGGTGCCGCCGCCATATTCACCCTTGGGAATGGTGCCCTCGAACCGGGCGTAATCGAGTGGGTGATCCTCGGTGCGCACCGCTAGCCGCTTGTCATCGGGGTTCGCGCTCGGCCCCCGCGTCACCGCCCAGCTGAGCAGCACACCATCGAGTTCGAGCCGGAAATCGAAATGCAGTCGCGACGCGGCGTGTTTCTGGACAACAAAACCGTTGCCGCTGGTGGCTACCGTGGCGCCGGCGGGCTCGGCGGTGCGGGAGAAATCCCGCTTCGCATGATAGCGGGCGAGCTTCTGGTCCGCCGCTTTGTCCTTTGCTGTCGCCGATCTCGCCATGCGCCGGGCCGTCCTCTCCGTCTTGCCTAATCCTTCCGCCGCGGAACTCGTTCCCCTTGCGCCCCATCGCCGATGGACCGGACGAAGCGGTAGCTCGCCTGCTCGAATTTCAGCGAGCGGAAGAAATTGTGGCTGTTGGAGATGGCGATATCGCTCATCACCTCGACCTCACGGCAGCCGGCTTTCGCGAGGGCGGCCTCGGCGGCGGCCAGCATGGCGGTGCCGACACCCTCGCGCCGATGCGCTTTGTCTACCAGGAGTAATGTCACGCGACCGATCACGCCGCGATGGACGGTCGATATGACCACCCAGGCGCAGCAACCGATGATCTCGCCATTGTCGGCGATAACCATCCCGCCCTTTGCCTTGCGGATCGCGGCAAGATTGCCGGCAATGTCCTTCCCGTTCAGCGACGCGCCGCCGAGTTTGCCCAGCAAGGCGGCCAGCGCCTCGGCGTCACCCGGCTTCGCCTTCCTGATTGTCAGGTCAGGCTCAGGCTTTTCCGGCGGCGATTCAGCTTTCGGGACCAGCTGTAGGTCAGGCTTGCGCCGAGGTGGCCGCGCCGTCTTCCGGCTTTCCGGCGTGGCGGCGGTTTCTCGACGCCGGGCCGTCTTCCGGTGGACGGGTCTCTCATCATCCTCCGCTTCACGCGGGCGAGGCTTCCTGACAGGCGGAGGACGATCAGGTGTCGTCTCGGCCGACTGCTTCCAGGTGCCCAGCGCGCTCTTGCGAAGATAGGCCTCGATGTCGGCGGCGCTTGCCGTCAGGCCGTCCTCACCGATCCCCAGCAGCGCCTTGCCGGCCGCGTCGGTGAGACCGAATTTGCCATAATCGCCAACACCCGGCTTGCGGCGCCGTGACTTGACGAGCTTGAGGCCCCGGTGCTGCGCCATCTCCCGCAACTGATCGTCGCCGACGGCCATGTCTCGCCGCCGCCCGATCAGGCTTCGCCCAGCGCGCGATAGACCGACATGAGATGGCGGGAAGCGGACGCGCGGGCGCGAGGCGAGCGGATGGTCGCCTCGTTGGTATCGTGGAGCATGGTGAGCATCTCCAGCACTTCACGGCGCGGGGCGCCGGTCTCGCACAGATGCTCGCCGATCAGGGTCAGGAGATTGGCCCATAGCGTGATCGCCCCTTCCGCAAAGGCGGCGTCATCATCTTGTTCTGGCGGGCGGGTCACGCTGACGTCCCGGCTCATCGATCAGGCCCGCTTACGCGCGGGTGACTTCGTGGGCTGTCCGGTCGCCTTCTTGGCCGGTGCCTTCGTGGGTTTGCTCGCCGTCCTGGCCGGTGCTTTAGTGGCCGGCGCCTTCTTCGCCGTGCCGCCGCTGCCGATGGATTTCTTGAGCGCCGCCATCAGGTCGACGACGTTCGAGCCGCGCGGATCGGATCCCTTGTCGTCCTCCTCGATGTTGAGCGTCTTGCCCTTCTTCTTGCGCTCGATCAGTTCGCGCAGCGCATCGGCATAGCGGTCATGGAAGTCGGTCGCGTCGAACTTACCCGTCTTCTTGTCGATCAGGGTGGTGGCGAGATCGAGCAGTTCGTCATCGGGATCGGCATCGCTGATGTCGCGGAAATAGGTGGACGCCCGATTGACCTCGTCGGCATAGCGCAGCGTCTCCATCACCATGCCGCGCCCGCACGCCTTGATGCTGACGACATATTCCCGGCCCCGCATCGCGAGCTGGCCAAGACCGACCTTGCGGGTGCGCCGCAATGCCTCGCGCAGCACGATGAAGGCTTCCTCGGCCAGATCGTCGGCGGGCACGATGTAATAGGGCTTCTCGAAGTAGATCATGTCGATGTCGTGCGCTTCGACGAACTGGGTCAGCTCCAGCGTCTTCTTGCTCTCGAGCTTGACCCCCTCGATCTCCTCATCGTCGAGCAGGACATACTCGCCTTTGGAATATTCGAAGCCCTTGACGATCTCGTCGAGGTCGACCGGTCCGATACCGGGCACGACCTTCTCATATTTGATGCGCTTGCCGGACGGCTCGTGGATCTGGTTGAAGGCGATCTTCGCGCCGCTCCGGGTCGCGGAATAAATCTCGACGGGAATAGACACCAGAGCCAGACGAATCTGGCCTTTCCAATAGGGACGTGCGGCCATTTTCTCGACTCCTCGGAACGGACTCCTTAAATTCGCAGTTCTTCCTCGCGTTCCACGCGACTTTACATGGATTGTCCGAGTCACCGAAGTCGAACGTTTCCAACGGCGCCGCCTGTTGGCGGGGCAGCAGGGTAGAGACGATATGAGCAGCCGCACACAAGCAGAGGTCATCGTCATCGGCGCCGGGCCATCGGGGCTCACGGCGGCGCTCTATCTCGCGCGCTATCGGCGCGATGTCCTCGTCATCCATGACGGCAACAGCCGTGCGCTGCGCATCCCCAAGACCCACAATGCGCCGGGGTTTCCCGAGGGCATCACCGGACCAGACCTGATCGAACGCATGACCCGGCACGCCGCCGAGTTCGGCGCGCGGATCGAGGAGGACGAGGTGACGGGGCTGGAACGCGCCGGTCAGGGGTTCCTGCTCACCGCTAGCAGCGAGCGGCAGTGGGAAAGCCGGGCTGTGATCCTCGCCAGCGGCATTTTCCTGAACCAGGTCGATCTTCCGCATGACCTCCACGAGCAGGCGATCGAATGGGGCGTGCTGCGCTACTGCCCGGTCTGCGACGGCTATGAGCACAGCGATGCCCGCATCGGGATTATCGGCTGCGACAGCGACGGGGCCGCCGAAGCCCTGTTCCTCCGACAATATTCTGAGGATATCACGCTGATGCCGCTCAGCCATCCTGAACTGAGCGCAGAGCAGCAAGCGGAAATGGAGGAAGCCGGTATCGTGGTGGAGATGGGCGCACTTACCGCGCTGGAACCTCGAGAGGACCGGATGGACGTGCGGCTTGAAGGCCGCGACGCGTCGCTCTCATTCGATGTGATCTATCCAGCGCTGGGCAGCCGTCCGCGCGCTGAACTGGCCGCCGGCCTTGGTATCGCGCTGAAGGAAGAAGGCTGTGTGCCCGCCGGATCGGAGAAAGACAGCGGCATTCCCGGCTTCTTTGCGGCAGGCGACGTCGTGGAGGGGCTGGACCAGATCAGCGTCGCCATGGGCCACGGCGCACTTGCCGCGACCAAGGCGCACAACTGGCTGCGCGAGCAGGACCGGCACACGCTCCAGACGCAGGGCTGAGCTCGGGCATTTCTTCGTTCGCTATTCCGAACAGGGTGCGTGATCCTCGACCGTCCGGCGCGTTTCGCCCACCAGCACGAAATTCCCATTGGCAATCTCGTAGAAGCGCCGGACGCAGGTGTTGAACGCGCCGCCCGACACATCCTTCCAGTCGGCGATGATCAGCCGGCTATCGAGCCGATAGTCGAGCGCGAGCTGGTAATACTCCTCGCCGCCCACCGGAAAGGTCAGCATCCGGCCGTCGCGCAGGTCGACCATCTCTATCACGGTGCACGATCCACCACATCCGATCGGGATGATCGCATAGTGTCCGGCCGCGTTCGGGCCGGCGTTCACGGCCTGTCTTATCCTTGTGCGATATGTGGCAGCATCGGCGGTGTAATCAGGATGGGCCGGGGCGGTCTGCAAAGCCGCAGCCACCGGAAAATCGGAAAACGCGGGTTCAGCGGATGCAGGCGCCGCCAGCGCGGTCGCGGTAATCAAAGCCAGTGTTCGCACGAACTCGCCTATCCTCATGCCTTTATCTTTCCGTCGTCATACGCCTGTTTCAATCGTCGTCTCCAACGTCTTGATTTTCCAGATTCCGGACCAAGGTTGACCACAGGTGCGGAAGCAGCGTCGTTCCCGCCTGAACATGGTCAACTTTGCAAGGAGTAGGCAATGTCCCAAAATCGCTTGCATCAACTGATGCAAAGGCACGCACGTCTCGAACAGGAGATCGGTGAGGAAAGCCGCAGGCCGCTTCCCGATCAGGCGCGCATCCTCCGGCTCAAGAAGCTGAAGCTCGCCATCAAGGATCAGATCGCGCTGCTCGAGCGATCGGACCGCAAGCTGGCTGCCGCCTGACCTTCCGGTGGCAGGATGGCTGGAGCGAGGCATCGGCTTCGCTCCAGCCTGCAAAGGTGGATGAGCCGCCGCGCGGCACATATCCTCGCGGCACAAGCGCGGCCCCGGATATTGGGTAGCGCCCGACGGCCGCCGGATTGTTCATCTGCGAGGCGGCAACGACATGGCCCCGCTCGGCAATGAGCGCCCGCGCTCCGCACCGGTATCAGCGCTCACATCGCGCCTAGCCGGCGGTGCGAGCTTGCTCGGTCGATATGCGAACCTTAAGCTGCTTTCCGTGAAGCGCGCTCTTACTCTTCTTGCCTTTTGGGTGATATCCGAACCGGTGCATGCCGCTGACGCCGATCCGACCGCAACACTCGGCGTCCTGACGATGAACGAGGCTCGCATGAGCCAGGTGCGGTATCTGAGCCTGCTCCTCGACAGATCCAATATCGCCGTGACCGATGCCGGGATGGACAATTGCTTGGACCGGATGGTCACTGCTGACGAGGTTACGCGCTGCATCCGCTCTGAAGGCAGCTTAAATTCGACCCGCGGCGTCATTCTTGTTCTGAATGACGCCGAGGTTGCGGATCGGGAAAGACCCGGTCTCGCCAGGCTCATTTGCGTTGGGTCGGGTAAAATCGCCAGCGATCCCGATCGGCAGTCGATCACATTGTGGCCGAGAGCGTATGGCCTGCGCAGCGTAACAGGATATGCTGAGGACGTTCAGCGGTTGCGGGATTGTGTGGCGGCGGCCCAGGCGGAAACCATTCCATGATAATCCGCGATGGCGCCTGACTTCAGCTCGGGTATTCGCATTGCCACCGCACTGTTGTTTATTGCCGCATTTCCTGCGTCAGCGGGGGAAGCCCCGCTCTTGACGGCCTATGATGGAAAATACCCCCATGACGTAAGAGTACCGCACTTCCTGACGCACCCGCTTGTCACACAGGCCGTTGAACGCGCTGTGTCGGACGTGGAGGTTCGTCAGCGACTCCTCGCGCCGGATGGCCCCAGGACGCCGATCTGGATTGCAGATGGCCGCATTCATAGCTGGGGGTGCGAGGCGCATCTGTGCGGCGCCCATAACTGGATGATTTCGATGGGGCTCGATGGGAGCGCACCGGAAATCTGTTACCATAAGGCCAGTTCGCCCGATGCCGGAGCCCGATGGTATCGTGAAGGCGAAAGCGAAGTTAGGGATTACCAATGCCCCGCCGAGAAACCGCGCAGTCGTGAATGAGCGAGCGACGGCGCTTCAGGCGCGGTGGAAGTGCAGGCGCTATTTGCAGACGTCGACCCATTGCGCGCCAGTGATCTCCACCATCCGATCAGGCTCGATCCGCAAAGCTGCGTTCGTGGCGCCCGCCGCCGGAATGACGACGGCAAACGGGCGCAGGCTTTCATCGCAATAGACCGGCAGGGCCGATGCAAGGCCAAACGGGCATACGCCACCCACAGGGTGTCCCGTGATCGCCTCCACCTCTTCCCGGCCCAGCATCTTGGCCTTGCCTCCGAAAACCGCCCTGGCCTTGGCATTGTCGAGACGCGCGTCGCCAGCGGTAACCAGCAGCACGACACGATCGCCGATCCGCAAAGAGAGCGTCTTGGCGATCTGCGCGGGCTCCACGCCATGGGCTGCCGCCGCTTCAGCCACCGTCGCAGTGCTGGCCTGTGTTTCCAGGATTTCGATATCCGGGGCATGGGCAGCCATAAACGCCTTCACCGTCTCCAAACTCATTCTCTTTGCCGCCCTTTCTTCATGGAAAGTTTGTGATCGCGATCAGCTTTGAACGAGCGGCGCGCGTGCAGCAATCGTCATAAGGCTCAATGGAAGTTACGCGACTTCACCCTGAGCGCGCCTTCATGGCGGTCCGCTCCTCGCAGTCCAGCCATCGGAGGCGGCCGCTCGCGGGGATCGTCCGTCGCACCGAAGCGTGCGCCATCGCCGCGCCCGCCGGGTTTCGGGAACGCATCCCCCAGTTCGCTCAAGGTCGAGAGCAAGGGCGTGAGATCGAACAGCTTCGCGCAGATCAGATGGATGACATCGCCCTCGCGCTGGATGCGTCCCTGAATGCCGAGCATCGCGCTGGTCAGGACGATCCGCCGCTGCTTTTCATAGAGGTCCGGCCAGACGACGAGATTGGCGATGCCGGTTTCGTCCTCGATAGTGATGAAGGTGACGTTCTTCGCCGATCCGGGGCGCTGCCGGACCAGCACCAGCCCGGCGGTGCGAACCTGGCGACCGTCCTTCAGCGCATGGGCATCAGCACAGGACAGGAAGCGTTGGCGCGCCAGTTCTCCGCGCAGGAAAGCAAGCGGATGCTGGCGCAGGGTCAGGCCGGTATGCCGATAATCCTCGACCACCTCGCGGCCCGCCGTCATTGCCTTCAGCCGCAACGCTTCCTCGACGATCTCGGCGGGCGGGCGTCCGTCGTCGCTGGCGCTCGCCGCGAACAGCGGTAGGGGCTCGTCGCGCAGCGCCTTGATCGCCCACAGCGCCTCGCGCCGCGCCTGCCCGAACGCCGGGCGGAATGCATCGGCTTCCGCCAGCTTGACCAGCGCGGCCGCAGGCACGCCGGCGCGGCGCCAGAGGTCATCGACGTCCCGATAGGGCTGCCCGGCACGGGCCGCGACGATGGCGGCGGCATGGGCGTTGGCGAGGCCGGACACCCGGCCCAACCCAAGCCGGACCGCGAAACGATGGTCGCGGGTCGGCTCGAGCGTGCAGTCCCAGCGCGAAGCGTTGATGCAGACCGGCCGCACCTCGACGCCGTGGCTCTGCGCGTCGCGCACGATCTGCGCGGGCGGGTAGAAGCCCATGGGCTGGCTGTTCAGGAGCGCGGCGCAGAAGACATCGGGGTGCCAGCATTTGAGCCAGGCGCTGGCATAGGCGATCAGCGCGAAACTCGCGGCATGGGATTCGGGGAACCCATAGCTACCGAACCCTTCGAGCTGGCCGATGATCTTCCCGGCGAACTCCTCTGTGTAACCGCGCTCGATCATGCCGCTCATCAGCCGCTCGCGGAAATTGACCACGCCGCCGGTGTGCTTGAACGTGGCCATGGCGCGGCGGAGCTGATCGGCCTCGGCCGCGCTGAACCCGGCGCAGACCATCGCGACCTGCATGGCCTGCTCCTGGAACAGCGGAACGCCGAGGGTCTTGCCGAGAACCTTCTCCAGTTCGGGCGTCGGAAAATCGACCTTCTCCTGCCCCTCGCGGCGGCGCAGATAGGGATGGACCATGTCGCCCTGGATCGGGCCGGGCCGGACGATTGCGACCTGGATGACGAGGTCATAGTATGTGCGTGGGCGCATGCGCGGGAGCATCGCCATCTGCGCCCGGCTCTCGATCTGGAAGGTGCCGAGCGTGTCGGCCTTGCGGATCATGGCGTAGGTGCGCGGATCCTCCGCCGGGATCGACGCCAGATCGACATTGATGCCCTTATGGTCGCGAAGCAGGTCGAACCCGCGCCGCATCGCCGAGAGCATCCCCAGCGCCAGCACATCGACCTTCATCATCTTGAGCGCATCGACATCATCCTTGTCCCATTCGATCACCTGGCGGTCTTCCATCGCGGCGGGCTCGATCGGGACCAGTTCGTCGAGCCGGTCCTCGGTCAGCACGAATCCGCCGGGGTGCTGCGACAGGTGGCGCGGGGTGCCGATGAGCTGGCGGGCGAGATCGAGGGTCAGCCGGAGGCGGCGATCGTCGAGGTTGAGGTTCAGTTCCTCGGCGTGCTTCGGTTCCGCGCCCTCGGTCGACCAGCCCCAGATCTGCGAGGACAGCAGCGCGATCATATCCTCGGGCAGGCCCATTGCCTTGCCGACGTCGCGCAGCGCGCCCTTGGCGCGATAACGGATCACGGTCGAGCAGAGCGCGGCGCGGGTTCTGCCATAGCTCTCATAGACCCACTGGATCACTTCCTCGCGGCGCTGGTGCTCGAAATCGACATCGATGTCGGGCGGCTCGCGCCGCTCCTCGCTGACGAACCGCTCGAACAGCAGGTTGTTGCGCGAGGGATCGATCGAGGTGATGCCGAGCACATAGCAGACCGCGCTGTTGGCGGCCGAGCCACGCCCCTGGCAGAGAATGCCCTGCGAACGCGCGAAGCGGACGATCGAATCGACCGTCAGAAAGTAAGGCGCATAATCGAGACTCTCGATCAGACCCAACTCATGCCGTAGCGTCGCCGCGACATCTTCAGGCAGGCCTTCAGGGTAGCGTTCTTTGGCTCCCGCCCAGGTCCGCTTCTCCAATGTCGCCTGTGCGGTCAGGCCATCGTCGACCACTTCATGCGGATATTGATAGGCCAGTTCGTCGAGGCTGAACCGGCAGCGATTCGCCAGTTCGACCGAGCGTGCGACCGCTTCGGGCCAGAGCCGGAACAGCCGGGCCATCTCTTCCGGGGGCTTCAGGTAACGATCGGCATGGCGGTTCTTCGCGAACCCGACATCGTCGATGGTGCGGCCTTCGCGGATGCAGGTCATCACATCCTGAAGCATCCGGCGCTCGGGATGGTGGAACAGCACGTCATTGGTGGTGACGGTCGGCACGCCCGCCTGCGCCGCCATGTTCACCAGATCATGCAGCCGCAGGAAATCGCGAGGGCGGCGGCGCAAGGTCAGGGCCATGTAGCAGCGGGCCGGAAAGAGAGATGCGAGGCGGCGGAGGCGCAGGGCGGTTACATCGTCGGCCGCATCGGGCACGAGCATGGCGATCAGGCCGTCGCCCCAGTCGGCGAGATCGTCCCAATGCAGTTCGCACTTCGCCTTGCCGGCGCGGGCCTTGCCGACCGACAGCATCCGGCAGAGCCCGGCATAGGCAGGCCGGTCAGTCGGATAGACGAGCAAGTCCGTGCCATCGGCGAGGATCAGCCGGCAGCCGACGATGAGCCGCACCCCCGTTTCCTTCGCCGCGACATGGGCGCGCACGATCCCCGCCAGATTATTGCGATCGGTGATCGCCAGCGCCTTTATCCCCAGCACCGCCGCTGTGGCGAACAGTTCCTCGGCGCTGCTCGCCCCGCGCAGGAACGAGAAATGCGACGCGCATTGCAGTTCGACGTAACCGCTCATGCGAAGATCCCGTGCAGATACCAGCGATGGTCGCCGGTGCCGGGATCTTCGCCGTCGCCCCTGCGGAATAGCCAGAAGCGCTCGCCCGCCTCATCCTCGACCTGGAAATAGTCCCTGACCGCCGACATCTCGCCATCGCGCACCCACCATTCGCCGAAGATGCGTTCGGGACCATCGGCGCGCTTCACGCGGCGGCGCACGCCGCCCCAGGTGAAACTGGCGGGGGGGTGATCGGGGAGCAGCGCCATCGCTTCCACCGGCGCGGGCGGATCAAGCAGGCGCGAGGGGCGCGGCCAGTCGTTCGGCCAGGAGACGCCGATCGGCGCGGCGAGCGGCTCGATCCGGGCGACGCTGCGCTCGGGCACCTCGCTTTGCGTCGGCGCGCAGCGGTAGAGCCGCCCGTGCGCCATGCGGTTGGCAAGCGTATCGACCAGATCGGAGAGATCGGGCGTCGCCTGATCGATCAGGCTGGTTGCCGTGCTGCGATAGTCGAGCGGCTCGGCCACGCTGGCCCTCAGCGTCATCAGTTCGATCCCGAACCCCGGCGCCACGGTCTCGATCCTGTCGCAGAGCAGCCGGGTCATGCGTTTCACATCACGCAGTGGCTTCGCCGTCCCGGCGCGGATTGCCTCGATGCGATTGTCGACGCGCGTGAACAGCAGATCTAGGCGGCGCGCGCTAAGGCCCTGCCGTTCCAGTTCCTCGCAGAGCTGGACGACGAGCTTGCCGGTATAGCGCGCCAGCGTCTCGGGCGCGCCGATCGGTTCGGCAAAGGCGCGGCGCACCCGGATCAGCTCGGGCGCTTCGACCAGTTCGAACGGCTCGCCGGTGCGGCCATAGGCCTGATCGAGACGGCGGCCGACCTCGGGTCCGAACCGCAGGGTCATCGGCGCGCGCGGCATGGCGGCGAGTTCGCCGATGCTGTCGATGCCGAGACGGCGCAGCGCATCGATCGTGGCGGTATCGAGCCGCAGCGCCGCGATCGGCAGCGGTGCAAGACTGGCTTCCATGCCGTCAGGGCCAACGATGATGGTGGGTGACCGGCTAAAGCGCGCGAGACCATGCGCCGCGCCATAGGTGGGCGCGATGGCGATCCGCGCGGCGATGCCTGTGTCGGCGAGCCGCCTCGCGAGATCGGCGACGAACCCCTCTTCGCCGCCCAGCAGATGCGACGCTCCGGCCATGTCGAGCCGCAGCCCGTCGGGCGGGTCGGCCGCTACGATCGGCGAATATCGCCTGAGCGCCCAGATCGCGAGCCGTTCGAGCGCGGCATCGTCGCCCGCCGGATCGGCATCGCGCACATCGAGGCCCGCCACCAGCGCCTGCGCCCTGGCGACCGCCATGCCGGGCGCAATCCCTTCAGCCCGCGCGGCGGCATTGACGGCGAGGATGAGGCGCTTGCGGCCTTCGCGGCCGACCAGCGCCAGCGGGGTGTCAGGCGGCGGCGCCGATGCGCCGAGCATCCGTATCAACCGGTCCGTGGGCCAGCTCGGCAGGTAGAGCGAGACGGCCCTGCTCATCGCACGCCTCCAGCTCGAAATCCGCGCAGTCGCCTGCGCGCGCCCGGATCAGCTCGACCAGCCAGCGGGCCCGGCTGATGCCGGGCACCGGCAAAGGCGCGGACGGGAGGGCGGAGACGCGCCAGCGGGTCATGCTCGCGGTCGGTTGCCCGAAGTCGGCGGCTTCGGTCATGCGCCGCCAGCGCCGGATCGCGAGCGCGATCGTGCCGGATCCTTCCGCGCAGAGCTGCAAGCGGCGCGAGGCGACCATCGGCAGGCGGGCAAGCTCGCCCACCACCGCCGACAATCCGCCATGGCGCAGCCCTTCCTCCATACAAGCGAGCACCGACTTCTCGTCGCCGGCCTCGGCGAAGATCACCCGGTCGGGATGCAGCCCCGCCTGCGCCAGCGACGGCGCGAAGAGATCGCGCCGGGTCACGCACCAGAGCACCTGGCCCGATGTGCGTGCGGCAATGCCGGCGGCGAACAGCGCCGCCGATGCACCATGGACTGCGCCGTTCCCGCCGCCGGCGATCTCGTGCAGCGCCCCCAGCGCCAGGCCTCCGCCCGGCACCTTGCGGTCCACCGCCTCGATCCCGAAGGGCAGGACGCCGCGCGCGCGCCTGCCGCCCGATTCGATACGGGCGATCTTGTCGCGGAGCGCGGAAATCTGCGGGTTAACGGGCATAGGGGTCGAGTCGAAAACATCTGAAATGATCCAAATGTTCCCTAAATGTTCCAGTCCACTCCTAGAGTCAATGCGGCCATATGCAGGCGAGACGAGACGGTTGTGGAACGCCCGGATCAACGGCGCTAAAGCAAGAAGCTGACGAGACGGGGGAGACGGGCTTGTACAAACAAGAATTAAGTGCGGCGGATCGAAAGCGCCTGATTGGGCTTACAAAAGTCGCAGTAGAAAAGTTTGATGCAGGAGACTGGCAGACGCTCGGCGCACATACTGGTCAGATAAGGACTGTCACCGGGCATGACCGACTATTGCGAAGCTTGGGATTCGGGGATCCAGACTATCCCGGCGTCGCCCATACCGTAATGTTCAAGCTGGTCGAGCTGGATCATGAGAATCTCAACATCATTGCTGATTATATCGCAAGCACATACGGCGACGGCGGAGAGAGTATTTCGACTGCTCCGGGTCGATCACGCTCGATCGTCTTTACCCCAAGCGTCTTCGATGTTCCGGATGGCGGAGTGGACGCTGACCTGATCGCGGTAATGACACCCTTCGCGCCAGAGTTCGAAGCCGTTTTTGGCGCAATCCGCGATGCCGGGACTGCAGCCGGCTTCCGCATCCTCCGTGCGAAGGACATTTGGCAGCATTCGGCAGTTATCCAGGACGTCTTCAGCCTGATTTTCAAGGCCCACATCGTCGTTTGCGATTTCACCGGCAAGAACCCTAACGTGTTCTATGAGGCGGGCATTGCGCACACCTTAGGCAAGCATGTCGTACCGATTACCCAGGCAGCTGCCGACATTCCCTTCGATCTCCAGCATCATCGCTACCTTCCGTATCTGAACAATGCTGAGGGAAGGCTCGAACTTGAGGCGGGTCTGACCTCCCGCTTCAGGTCGTTGAAGTGAGACAAGCCATGGCGTGCCTCAGCCCGGCATCTGCATTGGCGAAGGATGGAGGAGCGATTGCCCTTTGAGCAACTCCTGAGAAACAATGCGGCGGATGCGGCCCTTTTGATCGGCAACGGCATCAATCGCTACAACAATGACAACGGCACTAACTCGTGGGAAGCCTTGCTTGCCCAGATTGCAAATAGCTGCGCGCCGGGCATGGCAACCGCGCCAGCAGGCACCAGCATCACCGAATTCTACGATGTGCTCGACCTCAAGTCGAAAGCCGACAGGAACGATCTCCAGGCCCAATTCTGTAAGCTGATGAGTAATTGGAGCCCGGCTGAGCAACATGAGCGCATAGCAGGATGGGCGGCGCGCCACCGAGTGCCGATCCTCACCACCAATTATGATGAGTTGCTGAGCCGGGCGTCAGGCGGAGTGTTCCAACGGACAACTACCGAGCGTTTCACCGATTATTATCCATGGGAATGCTTCTACGCCCCACAGCTGCTTACGGCTCCATGCGAAGGCTTCGGTATCTGGCATGTGAATGGGATGGAACGTTACCACCGGAGCGTGCGGCTCGGGCTTACCCACTATATGGGATCAGTCCACCGGGCGCGCGGCTGGATTTATGGGGGCAACGAGCGGCGGCTATTCAATGGTCGGAACAAGGCCGATTGGCTTGGCGCTCATACATGGCTGCACATCTTCTTCTACAAGCCGCTCATTATCTTCGGGTTGGGATTGGCAGAGAACGAAGTTTTCCTGCGCTGGCTCCTGATCGAGCGTGCAAAATATTTCCGCAAGTTCCCGGCGAGGGAGAAGCCTTCCTGGTACATCTATAGCCACGACAAGAACGACCCCGCCGAGCAGGGCAAGTTGTTCTTTCTGGAATCAGTGGGCGTCACCTGCGTTCAGGTTGCCGATTATGACCAGATCTATGCGTGTCCGGCCTGGCGCCATTGAAAGCCGAACTCGGTGTCCGACTGCCAGCCTATGCCGTCGATGAGGTTCGCCTCAAATATCGCTCCCAGCCAGAATTCGCTTTCGCAGCGAGGCAATGATATTGTCCAGGCGCGCCAGCAGGTCATCATAGGTCATGATGTCCATGACATTAGCGTATTTGCGCCGAATGATCTCGAAATCATGCCGTAGGGATGGCTCCAGCAGCGGTGAGCCCGAAGCGTCCCGATCACGCCCAAGGATGAGAATTGCCTTCGGGTTGGTCACCTGAATGCGCATATCCTGCGGCAGCTCGGACGAATATTTCCGGTTCAAGGCCTCTTCGCCTGCCACGCCCCATTTGGACAGGTGGAAGATGTATTTCTCCGCCTGCATGATAGCCCCGGAAAGCTCGCGTGTGGGGACGCCATTATTGCGATAGCGGCCATTGGCGAGAAGCCTGTCGCCATGCGGCCGCTTGATCTCGATGACGTCCAGATTTCCAGTCGCGTCAACCAGCGCCAGATCGATATAGCGATGCCCCACGGCGCCCGGCTTCGAATAGCAATCTGCGATCCGCACATTGTGGAGGATGGCGACATACTTCGGAAAAATCAGCAGTAGGAACTGCTCGATAAGCGTTTGCCAATCTCGTTCTGTGCGGACTTCCACGTCCTGAAGCCAATCAAATATCGTTTTGCGGATGAGTCGATACTTTTCGAGTTCAAGCTCAAGCAATTCACCCGTACCAAGCGGATCATCGCCCAGGATTGCCTTGCGACGGCTCATATAGGTTTCGTAGTTCTGCCGGGCATCCTTCATCCCGTCGAAATACTCCCCGAGCACATCGGCCACACGGGCGTTGGCATATCGGTCCAGTTCCGTACTACCCGGAAACTTCTTCAAAAAGCCCTCGAACACGACGTGGGGAATTGCATCTTCACGATCGCCGCCGATTACGATGTCACGGTCCGCGGGGATCAGCTTCGATATTCTTCTGAGGATGGACACGTCCCGATGCGCGGCGAAGAGTTTCCGGGACAAGGGAATGCCCGCCGCGATAAGGATCGTGTTCGGAATGCCGAGCATTCGTCCGTCGATACGGCGATACGCTCCGTCAATTCGACCGAAACGAAAGCGGAACGTGAAGCTTTCGTGCTCGATATCATCTTCAAGCTGTTCCTCGTTCGGCTCTTCTATGAGATCACCGCGTTCGAAGTGGAATACCTTGCTGATTGCAACTGCGCCGTTGGTCTTGAGCTTGTGCCCACGCTCCCCCTGAATCCTCAGGGTGATAGCTCAAAATTATGTCCGATCCTTCATCGGTGAACTCAATCATCAGGACCTCTTCCATCCCCTACGAGCCTGACGCCCGGTCAGCCTGTGGGCCTAGTGACCATCAAGGGCAATCGCGTCATCTGCCTTTTCGCCACGAGCCACGATAGTCAGCTCATGATCGCGCAATGGGCGCTGTAAGACCGCGACATCATCCCAGGGCGCGTTGAGCCAGCGATCCCATTCGTCCTTTTCGGTCAGGATCACCGGCATGGCCTTGGGGTGATAGCGCCCCACCTCGGCATTCGCCTCTGTGGTCAGAAAACCGAACAGGTCGCAGCTTATCTCGCCTTCGGCCTTTTTTCGTACACAGGTCCAATGGGTCCAGATCCCCGCGAAGAATGCGAGCGGCCGATCCTCGTTCAGCGCGAACCAGACTGGCTTGCGGTCGCCGCCGGGCGACTGGTCCGGCTCGCTGAAAGAGGTGAACGGCACCAGACAGCGTGATTGGGGTCCGAGCCAGCGGCGCCAATGCGGACTTTTCGTGTTACGGATGTTGGTCACGCCCTTGTCGACCGATTTACCTTCGAGCGCGAAGGCCGGAGATGGCATACCCCAACGCGCCATCACCATTTCCCGGCCACCTTCCTGGTTGCGGACAATGGGCGCTGGGTAATCAGGATAGATCCCGGCCATCTCCGGCAGGTTGCCCGTGTGGTCGGCCATGACCTCGGCGAGTTCGCGAATCGCCGCCTGACCTTTGACCAGAGAGTAAAGGTTGCACATCTCGGGCATCATGCCGCCGTTTCCGTACAGGGCAATCGATACTCCTGGCGTGGTTTGGCCGGGAAGGATTGCGGGGAAAGGCTTCCCCTGACCGCAAGCCCGACAGGCGGTCTTGCGCTACCCCTTCGAGCGGGGGCCAGCCGCCCCCGCAACGCCCCCGCGAGAGTGAGAGGAAAGCCGGGTTTTCGTGACGGGTTGAGCGTCGCGAGAGAGGCTCGGGACCGACCCGTCGCGGAGATACGCGATGGCACGCAAGTTCAAAGCCCGGCGCGCAAGCAGCGACCGGCCGACCCTCTATCAGGACATCACCGAGAAGATCATTGCCGAGCTGGAAGCCGGCCGCGTCCCCTGGGTCCAGCCCTGGGCCTCGGCCAAGGCCCCGCTCCAGATGCCGCACAACGCGTCGAGCAACCGCTGCTATTCCGGGATCAATATTCTCATCCTGTGGCACGCGGTGGTCTCGCGGGGCTTTTCGAGCAACGCTTTCCTGACCTTCCGCCAGGCGCTCGAACTCGGTGGCAATGTCTGCAAGGGCGCGACCGGCACCACCGTCGTTTACGCCCATCGCTTCACCCCCGGCGACGAACGTCGCCAGGCTGCCGAGGAAGGCCGCACTCCAGGCACGATACCGTTTCTGAAGCGCTTCACGGTGTTCAACCTAGACCAGTGCGAAGGTCTGCCTGACGCCTATACCGCCGAGATCCCGCGACCCGATCCCGATCAGGTCCTTCCCGAAGCGGAAGCCCTGATCACAGCGACGGGTGCGGATTTCCGTATTGGCGGAGATCAGGCATATTATGACGTGGCGAACGACCGAGTCTGCGTCCCGCCTCCCTCGCGCTACTTCGATCCAACCAATTGGAATCGAACGGCTTTTCACGAACTCGGTCACTGGACGGGCAGCAAAGAGCGCCTCGACCGGGACCAGAGCGGTCGATTCGGTTCGGAGACATATGGACGCGAGGAACTTGTCGCGGAGATGGCTGGCGCCTTCGTCTGCGCAGCCCTCGGCATCGAGCCGACGGTCCGCCATTCCGACTATATCGGCGCCTGGCTCGACATCATGCGGGCGGATGATCGCGCGATCGTTCGCGCCGCCAGCGCTGCGTCGAAGGCGGCCGACTATCTGCTCGCCTTCCGCGATGCCGCCGGAGCGGAAGTCCCAGCCGCTCTGATTGAACGGAGGGCGGCGTGATTCTCCTGACCCCGGGGGCTGCACCGGCGGCTGTGGCTCGCGACGATGCTCGACCATCAAATCCGCCGATACGGATTTCTGTAAGTCCGCATGGTCCCGTGACGGGTTCGGCGGTGCGCGCAGCGCGCGTTATCGCGCCGACGGCAAGGTCTCAGAGAGTGAGAGGAAGGCTTTGGTTTTTGCGACGGGTTGGAGGTCGGGAGAGGGTCTTCCGGCCGCCCGTCATGGAGACGTGTCATGGCGAAAGCCCAACCGAAGATCACCCTCAACCAGTCCCGGAACATTCCGTTCGACAAGTTGGTCCTCTCGCAATCGAACGTCCGCCGCGTGAAGCATGGCGTGACCATCGAGCATCTGGCCAATGATATCGAACGCCGCGGCCTGCTGACCGGCCTCAATGTCCGCCCTGTGCTCGACGAGGCTGGTGAAGACACCGGCATGTTCGAAATCCCCGCCGGTGGCCGCCGCTACAGCGCGCTGGCGATCCTGGTGAAGCGCAAGCGGCTCGCCAAGGACGCCCCGGTTCCGTGCGTGGTCAAGGCCGCGAACGATCCGGTCCTGGCCGAAGAGGATTCGCTTGCCGAGAACAGCGAGCGCGAGCCGCTCCACCCGCTCGATGAGTTCCGGGCGATGAAGACCCTGTTCGACAAGGGCGAGCAGGAGGAGACGATCGCCGCCCACTTCCGCGTGACGCCCGCCGTCGTGCGCCAGCGCCTCAAGCTCGCGTCGGTCTCGCCCAACCTGCACGAATGCTATGCCGAAGGCGACATGACCCTCGACCAGCTCATGGCGTTCACGGTCAGCGACGATCACCAGCGCCAGGAGGATTTGTGGGGGCAACTCGCGCACAGCAGCAACAAGTCGCCCTGGTTCATCAAGTCCAAGCTGCTGGAGGACAAGGTCGAGGTGACGGACAAGCGCGTCCGCTTCATCGGGCTGGACGCCTATATCGCTGCGGGCGGCGCCGGTCCGATCCGCGACCTGTTCGAAGCCGACGATGGCGGCTGGCTCTCCGATCCCGCGCTGCTCGATCGTTTGGTCGATGAGAAGCTGCGCTCGGAAGCCGACACGGTCATGACCGAAGGCTGGAAGTGGGTCGAGGCGCTGGTCGATCTTCCCTATGGCTATGACGAGGACTGCCGCGCCATCGCCAGCCAGGTGCAGCCGCTGACCGAGGTGCAGGAAGCGCGGATCGTCGCCCTGCGGGCCGAGGCCGATGCGCTTGAGGCCGAGTGGGACGGCAAGCCCGACATTCCGGCCGACGTGGAGCTGCGCGTCTCCGCCATCGACGCCGAGCTTGGCGTTCTCGCCCAGGGCAACCGGGTGTTCGATCCTGCCGAGATCGCCAATGCCGGCGTATTCATCGGTCTGGAGGAAGACGGCACGCTCTATATCG
>JALOAI010000020.1 GCA_023228945.1 Pigmentiphaga sp. | reverse complement strand
GTGGCTCCTAGCCCACAAAGCCGCAGCCCCGCAAAGCGGCCCGAAGTAGAGCTAAACCCGTGTCCTGTATAAGCTTTCAAGCCCCCAGCGATTTTCACTGAGGGCTTGACACAGGCACTTTTTTGCCTTGGGGGCGGCCCGGCGGCAAAAAAAGGGGAGCCGTCGGGCAACCGCCGTATCAGTTGGCGAAGGCGGCGATGCCGGTTTGCGCGCGGCCCAGGATCAGGGCGTGAACATCGTGCGTGCCTTCGTAGGTGTTGACGACTTCGAGGTTGACCAGGTGGCGGGCAACGCCGAATTCGTCGGAAATGCCGTTGCCACCCATCATATCGCGGGCCAGGCGGGCGATGTCGAGCGCCTTGCCGCAGGAGTTGCGCTTGAGGATGGAGGTGATCTCGACGGCGTCGATCCCTTCGTCCTTCATGCGGCCCAGGCGCAGGCAGCCTTGCAGGCCGAGCGAGATCTCGGTTTGCATGTCGGCCAGTTTTTTCTGGATCAGCTGGTTGGCGGCCAGGGGGCGGCCGAACTGCTTGCGATCGAGCACATACTGGCGGGCACGGAACCAGCAGTCTTCGGCGGCGCCGAGCGCGCCCCAGGCGATGCCATAGCGGGCCGAGTTGAGGCAGGTAAAAGGGCCCCGGAGGCCGCGGATCTCGGGAAAGGCGTTTTCTTCGGGGCAGAATACGCCATCCATGACGACTTCGCCGGTGATCGAGGCGCGCAGGCCAACCTTGCCATGAATGGCGGGCGCCGACAGGCCGGCCATGCCTTTGTCGAGAATGAAGCCGCGGATCGGGCCGACGTTGCCGGCCTGGTCGACCTCTTTGGCCCAGACGACGAAAACGTCGGCGATGGGGCTGTTGGAGATCCACATCTTGTTGCCGGTGAGCTTGTAGCCGCCGTCGACCTTGACCGCGCGGGTGGCCATCGAGCCGGGATCGGAGCCATGGTCGGGCTCGGTGAGGCCGAAGCAGCCGATCCATTCGCCGGTGGCCAGCTTGGGCAGGTACTTCTGCTTCTGGGCCTCGGTGCCGAAGGCGTTGATGGGCACCATGACCAGCGACGATTGCACGCTCATCATCGAGCGGTAGCCGGAGTCGACGGTTTCGACTTCGCGGGCGATCAGGCCGTAAGCCACGTAATTGAGGCCGGGGCCGCCATACTCGGGGGCGATGGTGGGGCCGAGCAGCCCGAGTTCGCCCATCTCGCGGAAGATGGCCGCATCGGTTTGTTCGTTGCGGAAGGCCTCCAGCACGCGCGGCGCGAGTTTGTCCTGGCAATAGGCGCGAGCGGCCTCGCGGATCATGCGCTCTTCTTCGGTGAGCTGGAGGTCGAGCAGGAAAGGGTCTTGCCAGTTGAAGGAGGATGTCGCCATGGGGGTCTCCGGGGCGGCGCGGGGCGGCGCCCAAAAAGGGATCTGGAAGGATAGTTTAGAACTGAAGCTGTCGCGATGGTAGCCAATCGCAGGGTAGGGGGCAAACGAAGATTTCGCATGCAAATATGCGATATTCTCATGTATGAACGATACGGCGCCAAGAGCGCCACATTGGCTCCCACCACCAATCCGATGGTTTATTCATGTCAAGCTCCACCCAACGCTTGCCGTCCACCCAGGCGCTGTCGTGCCTGGTGGCCGCCGCCCGCTATCAGAGCTACACCCGCGCCGCCGAGGAGCTGGCGCTGACCCAGGGCGCGGTATCGCGCCAGATCGCCGCACTGGAGTCGTCGCTGGGCCTGTCGCTATTTCGCCGCACCCGTCATGGCGTGGTCCTCACCGCGGTGGGCGCCGATTACGCCCGCCGCGCCAGCCAATTGCTGGAATCCCTGGAGCGCGCCACGCTCGACGCCATGGCGCGCCAGGCGGGCGGTACCTTGAGCCTGGGCACGGTGCCAACCTTCGCCACGCGCTGGCTGTTGCCCCGGCTGGCGCATCTGCGCGCGAGCCATCCCGAGATCGAACTGCACCTCGAAACCCGCACCCGGCCTTTCATGTTCGCCGACACCGAATTCGATGCCGCCCTGTATGCCGGCACGCCGGAGCAGGTGGCGGGATGGTCGGGCACTCGCGCCACTTGGCTGTTGCCGGAAGAAATCCTGCCGGTGTGCAGCCCCGCGCTACCGGGCTATCGCACGGCCATGGCCCCGACGGACCTGGTCGCGCTGCCCCTGTTGCAGCAAAGTACGCGCCCGCTCGCCTGGCGGCAGTGGTTCGAGGCGATGGGGGTGGAGGCGGCGCAGGCCTTGCGCGGCCCGCGCTACGAATTATTTTCGATGACGGCCGCCGCCGCCGCGCAAGGCGCGGGCGTGGCGCTGCTGCCGGTGATCCTGATTGGCGAGGAGCTCGCGCGCGGCGAGCTGGTCGTGGCCTGTGATCGCCTGCTGCGGGGCGAGCGCAGCTATTACTTGATCGCACCCGCCGATCGCGATGAGCGCCCCGCTTTGAGCACGTTGCGCGCCTGGCTGGTGGCGCAGGCGGGAGGCGCGGATGAGGTGGCCGGCGGGCGGGAGCGCTGAGCGATCCTGACGGACGGGAGCAGCGCCTGGCAAATCGCCGCCGACCGCGCGCAAAGCGCATGCCGGATGGCCTTTCTGCACGCTGCGGTTCGGATGGGTGGATGGGCGCTCGCGTGGCGCCTCAGCGCCCCGAACCCATCGAGCAATGACCCCCGCTCACCAGTTGCCCCGAACCGGCGGCAATGAGGGGTGGTTCCCGGCGCAGGTCGACCGGCGGTGAAGCGGACCAATCCCAGGCCAGGAACACCAGCAGGCCAATCCAGAACGCCAGTTGCAGACGTGATGCGATACCCATGGTCTCGTCTCCCGGCTCAGAATTGATAATGACGGCGCAGCCGGATGCCGATCAAGGTACCCAGGAAGGCCATGGGCACCCAGATCCAGCCGTGCAGGCTGCCGGTGGAAATGCCGCTGAGCATGGCGCCGATGTTGCAGCCGAAAGCCAGCCGCGAGCTATAACCCAGCGCAAAGCCGGCAACCAGGGCCACCACCCATTGCCGGGTGCTGAGGGGTTTGCGTTCGACGCTGGCCCGGCCGGCGATCCAGAGCGCGCCACCCAGGATGCCGATGTTGGTGATCGAGGTGACGTCCATGAACACGGTTTCCGCCATGCGCTCGGCATTGCCCGGCTGGCTCCAGAAGACGTTGAGCGTGGGATCGAAGGCGCCGATGGCGGTGGCGACCTTGCCCGCCCACAATCCGAAGCCATACACCACACCCCATGGCTGGCCCGCGATCACCAGGTTGAGCGTGGCCAGCACGGCCAGCGCCACGGCGCCCCACAGCCAGCGGCGGTCGAACCAGGATTTGCCCGCTCCGGTATAGAGCCGCACGCCGGCCAGCACGAGACCCAGCACCGCCACGGTGACGATCAGCGCCAGCCCGGCGCCCCATTGGTCGACCAGACCGACGGGCTCGATCTGGCCCAGTGCCAGCCAGCGGTCGATGTGCGCTGAACCGAGAAAGCTGCCCAGGGCGAACAGTGGCAGGATGCCCATATTCAAAGGCACGCCCAAACCCGCCTTGTAGAGAGTGCCGGAGCCGCAGCCATCGGCGATCTGCATGGCCATGCCGAACACGAAGGCGCCGATCAGCAGGCTGACGCTGGGTGGTCCCAGCGCGGCATGCAGCTCGGGGAAGACACCCAGCAGCGGCATGGCCAGGGCGGCTGCCAGCGCCAACAGAATGACCTGGCCGACGACGCCGCGGGGATCGCGTCGCTCCACGAGATGGCGCCAGCCGGTGGTGAAACCGAAGCGGGCGCCCGCGAGGGCCGCGCCCATGCCGATGCCGACCAGCAGCAGCACCGCTTGCCGGATCGAAACGCTCCAGGCGAGGAAGAGGAAAAAGGCGGCCAGCAGGACCGCCAGGGGCAGACGTTTCATGTGCGGATACGGAAGGAGCCGGATGGGGCCGAGGGAGGCCCCGGCGGGACGAGCGAAAAGTGGCGAAGGATAGCAAACCACGGCGAGTGTGCGACCGTCGGTTGGCCGCCACGCGAGCAAGCGCCCCGGCCCCGGCGTCGCCCCGAAGGGTTGGGTGGGCCGGCCGCCGGGGTGGTTTATCTTAGTTGCGGACGCTTTCCGCCCAGAGCTTCGCGTCGATCATCAGCTGCTTGGCGCGACCCGGCACGTTGTCCATCGGCAGGGCCTCGGGCGCATGGGTCCAGTCGACCATCGAGCCCGCATAGAGCTTGACGTTGGGCTGGCCCACGACCTCCGACAACGCAAACCAGTTCGTGGCGGCCCAATGTCCGGTATTGCAGAAGGACACGGTTTCTTGCTGGAAGCTGAACGGTGAGTCGCCGGCGATCTTGCGGGCTTCGTCGGGGGTGACGAAGGTGGAGGTGCCGGGCTGGAACCAGGCGTCGTGTTCGAGGTTGACCGCTCCCGGCAGGGTGCCGGGCACTGTGGCGGCGGTATGGCGTGTTTCCCCTTCGAAGAAGCTCTTGGGCCGGGCGTCGAGCAGGGTGGCGCCACCATTTTGCGTGCGCTGAACGACTTCGTCGCGGGTGGCGATGAGGGTGGTGTCGAGCTGCGGCTGGTAGGCGCTGGCCTGTACCGTCACCGCGTTCTGGGCCAGGGGCAGCTGGGCCGCGGCCCAGGCCTGGGTGCCGCCGTTGAGGATGGAGAGCTCGCTCAGGCCCAGGACTTTCAGCGTCCAGTACACGCGCGCCGCCGCGCCGAAGTCGGTGGCGTTGGCGCCCGACGACACGATGACGGCATGGGACTCGGGGGTCAGGCCCAGTCCCTGGATCAAGGCGGTGAGCTTGGACAGTTCGGGCAGTTCGCCGGGGTTCTCGGCCGGGCCGCGCCAACTGCCGTAGGGGGCGTTAAGGGCTTCGGGCACGTGGCCCGCGGCATAGTCGGCGGGCGGCCGGATGTCGATGACGCGCACCGACTCCTGCTCCAGAAGCGGTTGAAGCTCGGCGGGACTCAGCAAGGGCTGGGCGGCGTGTGCGGCGGTGCCGAAAACGAGGGCGGCCAGGGGAACGAGCCAGGATTTCATGGCGAAAACTCGGAAAGAACTGAAGTGGATTTTATTATGTCCTTTTTGTCTTATGATTCAAAATTGCTTTTCATGGTATCTATATTTCAAAAAGATATATAGAAGCAAAAACGGCGCGCACATGCGTGAACGCCCGGCAGCGCGGGCGTTCCTTGACCACGGGCCTAAGCGCAAGCCTCGTCGTTCACGGCGAGGCAAGCGAGGCTAAAGCGACTGGAGCCGAAGGCTCCTCTGAATGGTGGCGGAGAAGCCCCGGCCGAAAGACCGGAGTTCTTCACGGCGGCAGATCATGCTCCGGTGATGGCGGGCGCAAGACCACGTGGCCAAGCGGGCGGCGGGCCGTGCGCTTACCCTTGTGGCCGGTAGGGGCGCGAGCCCCGCGGCGCCTCAGGTACCGGTAGAGCGGCTCAGCCTTGGAGCCGGAGCCCTGTGAAGCGCTCCGCCTACATCTGGAAACCGGTGGCCTTGACCACGTCGGTCCAGCGCTTGAGATCCTGTTCGAGCAATTGCGCCATGTCGGTGCGGCTGCCGCCCATGATGACGAAACCCGCCTTTTCCAGCGGTTCGGTTACCGCTGGCGCCTGGATTGCCTTGGCGATGCCGGCATGCAGCACGTCAAGCACCGCTTCGGGGGTGCCCTTGGGCGCGAAATAGCCAAACCAGGCCCCGAAGTCCACGTTCAACAGATCGGCTTCGATGAAGGTCGGCGCCTCGGGGAAGCCCTTGGCGCGATTGGCGCCGGTTACCGCCAGGGCGCGCAAGCGGCCGCTCTCGACGTGGGGAGCGGCCAGGGCGGTGGTGATGAAGGCGGCCTGGACGTCGCTCGAAGCCAGGCCGGTGATCGCGTCGCTGGTACTGCGATAGTGCACGGCTTCGATGGGAAAGCCCGCCTCGCTGGCGAAAAGCTCCGCACCGAAATGGCCCGGCGTGCCGGCGCCAAAAGTGCCGAAGTGGATGGGCTGTTCGGCGCCGCGGGCGGCGGTCAGGAAGTCCTGCAGCGTTTTGTGGGGCGAATCGGCGGGTACCGCCAGCACCATGTTGACGCGCACGGCTTCAATGATCGGCGCAAAGTCCCGCGCGGGATCGTAGTTGAGCTCGCGATAGGCGGCCGGCGCGATGGCCATGGAGCCGACTTCGCCCAGCAATAGCGTATAGCCGTCGGGCTTGGCTCGCGCCACCGATTGGGCTGCGATCTGGCCGCCGGCGCCGGCCTTGTTCTGGATCACCACCGATTGGCCAAGCTCATGGCTGAGTTGCTGGCCGACGGCGCGGGCCACGATGTCGGGCCCCGTGCCGGGCGGGAAGCCGACTTCGATCGTGACGGCACGGTCGGGGTACTGGGCGTTGGCCAGCACCGGGACGGCGAGGGCGACGGCCAGAAAGCCCAGGCGGCGGATGGAAGGGAAGGACATCAGAGTCTCCTTGTGGGTCTGGATAAGGGTAACTTCGGAGCGGTGGCGGGCCGGGCCGCCGCCGCTCCGGAAGCAGAGGTCGGGGAAGACGGGGTTGGTGAGAAAACGCCGGCTCTTTCGTCAGTAGCGGCGGCAACTGTCCTGGTCGTTAGCCGGCGTCGCAGGTAAAACTGGCGGCTTGCTCGGGATCGCCCTGGCCGTCGTAGCGTGGGTAGCTCGGGTACGGACACAGCGGGCGGCTGCGGTCGGGGTAGACAGCGGTGCCGTAGGCCGTGATCTCTTGCGGTGCCTGTTGCTGCTCCACCCAGCGCACCAAGGTTCCCAGGCCATCCCAGGCGTCGGTCGCCGCGCCGCCGGCGCAATGCGCCATGCCGGGAATCAGGTAAAGACGCGCGAAGCTGTCGGCGTCCGCCGGATGCGCGGCTTGCAAACGTTCAAAGTACGCGATGCTCTCGCTGGGCGAGAAGATCGGATCGGCCATGCCATGGGCGAGCAGCAGCTTGCCGCCGTGTCCTTTGAAGGCGTCCAGCCGGGCGTCCTGGTCGGCGTTGTAGACGGTGGCGAAGGCCTCCATGCGGGCGGGGTCGCGGTCGAAGTCGAAGTCGGCCAGCTGGAATCCGGGCTGCGGCGGTGTGAAGAACTCCCAGCCCAGGGCGTCCTGCATCAGCGTGATATGGCGCGCGTTGGCATCTGCGGTGGGCGAGGTGCCCAGGCGCCAGGCGCGCCAATCGTTGGCGGGATGGCCAATGCCGGGATCCCACGGCCAGTCGGTGTATAGCGCTTGGCCTTGGCTGTCGCGTGGCGGCGCGGCAACTTGCCGCAAGGCCTCGACTTTCCCGGCCTCCAGGCAATCGGTGGCTTGGCCGGCTTGGCACTGCAGGACGCCCGGATCGTAATGACACAAGCCCGGCGCACTGACCAGCCCGTCGGCCAAGCCATCGTGTTCGTCACAGGTATCGAGGATGCTCTGGCGCAACAGGCCAAGGTCGGCGTCGCTCAGGGCCTGCGACAGGATGGGCCTGCCGGCGGCATCGAGGGGCGCGATATCCAGCAGTACCTGGGTACTCCAGGCGGCGGCGATGGTCGCGCCCTTGGCCACGCTCATGGCGGGGGCGATGGCGATCACCCCATCGAAATACTCGGGGAAGCGTTGGGTGAACATCATGCCTTGGCGTCCACCGCCCGAGCAGCCGATAAAGTACGAATGATCGGCATCTCGTTCGTAATAGGCCGAAATCAATGTTTTGGCGGCCCGTGCCACGCGGTCGTGTGATTGGTAGGCATGGTCGAGCCGCGCCTGGGGATCGGCGCCGAAGGAGGCGTCGGTGCCCTGGTGGCCGGCGTCGGTGGACACCACGGCATACCCTTGGTTGAGGGCTGGCTCCAGCGTGTCTTGCGTTCCCAGGGCGGGCCGGACGCTACCGTCATTGCCACCTCCGCCCTGATACAGGAAGCGGCCGTTCCAGGCGGTGGGCAGGCGCAGTTCGAAACCGGTGGCGTAGGGCTTGCCATCGATGCCGGTGCGGGAATCGAGCATCCCCGCGACCCGGCAATGGGCGACGGTTTCGACTTGGCCGACGCGCGTACCGGCGGGCAGGTTCTCGCTGGTCAGTGCGGCCGGTCCCAGGGGTGTCTCGCTCAGGGCCTGGCAGGCGTCGACGACGACGGGATCGTCATCGCCGCCGCAGCCCGCCGCAAGCGCGAGCAGGCCGGCTGCCGCGATGGGTCGTACGAAGCAGGAAAATGGGGGCATGGGTCTCCTCACTGATGGGATGTGATGGCAATTTGTTTATGTATCGTAAGTAATTGCCGGATAGGCCGCAGTCCTCCCAAAGGAGGACTGCATCACAGCGCGGAGGGTGGCTTTGGGCGAACAGCCCGGAGGTCAGGCGTTGGTGGCGCCGTCGAGCAGCAGCTTGAAGAGCTGGTTGCGATGCTGGATGCCCAAGCGCGCGAAAGCACGGTTGCGATAGGTTTTGGCCGTGGTGGCCGAGATGCCGAGATCGGCCGCGATGCCATCGAAGGTAAGGCCTTGGGCAAGCCGCAGGCAGACATCGAGTTCGCGCGGCGTGAGCGAAGGGCAACGAGCGAGCAGGGTGTCGCGCTGGGCCGGAGCGGCGGCGCTGGCGGACAACGAGGTGGTGGTCAACGCCACATGGCGTTGTGCGCAGGCGAACAGCAGCGGGCCGATGGCTTGCAGCTCCCGGAGTTCCGCGGGCCGCACGGCCCCTTGATGGTCGTGGCGGTACAGGTTCACCGCCAGCACGCCGCCATTGGCGCAGGCCTGGGCGATCGAGACCCGCTCGCGCATGCCATGACGCTCGTAGATTTGTTCGCGATGGGGCCGGCGGATGTCTTCGGCGCGCCAATGCCCCAAGAGCAACGGGCGCTCGGCGTTGGACAAGCCATGGCTGCGGAAGGTGGGGTCGCGCCGATGCAGACCCGCCAGATAGACGCGCCAGCAGTCGCGCGTGGTGTCGGGGATGCGATGGGCAGCCGAGACATACATGCGCGGCGAAACGTCGCCAACCCGGTAGATCGACCAGGAAGCGAAGGGCACGGTGTCGTTGACCACGGCCAGGGCGTTGGCGCCGAACGACGGCAAGCCGATGGCGTGGATCAGCCCGGTTGCGAATTCAGCGAGGGCGCCGGCAGGGGTGGCGGCCGGAGTGAGCGTCCAGGATTGCATGCGATGGAGCGGCGCTTTCGGTGGGTGATCACGATACTGTAGCGAATCGCCGTCGCAACGCAAGCCGGCGGCCTGCGGCGCGGCCCTGGCGCCGTGGCGTCGGCCCGGGGCCGCGCCGGCCATGAGCGCCGGGGGTGCGCCGGCGCGGGGATTCATAGGCATGTCATACGGCGGCTTTAGCCTGCCGAGCTTCTTCGACTGTGCCTGAGTGCCATCCCATGACCGATAACGACGCCTTCGTCACCTCTCTTTATCATTCGCTGCTCGGGCGCGCTCCCGACCCCGCCGGTCTTGCCTATTGGTTGAACGAGCTGGATGCTGGTCGCGTAACACAAGGCCAATTGGTGGCGGCGCTGGCATCCTCGGCTGAAGCCCAGGCCGAGATCGCGCCGGTGGCGCAGCTTTACCTGGCGGTGCTCGGTCGGGCGCCCGATGCCGACGGCCTGGCCTATTGGGTGAATGCGGTGCGGGCCGGCATGTCGTATACGGAGCTGGCGGCCAACTTCGCGGCTTCTTCGGAGTTCGGCGATTTGGTGGGCGCGGAGGCATCCGACGCCGAATACGTGACGATGGTGTATCGCCAGACCCTGGGCCGCGACCCCGAGCCTGCGGGTCTGGCCCATTACCTGCTGCAGTTGGCGCAAGGCGTGTCGAAGGGCGGGATCCTGGCGGCGATCGCCTTGTCCGCCGAAGGTTCCGCCAGGGCCGCCGATGCGGTGCAGACCGTTTTGGTATTCCTGGGCGCGGCCGGACGGCCTCCCGGGCAGTCCGAGCTGGATGCCATTTTGGGAGACGACGACGGCGCTTCGATCGGCGACCGCCTGGAAGCCTTGGCCGAACAATTGCTGGGCGATGCGAACGGGCCGGAGCCCGGGCCCGAACCCCAACCAGAACCAGAGCCGGAACCAGAGCCGGAACCGGAACCGGAACCAGAGCCGTTGCCGGATCCCGCCATCTACAAGCCCATGCCGGGCACCAACGGTGGCTCTTCGGACGCCTCGACCGCGGTGGCGCTGGACGACGATTGGATGGTCGTGGGCGACGATGAGTCCTCGATCCTGCGCGTCTATCCCCGCGACGGTGGCGAGGCCGTTCTGGAATGGAACTATGGCGTCGTGCTCGGCGTGAGCGACGAGATCGACCTGGAGTCGAGCGTCATGGTGGGCAACGTGCTGTACCTCTCGGGCTCGCACGGCAACAAGCGCGATGGCGACGAAGCCGACAGCCGCGAAATGCTGTTTGCCCTCACCGTGACGGGAACCGGTGCCGACACCCGGTTCGAAGTGGTGGGCCAGCACACCGGATTGGAAGACGCGCTGGTCGCCTGGGACGATGCCAACGGCCACGGCCTGGGCGCCGGCGCCCTCGGCCTGGCCGCGGGCAGCGCCGATGGCGTCGTGCCGGAGCAGATGGGCGGCTTCTCGATCGAAGGCCTGACCGTCGCGCCCGATGGCCAAACCCTGTGGCTGGGCTTTCGCGCGCCACAATGGGGTACCGACGCCGCGGCGCCGGCACTGATCGTGCCTTTGCTGAACAGCGAAGACCTGTTGCACGGCCTGGAGGCCGCGAGTTTTGGCGAACCCATCCAGCTGGATCTGGGCGGGCGGGGCATCCGCTCGATCGAGCGTGCCGAGGACGGCAGCGGCTACCTGATCGTCGCCGGTCCGGCCGGCGGCGCCAGCGCGGCGGTGGCGCATGACTTCCGGCTGTTCACCTGGAGCGGCGCAGCGGACGAGATGCCGGTCGAGCTCGACAACGATCTCGACGCCCTGCTGGCGCAGACCGGCGGCAGTTTCGAATCGCTGCTGGCGCCCGCCAGCCTGCTGCCCGGCACTCGCATCCAACTCCTGGAAGACAACGGCGACACGATCTGGCCGGGCAAGAACGAAGTATCCAAGGATCTCCCCGCCGGCGAGCAGCAGTTCCAGGGCCATTGGCTGGAACTGGGCGGACCCTACGTCGACGCGGCGGCTCCGGTGGCGGTGGCGGCCTCGCCGGCCGACGGCACGCGGGGCGTGGCGGTGGACAGCCCATTTGTACTGACTTTCAACGAAACCGTGAAGCGTGGCAGCGGCAGTATCGAGCTGCGCGACGCCAGCGGCCAAGTGGTGGAATCCTTCGACGTCCAGGATCCGGCCCAGGTGCAGTTCCACTACAACCAGGTGAGCGTGCGGCCCTCCGACGCACTGGCGTACGAGTCGTCCTATAGCCTGGTGTTCCAGCCGGGCGTCGTCCTCGACCGTGCGGGCAACGCTTTCGCAGGCTATGGCGAGAGCTCGCCGCTGGGTTTCATGACTTCGGCCGAACCCACCGTGATGGAGGCCTGCGATGTTCTGTTCGTGGCCGGCAATGCCGAGGCTCCCGACGCCTTTGCCTTCATCCTGATGCGCGACGTCACCGGCGGCACCCGCATCACCTTTACCGATCGCGACTACGAGGCCGAAACCGGATTCGAAGGCATTACCAACGAAATGGCCTTTGTCTGGACCGCCGGCGCCGACCTGCCCGCCGGTACCATCGTCACCATCCAGACCGATACCAATGGCAATCCGGTCGCCGACATCGGCTTTGCCCTTGGCGGTGGCGGCGGCATCGGCAAGGCGGAAACCCTCTATGCGCTGCAGGGAACCATCATCGAGAACTTGACCGACGGCAGTGCGGGCCTGATTTCGGAAGCCGGGGTCTTCCTCGCCAGCCTCACGCTGGGCGGATCGGCCGGGGACATCCCCGCGTCGCTGGTTGAAGCCAATGCCGCTTTTGCGTTCACCGTAGACCCGTCGAACCAGACCAACGCGCGGTATGCGGGCTCGCTGGATGCGTCCGATCTCGAGAAACTGGCGGCCCGCATTGCTGATCCGGCCTTCTGGGACTTCAATACCATCAAGGCGCCCGGCTTTCCGCTGGTGGACGGCGGCTTCTTCAACGTGCCGTTGTTGAGTCACAGCGAAGTGGAGGGCGACGGCGTTACGCTGACCTGGAACCAGCCGCTGGACGCGCGCAACCCGCCCGCCCTGGAAGCGTTCGAGATCAAAATCAACGGCGTGGCGGTGGCGGTGTCGTCCCTGAACGTGGTGGGCGATCAACTGCACATGGCGCTGGCCGAAGCGGTGCGGGGCGGCGACCTGGTGAGCCTGAGCTACAGCGACCCGTCGTTGCAGGATGATGGCGAAGCTCTGCAATCGTTGAACGGACACGACGTGCCGAGCTTCACGATCGGCGCGGTGCCCAACCTGTCGCCCGACAGCCAGGCGCCGGCGGTGCTGGGATGGGAGATCAACGGCATCGACGGCCAAGCCATGCATTTCGCGCCCCTGGTCGTTACGTTCGACGAGATCGTGGTCAAGGGCGCCGGCCAGATCGTCTTCGATCGGCGGGGTGGCGAGGGGGATTCCATCGTCATCGACGTGGCCAGCAGCGAGGTCACCATCGTTGGCAATCAGGTAACCATCGACCCGGCGGCCATCCTCGAGGCGGGTGCGGAGTATTCCGTGACCATCACCGCCGGCGCTTTCAGCGACGCGGCGGGCAATGGGCACGCGGGCATTCTGGATCAGGACGCCTGGGTCTTCGCAACCGCCGAGCGTCCCTCGTACGATTTGCTGATCACCGAGGTCAACTCCAACGGCGGAACCGACGATTTCTTCGAAATCCTGAATTACGGTGCCGAGGCCATTGATCTGAGCGGCTGGGGCATGATCGACGAGAACGGCAAGTTCTCCAGCATCGCGCCGTTTGCCGAGAGCACGCTGCTGCAGGCGGGCGAGGTTCTGGTCGTGGTGCTGAGCGATGATCTCGCCGACGTGGCGGCGTTCCGCCAGGCCTGGAATCTGGATGACGACGTCAACCTGGTAGGGATCGACGGCCCTGGCCTGGGCAAGGGCGACGCTGTCGTGCTGTTCGATGCCCAGGGTTATGTGGCCACGGCCTTCAACTATGGCGCCTCGTCGGTGGCCACCAGCGACGATGGCAGCTGGAGCCCATCCGCCCCCGGCGGGACGGGAGCCGCCAAGTTCGGGGAGCATGCCGGCCTGGTGTTCGGCGGCAAGGCCGGCGACTCCGCGGTGTGGGACGGCCTGAGCCTGACCTCGCCCACCTATGTGGCGGCTGCCGTGGGGGAGCATGGGGCTTATGCCAACGGCAACGACGGTGCGCTGGGTTCACCCGGCGCCGTGCCCGAGGGCTGGGTGGAACTGAACGACGGCTGGCTGATCGGCTGATGAGTTAAGGCGACCCCGCGCGCCGGGAAGGTTTCTTCCCGGCGCCAAGCATGCGAATCTACAAATGTCGGATTTTTTGCCGAGTCGGCGCCGACATTGACCCTTTGATTGGAGAGATTCCATGCGAACCGCTGCTTTCGTTACATCACCCGCGTCCGGAATTACCGCGACCGCCGCCATCCAGAAGCTGCCCGTCGAACGGCTGCCCTTCACCGTTCGAGTCGTCGACGATCCGTCGTCGCTCGGCAAGGCGGTACGTTTGCGCCAGACGGCCTACGGACGCCACGTCCCGGAACTGGCGAGACAATTGCATCAGCCCGAGCCCCACGACTTCGCTCCCGGCGTGGCGGTGCTCTTGGCCGAGTCCAAGCTTGACGGCGAGCCGCTGGGAACGATGCGGATCCAGACCAACATCCATGCACCCTTATGGTTGGAACAATCGGTAACGTTGCCTGAGTATTTGCAACAGTCCACCCTGGCGGAAGCCACGCGGCTGGGCGTCATGCCGGGGAGCGCGGGGCGGCTGGCCAAGACGGCGATCTTCAAGGCCTACTACCTCTACTGCGTACGGCAGCAGATCGACTACATGGCGATCGCCGGCCGTTCGCCGCTGGATCGGCAGTATCTCGCCCTGCTGTTCCACGACGTCTTTCCCGAGCGTGGCTTTATCCCCATGCGGCATGCAGGTAATATCCCCCATCGTGTCCTGGCATTCGAGGTGGCAACGGCCCGGAAACGCTGGCAGGAAGCCGGCCATCCGCTGTTCCAGTTCGTGTTCGGTACACATCATCCCGACATTCGGATCGACGTCGGGCCTGGTACTCGTGCAACGGGTCGCCGCGGCGCGGAGCTGCCGGTCCCCGCTGCACCAACCTGGTAAGCATCGGCGTCGATCATTCGGGCCCGCCATCGCCGGGAGCAATCGGTGGCGGGTCGTTGCCGCCCGCGCGCCGCGCTTGCGGCCTCTTGTAGACGGTCCATGCCAGCGATCCCCGCCTCCCTGCGTGTCTGTGGGAAACGTTTTGTACTGGGTCTCGACTGGTTGACCAGCCGGTTGTCGCTGTATGCGGTGCCATTCGTTCTTGCGGTGGCCACCATCATCGCGCTGGCGGCGCATGGCCTGACGGGACCGCACGCGGCGGGCGAGCCCCTGGCGATCCGCGTGGCGACCGAAGCCGCCGGGGAGCCCTGGACACCCGCGGAGGCCAGGGGCCGGCTGGCGCAGGCCTCCTGGGTGTCGGATTACGAAACCCGGCTCTCGGAGGCGCCGGTCTGGATTTCGCTGCAAGCGGATGGTGGCGGCAACGGCGGCGTGTTCGCCCTGCCGTCACGGCATGCCCAGGCTCTGGATTGCTGGGGAACGGCAAGCCTGAACTGGCTGGGCAGCGCCAATCGCGAGTCCACGCTGGGCGAACTCCTGCCTTTTCGCGCGGGATTCACGGCGCCGGCCGTGCCCGGTGGCGCACTGTGCCGGGTTACCTACAGCGGCCCTGCCGAAGTCAAAGCCGAGTACTGGCACACCAGTGGCCTGGCGCCCGCCAGCCTGCGTTTCTATTGGGGGGCCGGCTTGTTCGAAGGCGCCCTGGTCATGCTGGCGCTGTTCGCCCTCCTCACCGCCTGGATCAACCGCGAGAAGCGCTATCTGCTGCTGGCGGTCTGGCTGATTGGCAACCTGCGCCTGGGCGCGATTTCCACGGGCTGGGATACTCAATGGCTGGGCTTCGTGATCCCCGCCGATTGGATGCACCCGGTTCGGCAGATCACCATTGCGGCCTACTATCTGGTCACCTACGCCTTGTTCTGCGAAGTGTTTCGCGACGATCTCGCCCACCTGGGAGAGCGTTGGGTGACGCTGGGCCGCCGGTTGGGGCTGGTCCTCCTGGCCGCGGCGTTGTTCCTGCCCTTCAGCCGCTTTCTGCCAATCATGTGGGTCATCGTATCGCTGGGCGCGGGGGCCATTGTCGCGTTCATGCTGCGTTGCCTGTGGCTGCGGCCCTCGCGCACCGTCATCTGGTATAGCGCGGCGCTGGGGCTGGTGCTGTTCGCGTCGGTATCCGAAGTGGTGGCGGCCGCCCTCGACTTCAAAAGCCTGATGGGCGTGTTCAATAGTGTGACGGCGGCGCTGGCGGCGAGCGTGCTGGCGGCCTTTGCCTTTGCCGACCAGGTGCGCCAGGAAAGGCGTGACAGGCGACAGGCGCAGGCCGAGCTGGAACGCACCTATCAGGTCACGCCCATTGGCTTGTTCACGCTGGGCGATGACGGGCGGTTCGTGCGTTCCAATCGCGCGCTGCGGGTTCTACTGAGCAGCGCCGCCGAAACGGAAGGTCTGACGCACTGGGAGGCCTACTTCGAGCCTGGTTCCTGGCAAACCTTGCAGCGCCTGGCCGACGGCACCGCCGACGACGAAATCGAGATCCGTGGCCGCACCTCGCGCTTCGACGAAGCGGCGGCCTGGTATCTGGTACGGGTCGCGCGCGCCGGCCCCTGGATCGAGGGTTCGCTGCAAGATATCACCGAGCGGCGCAAGCTCACCGAGCGCCTGCAGTTCCTGGCCAATAACGATTCCCTGACCGGCGTGCTCAACCGCCGCGGCATTGAGCGCCATCTCGAACACTTGCGGCGTCGGCCGCCTGGCAGTGCCCTGGCGTTGGCCTATCTCGATCTCGATCGCTTCAAGCTCATCAACGATTTGTATGGTCATCAGGCGGGAGACGAGGTGCTGCGGCAAGTATGCCGGCGAATCAGCGGCCTGCTGCCCGAACCGCACCGGGTGGGGCGCATCGGCGGCGACGAGTTCATCGTGGTATTCGACGGCGTATCGCTCGAGGCCGCCGCCGACATCGCCGGCATGCTCATCGAGGCGATCGCCGGTCGCCACTTCCACGTGCGCGAGCAGGCCTTTCAGGTGAACGTGTCGGTGGGTCTGATCGAGCTGGCACCGCAGTTGAGCATCAGCGATGCCATTTCCACCGCCGACCGCGCCTGCCGCGACGCCAAGGCCCGGCGGCCCGGGCCGCTGGTGACGTACGAGCGGACGTCGGCGGCCTTCCGCGAGCGTGCCCAGGAACTGAGACTGATCGAAGCGCTGGGCGGCGCGTTCGCCACCGATCGCCTGTTCCTGGTCATGCAGCCCATCGTATCGTTGCGCCATCCTGCGGCGGCACTGGATTTCGAGGTGCTCGTGCGCATGCACGGCGAGGACGGCGAAGTCATCTCCGCCGGCCAGGTGCTCGCGGCCGCCGAAGCCAATGGCAAGGTCGCGCTGGTGGACCGCTGGGTGCTGCGCAACACCTTGAGCTGGTTGCGCCGCCACCAGGAGAGCCTGCCGCGCACGCGCTTTGTCTGCGTCAATCTCAGCGGCGCGTCGCTCAACGACGAATCCTTCTTGCAGGAGATGCTGGGCATCCTGGGCCAATATGCCGACGTGGCGCCGCTGCTGTGCCTGGAGGTGACCGAAGGCGTGGCCTTGCACGACCTCGACAACAGCCAGCGCTTCATCGAGCAACTGCGCCAGTTCGGGCCACGTATCGCGCTGGACGACTTCGGCGCGGGCTACACCTCGTTCCGCTATCTCAAGGATCTGTCGGCCGATGCGCTCAAAGTCGACGGCGCCTTCGTGCGCTCGATCCACCACCATCCCGCCAATGTGGCCATTCTCGAGGCGATCGTGCAATTGGCCCGCAATCTGGGCATGCGCAGCATCGCCGAATGGGTGGAAAACACGGCCACGCTCGAGATCCTCGTCGGCATGGGCGTGGACTACGTGCAGGGTTACTTATTGGGTCAACCGCAAACGCCCGAAGCCATCCTGGCGGCCGAGAGCGCGATCGATTTCGTGTCGGATCCGCAGGTGCGCGAATGGCTGGAGCGCGGCGGCCTGGCCGCCGACGAGGCTGAAAGCCTGCTGGGCGCGCCCGTCTCGCCGCATGGCTATCACTAGCTCACACTTTCCTCACGAATTCCGACTTCAGGCTCATGGCGCCGAAGCCTTCGATTTTGCAATCGATGTCGTGATCGGCGTCGACGAGCCGGATGTTCTTCACCCTGGTGCCCATTTTGATCGGGCTTGAGGAACCTTTGGGTTTCAAATCCTTGACGACCGTGACGGTATCGCCGTCCTGCAACACGTTGCCCACGGCATCGCGATAGACGCGGCCTTCATCGCTCGCCGTGGTGGTGTCGCCCGACCATTCGTGGGCGCATTCGGGGCAGATGTAGAAGCCGGCATCCTGATAGGTGAATTCGGATTGGCACTGGGGACAGGGAGGCAAGGCATTCATGACATCACTCCAGACGAAAACAGCCCTCGCATCACATTGCGATCATCCGAGTATAGGCCGTGGGTTTGCACACGCCGCCGGATCCCGCCGCGGCGCCCCGGCCTCATGCCGTATCGAAGCCCAGCAGGCGCCGGTCGATAATCGTTTGTGCCACGTTCTCGGGAACGTCCTGTTCCCAGTCGCCGCGGCCGCGGCGCAGCGCCGCCAGCACTTCGGCGCTGTCGATGTGCAGATGGCGGTCTTCCAGCGGCTGGATGGGAACCAGCTTTTTGTTGGACACCAAATGAGCCAGCAGATGGCGCAGGTTGTCGGGCACCTGGACGTTGTCGAGAGTGATCAGCTGCCGCTGGTCATCCTGGTCGGGGCGCGCCGGGTACACATAGACATGGGTATTGTCCGGGAATAGCTTGCCGAAGGCTTCGAGGATGCCGCCCTCCATGCCTTCGTAGTACTTCTCGTCGAACAGAAAGGCGAAGTCGCGCACGGATAAGACCAGCCCGATGGGCTTGGTGGTGTAGCGGCGCAAATAGGCGCGCAGCCGGAAGAACCGGACATAATCCGAGATCATCACCGTATAGCCCTGCGAGGCCAGCAGATCCATGCGGGCCAGGAAATCGGCGCCATCCACGTTGTCGCCGCTCACCAGCGAGTTCATGGTGATCTCGGCCAACGCCACCACTTCGTTTTCGTCCACCGCCGAGATCTGGCTGTAGTGCCGCAGGCCGGCCAACATCATGTCGGTATTGACGCGGGTAACCGGATTGAAGCTGCCGCGCATCACCAGCACCGGCTTGCGATAGAGCAGATCGCGCGGCACCACCACTTCGCCGGCGGGGTTGAAGACGATGGCGCGCGTGAGCCAGCTGCGGATCAGGTGCAGGTTCATCAGGCGGTTTTCGACTTCCTCGAAGTACGGGCCGCTGAAATGGATCAGATCGACCTCGATGCGGTCGGAGCCCAGGCCGTCGGACAAACCTTCGATCACCCACTCGGGCTGATGGTGATGAAAGAAGGCGCCGTAGATCAGGTTGACGCCGAGGATGCCCAGCGCTTCGGATTGTTCGGGGTTGTCCTCGTCCAGCATGCGCACGTGTAGGATCACGTCGCTGGGCTCGGCGCCGGGATGCAATTGCAGCCGGATGCCGACCCAGCCATGGCATTCGTTCTTTTGCCGGAAACTGCGCGCGGTGACGGTGGCCGCATAGGCGAAGAACGTAGTGTTGCGCGGCCGCACGTGAGCCAGGCGCTTGACCACTTGGGTGAACTCGCGGTCGAGCATCTGCAGCAGGCGATCCCGGCTGACGTAGCGGTCGACCGGGCCGTAGATGTCGTCGCTGACCGCCATGTCGTAGGCCGACATGGTCTTGGCGATGGTGCCCGCGGCCGCGCCCACCTGGAAGAAGCGGCGGGCCACTTCCTGGCCCGCGCCGATCTCGACGATCGAACCATACTTGTATTTGTCGAGATTGATCTTCAGGGCTTTTTGGTCGGTGGTCAGCGTGGAGTCGCGATCGAGCATGGCGGGACGGGCAGCGGGTTGATGATGTTTCGATGATACGGCATGCCAGTGGCGGGGCGATGGCGCCGTTCCGGCGCCGTTCCGGCCTATTGGAAGATGGCGTCGAAGCCCGCGCGATCGACGATGTCGGCGCCGCGCGCCGACATATGCTCCCACACCGCCAGCCAACGGGCCGGATCGGGCCGCACCGGCGCCACGAAGCGGCGCAGCGTGTCGTCAATAATGGCGTCGGTGGCGGCGGAAGACGCTTCGCCGCTGGCGCGATACCAGAGCGCACGCGCCTCGGCGGGAGCGGCCTGCAGCGCCGGGATCACTTGGTCCAGCGTGGCGACCAGCAGGCCGGCGCTGGCTTGCTGCCCTGGCGTGGCATCGCGCGCGGCAATCAGCTCCAGAGCGGAGAAGCCCGGCACGCCGCCGTCGGTGGTGCGGATCATCGAGACGTCGAGGCCGCGCTGGCGGGCGTCGATGCCTTCGATGTTGGCGAAGGCCAGCCAGGCGGCGTCGGCGCCCGCCGCCAGGTTGTCGACGTGCCCGAAGCCACCTTCGTACACCGTGACCTGGTCCTCGCGCAGCGTTTTACCCTGGCTTTGCAGCCAGCCGGCCAGGATGTTGCGGCACAGGCCGTCGGTCACGGGGTTGGACACCGGTGAGCTGACACGGATGGCGCCGCCGTCGAGCAGGCGCTGGCGCGCGGCGGCCTGGATCAGCACGCCGCCGTCGGTATGGAAGAAGGTACCGAGCGATCGCAAGGGATGCGGATGGCGCTCCAGCAGGTGCAGCGGCTCGTTGGTAACGAGATCGACCTTGCCCGCGGCGAGTTCGGCAAAGCCGTCGTAGTGGTCGTCGGGCGCGATGATGTCGAGCTCGAGTCCATGCTTTTCACGCAGGGTTTCGCGGGCGGCCAGCAGGGGCAGGTGGTCGGGATTGAGAAACCATTCGAGGGCGAGGCGCAGCGTGGACATGGGAAGCTCCGGATCGGGATATGGGCTACGCAGTCTGCCCATCCCTTGTCCGGTGGTCAAGCCGCGTCGCGGGCGGCGGCCTGTGCCAGAGTCTCGAGGCCGGCGCGGGCGAACCACCGGGCCCGAACCTCGGCGGGCGGCGTCGCGTCGCCGTGCGCTTCCAGCCAGCGATCGATGGCCCGCAGCCGCCAGCGCAGTCCCGCTTCGTTGGCGATCTGGATCGCCAGGCCCGGGCGGGCGTTGAGTTCCAGCAGCAGCGGGCCGTGTTGGCGATCCAGGATCAGATCGACACCGAGATAGCCCAGGCCGGTCAGGTCGTGGCAGCGTGCGGCGAGCCTCAGTTGCTCCTCCCAATGCGGGATGGCGTGGCCCGCCACGCTGCACGAGGTGTCCGGATGTTGATGCACTCGCCGGTTCAGCCACACGCCCTCGGTGGTGATGCCGGTTTCAAGATCCACGCCCGCGCCAATCGCGCCCTGGTGCAGATTGGCTTTGCCATCGGATTGCCGGGTGGGTAGCCGGACCATGGCCATTGCCGGACAACCCCGATACACGATGATGCGAATATCGGGCACGCCCTGGTAGCTGATGTCGCGGAAGGCGTGGCTGAACTCCACGCGTTGCTCGATCATCGCCACGTCGGGCTGGCCGCCCAGCGAATATGCGCCGGCGAGAATGTTGCTGACATGGTGCTCCAGCTCTTCGGGCCGCATCCGGCGGCCGTTGGCGCGCCGGTAGCTGCCATTATCGAAGCGGCCATCGAGCACCACGATGCCGTTGCCGCCGCTGCCCTGCACCGGTTTGACCACGAAGCTGTCGCGGCCTTCCAGCAGTCCGCCCAGTTCGCGGATGCCGTGATGGGTGCGCACCACGCCGTACAGCTCGGGCACCGCCACTCCCGCGTTCTGGGCCAGGCTCTTGGTGATCAGCTTGTTGTCCACCAAGGGGTAGCGATGGCGCGGATTATGCTCGGCGATATAACTGCCATTGCGCATGTTCATGCCGACGATACCCCGGCGGCGCAGTTCGGCGGGCGAGATCCAGAATGCCATGGTCAGTCCTTGCTTCTTGCAAATGCCCTGAACCGGATCAATTCCGAAGCGCGGTACCCGGTATAACGGCCCATGGCCAGCAGCAGGGCGAGCACCGCCAGAATGAGTTCGGGAAAAACGAAGAACAAATGCTCGATCTGGCGGTTGACCAGCACGAGGTAGCAGGCGGCGGCCACCACCAGGCTGCCCAGCCCTTGCTGGATGGCGTCGGCCGCGCCGTGTTCCTCCCAGACGATGGACATGCGCTCGATGGTCATGGCCAGTACCACGATCGGGAACAAGCCCAGCGACAGCCCCGCCTGGATGCCAAGCTGATGCGACAGCACCGTGAGCGCGGCCATCAGGGCCACGACGATGGTGACCACCGCCGCCAGCCGCGGCACGAGCAACAGCTTGAGGTGCTCGAGATAGAAGCGCAGCGCCAGGCCCAGGGCGACCACCAGCGTGAACATGACCACGCCGTTGAACAGCTCGGTTTCGCGAAAGGAAAGAGCCATCAAGACCGGCATGAAGGTCCCGAAGGTGCGTACACCGACGAGGTTGCGCAGGAAGACGATCAGCAGGGCGCCAAGCGGCAGCAGCAGCAGGATGCGATACGTATTCTGGGTTTCCACCGGGAGATCCAGAAGCGAAAGCCCGGGAATACCATAGCGCTGCTGGGTGGCGGCCAGGCTGGCCGCGCTCATGGCATCGAGGTGGCTGCGGCTGATCGCCCAACTGACGTTGCCGCCTCGCGCGCGATCGAGCTCGAGCGGCGAGGGCGCATCACCGGTCCACCAGACCAGAAAGTTCGGCGGAAAGCCGCGCTCGCCCGTGGCGGGATCCAGCGGCACCCACTGCCGGGTGTTGTGATATTGCAGCCATGGGATGGCCTCCTGACGCTGGCCGCGATCGGCGAGGCTGAAGCCATGGACCACCCGGGCCGGGATGCGCGCGCCAGCCAGCAGATCGACGATCAGCCGTGTACGTTCCAGGGGCGTGGCGGTACGGGTGAGGAAGGCGGCCACGTTCTCGTTGGGCTCGCTGCGGTTCACTTCCTGCACCAGTAGAGTGCTGAAGGAGTCGATATCGGCCGAGCGGCTGCGCACGCTCTCGAGCAGGGCGTCGGCGGCCGCGGCCAGCGGCGGGTCGAAGTCGGGCCGGTCGGCGGCGCCGGGGTATTCCTCGTTCTGCTGGCCGTTGCCATCCGGCACGACCTGCAGGCGGTAATACAGTGTTTGCGGGCCGTCGCCGGGGCGGCGCTGGGTCCAGATGGCCTTGCGGCCATCGCCGTTGGCTTCGGTGCTGAGGCCGTAGCCACGCGAAATAAAGCTTTCGTCGAGGATGGCAAAGCCGGGGGTACTGTCGGGCAGCCGCAAGGCGGCCTTCACCGAGCCGCCGGTGGGTGTGAAGTCGACGCTGGCCTCCACCGTCCAGGTTTCCACCTCGCTGGCGGGCTGTACCGGAAACTGCAGGACCTGGGTTTTGTAGAGGAAAATGCCGCCGGCGACGGCCAGCAGCAACAGAACCAGCAACGATAGATGAAATCGTTTCATGAGGGGGAACAGAGGCCGTGTAGCGGCGGGTTAGGAATCGTTGTCGTCATCGGCCGGGTCGCAGGCCGGTTCGTGCAGGTAGCGCTTGCCGGGATCGATCAGCAAGGCATTGCGCATGTGGTTGCGGCCGACCAGCAACTGATAGGTGAACTCCGAACGGTCGGCGAGCGTGACCTCCGCCTTGCGCTCGTGGTGCCCGATGCAAAGCGTCAACTCGACGACGGGGCGCGACTGGTGATTGCCGCTGTGTTGCACGATACGGATGTCGCGAACCACCGGGTACTCGAGCTCGATGCGCTTTTTATCATCGTCGGGATTCATCACCTCGAAGCGCACCCACTCTTTGCCGTCGCGTTCGAAACGCTCGAGATCCAGCGCGTTGAGGGAAGACAGTGTGGCGCCCGTATCCAGGCGGGCCGTGAGGACGAGGTCGGTGTCGTGGATCCGGACCTTCTCCAGGTAGCCTGCCACCTCCAGGTGGCGGCTGGAGTCGTCTTTGGCCTGGATGGAGGGCGCCAAGCAGGCGGCCATCAAGGCCAGCAGCGTGGCGGCCAGCCGCGGCGCGGCGCCGTGGCGCTGTGAGGTGGGGGTTGTCGTGGTGGGGGGTGTCAGAATCACCCAAAAGCTCCTGATCGTGGTCAGAGGGGTGAATTTTGTCAGATTCGCGTAAGGTTGTCGAATCCAAGCGGTGGATGTGTGATTGGACTCCGCGATACCGCCACTCACGCGTCAGACTCGCGGTCGCGTGGTGGCCGGGCGGAGAGGACTCAGGCGACCGCGATGAACTCCATCTCGACACGGGCTCCCGCCACCAGGCCGGCGCAGCCGAACGCGCTGCGCGCCGGGCGTCGGCCGGCCGGAAAATAGCTGGCGTAGACCTCGTTGAAAGCCTTCCACTCCGCCATATCGGCCAACATGACGGTACATTTGACGACGCGATCCAGGCCCAGCCCGTGGGCGCTCAGGGTGGCGGACATATTCTCCATGAGTTGCCGGGCTTCGGCGGCAATACCGCCAGGGGCGAGTTCGAGCGTGCCGGGTGTGTTGCCGATCTGGCCCGAGAAATAAAAAGTGTCTCCGGCGCGTACGGCTTCGCAAAACGGCACGCCGGGCGGCAGGCTGCGGCCCGAATCGAGGTAGGCGAGGGTCGTTTGGGTTTGGGGGGCGTTGGGCATGTGGTCTCCAGGGGAAACGAAACGCAAACGGCGATCGCCGCGGCGCTCCGGCGCGGGATCATGGGTTGCCGATGGCCGACAACAGGCGATCGATGTCGTTCATGTCATTGAAGGTAGATGGCGAGATGCGGATGTGGTTCCCGCGCAAGGTGATGCGCACCTTCGCTGCATCAAGCCGGCTCGCCAGTTGGCCCGCATCTCGATAGGCAAAGGTAAGGATGGCCGAACGGTTGCCTTCGGGCGTCACGCACTGGAAGCCACGTCGAGTCAGTTCGCCGCGCACCGCGTCCATCATCGGCTGCCGATAGGTCTGGATATTGTCCACTCCCACCGCCAGCAGCCAATCGATGGCGGCCGAGGTGGCGGCCTCCACCGCTCGCGCCGGGAACGCGCCATTGAAGTAGCCGCCCACGGTGTCGTTCTGCCGGCTCTCGAAAGGTGGATCGCCTTCCGGATCGAGCGGATAAAGGCGGGTCATGGGGTTGACGAAGTTGGCGGTTTGCAGATACCCATACCAAGGCCTGCGCAGTTTGGGCAGGATGGCGGGATTGACATACAGAAAGGCAAAGCCGAAATCGCCCATCAACCATTTATAGGTGCCGCATGCGGCAAAATCCACGCCACTGGCCGAGAGGTCGACGGGCACGGCGCCCGCGGCCTGGATAATGTCGGCATAAACCAAGGCGCCGCGCGCGTGGGCCAGTTCGGCAACCGCCCGAAGATCATGCTCGAACCCGTTGTACAGCGACACCTGCGAGATCGAGACCAGGCGGGTATCGGGGGTGATGGCGCGCTCGAGATCGGCGAGGTTGATGCCGAACTCAGGATCCATTCGCACATACTCGACCTGCATGCCGCGCTTCTGGAACTGCTCATACATATAGAACGAGCCATTGAAATGCAGGGCGTCGGTCACGATGCGGCCTCCCGACTCGGGGATGCCCAGGGCTTGCGTGACCAGGTATTCGCCCATCGAGGTGCTGGGCGCATAGGTGATGGCCTCGGGCGGGGCGTTGACCAACTGGGCGAACTTGGGAATCGCATTGACGCGCCCGCCGCTGCCGCCCAGTTTGTTCTCGGCATACGTTTGCATCGCCCGGGTCGAGGCGTCGATCCAGGGATGCACGGCGGCCGAGTTGAGGTAGGTCTCGCCCTGCACGCCCGGAAAGCGTTCCCGAGCCGGCAAGGCGGTGGAGCCCACCGGGAGTGGCGAGCCGTTGGCGGACGAAGCGGCGGCCCGAGCGGCGGTGGGGGCGAGGGTCGCAGCCAGGGACAGGCTACCGGTGGCGCGGAGCCAGTCGCGACGGGATAAACGCATGGAAAGCCTCGCAAACGAGAGAAGCACGAAGGGGTGGGCGGGCTGGCGGCGCTACGGTTGTGCCGACGCTGTGCCAGGCAGTATTCAACAAAATGTTTTCAACGATTTGTTGAATTATTGGCCGGTATGCGCCATTGCCGCCATCCGGGTTAGCCCGTAGCGGGGCCTGAAATCCCAAGGTTCATCAAAGAACAAGCGCGCCCTCGCTTGCCGAAGAGGGGCGGCGCAGACAGGTCTTATCGATGGCTCTCGTCGCGAAGGCCGGTTGCCGCCCGCAGCGCCTTGGCATCGTTATAGATGGTATAGCGCGACACGCCCAGGGCACGGGCTGCTTGCTCCACGCCGCCGCGGATGACGAACAGGCCGCGGTGCAGCAGCGTCTGCACGATGGCCTGCCGCTCGCCGCGATCGAGCTCGGCCACAGGCTTGCCCGAATGGCGCAAGGCTTCGCGTACCACTTCATGGACGATGGTGTTGGTATCCTGGACCGAGGGCCTTGCCGGCCCGGCTCGGGGTCTGGGCGTTCTGGCGGGGCGCGCCGGTGCTGGCGCCTGCTGGTCTTCCCCATCGAATGGGCCGAGAGCGTCGGGGAGAGGAGCGGAGCTGCCTGGCGCGAGCGGCAGGTAGGCATCCAGCCATTGCCGGACTTGCCGTAACAGGCGCAGGTCGGCGTTGACGCACAGCGCGGCATACGGCAGTCCGGTGCCGTCGCGAAAAATCACGGTGGCCGAATGCAGCCGCTTGCCGTCGCGGGTCAAGGTCGGATAGCCGTCGATCACGGTGTGGCTGGCCCCGCCCCGCGTGTGCGTTTCGCGCAGCGCGGCCGCGAAGGCGATGTCGTCCTGCGGCCCGCTGAGGATGGAGCTGCCCGGCTCCCTGCCCGACAAGTGGCCGTTGGCGATCGCCACCACCGAATGTTCCGGCTGAGTCAGATCGTGGAGAACCACCTCGACATGGGGGCCCACCATCCGGCCCAGCAACGCGACCACGGGTTGCAACGCCGCCAGCACGGCCGCGCGCTCGCCGGGAAGCGAGGCCGGCCGCGAGCCGTGGCGGGGAAGCGTGGTCCTGGACGGCTTCATGCGAGGCTCCGGGTCGGTGTAAAAAACGCTCAATGAGGAAGCGCGAGCGTGCGGGCCAGCGCCAGCACCCGCCGCGCCTGCTCGATGTGCAAGGCCTCGATCATCTCGCCTTCCACCGCGATAACGCCCGGGGCCGGGCCGGCGGCTTCCCAGGCCGCCACCCACTGCCGGGCGCGAGCGACTTCGTCGGCGGAGGGTCCGAAGGCCGCGTTGGCCGGCTCGATCTGCCGGGGATGAATGAGCGTCTTGCCATCGAACCCCAGTTCGCGCCCTTGCAGGCACACCTGGCGCAAGGCGTCGAGATCGTCGAAGCTGGGCGTGACGCCGTCGAGCACGCCCAGGCCGAAAGCGCGCGCCGCGGCGACCGTGCGCGATAAGGCGTAGAGCAGCGCGCGGCGGTCGCCGTGGTCGATCGCGCCGAGATCCTTGAGCAGATCGTTGGTGCCCATCACCAGCGCACCCAGGCCGGAGGTGGCGGCGATGGCTTCCACCTGCAGCACGCCGGCGGGCGATTCGATCATGGGCCAAACCGGCGCCTGGCTGCCGAGTGCGCGCAGTCGTTGCACGCATTCTTCCGCCGGGCCGGCATGATCGACCTTGGGCAGCACCACGCCGGCCACCGGTACGGCGGCGACGGCGGCGAGATCCTCGTGGCCCCAGGCCGTATCCAGGCGGTTGATGCGCACCAGCACTTCGCGACTGCCATAGCCGCCGTCTCGCACATGGGCGCAAGCCTGCTCGCGAGCCTGCGCCTTGGCGTCGGGGGCGACGGCATCCTCCAGATCGAAGATCACGGCGTCGGCCGGCAACTGGCGCGCCTTTTGCAGCGCGCGGACATTGCTGGCCGGCATGAACAGGACGGAACGGCGGGGAGGGCGGGGGGCGATCATGGCTAGGGGGAAGGGGGCGGCAAAAGAATGAATGGTAACGCGGCTGGCTTCGTCTGCCAGGTCGCGCCGGTGGCCGTTGCGGGATGTTCGCCTTGGCTCGCGCGACACCTCGTAGGTACCACCGTCGTAGCTGCTCCTGCGCGGGCCTGCTCGCCAGCGCTCGCTTAACTCCTGGGCGGATCTGCCGTAAATCGTCATATCTTTTTGAAGGACGCCCAAGAGTTCGGTTTCACTTCCCGTCATCCCATCGATTTCCCGGAGGCTCGTCATGGCGATACCGCCGATTTCCAACCCTGTCGCCATTGGTGCGGCAACTCCCGCCGCGGTTGCAGCTCCGATGGCTCAAGCTGGTGTCACGGCAGATGCCACGAAGGTTACGGCAGTCGTCGAGTCTCAAGCCGATTACCTGCAACTCGACGACGACGCCCTGGCCCAGGCCCTGCGCGAGCTCAACCAGCGCCTGCACGCGTGGTCCACCAACCTCCGGTTCGAGATCGATGACGAAACCTCCCGGGTGGTGGTCCAGGTCGTCGACTCCGAAACCGGCGACGTCGTACGCCAGATTCCCTCCGAGGAAGTCCTGCAGATGTCCAAGATGCTGGGCAAGCTGCAGGGTCTGGCCTTCCATGCCAGCGCCTGAAATCACCTGCCTACGCAGCCACCGTCGCTATCATTAAAAGCGTGGGCGGCGGAGCGGCGGCCCGCCCTGCGCCGGGCAGGCACCGTGCGCAGGCCGCCGTGCCGGGCCACGATAAACGCCAAGGGATTGTGGCAAAATTTCAGGCTCACCGAGCCTGACGCCCCATGGAAATCCACACTCTGCTTGCCTTCATGGCAACCGCGCTGTTTCTCGCCTTCGTGCCGGGGCCCGACAATCTCTTCGTCATGGTCCAGTCCGCGCTCTGCGGTCGTAGCGCCGGCCTGCGCGTCGTGCTGGGTCTTTGCACGGGTTTGATGGTCCATACGGCGGCCGTGGCGCTTGGCCTGGCTGTGGTGTTTCAGGAATCCCGGTTTGCATTCAGCCTGCTGAAGTACGCCGGATCGGCGTATCTGCTGTATCTGGCCTGGCAGGCCTTCCGGGCACGCCCCGCCGGTGCCGGGCCTGGCGCGGAGATGGGCGCCAAGAGGATAAATCTCTATTTCCGGGGCATTCTGATGAATATCACGAACCCCAAGGTGTCCATTTTCTTCCTGGCCTTCCTGCCGCAGTTCGTGAATGCCCAGGCGGGACACGTCAGCCTGCAGCTCTTCGTGCTGGGTGGCGTGTTCATCGTCGCCACCCTGCTGGCCTTCGGCTTCATGGCGGTGTTCGCCGCCACCGCGGGCGCGCGGCTCGGGCGCTCGGCGCGCGCGCAAGTGATCATGAACCGCCTGGCCGGCGTCGTATTCCTGGGATTGGCCGCGAGATTGGCGACAACGCAGCGCTGAGTCGTTCCGCTGGCGGCGACTGCACCCTCAGCTCGTCAGGGCTTCTTGCTGCACCGCCGACTTGCGGCGCGCGGGAGCGCTCTCGGCGGATTGCCGCGCCTGCTCGGCGGCCTCCTGTTCCAGCCGCTTGGCCACCAGCCAGCGGAACTTGCCCAGGCCCTCGTCGGCGCGGATCGGGATCATCTCGAAGTCGGGCTCCAGCGCCAGACTGGCGGCTTGGGCGGAGATCATGGCGCGATCCTCCTCAAAGGCAGCCACCACCGATTGATGGACGGACGCGGTGACTTCAGGCTGGTCGATCGCGAAGTTGTGAGGATGGGCGAAGAAGTAATGTGTGGAGGTTTCGGTTTCGGGGGTTAAAGCCTGGCAGCCCCGGAATTCGGCGGCGTCCACCCGCTGCCCTTCGGGCGCGCCGGTGCCGGCGGGCGACATGCCGGAGTCCATGAGGAAGATGCCCGGGATGACGAAATCATAGATGTTCCAGCGATCGACCTTGCCGGGGTAGGCCTTGACCCGTTGCACGAAGGGAGGAGCATCGATGCCCAGGGCCCAGCGGGTGACGCGTACGCCATTGGGCAGGCTTTCGATGCGCGCCGGATTGCGGGCGTAGTCTTCGGAGCCGCCGAGCGTCGTGGCGTGTACGTATGGCAGGTGGGCAAGATCGAGCAAGTTATCGGCGATCAGCAGATAGTTGGTTTTGTAATGGGTGTAGCCCTCGAGCGAACGCCACTCGGGATCGTCCAGCCAGTGATGATCGGGAATCAGGGCCGGGTCGGCCTTGGCGGGGTCGCCCATCCAGATCCACACCCAGCGGTGTTGCTCCACGATGGGGAAGACACGCACGCGGACGTTGGGCGGGATGCGGTCTTGCGCCGGGATCTCGACACAGACGCCGTCGCGGTCGAACTTGAGGCCGTGGTACATGCAACGCAGATGATCCCCCTCGCGCCGCCCCAGCGAGAGCGGCGCGCCGCGATGACAGCAGCGATCTTCGAAGGCAACCACGTGGCCGGCGGTGTCGCGCCAGAACACAACGGGCACGCCCACCAGGGTGCGGGCCAGGAAGGAGTCCTGGCCGATTTCGCTGGACCACCCGGCAACATACCAACAATTTTTGATGAACATGGTGTTTTCCTCCTCGGCAAGCATGGTGCGGACGGGCTCCGTCCACTGGCCGAGTAGCTTGCGCCTTTAACCATCATGAGTCAATGCGATGGGTTTCATCTATATCATGTATGGGATGCATGATTGGGGAAGCCTGGAGCTTCGAGGCTGGGAGGCAGGCGGGGAAATAGCGCCTTCACGCGTTGGCGCAGCCACACGTTGGCGCGATCATGATGAAAGCGCGGATGCCAGTATTGATGCAGCGAGAACGGCGGCATGCGCAGCGGCGGTTGTAGCAAGCGTACCGATCCGAGCCGGGCGAACACGCTGCCCAGCGCCAGCGGCACCGTGGCGATGAGTTCCGGATGCTGCTCCATGAGCAACGGCACGAATAGAAAGTGCGGTGTGGAAACCAGGATACGCCGGCTGATGCCGTACTCCTCGATGGCGGCGTCATAGGGGATATTGCTGTTGCCCGTGAGCGTGACCGTCACATGGGGCAGACGGGTGAACTCCTCCAGAGTCAGGCGCTCGCCGATGTGCGGATTGCGTGGGCTGGCGATAGTCACGAAGGAATGCGCGAACAACTGTTGTTGGTATAAGCCCTCGGGCGCCGAGCGCAGCGAGCTCAGGGCCAGGTCGGCCTCGCCCGTGGCCAGCGCGTTGGCCATTTGCTGCGGGGGCATCTGCACGGTACGCAGGCTGCACAGCGGCGCCGCCTGTTTGAGATCTTCGAGCAAGGTGGGCAAAAACACCAGCTCGCCCATATCGCTCAGGCACAGCGTAAAAGTGCGCCGCGCCTGGGCCGGATCGAAGCGCGCCTGCGACAGCAATTGATCGCGGATGGTGGTCATCACCTCGTGCACCACCGGCCGCAAGGCCTCTGCCTTGGCGGTGGGCTGCATGCCGCGATGCGCCTTGACGAACAGCGGGTCGTCGAAGAACTGCCGCAGCCGACCCAGGGAGTGGCTCATCGCGCTCTGGGTGAGGCCCAGCTCCGCGCCAGCCCGGGTGACGCTGCATTCGCGCAGCAGCGCGTCGAAGACGGTCAGCAGATTGAGGTCGAGCTTGGCCAGCTCATTATGATGTGTGGCATTCATGATCATCATGTGCGTCATGGCATTGATCGATGCTAGCACAGCCGCCTAAGCTAAGGCTCCAATTTATTGCCCCTATAAAACAGAAGGAGACAGAGATGAAACCACCCCCACGCTCACGTTGTTCGCTGACCCCGAAGGGGCTTCAGTCTCCTTCGGGCGGCCGGGCGAAGACTGATCTGCGGCTACGGACTTTCCTGGCGGCCACGCTCATTTGCTGTTCGGCCTTGCTGCCGGCGGCCCACGCCAAAGAGGTCACCGTCGGCGTAACGATCTCGATGAGCGGACCGGGCGCTTCGCTGGGCATTCCCACGCGCAACGTCATTCAGTTGTTTCCGCAGGAAGTCGACGGCAGGCCGATTCGCTACGTCGTGCTCGACGACGCTTCCGACGCCACCAATAGCGTGCGCAACTTCCGCCGTCTGATCGACGAACACAACGCCGATGTGGTCATGGGCTCCTCCACCACGCCCGCCACCATGCCGCTGGTCGACGTCGCGGCCGAGAAGAAGGTGCCGCTGCAAAGCCTGGCCGCGAGCGTCAGCATCGTCGAGCCCCAGGACGACAAACGGCGCTGGGTATTCAAGGCCATTTCAAACGAACGGCTGATGGTCGACACCACGCTTGGCCACATGGCGAGGCAAGGCGTCAAAACCCTGGGCTTCATCGGCTTTGCCGACGCCTACGGCGACTCCTGGGTGAACGAGGTCAAACGGCAGGCGGCCGAGCATGGCATCCAGTTGGTGGCCGAGGAGCGCTATCAGCGCAACGACACCAGCGTGACCGCGCAAACCCTCAAGATCATGGCGGCACGGCCCGATGCGGTGCTGGTGGCCGGGGCCGGCACGCCGGGCGCGCTACCGCAGAAAACGCTGCTGGAGCGCGGCTACAAAGGCCGGATCTACCAGACCTACGGCATTGCCAACCGCGACTTTCTGCGGCTGGCGGGCCGCGACGCCGAAGGCGCCGTGTTTGCCGCCGGGCCGGTGCTGGTGGCCGAGCAATTGAACACCGATAACCCGATCCGCGCAGTCGCGCTCGACCTCACTGAACGCTACGAGGCAGAGCACGGCCCCGGCTCGATGTCGATCTTCGTGGCCAATGCCTGGGACAGCAACCTCATGCTGCGCGCGGCCTTGTCGAAGGCTCTGGAGTCCGGCGCCGAGCCGGGCACGCCGGCCTTCCGGGCTGCCCTGCGCGATGCGCTGGAAGGCACCCGCGACCTCGTCACCTCGCAAGGCGTCATGACCATCACGCCTGAAGACCACGTCGGTTATGACGAACGCGCCGTGGCGATCATCCAGATCCGCGACGGACAGTGGCAATATCTGCGGGATTGAGGCCGCGCCTGCCTAACGAGGATGGCTTGCGGCCACCCCTAATCATGAAAGACAGCGTTCTTTCACATTGGGCAACGGGTGCCATCATGAGCGGCCGGCGTTCCTCCGCCAGGGCGGGACGCCGGCCACCGGGTCTTACTTCATGAACAGCGGCTTGAGCTTGGCCGCGTTGGCCGGGCTGGCCTTCTCGATATCCGCCCACAGCGCGTTGTTGGCCGTGTTCACGTAGTTCTCGGCGACTTCGCCTTCCAGCGTAATGGTCTCGATGCCGGCTTCGGCCTGCGCCTGCCGTTCCTGCACGTTGATTTCGGCGTCCTTCGCATTCTCGCCTTCCATCCAGGCGATCTGGCTTTCGAGGTAGGTGCGCTGCTCGTCGGTCAGCTTCTTCCAGGAGTTCTGGTTCATGAACAGGCTCACCTCGACGTTGTAGACGCCCGGGTCTACGCGGTAGGCAGTTTTTTCCTGCCAGCCGAGGTCGAACACACCCACGATGGGCCAGCTATAGCCGTCGACCATGCTGCGGTCGAGCGCGGTATACACCTCGCCGGGGGCGATCTGCATGGGCGAAGCGCCCAGTGCCTGATAAAAACCGCGGGTCATGGGCACGGCGCGCATGCGGAAACCCTTGAAGCCGTTGTCGACCAGCGGTTTGTTGGTATAGCTGTGATAGGGCAGGCCGTCGGTCACGCGGCCCAGCCACACCATATTGGCCTTGTCGCGGTGGATCTGGTCGAGCAGCTCGTAGCCGCCGTTCTCGCGCAGTTCATCCATGGTGCGGTCGGTCACCACCATGGCCAGGGCCTCGGGCACCAGATTGGCGTGGAACACGCCGGTGTGGTTGGCGAGATCGACCACACCGGTGCGCAGCGCGTTGCCCACTTCGAAGGGCGGGACGGCCTCGGGGCCGCCGATCACGCGGATCTGCAGGACGCCCTTGCCTTCGGCATTGACTTTGTCGACGAACTTCTGAAAGCGCTCGCCCCAGAAGGTGTCCATACCAAAGGAGGACACGGCGCGCAGGGTGGTCTCGGCCGCCTGGGCGGTCAGGCTGGCGAAGGCCAGCGCCAGGCCGGCGGCGAACAGGGTACGGCGTTGCATAGAAAAAACACTCCTCAGAAAACGAAAAATCGGACGCGTGGCTATTGGATCCAGCGCGTCAGGCCGGTGGCGAGCACCGGCACCAGGAAGAGCAGGCCCAGCACCGCGATCTCGATCACGATGAAGGGAGCGGCCGCCTTATAGATCTGGCCGATGCGGATCGATGGCGGCGCCACGCTTTGCATCACCATCAGCAACAGCCCGAAAGGCGGTGTGAGCAGGCCGATCTCGAGACCGATCAGCATCAGGATGCCGAACCACACGGGATCGATGCCGGCGGTCGCGATCAGCGGCATAAAGAACGGCAGGGTGATCATCATCATGCTCACCTGCTCCACCACGCAGCCCAGCACCAGGATGATGGCGAGCATGCCTAGGACGAGCAGCCAGGGCTCGAGATTCCACTCCCGGATTAAAGAGAGAAATCCCGAGGCGGCGCCCGAGAAGCTCAGCAGCTGGGCGAAGGTGGTGGAAGCCACCATCACGAACAGGATGATGATCGAGACCCGCACCGTGGAATGCACGGCTTCGATCAGCCCCTTCCAGCTAACGCTGCGATAGGCGACCGTGGCCACCAGGGTCGCGAACACACCGATCGCGGCCGATTCCGTGGGTGAGGCCCAGCCGGTCAGGATGCTGCCGACCACCGCCACGAAGATCAGGAACAGGGGCAGCACGTCGCGCACCAGCGGGCGCCAGCGCGCCCAGCCCTTCAGTGATGTGGGGGCGTCATCGGCCGGTGCATCGGCCGGCCGCAGCCGGCTGCGCAGGATCACGTAGGCCAGGAAGCAGGTGGCCATCAGCAGGCCGGGGATGATGCCGGCGATCAGCAGCTGGGCGATGGAGATCCCCGCCAGGCTGCCGAACATGACGATCAGCGCGGACGGCGGGATCAGCATGGCAATGCCGCCGACGGCCATGATTGGCCCCATGGCCAGTGTGGGGTGGTAGCCGCGCTTGAGCATGTCGGGCAGCATCACGCTGCCCATCATCGCGGTATTGGCAATGGAAGAGCCCGACAGAGTGGCGAAGGTGGTGCCGCCCAGAACGCCCACGATGGCCAGGCGCCCCGGAACGCGCTGGATCAATTGCTCGATGGCATTGATCGCCCGGAACGCCAAGCCGGTATGCAGCAGGATTTCACCCATCAGCACGAACAGCGGAATGGGAGCGAGGGCGAAATTGTTCACGGAGCCGATGGAGTTGCGCACCAGCTGCGCCAGGCCAACCTCTCCGCCGAGAAACAGCCAGGCGCCCAGGATGTTGACGCCGAGGAAGGCAAAGGCAACGGGGATCCCCGCTCCCATGAGCAGGAACAAGGGAATGAGCAGGATGCCGAGGGCGAGATACCATTCCATGTCAGCCTCCGCGCGGAGTGAGGGCGATCCGCAAGCGGCGCAGGAACTCCAGCGCCAGCAACGCCACGCTGAACGTCATCGGCACGGTGAGCCACCATTCCGGAAAGATCAGCACCTTGAACACCATGCCGCCCTGAGCCTGGGTATCGAGCAGGACGTTCATCGATTCCCAGAACAATAAGGCGCACACCGCGAAGCCGAAAACGTCGGACACGATATCCAGCACCCGGCGCGCGGCCGACGACACCGATTGCACGATGATGTCGACGCGGATGTGCTCGCCCAGGTAAAGCAGATAGGGCGCTCCCAGGAACGTCGCCGTCATCAATAGGTACTCAGTGACCTCCAGGCCCCACTGAATGGAGCCGAAGCCAAGATTGCGAAAGAAGACGTCGGCGCATACCAGAACCGTGATGGCGACGAACATCGCACCCGCGACCGCGCCGCAGGCGAGCATGAGCGTGCGCCAGGCGCGGGCGCCGGGCCCGGCGGATGAAGGTGGAGAGGCGGAGAGCGAGGGGGTCATGGAAGGGCCAGAACTACTTTAGAAGCTTTAGAAGTGAAAATATGCGTAATCATACTAAAGCAAAGGGCATGCCAGCGAGATGCATTGGGGCCGGGGTGGCACTGCTTGTCGGCTGGAAGCCGAGGAAGCCAGCGAGGGCTCCAGGACGTGGCACTATATTGGAGCGCTGGGGCCATGCAAATTGCCCCATGGTGTATCGCCGGGGCCACGCCAGCGCTTCACTGTGGGGGCGAAGCAACGCATCTCGCCTTCACCACCAACGTCTTTACCGATTGCGGGATGTGATTTGACAGCATCTAAAAACCGATGCATAATTCGATTCTCTTGATTGATCAGCAACGCAAAACGTCGCTGAGTCGGTCAGGTGCGGAGCGGTAGTTCAGTTGGTTAGAATACCGGCCTGTCACGCCGGGGGTCGCGGGTTCGAGCCCCGTCCGCTCCGCCAACGCATTCAAAAAAGCGCCTGGTTTCGCAGCCAGGCGCTTTTTACATTTCCGCTTCGTCAGTCCGCTGGCGGGCGCGTCCAAGCGCAAGTCCCGCGCCGCCAGAAACGCATTCCCTTCCTGTCGAAAAATTGCACGGAAACGAGCCCTCGCGCTTTGCCTTTGCATCTAGGCGGTAAAATGAATAGTTTTTTTCATCGGATATAGGGCCGCGCACGTAGCGGGGCGCGCCATCATTGTTGATCGCTCAATGCTGAACAAACACTTACCGCTTTGGTATCAGGTATCGCAAGGCTTGCGCGCGGAGATTCTCGATAGTGGCCATGATGCTCCCTACCGGCTACCGACCGAGGTGGAACTGGCAAAAGCGTACGACGTGAGCCTGGTCACGCTGAGGCAGGCCCTGCAGGTGCTGGAAGCGGAAGGGCTGATCACCCGCAAACGGCGATTGGGCACCTTTGCCAATCCCACCAAGAAGCAAGAGCGGCCTTTGAAGCTTGTCGGCTTGGCCGAGGCGGTGATGGTGCAGCACACGACCGACGAGTCGGTGACGCTCGGCCACGAACTGATACCGGTGCCGGTCACGCTGGCCAAATATTTTCCCGTGCCAAAAGTCTACGAGATCCGGCGCTTGCGCATAGACGACGGCATACCGGTGGCCTATGCCGTCAATTATCTATTGCCGGAATACGGCAAACAGCTGCCGTTGTCCAAAATGCGGGGATCCGTCACCCGCCTCTTGAAAGAAGAGCTGGGAGTGAAGATCCGGCGTTTCCAGAACACGGTGGAGGCAGCGCTACCCCAGCCAGACGTTGCGCGCGAGTTGCAGATCGACGTCATGACGCCGATTCTATTGATCAACGGCGTGACGACCGATCACCAGGACCGCGTGGTCGACGTGTTGCGGCTGCATTATCGTTCGGATCGCTTCCGGTTTTCGCTCGATATCGACATCCCTGCGTGACGACGAGCTGAGCGCCCCTTCGGGATGGGGCGGCTCCGCTCGTCGCGTCGCGCTGACCACGTGCCAAAGCGCAAGCCCTGCCCACCTCGCGGCCTGCATGCCGCTCGGATGCGCCAGGTACTGGTCAGTCCGCAGGGACTGCCCGGTGTCCGGGCTTATCCTTCAGGACGGGGTCAAGCGAGGCAGTTGTTCTCTGGAGCCGAAGGCTCCCCCGACTGGTGGCGGAGAAGCTTCGGCCGGGAGGCCGGAGTTCTTCACTACGACAGGCTTTGTCCGCCGTCGATGACGATGCGGCTTCCGGTCGCGGTTTTCAGACTGATCGCACAGGCCAGGATGGCCTGGGCGACGTCATCCGGTTCGACCACCCGTTGCAGTGGAGTCCGGGCGGCCCGGGCTTCGATGGCGGATCGATCCTGGCCGGGAACGAAACCGGTGCCTACGACTCCCGGGGCAACGCTCAGAAATCGAACGTTGGGACCAAAGACCCTTGCGAAGGACTGCGTCATGGTATCGAGCGCAGCTTTGGCGGCACAATAGGCGATGTTGCTGCCGGATCCCGTGAAGGCGGAGATCGACGAGACGTTCACCACCACCGCGTCGTCCGACTTCCGCAGCAGCGGCAGCATATTCCGGATGACGGAGTAGGGGCCGAGAGTATTGGCCAACAGGATTGTCTCGAACAATGCCTCGTCCAACGCCTTCAGGTCGTGATGGGGAATGCGCCGGGTAAAGCCGGCGGAGTTCACCAGCACGTCGAGCCTGCCGAAGTGTTGGCGTATCGTCGTTTCCGCCGCGCGGATCGTATCCGGGTCTTCGAGTGCGAGCGGGACCGCCAAGTGCCCCGTTCCTTCCAGTTCCTGCAGCAAGGCCTCGGCTCGCTCGCGCCCCGAATGGTAGCCGATGGCCAAGGCCGCCCCCGCCATGGCCAGTTGCCTGGCGGTGGCGGCGCCGATGCCACTGCTGCCGCCGGTGACGAGGGCGGCCTTGCCGTGGAGTGGGGTGGTGGAGAGACCCATCATCGCGCCGGCGGGGTGAACCGCTTTTGCAGACCGTCCCAGCAACTGTTGTAGTCCTTCTGGCGCAGTTCGCTTTCCATGGCAAAGCGCGTGGGACGGATGGGCAGCCGGGTTTCGAACATGAACGCAATCGACTCTTCCAGGTACTGCGGCGTGCGGGTGTCGAACTTCAGTCCCTTCTCAAAGGTTTCGGCATCCGGTCCGTGGGCGGTCATGCAGTTGTGCAGCGAGGTCGAGCCGGGATGGAAGCCGTCGGCCTTGGCATCGTAGACGCCGTTGATGAGCCCCATGAACTCGCTGGCCACGTTGCGATGGAACCAGGGCGGCCGGAAGGTGTCGCGCGCCGTGAGGTAACGCGGCGGAAAGACGATGAAATCCAGAGAGTCGATCCCCGGAGTGTCGGATTGCGATTGCAGGACCAGCAGCAGTGAAGGATCGGTGTGGTCGAAGCTCACGGTGCCGATCGCGTTGTAGTTGCGCAAATCGTATTTGTACGGCACATGGTTGCCATGCCAGGCTACGACGTTCAGCGGCGATTGCCGGATCCCCGCCGTCCAGAGGTTGCCGAGGAATTTACATACCAGTTGGAAGTCTCCTTCGCGATCCTCGAAGGCCGCCACCGGCGTGAGAAAGTCGCGTGGATTGGCCAGGCCGTTCGCCCCGATCACGCCGAGATCGGGCAGGCGTAGTGGCGCGCCGTAGTTCTCGCACACATAGCCCCGGACGGGGAGCGTGCGGCCCTGCGCATCCTGATCGGGCAGCCTCACCTGGAACCGGAGGCCACGGGGAATGACGGCGATCTCCTGCGGCTCCACTTCAACCAGCCCCATCTCCGTGTGCAGATGCAGCCTGCCTTGTTGCGGCACGATGAGCAGTTCGCCGTCGGCGTTATAGAAGAAGCGATCGGTCATCGAGCGGTTGGCGACATAGCAGTGAATGCCATTGCCGCTCATGGCGGCGGCGTCGCCCTGGCCGGCCAGGGTCACCATGCCTTCGATGAAGTCGGTGGGTGCCGAGGGCAGCGGGAGGGGATCCCAGCGCAATTGATTGGGCGTGGTCTCGAGCGTGGTGAAGTCGCTCACCCAGCGACCGTTATCCAAGCGCTCGAAAGGCTGATGCACGGCGCTGGGCAGCGTGCGGTAGAGCCAACTCCGGCGGTTGTTGGCGCGAGGCGCGGTAAACGGTGTGCCCGAGATCTGCTCAGCGTAGAGATCGTAGGGGCAGTTCTGCGGCGAGTTGCGGCCGACGGGCAGGGCGCCCGGCAGCGCTTCCGTTGCGAATTCATTGCCGAAGCCGCTCATCTAGCCGGCGGGGACGGGTTTGAGGGTGCTATCCGGCTGCGAGCTCGGGGACGTTGGGACAGGTTGGGACATATAGGATATCTCCTGGATCTTGGGCTTTGCTTGGTGAATGATCTTATTAATCATATTAATATTATGATTTAATATTCGCTGGCGGTGAAGGTCGTGATCTGGACGTTCGTCCAGAACCGATATTCATCAACAATCGCCGCGCCCCCTAAAGGCGTGGTGTCATCGAAGCAGGAGCAATTCGGATGAGCAAGAAGATCGCAATACAACCCGAGAAGCTGTCTCGGCCCTTCGGCGTCTGGACGCCGGTGATCACCTCGGAACCGGGCAAGATGGTGTTTATCTCGGGCCTGACGGCACGCAACGTGGAAGGCGAGGTGGTGGGCGAGGGCTGCTATGCCACGCAAACCCGGCAAATCTGTGAAAACCTCAAGGCGGCCGTTGAAGCCGCCGGTGGAACCCTGGACGACATCATGTCGGTGACCGCCTTCGTGGTGAAACTGGAGGGTTTCCAGGAAATCACGCAGGTACGTCGAGAGTATTTTCCCAAGGATCCCCCCGCCTCGACGATGGTTCAGGTCGTCAGTCTGCTCGATCCCAAATGTCTGGTCGAAATCAACGCTATAGCAGTCATCTAAAATCAGGAGACGGATAATGATGCGTTCCAAAGGAGTTCGGGTAGCGCTTGCCACCATCATGTCGGGCTTGATGCTTGGCGCCGGGGCCGCCGCCGTTGCCCAGGAGACAAACTATCCCAATCGGCCAGTGGTCTTGACGGTGCCGTTTGCGCCGGGGGGCGGTGTCGACGTTGTCGCGCGCATGCTCTCCACGGGTCTGGCCCGCGAATTCGGCCAGCCCGTGGTCGTTGAAAATCGTCCCGGTGCTTCCGGATCGATTGCGGCGCGCTACGTTTCGCGTGCCAAGCCCGACGGCTACACGCTGATGCTGGGCAACAGCAATACGTTCTATGTCAATGACATTCTGATGGCGGAGGAACAGCCGGACCTGCCGGCGGCGGGGGCGGTGGGATGGTTCCCTTATATTCTGGTGGTGTCCGCCTCCTCTCCCGTAAATTCGCTGCAAGATCTGATTGATCTGGCCAAGAGCCGGAAGGGCGGCCTCAACTACAGCACCCCCGGAGTGGGAACGCCTCACCATCTGGCCATGGAGACTCTGAAGTATCGTGCCGGCATCGAGCTGACCCATGTTCCGTACAATGGCGCGGCGCCCGCGGTCTCGGACTTGATGGCGGGGCATGTCGATGCCATGTTCATCGACTATCCCGCCGGTAAGGGTTTCCTGCAGGGCGGCAAGCTCAAGGCGCTAGGGGTTGGCAACCGCGAGCGCAGCGAGCTATTGCCCGACGTGCCCACTCTGCGCGAACAAGGCGTGGCTGATTTCGAGGTGATCGGCTGGTTGGGGCTGGCCCAACCCGAAGGCGTGCCCGAAGCGATCTCGAAAAAGATCGCCGAGGCGCTGTCTGCGAGCCTCGCAACCCCGGCCTTGCGCGAGCAGTTGCTGAATAATGTAGGTATGGAGCCAGCTCCGAAGCAGACCCCGGAGGAACTGGCCAGATTTCTGGAAAGCCAACGGACCTCGGCGAAAACCGTGATCGAGAACCAGAAAATTACCCTCAATTAAGAAGCGAGCCTGGAGGCAGAGATGAGCAGTGCGGATGCGATAGTACTGGGGAACGTGATTACCCTCGACGCTCACGGCACGCGGGGCGAAGCCCTGGCGGTCCGCGAGGGCAAAGTGCTGGCCGTGGGCTTCCGCGCAGCCATCGAGGCGCTGCGGGGCGCAGACACCCGGGTGTTCGACTACTCGGGCCGCACCATCATCCCGGGCTTCAACGACACTCATGCCCATCTCGACTCTCTGGGCTTGCAAAGCGTACGTCCCTCCCTCGCCAAGGCGAAGTCGATCGACGACGTTCTGGACATCGTGCGCAGGCTGGCGGCCGACACCGAGCCGGGCCGCTGGATCGTCACCACGCCGGTCGGCGAGCCGCCGTTCTTCTTTGGCGGTCCACGTCAATTGCGGGAGGGCCGGATGCCCGATCGGCATGAGCTGGACCGGGCGGCTCCCGATCATCCCGTCCATATTCCCGCGCCATCCGGGTTCTGGGGCCAGCCGCCATGCTTCTCGGCGCTGAACTCCCGCGCGCTGGCGCTCAACGGCATCGATCGCCAGACGGCGCCCAGGGCGTCGGGGGTAGAGATCGAAAAGGACGATCGCGGAGAGCCGACTGGCGTCATCATCGATCGGAACTACACCGAGGCGGCCTTGCTGGATATTCTGCCGGCGGTGCCGCGCTTCTCCACCGATGAACGGCTGGATGCGATCCGTCGTGGTCTGGCGGCGTATCACGCCAAAGGTACCACCAGCATCTACGAAGGCCATGGCGCCGCCCCCGCCGTGGTGAGCCTGTATCGCGACTTGCACCAGGCGGGCGAGCTGCGGATGCGCGTCACCCTGGTGGCCAATCCGGTCCTGCACTCCATCCACGAGGCCGATCGCCTGTATCGCGATTGGCTGGCCCACGCCCGCGGTAGCGGCATGGGCGACGCCTGGTTGAGGATCAGCGGCATCCAGGTGCCATACGGCGGCGACCCCGTGGTGGGCGAGCTCGCCAGGAAAGATCCGTCCGATCTCAGTTGGTCGGGATACGTCAAGCAAGCGGTGGGGCCGACAGAGTTCGAGCATCTGGCGCTGCTGGCGGCGAGGCACGATCTTCGGCTGCATACGATTGCCTCGGACTTGATCGAGAAGTTGTTGCCGGCCCTGGAGCGGGTCGCCGAACAAACGCCGATCTCGGGCAAGCGCTGGGTGATCGAACATGTGGGCCGCAGTTCGCCCGAGGTCATCGCCCGGCTGAAGAAGCTTGGCGTGGGCATTACGCTGATCCCGGCCTTCCACGCCTGGAAAGTCAGTGGCGGCCGCTACCTCGAGCTCCCTGACGAGCAGCAGGCCTATGTTGCGCCGGCCCGGCAGTTGCTGGAGGCGGGCATACCGGTGGCGGCCGGCACCGATGGCATTCCTCATGATCCGCTGTTCACGGTATGGGCGATGGTCAATCGCCAGGTACGCGACGGCGGCCAGACGCTGGGCAAGGCGGGTTGCACCACGGTGGATCAGGCCCTGCGGCTGATGACGACGGCGGGCGCTTGGTTCAGCTTTGAAGAGAAGGTCAAGGGGCCGCTGCAGCCGGGTTACTTTGCCGACCTGGCGGTGCTGTCCGAAGATCCGACCGCCGTCGCCCCCGAGCGCCTGCGCGAGCTTGAGTGCTTGGCAACGATGGTGGACGGTGGCTGGGTGTATGGCGAGCATGCGGCAGAGCCATGTCACGGGAACAATCCGTGACGCAGGAGATCAGCCGCCGATTTCAGCGCGCCCTGCAGCCTGTCTTCGATCGACGGAGAGAGTACGCGATCCTGGATTGCGCCTAACAGCTTGCGGCTCAGGGAAAGGGGTTCAGTGCAGAACAAGTCTCAAGATTGCAGGAATGCGTGGCAAGATGGGTAAAGGAATGCCATGCTCGTGACGCGACCGTGTAAAGATCTAGGCCGCAAGGACTTTCAAAGTTACGCCTCCTCCTGGAGGTGAAGCAGGCCCAGGCCGGTGAGCGCCCCCGCATGATGAAAGCGCTGTTCAAGCCGCGGTGTTCGGAGGGCGCCACGCATGGCGAGCCAGACGATCATCTCGACCGATTCAGCGCCGCCTAGCTGCATGTAGTCTTCGTGGGATAGCTCCAGCAAGCTCTCGGGAGATTCCGTGAGCAAGTCAAGAAAGCGTTGATCCCAGGCCGGGTTGGTGTAGCCGAAATTAGGTCCGTGCAATTGATGGGACAGGCCGCCTGTGGCGACGACGCTGACCTTGAGTGGTTCATCGTAGTTTGCGACGGCTCGCGCGATGGCTTGTCCGAGTTTCCAGCAGCGGACCGGTGTTGGTAGCGGATGCTGGATGACATTGACCGCGATCGGAACGACGCGCATAGGCCATGGCGGATCGCAGATCAAGGGCATGACAGAAAAAAAACCATGATCGAGCATCAGGTGCCGACAGACAGTCAGGTCGAATTCTTCGGCAACCAAGGAGCGGGTCAGGTGCCATGCCAAGCGTGGGTCGCCTTTGGCGCCAGGGAGTGGTCGCGCTAGCTCGCGCTCCGGTGCCAACGGGAATTCTTCGCCAACACCTATTGCAAACGTAGGGACAAAATCAAGGTTGAATTGCCAGAAATGATCGTTATAGAGGAAGATCAAAACATCGGGAGGATCGGCGGCGATGCTCGCACGAAGCTCTTCAGCGGCCTGAAAAAAAGGTTTCCAGGCCGTGGAGTCTTCCTGGTGTTGATCGTAGGCAAAGGCGATCGACGGCGAATGGGAGGCGCCGATGCCGGAGATGATCTTAGCCATGCTGGGTAGCATCGTCCAAAGTATGTCGGGGCAGGCTTGAACGCAGCGCCTGGAGCGAGCAGCCACGCATTTGCGCTCCGACGTCGAGGAGTCCGAGCCCGAAGGCCCGGGCTCCCTTGGCCAAGGCATAAATACTGGCACCCAGCTCCAGCATGCCCTGCCAATCTCGATCCCGCAGCAACTGTTTTTCAAGATCGGAGAGATCGTACTCCGCCATCAATGCTTCGCAGTTGGTGCGAAACCGCTCTCGCTGAGCGGGGTCGTTGGTCGAGATTAGCAGACGGTTAAGCCGGTGGGCTTGCTGTAGCAGCTCTCCGTCGGAAACGAGCAGGCCGGGGATGGGTCCGCTTCTTCCGTAGTCGGGGTCGTTGTGGGCTGTCATCGTTTAACGTTCGCGCAGATTGAAGCGCTCAACGATATCGCGCTCTACTTCGATCTGTTTCCCGGCCCATTCGGTAAAACCTTGGTTATCGAGATACGTGGGCATCTGAAGGGTATGGTCGAGCACGGCGACAAACTCGGGGGTGGCCATGGCTTTTTGGATCACCTCTTCCAGTTTGGCCACCACGTCGGGCGGCAGGCCTTTGGGCGCGGCAATACCAACGGAGGCGTCTACCGTGACGGGGTAGCCAGCTTCTATCATGGTGGGGACGTCGGGATACTGCTCCTGACGCTCCGGCGTTAGGAAAACAAGGGGGCGTACACGGCCGGCTTCGGCAAGAGGCTTGAACGTTCCGGCTACGACGGCAAAATCGAGTTGCCCACCCATCACGGCCTGGAGAACGTCCGCATCGCCCTTGTAGGGAATGTACTGCATTTTCAGTCCCTCTTTTTGTGCGATGTCTTCGATGGCCACGTGGGTCATGCCGCCAAAGGCGGTAAAACCGCCGTAGCTCAAGGTATCGGGCTGGCTTTTGGCGTAGGCGACCACATCCGCCCAAGACTGGAACGGTGAGTCGGCTCGTACGACGACGGCAAACGCGGAACCGTAGACTCTGCTAAGCCATGTGAGGTCCTCCACGGGATGAAAGCCGATGTTCTGGTTGGTAATCCAGTAACGTGAAAGCACGCTGCGGCCAACCATGGCTAGCGAATAGCCGTCTGGGTTCTGGGAGCGCAGGTAGTTGAGGCCGACGAGCGAGCCGCCACCAGGCCGATAGTCAATGATGACGTTCTGGCCTAAGAACGGCTCCGCGCTTTTTGCAAGTTGCCGGAACAGGCTATCGGAGACGCCGCCGGGCGGCACGATAAGGGTTAGCGTCAGGGGCCGGTTGGGGTAGCTCGCGGCGGTTTGCGCCTTGACGCCACCGAGCGACAGAAGGGGCAAGGCCCCCAGGGCAGTACAGAACTTTCTACGAGTGACTTGCATTGCGACCTCCTTTGATTGGCTGAGGGGGCAAACCCGAACGCCGTCGGTAGGGCCCCTTTTTTGTGTCGTACAGTATGTAATGCACAGCGAGACGATGTATTGTTTTTATATGCTAGAGAGGCTTGTAAGCGGAGTCAAGATAGGGGAGACCCCGCATCCTTGAGCATCACGCTCCTGGTAACGCGCTTCTTGACAAGTCCTGGCGGCTGAAATTAGTATTGTTGTGCGATACGGTGTCATGTTTAATGAAACACCGTTGGTGTCATTTTTTTGTGGTTAGAGGTGACGCCGATGTGGAGAAAGTGTCAGCGAGGAGCGGTTAGATGATCAGAATGGCGAACTGGAACGAACTGGAGCGCGAGGTCGTACGCAAGGGGATCGAACGAGTCGGCTTTCGGGGTGAGGAGGTCATCATGGTGATGAACTGGATCGAGCCGAACATTCAAGTGAGACCCCATAGCCATACCTTTGAGCAAGTGGTGATCTGTATCCAGGGACGCTTTAATTACCACGTGGGTGATGAAGTCTTTGATATGACCCCGGGCTGCATGCTGAGGGTGCCCCCGCATGTGATGCATTATGTGGAGCCGACGAGCGACGAGGTGTCGCTCAACCTCGATGTGTTTGCTCCCCTTCGCGACGATTACCGTCATCTGGTGGAGTACCAGGCCGCTGACTTCGAACCCGAGGCGAAGCCATGAGCGCAAGCGCGGGCTTCGCACCCGCTGCACATTCATTGCGGGCGAGATTGCGCACCGGCGAATTTCTGGTTGGTACATTCATCAAAAGTCCTGCCCACTCGGTAGTCGAAGTGCTCGGTGGTGTTGGCCTCGATTTTGTCGTGCTCGACGCCGAGCATGCTCCCTTTGACCGCGCTAGCCTGGATACCTGTGTGTTGGCGGCGAAGTCCGCAACCCTGCCGGTTCTTGTGCGCCTGCCCTCCTCTGATGCCATGCATGCGCTGGGCGCGCTCGACTCGGGTGCCGACGGAGTCGTGGTGCCGCATGTGCTTGATGCCGATGGCGCGCGCCGAGCGGTTGCGTCCTGCCGATACCAGGCGGGCGCCCGAGGGTTCTCCAATTCACCGCGTGCCGCGGCTTTTGGACAAGTACCCCTGTCGGAGCATGTTCGCCAGTCCGATCTGAACTGCAATGTAATTTGCCAGATCGAAGATGCGCTGGCGGTGGAAGCCATCGCCGAGATCGCCGCGGTCGACGAAGTGGATTGTCTATTTATCGGAAGAGCCGATCTGGCGGTGTCTTATGGGTGTGATCGCCTTGACGCCCCCGAAGTCGAGACCGCTGTCGAGCGGATCATTCAGGCTGGCCGGAGGCGGGGCAAAGCGCTAGGCATGTTCGTCGCCGATCTTGGGCAGGTGCGCGCCTATCGGCGCCGCGGCGTGTCGCTGTTTATTGTGGGATCGGACCAGGCTGCGTTGCGTGCGTATTTCCGGACCCTGGCTGATGGCTTCGCCGCAGCCGATGTGCAAGACGACAAATTCAATCAGGAGATGTACCCGTGAAAACCGATCAAAACTCCCTCGAAGCGGACTCCGGTGCCGCCAACGCCGACCTTATCGAGCGCCTGCTGGTAGGGGCGATCGATCTGCATTGCCATAGCGGACCTTCGGTGATGCCTCGCTATTTCGACCATTACGAAGCCATGCAGGAAGCTTCGGCGGCGGGGATGCGGGCTTTGTTGCTCAAAGACCATTACTATTCGGCCACTCCCGTGAGCGAGCTGCTGAATCATCATTTTGGCCATCTGCAAGTCACTCTGCTGTCCGGCGTGCCGCTCAACAATACCGTTGGTGGCCTGAACGTGCATGCCGTGGAGCACGGGCTGCAACTTGGCGCGAAGCTGGTCTGGATGCCGACGTTCTCGTCGCGCAATCACCTGGATCATCACAAGCAGGATAAGGATTTCGAGAACAAATTCCCGCAAACCAAGCGTCGAATGCTCGAGCCAATACCTCTGACGGTCTTGGCGGACAACGGCGCTTTGCTACCCGAGGTCGGCCCTATCCTGGACTTGATCGCCGAACACGATGCGGTCCTATCGTCGGGCCATCTGCACATCAGTGAGATCTGGCCCCTATTTGAAGAAGCCAAACGGCGAGGTGTTACGCGATTGCTGTGCAATCACCCCACTTATGTGGTGGATGCTTCGCTAGAAGACATGGCACAACTGGCCCGGATGGGGGTATGGCTGGAGCATTCGATGTGCATGTTCGTACCGGGCTCGAAGTTTCACTTCTATGATCCCGAGACGCTCGATCAGCTCATCAAGGCCGGCACCGTGGAGAAAACGATCTTGGGCTCCGACCTTGGTCAGAAAGGCAACCCACGCATGGTCGACGGCTTCCGCCAGGTGATTGCAACCTGTCTGGAGCTTGGGTATGGTGAGGAGCAGATCCGCCGGATGATCTCCGGCAATGCCGCGACGCTCATCGGTTTGGACAAATAACTGCAACGCTCAACGCCGGACCGGTCCCGATCATGTCTTCGTCCAGAAGCGCCCTTGCCATTGGCAAGTTGCTGTTAAAAAATCCTGTCATTGCCGCCGCGGGGGAGCACTTGCAGACTGCCAGCGGTGTCCGCGCCGCACTCATGCACGATGCAGCGGTGGTCGTCGCCAAGTCCATGAACGAGACTTCAGCTGCCCGAATGCAGTTGGCGCGTGCCGATTACCGGATGCTCGATGCAGGCTGGCATGGTCGGCAGCCGGATTTTCAGCCCGCACTCGAGGCGGGTTTGCTCAACCGCTCCGGCTTGATCGATCGTGACTGGCGCGATTGGCTGGCGGAGGTCGGCGAACTGGATCGCGAGGCCTCGCAGCTCGATGCCTACGTGGCGGCCAGTATCGTGTTGGCCGACCCGCTGGCTGGTCAGGAGATCGCACGCCAAGCGCAACAAGAAGGCATCAGGATCTTCGAGTTCAATATCGGGGCGCCGTATGGCGACGAAGCCGCCGTTGTCACGACGGAGCGCTCGGCAAAGCGCGTATTCGATCTGGTGCAAGGCATGCGCCAGGTTCTCGACCGCACCCAACTCTGGGTCAAGCTCACCAGCCAAAGCGAGAACCCTGCCTTGCTGGCCAAGGCCGCCCGAGACGCAGGGGCGGATGCCGTCATTCTTATCGGCAGGCCGCTCGGCCTGCTGCCCGATCTTGAAACACAGACTCCGGTGCTGAATACCAACTGTGCCTGGGGTGGACGCTGGGCGCTGCCGCTAACCTGCTATTGGCTGGCTCGTGCCCGTCGACTGCTGGGCCCCGATTATCCTTTGATTGCCACCAACGGCGCGCGCGATGGTGGCGACGTCGCCCGGATGGTGTTGGCAGGGGCGCGGGCGGTCGAGATGTGCAGCGCCGTGATGCTGGGCGGGTTTGGTGTCTTGAAAGAAGCGGTGGCAAGCGTCGAAAGCTATCTGGCATCCAAGGACGCCACGCTCATGCAGATTGTCGGGAAGGCGGCCGATTCCGTCCAGCCCTTCCAGGATCAGCCAGTTTCCCATCGGTGGCGCGACTTCATTCCACCGGAGGCGCGTTGAAAAAGCGTGTGTGGTCTGCTGGAGCTTCTCTTGACCCTGAAGCATAGACGCGGGCATGATGCCCACGCGGCTTTACCTAGAGAGAACGAATGACCACAAGTACGGCAAAAGAAAGCGCGATAAAAAAACGGCAACCTATACGAGCTGCCAATGGCAGCGGGGCCTTGGCTGCGGTGCAGTCCGTCGAGATCGCCGCGGCGATCCTGCAGGCCCTGGCGGATGCGGGCCAGCCCGTGCGGGTATCGGATCTGGCACGCTCGATGCAGCACACGAAAGCGCGTGTGCACCGTCATCTCGTGACGCTGCGTCGTCTCGGGCTCGTAGCCCAGGAGCCTGAGACCGAGCGTTACTACCTCGGCTGGCGTATGTTCGATCTGGGGGTGGCGGCTGGCCGGCAATACGATATCAAGCGGGTAGCCGAGCCGGTCATGAATGAGCTGCGGGATCACCTCGAAGAAACCGTCGTGTTGTCGGTGCCCGTCAACGACGAAGCCATGGTCGTCGCCTGCTCGGTCTACTCCACCAACGTCTGCATCACGGTCCAGGAGGGCAACCGGCTGCCGGCGGTCGGCTCGGCCCAGGGCCGGGTACTGCTTGCATTTCAGGACCAACCCGTACTGCCCGCAGCTGGCGAGAACGGTTTTACTGCGAACGACGCCGAGTTGCTCGATGCGCGGCTGAAGCTCATCCGTAAACGTTTCTATGATTTCGCGCCTAACGAGGTTCTAGCGGGTATCAATACGATCGCGGTACCCGTGTTTGGCGGACGAGATCGAATTCTGGGCGCCATTGGAATCGTGGGATTGGTCCAGAACCTGCCAGGGGCACCGTCTCCGCTGCAATTGCAATGGCTGCGCAAGGCAGCCGGGGCGATCAGCCGCCATCTGGGATCCGACATCTACGGCGATTGAGCCTCGGACGATCCGTGCGGCAAGCGGTGCTCGGTACGGCCGGGCGAACGCTTCCACGCACCTGAAACCAGGGCGGCGGCCGACGCCGCGCGATCGCTGTCCCGCCCTGCCTTCTTTGCCTGATCCTGTACTCGTTCCTTCCTCAGAGCTTCGCCTGTCGGCTTGCAGGAGCGGGTGTCCGCCGTCGTCCTTCCGCCTGAGGGCTTGCGATGCAGTCCTGATCCACAAAGGATGGCATATTTTGATTGTATCGTACGGCAAGACATCGTATTATTAAGCGATACTGATTTCATTGAATGAGGAGGGAGAGATGGCATTGCGAACTGGTAAGGAATACTTGGAGTCTCTGCGCGACGACCGCGAGCTCTACATCGATGGCGAGCGGGTTCGGGATGTCACGACGGATCCACGGCTGGCTGGTGGCGCGCAAACCATTGCGGAGCTCTACGATCTTCAATGCGAACCTGGCTTGATCGACGAGATGTCGTATACCGAGGGCGATGGAGATGAGCGATTCGCCATGGCTTTTCTCGAGCCTCGCAGCGTGGCTGATCTGCAACGACGCGGGCGGGCCCTGAAACGCACGGCGGATGCAACCTTCGGCATGGTGGGCCGCAGCCCCGACTTCATGAGTGTCGGAGTGACGGCGCTGGCCTCGGCTCACGAGGTATTCGATCAGAGCGCTTCGGGCCGGGCGTTTGGCCAGAACGTGCGTAGCTACTACGAAAAGGCGCGGCGGCTCGATCTCGCGTCTACTCACGTACAGGTCAATCCTCAGGTCGACCGCAGCAAGCCGGTACACCAGCAGAGCATCGATATTGCGCTCAAGGTGGTTCGCGAAACCGATGCAGGCTATTACGTCAAAGGCGCGCGGCAAGTCGCTACACTGGCCCAGTTCGCGAATGACATTCTGGTGATGCCCTCCGTCGTCATCAACAATGAGCCGGAGGCGGCCGACTACGCTTTGGCTTTTGTCCTGCCGATTGCGACGCCGGGCCTGAAGTTCATCAGCCGGCCCAGCATCATCCCGCAGAATCCTGGCCACCTGCTCGACCATCCGCTATCCAGCCGGTTCGAAGAAGGCGATGCCGTGGTTATCTTCGACAACGTCTTCGTGCCTTGGGAGGCGACGTTCATCTATCGTGACGCACAGATGTGCAATACCTTGTATCAAAAGGTGCATCTGGGCGAAAGCTATACGCATCAGTCGATGATGCGCGCCCAGGCCAAGGCCGAGTTCATGACCGCCCTTGCCTGTTATTTGGCCAATCGCACCCACGTGGATGTCTTTCCCAATGTGCAGACCATGCTGGCGCCCTTGCTGATCGACCTTGAAACGCACAAAGCCGTGGTCGAAGCCGCTATCTTCCGGGCGGTCCAAACCCGCTATGGCACCGTGGTTCCGGATAGCCTCACCCTGCAATCAGCCCAGTTGTTCTTCTTCGAACGCTTCCAGAAAATGGTCGAAGCGGTGCGAACCATCGCGGGCAGCGGATTGGTGGGCGCTCCGTCGTACGCTGAGCTGAAGGGCGAGGCGGCCGAGTATATCGGGCAGTACTTCCAAAGCGAAGGTATGACGGCGGACCAACGAATCCGGATGTTGCGCCTGGCCACCGATGCCACCATGTCGGCGTTCGCCAGCCGGCAGGTCGTATACGAACGCTATTATCAGGGCGATCCCGTACGGCGGGCCGCCATGTTCTACAAGAACTACCCCAAGGAGCCGCTGTATCGTTTGGTCGACGACGCCTTGCGCGGTCTGGCGCATAAGGCGGGAGTGGAGGCATGACCTTCTCAATCGCGGGCCGCTGCCCGAAGACGGGCGCTTTGGGGGCCGCCATCAGCAGCTCGAGTCCCGCCGTCGCCAGCCGGTGTCTCTGGATGCAGGCCGGGCGTGGGGTGGTGCTCACCCAGAACGTCACCGACCCGGCGATCGGGCCTGAGGGCTTGGCGCTGCTTGAGGATGGCTTGGCGGCTGGGCCCGCCCTGTCCGCTCTAGCCGGCAGGCCGCATTTCGAGTGGCGGCAAGTCGCCATCCTGGACGCCGATGGTCTCGCCGCCTGGCATAGTGGCACCGAGGTGCTGGGGATACATCATGCGGTTTCAGGGCCTGATTGCGTGGCGGTTGGCAACCTGTTGGCCACGCCCGACGTGATCGACGCGATGGTCGAAGCTTTCGTGTCATCTGCGGAGGTGGCTCTTCCCCAGCGCTTACTGCAAGCTCTGGCGAAGGGTAAACGCACTGGCGGAGAGGCGGGGCCGGAGCATTCCGCCGGTTTGAAGGTCGTCACCAACTTGGTATGGCCGGTGGTCGATCTGCGGGTCGACTGGGATGACGCACCGATCACTCGCCTGGAGGCACTGTGGCAGGTGTATCAGCCCCAAATGGACGACTACGTGCTGCGGGCCCGTGATCCCGGACGAGCTCCTTCCTATGGGGTCCCCGGCGATGAGTGATTCCTCGCCGATCTTGGCAGGGCGCTGGCCCGGCGTCGGCTTGGCCAGAGTCGTGGGCTTGTTGGAAGATCTGGTGTCGTTCGACACCACAAGCCGTAATAGCAATCTGGAGCTCATTGCCTACGTGCGAGATTACCTCGCCACGCATGGGATCGCGTCGACACTGGTTTACGACGCCAAAGGAAGCAAGGCCAACTTGTATGCCACCGTGGGCGATCCGAGTAAACGCGGGCTTTGCCTGTCGGGGCACACCGACGTCGTGCCGGCGGATGCGCGGCAATGGCGTACTCCGCCGTTCAAGCTGGTGGAACAGAACGGACGTCTCTATGGGCGAGGCACCGCCGACATGAAGGGATTCCTGGCTTGTGTGCTGGGTGCCATACCGACGCTGGCCGAAAGCTGCTCGACGGTTCCCGTACACCTGGCATTCAGTTACGACGAAGAAGTGGGTTGTGTGGGGGTGCGTGGGCTTCTCGAGATGTTGGCGAGGGCCGAAGTCAGGCCCGCGGCCTGCCTGATCGGCGAGCCGACGCTCATGACGGTTGCCACGGCTCATAAAGGTAAGCGGGCAGTGCGTTGCACGGTTCACGGCAAGACGGGACACTCCGCAATGCCCGAGCTCGGTGTCAATGCGGTGACGCGGGCGGCCGCGCTGATCGGCTACCTCGATGCCAGTGCGCGTGAGTTACGACAGGCCGGTTTACGCGTGTCGGCGTTTACGCCGCCTTACTCCACAGTGCATGTAGGTCGCATTCAAGGCGGAATGGCTGTCAACGTGGTGCCCGACCTGTGCGAGTTCGACTACGAGGTTCGCTCTATACCCGGCGACGATATCGATACGATCGAACACGGAGTACGGACTTTCGCACAACAGCGGCTGCTGCCTGAAATGCAGGCCGTCGAGGCGAGCAGTGCGATTTCGTTCGAGGAATTGAGCTCATATCCGGCCTTGGCGGGCTCCAGCAAGGCGGCTGCTCGCTTGGCCGACTGGGTCGTGGGCCTGCTGTCCGAGCCCAAACCGAAGATTGCTTTATCGTTTGGCAGTGAGGCCGGTTTGTTTGAGCAGATCCTGAATATTCCAGCCGTGGTCTGTGGCCCGGGATCTATCGATGACGCGCATAAGCCCGACGAGTTCGTGGCTCTGGATCAACTCGTTGAATGTTCCACGTTTTTAGCTGCTCTTGGAGACCGGTTGACCCGGTGCGAGACCGGATGGGAGGCCTGAGGCCTCCGGCCGTTCAACCGGATGTTTTCATGAACGGTTGCAGTATCTCTTGGCAATGGGTCTGGAACGTGCGCACCACGCGACGTGGATAGGCGGCGTTGAGGGACACTAATCCCAGACGGATCGAAGGTAGGGCATCGATGAGCCGTGTCTCTACGAGACCACTGGGCGGTAGGGTATGCCAGCCAGACAGCGGATAGTTCCAGAATGTATAGCCCAGGCCGCTGGCAACCATGGCATGGACGACATCGGCAAAGCCGGATCTGTACGCGATAGTCGGCTGCAAGCCAGCCCCGGAAAAGAACGATAAAAAGTACTCCCGGCTAAGGGGGAGGTCCAGCAAAATCATGGGCTCGGTAACCAGATCCGCCAACTGCAAGGTGGGTCGGCTGGTCAGCGGATGGCCGCCGGGCAGCAGCACGAGCGGTGCCAGAACGGCCAGAGGCACGAAAGAGAATTCAGACGGTAACGCCAAGTCGTAAGTTACCGCGCAGTCGAGCCGGCCTTCGCGCAGCTCCGAGAGGAGTTGTGCCTGGTCGCCTTCCGAAGGCGTCAGGTGAATCTCGGGAAAGCGGGTAACGAATCCTCGTACCAGGCTGGGCAGGAGCATGGGTGCCAGCGTCACCATGAAGCCTACGGCGAGTGGTCCGGAGTCGGCGTTCGAAAAATGCAGTAGTGAGGTTTGCACCTCATGGGCGTGTCGGAGCAACTCGCGTGCGCGACCCAGCAAAAGTTGGCCGGCGGGTGTCAGGCTCAAGCCTTGGGCGTTATGGCGGATGAACAGTTGGACATTGAACTGTTTTTCCAGGCCACTGATGGCGGTTGACACCGAGGGCTGCGAAATGTGCAGCAAGCGTGCGGCATGGGTGACGGAGAGGGTTTGGGCGGCGGCGAGAAAGTACCGCAGCTGGCGTAAGGAGAAGGTGACGGCGTCGCGCTCGAACATGCTTGATTAGGATAATCCTATCCAGTTCAGAAAAAAATAATATTTTTCAAATTCTAGGCTGGCGCGCAAAATTCATCCAGTACGTTTTTGGATCAATGCGGGGAGGAGACGCAATGAAGGGGTCAGAAGGCGTTCAAACGCCTACCAGAGCGGAGCCGACGGAGGCTGAGAGCACTTTGCGCAACGGCTTTATTGATGCAATGAGTACCAACGCAACCGCCGTCACGGTGGTGACGACGGATGGTCCGGCGGGACGGAAGGGTGTAACGGTAAGTGCATTCGCGTCAGTTTCCGCCGATCCGCCCACGGTGTTGGTATGCACTCGCCGGGGCTCACCGGCACGTGACGCCATTCTGCAGAATCAGGTGTTCGCGGTGAATGTCCTGCACGAGAACCAAGCTGAAGTCTCGGACACGTTCTCGGGCCGGGGCGGTTTACGGTTCGACTTCTCGGCCCATCCGTGGCGTGATGGGTCGGCGGGATTGCCGGTGTCACCGGATGCGGTGGCGGTGTTTGAGTGTGCGGTTGCCGCGGCCTATGAGTCGGGCTCGCATACCGTCATCCTCGGTCAGGTGCGAGAAGTGCACCAGGGGGGCGGTCAGCCCCTGCTCTATTGCCAGCGTCGCTATGCGCGACTGGCGGAGAAAGTCCAACAACATATCTTAGAGAGAGCGGGAGCATGATCAGGACTGGCGCGGAGTATCGCGATTCCATTAGCGGTGGGCGGGATGTGTGGATCAACGGAGAGAGGGTCAAGGATGTGACCACTCACCCCATGTTCAAACCCATCGTCGATATCCGCGCGCGGATATACGATATGCAGTGGGACGCCGCGACACGGGAGAAAATGGTTTATACCGAAGACGGCGAGGATTTTTCCATCGGGCTAAAGCTGCCTTACACCCAGGACGATTGGTATGCCAAGCGCACCGCCACCAACGCTGTTCTGGATGATGTGGGTGGGATCGTTACTCGGGTGGGCGATGAAACCGTAGGCGAGATGTGGTCGCTGTTCGACGGCCAGGACGTGCTCAACGAAGTCGATCCCCAGTTCTCGCAGAATATCCGCAACCATATTGAGCGGGTCATCAAGCACGACCCATTCCATGTGTCCGCGAATACGGATCCCAAAGGTGATCGCTCCAGGCCGCCACAAGAGCAAGATCCCGATATGCTGTTGCATGTGGTGCGAGAGACGGACGCGGGCATCGTGGTACGCGGCGCAAAGTACGAAACTGCGGCGGCTTATGCCAACCAGGCATTTACCAAGCCAACGATCGCCAATTGGGGGTCTGCGCAGTTGTCGGATTATGCGGTAGGGTTTGTGTGTGACCTGTCCGCTCCCAACTTGAAATTCATTTGTCGGACGGGATTCGCGGGACGGGGCAGCGTGGAAGATTATCCGCTTGCGAATCGGTTTGACGAAGTTGACACCCTGGTGATTTTCGACAATGTGCTGATTCCATGGGAGAACGTTCTGTTCTACCGGCATACCAAGGCCGCTACCTATATTCGGGCTACGCTGCACCGGTATAGCGCGTTTGCCTTTGTGCAACGCAATGAGCGCTTGGCCGATCTCTTGATCGGGGCCGCGTTGTTCAACGTGCGGCAAACCGGGCTTGAACACCAGCAAGCAGTGCAAGAAAAACTTGCGCAACTTGCATGCTATCGCGAGGGTATCAATGCTCACTTGACGGCCGCGATTGCTCAGGCCAAGCGAAGTCCTGGAGGCTTGCTGATGCCGGACCAGTCTTTGCTGTACGCGGGGCGGGTATTTGCCTGCACGCAGCTGCCGGCCATGATGCATCTGGCGCGTGAGCTATGCGGTGGACAAATTTGCGTGACACCCGATGCCGCGGCATTCCGGGACCCCGAAGCAGGCATGTGGTTGGAGAAATACTATTCGATCAATGACGATTGGCTGGCGGAAGACCGGCGCAAACTTCTGGCGTTTGCTCGTGATCTGCTCAACTCCGACTATGCCGGACATCGCCTGACTTTCCAGCTGTTCGCCCAGTCGCCCCCGTTTGCGCATTTGGGCGCGGTGTACCGGAATTTCGATTGGGATGGCCCTCTCGATTTCGTTCGACGGTCGGCCGGGCTGTCGGGTCGAGTCATGGGGACTGGGGCGAAGTAATCCGCCAGGGTTCCTTTCGCTGCAACACCTACAATCTGATATTCATTGAAAAAATCATGGCGCATCTTCGTCTTCGAAAGTTCAATACTCGCGATACCTATCCTGAGCAACGGCTATCCAATGATCTTGCTCAGGCTGTGGTGGCGAACGGCATCGTTTTTTTGCGAGGGCAGGTGGGGCAGGATCTCGATACCAGCGAGTCCGTAGGGATCGGCGATGCGGGTGCCCAGGCTGAACAGGCCATGGCCAACATCCAGAGGCTGCTGGAGGAGGCGGGGAGCGCCCTTGACCATATTTGCAAGATCACGATTTATATGGTGGACATTCGTTATCGCGAAGCTACCTACAATGTCGTTGGCAAATGGCTCAAGGGCGTGCATCCGGTTTCCACCGGGATCGTGGTGTCCGCTCTGGCGCGTCCGGAATGGCTCATCGAAATTGATGCGATCGCCGTTATTCCGCAATCGTAATCAAACCGCCCCATGCAACGCCCGATACCGCAACAGATCTTCAATGCCAAAACGCCCGTTTTCGCGGCCAAAACCCGAATCCCCCCAGCCGCCAAACGGCGTGGCCAGATTCTGCGCCGCGCCGTTGATGACGACCTGGCCGGTATTCAGGCCACGGGCGAAGGCGGTGGCGCGGTGGGCGTCGGCCGACCAGACCGCTCCCGATAGCCCGTAGGTGGTGGCGTTGGCGAGCTCGGCGGCTTCGCCCTCGGTGTCATAGGCCAACAAAGCGACCACGGGGCCGAAGACCTCGTGCCGGGCGATTTCCATCTCGGGGCGGACCTTGCCGAATAAAGTGGGACGCACATAGCAGCCGTGTTCCAGTCCCGCTGGCGGTTGCGCGCCACCGAGCAGAAGCTCCGCGCCCTCAACCCCGGCGCGCTCGATCATTTCGATGACTCGCCGATGCTGCGCGGCGGTGGCCACCGGGCCGAGGCGGGTGGCTTCGACCAGCGGATCCCCCAGCGGCCAGGCCTCGAGGGCGGCGGCAAAACGTTCGACGACCTGGGGTGCCAGGCGGGCGGGAACGATCAGGCGTGATTGGCTGACGCACGCCTGGCCCGAGTTGGCCATGCTCATGCGCACCACGGCCGGGATCGCGGTATCGAGATCGGCATCGTCGAGCACAACGGCGGCGGATTTGCCACCCAGTTCCAGCGTGACGGGCTTGAGCCCTTCGGCCGCGGTGGCCATGATGCGCCGGCCTACGGTGGTGGAGCCGGTGAAACTGATGTGCCGGACGTGGGGGTGGCTGACGAGTTGCTCGCCAACGTCGGGCCCGCCCCATACCAGGTTGACCACGCCGGGTGGCAGGCCGCAGGCGTCCAGCGCGTCGAACAACTGGCGGGCCGCGCCGGGCGCGACCTCGCTGGGCTTGAGGACGAGCGTACAACCCGCACCGATTGCGGCGGCGATCTTCGCCACCATTTGGTGCAGAGGAAAGTTCCAGGGCGTGATGGCCGCCACCACACCCGCCGGCACGCGTTCGACCACGCCGTTGCCAATGGTTTCCCGCCATTGGATGCGATCCAGGCCTGCGGTGGCGAGCTCGAGCCCCTTGAGCGGCATGGGGAGTTGCATCAGGCGGCCCAGCCAGACGGGGCAGCCGATCTCGATGGCGAGCGACTGAATGATGCCGGGTGCGCGGGCTTCGAGTTCGAGGCGCAGGCGCTGGAGCGCCTGGCGGCGTTCGTCGAGCGAGCTGGCGGACCAGGCGGGCAACGCGCGCTGGGCGCTCGCGATGGCGAGGTCGACGTCGGCCGCCGAGCAAGCGACCACGACGCCCAGCGAGCGGCCGTCAGTCGGGCTGGCCAAGGGCAGGCGGGCGGTGCCGCTGGCTGGCCGGAAGCGGCCGTCCGCATAGTATTCGCGATGCTCGATCATGACGCGGCCTCGCCGAGAGGATTGGCGGGGGCGGCGGGGCCGGACATCCCCGGCATGGGCTGCAGGCGCAACAGGTGCCAGGGGCTGGGGACGACGCCGATCTTGACTTCGACCAAGACGGGGCCGGCGTGGCCATTGGCTTCGCGCAGCGCGCCGCGCAGGGTGTCCGGTGAGTCGGCCCGGGCATAGGCGACGCCGAAGGCCTTGGCCAGCAGTTCGAAGTCGGGGTTGGCCAGCTCCACGGCCACCTCGGCGCCGAACTCGCGCTTCTGGATGGCGCGGACGTTGCCGTAGTGGCCGTCGTTGAAGACGATCAGGGTGACCGGAAGGCGGTAGCGCTGGGCCGTGGCCAGTTCTTGCAGGTTCCAGCCGAAGCCGCCATCGCCGGTAATCGACACCACCCGGCGCCCCTGGCTGGCCACGGCCGCGCCCAGCGCCACCGGGAAGCCGTAGCCCAGCGTGCCCTGGTAGCCGGGACCAATATAGGTGCGCGGCTCATAGATGGGAAAGGCGATGCGCGCGAGGTAGCCCACCTGGGTGAGTTCGTTGACAAAAATGGCGTCGTCCGCCATGGCTTCCCGGATCGCCGCCACGTAGGCGGCCTGCGGCTGGACTTTCTCGATCTGGCCCAGGGCCCAGTCGCGCACGGCTTGGAGCTGCGAGGCGGCAAGCGCCTGGCGCGGCGCCAGGCGCTCGGCCAGCTGCGGCAGCGCCACGGCGGCGTCGGCCGTGATGGCGACTTCCGGCGAACGTGGCGCGCCCAGGTCGGCGGGATCGATGTTCAGATGGATGTAGCGGATGCCTTTGGCCGGCCAGGAGGGGGTCGGCATCAGGGCATCGATGAAGCGGCTACCGACCACCAGCACCACGTCGGCATGCTGGAACACGGCGCGACCGGCCAGCGAGTTCATGGCGAGGGGATGGCGGTCGCTCAGCGCGCCCCGGCCGTTGTCGCTCATGACCACGGGGGCGCCGATCTTCTCGGCCAAAGTCTGCAACGCGGCGGTGGCGTTGGTGGCGAAGATGCCGCCGCCCACGTAGATCACCGGCAGCTTGGCTTGGTTGAGCAGGGCAGCCGCCCGATCGAGGCTGGCGGCGTCGGGTTCGAACGAGGCCTCGGGCGCGGTGGCCGCGCGCACTTCGGGCGTGCCGGATGGCAGTTGGCTGCTGAGAAAATCATGAGGAATCTCGACGCCCACCGGACGCGGGCGACCGGCGGACAACTCGGCAAAGGCCGCGTCGATCGCCGGCGGGATCTCCGCCGGGGATTCCACAAAATGATGGGACTTTGTCAGGCCGCGGATGAAACCGGACTGATCCTTGATTTCGTGGAGCAGGCCGTGGCCCCTGCCCACCCCGCTCGAGTGGATCTGGCCCGAGATGAACAAGACCTTGGAATTGGAGGCATAGGCGGTGGCCAGCCCGGCGCCGGCGTTGAGGGCCCCGGGGCCGGGGACGACCATGGCCGTTCCCACCTGGCCCGAAGCACGATAGTAGCCATCGGCCATGTAGGTGGTGCTTTGCTCATGGCGCGGAACGAACAGCCGGAGCTCGCGCTGGCGCTGGCGCAGGGCGTCGACGGCCCAATCGAGTTGGATGCCGGGGATCAGGAAGAGGTCCTTGACCCCGTGTTGCACGAGGCTCGAGGCCAGTGCCTGGCCTCCAGTGAGGGGCGTGGGAGATGACATGGGCGGTCTCGGAGGAAAAGGTGAGATTTTTGGTCAAGAGGCGGATACGCTGCCACGAGCATGATGGGCCGGCGCGGCGCCCCGGGCCGACGATGGAATATCAATTGTGTGGATTTTTTCCACGGCGTGTCAATGCGCGCCGGCCTGGGCGGCCGCGAGAAAACGGCGATAAGCCCGGTTTTGATCGCCAAAAGTGATCGCGATCGATAGAAAAGCCTGGAGCCCGCGGCCCCGGCGGGTGGATGATGGCCGGGCGGCAAGATCCCTTCCGTCATCTCATTTCGAGGAGCTTCATCATGTCGTTCCCAACACGCGGTGCCTTTAGCCGTTCCCTCTTGGGCGTGAGCCTGGCGCTGACGCTCGCGATGCCGTTCGCGGCCGCGCGGGCGGACGCTCCCGTGCGGCTCATCGTGCCCTATCCGCCCGGCGGCAGCGTCGACACGCTGGCACGCCTGTTACAGACGCCGCTGCAAGACAAGCTGGGCAGTACGGTAATCGTCGAGAGCCGGCCTGGTGCGGGCGGCCGCATCGCCGTGTCGTCGATGCGCCGCGAAGCGGCGGACGGCACGGCCGTGATGATCGCGCCCAATGCCCTGACCACGGTGCAAAGCTTGGTATACGAAGGCCAACTGGATTACGACGTGCTCCGGGATCTGCAACCGTTGTCGCGCTTGGCTTCCGTACCCCTGGGGGTTTCAGTGCCGGCCACGTCCGACGTCAAAACCGTGGACGACCTGAAAGCCAGTTTTCAGGCCAATCCCGCCGCCGCCAACTATGGCACCTCGGGCGCGGGCGGCATGGCTCACTTCGCGGGCCTGCTGCTGGGCCGCACGGCCGGCATCGAGTGGACCCATGTACCGTTCAAGGGCGGCGCGCCCCTGATCAACGATCTCATCGGCAATCATGTTTCGGTGGGTATCGATAGTCTGGTCGACCATATTGAGCACCAGCGCGCCGGCAAGCTCCGCATCATCGGCATCTTCAGCCCCCAGCGCTACGCCCTGGCGCCCGACATCCCCACCATGGCCGAACAGGGCGTGACCGATATGCCCACGGTCGAGGCCTGGTTTGGTACCTATGTCCCGGCGGGTACGCCGCCCGCCACGGTAGACAAGCTCGACCGCGCGATCGGCGAGATCCTGTCCGATCCGGCCATGCGGGATCGCCTCAATCGCATGCTGCTCGAAGTGAATTATCTGCCCAGCGACGAATTCTCGCGCCTGCAGGCCGCCGAGCTCGAACAGTGGGCCCCCGTGGTCAAGGCGTCCGGCTTCAAGCCTTGATCGCGCGAGATCAGGCGCCGTCGGTGGGAGCCGAAGGCACTTCAAGGGGCGGCACAGAGCCTTCGGCCGCCAGCGCGGGGCTGACCGCGGCCCGGGGCGCCGCCACCGCCCGGCTCACCCGGGCGTAGGATTTCAGCATCGATCCCAGCTGCCGGGCCTCCCGGCTGAGTTGCCGGCTGGCCTTCGAGACCAGCGCGATTTCGTGGATCTGCTCCTGTTGCTCGCGGATCCGGAGCTCGGTCAGCCATTGGCCTGTGAGGGGGTGCTCCAACAACTGGCGGGGCAGACGCGCCACGCAATCGGATTCCAGCAGCATCGACACCGCACCGAACAGCGAGTCGGACACCGCGGCCAATCGCGGGCGACCGAGTTGCTGTTCGAGAAAGAGCTCGCGGATACTTTCGTCGTGCTGCGCCGGTTGGCCGGGGTTGCCGACCACCACCCATTCGAGATGGCAGAGTTCGCGTATCGAACGGGCGGCTTTGAGGGGATGTTCGCGGCGGGCCACGATGGCTGCCGTGAACTCGTACAGCACGTCGATGCGCAGATCCTTGGCTTCGAGGTTGCGCGGCAGTCGCATCACGGCGAGTTCCAGCCGGTTTTCGCGCAAAGCCGCGAGAAGCTCGGAGCTGGAGCTCTGCGAAATGTGGACGGTGGTGTCGGGCATGGCATGCCGGAAGTCCGCCAGCACGGCCGGCGCCAGTTGCAACGAGGGCTCGATCGAGACGCCCAGCGCCACGCTGGGAGCTTTTTGGGAGCGAAGATTGTGCAGCCATTCCTCGGCACGATCGGCTTCGAGCAGCGCGGCGTGGGCGTACGACAGGAATTCCTGGCCCGCGGGCGTGAGGGTGATGCCCTTGGCCGTACGGTCGAGCAAAGCCACGCCGTGTTCCTCTTCGAGCTTGGCCAGGCTTTTGGTGAGTCCGGCCTGCGAGACGTCGAGCGCCCGCGCCGCCGCCCGAAAGCCGCCGTGCGTGACCACGGCGAGAAGATCGCGAAGTTGCTGTAGCGTCATAGGCGGTATTCCTGGGAGCGCCCATGATACAAGCGGGGTCGCGCGTGCTCAATCCCGAGCGCTCGACCGGGTTTGCAGGCCCTCTCGGCCTGCCGGCGATTACAAAACGGAATCGCGAACAGGATCTCGCTCTTGGCGGCGCTGGCCGGGTGGCCGAATATGGCGTTGCCCTCGACGGCCACGCCATGCCGGCCACCCCGGAGACCCCGCGGACCGCCGGTCCTTTCTTCGTTCGCCATGAATTCCCCGCCATGCAAGATGTCCCTGTGTTTCCTCCCCATATCGCGGCCTTGAGGCCTTATGTGCCGGGCCTGCCGATCGAAGTCCTCGCCAGGCAACTGGCCATCGAACCCGGGCGCATCGCCAAGCTGGCGTCCAATGAGAATCCGCTCGGCCCCAGCCCCCGGGCGTTGCGTGCGATGGTAGAGGCCGCCATCGATTTCTCGCGCTATCCGGATACCGATTGCGTACCGCTGGTCGGCGCGCTGGCCGAACGGCATGGCGTACCGGCGGAGTGGATCGTAGTCGGCGCCGGTTCCGAAAGCCTGCTCGGCCTGGTGGCGAGTTCCATGCTGTCCCAGGGCCGCAAGGCGCTCTATCCGCGCTACGCCTTCCAGGCGTTCGTCAATGCCGTGCAGAAAGCGGGAGCCACCGGCATCGCCATCGACGAACCCGAGTTGCGCGTCGATCTCGCCGGGATGCGGGAGGGTTTGTCCCGGCAGCCGTCGCTGGTGTACATCGCCAATCCGGGCAACCCCACCGGCACCTGGCTGGAGCCGGGCGAATTGGCGGAGTTCCTCACGCTGGTGCCGCCGCACGTCGTCGTCCTGCTCGACGAAGCCTATGTCGAGTTCCTGCCGGATGCCTCGCAAACCGACGCCATGGCCTGGGTGCGGCAATATCCCAACCTGGTGGTGACCCGCACCTTTTCCAAGGCCTACGGCCTGGCCGGGCTGCGCGTGGGTTACGCCATCGCTCAGCCCGGCCTTGCCGACATGCTGCGCCGGGTGCGTTCGCCGTTCACCGTCACCACCCTGGCTCAGGCCGCGGCGGAGGCCGCGCTGGAAGACCAGCCGTTCCTGGAGCGCACGCTGGCCAACAATCGCGAGGCCGGCCAACTTCTGCGCGCCGGGCTGGAGGCGCTGGGCTTGCGGGTGCTGCCGTCCGCCACCAACTTTCTCATGGCGGAGGTGGGCGACGGCCAGACCTGCGCGCGCCGGCTCCAGGAGCAAGCCCTGATCGTGCGCCCGGTGGGCAACTACGGCCTGCCCACGTGGTTGCGCATCAGCATCGGCACGCCTGAGGAGTCCAGACGGCTGTTGCGGGCCATGGAGCCGGCGGTGGCGAAGGCGCGTTAGCGGCGAGGCTGGCGCCATACGCTTCAGGGCGAGTCGCGGGAAAGCGCCCGCCAAAGGGGTGTCAGCGCTGGCTGGTGAGCTTCGTCAGCTTGGCGTAGCGGTCGGTGGCTTGCCGGATGGTGGCCGCAAATTCGGATGGCGTCGAAGTGGCCACGTCGACCCCGAGCGAGGCCAGGCGCTCGGTGACGGCCGGCTGGCGCATGCCTTCGTGCACGGCTTCGCTGAGCTTCTGCACCACGGCGTCCGGCGTGCCCGCGGGAGCGACGAGGCCGTACCACGTCATGAATTCGAAGTCGGGATAACCGGATTCGGCGATGGTGGGAATGTCGGGAGCGACGGCCGCGCGCTCGGCGGAGGAAACGGCAATGGCGTCCAGATTGCCGTTGCGGGCGTGGGGCAGCCCACTCGACGTGCCGGTGAACATCACGTCGACCTGATTGCCGACGATGTCGTTCAGCGCGGGCGCCACGCCGGTATAGGGAATATGCACCATATCGATCCGGGCCATGTCCTTGAACCATTCCATGGCCAGGGAGTGAGGCGTGGCATTGCCGATGGACGCATAATTGATCGTACCCGGAGCCGCCTTGGCCTTGGTCACGAGCTCCTGCACCGACTTTACGTCGATCTTGCGCGACGTGACCATCACGAAAGGAACCGAAACCAGTTGGCTGATCGGCACGAAATCCTTCTCGGAATCGTACGGCAGCTTCTCGACCGTATGCGGATTGATGGCGTGGGAGTCGGTGATGAGGCCGATCGTGTAGCCATCGGGGTCGGCCTGGGCCACATGAGCGGTGCCGATCACAGTGCTGCCGCCGGGCCGGTTCTCGACGACGACGCCTTGCCCCAGCGATTTTTGCATTTCGGTGGCCAGGAGGCGCGCCACGATGTCGGTGCCGCCTCCGGGAGGATAAGGCACCACCAGTTTGATGGGTTTGTCGGGCCAACTGGAGGCGGCTGAGGCCGGCGTGGCCGCCATGCCGGCAAACAGGGCCATGACCAGCAACACGGGGCGGACAATAGGATGAGTCGTGAAGGGGGGCATGGTAGGCCTTTGGGATGTCGGGCGGACAAGAGGGATAACCTTGGGCGGGTGCCTGGGATCATGATAGATTTGCCACCCGTGCGGGTCTAATTGAAATCAGCCATAGGGTGTATTGCCATGTTGAATATGGGAGGGTTCGATCTGAACCTCTTGCTCGTGTTCGAGGCCTTGATGCGCGAGCGCAATGTCACTCGGGCAGGCGCCCGCCTGGGGCTGTCGCAACCCTCCATGAGCAACGCCCTGACGAGATTGCGGCGCGCCTGGAACGATCCCTTATTTGTCCGGACACCTCTGGGCATGGAGCCCACGCCCCTGGCCCTGAGGCTGGCGCAGCCGGTGCAGGACGGCCTGGCCGCCTTGCGGCTGGGGCTGGAGCAGCCCGAAACGTTCAACCCGGCGGTGGCAAAGCGGCGGTATCGCCTCGTCATGTCCGATATCGCGCAGGTGATCGTTCTGCCGGTGTTAATGGAACATTTGCAAAAGGTGGCGCCGGGCGTGCGGCTGGATCTGCTGCCCTTGTCGCGCGAGGAATACGCCAAGGCGCTGGAGGAAGACCGGATCGATATGGCGATCGGCAATCTTCCGTTCCTGAATGGCGCCGGTTTTTATCAGCAGCGCCTGTTCGAGGACGACTACATGGCGGTGGTGCGGGCGGATCATGCGGTGGCGCAGCAAGCCCTTACCCTGGAGGCCTATTGCGCCATGCCGCATCTGGCGGTGGTCAATAGCCTGGGCGACAGCATGGTGGAGCAAGGCCTGGCAGGCTTGGGCGCGCGGCGCGAAGTGGTACTGACGGTGCCCAATTTCCTGGCCACCGCCATTATTGCCAGTTCCAGCAACCTGATGGTCACCCTGCCCCGAACCGTTCTGCGCATGCAGAAGCTGGAGAACGAAGTGGCGATCCTCACGCTGCCGTTCCCGATGCCAAGGGCCAACGTGCGGCAGTTCTGGCATATTCGCCATCATCATGAGCCCGGCATCCAGTGGTTCAGGGCCGAGCTGGCGCAACTGATGCACGCCAGCTTTGGCGGCATGCCCGAGCCGCCGCCGCGAGCGGAGGATCAGTAATCCAGCTTCACCCCCGCGGCCTGGATCTTCTCGGCATACTTCCGTCGGTCTTTTTCCAGGAAAGCGGCAAATTCGGCGGGGCCCTGATCGGCGAACACCAAGCCCACTCCCGTGATGTAGCGCTGCTGCAGCTCGGGCTGCGAGGCGGCCTCCAGCACATCCGCGGCGATTTTGTTCACCACGGCGTCCGGGGTTCCTTTGGGGGCGACCAGCCCGAACCAGGCAATCGATTCATAGTCGGGGAACCCCTGCTCCCTGAACGTGGGGACGCCAGGCATCTGCGGGCGGCGTTCGGGCGATGAGATCGCCAGCCCCTTCATGCGGCCGGCCTTGATGTGTTCCACCACGGGCGATACGCCCGTGAGGCCGAAGTCGACCTGTCCGCCCTGGATGGCCACCAGAACGTCGGCCACGCCCTTGTAGGGTACGTGATTGAAATTGACCCCGGCCATGCGGCCAAACGCCTCGGTATCCAGGTGCGCCTTGCTGCCGACGCCGAAGCTGCCGTAATCGAGCTTGCCGGGGTTGGCGCGCGCGGCCCGCAGGAATTCCTCCAGCGTGTTGTAGGGCGAATTGCCGGGCACGACGAGGACTTGTTCCGTCATGGCGATATTGGCCACCGGAACGAAGTCGTTCACCGGGTCGTAGGGCAGTTTGTTGTACAGGTACTGGTTGGACGACAGCGTGGGATCATTGGCCATCAGCAGGGTGTAGCCGTCGGGTTCGGCCCCGGCCACGGCCTGGGCGCCGATGATGGTGTTGGCGCCGGGCCGGTTGTCCACGATCACAGGTTGCTGCCATTTTTTCGAGAGCGACTCTCCCAGGCCGCGCATCAGCACGTCGGTCAGGCCCCCGGCGGAAAACGGAATGACCACGCGCACGGGTTTGTTGGGAAAGTCCTGCGCGCCGGCGCTCGTCGCGGCCAGCGCCAGGGACGCGACGGCAAACCACCGGCCGATATCGGGATATGCCATGGGATGTCTCCTCGAGGTATGGCGGGATCAGGAAACCTGCCGGTTCTGGTCGCGCCAGAAGGGTTTGCGCAGGGCCTGTTTATCGATCTTGCGCGTGCTGGGTACGCGGGGCAGCTCTGGCAGGAACGTGACCGCGCGGGGTTTTTTGTAGCTCGCAATGAGCGAGCGGCAGTGCTGGATCAAAGTGTCGGCGTCGGTGCGCTCTCCTGCGCGGCACACGACGAAGGCATGGACCGACTCTCCCCAGGTCGCGTCGGGTACGCCGATCACGGCGGCTTCCAGCACCGCCGGATGGCTCACCAGGGCTTCTTCCACTTCTCGCGAGTAGATGTTTTCACCGCCCGACACGATCATGTCCTTTTTGCGATCGACCACGAATAAATAATGCTCGTCGTCGAAGTAGCCGATATCGCCGGTATGCAGCCAGCCATCGATCAGGGCTTTTGCGGTGGCTTCCGGCTGCTTCCAGTAGCCCTGCATCAGCGAGGCCGAGCGAATCAGGATCTCGCCGGGTTCATGGGGAGCGCACTCCTCGCCGTCGGCGCGGAGGATGCGGATGTCGGTGCCAAGATACGGCTGGCCCGCCGACGCGAGCCGTTTGACGGCTGGCGGAGAGCCGTCGATGATGTGCTGATGCTTGAGCAGCGCGGTGCCCAGCCCGTTCTCCGTCATCCCGTAGATCTGCATGAATATGGGGCCAAAGGCGGAGCGGGCGCGTTTTGAGAGCGCGGTGCTCATGGGTGCCGAGGCATAGCAGACCGTATGCAGGGAGCTCAAGTCGTAGGGTTGACGTTCCAGCTCGTCGAGCATCATCTGGATCATGGTCGGCGCCAGGTGCGCCGCGCTGACGCGTTCGGCCTCGATGCTTTGCAGGATGGCGTGTGCGTCGAACTCGCGGTGCAGCACGATGGTGGCGCCCATGCACAGGAAGGTGAGCAGCTCGGTGGGGCCGCCGATATGATAGAAAGGCATCACGATCAGCATGCGGTCGGTAGGCTGCGCCGCATGGCTCATGGCTTGCACCCGGGCCTGTTCCAGTTGGGCTTCATTGCCCAGCATGGCGCCTTTGGGCTTGCCCGTGGTGCCGCTGGTGTAGATGAGAAACAGCGTGTCGTCGGGCCGGGCCGATGCCTTCGGGGGCATTGGCTTGCCCTCTTGCAGCAGTGCCTCGTAGGACAGGTCGGCGGTGGTTGCCGGCGGCAGGGGCGCGCGTTCCTGCGGGCGCATTTCCACGTACAGCAGGGCGGACGGTAAATGCGGGCGCAGTTCGGCCACCCGGCCGGCATAGTGGGATTCGTAGAACAGGACGGCGGGCTCGGCATCCTGCAGGATGTGCAATTGCTCCGGCGCCGAGAGCCGGTAGTTCAAACCCAGGCCCATGAAGCCGCCCCAGCCCGCCGCCCCATAGATCTCCAGGTACTCGGGCAGGTTGCGCGATAGGATGGCCACGCGGTCGCCGCGCTTCACGCCGCGCCGGCTCAAGGCATCGACCAGGCGGCAGATACGGTCGGCCAGTTCGCGATGCGTGAGAGTGTGCCCTTCGAACCTCACCGCCGGCAGGCCGCCGTAGCACCGGGCGTTGCGCTCGAATACGTCTCCCAGAATCATGGGGCTTCTCCCGTGCGGCGTACCAGCAGTATCGAGATGCCCTCCTGGGCAAGTTCGCCGTCGGCCTTGACCAGTTGGATGCGGCGTTCCAGGATGCCGCGGCCGGGGTCGCGGCTGACGCGCAATTTCGTGATCTCGACTTCGGCGTAGAGGGTGTCGCCCACGAAAACGGGGGCCCGATAGCGCCAGTCGCGCAGCCCCAGGTCGGTGATCACGGCGCCGCCCAGGTCCGGCAGGTCGGCCGCCAGCCCCGTGGCCAGCAGCACGCAGTAACTACCATGCAGGATGCGCTGGCCCAGATCGGTGCCGCGGGCGTACTCGGCGTCGGCATGGATCGGGTGCCAGCCGCCGCTGAGCATGCAGGAGAACGTGAGGTCGCCATCGTTCAGCGTTCTCCCCGGGCTGCGGCCCCGCATGCCGACCACCAGTTCGTCGAAACGCCTGGCGGGCGCTCGCATGGGAACGTTCACCGGACTGCCCTCCGGTGGCTGCGCGACTTCCTCCCCGAGGGAGGATTCGTGCTTGGAACGGCCCCGCCCACTCATGTCTGCTGCTCAAGAAACGCCAGGCTGCGCTGATGCGCCAGGGCCATATCTTCGGGTTTGCCGCGCGTGTAGAAGCCGTGGCCGGCGCCCTCGTAGAAATGCAGGGTTGCCCGCGGTTGTGACGCCAGGGCGGCGGCGATCCGCGCCTGGGCTGCGGGCGGTACGTAATCGTCCTGCCGTCCGAAATGGAGCATGAGCGGGCAGGCCAGGTCGGCGGCGCGGTCCAGGTTTTCTTCGATGCCCACACCGTAGAAGGCCAGGCCGGCGTCGAAGCCCGGGCGCGTGCAGGCCAGATAGGAAAGGCGCCCACCCATGCAGAGGCCGGCCACGATCACTTTGCCGCCAAAGCCGGGCTGACCCCGGATATGGTCGGCCGTGGCCTGGATATCATCCAGCCCGCGGTCGCTGTCGAATCTCTCCAGCAGGCTCATGGCGCGCTGGATGTCTTCACGCGAATGGCTGAGTTCGATTTCCGGCTCCAGCCGCCAGAACAGGTCGGGCGCCAGCACCAGATAACCCGCTTCGGCATAATGATCCGCCACCTTGCGAATCGTGCCGGTGACGCCAAAGATCTCTTGCAGCAGCACCATGGCGTGGCCATTGGGCTGCTGGGGTTGCGCCACATAGGCGCCGAACCGGCCGCCGTCTCGAGCGGCGATCTGCGCTTGGAACTTGGACATGGGAACTCGTTCTCCTGTGTTGGACGTAACGGGAAAGTCAAACGGCATAGCGGCCGGACAGAATCTCGCGGGCGATCGAATTGCGATGGATCTCGGTGGTGCCGTAGCCCACCGACATGCCTCGAACGTCGCGAAAATGGCGTTCGTAGGGATATTCTTCGGCCAGGCCGTAGGCCCCCGCCAGTTGCATCGCCTCGTTGGTGACGCGTACCGCCATCTGGTTGACATAGGTTTTCGTGATCGAGGTGTCGACGATGCTGGCCTGGCCGGCGTCCACCCGCGCGGCGGCGCGATACAACAGCGCCCGGGCCGCTTCGAGATCGATGGCCATATCGGCCAGCTTCCATTGCACGCCTTGCTGCTCGGCCAGAGGTTTGCCGAACTGCTTGCGGTCCCGGACGTGCTGCACGATGCGTTCGAACGAAGCCTGGGCCACGCCCAGGCAGATGGGCGGATTGCCGGAGATCCGGTCGGCGTCCAGCACCCCCAGCAGTTCGCGCATGCGGCCGGCGGGCAAGAACAACCGATCCGCGGGAATGCGGCAGTCCTGGAAAACCAGCTCGGCCATGCCGGTTCCGCGCAGGCCCAACAGCTCCAGATGACGCCCCACGGCAAAGCCCGGCGTATCGCGGTCGACCAGGATGGCGCCAACGCCTTTCAATCCCGGATCGTCGTTCAAGCGAACCAGAACGAGGTAGGCGTCGGCAACCTGGGCGCCGGAGCACCACAGCTTCGCGCCGTTCACGACATAGTGGTCGCCGTCGGCCACGGCGCGGGTCTTGACGTTGCCGATATCCGAGCCCGCATCGGGCTCCGACATGCTCCAGGCCACCAGGCGTTCGGCCCGGGCCAGCCGGGGCAGCCATTGCGCCCTGAGCGCGGGCGTGCCCAGGCGCACGATGGCGCGGGTGGGCGCGCCGTCGGTCAGGGAATACAACATGGCGGTGTTGGCGCAGGCGCGCGCGAGCTCTTCCACCATCAATACCAGGTCGAACAGTCCCAGGCCGAGGCCGCCATCGGCTTCGGGAATCGACATGCCGGTATAGCCGTATTCGGCCAACAGGCGAAGGTTCTCGAGGGGAGGGCGGCGGTCGCGATCGGCGGCGGCCGCCCCGGGCTCGAAGCGCTCGCGGGCGAGCTTGCGCACGGTGTCGCGCATCAGGATCTGCTCAGAGGTAAGGCCGAAATCTCGCATCGTGGAATATCCGGAAGGCGGAAGAATAGAAAGCGAACTCAAGGGGCAAAACGATCGACGCGTTCGGGATGGGCAAGAACGTCGCGGGCCAGGATCAGACGCTGCATTTCGGAGGAGCCTTCGGTGATGGTGCGGCTGCGCGCGTCGCGGAACATCAGCTCCAGCGGCAGCTCGCGCGACAGCCCCAGGCCGCCGTGGATCTGCAGGGCGCGATCGATGACGCGCACCAGCATCTCGTCGGCATACAGCTTTACCGCCGAGGCCTCGACGTGATAGCTCTGGCCCTGGTCGGCTTTCCAGGCGGCGTGGTACGTCATCAGCCGAGCCGCGTGCAGTTCCACGGCCGAGTCGGCCAGCATCCACTGAATCGCCTGACGTTCCGCCAGCGGGCTGCCGAAAGTGCTTCGGCTTTTGGCGTGTTCCGCCGCCATCTCGAGCGCGCGCTGGGCGCGTCCCACCGCCTTGGGACCATGGATCAGGCGGCCCATGTCGAGGAACTCGCGCGCCAGCTCCCAGCCTTGGCCGATACGGCCCACGCATTGTTCGCGCGGAATGTCGACGTCGTCGAATACCAGCTCCCAGGGGCGATCCGGCGACATGAGCTCGAACGCTTGCCCCAGGCTGAAGCCGGGGGTGCCGCGTTCGACCAGAAAGCAACTGATGCCGAGGTCCTCGCCGCGATCCAGGGTGCGGGCGAAGACCTGGACGAAGTGGGCCTTGTCGGCGCCGGTGATGAAAATCTTGCGGCCGTTCAGCCGAAACCCGCCGGGCGTGACGCGCGCCGTGGTGGTCATGCCCGACGGGTCGGAGCCGCCGCCGGGCTCGGTGAGCGCGAAACAGGTGCGCTTTTCGCCGCGGATGATGGGCATGAGGTATTTTTCACGCTGTTCGCCCTCGCAATGGAACAGGACGGGGCCTAGATACGGCGTAAACACCGTGGGCGCCCGGAATGATGGTACGTTGCAGCGCGACAGTTCTTCCATGACCAGGCACATGCCGAGCACGCCCACGCCGCCGCCGCCCACCGACTCGGGTAGATCGAAAGCCCAGAAACCGAGCTCGCGGGCCCGGGCCTGCAGGCGGGTCCGCAAGTCGTCCGGGATATCGGGCTGGTTGGCGTACTCCGGCTCCAGCGGTAGCAGCTCCTCGTTCACGAAGCGACGCGCCGATAGCCGCAACATCTGCAGTTCGTCGGGTATCCGGAAATCCATCGTCGCTCCGCGTTAGATCAGCTGCTGCCTGCGCAGCGCCGAGAGGGTTTCGTCGTCCAGGCCAAGCTCGGCCAGGATGGCGTCGGTGTGCTCGCCCAGGCCGGGCGGCGGCAGGAAGTTGCTATCGTTGTTTCCGTCGTAGCGCAGCGCGCGGCGCGCGGCGGTGAGCGTGCCGTAGCGCGGGTGCTGCATTTGGTAGAACAGGTTCAGATGGCGCACTTGCGGGTCCTGCGGCAGGTCCGCCAGTTGGTTCTCGGGCGCAAACGGCACATCGTGCGCCGCCAGCCGCGGCTCCCACTCGGCCCGATCGCGCTGCGCAAAGCGCTCGGCCAGCCGCTCGCACAAGGTGTCGTAGCCGGCGATGCGGGCTTGCCGATCGGGAAACTCGGTGTCCAGCTCGGGCGCCTCCAGAGCCTGGAGCAGGCCTTGCCAGAACTTCCGGGGCGATGAGAGATGCAGCCCCAGCCGCAGGCCATCGCGGCAGGTCACGACAAAGGATTGCGACGTGGCCGCCCGGCCATGCAGCCCGGGCGATTGTCCGGCGGCCATGAAGCTGCCCAGGGGTTCGGTGAGAGTGGCGATCATGGCTTCCAGCATGCTGACCTCCACCTTGCGGCCCCGTTGCGTGCGGCTGCGTTCGACCAGGGCGCCGAGGATGCCGATGCAGGCATGCATGCCCGCCAGGGCGTCGGAGATGGCCGGCCCGGCAACGCGGGGATCGCGGCCTTCGTGAAACAGCGAAAGCCAGCCCGACACGGCCTGGCCGACGTTATCGTAGGCGGGGCGCCCGGCATAGGGGCCGCTGGCGCCGAAACCGGTAATGGCGCAATACACCAGGCCGGGATTGAGGCCGCGCAGGCGCTCGTAATCCAGACCCAGCCGGGCCTCCACGCCGGGACGCATGTTCAGCAGCACCACGTCGGCCGTGGCCACGAGCTGGTCGAAGATGCTACGCCCGTCGGGCTGGGAAACATCGAGGGTCAGGCTGCGCTTATTGCGATTGTGCGCCTGGTATTGGGGGCTGTAATGACCGCCCTTGAAGGCCCGGAAAGGGTCGCCCTCGCCCGGCTTCTCCACCTTGATGACGTCCGCTCCCAGTTCCCCCAGCAGCATCCCCGCCAGGGGAGCCGTGATGAAGCTGCCGAGGTCCAGAACCCGAATGCCGTCAAGAATCCGCATGGCCGTTTTCCTGATGCTGGTAATGAGCGTGGGATTCCTCTTCGGCGCGCAGCCAGATTTCCGGAGCGATGGGGTTGCGCAGCTCTTCCATCAAATGTCCCACCAGCCCAACGGCCCGCCCCATGACGGACAAGCCGCGGGCAATACGCCAATCCAGGCCCAGCTCGCAGGAGAGGGCGCCGATGGCGCCGGTGGCATTGACCGGGAGTTCGCGGCCGTAGACATGGGCGGCGCGAGCGGCGATGGCGCGCATCAAGGCAATGGGCCGGCTGCTGAAGCCCTGCGACGCGGCGACCTCGAACAGGCGCTCCGCACGCGGATCGATGGGCTTGTGCATGTTGTGCCCGATACCGGGGATCGGATGCCCGCTGGCGCGATAGTCCGCCACGATCTGTTCGGCCAAGGCTGCGGTGGCGGTGGCGGGGTTGGCGCTCAGGGCCTCGGTGATCATCCGCGCCGACCCCTCGGTGGTGCCGGCAAAGGTGGTGCCCATGCCGAGCAGGCCGGAGGCCACGGCGCCCTGCAGGGATTCGGGGGCCCCCAGATAGGTGAGGCGGGTGGCGAGCGCCATGGGCGTCAGCCCGTGTTCCACCAGCGTGACGAGGACGGCATTGAAAACGGTGGACTCCGCCTGAGTGGGGCGCCGGCCCGTCATTTCCAGAAAGGCCATATCACCGAGATTGATGTGGCCGATCAGATCCTGGCAAAGATCGAAGCCTTGCACTTCGATGCGATCCCGAGTGCTCCAGCCCATCTGGCTGCGGATGGGTTTGCGAATTTGCGCCACACGTTCTCCTCGAGGTCCGGGCGCCACGGGGCGCCGGCGATGTTTACGTTGGCATTCAAGATACGGTTGGCGTCGAGGGGCTGTCCAATAGTTAGCGGCCATGCCTGATATGGCCGGATTTGATGATCAGGCGCCTGAGCGCAAGCGGGCCCAACGCGCGGCCTGCAGGCCGCTCGAGCCGAAGGTTCCTGCGCACGGGCGGAGAGTCCCGGCTGGAGAGCCGGCGCCCCTTGCTCAGCCGAACTTGAGATTGACGTTCTTGGTATTGGTGAACTCGAGCAGTTCGGCAAAGCACTCTTCCCGGCCGATGCCGGACTGCTTGATGCCGCCAAACGGCGCGCCCAGGAAGTGCTGGCTGGTGTTGTTGATCCAGACATAACCCGTGGCCAGGCGCCTGGCGGCCTTGTGCGCGGTATCCAGATCACGCGTCCAGATCGAGCCGGTCAGGCCGAAGTCCACGTCATTGGCCTGTTCGAACATGGCGTCTTCGTTGCTCCAGCGGAACACCGCCAGGATGGGGCCGAAGACTTCTTCGCGCGCCAGGCGCATGGTGGGCGTCACGTCGGCGAACACCGTCGGCTCGAAGAAGAAGCCATTGGTCAGCGCCGGATCGTCGGGCCGCTTGCCGCCGCTGACCAGCCGGGCGCCTTCGTCGAGGGCGGTGCGCACGAAGCCTTCGACTTTCTCGAGCTGGGCGCGGCTGACCAGGCTGCCCATGGTAGTGGCGGCGTCGGTGGGAATGCCTGGCCGATGGCGCTGGGGCAACAGCGCGGCCACCTTCTCCAGCACTTGGTCATGGATGCTTTCGTGCAGGAACACGCGGCTGGTGGAGCCGCAGCTCTGGCCCGACCAGGTGAAGTTCATGCCGCCGATGAGGCCATCGACCAGTTTGTCGAGATCGGCATCGGGGTAGGCGATCAGGGCGTTCTTGCCACCGAGCTCGAGCAGCACGGGCTTGAGGCCCTGGGCCGCCGTGGCCATCACGGCCTTGCCCGTGGGCACGCCGCCGATGAGGGTGATCTTGCGTACCAGGGGATGGCGAGCCAGGGCGTCGCCGCATTCGCGACCGCCGCACAGGAAGTTGACGACGCCGGCCGGGAAAACGTCGCCGATCAGCTCGGCCAGCCGAAGAATGGACAGCGGCGCCTGGTCGGGCGCTTTGATCACCACGGTGTTGCCCGCCGCCAGCGGCGCGGCGATCCGCAGCGCGGCAAACATCAGGGGGTGGTTGTAGGCCACGATGCGGGCGATCACGCCCATGGGCTCCTGCAGTGTGTAGTTCAGATTGCCGTCGCCCATGGGAATGGTCTCGCCCTTGATCTCGGTGGCGAGGCCGGCGAAGTACTCCATGCCGTCGGCGGCAAAGCCCGCATCGGCCTTGAGAGCGGAGACGGGGTTGCCGTTGTTCAGCGAGTCGAGCAGGGCCAGCGGCTCGGCATGCTCGCGCAGGATGGCGGCCGCGCGGCGCAAAAAGGCGGCGCGCTGTTGCGGCGGCGTGGCGGCCCAGGCGGGAAAGGCGGTCTGGGCGGCGCGCACAGCGGCATCGACGTCGGCCTCGCCGGCGACCGGGGCCTGGGTGATCACTTCGTCATAGGCGGGGTTGATGGTGTCGGCAAACTCGCCCGACAAGGGGTCATGCCAATCGCCGCCATAGAACAACTGGCGCCGGCTGGGCAGGATACCGGCGGGAATGGCTTGGGCACGCATGATGGGTTCTCCAGAAAGAGCCGGTCTGGCGTTCAGGCCGGGAATGAGAAACGGCCCCGGGGGCGATCCACCGGGGTGCTGGATGTCCGGCCGGAAGGCCGCGGCATCGCCGCCCCCGGGCGGGGAGTGCTGACCGGGGATGAGCGCCCGGCCTGTGTCGAAGCGGTGGGCGTCGGCGTGAGGGGGCAGTCAGTCCGCGGACCGGGTAAGCGCGCTGGTCATGGAGGCAGCGTAGCCCGGCTGAACCAGCACGTCGACCACCACGATACCGCCTTGCCGCACCTGGCCGATGACCTCGGCCAGAACGGTTTCCAGTTCGGCTTCCGTGCGCACCGGCCCATAGCCCGTCAGCCCCTGGCTGCGGGCCATCATGGCCAGATCGGGCGCGGGGTTGTCGATGCGCTGCCCGATCCAGCGGTTCTCCACCGGCCGATGGCGCTGGAGCGCCACGCGCTCCTGGTGCACCTCATCGTTGAAGAACGAGCGATTATTGACCACCACGATCAACATGGGAATCCCGGCGGTGGCCGCCGTCCAGAGGGCATTGGCCCCCATCAGGAAGTCGCCATCGCCGATCACGGCCACGGGCAGGCGCTCGCCGCCCTTCAGGGCCAGGGCGGACCCGATGGCCATGCCGGGACCGGAGCCCACGCCGCCGCCGCCGTCGTAGCCCAGAAAATCCAGCGGATGATGGAAATCCCAGAACTCACCGCTCCAACTGAGTGGCAGGCGAGTCAGGCAAGTCGGCGTGCCATCGAGGGCGCGGCGCAGGGTGGCTGCAAGCAGGGGCACGTTCAGCGGGCCTTCGCCACCACTGCCGCGAGCGGGGGGCGGCGGCAGCTCGGCCCGCGCGGGCGCGGGCGTGCCGCGCGGCGAGACGCAAGTGTTGAGCAGTTCCACCGCGGGCTCCGGCTCCGACAGCAGGAACAGATCGACCGGGGGCAGCCCCTGGTGGTCCATGCTCCAGCCATTGTGGCTGTAGTGATCGACCGACACCTGGATGATGCGGCTTTGTACCGGGTCGCTGCCCCAGGCCTGCTTGAGCGTGCCGGCGAGGTCCAGCCAGTCCAGGCTGAGCACCACGTCGGCCTCGCGCAGTACGCGGGCGGCCTCGGCATGCAGGAACATGCCGCAAGGCGCCGCATGCAAAGGATGATCGGTGGGAAAGGCCGCGCCCACCTTGAGGTCGGTGAGAACCTGCGCGTTGAGCGTTTCGGCCAGCTTGACTCTGGCCTCCCAGCCCGCTTCGGACCGCGACACCCGGCCGGCCAGAATCACCGGCCGGCGCGCGGTGGATAGCCATTCGGCGGCCTGTTCGATCTGGGCTTGGGCGGGGCGCGCGGGGGGCGGCGCCAGGTAGCGGCCCGGGTCGGGCAGCGCGATGTCCGTGGCTAGTCGCGACTCCTGCAGCGAGGCGTCGAGGCAAACATAGACCGGGCCGTGCGGCGCCGTGGTGGCGATCTGGCGGGCGCGCAGCATGGCCTCCATCGCCGCGGGTATCGACGCCGGCTGGGCGTCCCATTTGATGAAGGGGCGGATCAGCGCGCCCTGGTCCTGGGCGGTATGGATCCAGTCGATCCAGGGTCGCCGCTTGGCGGCGTCGACGGGGCCGGTGGCGCCCAGGATGACCATGGGCACCCGATCGACCCACGCGTTGAAGATTGCCATGGTGCCATGCATCAGGCCGACGTTGGCATGCAGGATGGCCGCGAGCGGCTTGCCGGTGACTTTGGCGTAGCCGTGGGCGATGGCCACCGCGTGCTCCTCGTGCAGAACGACCAGGATCGGTGGGTCGTCGTTGCCCAGGTGGTTGACGAGGCTATCGTGCAGGCCGCGGTAGCTGGCGCCGGGATTGAGCAGGACGTAGGGAATTTCCAGCGCGCGCAGCATATCGGCGATCTTGTCGCTGCCCCACGGCATGCCGTCGCGCGAAGAGGGCAGGGGCTGGTCGCGGCGCACTGGTGGTGTGGACTTCATGGCGTTCCTGTACAGACAAAAGATGAAGAAAACTCCGGCGGATAGCCGGAGCGATGGTGCTTGTGCGAAGGGTCAGTCGACCTGGATGTTGGCGCGGCGGATGACTTCGCCCCAACGAAGACGGTCGGCCGCCATGAGCTGATCGAAGGCTTCCACGGTACTGGCCTCGGCTTCGATCCCTTGCTCGGCGAGTGTCTTGCGTACCGAGGAGAGCGAGAGCGAGCGATTCAGCTCCGTGTTCAGTTTCTGCAGGATCTCGGGTGGCGTGCCGGCCGGGGCGATCAAGCCGATCCAGATATCGCTTTCGAACTCGGGGATGGATTCCGCGATCGCCGGCACGTCCGGCAAACTCTCCAGACGCTTGGTGCTGGTGACGCCCAGGGCCTTGAGCCGGCCGTCCTGCACGTAGGGCAGCGCCGAGTTGATCGGGCAGAACATGATGTCCACGGTGCCCGATAGCACGTCGATCAGGGCGGGAGCCGAACCTTTGTAGGGAACATGGGTGAGATCGGTGTCGGTGAGCGACTGGAAGATCTCCGCCGACATGTGCTGGGGGCTGCCGGCACCGGCCGAAGCATAGGTGAGCTTGGAGGGATGCGCCTTGGCATGCTGGATGACGTCGTCCAGCGAGTTGATTTCCGATTTGCCATTGACGACCAGAATCATGGGGACCCGGGCCAGCAGGCTGACACCGGTGAGGTCCTGGCTGGCGTCGAAGGGCAGCTTGGAATACAGCACGGGGTTGACGGCAGCGGTTTGATTGGGCGCGATGCCCAGCGTATAGCCATCGGGGGCGGATTTTGCGATGTGGTCGGTGCCGATGTTGCCCGCCGCACCCGGCCGGTTCTCGATGACCACCGGTTGCCCGAAGGTATTCGACATCTCGTTGCCCAGCACGCGCGCCAGCACATCGTTCGAGCCTCCAGGGGGCAAGGGTACGACGATGCGGATCGGTTTGCTGGGATAGACCTCCCCCGCGTGAGTCATCGTGGCCGCCGCGGCCAGCAGGGTGGCCGCCGCCAGGGTACGGTGCAACGTCGTCATCGTCTCTCCTCAATTTGCGTGCGTCGTGGGCTCGGCACGATGGTAGCAACGCGCTGGGAGGATGATCAATCTTGAATGTTGAATCAATTGATCCGGGGTTAAACGGAGCGTGCAGTCGGACGCAGCCGCCCGGCCTGACTCTCGGGAATGGCGTTGATCCAGAATAATGTCAGGCCAATATGGACGGTAGGTCGTCCTGCCGTGGGCGGAGGGGCCTATGCCGTGCGTGCCGTCACGCCAGCGCGAGAGCGACCCGCTCCGCCGCGACCAAGCCGGATTCATATGCGCCCCACACCGTACTGTGCGACGCAACCGATACGGCTTCGCCGGCGAAGTGGATGCGATCGGCAATCGGGATGGCGAGTTGATCGCGGGCGGCAACGCCGCCGACCACGGCGGCCGTATAGGAGCCATGGGCGTTGGGATCGTGGGCCCAGCGGGTTGCCAGACCCCGGCCGTTGTAGGCCTTTCGGGCCCGCGTGCCCGCCACGTGGGCCACGGTATCGAGGGCGAATTCCAGCAGCGCCCGCTCGCCCTGCCGCTCCAGCGCGATGGCCTGGTCGGCGCCCACGAAGACCGTGCATAGATTGGCGCCGTAAGAACGGGCGATGATCAGTGGTCCCTCGGGGTCGTCGGATGCCGGAAAGATGGGGGTGTTGGCATCGAGCCCGGCAAAGACATCGTGCTCGAACTGGAGGAAGGCTTTATCGAGCACGGCCATGGGCAACTGATGGAAGGCCGCTTCGTAGGCGGCTGGCAGGGCGGGAGTGAAGCGCAATGCGCCCCCGGACAACACGCCCACGGGAACCGTGACGATGGTGGCGCGCGCTTGCATCGCGCCTCTGCCGGTGTGCAGGCGCACGCCGCTGCCGCTCCAGTCGATACGCTCGACGCGGGTGCCCAGGCTCACGGGTATGTCGCGAAAGCGCTCGCTAACGAAGTTGCCCATGCCGCCCAGGTTGAGTCGATTATCGTGCCCGCGAGTGGTGGTGTTGTAGATATCCAGCACCGAGCAGTCTTCGGCCGACCGGCCTTCCATCACATCGCACAGAAAGCGCCAGCTCAAGCCCGAGCCGGCATCCGGCGGGCCCAGCGTCCTGGCGAGCGTCGCCACGGAAAGATCGGCCATGTCGCCGGCGGCGATCGCGGCGCCGGCTTCGGCCATGGCCTGGTTCATGATCCGATCATGACGGTTGAAGGCAGCCGCCAGCGAGGTGTCGAGGCTGAACCCGCCGCTGGCGTCGTCGTATGGGCCATAGACATACGGCGATGGGACATTCGGCGAGCTTGAATAGCCCATGGCCCGGGCGATCGGAACCAGCGGGTTCTGCTCGGCCTGATGGAAGAACTGGGCGCCAAGATCCACGCCGTGCGGGGCGAATGTGGCATTGTCGGTCACCGTGCGGCCGCCGATGTGGCCGGCGGCTTCCAGGACCGCGATCTTATAGCCCCGGGCGGCGAGCTCTTCGGCCGCGGCCAGGCCGGCCAGGCCCGCGCCGACGATGACGACATCATGATGATCCGCGGGCGCTGAGCCGCCGCTGCCGGCGGCCGTCAACGGCAGTGCCCCGGATGGCGAGAGGGGAAGGCGGCGGGTCGGCATGGCGAACCAGGACAACGGGTGAAGCGGGAGCATGCGAAAGAATCCTCTTGGCGTGGGCTGCCGACATCATGACAAGGCGGGGCGCGAGGCGGTCTATCCTATACTGTAAAACTTTGCGGCGCGGGCCTTGGCGCGTTTTTACGGCGACGGGCCCGGCTTGCTTCCCGACAGGAGCCATCCAACATGCAACAAGTGGTGATCATCGGCGGCGGCCATGCCGCGGCGCAGTTGTGCGCCAGCCTGGCCGAGGGAAATTTCGACGGGCGTGTCACCCTGGTGAGCGATGAAGATCGCCTGCCCTACCATCGGCCGCCGCTGTCCAAGACCTTCATCAAGGACCCCGCCGCCGAGCCGCAGGCCCTGCGCGCCCAGGCCATGTACGACAAGGCCGGTATCGAGGTGCGGTTGGGCGAAACCGCCGTGGCGATCGATCGCGAGCGGCGCGAGGTGGCGCTGGCCTCCGGGGGGCGCCTGCCTTACGACGTGCTGGTGCTGGCCACCGGCACCCGGGCGCGCCGCTTGCCGGACGTGCCGGCCGATACGCCCAATGTCGCTTACCTGCGCAACGCCGCCGATGCCGAGCGTCTGCGCTCGGCTCTCAATGAGGCGCCCAGCGTCACCGTGCTGGGCGGAGGCTTCATCGGGCTGGAGATTGCCGCCACCGCGGGGCAACTGGGCAAGCCGGTTGCCGTTTTCGAGGCGGCGCCACGGCTGCTGGCGCGTTCGGTATCGCCGGAGGCGGCCGACCATGTGGTGAAGACCCTGCGCGAATCCGGTGTGTCCATCTACCTGGGCGCCACGGCCGATCGCTTCGAATTCGAGGGCGAACGCGTGTCCGCCGTGTTCGTGGGCAGTGAGCGCCACGCGGTCGACCTGCTGGTGGCCGGGATCGGCGCCGTGCCCGAAACCACTTTGGCCGAGGCCGCCGGCCTTGAATGCGCCAACGGGATCGTCGTCGACGATCACATGCGCACGTCCGACCCGGCGATCTACGCCATCGGCGACTGCACCGCCTTTCCCTATTCGCGTTGGGGCGAGCGTCTGCGCCTGGAGTCGGTACAGAACGCCAACGACCAAGCGCGCACGGTGGCGGGCGTGCTGCTGGATCAGCCCACGCCCTATCAGGCCCTGCCGTGGTTCTGGTCCGATCAGGGCGCGCTGCGATTGCAGATCGCCGGCCTCGCCCGGCCGGACACCGAACGGGCCATACGCCCGGGCACGAAAGAAGGCAGCTTCTCGGTGCTGCATTTCGATGGCGGCCATCTGGTATGCATCGAATCCATCAATGCGCCACTGGATCACATGGCGGCGCGCAAGCTGCTCGAGCAAGGCCTGCAGCCGCCCCGCGAGCAACTCCTCGATCCCGCCGTGCCTCTCAAGGCCCATCTCGGCTGATAAGCCTTCGCCTCGCGGGATGGCGGGCCAGGCGCCCGCCTCACGTGAGAGCCATGTCGCCCGCCCGGGCGTGAGCGGGGGCGCGTAGCCGGCAAGCCGGCCCCGCATCGGGTCGCGGCCCTTCATCTCTTTATAATGGAGGATTCGCCCGCTCCACCATCGCCTGGTCGAGCGGCGTCGTTCCGTCTCAGCCTGTTCCCGCCATGTCCGCTCAAGCCGATCATTACATTCTTACCCTGTCCTGCCCCGACACCACGGGGATCGTGCACCGGGTCACCGGCGTGCTGTTCGATCTGGGCTGCAACATCCTGGATGCCCAGCAGTTCGGCGACGCCGACAGCGGCCGCTTCTTTTTGCGCGTGCATTTCACGCTGCCCGATGGCGTAACGCCCGCCACCCTGCGCCAGCGCTTCGGCGAGCTGGCCGAGCCCTTTGCCATGGATTGGCAGATCCACGACGTACGGCAGCGCGCCCGCTTGCTGCTCATGGTGAGCAAGCAGGGGCATTGCCTCAACGATCTTCTGTTCCGTGCGCGCAGCGGCCAGCTGTCGGTGGATATTGTGGCCATCGTGTCCAACCACCCGGATTTTGCCGAGCTTTCGCGCTCCTACGGAGTGCCCTTCCATCATTTGCCCGTGACCCCGGAGCGCAAACCCGAGCAGGAGCGCAGGGTCCTGCAATTGGTCGACGAACTCGAAGTCGACCTCGTGGTGCTGGCCCGCTATATGCAGATTTTGTCGGCCGACATGTGCCGGGCCCTGGAAGGACGGGCCATCAATATCCATCACAGCTTCCTGCCCAGCTTCAAGGGCGCGCGTCCCTATCACCAGGCGCACGACCGCGGCGTCAAGCTGATCGGCGCCACCGCCCACTACGTCACGCCCGATCTCGACGAAGGCCCGATCATCGCCCAGGGCGTGGAGCGAGTGGACCACACCATGACCGCCGATGCCCTGGCGCAGGTGGGAAGCGACATCGAATCTCAAGTCCTGGCGCGCGCGGTGCGCAGCCATGTCGAGCATCGGGTGATGCTCAACGGCCATCGAACGGTGGTGTTCCGCTAGCGCGCCCGCCGGCGCGAATGCGGTTGCGGCCGTCGCCGGCACCTCGGTGGCAGCCGCTCTCAACGGGAGTTTGCATGCCCACGCAAGACCAGCCGCCGGCCACCGTCGCCGCGGTGCAGTCGTCGGAATCGGTGATCCAGATCACCGGCGCCCGCCAAAACAACCTCAAGAACCTCAACCTCGAGATCCCCACCCGCCAATTGGTGGTGGTCACCGGCGTGTCCGGCTCCGGCAAGTCGTCGCTGGTATTCGACACCCTGTATGCCGAGGGCCAGCGGCGCTACGTCGAAACCTTCTCGCCCTATGCGCGACAGTTCCTCGACCGCATGGACAAGCCGCAGGTCGACCGCATCGAGGGAATTCCGCCAGCCATCGCCATCGATCAGACCAACCCGGTGCGCAGCTCGCGCAGTACGGTCGGCACGATGACCGAGCTCAACGATCATCTCAAGCTGCTGTTCGCGCGGGCCGCGGTGCTGTTCGACCGGGTCACGGCCCGGCCGGTGCGGCGCGACCATCCCGACAGCATCTATGCGGACATGCGGGAGCGAGCGGCCTCGCTGCCGGGCGACGCACGGCTGGCCATCACCTTCCCGGTGCGGGTGCCGGCCAATTTCACCGAAGACGAGATCCGCGCCTTCCTCGAACGGCAGGGTTATGTGCGGGTCCACGCCCGCGCGCCCGATCCCGACGATCCCAAAGGCCAGGTGGTGCTCGACGTGGTGCAGGACCGTCTGCGCTGGGCCAGTGCCGAGCGCGCTCGGGTCATGGAAGCGCTGGATACGGCCTTGCGGCTGGGCAGCGGCCGGGTCGATGTGCGGGTATTGGATGCCGAAGGCGGCGATGCGGAGGTCTGGCGCTACAGCGACCAACTGCACGACCCCGATAGTGGCTTGTCGTACACCGCGCCGGTGCCCAGCCTGTTTTCCTTCAACTCGCCGCTTGGCGCCTGCCCGGACTGCCGGGGTTTTGGCCGGGTGATCGGCGTGGATTATGGTCTGGTGGTGCCCGATGAAGGCAAGACCCTGCGCGAAGGTGCGGTCAAACCCTGGCAGAGTCCCAGCTTCCAGGAGATCCAGAAAGACCTGATGAAGTACGCCGCCAAAGGCGATATCCGGCTCGATGTGCCATGGCGGCAGTTGAGCGAGCGCGAGCGGCGCTGGGTGATCGCCGGCGACCCCGATTGGCGTGGGCCCGACAGCAACTGGAATCATCAATGGTACGGCGCGCGGCGCTTCTTCGACTGGCTGGAGAGCAAGTCGTACAAGATGCATATCCGCGTGCTGTTATCGAAGTACCGTGCGTACACCCCTTGCCCCACCTGCCGCGGCTCGCGCTTGCGGCCGGATGCCCTGCTGTGGCGGGTCGGCAGCCGCGAGGACGCCGACGCGGTGCTGCCGCCGGACGATGGCCGTTACCATCGTTTTCGTCCGGTGCATGCCGAGTGGTCGAGTGAAACGCTGGCGGCGGTGCCCGGCCTTTGTCTGCACGATTTGATGCTGTTGCCGATCGAGCGGGTACGGGTGTTTTTCGATGGCTTGCGCTTTACCGGTGTGCTGGATGCCGCGCTCGACCTGCTGCTCACCGAGGTGCGGGCCAGGCTGCGTTTTCTGTGCGACGTCGGCCTCGGCTATCTCACGCTCGACCGCCAAAGCCGCACTTTGTCGGGTGGCGAGGTGCAGCGCATCAACCTCACCACGGCGTTGGGCACGTCGCTGGTCAACACCTTGTTCGTGCTCGACGAGCCGTCGATCGGCTTGCATCCGCGCGACATGCACCGGGTGGTGGAGATCATGCATCGCCTGCGCGACGCCGGTAATTCGCTGGTGGTGGTGGAGCACGACCCCCAGGTGATGCTGGCGGCCGATCGCGTGCTCGACATCGGCCCCGGGCCGGGCGAGCGCGGCGGCCATATCGTGTTCCAGGGTCCGCCGGCGGCGCTGCGCGCAGCCCCTACGCTCACCGGCGATTACCTATCGGGTCGGCGCCACGTCAGCGCGCCGCGACCGCTGCCCGTGGCCGACAAAACGCCGCGTCTCATCCTGGAGGGCGCCCGCGAGCACAATCTGCGCAGTATCAATGTGGAGATTCCACTCGGGCGCCTGGTGGTGGTTACCGGCGTGTCGGGGTCGGGCAAATCCACCCTGATCCAGGACGTACTGTATCCCGCGCTATGCAAGGCCAAAGGCAAGCCCACCGAGTCGCCCGGCGACTACGACCGCCTGCTTGGCGACGATTGGCTGGCCGACGTGGTCATGGTGGATCAATCGCCGGTGGGCAAGACCACGCGCTCCAACCCGGCGAGCTACGTTGGCGCCTTCGAGGCGGTGCGCAAGTTGTTCGCCCAGGCCAAGCTCTCGCGCGAGCGTGGCTACACCGCGGGCACGTTCAGTTTCAATAGCGGCGATGGCCGTTGCCCCACCTGCGGCGGCACCGGCTTCGAGCATGTCGAGATGCAGTTCCTGTCCGACGTCTATCTGCGCTGCCCGGATTGCGACGGCACCCGCTACCGCCCCGAGGTCCGTGAAGTCACCATCGAGCGCAAGGGCCGGGCCGTGTCGATCAGCGATGTGCTCGACATGACGGTGAGCGAGGCGTTGGCGTTTTTCGGTGCGGCTTCGGCCGGCACGAAGGATGGCGTCATCCCCAAGGGCGTGTCCGATTTGCAGCGGGCGCTACAGCCACTGGCCGACGTGGGCCTGGAATACGTGCGGCTGGGCCAGCCAGTGCCCACGCTGTCGGGCGGCGAGGCCCAGCGGCTCAAGCTCGCCGGTCATTTGGCGGAAGCGGCCAAGAGCGGTATCGGTACGGCGCGGGTGGCCAAGAAGGGCAGCCTGTTCCTGTTCGATGAGCCGACCACCGGCCTGCATTTCGACGATGTGGCGCGCCTGATGGGCGCCTTTCGCAAGTTACTGCAGGCCGGCCACAGCCTGGTGGTGATCGAGCACAACCTCGACGTGATGCGCGCCGCCGACTGGCTGATCGACCTCGGCCCCGAGGGCGGCGATGGCGGCGGGCAAGTGGTGGCGGCGGGGACTCCCGCGGATTTGATGGCACATGAAACGTCGTTCACGGGGCATGCCTTGCGCGACTATGAGGCCGAACTGGCCGCCCCTGTCGCCGCGGTGCTCGAGGAGGCGCCGGCGAGCTATCTAGCGGTGGCGGCCGCCCCGGCTATCGAGATCCGGCACGCGCGCGAGCACAATCTCAAGAACGTCGACGTGACCATCCCGCGCGACACGTTTACGGTGATTACCGGCGTGTCGGGGTCGGGCAAATCCACACTGGCGTTCGACATCCTGTTCAACGAAGGCCAGCGCCGCTATCTGGAATCGCTCAATGCCTACGCGCGTTCGATCGTGCAGCCGGCCGGCCGCCCGGACGTGGATGCGATCTTCGGCATTCCGCCCACGGTGGCCATCGAACAGCGCACCAGCCGCGGCGGCAGGAAGTCCACCGTGGCCACGCTCACCGAGGTGCATCACTTCCTGCGCCTGTTGTACATGAAGCTCGGCACGCAATATTGTCCCGATTGCCAGGTGCCGGTCGAGGCGCAGAGTTTCGACGCCATCATCGCCCGCCTGCTGCGCGAGGCCAAAGGAAGGCACATTGGCATTCTGGCGCCGCTGGTCACCGCCCGCAAGGGCTATTACACCGATCTGGCCAAGTGGGCCGAGGCGCGCGGCCACAGCCATCTGCGAGTGGACGGCCGCTTTATTCCCACCTCGCCCTGGCCCCGGCTGGACCGCTATCAGGAGCACGACATCGACCTGCCGGTGGCCGACCTGATCGTCGATGCCGGCGATGAGCAAGGCCTGCGCGGCGCGGTGCGCGAGGCGTTGGAGCACGGCAAGGGCGTGATGCGGGTGCTGACCGATCTCACGCCCAAGCCCGTGGGCCCTGGTGTTCTGGGGCTGGCGGCGCGGCGCGCACTGGGACTCAAGACCGATCCCGAGGAGAAGGTGCTATCGGTAAAACGGGCCTGCCCTTCGTGCGGCACCAGTTTTCCCGAGCCGGATCCCCGGCAGTTCTCCTACAACTCCAAGCACGGCTGGTGCACCGAGTGCTTCGGTGCGGGCGTGCGCCTGCCGGGTTTCGATGCCGAGCAGACGGGCGAGGAAGGCGCCTGGAGCGCGGGCCTGGATGGCGAGCCCGAGGTGTGTCCGGCCTGCCATGGCCAGCGGCTCAATCCGGTATCGCTGGCGGTGCGTTGGCGCGATCTGTCGATTGCCGAGCTGGCGAGCCGTTCGGTGGCCGATGCCGCGGATTTTTTCCGCGTGTTGGAGCTCGAGGGGCGTGACGCCGAGATCGCCCGCGACTTGCTGGCGGAGCTGCGCAGCCGGCTGGATTTCCTGGAGCAGGTCGGCTTGTCCTACCTCGCCCTCGATCGCGCCGCGCCCACGCTCTCGGGCGGCGAAGCGCAGCGCATCCGGCTGGCCGCACAATTGGGCTCCAACCTGCAGGGCGTTTGCTATGTGCTGGACGAACCGACCATCGGCCTGCATCCGCGCGACAACCAGATCCTGCTCGATGCGCTGCAGCGGCTCGAAGGCAATGGCAATACGCTGGTGGTGGTGGAGCACGACGAAGACACCATCCGCCGCGCCGGCCACGTGATCGACATCGGCCCCGGTGCCGGCGTGCGCGGCGGGCGCGTGGTGGCGCAGGGTTCGGTGGCCGACGTGATCGCCAATCCGGCCTCCATGACCGGCCGCTACCTCGCCCAGCCGCTGCGCCATCCCGAGCAGCCGCGCCGCCCGGTGGACGCGGCTACCCGCTACCTCACGGTGGTGGGCGCCACCCGCCACAACCTGCGCGATGCCACCGCGCGCTTCCCGCTGGGTCGTTTGAGCGTGGTCACCGGCGTCTCCGGCTCGGGCAAGTCCACGCTGGCCCGCGACGTGTTGCGCGACAACCTCGCGCGCGTGCTGGCGGCGCCGCGCGATGAAGCCTTCACGCACTGGCAGGGCTGCCAACAGTTGACCGGTTGGGAAATGGTCGACCGCGTGCTCGAAGTCGACCAGACGCCGATCGGCAAGACCCCGCGCTCCTGCCCCGCCACCTATGTGGGCTTCTGGGACACCGTGCGCAAGCAGTTCGCCGACACCGCCGAGGCGCGCATGCGGGGTTGGACCGCTTCGCGCTTCAGCTTCAATACCGGCGCCGGCCGCTGCCCCGATTGCGAGGGGCAAGGCATGCGCACCATCGAGATGAACTTCCTGCCCGACGTCAAGGTGTTGTGCGACACCTGCCAGGGCGCGCGCTTCAATCCCGAGACGCTGGCGGTGCGCATGCGCGGCCATCATGCCGGCGAGGTGCTGGCGATGGAAGTGGACGACGCCATCAACTTTTTCGCTCATCATCCCGCGGTCTTGCATCCCCTGCAGCTGATGCGCGACGTGGGCCTGGGCTACCTCACCCTGGGCCAACCGTCGCCCACGCTATCGGGCGGAGAGGCGCAGCGCATCAAGCTCGTCACCGAGCTGGCCAAGGCGCGCATCACCGAAGGCCTCACCCGCACCGGCCGCGCCAACCGCGGCATGCATACGGTTTATGTGCTGGACGAGCCCACGGTGGGCCTGGCGATGGCCGATGTGGACAAGCTGATCACGGTGCTGCATCGGCTGGTGGATGCGGGCAACACCGTGGTGGTGATCGAGCACAATCTCGACGTGATCGCCGAAGCCGATTGGCTGCTCGACATGGGGCCGGAGGGCGGCACCGGTGGCGGCAACGTAGTGGTGCAGGGTAGTCCGGCGGACGTGCGTGCCGCTAGCGCCTATTCGCATACCGGGCGGGTGCTGGAGGCCTTCATGCGGGATCATGAGCGGCGGGCTTGAGCCCTGTTCCCGGAGCAGGAATGCGGCGGCGGATATGTCTGTCCATATCCGCCGTTTTCTTGGTGAGAGAGTCGCCTTGGCGTTATTCGGCCGCGCTCGGCGATGGCTCGCGAAGCGGTGGCCGTGCCCCGCGGCGATCAGAAAGAAGACCCCGGCTCTTCCAAGAACGCGATCTCATTGGGTGTGGATTGACGCCCCAGGATGGCATTGCGATGCGGGTAGCGCCCGAAGCGCTCGATGATGCGCTGATGCTGCAGCTCGAAATCCAGTGCGACGGGCAACCCCAATTGAGTGAACAGGCGCACGGCGCGTTCGTGGATGCGCGCCGATTCGCTATGCATGAAGGGCAGATAGAGGAAATGCCGCTCGGTGACCGTGAGTTGCGCGTCGGCGCCGACGGCGATCGCTTCCTGGGCGAGGCCGAGGGCCAGTGAGTCGGAGGCGAAGGCCTGTGGCGTATTGCGGTGGATGTTGCGCGGGAACTGATCGAGCAACAGGATCTCGGCCAGCCGGCCCTGTGGCGCGTTGCGCCAGTGATCGAGTTCGCAGGCGGCGGCCGCGGCGACCCAGGCGCCAAAGCGTTCGCGTATGCGGCCGTCGAGATCGGTATCCTTGAGCCACCACTGCTCCGGGGTGAGCTCTTCGAACCAGAACTTGAGGACTTCCTGGTATTGCATGGCGTGACCTCCTTCAAACGTGGACGCCCGTCGGCGGCAAGGAACTTGTGCTAAGTTGCCGGTCTGATCGTACCGCCTTTTTTCGCCGCCGGGCCGCCCCAAGGCGAAAAGCCCCCTCGGGGGGCAGCGCCGCCGCGACAGCGGCAAGCGTGGGGGCTTTTGCCTGCCGCCGGGCCGCCCCAAAGCGAAAAGCCCCCCCGGGGGGCAGCGCCGCCGCGACAGCGGCAAGCGTGGGGGCTTTTATTCGCCGCCGGGCCGTCCAAGACGGAAAACCCCGGAGGCGTCTTTATCGTTGGAGATATTCTTGAAACCCAAGCTTAATATTGTTGTTTGCAGCACCCGTCCCAATCGCGTCGGATCGTCCGTGGCCCGGTGGGCGCTCGAAGAGGCCGAGGCACATGGCCATTTCGACGCCGAGTTGGTCGAACTGGCTTCGTTCGAGCTGCCGGTGTTCGACGAGCCCGAACACCCCCGGCTGCAGAAGTACCAGCATGCGCACACCAAGAGCTGGAGCGCCAGCGTCGATGCCGCCGATGCCTTCTTGTTCGTGTTGCCGGAGTACAACTTCGGGCCTCCGGGCGCGCTGGTCAACGCCATGCAATACCTCGGCCGCGAATGGCAGTACAAGGCGGTGGGCCTGGTGAGCTACGGTGGAATTTCGGGCGGCATGCGCTCGGCCCAGACCGTGCGCGGCATGGTTACGGTGTACAAGATGGTGCCCCTGCTCGAGGCGGTGCCGGTGGTCAATGTGGCCCAGCAGATCGATGCCGACAAAGCCTTCGTGCCCAATGAGGCGAATACGGCGTCGGCCAAGGCCATGCTCGACGAACTGGGCCGCTGGACTGGCGCCCTGAAAACCCTGCGTGCCCCGGCCTGAGCGGTACGCTCTGCCACCTGAAGTGCCACGCTGCGAGCCTGAGCATGCGGCGTGGCCAACGGGGCGGTGCCAGCAGCGGGGCGGCCGGCCCCGTCCCGCGTAGCTTGATGGATTTATCCGAGGCTGGCCCGCCCCCGTGAGCATCAGCCGTGGTGCACCGTCTTCGTCACCAGGCAGGCATCCAACCCTTCCCGCCCATCCTCCGCGCCGTGGCCGCTGTACTTGACGCCGCCGAACGGTGCGTCCGCCCAGCCCATGCGGGTGACGTTGATCCCCACCATACCGCTTTCGAAACCATCGGCGATCTGCATTGCGCGCCGGCTGGAATCGGTAAAGGCATAGGCCGCCAGACCATAGGGCAGACGATTGGCCTCGTGCAGTACGGCATCGAGGTCGGTGTAGGGACGCAGCAGCGCGAGCGGGCCGAAAGGCTCCTCGCGCATCATTCGGGCGTCGTCCGGTACGTCCGTGAGCACGGTGGGCTTCCAGAAATAGCCGGGTCCGTCGATGGCCTGGCCGCCGGTCAGCACCCGGCCGCCGTGTGCCACGGCATCTTCCACCAGACGCGGCATGGCGGCGTGGCGGCGTGCATTGGCCAGCGGACCCATGTTCACGCCGTCGTCGAGACCGTTGCCGACCCGCAGGTTGGCGGCTTTCTCGGCGAAGGCCTCGGTAAAGGCCTGGTAGATCGTGTCGTGAATATAGAAGCGGGTGGGCGACACGCAAACCTGGCCCGCGTTGCGGTACTTGGCCGTCACCAGCATCTGGGTGGCTTGGTCGAGATCGGCGTCTTCGCACACGATGACCGGCGCATGGCCGCCCAGCTCCATGGTCGTGCGTTTGCAGGTATCGGCGGCCAGCTTCATCAGATGTTGGCCGACCACCGTAGACCCGGTGAACGACAGCTTGCGGATGATGGGGGAGGCCAGCAGATGGCGCGAGACTTCGTCGGGAATGCCGAACACCAGATTGGCCACGCCATCGGGCAGGCCGGCGTCGAGCAGGGCCTGCAGCATCAGGATGGCGGAGGCGGGGGTCTCTTCCGCGGGCTTCAGGATCACGGAGCACCCCGCGGCCAGCGGCGCGCCCAATTTGCGCGCCGGGTTGTGCAGGGGGAAGTTCCACGGCGCAAAGGCCGCCACCGGCCCCACGGGCTCCTTCAGCACCATGGCCCGCATACCGGTGGGGCGCACCAGCAGGCGGCCGTGGCTGCGCGTGCATTCCTCGCCGTAAAACTCAAGCAGGTCGGCGGCGCCGTGCAGTTCGAGCCGTGTCTCGGTCAGCGTTTTACCTTGCTCCAGGGTGGCGACCCGGGCGAAACGTTCCGCGTCGCTGCGCAAAAAGGCCGCGGCTTGTTTGAGAACCCTGCCCCGCTGCTCCGCCGGGGTGCGGCGCCATTGCTGGAACCCTTGCTCCGCCGCCGCCAGGGCGTCATCGAGATCCGCGGGAGTTGCCAGCGGCAGCTCGGCCAGCGTATCGCCCGTGGCCGGGTTGACGACGCGGTGCGTGCGACGGCCTTCGCCGTGGCGCCACGTGCCGGCGATGTGGAGTTTGAGTTCCGGATAAGTATTGGGCACGAGAGTCTCCAGGAGTGTGAGGGGTGATGGGAGATTCGGCCGCGGCGGGCGGCTGAGGTGCGTGGTCCGCGCCGGGACACCGGGTAATGGCGCGCGGGGGTAACGCATGATAGTGCCGGGGCGTGGCGGCGTCACGCTTGCCTGAGGGTTTTCCTGTAGAAAAGCCGGATTCAGGCTACCCGTGCGCTAGCCGACAAATCCTCGTGCACGGCCTGACAAGCCGGCCGGACGAGGTGCGGATACTCTGCCTGCAGACCGCGCACAGGGCGCCGGCAGTCGACTTCCCACAGGAGAGCGTCGCATGATATCCATGAGCAAAACCCTGGCCGCCGTGGCTGCGGCCTGCGCTGCCGCCATCTTGCCGGCTCACGCGGCCGAGCCTATCCGCATCGGTGCGATTTCCTCGATCTCGGGTCCGCTGCCCCTGCCGGAGTCGCCGGCCGCCGCCCGGGCGGTGTTCGATCGCGTGAATGCCGCCGGCGGAATCCAGGGTCGGCGGATCGAATACTTGGTGCAGGACGACAAGGCCGACGCCGGTGCTTCCGCGCAATCCGCACGCGATTTGGTGGACTCCAAGGGCGTGGTGGCCTTTGCGGGGTCGTCCAGCCTTCAGGACTGCACGACCAATGGCAATTTTTATCGTCAGCGCAAGGTACTTTCCATCCCCGGCGTGGGTGGGGAGTTCACCTGCTACCGCAACAAGAACTTCGCGCCGGTCAGTGTCGGACCCGCACGCAACACGCTGGGCAGCCTGCTCTACACCGCCGTCGAACTCAAGGCCGATAAGCTCTGCGCCTTTCTGCTGGGCATACCGGCTCACACGGCCGGCAACAGGTGGGCGGTCGAGAACTTCGAGAAGATCAGCGGCCAGAAGCTCCACCTGCTCGATACCACCGTGCTGCCGCCGGACGACATGACGCCCCATGTGCTCAAAGCCAAGAGCGCCGGCTGCACGGCCATCGTATTCAGCGGCGCCGAGCAGATGGCCCTGGCCTGGGTCAAGGCCATGAAGATGCAGGGCATGGGCGATGTCACCTTGATGCTGATGACGCCCGCCTACACGGCCAACTTCGCCGCTGCGCTGGGTCGGGATGGCGATGGCATTTACACCAATTCCGAATACGAGCCCTTCCTGGGCGACAGCCCGGCGCTGGCCGATTGGCGCAAGTTGATGGCCGACAACAACATTCCCGAATCATCGTTTGCCCAGGGCGGCTATCTGGCGGCCACCGTTCTGGTCGACGTGCTCGAGCGCATCGAAGGTCCGATCACGCGGGAGTCCGTCACGGCAGCGCTTCGCGCCATCAAGGGCGGGCAGGCAATCACGCACTCGATGTTCGGCGATACCTTCTCGTTCGACGAGAACATGGACACGCTCAAGGTGTCGTCCACCAAATTCGTACGGCTCAAGAATGGCAAGTGGCAGGTCGTGACGCCTGACTACTACGTCGTCAATGCCATTCAATGATGGATGGCGGTCGAGATGCTAGAGATCCTTGTTTCCGGCCTCATCGTCGGGGCGGCCTATGCTGCTCTGGGGCTGGGCGTCACACTGGTCGCCAAGATGAGCGGCGTGGTGAGTTTCGCCCAGGCGGCCGTTGCGCTGCTGGGCAGCTACACCGGACTGGTGGCGGGGACGGCTTTTCGGCTGCCGCCTTTGCTGGCCCTGCTCGTGGGGCTGCTGGCCGGTGCGGCCGTGGGCGCGCTGTTCGGCTGGATCATCGCGCGGTGGTTCCAGGGCGCCGACGTGCGCATCCGCTCGTCGGCCACCATCGCCTTGATGATCGGCGGCCTGACGGTGGGAGCCCGAATCTTCGGCGATACGCCGCGCGAGGCGCCCAGCCTGCTGGGCGGGCACACACTGGCGCTGGGCGGCGTCACTCTGGATAGCGGGCTGCTGGCGGCATTGGCTGTGTCGGTCTGTCTGGCGGTGGCACTGGATCTCGCCCTCCACCGCACCCATGGCGGTACGCGTCTGCAAGCCTATGCCGAAAGACCGGTCACGGCGGAACTGATCGGTATTCCCGCGCAGCGGCTGACGGTGCTCGTGTGGGGCGTGGCGGGCGCCATCTCGGCGTTGGCCATGCATGTGGTGATGAGCGCCACGGCCCGCAACGCCAATTTCATGGCGCTGAGCCTGTTGATCATCCCCGCGCTGTGCGCGTCGTTGATCGGGCGCTTTCAGAGTTTCTATCTGACGTTGCTGGGCGGCCTGGGCCTGGGAATTCTCGAGGCGCTGCTGTTATCGATCCCGGACGTCGCGCCTTATGCGCAAGCGGTGTATCTGCCGGTGATCATGGCGCTGCTGCTCTGGACGCATCGCAAGGAGGTATGGGATGGCCAGCGCGGCTGAAGTCATTGGGTTGAAAGCATTTGGGGCAAGCGCGTCCGGAGCGGTCAAGCGGCGCGGCATGGGTGGCGATATCGCGATGCTGGCCATAGCTGTGGCGGCGGCCGGCGGCCTGTTCAGTCCTTATTACGTGTTCGTGATGACCTCGGTTGTTATCACGGCGCTGCTGTGCCTGAGCGTAGGCGTCACCACCGAGCGCGCGGGCATGATATCGCTGTGTCAGGTCGGCATGGCGGGCGTCGGCGCCTGGGTCGCCAACTGGCTGCTGGTGTCCCATCCCGAGGTGGGCGTGGGGGCGGCGCTACTGGCGGGCTGCGCCGTACCGGCGGTACTGGCCTTGGTGATCGCTCTGCCCACTCTGCGGGTGCGGGGCGTGCAGCTGGCCATCGTGACGCTGGCCTTCGCGTTGGCGGTCAATATCTGGCTGACGCGTCAAGGTTTCACCGGCGCGGACGCAGGCGATAGCTATATGCGCGAGGGATGGCTCGAAGACGACGCACACCTGCTGCTGCTGTGCGCGGTGGTCGCCATCGTTGTCAGCCGACTGCTGGTGGCGCTGGAGCAACGTCCGTTCGGCGCGGCCTGGTTCGGCGTCAAGTTCAGCGAGCGCGCGGTGGCCGCCCTCGGTGTCAATGCGCCGTGGGCCAAGATATCGGCCTTCGCCGTGGGCGCGGCGGTGGCCGGGCTCGCGGGCGGAATGCTGGTGCTACAGCTGGGCACGCTGTCGTCGCGTAACTTCGAGCCGATGGCATCGCTGCTTATCTTCGTGCTGGCGGTGCTGGCGCGCTCGCGCTTCCTCAGTGGCGCTTTGATCGCGGCGCTGCTCACCTGGTTCGTGCCGGAGCTCCTGTCCCGGGCCGGTCTGGCCGAATGGAAGGACATGGGCGATCTGCTGTTCGCCCTGGGCGCGCTGCACGCCCTGCGCATCCGCTTCAAGAGCGGCGTGGCCGCCGCCGCGTCGCAGCGGGACGCCGCCGATACCGGCCGGCCCCCGGCCGGCCTGGCCGGTAAGTGGCATGACGGCGTGTCTCTACATTTGGACCGGGTGTCGGTACGCTACGGCGCCACGCTGGCGCTGTCCGACGTAACGCTCGACATCCGCCCCGGCATCGTCACCGGTCTGGTCGGGCCCAATGGCGCCGGCAAGTCGACGTTGGTGGATGCGCTCTCCGGGTTCACTCGGGCAAGCGGTGAGATCTTGCTGGACGGTCATTCGCTTCAGGGTCTGTCGGCCCACGAGCGGGCGCGCCTGGGCCTGCGCCGCACCTTCCAGGTGGGCCGCGTCATTCCCGAGCTGACGGTGGGGCAGTATCTGCATTTGGCCAGTGGAGAGTCGCCAGCACGTGTCGAAACAGCGCAAATGTTGGCCTGGCTGTGCTGCCCGCCGCTGGAGACCCCGGTCGCCTCGCTGGACGTGGGGACGCGCCGGTTGGTCGAATTGAGCGGAGCACTGTTGTCGCGGCCTCGAATTTTGCTGCTGGATGAGCCCGCGGCCGGCATGAGCACCCGGGAGTCCGCGCACCTGGCCCGGGTCATACGCCAAGTGCCCGAAGTGCTGGGCTGCACCGTATTGCTGATCGAACACGACCTCGCGCTGATCCGCGAAGTGTGTACCGATCTGATCGTATTGGAGTTCGGCCGCGTTATCGCCGCCGGTCCGGTCGAGGAAACCCTGGCGCAGCGGCACGTGGTCGATGCGTATATCGGAGCGGCGGTATGAGACATCCTATGCCGACCCGCCGTCGTGATCCGACGATTTCGGGCGGAGCCATGGAGCTGTGGATCGCGCGGGGTCGCGCCAAGCGTAAAGCGTCCTTTGGGGAGTCTCCGCGCAGCGGTTGGAGGGGCATCCGATGAGTCTTCTGCAAATCGAGAAAGCCACCGTGGCGCGCGGTGGCACTCAGGTGGTGCGCGACGTCAGCCTGAGCGTGGGCGAAGGCGCCATTACCGTCTTGCTGGGCCCCAACGGTGCGGGCAAGAGTTCGCTGCTCGATGCCGTCGCGGGCGTGCTGGGCTTGCAGTCGGGCCAGGTCCGCTGGGATGGGCGCGACCTCGCCGGGATGGGCGCCCGTCAGCGCCACGGCCTGGGGATCGCCTATGTGGAGCAGGGCCGCACCGTCTTTCCCGGTCTGTCGGTGCGCAAGAACATCGAGGCGGCCGCGTCCGGCGCACGGGGCGCACGCGAGGCGTTGGCGCAAGTCCTGGAAATTTTTCCCGAATTAAAAAAGCGCCTGGATGTGGCGGCCGGCATGTTATCCGGCGGTGAACAGCAGATGATCGTGCTGGGCCGCGCGCTGGTGGGCAGACCGCGCATGCTGCTGATCGACGAGTTGTCGCTCGGTCTGGCGCCCGTAGTGGTGCAGCGCTTTATGCCGCTCTTGACGCGGCTCAAACGGGAAGGCGTTGGCGTGTTGCTGGTCGAGCAGTATGCCAACGCCGCGCTGGCGGTGGGCGACGACGCGGTAATCCTGGCGCATGGTGAAGTGGTGCTGGCCGAAAGCTGCGAACGCCTGCGTAACGATCCGGCGTTGCTGCAGAAAGCGTATCTGGGGTGAAACCAACGGCCCGCTGTCGAGAGGTGGGCGGAGCCAACCGGGGCGGACAGGCCGGAGTCAGGGAAAAACATGGAAACGACTTTTGATTACATCGTAGTGGGCGGAGGCTCCGCCGGTTCGATCATCGCCAATCGGCTCTCCGCCGACCCCGCCGTCACCCTATGCGTGGTCGAGGCGGGCCCGGATGATCGCAAGTTTCCCGTCAAGCAACTGGTGAACACGCCGGCCGGCACGATGGGACTGATGAACCACCCCAAGTACGATTGGATGTACCACTTCTCGGGTCAGCCCCGGTTGGTGGGGCGCGATATTTTCTGCCCGCGCGGCAAGGTACTGGGCGGCAGCAGCGCCATCAACGGCACCATCTACATCCGCGGCAATCCACGCGACTACGATGCCTGGGCCGCCGCCGGCAATCCGGGCTGGTCCTATGAGGATGTGCTGCCGCTTTTCATGCGGCATGAGAACCGTGAGGCCGGCGCCACTCCCTATCACGGCACGGGCGGCGAACTCAATGTGGCGCGGCTGCGCAGCCCGCAGGGAGTGAGCAAGGCGTTCGTGGCCGCCGCCATCGAGCGCGGCCACGCGCCCAACGACGATTTCAACGGCGAGACGCAGGAGGGCTTCGGCTTCTTCGAAGTCAATCAGAAGCGCGGCGAGCGCATGAGTGCGGCGCGCAGCTTTCTGCATCCGGTGGCGCGGCGTGCCAATCTGACCATTCTCACCGACACCGCGACGCAGCGCGTGCTGCTCGAAGGCAAACGCGCGGTCGGCGTCGAGGTGTTGAGGGACGGCCAGCGGATGCAGCTGCGCGCGCGCCGCGAAGTGGTGATGTCCGCCGGCACGATTGCCTCGCCGCAACTGCTGATGCTGTCCGGTATCGGGCCGGGCGGACACCTGCGCCAGCACGGTATCGACGTAGCGCACGATCTGCCGGGCGTGGGCCGAAACCTGCACGATCACCAGGACGTGCTGCTGATTTTCCAGAGCCCCATGACGGACTTGTTCGGCTGGTCGTGGAAGTCGTTGCCGTGGATGTTGGCCGCGCCATTCGATTTTGCTCTGCGCCGCAAAGGTCCCATGACGTCCAACACGGTCGAGTCCGGCGGTTTCATGAAAAGTTCGCCCGAGTTGCGGGATACGGATCTGCAGTTCATCATTCGGCCGCTGCTGACCAACCAGTTGCATCTGCGCAAGATTCCCCGCGGCCACGGCTTCTCGGTTCATGTGTCGCTGCTGCGCCCCGAAAGCCGCGGCCAGCTGTTGCTCAACGGGCCGAGGGCGGACATCAAGCCGCGTCTGGAATCAAATTTTCTGGCCTGCGAAGCGGACGTCCGGCGGCTGGTGTTCGGCGCGCGCCAGGTGCGCGATATCGTGAGCGCCCAAGCCATATCCAACTACTTGGGCGAAGAATTGCAGCCCGGCCCCGCCGCTGCCAGCGATGAAGACCTGGCGAGGTTCGTGCATGACTGCGTGTCAACGACCTTTCACCCGGTGGGCACATGCAAGATGGGGGTGGATGAATTGGCGGTGACCGATCCGCGCCTGCGCGTGCGCGGTATCGAGGGCTTGCGCGTGGCCGACGCCTCGATCATGCCGTCCATCACCAGCGGCAATACCAATGCCCCCACCATCATGATCGGCGAAAAATGCGCCGAGATGATGCGGCAGGACGCTCGTGCCGCCTGAAGGCGGCGCGGCACACGAGGATTTTTTACGGACGATCGCCATGACTACCCCTGATTTCGGTCTTGTACTCAACCATATCGACGGCAAGGACGTCCCCGCGCTGGACGGCGCCGTATTCGATAAGATAGCGCCCGCCACCGGGAAGCTTTTGGCGCGCGTGAGCGCCAGCGGCGAGCGCGACGTGGACGCGGCCGTGCGGGCCGCCGCCGCTGTGCTGGACGGCGCCTGGGGCCGGACGCCGGGCCAGGAGCGCGGCCGCCTGCTGCACCGGCTGGCCGACCTGGTCGAAGCGGAGGCGGCCGAGCTGGCGCGCTCGCAGAGCCACGAGCAAGGCAAGCCGATGGTGGATGCGCAGATGATGGATATCCCCTTGAGCGTGGATACACTGCGCTATTTCGCGGGCTGGGCCGATAAGCTCGAGGGGCGCACCATCCCCACCGCCGGCTTCATGGGTCGCCAGACGCTGAACTACACCTACCGCGCCCCGGTGGGCGTGGCGGCCCTTATCGTGCCCTGGAACGCGCCTTTGATGATCGCCATTTGGAAGCTGGCGCCCGCGCTGGCCGCCGGCTGCAGCGTCGTCATCAAAACTTCCGAGGACGCACCGCTGGCCGCCGGCCGCCTGGGCGCGCTGGCGACCGCGGCGGGCTTTCCGCCCGGCGTGGTCAATATCGTGCACGGCACGGGCCCCAAGGCCGGTACGGCGCTGACGCAGCACCCGCTGGTACGCAAGATCAGCTTTACCGGCAGTACGGAAGTGGGCCGCCTCATTGCTCGCACTGGCGCCGAGAGCTTCAAACGCGTCACGCTGGAGCTGGGCGGCAAGGCGGCGCAGATCGTGTTCGCCGACGCGCAACTGGACGAAGCCGTGGCCGGCATCGCGATGGGGCTGTTTCTGAATCAAGGGCAAACCTGCGCCGCCGGCACGCGCATTCTGGTGCAGCGCCCTCTGTTGGGTGCGATCGAGGAACGCTTGACCGCCGCCGCGCGCGCCGTCGAGCTGGCCGGCCCGGAAGGCGGGCCGGCGACTCCCGGCACGCAGATGGGCGCGCTGATCAACGCGCGTCACCACCGGCGCGTGCGGGCTGTCGTGGAAGAGGCCCGCGCAGAAGGCGCGCGCTGCTTGACCGATGGGCAGAAACCCGTGCCGGACGAGGGGTATTTCATGCGCCCGGCCATTTTCACCGACGTGCGACCCGGCATGATTTTGGCTCGTGAAGAAGTGTTCGGTCCGGTGGGAGCGATCATGCCGTTCGATACCGAAGATGAGGCGATCGCGCTCGCCAACGACACGCGCTACGGCTTGTCCACCTCCTTATGGACGCGCGACATCTCTATCGCGCACCGCGCCAGCGCCCGCCTGGAAGTGGGCGCAGTGGCCGTCAACTGCTGGAGCCCGCTGGACGCGCGCCTACCCTGGGGCGGTCTGAAAGACAGCGGAGTGGGGCGAGACTTGTCGCGGGCCGCGCTGGACGGCTATCTCGAAGAAAAAGCCGTGACGGTGATGTTGTGAACCGGGGCGTCAACTCCGTCGTGCTTGGCGGGGTTGGCGAGCGGATGACAGTGGCGCCCAAGGCGCGCTCCAGAGAGGGTCTGGAAGCTCCGGCCGGCGGGCCGGAGCTCTTTGCCTGGGTCGAGGGTATGCCCCTATGGTGATCGGGGTACTGGCCGTGATAGAAGAGACCGGCCCGCGGCCCGGCCTGGGCCGCTCCGCTTCCCGTGCTTACCGAAATGTCCCCGTTATTGCCCGCTGCCAATGTTCAGTTTTACGATTACGATCTCTGGTGCGATAGTGTCAACCAAGTGTTCGTGCCGATCGAGGTCCGGCCCGAGCGCCGGGACCGCTTCCGCAACGAAGTCGCGACCGGCATGCTGGGCTGGATACAGGTCAGCGAGATGCGCACCACCGCGCAGCGCGCGCTGCGCAGCCGTGCGATGGCCGACCGCGCCGAAGAGCCCGGTTGTAAGGTGACGCTGCAGTTGCAAGGGCAAAGCGAGATTCGTCAAGAGGGACGAGCGGCCCTGCTTCGGCCGGGCGACTGGAGCCTCTACGATATCACCCGGCCTTACGAAGTCTCGGTGGATGAGGCTTCGCACTTCCTGGTATTGCACATGCCCGGTCGCCAGCTCGATGCTTGGCGGGCCGATATGCGCCATGCCGTGGCGCGTGTCTTCAGCGCCCATCACGGCTGCGGACGCATTGCGATGGATCTGCTGCGTTCGAGCCTGCACGAACACGACCAATTGTCGCGCGGCGCGGCCTGCCATGCGGCAGACGCCGTCTGGCAGATGATGGGCGCGGCGGTCAGCGAGTGGTCGGGCGGTCTGGCTGAGCCAGGATCGCTCGAATTGAAGCAGGCGCAGCTGCACCGGGTGCGTCGATACGTGCTGGATCATCTTGGCGATCCCGACTTGACGCCGGCGAGTATCGCGCAGGCTTTCCGCGTGTCGCGACGCTATCTATACAAGCTGTTCGAGTTGGCTGACACCACGCCGGCCAGCTACATCCTGAGCGAGCGCTTGGCGCGCAGCCATGACATGCTGGGCGATGAGAGCTCCCCCATCCGGCAGGTGGGTGAGATCGCCTACTTGTTCGGGTTCTCGGACGCGGCGCGCTTCTCGCATGCCTTTCGCGCTCGATACGGCATGTCGCCCACCCAGTGGCGGCGGCAGCGTCAACGTCAGGCGCTGGTCTCCTGATCGGGCGCTGTTGGCCTCGGGCACGAGCGCAAGCCCCGTCTTTCACGGCGCGGGTGGATTTCCCGAGCCGAGAGTCGCCCGTGCCTGGTTCGGACACTGGGTCGGCCGGGAGCGTCCCCGGTTTCCTCGCCTACAATCCGCCAGAGCTTTCTGGAGTGATGTTCAACATGGCCCAATACGTTTTCAGCATGCATCGCGTTGGCAAGATCGTGCCGCCCAAGCGGCAGATCCTGCGCGATATTTCCCTGTCGTTCTTTCCGGGCGCCAAGATTGGCGTGCTGGGCCTGAACGGCTCCGGCAAATCTACGGTGCTGCGCATCATGGCAGGCGTTGATACCGAGATCGAAGGCACTGCCACGCCGATGCCCAACCTGCGCATCGGTTACCTGCCGCAAGAACCCGAACTGGACCCTGAACAAACCGTGCGCGAAGCCGTCGAAGCCGGCATGGGCGAGGTTTTTGCCGCCCGCAAGCGGCTCGATGAAGTCTATGCGGCCTACGCCGAACCGGACGCCGATTTCGACGCCTTGGCCAACGAACAGGCCGAACTGGAGGCTATCATCGCCGCGGCCGACGCCAGCGGCGGCGGCGATGCCGACACGCAACTGGAGATCGCCGCCGACGCCCTGCGCCTGCCGCCCTGGGACGCCCGCATCGGCCATCTGTCGGGTGGCGAGAAGCGTCGTGTGGCACTGTGCCGGTTGTTGCTGTCGCGGCCCGATATGCTGTTGCTCGACGAGCCCACCAACCACCTGGATGCGGAAAGCGTGGATTGGTTGGAACAATTCCTGCAGCGCTTTCCCGGCACCGTGGTGGCCGTCACCCATGATCGCTACTTCCTCGACAACGCCGCGGAATGGATCCTGGAGCTCGATCGCGGTCACGGGATTCCCTGGAAGGGCAACTACAGCTCCTGGCTGGAGCAAAAAGAGAGCCGCCTCAAGCAAGAAGAGAGCGCCGAATCCGCACGCCAAAAAACCATACGCCAAGAGCTGGAGTGGGTGCGCCAGAACCCCAAGGGCCGTCAAGCCAAATCACGTGCCCGCCTGGCACGGTTCGAAGAGCTGAGCGCGCACGAGTATCAGAAGCGCAACGAAACGCAGGAAATCTTCATCCCCGTGGCGGAGCGTCTCGGCAACGAGGTGCTGGAGTTCCGCAACGTGCGCAAAGCCTATGGCGATCGCTTGCTGTTCGACGACCTCAGCTTCAAGGTGCCGCCTGGCGCCATCGTGGGTGTGATCGGCCCTAACGGCGCCGGCAAATCCACGCTATTCCGCCTGATCGTCGGCCAGGAAACCCCGGACGCGGGCGAAGTGGTGCTGGGTTCCACCGCCAGACTGGCCTTCGTCGATCAATCGCGTTCCGCACTCGATCCGAACAAGTCGGTATTCGACATCGTGGCCGACGGCGCCGATATTCTGACGGTGGGGCGCTTTGAGATGCCGTCGCGCGCCTATCTTGGTCGCTTCAACTTCAAGGGCGGGGATCAAAGCAAGCTGGCGGGCCAATTGTCCGGCGGCGAGCGGGGACGCCTGCATTTGGCCAAAACCTTGTCCAGCGGCGGCAATCTGTTGCTGCTCGACGAGCCGTCCAACGACCTCGACGTGGAAACCTTGCGCGCGCTGGAAGACGCCTTGCTCGAATTTGCCGGCAGCGTCATGGTGATCAGCCATGATCGCTGGTTCCTCGACCGCATCGCCACCCACATCCTGGCCTTCGAAGGCGACTCGCAGGTGGTGTTCTTCGACGGCAACTATCAAGAATACGAAGCGGACAAAAAACGCCGCCTGGGCGAAGAAGCCGCCCGACCCAAGCGCATACGCTACCGACCCATCTAAACACCTCCGGAAGCGAACACCGGCCCGGCCGCGCAGCACTTATCTGGCGGCCGGTTTTTTTTGCCGCCGGGCCGCCCCCAGGCAAAAAGCCCCCCCGGGGGGCAGCGCCGCCGCGTCAGCGGCAAGCGTGGGGGCATTTTTTGCCGCCGGGCCGCCCCCAGGCAAAAAGCCCCCCCGGGGGG